>NZ_JALJWF010000001.1:735000-1935000 GCF_024168645.1 Pseudomonas sp. GGS8 | reverse complement strand
ATTTCGTAGCCGATCCAGATCATCAGGACGATTTCCAGGAAGGCCGCGATAAATGCCGTGGCGCCGACGTTGAACAGCTTGCGCAGGCTGAACTCCAGCCCCAGGCAGAACATCAGGAAAATCACCCCGAGCTCGGCGAGGGTCTTGATGGTTTCTTCGTCGTGGATCAGGCCGAACGGCGGCGTGTGCGGGCCGATGATGAAACCGGCGACGATGTAGCCAAGCACCACCGGTTGTTTGAGACGGTGAAAGAGCACGGTCACCACACCCGCGATCAACATGATCACTGCCAGATCCTGAATGAAACTGATGGCATGCATGGCGTGTGGCTCCTTGGGGGGTGGCTTTTGAAGGGTAACACCGCGACTTCCGGCGCAAAGACGGTGCAATATATGGAAACAGATCGCTTCGGGCGTGACGGCGCCTCTCCGCCCGGCGTCCCGATAACTGTTGGTTTGAAAAACACCGACAAGCACCCACAGAGGTGTACCCCGAAACCCTGCCTTGAACCCGTGAGTACGTTATGGAACCCGGAAACGCCCAGCTGTCGATGACGGTATTGATGACCCCCGACATGGCCAACTTCTCTGGCAATGTCCACGGTGGCACCCTGCTCAAATACCTCGATGAAGTGGCCTACGCTTGCGCCAGCCGGTATGCCGGCCGTTACGTAGTGACCTTGTCGGTAGATCAGGTGATCTTCCGCGAGCCGATTCACGTCGGTGAGCTGGTGACCTTTCTGGCCTCGGTCAACTACACCGGCAATACCTCGATGGAGGTGGGCATCAAGGTCGTGACCGAGAACATTCGCGAACGCTCGGTGCGCCACACCAACAGCTGCTTCTTCACCATGGTCGCGGTGGATGACCAGCGCAAACCGGCCGCCGTCCCGCCGCTGCAACCGCAGCACAGCGAAGACAAGCGTCGGTACATGCAGGCCCAGCAGCGTCGGCAGATTCGTCAGGAACTGGAAAAGCGCTATCAGGAAATCAAGGGCGACGCCTGACG
The DNA here is from genome assembly GCF_024168645.1 of Pseudomonas sp. GGS8. Taxonomy (NCBI): domain Bacteria; kingdom Pseudomonadati; phylum Pseudomonadota; class Gammaproteobacteria; order Pseudomonadales; family Pseudomonadaceae; genus Pseudomonas; species Pseudomonas sp. GGS8. The sequence goes on along the minus strand of NZ_JALJWF010000001.1, from coordinate 1,933,992 downwards.
TGTTCGGTCTTTAGATCGCTTTCGCGGGCAAGCCTCGCTCCTACGGGTAATACGCCATCCCTGTGCAGGAGCGAGGCTTGCCCGCGAAGCTTTTAAAGACTGATCGCGGTCGCCTCGAACCGCACCCGGGGATGGGCGATCCGGTCCTGCGCCCGCACCAGTTCCAGCTCATAGCTGGCGCAAGCCTGAGTTTCCAGCAGCACTTCGTGCACTGCCGCCGCGGTGAATTCGAAGGCGCTCACCAGACTGTCACCCAGCAGCACGCGCGCCAGGAACAACCCGGAAGTCAGATCCCCAACGCCCACCGGCTGACGCGGAAACGCCAGCAACGGCCGACGCAAGTGCCAGCTGCCTTCAGCGGTCACCAGCAACATCTCGAAGCCATCCGCCAGTTTGCCGGGATAGTCGAGATGCTTGACCAGTACCGCCTTCGGACCGCGCGCCAGCAGCGCCCTCGCCATGGCCAGGCAATCGAACAGTGACTGCGCCTTGCGCCCCGAGAAGCTGTTCAGCTCCAACTGATTCGGGCACATGAAATCGGCCATCGCCGCAGCCTCTTCGAGCAGGAAATCGCTGACTTCGGCTGGAACGCTGCAGCCCTTCTCCGGATGGCCCATCACCGGATCGCAGAGGTATAAGGCTTTCGGGTTGATCGATTTGATTCGCTCCACCCCCGCCAGAATCGCCCGACCCTGGGCCGCGCTGCCGAGGTAGCCGGACAACACGGCATCGCAGTTGCCCAGTTCGCCAATCGCCGCGATGCCTTCCACCAATTCCGGAATCTGATGCGGGGCCAGCACTTCCCCGGCCCACTGACCATACTGTGTGTGGTTGGAGAACTGCACGGTATTGAGTGGCCAGACGTTTACCCCGGCCCGCTGCATCGGGAATACCGCGGCGCTGTTGCCAGCATGGCCGAACACCACGTGGGACTGGATGGCGAGCAGATGGGGCGTACGTTTCATGCGGTGAGTTTTCCGTAAACCGATTGAAATTCGAGCCGCGCAGTATGCGACTAAACGCAGCCTGTACGACAGACCGGCGACGCAGTTAAGCTGACACTATCTTGTTGGAGCACCCTGCTGATGCTGACCCTCGGAAATATCTTCGTGTTTATGCTGCTCGCCACCGGTGGTGCGTGGCTGTGGCACAACCACGGCATGCGTGAACGCGCGCTGGAGCGGGTTCAGCAGCATTGTGCCAAGCTGCGGATCGAGTTGCTGGACGGCAACGTGGCCTTGAAAAAGATCGCTTTCATTAAAGACGCTAACGGCCGTCGGCGCCTGGCCCGTGTGTATAACTTCGAGTTCACCGTGACCGGCGAAACCCGCCACACCGGCACCATCACTCAGTTCGGTGCCCATAGCGCACAGATCGAGCTCGCGCCCTACCCGATGCCGTTCGACGACACTCCGCCGGTGGTCGACGTCGCAAAACCCAGCGCCGAGGTGATTGAGTTGAGCCAGTGGCGGCAAGAGCACACCAAGTGGCGACCTTGAGTTTGGCGTACATCAGTTAAAGCAATCGCGGGCAAGCCCGCCCCCACAAGGCTCACACTGTACCTGTGGGAGCGGGTTTGAACTGGTCAAGTAATTCTGGACACCAGTTAAGGTTTTCACGCCGCCAGTTTCTCCATAGCTACCGGCGACCGGTAATCGTTGTAGCTATGGAGCCTGACGTTGTTGTATCGCATCACATAACGCTGCACATCCACGCGGGCTTCATGCTCCGAGCTGTAGCCATCTTCTGGCACCCACTCTGACTTCAGGCTCCCAAAGAAACGCTCCATCGGGGCATTGTCCCAGCACTCACCTTTACGACTCATGCTGTGCAGGAGTCCATGCTTGCGCATCTCATTCCTGAATTTGTGGCTGGTGTATTGGCAGCCTTGATCAGAGTGAAACAGCACCTCTTTTGGACGGCCTCGCAATTGGACCGCCATCCGCAACGCTTCGCAGGTCAACGTGGCATCGGAAATCATTGAAAACGACCACCCCACGATCCGGCGAGCAAACAGATCCAGCACCACCGCGAAATACATCCAGCGCTTGCCAACCTTGATGTACGTCACATCGCCACACCACACCTGGTTGATCGCCGTGACATCAAACTTGCGCTTGAGTACATGCGGCGCCACCAGCGCTTCCACGCCGGAAGATTTGTACTTGTGCCGCCGCCGCTGATGACTGGCAACCCCGGCTTCACGCATCAAACTGCGAGCCATATGTCGCCCGACACGATGCCCCTTGGCTTGCAGCTCCTTGGAAAGGGTGCGAGAGCCTGCGGACGCTCTGGACTCCTTGTGATGCTCGACCAGCACGGCTTTGAGTTTCTCCCGCTCAGGCTTCACCTTGCCTTGGCGCTGACGCCAGGCGTAAAAGCTGCTGCGGTTGACTCCAAACGCCCGACAGCAATTGTTAACGCCGTACTGCTCGTCCAGCTCATTGATCAACGAGAATGATCTTTGGAGTCCAAAAGCAGGAGAGCACTGGCCTTTTTTAGGATTTCAATGTCCAGGTCTTTTTGCCTGAGCAACGCTTTGAGCTGCTGAATCTCTCGCTGATCGGCGGTAATTGCCTTAGCCCCCTCCGGGGTCGAACCCAAGCGCTCTTTGCGAACCTGGTCGACCCAACGGCGCAAGGCGGTAGGGCCAATATCCAGACTGGCACAGACTTCGGGAACTGACTGGCCCTCGTCCAGCACCATGCTGGCGGCCTTGAGCTTGAATTCACTGGAATAAGATTTACGCATATCCAAACACCTCAGATTTGGGCGCCATCATAGCGCCCGATTGAAGTGTCCAAAATCATTAGGCCAGTTCAGTTTGCCCGCGATGAGGCCTTCAAAAACTGCACAAAAACTCTCTAATTGGCCTGCTCGCGGCACCCCGCCAAACCTTCCTGCAACTCTCGGACAGCCTGCGGCTCACTGAAAATCAGCTCGATGCGCGAATCCCGTCGCCATTCGCTGGGCTGCCAATCCAGTAACGAGTTATCCAGCGCGTTGGCCGACACCCAACCCTCGACACTGTGGATAACCAGCTTCGCCCGCAACCACTCAAGGCTCTCAAGCCACTTTCCAACAAGCACGGCATCGAACGTCTGACTCGGATGCCAGCGCCAGCCGATGCTCCAGCCACCCTCTTGCGCCTGACTCAAGCAAATCGGCTGCGCGGGGTCAGTCCAGATGGCCGGTATCTGCGCCAATCCCTTGGGCACGTTGAGGTTATCCACACCCGCGACAGCCTGAGCCTTGAGGCCCGGTAACTCGCTCAGCGGCAAGACAGCCTGCTGCGTCCAGTACAAAGGACGCGACGGCAACTGTGCGACAACTCGCTGGCGATCACTGTCGTCGAGGCTTTCCGCCTTGTTCAGCAACAGCAACCCGGCACTGTCCAAGGCTTGCTGTTGCGCCGCAGGTAGCGGTTTTCCGGCCGCGAGCGCCTGAGCGTCCAACACCAGCACACAGGGCTGCACCGCCAGGACGCCTTGCCACGGCGCCTCGCTCAATTGCCTAAGCAACTGCGCCGGATGCCCCAGCCCGGAGGGCTCGATGAACAGTCGATGCGGTCGTGCCTTGCGCAGCAACCGCCCGAGGCCAATCTGAAACGGCGCACCATTGACGCAACACAAACAGCCCCCGGCCACTTCCCCCAGTGCGATACCATCGGCGTCCTGGGTCAACAGCGCGGCATCCAGACCGATCTGGCCGAACTCGTTGATCAGCACCGCCCAGCGCTCACCGGCCGGCCGTTGCGCCAGCAGGTGCTTGATCAGGCTGGTCTTGCCGGCACCCAGCGGGCCTGCAATGACGTGGGTGGGAATGTTCTGCAACATGGTCGAGGTTTTCTGAGGAGGTAAAGAATGCGGTTGATGGGATGGTCGTTGCTTCTGGCACTCACGTCGGGTGAAGCGCTGGCCCAGGCCTGCGTGGTGCACAGTACGGCTGCGCGGCTCGACGTGAAAGTCTGCCAGCAGAACCGCAACATCCCGGAAAAACTGTTCGCCGACGGTTTCTGCCAGCCGAATCTGCCCGGGCAGAAGGTCGAGGTGCAATACGTCGACCAATGCCCCACCGGCGCGTTCGGGGTGTGCAGCAATGCTCAAGTCGCCAATATGCCTTACCGCCAGGATATTCACTATTACGGCGTGGCCACCGATGCGGCGTATTTGAAGCCGTTTTGCGAAGCCCAGAGCCAGGGAATCTGGCTCAAACCTTGAGCCACTAGCTCAGCCAGTCAAGGGTCAGGCTGGGCGCCAACATCAAGCCGCCACCTCTTCGTGCCAGGGACCGAACGGGTCGGGCAACAACCGCCAGCCCTCGACGCCCAAAGCCATTTCGTCATCTGTCAGCAGGCAGTTATCGAGTTCGGCGGTGAGTTGCGCGAAGTCGATGTTCTGGCCGATAAACACCAGTTCCTGGCGGCAATCGCCGGTGGTGGCCGTCCAGTTTTCCATGATCCCGGCGGTGCTTTCTTCGTCTTGCGGCCACTGGTTTTTCGGCACGAAACTCCACCAGCGCCCGGCAAACCCGTGACGCATCAAACCGCCGGCCTGGGACCAGCTGCCGGCGTCCATGTGTTTACTGGCCAGCCAGAAAAAGCCCTTGGAACGCAGCAGTCTGCCGTTCACCCACGGGCGGTCGATGAAACTGAAAAAGCGCTGCGGATGAAACGGTCGCCGCGCCCGATAGGCCGTGGAGGCAATGCCGTACTCCTCGGTTTCCGGCACGTGCTCACCGCGCAGCTCCTTTAACCATCCTGGCGCCTGAGCGGCTTTTTCGAAGTCGAAGCGCCCGGTGTCGAGGATTTTCTTGAGCGGTACTTCACCCATGACCATCGGAATGATTTCGGCCTGGGCATTGAGCCGTTCGAGGATCGCGATCAACTCCTGGCGCTCGCGGCGGCTGATCAAATCGATCTTGCTGATCAGGATCACGTCGGCGAATTCGATCTGCTCGATCAACAGGTCAGTGATCGAGCGTTCGTCCTCCTCGCCCAGGGTTTCACCACGGGAAGCGAGGCTTTCAGCGGCCTGGTAGTCGAGCAGGAAGTTCATGCCGTCGACGACAGTGACCATGGTGTCGAGCCGTGCAATATCGGCCAGACTCTGCCCTTCTTCATCGCGAAACGTGAAGGTTTCCGCCACGGGCAGCGGCTCGGAAATGCCGGTGGACTCGATCAGCAGGTAATCAAAACGACCATCCTTGGCGAGTTTGCTGACTTCTTCGAGCAAATCTTCCCGCAAGGTGCAGCAAATGCAGCCGTTGCTCATTTCCACGAGTTTTTCTTCGGCACGGTTCAGGCTGACATCGCGTTGAACTTCGCTGCCATCGATATTGATCTCGCTCATGTCGTTGACGATCACCGCGACCCGCAGATTATCGCGATTACGTAGTACGTAATTAAGTAGTGTACTTTTTCCGGCGCCGAGAAAGCCCGACAGGACGGTCACGGGGAGACGATTGGGCATCAGGTATTCCTCACAGGGATGCCCGGTCGCAATGTCGGGCTTAATTTATGTTATAGTATAACAAGACAATCAAGCCACTCCCCTCTTGCTCACCGCGACAAAGAACACGATGCTTTAACCCGTCCGCCCCTTGAGAAATACCATGGGAAACGCTCTGAGATTCTCGCTGTTGAGCCTTTCGCTGCTGATTGCGGTCGATGCCTGGGGACAGATCCCCAGCCTGGCCAAATGCACCCGTAGCGCCAATCTGCTGGCTTGCGTGGATGCCGACGGCAATGCCTACAGCGTTAACACCGTCGGTAGCACGATCTACTTGCGAGGCTTTGAAGTGGCCGGTAATCGCTATTGGGTGCAGACCAATAGCCGGTATGGGCAACTGACGTTCTTTACCGGCATCGCGTCCGATGGCGAAGCCTGGGTCGGCTACAACCGCCGGGTTGGCTGGACAACCATCAATCGGTTTTCCAGCTCTGGGGGCAGCAGCGGCAAGTTCACGTGTAGCCGGATGACCGGCTGCTAGGCCTGCGCCTTTTTCTGTTCCTGCTGCCAGGCGATGTAGCTGTTCATCGGTGGGTTCTTCTGAAAATAGCGCTGCAAACCTTCGAACAAACCATCCGCCACGGCTTGCTGATGGCGGGCAGTCACCAGTCGCTGGCTGTCGCGGGCATTCGAGATGAAGCCGGTTTCCACCAGAATCGACGGCACATCCGGCGACTTCAACACCGCAAATCCCGCCTGCTCGACACGCTTCTGATGCAGCGTGGTGATGCCCGCCAGACTGCCGAGCACCGTGCTGCCCAGCTGCAAACTGGCGGCGATGGTGGCGTTCATCGACATGTCGAGAATCACCCCGGCGAGCATCGGGTCCTTGTCCTTGAGATTGAGCAGGCTGGTGGCCCCCAACAGGTCCGCACCGTTCTCCCGTTGCGCCATGAAGCGCGCCGTGGCCGAAGTCGCGCCGCCTTCGGACAGGCAGTACACCGAAGCACCTGAAGCGGTGAGACGCGGCGCTGCGTCCGCATGGACCGAGATGAACATGTCGGCCTTGTGCTTGCGGGCGATCTCTACGCGCTTGCGCAGCGGGACGAAGAAGTCGTCGTTGCGCACCAGTTTCACGTCGAAGCCTTTTTCGCGCTTCAGCCGCTTGGCCAACAATTGGGCGATCGATAGCACCACGTCTTTTTCCCGCTCGCCTTTAGCGCCGACTGCGCCCGGATCTTTACCACCGTGACCAGGGTCGACCACCACGATGATGTCGCGCTTGGGGTGAGTCTTGTCGGTGACGGGTTCACGTTTTTCCGACGGCGTCGCCGCGATCTGTAGCGGTGCAGTGGTCTTCAGATCGAGCACCAATCGGTGCCCCTGTCCGTCCTGTGGCGGCAACAGGAAACTGTTGAGCTGCACCGGGCCGCTGAGGTCAAGGACGATCCGCGTGTCGCCCTGACCGAAATGCCCGGAACGGATCGCGCGAATCACCGAATTGTCGAGCGCCAACTGACTGAAATCGCCACTGAGATTGGCGCCACTCAGGTCGATGATCAGCCGCTCCGGAGCACTCAGGGAAAAGGTTTTGTATTGCACCGGCCCGCTCAGATCGAACACCAGTCGCAGCTTATCGTCCGAGCGCCACAGTCGTGCATTGCGAATTTGCGTGGCCGACACACCAAAAGGTAACGCGAAGGCCGCGCTGGCCAGAATCAGGTTGAGCAAGTGACGTCTGTGCATGATGAAAGCTCGTTCACGAAAAAGGCATCGTCGATTTGATTGTTATAATATAACATGCCAAATCAACTCCCACGATGGACCTGCTCATGAATGCGCTGACTCTGCCGGATATCGCCGCGCAGGCCTCACGCCAAGCCCTGCCACTCGATTGGGTGGGCATGTGCGGCATTGCTCTTCCTGTTTTATTCGATGGCCAGCGACTGAGCGCAAAGGCCGATGCGGGCGTTAGCCTCGACGATGGAGAGGCTCGTGGCATTCATATGTCGCGGCTGTATCTGGCGCTGGAAATGCTTGAGCAGGAGAACCTTTCACCCGCGTTGTTGCGGGGGGTCTTGCGGAGTTTTCTCGAGACTCATGAAGGACTATCCCACAACGCTTACCTAAAAATTCATACCGATCTACTGCTCAAAAGACCCGCGCTCGTCAGTCCCTTGGCCGGCTGGAAAACTTATCCGGTAAGCGTCGAAGCCAGTTTGAAAAACGCGATGTTCCACGTGGAACTAAAAATCGACGTGCCTTATTCCTCAACCTGCCCGTGCTCAGCAGCCCTTGCGAGACAGTTGATTCAGCAACAATTCGTTGACGACTTCGCCAATCAACCATTGCAACACGCCGACGTTCTGGCTTGGCTCGGTTCCACGAAAGGCATCATCGCGACGCCGCATAGCCAACGCAGCAACGCGCAATTGCGGCTGCGTCTGGATGACTATCTGGATGACTTGCCGCTGATCGCCGCGATCAACGACGCGGAAGCAGCCCTCGGTACTGCTGTGCAAACCGCCGTGAAACGCGCCGACGAACAAGCTTTCGCCCTCGCCAACGGTCAGAACCTGATGTTCTGCGAAGACGCCGCGCGACGCCTGAACCTGGCACTGAAACGCTCCCCCGGCATCAACGCCTTTCACGTGCGAGTTGTCCACGCCGAGAGCCTTCACGCCCACGATGCCGTCGCCGAAAGCCGCTGGAACTGGGAGGCCGCATGATCCGATGCCAAGCCTTGCGCTGGGGCGCACCCGGTCAGCCGCTCACTCCACCGATTGATTTCGAATTACCCATAGGCAGCCTGACCGCTGTCATCGGGGCCAACGGTTCGGGTAAAAGCAGTCTGCTGAAAGTCATCGCCGGTCTGCAGAAGCCATTGGCCGGCAAAGTCATCATTGATGTTCCACGCAAAGGCGGCCTTTCGTTCCTGCCTCAGCAACAACACCTGGACCGACAATTCCCTATCAGTCTGCAAGAGTTAGTGGCTGCTGGTTTCTGGGGCAACAAACAAGCGCCAGAGATACGCAGCCAACGCCTCAAGTCTGTGCTGGAAGACTGGTGCCTGACCGGTCTGGAGCATCGCCCGTTGATGGCCCTTTCCGGAGGCGAATTGCAGCGTGCCCTGCTCGCCCGACTGAGCCTCGCCGAAGCGCCCTTGCTGCTGCTCGACGAACCCCACGCCGCACTCGACGAACTCGGCCAGGCGCTGCTCTGGAAACACATCCACGCCTGGCATACCGAAGGCCGAACTCAGGTCGTGGTGTGTCACGACCTGGCCGCCGTGCGCCAACACATTCCACAAGCGCTACTGATCAAAAGCAGCGGCTGCGTCCTCGGTTCCAGTACCGAGCTGATTCGCCAACAACCTCAGACGCGGGTGGCTTGATGATCGCTGCTGCTCAACTTTGGCAACCGTTTCACGAATTCGTGTTCATGCGCCGGGCACTGCTTGGTGGCCTTGTTCTGGCGTGCAGCACGGCACCGCTTGGGGTGTTTCTGATCCTGCGGCGCATGAGCCTGATCGGCGACGCGGTGGCTCACGGCATCTTGCCCGGCGCCGCACTGGGCTTCTGGTTCGCCGGATTGAGCCTGCCTGCGCTGACCGTCGGCGGCCTCGGTGCCGGCCTGAGCATGGCCGGACTGGCTGCCTGGATTACCCGCCGCACCGGCTTGCGGGAAGACGCGAGCCTGGCCGCGATCTACCCGATATCGCTGGCCGGCGGCGTGTTGATCCTCGGCATCGCCGGCAAGCGGCTGGACTTGCTGCACCTGTTGTTCGGCTCGGCGCTGGCGGTCGATGGCCCGACCTTGACCGGCATGCTCTGGGTCTCTGGCTTCAGCCTGATCGCCATGACCCTCATCTACAAACCCCTGTTGCTGGACACCCTCGATCCGCTCTTTCTGCAAACCGTCAGCCGCCTCGGGCCACTGGCTCACGGGGTATTTCTGACGCTGGTGGTGCTGAACCTGGTGATCGGTTTCCAAGCTATCGGCGCGTTGATGGTGGTCGGTTTGATGATGCTGCCGGCCGCGGCTTCCCGCTTCTGGAGTCGCCGTTTGCCGGTGCTGATCGCCATCGCCGCGCTGCTCGGCTGCCTCTCGGTCTGGCTCGGACTATTGCTGTCGTTCTACTACTCGCTGCCCAGCGGCCCCGCGATCGTGCTGGTGGCTGGCGGTTGGTATCTGCTGTCCGTGGTGTTCGGTCCGGTGCACGGTTTGCTGCGCCGCCCGCCTTTGCTCACATCCCAATGAGGTGTTATCCGATGCGCGCTTTACTCGTGCTGTTCAGCCTGTTGCTGTCGATGTCGCTGTCTGCCGCGGAAAAACTCCGGGTGGTCACCAGCTTCAGCATCCTCGCCGACATGACCCACCAGGTCGGCGGCGACCATATTCAGATCACCAATATGGTCGGCCCGGACGCCGATGCCCACACCTACGAGCCGACGCCGGACGATGCAAAGGCACTGCTCAATGCCAGGCTGATCATCAAGAACGGGCTGGGTTTCGAGCCATGGCTGGACCGTCTGGTGACCAGCACCGAGACCAAAGCCCCGGTCATCAGCGCCAGCCACGGAGTCATCCCGCGCTCGCTGGATGAAGACGGCGAAACCATCCCGGACCCGCACGCCTGGCACAATCTGGCCAACACCGAGTTGTACATCAGCAACATCACCAAAGCGCTGATCGCCGCCGACCCTGCCAACAAAACCGCCTACGAGCACAACAGCCAGGCCTATCTGAAAAAGATCTACGCCCTGCTCGCCGAGGCCAAAGCCAAGCTCGGTTCGCTGCCGCCAGGTAATCGCAAAATCGTGACCTCCCACGACGCCTTCGGCTATCTCGGTCAGGCTTACGGCATCGACTTCTTGGCGCCTCAAGGTCTGTCCACCGAGCGCGAACCATCGGCCACCGAAGTCGCTGCGCTGATCACGCAGATCCGTCAGGCCAAAGTCAAAGCGGTGTTCATGGAAAACATCAAGGACGCACGCTTGCTCAAGCAAATCGCTGAAGAAAGCGGCGCGCATATCGGCGGCACGCTGTACTCCGACGCGCTTGCGGCAACCGGTCCGGCCAGCACCTTCACCGGGCTGTTCGAATACAACCTCAACACCTTGTACGAGGCGTTGAGCAAGCCATGATCCGCAAGAATCCCTCAGGCGATCTGCCGTCGATTGCAGAGTCGGCGTACGTGGATAAAACCGCAATCATCTGCGGCAAAGTAGTGATCGGCGAGAATGTCTTCGTCGGTCCCTACGCGGTGATTCGCGCCGATGAAGTGGACGACTCGGGCGAGATGGAAGCGATCACCATCGGCGCCAACTCGAATATCCAGGACGGTGTGGTGATCCATTCCAAGTCCGGCGCGGCGGTGACCATCGGCGAGTTCAGTTCCATCGCCCACCGCTCCATCGTTCATGGCCCCTGCACCGTCGGCAATCGCGTGTTCATCGGTTTCAACAGCGTGCTGTTCAACTGCGCGGTGGGCGACGGTTGCGTGGTGCGGCACAACTCGGTGGTCGACGGTCGAGACTTGCCTGAAGCCTTCTACGTGCCCTCCACCACACGCATCGGCCCCAACACCGACCTGTCGCAGTTCCCACCCGTCAGCGTCAGCGCCTCGGAGTTTTCCGAAGACGTGGCACGCACCAACGTCGATTTGGTGCGGGGCTACAAAGCCCAGCAGAACGAGTTCTGACCATGAGCAGCGTGTTGATTCGCAACGCCCTGCTGGTGAATGAAGGTCGTGAATTTGACGGCGATTTGCTGGTAAGCCATGGTCGCATCGTCAAAATCGCCAGCAGCATCGAAGGCGAAAAAGCCGCCGTGGAAATCGATGCCAACGGTCAATGGCTACTGCCGGGCATGATCGATGACCAGGTGCATTTCCGCGATCCCGGAGCCCCGGACAAGGGCAGCTTCCATACCGAATCGCGGGCGGCGGTGGCTGGCGGCATCACCAGCTTCATGGACATGCCCAACACCTCTCCTGCCACCCTGACCCTCGCCGCGTTGGCCGACAAGAAGCGCCGAGCGGCCATTCATTCAGTCGCCAACTACGGCTTTCATTTCGGCGTGAGCAACGACAATCTCAATACCGTCGCCGCGCTCAATCCTTGCGAGGTGGCCGGGGTCAAAGTGTTCATGGGCGCCTCCACGGGCAACATGCTGGTGGACGATCCACGGATTCTTGAACGGCTCTTCGCCGAGGTGCCGACCCTTTTGCTGGCCCACTGCGAACACACCCCCAGCATTGAGATCAACACAGCGAACCTGCGGGAACTGTTCGGCGATCGCCTTCCGCCCGCTGCTCACCCGCTGATCCGCAACGCCGAAGCATGCTTTCGCTCCTCCTCGATGGCCGTTGATCTGGCCAGGCAACATGGCACCCGACTGCACGTTCTACACTTGACCACAGCCCGTGAGTTGGCACTGTTCGAAGACAAGCCACTGGCCCAGAAACACATCACCGCCGAGGTTTGTCTGCACCACTTGCTGTTCGACGAACGCGACTACCCGAGCCTCGGCAACCTGATCAAATGCAACCCGGCGATCAAGACCCAGGCCGACCGCGATGCCTTGCGCAAAGCACTGTCGGGCAATCGACTGGACGTGATCGGTAGCGATCACGCGCCTCACACCTGGGCGGAAAAACAGCGCCCCTACAGTCAGGCGCCGTCCGGTTTGCCGTTGGTGCAACACGCCCTGCCCGCGCTGCTGGAACTGGTGGCCGATGGGATCGTGCCGATCACCACACTTGTGGCCAAAACCAGTCACCGGGTCGCCGATCTGTTTGCCATCCCCGACCGCGGCTACCTGCGCGAAGGGTATTGGGCCGACTTGGTGTTGATCAAACCCGAGCCCGATGGCGTGGCCGTTTCCCGGCAACCCATCCTTTCGCAATGTGGCTGGACGCCCTTCGCCCGGCATCGCTTTCGCCACAGCGTCAGCACCACCGTCGTATCGGGGCAAATTGCCTGGCACGCCAATCGTCTACATGACAGCTGCCAGGGTTTACCCCTGCGGTTCATGCGCTAACGCACGTCTGGAAGACTTCGAGAACACCGACATGATCCACATCACCCTGCCCGATGGCTCCTTGCGTGAATACGACCAGCCGCTGTCTGTGTATGAAGTTGCCGCGAGCATCAGCCTCGGCCTGGCTAACGCAGCGGTCGCGGGTCGGGTGGACGGTGTGCTGGTGGACTGTGGATTCCTGATCGAGTGCGATGCCCGGGTCAGTATCGTCACACCCCAGGAACCCGACGGTCTGGAGATCCTTCGCCGCTCCTGCGCGCTGATGCTGGCCATGGCCGTCAAACAGCTGCATCCAAATGCGCAGTTGCGGGCCGGATCGGCGCTGGGTGACGGTTTCTTTTATGAGTTTGCTTTCCAGCGATCTTTAACCCTGGCCGCGCTGCCAGTGATTGAAGCACGCATGCGTGCACTGGCGGCGACCAACCATTCGATCCGACGGCAGGAACTGACCTATCAGGCGACGACTCGCGAAAGGTTGTCGCTGTATCGCCTAGGGGACTTCGAGGGTTTCGCGGCAAGCCCACATGTTCCCACCACCAAGGTATTACAGGCCTTCGCCCTGGAGCACATCAGCGGCAGGTTGCAGCAACGAATCTACGGCACCTGCTGGTCCTGCCAACAGGAACTGGATACCTGGCGAGCACCGCCCCAGGTCGTGGTCGTGAATATCGATGAGCGTCAGAGTGATTATGCGCACTCGGTGACCGAAGCGCTGCGCCGCCGCGGACTGCGCGCCAATTCGGACCTGCGCAACGAGAAAATCAGCCGCAAGATTCGCCAGCACCGCCAGAACGTGCCGTATCTGTTGGTGGTCGGAGAAAAGGAAAAGGACGGTGGGTTTGTCAGCGTGCGCAGTGGCAGCGGGGAGGATTTCGGGGAGAAAGGAATTGAGGCGGTGTGTGATTTGTTGAATCCGCCCAAGACTGGAGGTGCCTGAGCGGACGCCTTCGCGGGCAAGCCCGCTCCCACAGGGATCGTGTAGACCTTGTGGGAGCGAGGCTTGCCCGCGAAGCTTTTAGGCTCTTGGCTTCACTGTGCCGCAATCCTGGCCCAACCACACAGCGCGAGTATCGAGGCTACCCTTCTGCTGAATGCCAGTGGCATTGAAAGTGCCGTTGACCTTGGTGGTGAACTCACGATCGCTCATAAAAGTGGCCACTCCGCTGCCTTGCGCTTTCGGACAACTGAAACGGAATTTCCACTGATTACCAGTACGCTCGGTGATTTCCTGCTTGCAGCCCGATTGCGGGTCCGTCAGCGGTATATTGTCGCTCTTCACCTGTTCAGGCGTCAGGCACGCCCGAATCCCTTTGCCGCCCATGGTGATGCCCTGCTTTTCCAGCTGCGCGCGCTGTGCAGGGGTCATCTGGCTTTGTATCTGGCCGAGGATCAATTGCAGATCGGGCATGTTCTGGTCATCGACCTTCATGTTACTTGAGGTCAATTCCCATAAACCCGGTTGCAGCATCTGTGCCTGAGCGGCCACAGGAAGTGCCAAACCAAACGCTACGGCCAAGCCCAGCAGACGAACATTCATCGAGTAACTCCTGATCATTAGTGGCCGTTAGACGTCGGCTTCGGGCTTCGGTTCATGGGCCAATTAAATAGCGACATTCTGCCCGGAACATGGTCTGTTAAGCATTGAATCTTCAAGGAGCAAGGCTGCCCCATGGATTATTTCGGACCGCATGTTTTCGGTTATCTGATCGCACTGTTGCACACGCTGGGCTTGATCGCCGCCATCCATGCCGTGTTGACCGTTCGGACCGCTCAGGGCTCGATCGCCTGGGCTCTGTCACTGCTGTTCATTCCCTACCTCACGCTGATCCCGTATCTGGTCTTCGGTCGCAGCACCTTCGATGGTTACATCAAGGCCAGGCGGCAAGCCAACGAGGAAATGCGCAAGGCCATTTCCGAACTGAACTGGCGCCCCTGGGTAGAAGAGGCACTGGCTGCACGCGCCTCCAGCGCTTACGCATCTTTGCGGGCGATGCCGAAGCTGGGACGCATGCCGTGTCTGGCGAACAACGAAGTGCACTTGTTGATCGACGGCCGGGCCACGTTCGATGCGATTTTCGACGCCATCAGCAACGCCCGGCAAGCGGTACTGATCCAGTTCTTCATCATCCACGATGACCGCCTCGGCCAACGCCTGCACGCCTTGCTAACGAAGAAAGCGGCCGAGGGTGTGGCGATTTATTTGCTCTACGACCGTATCGGCAGCCACTCCCTGCCCCACGAGTATGTGCAGCCGTTGCGTGATGCCGGCATCGAGGTCAAAGCCTTCGCCACCCGCAGCGGCTGGCTCAACCGCTTTCAGATCAATTTCCGCAACCACCGCAAGATCGTAGTCGTCGACGGGATTGTCGGATTTGTCGGTGGGCTCAATGTCGGCGACGAGTACATGGGCGAGAAACCACCCCTGGCACCCTGGCGCGACACCCACGTGCAAGTACGTGGGCCGGTGGTGGCCAGCATGCAGGAATCCTTCGCCGAAGACTGGTTCTGGGCGGCCCGTTCGCTGCCGCCACTGATCCTGCCGGACGTTTATCCGGATGACGGCGTGCTCTGCCAATTACTGGCCAGCGGCCCGGCGGATTCCTACGAAACCTGTTCGCTGTTCTTCGTCGAAGCCATCCATGCAGCGACGGAGCGAGTGTGGATTACCAGCCCCTACTTCATCCCCGACGAAGCGGTATTCGCTGCGTTGCGACTGGCGGGGCTGCGCGGTGTGGATGTGCGGATTCTGTTGCCGTCGCGACCGGATCACCGGATCGTCTACGCCGCTTCCAGCCTGTACGCCTTCGAAGCGGTACGCGCCGGGGTGCGTGTGTTCCGTTACCAGCCCGGGTTCCTGCATCAGAAAGTAGTGCTGATCGACAGCGAAATCAGCGCCATTGGCAGCGCCAATATGGACAACCGCTCGTTCCGGTTGAATTTCGAAGTGATGTTGCTGACCGTCGATAGCGCGTTTGCCGCCGAAGTGGAACAGATGCTCAACAACGACTTCGCCCAGGCTCATGAAATCGCCAAAGAAGAAGGCCGGGAGACCCACCGCCTGCAACAGGTCGGCATGCGGATCGCCCGGCTTATTTCGCCGATTCTCTAGTTGTAGATGTCGTCGCGGGTCCATGGCAGTTCATGGCTGCCATCGGGATGGGTTTTCACCGCAAGGATTTGATGCAGGTTGATCCAGCCTCTGGCGAAGGCATAGGCGCACCCCGCCAGGTACAACCGCCAGATCCGTAGTGCCTGATCCGGCACCAGTTTGGCGGCGGCTTCCAGATTGTCCTCCAGACGTTCGCTCCAGTGGTCCAGGGTCCGCGCGTAGTGCAGGCGCAGGCTCTCGACGTCGACAATCTCCAGCCCCGCTTCGCTGATCTCGGCAGAGATCATCGACAGGTGCGGCAGCTCGCCGTTGGGGAACACGTACTTCTCGATGAAATCACCGGCACCGCGCCCGACCGGACGACCGTCAGTGTGTTTGGCGGTGATCCCGTGGTTCATCACCAGACCGCCCTCTTTCACCGCGCCGAACAAGGTTTTGCAGTATTCGGCCAGGTTGGCGTGGCCAACGTGTTCGAACATGCCGACGCTGACCACCTTGTCGAAACGCCCGTCCTGAGGCAAATCGCGATAGTCGAGCAATTGCAGTTCGACCTGGTCTTCCAGGCCTTCAGCTTTCACCCGTTCACGGGCCAACGCCAATTGCTCCTGACTGAGCGTGATCCCGAACACCTTCGCGCCGAACTCTCGCGCGGCATACCGCGCCAACCCGCCCCAGCCGCAACCGACATCCAGCAGATACTCCCCTGGCTGCAAGCGCAACTTGCGGCACAGGTGGCGAAACTTGGCTTGTTGAGCCTGCTCAAGGGTTTCACTGCCGGTCTCGAAGTAGGCGCAGGAATACGCCATGTCGCTGTCGAGCCACAATTGATAAAACGCGTTGGAAAGGTCGTAATGGTAGGAGATGGCTTTGGCATCGGTTTCTTTGTCATGAACCGTGCGCACTGGTTGCTCATCTTCGTCCTCGTTGATCAGCGCCTGACTCCATTCATCGCAGACACGAATCACCTCGCTGATGGAGCCTTCCAGCTCCAGCTTGCCTTCGACAAACGCCGCCCCCAGCGCGTCGAGGCTCGGATGGGTGAACTGGGCAACCATGTGCGGGTCCTTGACCACAATGGTGACGCTGGGCGCCGGCCCCAGATTGAACTCATGACCGTCCCAGAGTCGCAAGCGAAGCGGTAACTGCAGATTCTGTAAGGCCGGTGGAAGTTGCGCGAGCATGAAAAGTCCCCCTTGTTTCAGACGTCAAATCTGAGGGTAGACCATCCTTGAAAAATAGCAGGCTATCGAATTAATAGCCTTTTTCTATTCCCGGTGTTGCCTGCAACACTGAAACCATCCAACGGGCGATCGTTGAAAATGACCGCCTTACCCTAGATGACTACAAATCCGGCACACAGTTCTGAAAAGTTGTAGACGCTCACACCTCATCCTTAAGCTTGAGTAGGGGTTCCTGAAAGCGTAGCAAACGTCCGGCATTACCGAGCACCAATAACGTACTCAAGTTGTGCAACAGTGCGGCAATCATCGCCCCCGCCACGCCAAGCCAGCCGAATGCGGCGAAGGCGACTATGGCCAGGGTCCAGCCCAGACCGATGATTACGTTCACCTGTAAAGTCTGCCGGCATTGGCGACTCAGGCGCACACAGGTTCCGAGACGACGCAGGTCGCTGCCGATCAGCACGATATCGGCCGAGGCCAGCGCGATGTCCGCGCCGCCCGCGCCCATGGCCACGCCGACCACACCGGCCTTGAGCGCCAGAGAATCATTGATGCCGTCTCCCACCACCATCGGCCGGAAACCGCTGCCGATTTCTTTCAACACCCGATTGAGTTTGTCCTCGGGCAAGGCCTGGGCTTCGACATCGCTGATGCCCACATCCCGGGCCAGCGTATGAGCCACGCTTTGTCGATCTCCGGTCAGCAATAACTGCCGACCCAAGCCCAGTTCACGCAACTCGCTCAGGGCAAACCGCGCCTCGGGTTTGACGCTGTCGGCAAGCAACAGCCAAGCGAGAAATTCACCGTCGAGGGCCAGCCCGGCAATCGGGCCATCGTGTTCGGGAACAGCTGAGGTGACGATGCCCAATTGCGCGAACAGCTCCGGACGACCGAGGGCCGCTTCGCCCTGCTCCGTCATCGCCACGACACCCAGCCCCTGACGCTCGCGAATGTCGGAGAGCAGCAGAAAATGTTCCTGAGTCACCAACCCGGCCAACGCGCGGCTGACCGGGTGGCTGCTGGCAGAGCCAAGGCTGGCAGCGAGTTTCAGTACGTGACTGCGGTCCTCCAGCGGACTGTCGATCGATTGCAGGCGCAAGGTGCCGAACGTCAGGGTTCCGGTCTTGTCGACCACCAACGACGTCAGGTCAGCCAACTCTTCGAGGAACGCAGAGCTGCGAATCAGAATTCCATGCCGGGCCGCCACCGCCACCCCGGCAATCGCCGTAGCCGGTGCCGACAACACCAGCGCGCAAGGACAGGCAGCCACCAACACCGCAAGCATCGCCTGGGCATCGTTGGTGACGAACCAGGTCACGGCGGCCAGCAACAACACCAGCACCATGTAGCTGCCGGCGTAGCGTTCGAGCAAACGGGTGATCGGCGGCTTGGAACGTTCGGCGTTTTGCATCAGTGCGATGACTTTACCCAGTGTCGACTCGTGACCGGTGCGGGTCACTTCAATGCGCAACAGGCCATCAAGGTTGATCGCTCCGCCGAACACCGGCATGCCCACAACAGCCTCTATGGGCACCGACTCACCGGTGATCGATGCCGTGTCGAGGCTCGCCTGACCGGACAACACCCGACCATCGGCCGGCACGCGATCACCGGCGCGTACCTCCACGAGGTCGCCGGCCTTGAGTGTGCCGTTATCAACTTCGACGACGACGCCGTCAGCCTGAATCTTGCGCGCATGGCTGCGCGTCAGTTTGCCGAGGGCATGAATCGCTTCCTGTGAGCCGATCACACTGCGCTCTTCCAGCACATGGCCGAAGATCATGATGATCGGCAGCAGTGCCGCAGTCAGCAGATCACCAGTGGCCCAGGCGCCGAGCATAGCCAGGGCGATCAACTGATCGGTGATCCCGTGCAGGCTCGGATAACGCAGGCTGTACCACGCCGAGCGCATGACCGGAACGGCCACCAGCACGGAGGCAAAACCCAGCAGCAATTGGCTGACCCCGATCTGCTCCGGCGACAACCAGCGCCAGATCAGGCCGAGCGCAAGCAACCCGAGCGCCAGCATGGCCAGGGTCAACTGACGCGCGGCGCTACGTTGTTCAGCCGAGGACAACATGCTCGGCGCGGCGGCGGTTTGGGCAGTCATTGTGCAGCTCCCTGAATGATCAGGCGGGAATCGTCTTTCGGATCGACCGTCGTCACCGAGCCGGCCTGCCCGAGAATTTTCGGCATCCGTTCACGGTAAATACGCAGCAGCATTTGCGGGTCGGTGCCCTGCTGTTGCGCCTTGGCCAAACTCAGCACCGTGGCGGTGTCAGCGGAGGCTTTGGCCAAGCGCTCGCTGGCCCGGGCGTGAGCCACTTGCAGCGTGCGGTCGGCTTGTTCATTAGCGGACTGAGTCAGTTTCTCCGCGTCAGTGCGCGCGTTGGCCACAGCCTTGTCAGCTTGTTGGCTGGCGGTTAACACGGCATTGAACGCGCTCACGGCCGGGCCAGGCAGACTCGACTGCACATCGACCCGCGCCACTTCGACCCCCAAGCCCTGCCCGGTCGCCGTCAGTTCGGCCAAGCGTTGATTGATGCCCCGCACCAAATCGCCGCGTAGACGTTCGCGACGTTCGGCAGCCTGATTGTCGGCGCCGATCAGTTCCGGTCGAGCCACCAGAATGGTGTCCAGATCTCGCGCCGCGGTGAGTGCCACAGCACTGCGCGTCACCAATCGATCCAGAGCTGGCAATACATGCTCACCCTGAAGAACGAAGGCATAGGGCTCAGTGACTTTATAGAACACCCGCACATCCAGCTGCACCACCCCCGCGTCACCGGTCAGCAGATAACCGGAGCCGGCGAGCGCATCGCTGATAGGCGTGGCGAAGCTCGCCACACGGTCGGCCTGCAACGCGGCATCGGTGCGCAGCAGATTTTCCACTCGACGCTCGATCACCCGGTCCGCTGCCGGCAACAAGATCACCTGCTCAAACGGTCGCGGCCACGCCAACAGCAAACCGGCATTTTGAATGCGATCCAGTGCGCCGAAATGCAACACCACCGCACGATTCTGCGGATCGATCTGCCGCACATTGGAAAATGCCCATGCCAAAGCAGCCAGTACGGTCACAGCGTAAAGCGCTAGAAAAGCCAAGCGCCCGGCCTGAATCCAGGGGCTGCTCAACTCATTTGTTCCACGTGGAACCAAAGTCATGGCTGCGACCCGGACTTGTTATCGAGCGTCGGTGGACCATCAACCAACACCCGGAACGGCGCCGCATCGGTGCGCAAAATCAGTTTGGTACCCGGTGCGACGATGGTGCCCAAAGTGTCGAGCGAGCGCAGCAAATTGTAGAGCTGCGGTGAGCCGGCGTAGGCCCGGCCGTAAATCTGCGCGGCTTCGACGCGGGATTGGGCTTCGATGTCAGCGGCTTTCACCGTCGCATCGGCTTGCACGATTCGCGCATCACGCTCGGCCGCGGAGCGGATTTGTGCGGCTTCGCGTTTGCCAATGGCTGTGCGTTCAGTGGCGATTGTTTCACGCTCGGCGCGCATACGATCGACCGTCGCGGTGAGCGTCACCGACGGCAGGGTCAAACGCTCGATACCGACTTGCAGCACTCGCACGCCATAGGTGGTGAGTAACTGCTGATCGATCTGCTGACGCAGCTGTGCTTCAAAATCAGCGATGTGCACTTGGTTGGCGTCGGTGTTCACCAGGTTGGCCAGATCGAAACTGCTGGCTGTGGTTTCCAGCGCCGAGCCGACAAAGGTACGAATCTGCCGCGCAGCTTCATCGGGTTGATTCTGTACGGCGCGCATAAAGCGTTGCACGTTGTCCGGATCACCCTGGACCTGCCAGGCCACGTAGGCTTGCACGATGATGCGTAAACCGTCGCGCGTGCCCACATCTTGCAAACCGCTAGAGGTGGTACGCAGCCGCAGATCTACCGGGATCGCCGCCTCGAACGGCGCCGGCCAACGCCAGCCAAGACCCGGTTCCAACAACACCCGCGATGGATTGCCGAAGCGCGTAATCACCGTGGCCTCCCCTGAGCGCACTTGCACCAGGCTCGCCGCCGCAATGGCAAACGCCACCAGCAGCGCCGCCCAGCCCATTCGCCGCCACGGAAAAGGGCCAGCTTCGTGCGGATCACCATGGTGGTGATGGTGATGACCGTGGTGATGCCCGCCATGGCCGTGATCGTGGCCGGTATGGTCATCGTGATCGTGATCGTGATGATCGTGAGTAGGCGTCGACTGGCTCAATGGGCGGCTCCTGGCTGAGCGGTATTACGCGGCGGCGCAGGGTCAGCCGGCAGCGTGAATGTACGTAGGTCGATGGTCGGCGCATTGCTGCTGCCACCCAGGCGATGATCGAGAACCAGCAGCTTGGCGTTAGCCAGACCCTGGGTCAGTTGGCTGAGGTATTGCTCCAGTACAAAAGCCTGGCCGGCGCTGGAGTACGCCTTTCGCTCGGCGGCAAATTTCAGGTCGGCGGCCTGAGCGCTCGAGTTGATTTCATGCGCACTGGCCGTGGCTTGATCGCGAGCGATGCTAGCCTGCAATTGCGCCTGGTTGGTCGCCTCCGCCGCTGCACCGCGCTCGCGGGAGATCAATGCCTGGGCGCCAATCTGCGCCGCTTGCACGCCGTGATAGGCGTTAGCCGCCCCTGCCGGAGGATGAATGGCTTCGACCACCGTGGCGAGAATTTCCACGCCGCTGTCGAGTTTTTGCAGGTCCGCCTGCACGGCGCGGCCGATGTCTTCGGCGAGCCCTACCCTGTCTTCACCGAGTAAACCGTCAAGGGTTCTTGAGGCGAAGTCATGAACCAGAATCCGGCTGGCGGTGCTGCGAATCAGCGTCGGCACGTCGGCGCTGTTATACGTCGCGGCCAGCGCCGCCTGATCGCTCAGGCCGATGCGATAGACGAAGCGCACGTCCATGTTGACGATCTGGAAGCTCTGTTTGTCGGCACGGCTGCTGGCGATGACCTGGGATTTGTCATTCACATGGCTGGCGTCCCACAAGCGATTGGCAATGGCTGGTGCCGGGCCTTCGGCAGGTTCGGCCGCGACCGGGGCCGATGCTTCGCCCACGCTGGTGGCCAACTCATGGACTACGCCGTTCTCGACGCTCAGCACACGACCCAGCGGCCACGGCAAACCGGCGTGCAAACCAGGCCCGAACACTTCCACCGGTTTGCCGAAACGCTCGTAGATGCCCCGCCCTTGCAGGGGTATTTCATGAATACCAGTGAGCGACCAACCCACGATCGCCACCACCGCCAGCACCGGCAAAAATGCCCGGCGCATGTAAGTGAAGGCCCAGATTTGTCGCAGGTCGATACCGAAGCGGTTGTGCAACTCGTGCTGCAATGCGAGCAGGGGCTGCGGCGGCCAGCGCAACATGTCGGCGACAAAGCTTCGCGCCAGCAACGTCGGTTCAAGCTGTTCACGACGGGGACTGAACAGCGACAACACGGCGCGCAGCAACAACTCGACGGCGACCAGCCCCGGCAGCAAGCCGATCAACACCGCCAGACGCACCGGCCAGACCGACGTTTCGCTGCCGAACAACAGACACAAGGCGCTGAGCACCAGGCCAATAATCGCGACCCGCGTCAGCTGCGCCAACGACCCGGCTTCAGGCCATCGGGCGACGTTTTCCTGCGCCAGTTGCCGCTCCAGCACCAGCAAACCGAAAGCCAGCAGCAACGACAACGCCGCGCCGACACTGGCCGACAACCCTAACGCGGCGGGCGGCAAGGCGAGGTTCCAGACCTGCTCGATGCTATACAACGTCAACAACGCCCAGCCGCCAAGCCAGAGCGTCGGTGCACCGATCTGCCCCAGCAAGCGCAGCCAACGCTGACTGATGCCGTCCAGCAACCGCTCGTACCAGCCTTCGGCGACAACGACTTCTTCAGTGATAGCCACCGGCACCAACACTGGCGGATTCATCGCTCGTGCACGCCACAGCGCTACCCACCAAGCCGATTGCAGGCCGGCGACCAACACCAGCAAACCGGCGCTCTGATTGACCAGCAGGGCGGGCCAGAGCGACTGCGGTGCAAACAGCCCGACAAAAAACGCCAGCACCAGCCCTGCGGCCGCCAAGGCACCCAATCCGATTGCCCATTGGCGCAATCGACGTCCTTGAACGACCGCCTGCTGAAAGCGCGGCAGCCCTGCTATCTGTGCTCCATCGCCATCGAGATCGACTTGCATACCACCCCAGCCATTGCTCACATCACAATTCGTTACGATATAACGAAAATGGTGAAATTTTCGTCCTGAGTCGTTCTATCTAAAAGCGCTGAACCTGTCGCCAAGCTGAAGCCTTGACCGAAATGGTGAGAAACGCACATATTACGTTCGTAATTTTTTATTGAAGACTACTTTTTATCGATCCCGTCCCTCTCTATCCAGGAGTTGCACCATGAGCACCTATGACGTCGTGATTCTGGGCGCCGGCCCAGGCGGTTATAACGCAGCGATTCGCGCCGGGCAGTTGGGCTTGAAAGCGGCGTGCGTGGAAGGCCGCGCCACCCTCGGCGGGACCTGCCTGAACGTCGGCTGCATGCCGTCCAAGGCATTGCTGCATGCCTCCGAGCTCTACGACGCGGCCATGGGGGCGGAATTCGCCAACCTCGGGATCGAGGTCAAACCTGCACTCAACCTGGCTCAGATGATGAAGCAGAAGGATGAAAGCGTCACAGGGTTGACCAAGGGCATCGAATTTCTGTTTCGCAAAAACAAGGTCGACTGGATCAAAGGATGGGGCCACATCGACGGGCCGGGCAGCGTCACGGTGACCGACAATCAGGGTGGCAAGACCCGGCTGAGCGCCAAAGACATCATCATCGCCACCGGTTCCGAGCCCACTCCCCTGCCGGGCGTGGATATCGACAACCAACGTATCCTCGACTCCACGGGCGCGCTGTCGCTGGCTGAAGTACCGAAGCACCTGGTGGTGATCGGCGCTGGAGTGATCGGCCTGGAACTGGGTTCGGTATGGCGGCGCCTGGGTGCTCAGGTGACGGTCGTCGAATTTCTCGACCGGATCTGCCCGGGTGTGGATGCTGAAGCCGGTAAAACCCTTCAGCGCTCATTGAGCAAGCAAGGCATCCGCTTCAAGTTGAGTTCGAAAGTCACCAGCGCCACCTCCTCGGCGAGCGGTGTTCAACTCAGTGTCGAACCGGCCGCAGGTGGCACCGCCGAGCTACTGGAAGCCGACTACGTGCTGGTGGCTATCGGCCGTCGTCCTTACACCCAAGGCCTGGGGCTGGAGAACGTCGGCCTCGCCACCGACAAACGCGGCATGCTCGCCAACAAGGGCCACCGCACCGAAGCCGCGGGGGTCTGGGTGATCGGTGACGTCACTTCAGGGCCGATGCTCGCCCACAAGGCTGAAGACGAAGCCATGGCCTGCATCGAGCAGATCGTCGGCAAGGCTGGCGAGGTCAATTACGACCTGATCCCCAACGTGATCTATACCAAACCGGAGCTGGCCAGCGTCGGCAAGACCGAAGAACAGCTGAAGGCCGAAGGTCGCGCCTACAAGGTCGGCAAATTTCCCTTCACCGCCAACAGCCGGGCGAAGATCAACCACGAAACCGAAGGCTTCGCCAAGGTACTGGCCGATGAGCGCACCGACGAAGTCCTCGGCGTGCACCTTGTGGGCCCGAGCGTCAGCGAAATGATTGGCGAATATTGCGTGGCCATGGAGTTCAGCGCCTCGGCCGAAGACATCGCCTTGACCTGCCATCCACACCCGACCCGCTCCGAGGCCTTGCGTCAGGCGGCGATGAATGTGGAGGGAATGGCGACGCAGATTTAGAAAGTTCAAACGATCGCTGCCTGCGGCGGCTCCCATGCAGGCTGCGATCTTTTCAGTTGGGCAAATGCCCCAACGGCAACGCCCCCGGCGTCTTCACCGTGTGAATTGCAAAGTTGCTGCGAATATCACTCACACCTGGCAATTTCAGCAATCGCCCGGTGAGAAAACGGTCGTAGGCGCGCAAGTCCGGTACCACAACTTGCAACAGAAAATCCGATTCTCCGGACACTAGAAACGCCGAAATCACCTCAGGCAATGCCGTCACGGCCAGGCGAAACGCTTCGGCTTGTTCATCGTTATGCCGTTCGACCTTGACCCCGACAAACACCGTCAGCCCAAGGCCCACTTCATCTCGATCGAGATTGGCCTGATAACCGCGAATCACACCCGCCTCTTCCAGCATCCGGACCCGACGCAAACAGGGCGAGGCCGACAAGCCGATCTCATCGGCCAGTTGCACGTTGCTCAAGCGTCCGTCCCGTTGCAGCGCCGCGAGGATTTTGCGGTCGTAGGCGTCCAGTTTCATGGTTTGGCAGATCCTGATGGTTCGATCGTCACAAACTGGCAGGTTATGCCAAATATCCAAGCTTTAGAAGCTGACTACGCAACCACCTGCCCTGCCCCTCGGCCGTAGACTGACCGCACCGAATCGACAACGAATGGGGGCAACATGACAGAACTCTGGCTGTTTTTCATGGCGTTGACAGTGGTGTACCTGTTGCCCGGCCCGGACATGATTCTGTTGTTGCAGACCGGCGCGCGTCAGGGCAAAGGCGCGGCGCTGGCCACGGCGTTGGGGCTGGGCGTGGCGCGTGGTTGTCATGTGGCATTGGCTGCGTTGGGTTTGGCGACGCTGTTCAAGACTGCGCCCTGGACCTTCGACGTGGTGCGCCTGGTCGGCGCGGCGTATCTGTTGTGGATCGGCATTCAGTGCCTGCGCACCACAATGCTGCCGCGCTTGAACGGTACAGACGCAACGACCGAAAAACCGCATTGGCGCGAGGCGATCCAACGCGGCTTGCTGACCAACCTGCTCAACCCCAAGGCGCTGCTGTTCTGCTCGGTGCTGTTGCCGCAGTTCATCGAACCTCACGCCGGGCCAGTGCTCGCGCAATTTGCAACGCTGGGCGTGATGCTGGTGGGTGTCGGGTTGTTGTTCGACAGCGCCTACGCGCTGGTCGGCGCTGCGCTGGGCCGTTGGCTGCAACGCAGTCCGTCGGCCCAGCGGGTACAGCAGTGGTTGTTTGGCAGCCTGCTGATTGGTTTTGCGGTGCGGCTGACCTTTGTTCAACAAGCCTGATGACTATCGTGCATTGCGCCGGCGTCGGTTGATCAACACCAGCGCAATCGCGGTAAACCCCGCCACGCTGCCCATCTGCAGCCACTTTTTATACGGTCGCAATGCCGAGCGGACCGGGCTCAGCACCTGGGTAACGTAACGTTTGTCTGCGTTCTGGAAATCCGGATAAGGGCATTGGTGACCGAAATTCACCGCCCAATCCACGTACGGCCCTTCCTTCACATAGCGTTGATAGAAGGCGCTTTCTTCTTCAAGGCTGGTGTTCCACCCCGCCGCCGCACACAACACCGCCGCAAAAGCCTGGCTGGTATGAGGCAGATTATCGGCAGCACGACTGGCCAAAGCCGTTGCGACATAACGGTAGTGATAGCGCTCATCGGGTTGAGCGGCGCTGGCTTGCTGACGCAGGACTTCATCTTCAGCCACTAACGGACCGACCTTTAGCTCACGGCTCTCAAGGCTGTAATTACCACTCAATGAGGCGTAATCCGGCGCCATTTCGTAGCCGAGAATCTCCATTCCCCACCCGCGCATCAGCCAACCCGCGTTAAAAAGGGCAGCAGCACGCTTGGTCGGCCACCAGGCAGCGTCCGCCTCCTGACGCAATTGCCCATACGCCTTGGCCTTGTTCTGCAAATCGACGTTGTCAAAGTAAGCCGGAGCCTCATCGTAACGTTCTTCACGTAACAAACGCCGCCCGAGCAGATTGCGCAGGCTCGCGGCGACCGGCAACGGCACATAATTGTCACGATCCTGCTGGCTGAGTGGTGGCGGTGCCGGCACCTGGGTATCGACGTACTGTTTGAGTTCATCGAGGGTCAGCACCCGCTCGGCCACGGTGGCTGCATCGAACCAGTAGATGCTCTGACTGCGATAGAGCTGATCGAAGGCCTGCAGATAATCCCCGCGTTGCAGGGCCAGAATCGCGCTTTCACCCTCGACCCGGCATTTGGGCTGGAGCGTTTCGTAATCCCAGTCGGGCGTCCGCCGCTCGCCCCAGGACTCGTTCTGCGGGAAGGCCTGGGCCGCCTTGGCATAAGCCGCGGCGGCAGCGCTTTTATCGCCATCACGCACCGCCAGTTTCGCCCGCAGCCACCACGCGAGGCCACCGTCACCGGCCTGTTCGAGGAAGGCTTTGGCGCTGGCGTAATCGCCCTGTTGATAATTCATCGCCGCCAGGCGATCGGCATTATCCAGACTGCCACGGGTGCTGCTTTGCAGCAGTTTGATCAGTTTCTGTTCGTTCGGCGGTTGATCACCGAATGACCAGCCCAGGCGACTGATTAACGATGCCGTCACCAGTTGCTGCACTGTTTTGCCCTTGAGCAATTCGGCCAGTTGATCATCGGGCATCGCCGCCAGATC
This sequence comes from Pseudomonas sp. GGS8, assembly GCF_024168645.1. Taxonomy (NCBI): domain Bacteria; kingdom Pseudomonadati; phylum Pseudomonadota; class Gammaproteobacteria; order Pseudomonadales; family Pseudomonadaceae; genus Pseudomonas; species Pseudomonas sp. GGS8. Next base: position 1,906,750 of record NZ_JALJWF010000001.1, on the reverse strand, counting down.
GGCCATCAACAGCTTCAGCGAGGTGTAGCCCACCGCCGAGCCGTGAAGGTTCTGCGTGGCGTAGAGTTGGATGGCGTTGTCCCAGTCGCCCGCGGTGCGGGACACTCGCGCCTCTTCGCCGAGGCTGGCGACACCCAGTTCCAACGGGTCGCTGAAGCCGTCGATGTTCAGTTGACGGGTCTGCTCAAAGGCTTTGCGGGACTGAGCCAACAGGTCCGGGCCGGCGCCTGCTTCTGAACTCATGGCAAACAGCGCCCGGCCCAACGAGTACGCCGCCCAGGTGCTGCGCAACGGGCGTTGATCGGCCGGCAGCGCCAGCACTTTCTGGAAATAGTCGGCGGCCAGGCCATGGTCACCGGCGTTGAACGCCACGGCGCCAGCCAGATAGAGCCTGTGTTCGGCCGGCAGGTTCGCGCCTTGCTCTTCAACCTGACGGGCATCGGTCAGGCTGCGCAGTTGTTTCACCAGCGCTTGTTGCTCAGGCGTCAGACCGGCCTGTTCAGCGGTATCGCGCTGATCGGTGTAATCGGGCGCGTCGCCGTAACCGTCCCCCGGAACGTTGGTGGCGGCGGTGACATTGTTCAGTCCCGCGATGGCATGCCCGAGGCGGTTGATCTCAAGGTTGAAGTTACCTTCCGGCAGTTCCGCCAGCGACTGGCCACGATTGTCTAGCAGGCGCATGGGGAAGTCCGGCCCGCAGGCCAGCGCCGAACCCAACGGCAGGCTGAGGCTCAGGCAAAGCACATGGCGGGGCCAGTTACGGGTGAACATTCGAACCTCCTTGATCAATGTGTGCACAGCGTGCCCAACCGATGGCGCGTTGCCCGCCGGCCGGTATTCGACCGTCGCGCAGGCGGCTGAAGGTAAGCAGATCCGGGCGCTGTTGCAACGCATATCCGGCCAGCGCATCGGCGCCTTCACAGCCCTGCACCGCCAGCGTCAGGCGTTCGGGCCAGGCACTGTCGAGGTTGCCTTGGTTGCTGAGGCTGATGTCGTAGAGGCCGTCCTGCGCCGAGAGTTTCAGCCCCACATGACTGTCGAGCGTATCGCCGCGCGCCACAGCGCCCAGCGTCGTCAGGCTCCAGGCCCTGCGATCATTGGCCAGGGGCAGGCGAAACCAGATAAGCCCGGCCAGATGGGCCGGTGGATCGGCGCGCAACTCGGCGCCGAGCTTGCTCAGTTGCTGCGGGTCTGCCAGCAACTCCCGACGTTCGCCGCCTCGCTCGATGGGCACTTCGCTTTCCACGACCGGCGCGCCCCCGGCCGCCGGCAACAGCGCCACGCCATAAGCCGGCAGCGCCAGATAAAACGGTTTCGATGTGTTGCGACTCCAGGCCCTGGCCCACTGCCGTGTCTGATCCGGGTCGAACAGCCCACGCCGTGGATCGCTCACCGCGTGCACCTGCAACACGCTGCTGTCGACCGTCGTTAGGAGCGCCGGCAATTCAGGGCCGTCGAGCCAGGCCGGCAGCGCGGTGATGCTCAGTGGCAAGGACGCCGGCAGAACGGCACGCAAATGGGTGAGGAATTCGCGGTAGGCCGGTAACCGGGCGTTGCCCGCATCGTGGTCGATTTCCACGCCGGACAGGGTCAGCCCCTGCCCTTGCCAATCGCTGAGCACTTGCTGGATCTGCGCCGTGACCTCGTCCCGGTCTAGCCCGTTGAGCTGGCCATCCAGACGAACCACCGCAATCAGCGGTCGGCCATCACGCTTGAGCAGCGTCGGATCGATCCGCGCCCGGCTCCAGCCAGACTGTGGAAATGCCTGCAAGGCCAGCACGCGCAAGGTCGAGAAGTCGGCGCGGCTGTCACGCAGCGCGGCGTCATGGGCCGGCGTCCATTGCCGTTGCCAGACGTAGAGTTGTTGATCGAGTGGTGGCGCGTCCGATTGCTCGCAACCGTTGAGCAACACGGCTGCCAGCAAAACGATCAAGCGTGTGAAAAAGACCATGAAAACCAATCCCTGAAATGCAAAAAGGGCCTCCCAAGGCCCTTTTCGCTCTGCTCCCTACCCTACTCAGCTATCGGCTTGCGGGCAATGATCACCTGACTTTTCGCCACTACCGATCCCACATCAAATCAGCTGTGTGGCGCAGGTTTTGGTATGGCGACGTTATCCAGCATCCGGTTCACCGCCAGTTCCGCCAGCATGACGATCTGTTGAATCGCCATCGCCGTGTGCCGGTGCGGCCCTTCCAGATACCCCGCAAAGTCACTCGCCATCACACTGGCCTGGGCCAACGACTCACAGGTGTGGGCCAACAGGTCTTCGTCTTTGATATCCGGCGCAACCATAAACATCGTGCTCGGCTTGCGGGCGACCGGTGCTTTGAGGGCCGAGGGGTTGAGGTAGTGATCGAGCGCACGCTCGGCGGCTTCGTTGAGTTTTTTTGAATCGAGGGATTCGTAGGGGGAAACGTCGTCCGCTTCGGGCGGATTTGGTGTTGCTTTGAACATGGTGACACTCCATTCGAGAACTGGAGTTCGCCAACACTGCGACCAAGCAGAAGGGTGGCGAACCGTACGCGGGTTGGTCGACCAGGGAATGGAACCCGGCAGGGCCTAAGCCCTCCCACGCACAGCTCGCCATGAAGCAAGCACAAAAGTGCGCCATTCTAAACCTGGGCGACCAAACCCGATCACTGAATTTGCAGCGACCCCCAAAGCCTATCCACTCCATTTCCCACCCGACAACCGTCAAAACCTGTCGGAAACATCCCCCAAAATCATCGTCTGTAGGACTGCCAGAAGATCAAAAGATCGCCGCCTTCGGCAGCGCCTACGCAGGATTTGTTTACACCCTGTAGGAACTGCCGAAGGCGGCGATCTTTTTCTAAAGGTCGAGCACCAACGGCTGCGAACCCTGCGCCGGCACCGCACAACAAATCAGCACCTCTCCCGCATCGGGAACCTCTGCCGGGGGCTGTGGATAATTCACGTCTCCACTGATCAACCGGGTTTTGCAGGTCCCGCAGGAACCGCCGCGGCAACTGAATTCCGGGCGCAGGCCACGGCTCTCCGCCAACTCCAGCAAACTGCCGCCGTCCGGCTGCCAACGCGCTTCTTTGGCCGAGCGCTGGAACACCACGGGCACCGAAACGGTGGCGGCCGGTAATTGCTCGATGACCACCGCGTCCGGGTCCGGCTGGCGACGCAGCGTCGACGGGCCAAAGGTTTCGGCATGAATCCTTGAATCTGTGACATCCAGATCCCGCAGGCCGTCGTACAGCCCCTGGGTAAAACTTCCCGGACCGCACAGGACAAAATCCACTTGGTCGTAGTCCTCCACCTCAAGAGTGGTCTTGAGCCAGTCGGCGTCGATGCGCCCTGTCAGGTCGTAATCTTCACCCTCACGGGCATCGGACTCCGGCTGACTGAGCAAACGCAGCACCCGCACCTCATCACCGAGGCCGTCGAGCAGGCGATCCAGCTCAGGGCGAAACGGTTGATCGGCCAAGGTCCGCGAGCTCTGGAACAACCACACAGGGCGGATGCGCCGCGTGCGCAGGCCTTGATAAACCACCTCTCGCAGCATCGACAGCAGCGGCGTGATCCCCACGCCGGCGGCCAATAGCACCAGCGGCCGACGCTCACTCGGCGCCACGGTGAAATGCCCTTGAGGCGCGCGGGCTTCAAGCACATCGCCGACACGAATCTGCTCATGCAGGTGCGAGGACACCAGGCCTTCACGCTTCACGCTGATACGGAAAAAGTCATCGGATGGCGCGCTCGACAGGCTGTACGTGCGGATATGCACATCGCCTGCGATGTTGAACCGCAAGGGCAAATGTTGCCCGGCCTGAAACACCGGCAATCCGGCGCCATCGGCAGGCTCCAGATAGATCGAACGGATGTTGTGGCTTTCCTGCTCGATGCGCATCACGCGCAGCGGCCGCCAGCGATCCCCCAACGCTTGGGCTTGCAGGCGTGCGTTGGCCTGTGCCCAGGTGCCGGTCAGCAAACTGGTGGGCGACACGCCGTCAAAGCGCCAGCGCAAGGCCAACGCCGCGGGCCGACGCACCACGTGCTCCACCTCGAATGTCCACAGCCGCTCGGCCCCTTGAAAGGCTTCGATCTGCGGCCCTTCGAGGATGACTTGCGTGCGACCGCTGAGGTGCAGCAGGTCGCCCGACTCGAAATCGATGAACAGCAAACCGGCCCTAGGGTTGATCAGCAGGTTACCCAAGGTATTGAAGAACAGGTTGCCGGCGAAGTCCGGGATGGTCAGGCGATTGCCCTCTACCTGGACGAAACCGGCCTGGCCACCCCGATGAGAAACGTCCACCGAGCGTTGGCCATCAACGTCCACATAGCTGGCGACAAAGAAGGTATCGGCGCCGGCGATCATGGCTTTGGCCGTGTCATCCAGCTCATTGAGATGCTGCGTGATACGGGTCGCCGGATCCGCCAATGGCACCGAGCGAAACTGGCGCAATTGAATGTATTGCGGGCAATTGCCGAAGGATTGCTCCACCGTCACCTCGAAGCCGCTCGCCGTTACAGCACCGACTCGACCATTGAGACGGTTGCGACGTCGAGTGTGCAGCTCGATACCGAGCAGCCCGATCGCCGCCCCGTCTTGCAGTTGTGCGGGGTCGTCATGGCCGGGCAGGCTGGCAAACTGTAACAGCCCGGGCTCGGGGGACTTCGCAAAACCCGGCGCCCCTTCAAGAATGCTGGCCCAAGGGTTGCCGTCAGCATCCACCGCGCCGTACAGCATGAACGGCAGTTGCTGATAGAACGTGCGGTGCTGATCCGGCATCTCGCGGCGAATCACCCTACGGCCCAATGTGTCCATTCGCTCGGCGACGCCCACGTGAGCCTGCAATTGTTTCTCGCCTGCGTGCCAAGGTGAATGTTCCATAACGGCTTCTCCCCTGCGCTCATTGCGCAATAAGAACAGCCCGGCTGAGCTCGGGCCGTGAGCATCAGGCAGTTTTTTGCAAACCGGCAACGGTGCGCGGCATGCCGACAAACCCTGGCAAGGCTTCAATCCGCGCCAGCCAGACGCGGATGTTGGCGTAGTCATCCAGCGACACATTGCCCTCCGGGGCATGGGCGATGTAGCTGTACGCGGCGATGTCGGCGATGGTCGGCTCGCTGCCGGCCAGATAGGCCGTTGCGCCCAGTTCCTGATCAATCACTTTGAGCCAGGTGTGGGAATAAGCGATCACCTCTTCAGCGTTGTAAGGCGCCCCAAACACAGTGATCAGCCTTGCCCTGCCGGGGCCAAAGGCAATCGGCCCGGCGGCGACCGACAACCAGCGCTGCACCCTGGCCGCACCAACCGGATCGGTTGGCAGCCAGCGACCGTTGCCGTATTTCTGCGCAAGGTAGACCAGGATCGCGTTGGAGTCGGCCAATACCAGGCCTTGATCCTCAATCACCGGAACCTGGCCAAACGGGTTGAGCGCCAGAAAGTCCGCTTGCTTGTGCGCGCCCTTGGCCAAATCGACGAAGATCAGCTCGGTCGGCAGTTGCAACAAAGACAGCATCAGCTCGACACGGTGAGCATGGCCGGAACGTGGGAAGTTGTAGAGTTTGATGGCTTGCATGGTCGATTCCGCTGGGTGGTGGCGCCGTTCAGGAAAGATCGGCGCCGATAGGGGCCCATCTTCCACCCGCAGCCAAAACAACAGAATGACCAGCAAATGCAATCCATTATTTCAGCCAGCGCAATAACCCTTCAGCCGTGCAGGGCCGGGTGTTCGCGCAGCACCTTCACCGCGAAGTCCACAAAACTGCGAACCCGCGCCGGGGCCTTGCGCCCGCCCTGGTAGACCACATGAATGGGCAATGGCGGCAGTTCGAAGTCAGCCAGGACGATTTCCAGTTCACCGGTGGCGATCTTGCTCGCCACTTGATACGACAGGACTCGGGTCAACCCCAGCCCCATGGCGGCGGCTGTGATAGCCGCTTGATTGGCGGAGACCACCAGACGCGGTTCCGGGCGAACGCTGATCGGTTCTCCCGCTTCAAGGAACGGCCAGCTTCTGGGCTGCCCGATGGACGAGGTGGCGATGATCGGGGCACGGCTCAAATCTGCAGGATGCCGAGGCCGACCATGGTCAGTCAGAAAACCAGGGGAAGCGCAGATCACCCGCCGCACTTCGCCTACTCGAATGGCATGCTGATTACTGTCAGGCAACTCACCGATGCGCACAGCCACATCAATGCCCTCCTCGACCATGCTCACCACCCGGTCGACCAGTACCGCGTTGATGCTGACTTCAGGGAATTGAGTCAGGTAACCGACCACGAGCGGCGTGACGAACAAATCGCCGAACAACACCGGCGCCGTGATCGTCAGTTGCCCACGGGGTTGGGCATGGCTCCCGGCGGCCGAATCCTCGGCTTCCTGCACCTCGGCGAGAATTCTCCGACAATCCTCCAGGTAACGCTGACCCGCCTCGCTCAAATGCACGCTGCGGGTAGTGCGCGTCAGCAACTGAGTGCCAATGCGCTGCTCAAGCGCCGCCACTGCCCGGGTAACGCTGGCCGCCGACATCCCCAAACGCCGCGCCGCCGCCGAGAAACCTTGGTCCTGGGCGACAGCGGCGAAGACCTGCATTTCCTGGAATCGGTCCATCGGATATGTCCTTCGTTCAGGTAAAAAAAATCGCAACCGTAGGCTGCGATTTTTATTGTTGGGTGCTTACAACATAGTCTGACACAAGCACCCCAAGAAACATTGGGCGAAACCGGAACGAATCGAAAGCCGGATCACAACATAGATTGACACCGCCACACTGAGCTTTTGAATAAAGCACTGAACTTCTTACAACATAGTTTGACACAACCATCATGCGCGACTACCAGACAGACCAGCGGCAGTGATACCGAGGGCTAACAGAGGCCAGGAGTGTTTTCTCAGCCAAGTGAGCCGAAGGATTCTTGTTCTAGTCGGCCTGCTCGAAATTCTGCGATTCCTCTCTGTACCGATGTGTCTCGGACACAAAATCGATGAAGGCCACCGCCGAGGCAACTGCAAGACGAGCGTGCCTCGGCTGAAGTCCGCGGTGCTGGCCATCCTTTCCGTGCCCAGTGCCATACAGACCTCTCAACTGTGCCAAGTTACTCGTGATGCTGGTTAGGTTGCGCAGAATCAACCGAATATTTTCAGCCCCCTTCGCTGCGTCGCTAACTCCCTCCGGCACCAGTTTAAGCGCCTTCGCGACTTTCTTGGTCAAGTCGCCCAGGTCGTCTGACTTGGTGAAGGTGATTTCACATTTAGTGAGAATGGACTTGCAGCAGGTCTCCACCAACTCCTTAGCTGTACCTATAGCCAATTCTGGGTCGCTATCTATGGCGTGCTCTAGACGCTCGATCTGCTTTGCCATCCATCCAGCGTTCAGCGCTTCCGCAACAGCCTTCGCTCGCACAACGGACCGGGCAGAGTTGTTCTCAATCGTTCGGAAAGCAAAGCGAGGACGACCAGCTATCAACTCTTCTTCGTACAACTCCCATCCGGCACCCTTGAGTTGGTCGTTGAGCTGTACCACGAGGTTAAGCGCTTCATCACGGTCGGGACGCACCAGAGGATGAACCATTTCACACAAGAAACGCAGAAACAGCTCTGCACCGCCATCCACAAGCTGAAAGCGACTGTCGTTGTAAACCCAATCGTTCTCCCAATCATCGTTGTTCAATCGATGCTGCCAGATATCGCCTGCAGCGTCCTTATAGCGGTGGTCTGTGGTTGGCAACTTCTCAAGCTCATAAAGTCGGCTCAAAAATTCAACATCGTTCAACCGGCCATACCACTTCACGTCGTCTAGCCGGAGGCCATCGAGGATGTTTTGACGTACCCTTTTCGGCAGTTCCGACGTACCAGATCGCCAATCCGCTCGAAATTCTTTGTCGAGGACGATCGCGGCAGAATAGTAATCAAATGGCTCATGCTCGGTGACAGCCTTGAGTCCAGCAGTGATCTGCTCTTCTAGCAGGCTCCGTTTTGCACCTAGGCGGACGTAGTCCAATGTTGGCACTCTGAACACGATGTCCCAATACTGAGTTCCACCATTCCAATTGTCCTGTCCCGAAAGCTCCGCCATGGCGGGATAGTCACGTACCACATCAGCTGCATCGTCAGCCCCGTCAGCCCGCAGAAGTGCATGCACTGTCGCCAAAAGCGGCTCAATTTGCTCTTTTTGCTCCATACCCACCCCATCAAACTGGTAACCCGATGATTATCGTAGTCAGCAATTGGGCTGGCCTCGTTGATCAGCACTCAAAGACCACGACACCAACGTAGCGCCAAAATGTTCGCACGAGCTCACACCATACGGTCTCCATCATACGGACTTCCGAGGTGGCTACACGCCATAGTGAATCAGGAGCCGATGAAAGCGAAACGATTTCAGATTAATACGCTACACTCACGCCGAAATCCGAAACAGTTAACCATTTGAGCGAATCATTCCGTGGAATACCTCTCCGAAATCTTGAAGATCCTAGACGGAGCTCTCAAGGCTAATGCCAGCATGGCCTCGAACTATGCGGGCCTTTTGGCAGACAAGCTGGAGAGCGATGGCGACAAAAAGCAGGCCCGCATGATCAGAGAGCGACTTGCCAGGGCTCCGGCGGCGCTTGCCAGCGCTCAAGATGCAGCACATGGTTTCAGCTTCTCAAACCTACCCACCGATGGTGAAAGTCATCTGCACACGGTCGATGTGAGTAATCCGGCGATCGATAAAGAGTCCCTCCTACTGCCCAGCGCTGTAGAGAGTCGAGTACAGGAATTCTTGGCAAACATCCGCAGGTTCGACGAGCTAGCTCGAGTAGGCGCAGCCATGGCTAGCCGTTTGCTGACTTACGGCCCTCCTGGCACAGGGAAGACCAGGCTCGCTCGCTACATTGCCGCGAATCTCGAGCTGCCGCTGCTGACTGTACGCTGCGACACCCTGGTGAGTAGCCTTCTGGGGCAGACCAGCCGCAACCTACGACGGGTGTTCGAATACTCTCAGCAGAGGCCCTGCATACTGTTCCTAGATGAGTTCGATGCATTGGCCGGCGCCCGCGGCAATGAGAGGGATGTTGGTGAGCTGCAGCGAGTGGTCATTGCCCTGCTGCAGAACATCGACGCAGTGCCAGAAAGCACGATTCTTGTCGCCGCTACCAACCATGATCAGCTGTTGGATCCCGCGATATGGCGTCGCTTCAGTTTCCGTATCCCGATGGCCGAACCAGATCTGGCGTTGCGCAAATTACTCTGGAGACAGTATCTGGAACCATTCAGCTGCGAGACTTTGAATCTCGACGACCTCGCTCACTTATCGGTAGGGATAACCGGCGCAAACATTGAGCAGGTATGCCTTGATACAAAACGAGCGGCAGTTTTATCAAATAAGTCCGGGATCGACGAGGACCAGCTATTTCGCCGGCTGGGATTAAATCTTGCGCTGACAAGTGGCCGAGTGCTATCTACTGTTGAGTCAGAAATTAGGTGGCTTAATGGATGGGCGCCAAGGTACTTCTCCCTGAGAACCCTAGGGAGGCTGTACGACCTATCGACTAGGCAAATAACAAAGATCCTCAAGGAGGAGATCGGTAGTGGCCCGCAAGAACACACCCGCACAGCAGCCATTGAATGCTAGGGTTGAGAATCCTTTTTTACACATCCCGTTTCAGCCTAAGGATCTTTCCTCTATTGAAGGCAATCCTGGCGGAGGTGGCAAAGAGCTCGTAGTAGTCGATGCCGCCTACCGGCAGGCGCTTTCCAAAAATCTCACAGACGCCCATTTGGTACTTGCCCACGAGCAGGTGCTGCATCCTCAAGCGTTAACTCACCTCGTACTCAAACTGCGTGAAAAAGGGATTGCGAAAAGCCATAGACCCACTGTGCTTGCGGAAGAAGCAAGCCTAGAGCCGGCCGGCCACGCGCGAATCGATGAAATGCTTGTCGGCGCATCAGCACACAGCCTGAGCGCATTGAGTCGCGTCATCCTTCAGCGCAACACCAAGAAGATCCGTTGTAATTTGAGTGCAATCGAAGCAATCCAACCGTGGGATCGTCAACGGAGAAATCCCGCGGGGAGCAAGCAATTGCTCGATCATGGGCGAGCAGTACTGAGACTATTCCAGTATCAGCATGACAGTCTTAACACCTTCAACTACGAGACAGTGCTACGCACGTTGAAATCACTGTCGTTGCCATTCGTCGAAATCGCCCAAGGTCGTGGCCTTCCAATCATCGGTATTCAGGATCTCGACAAGATTCAAGGCGATTCCTTGGACATGATTCTGGACTTTCCCGGCATCCGGTCGATCTACGCAGAGCAGGTATTCCGTCCACGAAACACAGTACTGAAACCCCAAAGCGGGACCTCTGCGAGCCAGGCCCAACCGACAGAACAGTCAATCGGCTTACCGACCGTAGCGGTCTTCGATACTGGGGTCAGTACAGACGCAAAGCTTATCGAGCACTACGTCAAAACCCGGGACACCTATGTCCTGCCTCCTGACACGAACTTCGAACACGGAACAGCTGTCGCCTCGCTCATCGCTGGCGGGGCTCACTTCAACGACAAGCATGCTTGGCTGCCAACAACGCCTGCCCAGATCCACGATGTCTGTGCGCTGGAGATCTCCGGCTCACATATGAGTGATCTGGAGCTACGACTTCGAGCTGCCGTCCAGCGCCGCCCAGATGTAAAGATATGGAACATCTCTATAGGGGGTGAGTCCTGCGACGAAAGTCTCTTCAGCGATTTCGCCATGACCCTGGATGAGCTGAGCGACAAGTACCAAGTTCTATTCGTAGTAGCGGCCGGCAACTACAACGACCTACCACGTCGGCAATGGCAGACTCCGTCGACTCTTGACGACCGAATTTCCTGCCCTGGGGAGTCTGTACGTGCTCTGACTGTTGGATCGATCGCGCACATCGATGCAGCTGACGCTCTCAGTGGTGCTGGCCATCCTGCGCCCTACTCGCGGTGTGGCCCAGGTCCGGTATTCACCCCCAAACCGGATATTACCCACGTGGGCGGTGGTGTTCATGCTCCTTGGAATGCTGGCTTGGCCAGCCTCAAGGTTCTTGGGCCTGACGATAGGCTGCATTACGGATTTGGTACGAGCTACGCTGCTCCACTCGCATCGAGCATGGCAGCTCATGCCTGGCAGGCACTCGTTGGTAGGCCGACGCTCAACCCTTCGCCATCCTTGGTGAAGGCGCTGATGATTCATGCTGCGCAACTCTCTTCGCCTGACTACGACTCCTTCCACCGGCGCTACCTGGGTGCCGGCCGACCTGATGATGTCCTAAAGGCGCTCTACGATTCTGATGACAGCTTCACGTTGGTATTTCAGGCCAACCTGGTGCCAGGGAACATGCGATGGCGAAAGACGCCTTACCCAATCCCTGATGTGCTGATTCAGGACGGAAAATTCCGAGGAGAGATCATCATAACAGCGGCCTATGCACCGCCTCTCGACCCAAACGCAGGTAGTGAGTACGTGCGCGCAAACGTCGAATTGAGCTTCGGTGTGATTACCGGCGATACCATCAAAGGCATGGTTCCGATGGACAGCGAGGAAGGTCAAAGCGGATATGAAATCGCCCAAATATCCTCTGGCAGCAAATGGTCACCAGTAAAAGTACATCGCAAAAGCTTCACAAACGGAGCAGCCGGAAAACAGTGGGGGTTGCAGGCAAAAGCTCGGCTTCGAGCGTACGAGCCAGACCTTACTGAAGCTTTGCCGGTGAGCATCATCGTGACCTTGCGATCGCTCGAAGGAGATCCACAAGTGCGGGCCGCAGGCCTAAGGGCTTTGAGCCAGTGCAACTGGATCAACACGCCACTTCCAGTACGAGTACCAATCCGTCTGTAGCCCCTAACCGGCGAGCTTAACTAATGCGTTGCTGCACATCCTTTGATGCAATTCCTGAACATCCTTAGCGGCTGATGTAGATGCGACCGTAGTCGTCAGTTAGGGATTGTGTAGAATTGCTTCCCCCCTCAGGCTCAGTTTCGGTGCCTGCTTGGAGTAGTTAGGATCTGCATCTGTGAGACAAAGGAATGAGGCGAATTCAACGGCTGTTTGTGAAGAGTTGTGCAGTTGGAAACATCACACCCTAGGCGACTGCCTGGTAGGCCTAGGTAGTTAGTCCCGCCTAGGCTCTTTCACACATAATTTATTGGCACGTGGCCGGGTCGAGCCAGTCGCGGCGAGGGATAGCGTTCATGTTGATGCTGCACATATCTGACATCCATTTCAAGTCACCAGAATGCCTCCAACCAGAGATGGATCCTGACTACTCGATACGCACACGTATGATGCGTGATCTTCAGGAACAAGTTAAAACGCTAGGTAAAGTGGGCGCGATTCTGATTGGGGGTGACATCGCCTACCGGGCGGCCCCAGCTGAATACCAGACAGCTCAGGTCTGGATAGAGCAGTTAGCGGACATCTCCGGCTGCCCTAAGGAGCGCATTTTTGTAGTACCGGGCAACCACGACGTGGATCGAGCGGTTATCAAGGCAAGCGTCCCAATTCAGAACGTGCAGCATGCGATTTCCTCTGCTTCACTTCAGGATCGCGAATGGAAACTAAGACAGCAACTTGGCGACGCCGCTAGCGGTCAGCTCTTGCTCGAAGCTCACGCCGCATACAACGCTTTTGCCGCTCGTTTTATGTGCCAAATATGGCCATCCAAACCATTTTGGCATCAAGACATCGTTCTCGACGCCGGTGTGAGCCTTAGGATCTATGGGCTGACATCTACACTACTGTCCGGTCGTGAAGGGCAGGATGACAAGGAACGGGGGCTTTACCTTAGCCCGCTACAAACCGTGCTCAATCCTGCACCAAACACACTGAACATGGTTCTATGCCACCACCCTATTGACTGGCTTGAGGATGGCGAGGTTGTCGAGGATGCGTTAAATACTCGCGCCGCCTTTCAAGTCTTTGGCCATAAGCACAAACAACGACTGCATATGGATGCAAGCTATGTACGCCTCGCAGCAGCCGCGGTGAACCCGTCCCGTCGCGAGCAGCCTTACAACCCGGGATACAATCTGATTCAGCTGAAGGTTGCCGGCGCTGGAGAGGAGCGACGCGTTGATGTTCGGGTTTATCAGCGCCGGCTGCAAGATGTTCCTGAAATGTTCATCGCTATGCAGAGTCCTCAGCGTAAAGATTACTTCGCTTCCTCTATATCGATCCCAGAAGAAGGCGATCTTCGCGGTTCCAGTTGTGACACTGTGACGGCAGAGACTCCAGCCACTAAATTGCAGGATCACTTGTCCGAATCACAGTCAATTCAAGACGCGGAGGCGACCATGGGTGAGGAAGATACCCGGGACTTGCTCTACCGATTCTGGAGCCTTTCAAGTAGTCAGCGGCGACAAATTGCAGTCTCACTGAACCTACTTGAGCCGGGCGAGATGAAGCTCCCTGAGCCGGAGCGATATGGGCGAGCCCTGATCCGCGCAGCACAGTTGGACATCATGGACAAGATCGCGGCTGAAGTCGCCAAACTGGAGAATTGAGCATGACAAAAGTCCCTGAGGTGAGTGCTGAGTTCGCGGGCTGGTATGCGGACGCGTTTATGAACGACAGCGAAATCATCGGGCGTAGGTGGAAAGGCGTGATCAACACCGCCACGGTCGCAGATGTCGATACCGTAGAGGTCCTAGTCCGTTACGCTTTTGCGACTGTGGCGGCTGCGAGCGGCGGCAAAGTCGAAGCCCTAAACAAGCAGCATCAGGCCCTACTTACCTCTCTGTCAGGAAACGGCTCGACCATTGATCCGAAGGACTGCCGAAGAGAGTTGCAACTCCTGTCAGCCGCCGTGCTTTCACTTTTGCTTAACAGAATGCCTGACGCTGCGATCGCGGTACTCAACGCTTCCTTCGAGGGAGCGCGTACCCCTGATTTGCCCATGGACCTCGTTGAACGTGCCCGAAGAGCCTTAGCCGAACTGTCCCGGACAAAGCACGAGCGCCCAACTGCCGAGGACTTCGAAATCAAACCGGCAACAGTAAAATTCGAGGTCTCGCAAGAGGCACTAGCTGAGATGTCGCCAACACTCTGGCAAAGCGAGCTTAACCAGCTTCGAGATGCTGCCCAAGACGCCTTGGGGGAAATCGTCAAGGGCTCAAACCATGTAACGAACAGTCTTTTACGCCAAGTCTGGCTAGGCGAAGAGGAGCTCCAGATGCTGTGGTGGTTGATCGGTGACCACAGCGGCACGCTCGGCAAGTCGTTTAGTGACATCGACGCCGCACTCAAACCGTTGATCTTGGGTAACGAGTTGGGTGCATTGACCAGTATATCGCCTGGGCCCGCATCGGTAAGATCGCTTCTGACCCGAGCAGGAGTCACCGCCACCAGCATCAAGGTATCTGAAGCAGTGAACGCCGCTGATGCTGACTGGATCACTGAGATCACGAAGTGTGCGAGGATTTCTCCCGTGACAACTCCTCTGCATTTCGCTCTAGAGAAAAGGGTCGATATGGGCTTCGATGATGCGTGGCTTCAGATGTGGGCCACCATGACCGGATTGCCATCTGAGGCTTCAATGCCAGCTGCTAAGCTCGCTGAGCTTTTCTATCGTGAGCATCTCTTCCTCCACGTAGGCGATTGATCAAATGGGGACTCAGCAGCTTGCATGTAAAAATGCCGATTGTAATTTTGCGTCTGATGGAAAATGCGTGGAAGGGTACGAGGTCGGAGAGTGCCCTCATGCCGGGATCTTATCCATTGATGATATCCCAGAAGCTGACGACACAGAGGCCCCATCTAAACCATCAGAGTCAACAATCGCGCTGTCGTCCGGTGAAACGCTCCGTCGCGAAGACGCTTCAGACTTGCAGCGCCGTTACATTTCGAGGTCGGTCAGCCTCATAGGACCCGCCGACTCGGGGAAGACTAGCTTAATCGCCGGCGTCTTCGATCTCCTACAGACGGCCCCCCTCTCAGGAGCAGCTTTTGCAGGCTCCTCTACCCTTATCGGCTTTGAGAAGGTGTGCCACCTTGCTCGGGTGGTATCCCGACGGGACATTCCGCATACAGAGCGAACAATCCGCGGCGCAGATGCAACGTTTTTTCACCTTGATCTGCATCAAGGAGATTTAGGGCTGATTTCCTTGTTCATAAGCGACCGCTCAGGTGAGGACTACCTGTCGGTCACAGACCAGATTTCTCAGGCCGATGAGTTCTTCGAGATAAGGCGAGCGGATTGCATAACTCTTCTAGTGAATGGCGCTCAATTAGCTGAGCCCAAGCAACGGCATGAAGTGAAAGCCATCGCACACCAAATCGTCGACGCCTTGGTCGAAGCGCGGGCGATTCGTGAAGGATGTCGGCTAGCGATCGTTTTGACCAAAAGGGATTCAGTGGTCGTGTCTGGGGATCCAACACGGGTGCTAAAAGATTTCGAAAGTTTGGTAGCCTCGATCAGAGATGATCACGCCACGTACCTGGGCGGAGTGGACTCATTCGCGGTTGCTGCATCGCCAAGGGATTGCACGCAAATCGAGCGGGGAGATGGAGTCGCCGACCTGTTGTCATACTGGTTGCAACCGAACAAACCTATAGTTGAGATAGTCAAAGGTTCACGCCCAGTCTTCGAACGTATGATTGACCGCCTGACCGATACGGGGGATGAGTGATGGACGGAGAAATTCACATTTCTATCGTGGGATTGCCCGGGTCAGGCAAGACGACGTTTCTTGCAGCTCTGTGGCACATGGTCCGTGAGGCCGGGTCCAAAACGGCACTATCTTTCGATCGTCTCAGCAATGGCAACTACGAGCACCTTAACAACCTAGCCAAGCGTTGGCGAGCCGGAAACATCCAGCAACGGACTCAACTGAGCGGTGCAAAGGATGTATCAATGCAGCTGAAAAATGGTGGTGGTCAGAAAGTTGAGGTGTCATTTCCGGACCTACCAGGCGAAGACTTCTCGCGGATGTGGGAGCGTCGGGATTTGGACAAGGGGACACTGGTAACGCTTAGAGCACCGGCGCTCGTACTTATCATCAACGGCGATACGATTAAGATGCCGGCTTGGCTCGCTGAGTGGAATACGTTGCGGAAGCAGATGGGGGCCGCAGCCCATAAGACGGAGCCAGTGGAGTGGAGTGCAGATCTTGCGCCGACTCAGGTACGGATCGTGGATCTCCTGCAGATGCTGATGTCTGGAGAACTAGATATTGGCGAGAGACGTTTGGCCCTGCTCATCTCAGCATGGGACAGGGTCGAAGGAGAAGAACTGACGCCGGCTGAGATTCTTGATAGTAAATTGCCTCTATTAAGCCAGTACTTACGCAGCAGCCGCGACCCTTGGATTTGGCAGGTGTGGGGGCTAAGTGCGCAGGGAGGTGTTTATGAGGATCCGGAAAAGGATGATAACTTCCCCGAAACCGATAAGCTTCGAGACTTGGAACGAGCATCCGATCGGATTAAAGTCGTAGACGACAGCACTGTCACTTCGGATATAACTAAGCCACTAGAATGGCTGATGAAATAATGTCCACAATTCTTGTCCATCAAGCGCTGCACGGCTATAGCGACGGTCACAGACTTATTTCCAGCTCACTTCCGATAGATATGTCGGATGCCCGCATTATGCTAGTTATGAGTGACCTATCGGGGCCGGGCCTAAAGCCGCCCACTGGTGGTTATCTGACGGGGTATCCTCTCGAAAAAAGCGGAAAATACGTTCTCGCGAGAACGTGGTCAGCACCAGAAATGCCTCGCCCTGGCTGCGTCTGGACTCACTCGCTAATCATCGAAAATGCTGACCTTGCTAGGCTGATTTCCGTAAAGCCTCTACTGGAAACATTCAGACGTCCCATAGATAAAGAATTAAAGTCTCGCTTTGTGGAACCGATTGCTGTTACGGCAAGTTCAACACCAATCGGAATCGACCCAACCGAGCGCATTGCATCAATTTTTCATGCTCTGTATTCGAATCCGACACATCAGGTGGTCATAGAAGCCACCGACCCTGTCGCAGACGAACAGGTAGTGACAAACCTCTGGATGCAGCAATGGCCAAGACTGCGCCGTTCGTTTGGCTTCTGCACGCTTTCAGGAATGGATCGATCCGGCAAGGGAATCGTTCTTGACCTACAGTTCGTGCCGGAGGCAGATCGTCAGCTCCGGTCGAAATTTCCGAACGCTATCGTGGTGGATGAGCTTGCCGCCTCGGAGGCTGTGATGCCTTTGTTAGCTGATTTAGCGACTCCATCTGCGTCGACCCTACGTGAGTTCCTTAAACGCATCGGGGGCGACGTTGATGGCGGACGACGCGCTATGTTGCCGTTATGTTCGCTATACGAAAGCCTGTTGGAACGTCATCCGCCAGATCTGGTGACTGCTGTTTCGGCGTTGTCGGCCATCGATAATGGCGGGAGAAAGCAGGCCCGGTCCATTCGCAAACTTGTGGCCTACCAAGCTATAAAGCGAACTACTGGCAGAGTAGATGATGCCGTATTCGAGTTTCTTCTCGAAATGTTGGAACAGTCCAACGATGCTGAAGAACAGCTGGAAATCGGTAGCTACCTTGGCATGGAGCTTTGGCGCCGCTCACCGAATCGTTTCCACTCTGCACTCGTATCAGAAGGCGTGTTATCTAGTGTTGCTTCCAACGCTCTAGCAGAAATGAAACCCGAGCAAATTATCTCAGGGCTCGAGCCCAGCGTTGTGAGAGAAATTGCGGAACGGCGCCCAGATATCATGTTGCTCCCAACCTTTTGGAAGAACCCTGGTATTGACGATGAATTGGCAGAACTCGTTTCACCTGAATACGCAGGTGAGGCAGCAAAAGCTATGCTCTGCGCAGCTAGAATCGGGCCAGCAATAACTATAATCAATAAGGCAGATGCAAAAGAGCTAATTCGCGCGCTCGAGTCGGAAAACGCTGATCCTGAAGCTGTCCGGGCATGGCTAGCTGCTTTATGCCGAGACCATAATATGCTTGCCACAGTCTTAGCCACTGGTGAGGTGCGGCGCATGGCGACGATTGTCACAATCGCCAGACACTCGTCCCCTGACGATGTACCTAACAGTTACGGAGAAGACCCTTGGCTGATCGCATTGCGAAGCGCTTCAGGTCCTATAAATCGATCAGACGAAAACTTTCTCGCTGCGTTTTTCTTGAGTCGAGCCTTGGGCTATAAATCTCGATCACAAGCCGAGTTGCTTCAGTATTCCTATACCACGGTATACAAGGGCTTCCAAGACCAACTATTTTCACGAGATACGGAGAAACTCGCGAACTGGCGGCTAGGGCGCGGTTCATGGCTCGACTGGGACAGCTGTTCGCGCCTGAGAGAGACGGTAGCGAAACGGTTCATCGAGCATAATCTCGAGCCAGAAATATTTGGTCGACTAACCGATGAGAATCCTCTTGAGATTTCTTTGATTGATGAGGCCGCGCACTCTAAGAAAGGCAAAGCCTATCTCAAACGAGTTTACGACGCGCTCAAGCTCACTGAGGAGCGGAAGCTAAAAGCCAGAGCCGAATATATCGATTTTAATATAAAGTAAGCTTGGATCTTCACCGACTCGTTAGGCTGTGGTTCGCAATCCCCGCGCGGCTCGCCGGTTTCTGTAAGTTTTGAGAGAGGGGATATCGTGCGAACGCTGAGATCTTGATGCGGAAGCCAGTCAACATAGGATTGCTGGCTTCTATTTTTCCTGCAAAAAAATCGGATTGAAGGCTTGGAGGTGTCTGCGAAACTAGGGGCGACTCAGTCAGCCATGGCCTCGCCGCAGTGCAATCTCGATACGCTGCCAGACGGCGCATTCCTCACTATCCTGGTCTCACATCGGCCCCGAGATCTCGACGCCGGGCCCCCTCCGACGATATGCATGTCCACCCAAAATCACATCGTAGCCGGGAGGGCCTTCCCAGGCCCGCGATACGCCGGTCGACTTGAGCAAGGCCTCTGGCTCAATGCCGTTTTTGACGAAATGCTCCAGATCCCACTCAAAGAAGCTGAAAAGTAATGGGAAAACTTGAGCAGGTACCGTTGAGACTAACTTGAGACTTCCAGTGTTCAAAGGAAGGTTTAGCCTTCTCATTTCAGCAATAGCCCACACCAGGCGCCTTAATCGAAAATGCCAGACAGACTCAAGATGACGCTCAACCATCTGAGTGACTAAAGGAAATTTCTGTTTACGAATTGCTGGTATAGGGTTCATGCGGATTGGAAGCAATTTCAGGAGATTGCCGATGTTTACACGCTTCTGATCTTTCGTAACTCGATACAAATCATCGACACTTGCTTGAATGATGTCAGCATATGACGGATCTCGTGGGTCGCTAGCCTCCTCTGCCGATATAGGCTCGTGTTTCACTGCGCGGAGTTTCGCCATAAGCCATGAGTTATCATGTTCTGTAATCCATCGAGTAGCTTGATAAGCATTCGCCCAGAGATGTTCTAAGTTAATGTCCGCGCGCAGCGCTATAAGCATTTCTATTTTCTGTCGATGCTGATCCTTCTTACTAGGCCGCCCCTGCTTAACTTTTGAAGGTATCCCAGAATTAGCGGCGCTAAAAAGAATTGACTCTTTTCTCAAGGACAATTCAAACTTTTCGACACTGCCGAACAGATGAAACGCGATAATCAAATGGCGGGCTAACGGCATATCGATCTGGCCTTTATAAACCCTAAATCTAATCCAGGTCTGAAGCTTCCCTTGGTCAAAAGCCCTGTCCATCTGCGACAGAACCTCATCCCCAAATTTAGCTCTAATGCTATCAATCAACTTTGTAGTACTGATTAGTTCGCCATGAGTGAAGCCACGTTTTCTAGTCTGCCGAACAAAGCAGGAGTAAAGAACTTTACTGCATACCGGTGGAAGATTATGTTGGAGAACTTCATACGCAAAAATTGCAAACTTCATCTCAACGTCCGATGCCTTCGTCCCTTCTGCAGCGTTTAACGGACTCCAACCGCATACACATTGTTCGGTTAAGCTCGGGAGTAATTTGTATCTCCGATAGAATGGGTGAGAGCACTTTGGGCAGGAATGAATAAGCCGCTCGCCATGACGCCAGCAGGCCATGACACCAGGCATATGGTGTGACCGATGCCAGTAGGCATAGCCAAGCTCCAAGAGATCCTGCTGTACGCAGCTGAGACAGATCCTGGCCTTTCCGTGAACCGTTACTTCTCGACGCGGTACACGCGCCACTTCAGAAACAACGCTCCCGTCAGCTCCTTTTTCCGTATCGTCGCGCATACCCAAAAAAGGCCGATAGGCTGGAAAAGTAGTGTTGATGCTGATGAGCTCGTCGAGATTGCGCTCTCTATCCCCCGGCAGCTTCGCTGCGAGTACCTCGATCTGTTTAGGAAGCATTCCGACGCCAAATGGAGTCGAGTCGAACAGATCATGAAAGGTTTCTGCTTCGGTTCTGTTACCTGACAGATAGTGATAGCGGGTGATACGAGAATGCAACATCTCGTCCGGCATCGACATAGGGAAAAAAAGTAGATCAGACATCAGTTACCGACTTACAAAGTGGGGCTCGGAAAGGACACACATCCCAGGATCAGCACCCTTTTTAACACACACCAACCTGTACCTGAGCAAGGATTTTCTTAATAACTTTCAAAAATGCAATGTAAATTAGCTAATGCTCTTTACACTTTCTTGTCGGTAACCGTGATGCACCTGAGTTAGATACAGAACACGTATAAATAAAAATATGCCGGCTTGGAGTGAGCTACTTACACAAAAGGTTTTCCACTTTTTCGAAGGGTGTATCTCTTACGCCCGTGGAATCGAGCTCAGTGTACTACTCGGCAGCTGGCAGACCTTCGTTGGCCCCTATGAACGCAAGCAACGATCGAAGCCATGTCCTTCTATGAAGCACGCCGGCGTTTAGGTAACCATGGCCGCTAGCCTCTCCCGGTGCGTCGCTATCGCGACCCATGCGATGCGCCCGATCATCACCTGACTATGTCCTGAGCCTGATGCTCGCAGCCCTGTAGAGAGACGAGTGGGTGACGGGCTTTCCCTGTGAGCGAAGCTTTTGCCTCGCCCACCGCAGCCGTCGATTGTGAAACTCTTCTAGGGACTCACAAGCCTCGATGAGTGCTGCTGCACAGAGGGGCAGTTTGGAGATTTGTTTTTCAAAACGGGAGAGCACATGAAGCTCTCGGCCTATCCTAGTACGTGAGATCCGGACAGGTTTTCCCGGCAAAGAGCGAAGAGCTCGGGCACATTGCCCAACTTGCTTGGCAAGTCTCACATCGAGAGCGGCGAACATGTCAGCGCTATCCGCTCTGTTTGCATGGTCGGCAGCTCGTTTCGCAATGCATTCTGTCAGCCAAGGCCGATCGCAACGGTACAGCCAAGCGTACCCCCGGCAGTCATGTGCCTTCTGCAAGCGATACTCAGCATCGAAGACCATTCGTCTTTCGCGGAGCTGGCTGATAAACCTTGCCTCTTTCCAGGCGTCTGACCCACCTTCCACGCCGCGGATGGTCCGGTAGACGTGGACCAGGGAAACCCCTAGTACGGAAGCGATCTTTCTCGCATCGGCTCCCGCGAGCGCATGTTCCCACACCGCCGTCGATATACAGTCCAGCCCCTCGATGGCAAACATCGGTGGAGCGCACTTTGGGAGTTGAGTGACAGCCGTAAGAGGAGGCGCTGTCTGTGGCTCACATAATGTCCCTTTACCCAGCACGTTCTCCATATTTACCCTCAGTGCGCTGGCCAACAGGATGTACTTGAGAGGATGGTGGGAGTCTCTTGGCTTGCGCAGTAGCTTAGTGACCCATGTGGCGGGGATACCCTCACGAGTCTCGCTGAGTACCGAATATTCCCAGGCATTCGGAAGTGTTAGGCAAAATGTAGCCATATGCTGCGCAAGGCGCCGTAGATGCAAGCGACGGGACTTGGAAGTAAGGTCGTGTTCGGCGGCCCCCTGCAGAAGCGTGGAGCGTACTTTGGAGATCGACAGAGCACGGACCTCAGATCCGAGCACCTGTAGTGAGCGCAGCGCTATTTCGTGTAGCGCCGGCAGACAGATCGATGGGACATGAAGCGGTATCGAGTGTGCTTGCACACTGTCATCGCCAGGCAGATTGAGTTGCCGAGAATTGCGACTGAACCAGCGATGATCCACGACGTTGAGCAAGGTGCCGTGATGGGGGCATACCAGAACGCCAGGGAGCGTGTGAACCCTATGCCAATAGGCGACTCCGACTCGAACCTGATCCTGGGCTACGCATTCTGGGCAAAAACGCGTTCTGCAAGCGAACTCGAGACGACTCGCATTGACTCCCAATTTGAGCATAAGCCCTGTTCCATCGCCGGCCATCAAAGCCTGGGCCTGATCTACTTGATCCTGGCTGACAAAGGGGGCGTAGTAGGGCAACAGCGTGTGACGCTTGATGACCTCGGCCACCGACAAGCCCGTACCGCAAGGAAGGGCATCGACTAAATCGTCCAAGTGACTTGGGAAAGCCACACTCTGCGAAAAAGCCGCTGGGGATCTTACTCCGGCGAAAGCTGCTTTGAAGCTGCGAACACCGCAAAGGCGTGCATAACGAGAAAGCACGCTGTGTAGTGTCTCGTCGGGAAATGCTGTGGGGAAGAAATGGAATTTGAGATCCATTTCACCACCTCCGACTCACTTTTTGCGATACGTCGGTGAAAACTCAAACAGATCGTTATTTATCCAACCTGCGGCCCTTAACGCTTCAAGTGGAGAATCGTGTTCGCTCAGCGCTTTAGCCTCAGAGAACTCTACAGCAACAGCAGCAGGTGCCTGGGGTTTATTCGTGGAGACTGCTGGAGTCAGGTTTATCGGATGTTCACGCGATACGACACTCCGAAGCAGGGCGAGGCGGTCTGCTCGAACCAGTCCATCGAACGCCATCATGTCGTTCAGTTGCTCTTCGATCGGCAGTAGGTCGTCGAACTGCCGCATCCGCTTTGGATCTCGGCTGCGCAGGGCTGACAGTGCTGGCTTCAGGATCTGCATCTTGGAGTTGCTCACCTTTGCAATTATCTCGGCAGTCAAACACTCCAAACCACTTTGAACCGCATAACGCTGACTCAACACCAACAGCTTGACCAGAAAATCTGTGACACCTTGGGTGTGCTCATACAACACATCGAAAATCTCACCAGTCAGTTCAGCCGTCTGCTTGCACCACTGATAACTCCAAAGGTTCTCGACCAGCGTCTTCCATTCGTCATCTTCTTTTTCGAAACGTTTGAACTCCAGCATGCCCACGCCGCAGCAACGACGGGCGTTGCGCATGACATCCGAAAACAAGCTGATCATCGAGTTTGTACCGATGAAGACGACAGGAATTCCGATGTTGTTAACCAGGTTGAGGAAGAAGTTCAGCATGCTCTCCTTGCCACCGGTTTTAGCCAGGTGGAGGTTCTGAAGCTCGTCGATTAACAACGCACCTATGAAAAATGTGCTGGCGACCTGCTCCATCTGCTGCAGCGCATCATTGATGTTCCGATGCCGGTGACGCTTGTGATAGTCCTTGTCCCCCAGGGCATTTCCAACGGCATAAAAGAACTGCTGGCAAAATCCCGACAAGGAACCATCTCGGGGGCAGTCGAGCTTAAGCCAAGTGATTTGGGTGTGGACGAATTGCTTACCCTCATAACGCTCATGACGAATCGTTTGTGGATAAAGGCTCAAGATGGCGTGCAGAGCTGTCGACTTACCAATGCCGCTTAGACCCACCACGCTGAAGGTCTCAGCGGTCGACTTGAAAGCGTCATGGTAACGCTGAGCTCCCGACAAGGAATGCAAATGCCTAACGGTATCAGGTGACGTGGGATTACGACCCACGTACCCCCGGCGGATGAGCAGTGAGAACATGGACTCTAAATCCAGGTGAAGCAAAAAGGGCTGCACCACTGTTCTCAAACGATCTATGCAGTGAATCCGGATGGCCCCATCCAGGGTGAGTTCTTCGGGATCCACTGGCTGAGGAAAATTCGAGATCAACTCCGCAGCTTCTGTATCCGTAAGGATCGGAGGCAATGCTTCGATCAGCGGGTTGCCAGCGTATTCAGGGATGGGCTGTTTGGTGTAGCTCGCAAAAATCTGGGCGCCTTTCATTTGGTCTGTCCTGGGCGGATTCTCTTGAGCATATCGATGATCTCCGCACTGCGTGGGCCGGCATACGACTCATGTGTATTGGGAGTTGATCCAGTCTCCCGATCAGTTGGCTGCGCCCGCACCCCATCAGGAACAGGAGCATTCTCGCGCTCCATAAATCGCTCCGCAGCCCGATTCTCGCGAATGTTTCCTACGGCTTCCGCTTTTGTGGCGGGTGCCGGTTCTTGCTTCTGCTCCGCAAGCGCATTGTTGATGATCTTACTGACCACGTCGGATAGATCCACACGGCTTTCCAACTCGGCGCGCCGGTGTGCAGGTGGTTTTTGTCGATAGGCTTCGATCAAATCATAGATTTCGTCCGAGCGATAACCGGCGTACTTAGTATCCGACTGGCGAAGATCACAACGGATGAACTGCTTACTATCATTGTGAATCCAGATATGATCAGAAGAATTCGGGTCGTACCAACACTCTACCGACCAGACCCCACGACTGCGGGCCTTGGCAAACCAGTTTTTCTCCACAGCCATTTCACAGACATAGTGCATTCCGCGGAACATCAGCCCACCTTTTTGAACGGTTGCCCGATCACGAGGCAACAGGTGGAGATATACCAGCTCGTCTGGCCGACTATTGGGCTCGATTAGTTCGTTTTCAGAAGCCCAGGTCCATATCCCGATAGGAGTAGGCTCAACACCATCATTCATCATCGCCTGGGTGAGCCGACCGGGCTGCCGATGATGCCGGTTGTAGTGGAGGACACACCTGATGATGATCTGAGTGAACTCTTTCAGGTTCAGCGTTGCGTCGAGCCGGTTATCTCGTTCGCCCCTCTCTTGCTCGCGCGCAGCCACTCCACCGGGGAGCCACCTGATCCCGGTGAGGTCATTCAAAATACCGAACCGGCTCTCCACCATCGGCTTCCAATCTGGTCGGAAAGGCGGTGCAGTCCCCATCTCGATGCCCAGACCTGTCGCAAGTCCCTCTGATGCCAGCGACAGCATCTCACCTCTGTCTGAGTAGATGTTGTACGGCAAGTGGTGGCAGTCCCAGTCCTCTGGGTCGATCTCGACATCATTCTGAGCACAGAACTCGACCTTGGAGGTAAAAGCATTGAACAGCGCTTGCCTGGCGCCATTCCAGCTAGGGCCCTCCAGTCCCACATAAAGGCCAACGATCATTCCGGAGAAACTATCGACTACGATGTAAAGTACCGGCCGACCTATCAGCATTCGCCTAGAGTAGCTATTTACCAAATAAATATCGGCAATAGTTGCATCGATTTCGAACTGATGACAAGGGCCACGAAGCCAATCGCGGACAGTACCAGACAGCGGACGACAGTCCTTAAGCCATTTTTTTAATCCTTTACGCCCACGCTCAGTCTCCACCTCATCGAAAAATTTCCTACCCCAATTATAGAACTGGTGATAGTTCGGTATTTCTGAGCTAGGTGACAGACGACAACCCTCACCCTCTTTCTTAGATATGTCCTTTACTGAATAGAACTTTTTCAGCATTTCGTCATAAGCGCTGACAATAGAGGGTTTTTTATCATTAACGTACAAAGAGTACCCCAGCCGGATACAACGTTTGTCAACAGCGTTAATAATCTTGGCAGGTTGGACGAGAACTCCTTGAAACCTCGGCCGCCTCCCCGGCGGCCTACTAGGATCATAGTTTCGTTCGGGAACCCCCACTGCTGCATAGTTATTCAGCAATGAGTTTCTCACCTGACCATAAACCCAATACCGGTAGAGCAGTCGATAAATAGTTTTGCGCTGAATTCCAAGCTCCGAAGCTCTGTTCGACACCAATCTCCCCAGTTCACCACGAACAAATAGTTGTCCTGGATAACTAGACTCAATCAGCGGGGCTATGACATCCCATTTTTCATCTCTGGCTTGCTTCGCTTTCTCGCTCAGATCGTCCTCAAGCACCATCATGAACTCTGGCGTAGTGATGGTTACTGGCTTGGTATCACCGGAACTCAGCGAGCAGCGAAAACCTTCTAGGCCAACAGCATAGGGCTGCCGAAAAGGTTCTGTTAGCCCAATGACAAACACCACATCATTTTTTTCATCGAGATGGATAGCCCTAACCATGGCGGTGATAACGGAGAGCTCTGTAACCGGTTCAAATACGCCATTAACGACAACTTTCATGACATATTCTCCTTCAAGGATACCTGACCGGCGGCTTGAACAACTTCAAACTCTGGCAGAGCATCAGTCAATAAGAGAGGGGCATTCAACAAATCAATCTTGACGACTTTATTCCAGACAAAATAAAAAAACATTCCTCTGGCGTCGGCATATGATATAGATAACTGAGAGGCAATTTTTCGCAGACACTCAGCCAAACTCCACGGATAGGGTCTGCTGTCCTCTAGGAGCTCGATGAATCTAGCATGCAAGGATGACTTCATTAAGTCCCTAGGTAGCTTCGAATATTTTCTGAGCATACCAAGATTCTTTATCAAATCCCGAGTGAAAAACTCTTCAGTAACGATATTCCAATCAACTCCTTGCTTTTGCCAAAAACGCTTTTCAACTTCAAGTTTTTCAAGCGTTCTCTTCGCCCCTTTACCGTCCAAATCCTTTTGATACTTAACCGTTCTAGCAACAGTTTTAAAACTTCCATCCGGCTCCCGAACGGTTAATAGAAAATCTGTTGTCATTACATACGGCACTTTGGTGCCTGGGTACGTCGGATAACGGACACCTATCGAAGCGGCAATAGTTTGCACATGCTCTAGAGGTAACAAAGGATATTGCTCACGAATATCCACAACGTCTTCAGAAAATTCGCAAACAAGGTGATAAGACCTCTCAAGATCTGACAGAAGGTGATGTATCCGATCAACCTTCACTCCTGGGATCTTGTGCGAACGCCCCCTTGACGGAACATCCTGCACTCTTAGCCAAGGCACGTAGCTCGCTCCGGCGCCTGCGCCAAATCCATTTGCAATGTGCCGTTCAATGTCCTGCTGTGATGCAAACCTGCGACCTCGCAACCCCCGCCTCCTCAGCTCGTGCGAACCGCTTCATTTCACGCTGGAAATAGTTGTAGGAAAAGATGCTCGGCCTAGCAGTCATCTCGAAGGCATTCCTAGGCTACTACAGCTGAAAATCGAAGCGATGAATCCAGACCGAAGGATCGATCCAGAAAAGTAAAACCCCCGTAAATACGGGGGTTTAGACCTCGTGTCAATCTATGTTGGCTTGTGTCAATCTCTATTATTTTGTGTCAATCTTTATTTTAAAAAACCAATTGTTTCGATCACCTGTGGATAACTTATTCCACCGTCACAGACTTCGCCAGGTTGCGCGGCTGATCAACGTCAGTGCCTTTCAACACCGCCACGTAGTACGACAACAACTGCAACGGAATCGTGTAGAGAATCGGCGACAGGATGTCGTGGATGTGTGGCATCTGCACGACATGAGTGCCTTCGCCATTGGTCATGCCGGCCTGTTCGTCGGCAAAGACGATCAGTTCACCGCCGCGGGCGCGGACTTCCTGGAGGTTGGACTTCAGCTTCTCCAGCAACTCGTTGTTCGGTGCCACGGTGACCACCGGCATGTCGTTATCCACAAGCGCCAGCGGGCCATGTTTCAGCTCGCCCGCCGGGTAGGCTTCGGCGTGGATGTAGGAGATTTCCTTGAGCTTGAGCGCCCCTTCCATCGCCACCGGGAATTGCGCACCGCGACCGAGGAACAGTGTGTGGTTCTTCTCGGCGAACAACTCGGCGATTTTTTCCACGGTGCTGTCCATGGCCAGGGCTTCGCCCAGGCGGGTCGGCAGGCGACGCAGTTCTTCGACCAGTGTGGCTTCAACCCCTGCGCCCAACGTACCGCGAACCTGACCCAGGGCCAGGGTCAGCAACAGCAGGCCCACCAATTGAGTGGTGAAGGCTTTGGTCGAGGCCACGCCGATTTCGCGACCGGCCTGGGTCAGCAGCGTCAGGTCCGATTCACGCACCAGAGAGCTGATGCCGACGTTGCAGATTGCCAGGCTGGAAAGGAAGCCCAGTTCCTTGGCGTTGCGCAGCGCGGCCAGGGTGTCAGCAGTTTCACCCGACTGAGAGATGCTCACGAACAGGGTGTTCGGCTGCACGACTACTTTGCGGTAGCGGAATTCGCTGGCGACTTCGACCTGGCACGGAATGCCGGCCAGTTCTTCGAGCCAGTAACGGGCGACCATACCGGCGTGATAGCTGGTGCCACAGGCGACAATCTGTACATTTCGCACCTTGGCGAACAGCTCGGCCGCTTGTGGACCAAATGCCTGGACCAGCACCTGATTCTGACTCAGGCGACCTTCAAGGGTGCGTTGCACCACGGCCGGTTGCTCATGAATTTCCTTGAGCATGTAATGCCGGAATTCACCTTTGTCAGCGGCTTCAGCACCGTCACGGTACTGGACGCTTTCACGCTCCACGAGCGCGCCGTTGATGTCCCAGATCTGCACGCTGTCGCGGCGAATTTCGGCGATGTCGCCTTCTTCCAGGTACATGAAGCGGTCAGTGACCTGGCGCAGGGCGAGTTGGTCGGAGGCGAGAAAGTTTTCACCCAGGCCCAGACCGATCACCAATGGGCTGCCGCTGCGGGCTGCTACCAAGCGATCCGGTTGCCGAGCACTGATCACCGCCAGACCGTAAGCGCCGTGCAGCTCTTTGACGGTCGCTTTCAGGGCCAGGGTCAGGTCGGGCTGCTCTTTGAGTTTTTCGTTGAGCAGATGGGCGATGACTTCAGTGTCCGTGTCCGAGGTGAACACGTGGCCCAGGGCCTTGAGTTGCTCGCGCAGGGCTTCATGGTTCTCGATGATGCCGTTGTGCACCACCGCCAGATCGCCCGAAAAGTGCGGGTGAGCGTTGCGTTCGCACGGCGCACCATGGGTCGCCCAGCGGGTGTGGGCAATACCCAGGCGACCGACCAGAGGCTCTTCGATCAGCGCCTGTTCCAGTTCGCTGACCTTGCCCGGACGACGCAGGCGCAAGAGTTTTTCATCGTTGGTGTACACCGCCACGCCGGCGCTGTCATAACCACGGTATTCCAGACGCTTGAGGCCTTCGAGCAGGATGGCGGTAATGTTCCGTTCTGCGACTGCACCAACAATTCCACACATGCTAGTTCTCCTGACTGACAGCGGCGCAAATCACATTGATGCCGCGGGCCTGAATCTGATCGCGGGCCTCAAGCGGCAGGCGATCATCGGTAATAAGGGTATGGACGCTGCTCCAAGGCAGCTCCAGATTGGGAATCTTGCGGCCGATCTTGTCGGCCTCGACCATCACGATCACTTCGCGGGCAACCTCGGCCATGACACGGCTCAGGCCCAGCAATTCATTGAAAGTGGTGGTCCCGCGCACCAGATCGATGCCATCGGCACCGATAAATAACTGATCGAAGTCATATGAGCGTAGTACCTGCTCTGCCACCTGCCCCTGGAAAGACTCGGAATGCGGGTCCCAGGTACCACCGGTCATCAACAGCACCGGCTCATGCTCGAGTTCGCTCAAGGCATTGGCGACATGCAGGGAGTTGGTCATCACCACCAGGCCCGGTTGCTGGCCGAGTTCCGGGATCATCGCGGCGGTGGTACTGCCGCTGTCGATAATGATGCGCGCATGCTCGCGAATCCGCGTGACCGCGGCTCGGGCAATGGCCTGCTTGTATTTGGAAACCGGCTGGCCAATGTCGGCAACCAGCTCCTGAGGCATGGTGACCGCCCCGCCATAACGACGCAGCAACAGACCGTTGCTTTCAAGCGCTGCCAGGTCCTTGCGAATCGTAACTTCCGAAGTTTCGAAACGCTTGGCCAATTCATCCACACTGACTTCCCCCTGCTCATTGAGCAAGGCGAGAATGTTGTGGCGACGTTGGGGTGTATTGCGTTTCGACATGGCTTGGTAAGTTTCGATTCGAAAGATAACGTAAGCAATCAAAACCTATCAGCGAAACTTCGTCAAGCGGGATATGAAAAAAAAGATCTGTGGATAAAAGCTTCGCGGACAAGCCTCGCTCCTACGGGATATCACCGTCCGTAGGAGCGAGGCTTGCCCGCGAAAGCAATCTCATAGACGCCGCATCATGCGGCTGTGGATAACTTAACGCTTCTTGATCTTCTCCGGCCGCTTCCAGCCGTCGATGTTCTTCTGCCGAGCCCGGCCCACGGCCAACTGAGCGTTATCCACATTCTGAGTAATGGTCGAACCGGCCGCCGTGGTCGCACCCGATGAGATATCCACAGGCGCCACCAGCGAATTGTTGGAGCCGATAAACACATCTTCACCCAGCACGGTTTTCCACTTGTTCGCACCATCGTAGTTACAGGTGATGGTACCCGCGCCGATGTTGGTACGCGCCCCGACCTCCGCATCACCCAGATACGTCAAGTGACCGGCCTTGGCGCCTTCACCCATATGAGCGTTCTTCAGTTCAACGAAGTTACCCACATGCGCGCGAGCTTCCAGCACCGTGCCGGGACGCAAACGAGCGAACGGGCCGGCATCGCTGCCTTCGCCGAGAATCGCGCCTTCGATATGGCTGTTGGCCTTGATCACCACGCCTTTGCGCAGGGTGCTGTCCTTGATCACGCAGTTCGGACCGATCACCACGTCGTCCTCGATGACCACTTTGCCTTCCAGGATCACGTTGATGTCGATCAGCACATCGCGGCCGACGATGACTTCGCCGCGTACATCGAAGCGGGCCGGGTCGCGCAGGGTCACGCCCTGAGCCATCAAACGACGAGCGGCGCGCAGCTGATAGTGACGCTCCAGCTCGGCCAGTTGTTTGCGATCATTGGCGCCCTGCACTTCCATGGCGTCATGGGGTTGTTCGGTGGCCACTACCAGACCATCGCTGACCGCCATGGCGATCACGTCTGTCAGGTAGTACTCGCCCTGGGCATTGTTGTTGGAAAGGCGGCTCAGCCAATCGCCCAAACGCTGGGAAGGCACCGCCAGAATGCCGGTATTGCCTTCGGTGATCGCACGCTCAGCCGCGTTGGCATCTTTCTGCTCGACGATGGCAGTCACGTTACCGGCGGCATCACGGACAATGCGGCCGTAGCCAGTCGGGTCATCCAGCTCGACCGTCAGCAGGCCCAATCGCTTTGGTGCAGCTTGCTTGAGCAGACGTTGCAGGGTTTCGACTTCGATCAACGGTACGTCACCGTAGAGAATCAGCACGGTGTCGGACTCGATGAACGGCACAGCCTGGGCTACCGCATGACCGGTACCCAGTTGTTGGTCCTGCAGGACGAAATTCAGGTCATCGGCGGCCAGACGCTCGCGAACCGCTTCGGCACCATGGCCGATCACCACGTGGATGCGCTGTGGATCAAGTTGCCGGGCGCTGTGGATAACATGGCCAAGCATTGAGTTACCGGCAATCGGATGGAGGACTTTCGGCAAGGCCGAACGCATGCGAGTGCCTTGCCCGGCAGCGAGAATAACAATTTCAAGGGACATGACTGGCTACCAATCCTGGGTGGTCAGCAACTGCGACCAGGTGATGAAAATCGGAAAAGAAAAAAGGGTAGCCGAGGCTACCCTTTTTAATAATCGCACAACAAGTCGATGGCCGATTAGTGGCCGAACTTCTTGCGGATCTGCTGGACGGTGCGCAGCTGAGCTGCAGCCTCGGCCAGACGTGCGGCAGCAGAACCGTAATCGAATTCCGCGCCTCGCTCATGCAAGGCTTTCTCGGCAGCCTTAACGGCTTCCAAAGCTGCGGCTTCGTCCAGGTCGGCAGCGCGCTGCACGGTGTCGGCGAGAACCTTGACCATGTTCGGCTGAACCTCGAGGAAACCACCGGAGATGTAATACACCTCCTCTTCCCCGCCCTGCTTGATCAGGCGGATCGGGCCCGGCTTGAGATTGGTGATCAGCGGCGCGTGACCCAGGGCGATACCAAGATCACCCAGAGCACCGTGTGCAACCACCATCTCGACCAGGCCGGAGAAGATTTCCCCTTCCGCGCTGACGATATCGCAATGGACTGTCATAGCCATCTGATTGCCTCAACCTAAATTAGCGCCCGTTGCCGGGCGCCGGGATTACAGTTTCTTGGCTTTCTCGATCGCTTCTTCGATGCCGCCGACCATGTAGAACGCTTGTTCTGGCAGGTGGTCGTAGTCACCGTTGAGGATGCCTTTGAAGCCAGCAATGGTGTCTTTCAGGGAAACGTATTTACCCGAAGCACCGGTGAAGACTTCAGCCACGAAGAACGGCTGCGACAGGAAGCGCTGGATCTTACGAGCACGGTTTACCAACTGTTTGTCGGCTTCCGACAGCTCGTCCATACCCAGGATCGCAATGATGTCCTTCAGTTCTTTGTAACGTTGCAGAACATACTGAACGCCGCGAGCGGTGTCGTAGTGGTCCTGACCGATCACGTTCGGGTCCAGCTGACGCGAAGTCGAGTCCAGTGGGTCTACCGCCGGGTAGATACCCAGGGAAGCGATGTCACGGGACAGAACGACGGTGGCGTCCAAGTGGGCGAAGGTGGTCGCTGGCGACGGGTCAGTCAAGTCGTCCGCCGGTACGTATACCGCCTGGATCGAGGTGATCGAACCGTTTTTGGTCGAAGTGATACGCTCTTGCAGAGTACCCATCTCTTCGGCCAGGGTCGGCTGGTAACCTACTGCCGAAGGCATACGGCCCAGCAGTGCGGATACTTCAGTACCGGCCAGGGTGTAACGATAGATGTTGTCGACGAACAGCAGAACGTCGTTACCTTCGTCACGGAACTTCTCGGCCATGGTCAGGCCAGTCAGTGCTACGCGCAGACGGTTTCCCGGCGGCTCGTTCATCTGACCGTAAACCAGTGCCACTTTGTCCAGAACGTTGGAATCCTTCATCTCGTGGTAGAAGTCGTTACCCTCACGAGTACGCTCACCCACACCGGCGAACACGGAATAACCGCTGTGCTCGATGGCGATGTTACGGATCAGTTCCATCATGTTTACGGTTTTGCCTACACCGGCACCACCGAACAGACCGACTTTACCGCCCTTGGCGAACGGGCAAACCAGGTCGATAACCTTGATGCCGGTTTCCAGCAGGTCGTTGCCGCCTGCCTGTTCCGCGAAGGTTGGCGCAGGACGGTGAATGCCCCAGCGCTCTTCGGTGTCGATCGGGCCAGCTTCGTCGATCGGGTTACCCAGAACGTCCATGATCCGGCCCAGAGTCGCTTTACCGACCGGTACGGAGATGGCTGCGCCGGAGTCGGTGACTTCCAGACCGCGCTTCAAGCCCTCGGTGGAACCCATCGCAATGGTACGAACCACGCCGTCGCCCAGCTGTTGCTGAACTTCCAGAGTGGTTTCGGCCGCGCTTTGTACTTTCAGCGCGTTGTAGATGCTCGGTACGCTGTCGCGTGGAAATTCCACGTCGATAACGGCGCCGATGATTTGAACGATACGTCCGCTACTCATAGCTGGATCCTCTGAATATTTGAACCGTTAAACCGCGGCAGCGCCGCCGACGATTTCCGAGATCTCTTGGGTGATCGCAGCCTGACGCGCCTTGTTGTAGACCAGCTGCAAATCGCTGATCAAATCACCGGCGTTGTCGGTAGCGTTCTTCATCGCGATCATCCGCGCAGCTTGTTCAGCCGCGTTGTTCTCGACCACCGCCTGGTAGACCTGCGACTCCACGTAACGGACCATCAAGCCGTCAAGCAGCTCTTTGGCGTCCGGTTCGTACAGATAATCCCAGTGGTGCTTGAGTTCCTGATCCGGGGTTGCCACCAGTGGAATCAACTGCTCCACGGTAGGCTGTTGTGTCATGGTGTTGATGAACTTGTTGGACACCACGGACAGGCGGTCAATACGGCCGTCCAGGTAGGCATCCAGCATCACCTTGACGCTGCCGATCAAGTCATTGATCGACGGCTCTTCACCCAGGTGGCTGATAGCTGCAACGACGTTACCGCCGAAGTTGCGGAAGAAAGCCGCACCCTTGCTACCAACGACACACAGATCGATCTCGACGCCGTTTTCGCGGTTTACCGCCATGTCCTTGACCAGAGCCTTGAACAGGTTGGTGTTCAAGCCACCACACAGACCACGGTCACTGCTCACCACGACGTAACCGACGCGCTTTACTTCACGGTCGATCATGAACGGGTGGCGATATTCCGGGTTGGCGTTGGCCAGATGGCCAATAACCTGGCGGATGCGCTCCGCGTAAGGACGGCTAGCAGCCATGCGCATTTGTGCCTTGCGCATTTTGCTGACCGCCACTTTTTCCATGGCGCTGGTAATCTTTTGCGTGCTTTTGATGCTCGCAATCTTACTGCGAATCTCTTTTGCGCCTGCCATGTAACACCTATCAGGTTAGCAAGCGGGAGCCTTGCGGCTCCCGCTGCGGCTTACCAGGTTTGGGTGGCCTTGAACTTCTCGATACCGGCTTTCATGCCAGCGTCGATTTCGTCATTGAAGTCACCCTTCACGTTGATCTTCGCCATCAAATCGGCGTGATCGCGGTTGAAGAAAGCAATCAGCGCTTGTTCAAAGCTGCCGATCTTGGCGATTTCGACGTCAGTCAGGAACCCACGCTCAGCGGCATACAGCGACAGCGCCATGTCAGCGATCGACATTGGTGCGTATTGCTTCTGCTTCATCAGCTCGGTAACGCGCTGACCATGCTCAAGTTGCTTACGGGTCGCTTCGTCCAGGTCAGAAGCGAACTGGGCGAATGCCGCCAGTTCACGGTACTGAGCCAGAGCGGTACGGATACCACCGGACAGCTTCTTGATGATCTTGGTCTGAGCGGCACCACCCACACGGGATACCGAAACACCGGCGTTCACAGCAGGACGGATCCCGGAGTTGAACATGGCCGATTCCAGGAAGATCTGACCGTCGGTGATGGAAATCACGTTGGTCGGAACGAACGCGGAAACGTCGCCAGCCTGGGTTTCGATGATCGGCAGTGCGGTCAGGGAACCGGTTTTGCCAGTCACTGCGCCGTTGGTGAACTTCTCTACGTACTCTTCCGAAACGCGGGATGCGCGCTCCAGCAGACGGGAGTGGAGATAGAACACGTCGCCTGGGTAAGCTTCACGGCCCGGTGGACGGCGCAGCAGCAGGGAAATCTGGCGGTAAGCCACTGCTTGCTTGGACAGATCGTCATAAACGATCAGCGCGTCTTCACCGCGGTCGCGGAAGTATTCGCCCATGGTGCAACCGGAGTACGGTGCCAGGAATTGCAGTGCTGCAGATTCCGAAGCGCTCGCAGCCACGACGATGGTGTTAGCCAGTGCGCCGTTTTCTTCCAGCTTGCGAACCACGTTGGCGATGGTCGATTGCTTCTGACCGATCGCTACGTAGACGCAGAAAATGCCGCTGTCTTTCTGGTTGATGATCGCGTCGATCGCCAGAGCGGTTTTACCGATCTGACGGTCACCGATGATCAGCTCACGCTGGCCACGGCCGACAGGGATCATGGCATCGACAGCCTTGTAGCCAGTCTGTACAGGCTGGTCTACCGACTTACGCCAGATCACGCCAGGAGCAACTTTCTCGACCGCGTCGGTCTCGGTGTTGTTCAGCGGACCTTTGCCGTCAACTGGGTTACCCAGTGCGTCGACAACGCGACCCAGCAGTTCCTTACCCACCGGAACTTCGAGGATGCGGCCGGTGCACTTGGCGCTCATGCCTTCGGCCAGAGTCTGGTAGGAGCCCAATACAACGGCACCTACAGAGTCTTGCTCGAGGTTGAGAGCCATACCGAAGACGCCGCCCGGAAACTCGATCATCTCGCCGTACATAACGTCGGCCAGACCGTGAATCCGCACGATACCGTCAGATACGCTGACGACTGTGCCTTCGTTACGGGCTTGGGAGGTCACATCGAGCTTGTCGATGCGGCCCTTGATAATTTCACTTATTTCGGAAGGATTGAGTTGCTGCATTGCTCTGCTGCCCCTTCAAACTCAAGATTTCAATGCTTCGGCAAGGCTTGCGAGTTTCCCGCGAACCGAGCCATCGATAACCAGGTCGCCGGCGCGAATGACAATGCCCCCAATGAGGGATTTGTCTTCCGCAACTTGCAGGCGCACTTCCCGGTCGAGTCGTGCACTGAGAACCTTGGCGAGTTTGTCTTGCTGTTCTTGGTTCAATGCAAAAGCACTGGTGACTTCAACGTCTACCGACTTCTCTTGTTCGGCCTTGTACAGGTCGAACAGAGCGGCGATCTCCGGCAACAGCGGGAGACGGTCGTTTTCGGCAACGACGTTAATGAAGTTCTGTGCCTTGGCATCAAACTTGTCGCCGCACACGTCAATAAACGTGGCGGCCTTGTCTGCGCTCGTCAGTCGCGGGGCCTTGAGCACGCGCTGCATGGTGTCGTCTTGCGACACTGCTGCAGCCAGGCCGAGCATGGCTGACCAAGAGGCCAGTTGCTGGTGGGCCTGGGCGTGCTCGAAGGCTGCCTTAGCGTAAGGTCGGGCCAACGTGGTCAATTCTGCCATGATCGCCCTCGCTTAAATTTCAGCAGCCAGTTTGTTTACCAGCTCCGCGTGCGCGTTTTGATCGATTGTGGCACCCAGGATCTTCTCGGCGCCGCCGACAGCCAGTGCACCCAGTTGGGCACGCAGCGCGTCTTTGACACTGTTCAGTTCCTGCTCGATCTCGGCCTGAGCCTGAACCTTCACACGGTCAGCGTCGATACGGGCTTTTTCAACAGCCTCTTCAACGATCTGGTTACCGCGTTTCTTGGCTTGCTCAATGATTTCGGCTGCCTGAGCTTTCGCTTCGCGCAGTTGTTGACCCGCTTTATCTTGGGCCAACTCCAGGTCGCGAGCTGCTCGGGCGGCAGCGTCCAGTCCATCCGCGATCTTCTTCTGACGTTCGTGCAAAGCCGCGATGACCGGAGGCCATACGAACTTCATGCAAAAAAGTACAAAAATTAAGAACGCAACGGACTGGCCAATCAGGGTTGCATTAATGTTCACGCCAACACCTCGCTCGTTCGTTGCACAACACACCAATCACTCGACGATTCGAGTGATTAGCCAGCGAGTTGACCAACGAATGGGTTCGCGAAGGTGAAGAACAGAGCGATACCAACACCGATCATGGTTACGGCGTCGAGCAGACCGGCAACGATGAACATTTTAACTTGCAGCATTGGAACCATTTCCGGCTGACGCGCAGCGCCTTCCAGGAATTTGCCACCCAACAGGCCGAAACCAATTGCGGTACCCAGTGCGCCCAGGCCGATCAACAGTGCAACAGCGATAGCGGTTAGACCAACTACAGTTTCCATCTTTCCTCCCGACTTTTACGTCGTATGGTTTAGGTTTTTTAGATTTTAAAGCGGTAAAACAAATCGTTTCATAGCCCGTTTAGGGCACCCACCCGTTTGACCGGGCGGGACATCAGACCAGTCGAGACGGGTCTTAATGGTTCTCTTCGTGCGCCATCGACAGGTAAACGATGGTCAGCATCATGAAGATAAACGCCTGCAGGGTGATGATCAGGATGTGGAACACAGCCCACGCCCACTGCAGAACTACGCCCAGGCCGCTCAGCCAGAGCAGACCGCTGCCGAACATCACAGCGATCAGAATAAACACCAGCTCACCGGCATACATGTTGCCGAACAGACGCAGAGCCAGGGAGATCGGCTTGGCGATCAGGGTCACGAATTCCAGCAGGAAGTTCACCGGAATCAGCAGCGCCTGAACGAGGATGTTCTTGCTGCCGAACGGGTGCAGGGTCAGTTCGCCGATAAAGCCGCCGAGGCCCTTGATCTTGATGCTGTAGAAGATGATCAGTGCGAAAACCGAGAACGCCATGCCCAGGGTCGCGTTCGGGTCGGTGGTCGACACGGCACGGAACGGGATGTGGTGGTCGCCGGAGATCAGGATGGCCAGCTGAGGAATCCAGTCGACCGGTACCAGGTCGATGGCGTTCATCAGGAAGACCCAGACGAAGATGGTCAGTGCCAGCGGTGCGACCACCGGGCTACGGCCATGGAAGCTGTCTTTCACGCTGCCATCGACGAATTCGACCAATACTTCAACGAAGTTCTGCAAAGCACCAGGTACACCTGTAGTCGCCTTCTTTGCCGCCATGCGGAAAAGAAGAACGAAGATCAGACCCAACGCGACCGACCAGCCGAGGGTATCGACGTGGAAAGCCCAGAAGCCCATTTCCTTGGCTTCTGCTGCGGTGTGGGCAAAGCCCCAGCCGCCGTTGGGTAGCTGACCGAAGGTCAGGTTCTGCAAGTGGTGCTGGATATAGCCCGAAGCGGTTGTTTCTGCCATGGTTGCCTCAAACGCCCTAAGGTCTCGAAAGTCTTGTTCTCATAAGCAGGGGAGCGAACCAGCTGACCAGTTGGGTCAGCACGAAGACGCCGAATACTGCTAACGGCGCCAATGGCTTCACACCTGCAAACGTCAATGCAAACAGCACTGCCGTCAAAATCAGTTTGCCCGCCTCGCCGGCATAAAAAGACCGGACGATGGCTTGAGCCGCTCGGGCGCCGGAAAACCGAAATGCCCTGTGAGCGAAATAAATATTGGGAAGCAAGGCTATCAGGCCTCCGCAAAGTCCTGAGTACCCGGCAACGACTCCATACCATCGCCAGAGCGCCAAAGCGGCAATCAGCAAAACGACAAGTTGAGCCATTAACACCGGAAAAACAGCCAATCGATGGAAAGGCAAGCGGTCTGGCGTGCGGTTTTCCATCACTTTTGCTCCCCAATGGTCGGCTGCCATAGTTCAATAACTTGGCATAATTTGTGCCGACAAAATGCGCGCAGAGTATAGGGGCGGTTCTGCCCCTATTCAACTGTCAGGTAGTGATTTCCGACTTCACGCTACAAGAGGAATTGTTTCAGCGGATGTGTGCGAGCACACCTTGAAGTTCATCAAGAGAGTTGTAGCCGATCACCAACTGCCCCTTACCCTTCTTTCCGTGGCGGATCTGCACCGCAGAGCCTAGGCGCTCGGCCAGGCGCTGCTCGAGCCGGGCGATATCCGGGTCCGGTTTTGCCGGTTCCACAGGCTCCGGTTTGCCACCCAACCACTGGCGAACCAGTGCTTCAGTCTGGCGCACAGTCAGCCCCCGTGCGACAACATGTCGCGCCCCTTCAACCTGTTGATTTTCCGGTAAACCCAGCAAGGCGCGGGCATGACCCATTTCCAGGTCGCCGTGAGACAGCATGGTCTTGATGACTTCCGGCAACGAAATCAGGCGCAACAGGTTGGCCACGGTGACGCGGGACTTACCCACAGCCTCGGCCACTTGTTGCTGAGTCAGCTGGAATTCCTGCTGCAAACGCTGCAAGGCCACCGCTTCTTCGATCGGATTGAGGTCTTCGCGCTGGATATTCTCGATCAGCGCCATGGCGATGGCGGTTTCATCCGGCACATCGCGAACCATCGCCGGGATGGTTTCCTGGCCAGCCTGCTGGCTGGCGCGCCAGCGGCGTTCGCCGGCGATAATTTCGAAACGGCCACTGCCGATCGGGCGAACCACGATCGGCTGCATCACGCCCTGGGCCTTGATCGACTGCGCCAGCTCTTCCAGCGCCTGAGGATCCATGTCCCGACGCGGCTGGTACTTGCCACGCTGGATCAGGTCCAGGGGCAGGTGCTGCAGCTCACGCTGGTCGGCTTGCACCGCTTGTTCTTCCAGCGAGCTGACAGTCGGACCACTCAGCAGTGCATCCAGTCCACGTCCGAGACCTCGTTTCTTGACGGCCATGGGGATTCCTTAAGTTGCCTGGGCAGCGGCGGTGCGTGAATTTTTGCGTTGACGGCGAACCATCTCGCCGGCCAATGCCAGATAGGCAATCGCGCCGCGCGATGATTTATCGTACGCCAGCGCCGGCATGCCATAGCTTGGCGCTTCGGCCAGACGGATGTTGCGCGGAATCACGGTGTCGTAGAGCTGATCACCGAAGTGTTCCTTGAGCTGTGCCGAGACGTCGTTCATCAGGCTCAGGCGCGGGTCGTACATAGTCCGCAACAGGCCTTCGACTTTCAGGTTCGGGTTCAGCAGTTCGGCAATGCGCTTGATGTTATCCACAAGGTCGCTCAACCCTTCGAGTGCGAAGTACTCGCACTGCATGGGGATAATGACCCCGTCAGCGGCAACCAGCGCATTGAGCGTGAGCATCGACAGCGATGGCGGGCAGTCGATCAAAATGTAATCGTAGTTTTCACGGATCGGCGCCAACGCACTGCGCAGGCGGCTTTCCTTCATCTGCATTTCCAGCAGAACGACTTCGGCCGCGGTCAGATCGCGGTTGGCCGGCAACAACTGGTAACCACCGTGTTCGGAATAGTGCATGGCCTGGGCCAGATCGCATTCACCGATCAGCAGATCGTAGACCGAGTTTTCCAGGCCGTGTTTATCCACACCGCTACCCATGGTGGCGTTGCCCTGTGGATCAAGATCGATCAACAGCACCCGACGCTTGGTAGCGACCAGGGAAGCTGCGAGGTTGATGCAGGTGGTGGTCTTGCCCACACCACCCTTTTGGTTCGCTATCGCGAATACCTTAGCCATTCTTGCTTGTGTTCCCAATCATGCCGTGCGGCGCAGTATCAGCAGATGGCGTTGGCCTTGGCAACCGGGTACGGCCAGGGCGTGTTCGCTATCGAGGTGGAAGTCTGCCGGCAATGCTACCAGCTCATCGGCGGGATGAACGCCCTTCATTGCCAGCCAGCGTGTATCGGCGTCGCCCAAATGGCGAGTCCAGTTGCTGAAGTTCTCCATGCTGCTGAACGCCCGGGAAATGATCCCGTTGAATGGCAGTTCAGGTTGGAAGGCTTCGACGCGACTGTGGATAACTTGCAGGTTATCCAGTTTGAGTTCGAGTTTGACCTGGGTCAGGAAGCGGGTTTTCTTGCCATTGCTATCCAGACAGGTCACCAGGGACTCTGGAAAAAGAATCGCCAACGGAATACCCGGCATGCCGCCGCCGCTGCCAACGTCCAGCCAGCGACCATTTTCGACGAATGACATCACGCTCAAGCTATCGAGCAGGTGACGGGAGACCATTTCGTCCGGATCGCGCACGGCGGTCAGGTTGTAAGCCTTGTTCCATTTGATCAACAAGGCCAGATAACCCAGCAGCTGAGCGTGCTGGGCTTCCGTCAGTGTGACACCGAGCTGGCGAGCACCTGTGGATAACTCTTCTGCATGTTGCGAGGTAACCAACGAACTCAAGCGCTTTGCTCCAACTGACGGCCCGCGCCGCGTTTTTTCAAATGAATCATCAACAGCGAAATCGCTGCCGGGGTAACGCCCGGAATACGCGACGCATGGCCCAAAGTCTCTGGACGGGTCGCACCTAGCTTGCTCTGGATCTCTTTGGAGAGACCTGAAATGTTCGTGTAATCGATATCCACAGGCAGTTTGGTGTCTTCACTGGCCCGCAGGCGTGCGATTTCATCCTGTTGACGATCGATGTAACCGGCGTACTTGGTCTTGATTTCGACCTGCTCGGCGACCTGAGGATCGTCTGCCCCCCCACCGGTTATGGCGATCAGACCAGCGTAGTCGATTTCCGGACGGCTCAGCAGATTGAGCAAATTGTATTCATGGGTCAGCGGCGTGCCGAACTTCTCGGCAATCGCATCGCCCTGCTCGGTGCCCGGGCGAACCCAGGTACTTTTCAGGCGTTGTTCTTCCAGATCGATGCTTTCGCGTTTTTTGCAGAAGGCCGCCCAACGCACATCATCCACCAGACCCAGTTCGCGACCTTTTTCGGTCAGGCGCAGGTCGGCGTTGTCTTCGCGCAGAATCAAGCGGTATTCGGCACGGGATGTGAACATCCGATACGGTTCCTGGGTACCGAGAGTAATCAGGTCGTCAACCAAAACGCCGATGTACGCTTCGTCGCGACGCGGGCACCAGGCGTCTTTGCCCTGGGCTCGCAGTGCAGCGTTGGCTCCGGCCAGCAAACCCTGGGCGCCGGCTTCTTCGTAACCGGTGGTGCCGTTGATTTGCCCGGCGAAGAACAGACCACCGATCACTTTGGTTTCCAGGCTGTACTTCAGGTCACGCGGGTCGAAATAGTCGTACTCGATGGCGTAGCCCGGACGCACGATGTGCGCGTTTTCCATGCCACGGATCGATTGCACAATCTGCAATTGCACGTCGAACGGCAAGGATGTGGATATCCCGTTCGGGTACAGCTCGTGAGTGGTCAACCCTTCCGGTTCGATGAAGACCTGGTGGCTTTCCTTGTCGGCAAAGCGGTGGATCTTGTCTTCGATCGATGGGCAATAACGTGGGCCAATGCCTTCAATCAACCCAGCATCGGAATACATTGGCGAACGGTCGAGGTTGGCGGCAATGATTTCGTGGGTCCGGGCGTTGGTGTGGGTAATCCAGCAGCTGACCTGTTTCGGATGCTGCTCTTTGGAGCCCATGAACGACATCACCGGAATCGGTGTATCCCCTGCTTGTTCGGTCATGACCGAGAAATCCACAGAGCGACCGTCAATACGCGGCGGTGTACCGGTTTTCAGGCGACCGACACGCAATGGCAATTCACGCAGACGATGTGCCAAGGCAATCGACGGCGGATCACCGGCGCGACCGCCGGAATAATTCTGCATGCCAATGTGGATAAGTCCGCCGAGGAAGGTCCCGGTGGTCAACACCACGGAATCGGCGAAGAACCGCAGGCCCATTTGGGTGACAACACCGCGCACCTGTTCCTGTTCGACGATCAGGTCATCGGCTGCCTGTTGAAATATCCACAGGTTCGGCTGGTTTTCCAAAGTTTCGCGGACAGCTGCCTTGTATAGAACCCGATCTGCCTGGGCGCGAGTGGCGCG
Source organism: Pseudomonas sp. GGS8 (assembly GCF_024168645.1). NCBI lineage: Bacteria > Pseudomonadati > Pseudomonadota > Gammaproteobacteria > Pseudomonadales > Pseudomonadaceae > Pseudomonas > Pseudomonas sp. GGS8. The sequence goes on along the minus strand of NZ_JALJWF010000001.1, from coordinate 1,863,861 downwards.
CACGGCTGGGCCTTTGCGGCTGTTCAATACGCGAAATTGAATACCACCTTTATCGGTAGCCATGGCCATCGCGCCGCCCAGGGCATCGATTTCCTTGACCAGATGGCTTTTGCCGATCCCACCAATGGCGGGGTTGCAGCTCATGGCACCGAGGGTTTCCACGTTATGCGTCAGCAACAGGGTTTTTGCCCCCATACGTGCTGATGCAAGTGCTGCCTCGGTACCGGCATGACCGCCGCCGATGACGATCACTTCAAAACGGGAAGGGAAATCCACCACGCACCTCGTGCCTGCTTTAGTCAGGTAATCCGGAATAGTTTGAGCTCAGGTTCTTGGACCTGGTCGGCAAGTATAGGGACTTCGCCCTTCCTAAAGAACCCTTTGCACAAAATTTAACCAGCTGTGGAGAAGTCGGGGTTATAGAAATTAAAAAGAGAGAAATTTATTAAATCTTTGTTTTTATGTTTATTTCTACTGACCCACCTTTCTGTGGATAGATTCATACAGGCCTTTATTTTCAATGTGTACAGAGATTCAAAACCCTGTGGTCATGTGCCGAGGAGGCCCTTGGATAACCGGTGTAAGCCTGTGGATGAAAGGGGTGGTTATCCACAGAGGCGGTTATCTTCAGTTTTGAGGCCTTGTTATCAACTGCCCTTAGCGGCAGTTATTCACAGGGCTTAATCCACAGAAAACGGCTTACCGAGCAAATCCCGGGCACGGAAAATCCGCCCGAACAGAAAAATCTGCTCGAGAGCGGAGGGCTATTTCAGAAGAAGAGGGGCAGACAGGCCAGAACGGCCTGTCTGTGGGTAACGCAGAAGGACTATTTACCGATACAGAAGCTGGAAAAGATCCTGCCCAGCAGATCATCGGAGCTGAATGCGCCGGTGATTTCGCCCAAAGACTGCTGGGCTTGCCGCAAATCTTCGGCCAGCAGTTCACCAGCACCCGCTAACGTCAGCTGCGCGCGGCCGTGTTCGAGGGACGCACTCGCATGACGCAGTGCCTCCAGGTGACGCCTGCGAGCACTGAAGCTGCTTTCAGAGGTCTGCTCGTAACCCATGCAGGACTTGAGATGCTCGCGCAGCAACTCGAGGCCTTCGCCGGCGGACCTGGCACTGAGGCTGATCGTGACGTGGCCGTCGTCACTGACTTCCAGGGCAATCGCTTCGCCCGTAAGGTCTGCCTTGTTACGAATCAGCGTCACTTTTGCCGGATCCGGGCGGGTTTCGAGGAACTCCGGCCATAAGGCAAATGGATCAAGGGCCTCGGGAGCGGTGGCATCGACCACCAGCAATACCCGATCTGCTTCGCCGATGGCTTTCAATGCCCGTTCGACGCCGATTTTCTCCACCTGATCATCGGTATTGCGCAGCCCGGCAGTGTCGACCACATGCAACGGCATGCCATCGATGTGGATATGTTCGCGAAGAATGTCCCGGGTTGTGCCGGCAATCTCCGTCACTATCGCGGCTTCGCGTCCGGCCAAGGCATTCAGAAGGCTGGACTTACCGGCATTCGGCCGACCGGCAATGACCACCGTCATGCCATCACGCAGCAAGGCGCCCTGCCCGGCTTCACGAAGCACTGTGGATAATTCGTCGCGCACTTTATCCAGCATGCTCAGCACGTGGCCATCGGCGAGGAAGTCGATTTCTTCTTCAGGGAAGTCGATGGCCGCTTCGACGTAAATGCGCAGGCCTATCAGTTGCTCGGTCAGGTTATGCACACGCTGGGAAAACGCACCTTGCAACGAACGCAGGGCATTTCGTGCTGCCTGTGCAGAACTCGCCTCGATCAGGTCGGCAATGGCTTCGGCCTGAGCCAGGTCAAGCTTGTCATTGAGGAAGGCGCGTTCGCTGAATTCACCCGGTCGGGCCAGACGGCAGCCCAATTCCAGGCAACGTTTGAGCAACATATCCAGGACGATTGGTCCGCCGTGGCCCTGCAGCTCCAGCACATCTTCGCCGGTGAACGAATTCGGTCCGGGGAAATACAGCGCGATGCCTTCGTCCAGCACCTCTTCGTTTTCACTGAGGAACGGGCCGTAATGGGCGAACCGCGGTTTCAGTTCGCGGCCGCTGATGGCTTTGGCCGCCACACTCGCCAGCGGCCCGGAAATACGGACGATGCCCACACCGCCGCGACCTTGAGCGGTAGCAACGGCAGCGATGGTTTCACGAGGAACGCTCATAAACCGGTATCCAAACAAAAGTGACAGATAGCAAAACGCCCCACTAGGGGGCGTTTTGAGTGGTTATCCACAGTGTAAATCAGGCAGCTGCTTTGGTAGCCGCTTCGATCTTACGAGTGATGTACCACTGTTGGGCGATCGACAGGCAGTTGTTCACTACCCAGTACAGTACCAGACCGGCCGGGAACCACAGGAAGAAGAAGGTGAAGATGATTGGCATCAGCTTCATCACCTTGGCCTGCATCGGATCCGGAGGCGTCGGGTTCAACTGCTGCTGGATGAACATGGTTGCGCCCATGATGATCGGCAGAATGAAGAACGGATCCTTGATCGACAGGTCAGTAATCCACAGCATGAATGGCGCCTGGCGCATTTCCACGCTTTCCAGCAGAACCCAGTACAGCGAAAGGAAAACCGGCATCTGCACCAGGATTGGCAAGCAGCCACCCAGTGGGTTGATCTTCTCTTTCTTGTACAGCTCCATCATGGCTTGCGACATTTTCTGCCGGTCTTCGCCATGTTGCTCTTTCAGCGCGGCCAGTTTCGGTGCCACTGCACGCATGCGTGCCATGGATTTGTAGCTGGCGGCCGACAGCGGGAAGAAAATCCCCTTGATCAGCATGGTCAGGAAGATGATCGAGAAGCCCCAGTTACCAACCAGTGCGTGGATATGTTGCAGCAACCAGAAGATTGGCTGGGCAATGAACCACAGAATGCCGTAGTCGACGGTCAGTTCCAGGCCTGGGGACAACTGTTTCAGCACGGCCTGGCTTTTTGGACCCGCGTACAGAACGGCGCTGGTTTCAACCTTGGCACCTGGCGCAGCGGTCAGAGAAGGACCGGTGTAGCCAATGATGTAGTTGCCTTTGCTGTCTTTACGAGTCTGGACGACGTTGTTTTCGCCCTTGGCCGGAATCCACGCGGTCACGAAGTAGTGCTGCAACCAGGCAACCCAGCCACCGCTGACGGTTTCTTTCAGCTGAGCCTTGTCCATGTCCTTCATCGACACTTTCTTGTACGGCTCGTTACTTGTCCACAGGGCGGCGCCCAGGTAAGTCGCGGTGCCGGTGGCAGTGCTGGAAGAAGGATCGGAACTGGCATCACGCTTCAGTTGCGCGAACATTGCACCGGACCAGGGTTGAGCGCTCTGGTTGTCGATCAGGTAGGAAACGGTTACGTCATACAGGCCACGTTTCAGGGTGAAACGCTTGATGTAGTTGACGCCGTCCTTGCTGAACTTAAGGTCCACGACCAATTGGTCCTGACCGTCGGCCAGTTGATAAGTCTTCTTCTCGGAGGAGTAAACCGGACGACCGGCAGGACTCGCGTCCGGACCGTTGGTGCCGATCAGGCCGCTCTGAGCCAGATAAGTCCGCTCGTTGCCGTTATCGAACAGCTGGAATGGAATTTCCGGATGGTCCTGACGACGTGGATACAGCGGCAGCGTTAACTGGGCAACATCACCACCTTGTGGATCGATAGCCAGGTTGAGCACATCCGTTTTGATCTGGATGAGGTCTTTGCTTGCAGCCACTGGCGTTTCAGCAGGTGCAGTTGCACTGGTATCGCTTGCGGCGCGCGGGATGTCGTCACTGGCGGAAGCATTATTGCCAGTCGCCGTATCCGGTAGGCCCGGTGCGGTAGTACTGGAAGCAACATTCTGAGTCGGCAGGGCAGCCTGGCCATAGTCCTGGTTCCATTTAAGAACCATAACGTAGGACACGATTGCCAGGGCGACGATCAGGATCGTGCGTTTGATATCCATGATTACTCGGCCATCGAAGAAGAACGGGAGGTAGGGATAGGTGGAACCGGGTCATAACCACCGGGATTCCACGGATGACAGCGACCTAAACGACGAAAGGTCAGCCAGCCACCGCGCAGAAGGCCATGATTTTCTATGGCTTCTAACGCGTAGCAGGAACAACTGGGGTAGAAACGACAGTGATTGGCCATCAGGGGACTAATGGCATAGCGATAAAACTGGATCGGAACGAGTGCCAGTTTACGCATCGGGACTGTCTACCCCTACAGTTTCGGCTTTGACTGCTGGTACCGGCTTGTTGCGTGCCAGACGCTTCCAGAGTTTGCCGAAATGCTGAATCAATTCGGGGTTTTCTACGTCACCCAAACCTTTGCGCGCGACGATAACAATGTCCCAACCGACCAGTGAATCCTGGTTCAGGCGAAACGATTCACGCATCAGACGTTTGAGGCGATTGCGCTCGACGGAGAGCTTTACGCTCTTTTTCCCGATAACCAGCCCGAGACGGGGGTGATCAAGATCGTTATTGCGCGCAAGGAGCAGGAGATTTTTCCCCGGAACCTTGCCGGTAGGGGAGTCAAAGACTGCCTTGAAATGCCGGGGAGTAAGCAGACGCTTATCCCGACTGAAGTCCTGACTCACCTCCAGTGCCGGATTATCAAACTGCCAGACGCGCACGACCTTTGGCGCGACGACGCGACAGGACGGCACGACCGTTCTTGGTAGCCATGCGAGCACGGAAACCGTGGGTACGAGCGCGTTTGATAGTGCTTGGTTGGAAAGTACGTTTCATTGTCGTGTTACCTGGTTCGTCCACAACGGGCCGGAATGGCCCCCGTTTTAAGAGACCGGGGATTCTAGAGAAAGCAAGCCTCTAGGTCAATTTCCAACCAACGTTTCCTTATAAATAGATCTCCAGAGGTTTTGCTCATCCGCAGGTCGTTCGCTAGATATAGAAATAAAGAAGGGAATTATTTAAAGCTTTTCTGTAAAGCTTGTAAAAGCTAGGGAAGCGATCATCTGTGGATAACTACCTTAAGCCCTTAAAAACCGTGATGTACAGAGAATGACAACTACGGTGGAAAACAGTGGTCAGCCTGTGCTGCGCTATCGGATAAGCTGTGTGTGGAAAGGCTAGTTATCCACAGGCGGCTTATCCACTGAGTTTCGCCCCCACTTGTCCAGTGCCCTCATGGGCGGTTATCCACAGAGCTTACGCACATACCGTTGGTCTTCTTTTCGAGGGTTAACGCATTGATAATTCATGCCCTGTGCGCAACCTGCATGTGGATAAGTGGGCGTCTGGCCGCTACAATGACCGCTTGTTTTTGCCTCACCGGCTTTCAACTTAGGGGATATCCGTGTCAGTGGAACTTTGGCAGCAGTGCGTGGAGCTTTTGCGCGATGAGCTGCCTGCCCAACAATTCAACACTTGGATCCGTCCGCTACAGGTCGAAGCCGAAGGCGACGAGTTGCGTGTCTACGCGCCGAATCGCTTTGTTCTCGACTGGGTCAACGAAAAGTACCTGGGCCGCGTCCTTGAACTGCTGGATGAGCACGGCAATGGCATGGCGCCGGCGCTTTCCTTATTAATAGGCAGCAAACGCAGTTCAGCACCGCGTGCGGCACCCAATGCCCCATTGGCCGCTGCGGCGTCCCAGGCTCAGGCGGCTGCCGCACCGGTCAGCGCTCCAGCCCCTGCTCCAGCGGCGGCACAGACCAAGCGTTCGACGCAAAAAGTTGCCGAGGTCAGTGAAGAGCCGTCCCGCGACAGCTTCGATCCGATGGCCGGCGCCAGTTCGCAACAGGCCCCGGTTCGTTCCGAGCAGCGCACGGTGCAGGTCGAAGGTGCGCTCAAGCACACCAGTTACCTGAACCGCACCTTTACCTTCGAGAACTTCGTCGAAGGTAAGTCCAACCAACTGGCGCGGGCTGCGGCCTGGCAGGTGGCGGACAACCCCAAACACGGCTACAACCCGCTCTTCCTTTATGGCGGCGTCGGTTTGGGTAAAACCCACTTGATGCACGCTGTGGGTAACCACCTATTAAAGAAGAACCCGAATGCCAAGGTCGTGTACCTGCATTCGGAGCGTTTCGTGGCCGACATGGTCAAGGCGCTGCAGCTGAACGCGATCAACGAGTTCAAGCGCTTCTACCGGTCGGTGGATGCGTTGCTGATCGATGACATTCAGTTCTTCGCTCGCAAGGAACGTTCGCAGGAAGAGTTTTTCCACACCTTCAACGCCCTGCTCGAAGGTGGCCAGCAGGTCATTCTCACCAGTGACCGCTATCCGAAAGAAATCGAAGGCCTTGAAGAACGCCTCAAATCCCGCTTTGGCTGGGGCCTGACGGTCGCCGTCGAGCCGCCGGAGCTGGAAACCCGTGTAGCGATCCTGATGAAAAAGGCCGACCAGGCCAAAGTCGATCTGCCACACGACGCGGCATTCTTCATCGCCCAGCGTATTCGCTCCAACGTCCGTGAGCTGGAAGGCGCGCTTAAACGCGTGATCGCCCACTCGCACTTCATGGGCCGCGACATCACCATCGAGCTGATTCGCGAATCCCTGAAAGACTTGTTGGCGCTGCAAGACAAACTGGTCTCTGTGGATAACATTCAGCGCACCGTCGCCGAGTATTACAAGATCAAGATCTCCGACTTGCTGTCCAAGCGTCGTTCACGCTCGGTAGCACGTCCGCGTCAGGTCGCCATGGCGTTGTCCAAGGAATTGACCAACCACAGCCTGCCGGAAATCGGCGATGTGTTTGGCGGCCGCGACCACACGACTGTTTTGCACGCCTGCCGCAAGATCAACGAGCTTAAGGAATCCGACGCGGACATCCGCGAGGACTATAAGAACCTGCTGCGTACACTGACCACTTGATGAACACCAGCGCAGCTTATTAAGGCAAGGGACTAGACCATGCATTTCACCATTCAACGCGAAGCCCTGTTGAAACCCCTGCAACTGGTCGCAGGCGTCGTCGAGCGCCGACAGACCTTGCCGGTGCTTTCCAACGTGCTGCTGGTTGTCGAAGGCCAGCAACTGTCGCTGACCGGTACCGACCTGGAAGTCGAGCTGGTCGGTCGTGTGCAACTCGAAGAGCCTGCGGACCCGGGTTCCATCACTGTGCCAGCGCGCAAGCTGATGGACATCTGCAAGAGCTTGCCGAACGATGCGCTGATCGATATCAAGGTCGACGAGCAGAAGCTCGTGGTGAAGGCCGGCCGTAGCCGCTTCACCCTGTCGACCCTGCCGGCCAATGACTTCCCGACAGTGGAAGAAGGCCCGGGTTCGCTGACCTGCAGCCTTGAGCAAAGCAAACTTCGTCGTCTGATCGAACGCACCAGCTTCGCCATGGCGCAGCAGGACGTGCGTTACTACCTCAACGGCATGTTGCTGGAAGTCTCGGCCGGGATCATCCGCGCCGTGGCGACCGACGGTCACCGTCTGGCCATGTGCTCGATGCAGGCCGATATCGGTCAGCCGGATCGTCATCAGGTCATCGTGCCACGCAAAGGTATTCTGGAGCTGGCGCGTCTGCTGACCGAGCCGGACGGCAACGTCAGCATCGTCCTGGGCCAGCATCATATCCGTGCCACCACCGGCGAGTTCACCTTCACCTCGAAATTGGTCGACGGTAAATTCCCTGACTACGAGCGCGTTCTGCCTAAAGGCGGCGACAAGCTGGTACTCGGCGATCGCCAGGCCCTACGTGAAGCGTTCAGCCGTACCGCGATTCTGTCTAACGAGAAGTACCGCGGTATCCGTCTGCAACTGGCCACCGGTCAGCTGAAGATCCAGGCGAATAACCCGGAGCAGGAAGAAGCGGAAGAAGAAGTGGGCGTTGAGTACAACGGCGGCTCTTTGGAAATCGGCTTCAACGTGAGCTATCTGCTCGACGTATTGGGCGTGATGACCACCGAGCAGGTTCGCCTGATCCTGTCCGACTCCAACAGCAGTGCGCTGGTGCAAGAGTCCGACAACGACGACTCGGCTTACGTTGTCATGCCGATGCGTCTGTAATCATGCTTAGCAGAAGCTAGATGTCCTTAAGTCGCGTCTCGGTCACCGCGGTGCGCAATCTGCACCCGGTGACCTTCTCCCCCTCCCCCCGAATCAACATTCTTTACGGCGCCAACGGCAGCGGCAAAACCAGTGTTCTGGAAGCCATTCATCTGCTGGGGCTTGCCCGTTCGTTTCGTAGCAGCCGTCTGTTGCCGGTCATTCAGTACGAGCAATTGGCGTGCACGGTATTTGGCCAGGTCGAATTGGCCGAGGGCGGGCACAGCGCATTGGGGATATCTCGCGATCGTCAGGGAGAGTTCCAGATCCGCATCGACGGGCAAAATGCCCGTAGTGCGGCACAGCTGGCGGAGATCCTGCCGCTGCAGTTGATCAACCCGGACAGTTTCCGCCTGCTGGAAGGCGCGCCGAAGATTCGCCGGCAGTTTCTCGACTGGGGTGTGTTCCACGTGGAACCGCGATTCATGTCCACGTGGCAGCGCTTGCAGAAGGCCTTGCGCCAGAGAAACTCTTGGCTGCGGCATGGTACACTTGACGCCGTTTCGCAAGCGGTTTGGGACAGGGAACTGTGCCAGGCCAGCGATGAAATAGATGAATACCGCCGCGCTTACATCAAAGCCTTGAAACCAGTCTTTGAACAGACCTTGAGCGAACTGGTTGAGCTTGAGGGCTTGACGCTCAGCTATTACCGAGGCTGGGACAAAGACCGTGAGTTGAGTGCAGTGCTCGCCGGATCCCTTCAGCGGGATCAGCAAATGGGTCATACCCAGGCCGGACCACAACGTGCTGATTTGCGTCTCCGATTAGGCGCACATAACGCCGCGGACATCTTGTCCCGTGGTCAGCAGAAGTTGGTGGTCTGTGCATTGCGGATTGCCCAAGGGCACTTGGTCAGCCAGGCACGACGCGGCCAGTGTATTTATCTGGTGGATGACCTGCCGTCCGAACTGGACGAGCACCACCGTCGCGCGCTTTGCCGCTTGCTGGAAGACTTACGCTGCCAGGTCTTTATCACCTGTGTAGATCATGAATTATTGAGGGAAGGCTGGCAGACGGAAACGCCAGTCGCTTTGTTCCACGTGGAACAGGGCCGTATCACCCAGACCCACGACCATCGGGAGTGAAGGCATTGAGCGAAGAAAATACGTACGACTCAACGAGCATTAAAGTGCTGAAAGGCCTGGATGCCGTACGCAAACGTCCCGGTATGTACATTGGTGACACCGACGATGGCAGCGGTCTGCACCACATGGTGTTCGAGGTGGTCGATAACTCGATCGACGAAGCTTTGGCCGGCCACTGCGACGACATCAGCATCATCATTCACCCGGATGAGTCCATCACCGTTCGCGACAACGGTCGTGGCATCCCGGTAGACGTGCACAAAGAAGAAGGCGTCTCGGCGGCCGAGGTCATCATGACCGTGCTGCACGCCGGCGGTAAGTTCGACGACAACTCCTACAAAGTTTCCGGCGGTCTGCACGGTGTAGGTGTATCGGTAGTTAACGCCCTGTCCGAAGAACTGGTCCTGACCGTTCGCCGCAGCGGCAAGATCTGGGAACAGACTTACGTCCACGGTGTTCCTCAAGAGCCGATGAAAATCGTTGGCGACAGCGAATCCACCGGTACCCAGATTCACTTCAAGCCTTCGGCTGACACCTTCAAGAACATCCACTTCAGCTGGGACATCCTGGCCAAGCGGATTCGCGAACTGTCCTTCCTCAACTCCGGTGTCGGCATCGTCCTCAAGGACGAGCGCAGCGGCAAGGAAGAATTGTTCAAGTACGAAGGTGGTCTACGTGCGTTCGTTGAGTACCTGAACACCAACAAGACTGCGGTCAACCAGGTGTTCCACTTCAACGTCCAGCGTGAAGACGGCATCGGCGTGGAAATCGCCCTGCAGTGGAACGACAGCTTCAACGAGAACCTGTTGTGCTTTACCAATAACATTCCGCAGCGCGATGGCGGTACTCACCTGGTGGGTTTCCGTTCGGCACTGACACGTAACTTGAACACCTACATCGAAGCGGAAGGTCTGGCGAAGAAGCACAAAGTCGCCACTACTGGTGACGATGCCCGCGAAGGCCTGACGGCGATCATTTCGGTGAAAGTGCCGGATCCGAAGTTCAGTTCCCAGACCAAAGACAAGCTGGTGTCTTCCGAAGTGAAGACCGCGGTCGAACAGGAAATGGGCAAGTACTTCTCCGACTTCCTGCTGGAAAACCCGAACGAAGCCAAGCTGGTCGTCGGCAAGATGATCGACGCGGCGCGTGCTCGTGAAGCAGCACGCAAGGCCCGTGAGATGACCCGCCGCAAAGGCGCGCTGGACATCGCCGGCCTGCCGGGCAAACTGGCGGACTGCCAGGAAAAAGACCCTGCCCTCTCCGAACTGTACCTCGTGGAAGGTGACTCTGCTGGCGGCTCCGCCAAGCAGGGACGTAACCGCAAGACCCAGGCCATCCTGCCATTGAAGGGCAAGATCCTGAACGTCGAGAAGGCGCGCTTCGACAAGATGATCTCTTCGCAAGAAGTGGGCACCTTGATCACCGCGCTGGGCTGCGGCATCGGTCGCGACGAGTACAACATCGACAAGCTGCGCTACCACAACATCATCATCATGACCGATGCTGACGTCGACGGTTCGCACATCCGCACCCTGCTGCTGACCTTCTTCTTCCGTCAGTTGCCGGAGCTGATCGAGCGCGGCTACATCTACATCGCCCAGCCACCGCTGTACAAGGTCAAGAAAGGCAAGCAAGAGCAATACATCAAAGACGACGACGCCATGGAAGAGTACATGACGCAGTCGGCCCTGGAAGATGCGAGCCTGCACCTGAACGAGGAAGCCCCGGGTATCTCCGGTGAAGCCCTCGAGCGTCTGGTGAATGACTTCCGTCTGGTGATGAAAACCCTCAAGCGCCTGTCGCGCCTGTACCCACAGGAACTGACCGAGCACTTCATCTACCTGCCGGCCGTGAGCATGGAGCAATTGTCCGATCATGCAGCGATGCAGGATTGGCTGGCTCAGTACGAAGTTCGCCTGCGCACCGTCGAGAAATCCGGCCTGGTATACAAGGCCAGCCTGCGTGAAGACCGTGAACGTAACGTGTGGCTGCCAGAGGTCGAACTGATCTCCCACGGGCTGTCGAACTACGTCACCTTCAACCGCGACTTCTTCGGTAGCAACGATTACAAGACCGTCGTTTCCCTGGGCGCTCAACTGAGCACTCTGCTGGACGACGGCGCTTATATTCAGCGCGGCGAACGCAAGAAAGCCGTCACCGAATTCAAGGAAGCCCTTGAATGGCTGATGGCCGAAAGCACCAAGCGCCATACCATCCAGCGATACAAAGGTCTGGGTGAGATGAACCCTGACCAGCTGTGGGAAACCACCATGGATCCGGGCTCACGCCGCATGCTCAAAGTGACCATCGAAGACGCCATCGGCGCCGACCAGATCTTCAACACCCTGATGGGTGATGCGGTCGAACCTCGCCGTGACTTCATCGAAAGCAACGCCCTCGCGGTGTCCAACCTGGACTTCTGATCCTGCAGGACCGCTAGAGTAAAAAAGGCCAACGCATAGCGTTGGCCTTTTTTATTGCGACGTACATTTCGTGGTGGAAACACTGCCCAGGGGTCGATCGTTTCCCCTTCTTGATCAATCGCTCAGAACATCGATGCACCTTTGGACTTGGCCAGATAACGCCCCGGTGAATCCCCCAGGTTACGCCGAAATACCGAGGTAAATGCGCTTGGGCTGCTGTAACCCAGATCAATTGCCACTTCGGTGATAGATGAGCCATTGCTCAGTCTGGACATGGCTTCGAGTAGACAGACTTGCTGTCTCCAGAAGACAAAACTCATGCCAGTCGCGTCCCGAAAACTTCGCGTGAACGTTCGCCGGCTCATGCTCGACCAACTGGCCATTTCACTGATGGAAATATTCTGCGTGGGGGCATCGAGGAATCGATGGCACGAAAGGGCCAGTCGAGGTTCCGAAGGCAATGGTGCGCTCAATGGAAGCTCCGACATGGCGCCGATTTCATCCACCAGTAGCGTCTGCACGGATTGGCTTCGGATATTGGGCGGTTGCTCTGGATCAATGGCCAACACCGCTTCCAACAGGTGCCTGAGCAGCGGCGAAACATTGTAGACCTGGCAATGCTCCGGCAAACCGGCGCGGATGGAGGCAGCCTCATTGAGATAAGTATTGATCATGGTCACGTCGCCGCGCATATGCATTTCATGCGACACGCACGCGGGAACCCAAAGCGCTCTTTGAGGCGGGACAACCCAATTCCCCTGATCGGTGAACATCTTCAACGCGCCCGTCGAGGCGTACGCAAACTGACCACGACTGTGCGTATGCCGGGCAAAAACAGTACCCGAAGAATACTTGCGCAGGCTCACCACAGCATCGGGGCTTCCATGCTCGTAGGGATCCAGTGTTGGATTGATCGACATGGCCCGATTTTGACAAAAATAGACCTGCTATAGCAAGCAGGCCAAAATTTTGGACCATAGAATCGCATCTCCAAAAAAACCTGATGCAGAAACGGTTCGCATTGAACTGATGGGAATGCGGCATACCGGGGTGTGCCGCTTAATGTGAGGCTAGGGATATGCAGAAAAAACATTTGGTTCTGGCGATACTCGTCACCTTAGTGTGGGGAGTGAACTTTCCAATCACCAAGCTGGGTTTACGCTCGATCGATCCCTTTGTGTTAACTGGTATACGCTTTGCCCTCGCCGCCATACCCTTGGTGTTCTTCATAAAACGCCCCGCCATCAAGTTCAGCTATGTCGCCGCCTACGGCTTCATTTTCGGATTGGGTATGTGGGGCGTGATCAACTATGGCATTCAGGTCGGCGTCAGCCCCGGTATTGCTTCGCTGATCATCCAGCTCAGCGTGTTCTTCACCATGGGTTGGGGGGCGTTACTGTTTAAAGAGAAGCTTCGCGGTGCTCAGCTTCTCGGTGCGCTGCTGGCATTGGTTGGGTTGGCAGGCGTCATTTCTACCCAGCAAGGGGAGCACGCGATACTTGGAGTACTGCTGATTGTGCTGAGTGCCGTCGCCTGGAGCGTAGGCAACGTCATTATCAAGAAATCCGGTGTCAAAGAGATCTTTTCATTCATGGTCTGGGCTAGTCTGTTTCCACCCATCCCGCTCTTCTTCATCGCTTGGCTCATGCGGGGCGCCGCGCCCTTTGAGAACCTGCAAAGCAGTCTCGACTTGACGGCTGTGCTATCGATTATATTCCAGGTTTATCTGGCCACACACTTTGCCTATTGGGGGTGGAACTCGCTGTTGAAGCTTTATCCTGTTTCAACAGTGGCACCGCTGTCGTTGTTGATTCCGGTATTCGGCATCGGCAGTTCGATGCTGATTATCGGCGAACACATCTCGATACCGAACTTGATTTCAATTGCGATCATTATTATGGGGTTGGCAGTCGGCCTCTATCGCAAGTCCGCCGGCACAATCCATGCCGCCCCCAGAGCCAGGTTGCGCTCGGACTAAGGCGATCGAGCCAGAACATTGATCAATTGAAATCTACATGGGCGGGGTATTGGTTCCCTGCGCAGAACTGCCGTAATGGACACTGCCAACGTTCAGCGTTGGACTTTTTATTGTTCGTCGAATCATTCGCTAGCGGTGGCCACGCTCTCAAGCCGATACCCATAACCGTAAATCGTCAGCAGTTGCCAACCGCGATCTGCCGTCAGGCCCAGCTTGTTGCGCAGACGATAAATATGAGTATCGAGCGGGCGGGAGGAGACTATTTCTTCATGGGTCCAAAAGCGCTCATACAAGTATTCACGGGACAAAGGTCGGCCCAGATTGGCGAACAGGCAGCGGGCGAGACGGTATTCCCGTTCGGTCAGGCTGATGGGGGTGGAGGCACGGGTGACGGTGAGTTCGGCGTCGTCGAATTCGAGGTCATTGAATATGAGTATTTCGGTGGCTGCTGTGCGTTGCAGCCCATGTCGGCGAAGCACTGCGCTGACCCGAGCCATTAGTTCGTTAGGACGAAACGGTTTGCTCACGTAATCGTCGGCTCCGGCGTTCAAGGCCTGGACGATATCGCTTTCGGTATCGCGACTGGTGAGCATGATCGCGGCCGGTGGTGAGTCCATGTGTTCCCGGGTCCAGCGCAACAATGACAGGCCGCTGACATCGGGCAATTGCCAGTCGAGGATCAGCAGATCGAAAGTTTCCCGGCGAAGTTGCCGTAACAAGTCCTCTCCCCGCTCGAAACTGTGCAACGTCCACGCCTGCTCCCCCGTTACGGGGATCTGTCGCAGTGTCTGTTCCACCCGGCGGAGTTCGGCGGGTTCGTCATCCAGTATTGCGACACGCATGCCGAGTGTTTCCTTCATCTCGTAAGTGCAACGTTAAGAAAGTTTCTGCGGGAGTTTAGGCTGATTGGTTGAATCTGAACAATTGTGACGAATTGCTGTGAACTTCCCAAGTCTGGATACGCTGATATCACTTAGCCGGTAGGCGATGAATCATCGGCAGAATGCTCAAGAGGGACAGTGGGAAAGATGCGTCCAAAGATTTTCTTTAACGGAGTTACAAGATTGGCAGCGTTGATGTTGGCCGCGGGTCTCGGATTGGGATGCACCACGGTCCAGTCAACACCCGCCATCGAGCAGAATTCTGTACCGCATTACTTTGGCCCGGCAGAGACAAACACAGTGATGGGCGACTCGCCAGGCTTTGCCCCAGTGCACTACGCACAGGTGGAAGCCGCCCAGCCCGACATTCGCTCGGCGCAACAACGTTGGGTGTTTTAGGCGCCTTCAGTCAATTCTGAACAAATATTGAGAATGATCGCGCATGGTCCCTTATGCCGGTAAATTCATTTTCGCTGAGCGGCACAGGGGCATTGGGATGTGCTCCGACGCAGGGAGCGTCAACACCAAACTGCAGGACCGTCGATCGCCGGTTTTCGGCGGGTCTGCAGTTCAGGGGAAAACATACGGAGTGCCTGCTCGGTTCCGACACAGGGATGTGTCGTTCCATTTCCTTTGCTCCCATGGCTATCTGCCAGAGCATCCGGTCAGGTATCGTGCGTCAAGTGCGTTTCCCGGCATGATTTCTATAAGAGCATAAACGCCAATTCATGAACCCCATGACCTTATTGCTCCCGCGCCGTTCTGGCGTTTGTCTTTTGCTGGTTGCCGGCTTGATGGGATTGCTCACCCAGAGCGCATCGGCGGCTGCCATCTCTGCAAAACGTTTGCCTTATATCGATGACAACCAACAATGTCGCGGCCAACCGCTGCCTGCGACTGTCGAGCACCTGACCGGCGAAGCCTGGAAGCTGGACGCCAAAGGTAAACAGACGCCACTGCAAGAAGGCATGCCGATCGATGAGCAGGAAGGCGTCAAGACCTCGCCCTCGGCGTTTGTCAGCCTGTCCCTGGGCGATGGCTCGCGGGTGGTGCTGCCCTCCAGCTCTCAGATCACGCTGCACCTCAATGAAGAACATTCGATCCCTCAGGTTATCCTTGAGCAGGGTCAGGTCGAGTCATATGTGATCAAACGTGCCAGCGACCATGATCGTTTTCAGATCGTCACGCCGGTTGGTGTACTGGGCGTACGGGGTACGCATTTCCGGGCGCGCAACGATGATGGTGGCCAGGCATTACTGGAAGTGCTGAACGGGCAAGTGGCGGTCAATCGCGATGAGGAGCGGCCGTCCCCCCGCTCTGCCCGCTCCACTGCCAAACGGACTCAGGGCCCTGAGGATGACGAAGTCCAGGTCATGGCTCGTCAGGGTTTGCGTATTCAGAAACATGGCACGTTGACGCCAATCGACTTGTTACCCGCCCCGCGTTTGTTGGGGCAGGCCGGTCAGACGGGTAATGTGCCTGTCTGGCAATTGATCATGAAGCCCATCGAAGGGGCCACGCGTTATCGGGCGCAAGTAGCCACCGACGCCGCTTTTCTGGACATCAAGCAAGAGCAGTTTTCCAGCACGCCCGAGATCAAATTCAGCGGGCTGAAAGCGTTGTTCTATCATGTTCGCCTGTCGGCGTATGACGCTCAGGGGTTAGAGGGAGAAACCGGGGTGTATGACATTTTTTATTACCCCAGGACTACGCGTGTCCAATAGCGCCCCGGCCGACGACCGATGAAGTGCCGCCCAAGGAAGGACGGTCGCGAGCCGACCCAGGCTCAGCGGTTGTTTCGGCGAATGGTCCGCGAGTGGCTGTGGGTCAGCCTGATCCTGTTGCCGCTGACGGCGGTGCTGTCCATGACCCATGGTCTGGTCTTGAGCAATCTGCTGTACGACAACCTGCGTCGGCTGAGCCCGCTGCCGGTGGACCCACGAATACTCATTGTCACGATCGACGACTACAGCTTGCAGCAGCTTGGCAAATGGCCCTGGCCGAGGGCCATGCACGCGCAGTTGCTTGATCGGCTAGGCGCCGCGAACGCCAAAGGCATTCTGTTCGACGTGATCTTCAGTGAACCCGATAACCATCCCGGCAACGATCAGCTTCTGGCCCAGGCGGCCTGCCGAGCCGGAAATGTCTTTGTGCCGCTGTTGCGCGAAGGTGTGGCGCGTTATGGGCAACCTTTGGGAGAAATTGAGCCGGTGGCGCCACTGAGCCATTGCGCCAAAGGCATCGGGCACATCAATGCCGAAGCAGATGCCGACGGGATCGTGCGCAGTGTGTATTTAAGCGAAGGACCGGCACAACAAACACGCGCGCAACTGGCTTGGCTGTTGTACAAAGAGACCCTTGCCGACAAGGAAAATGTACCGATGCCCGGGACCCCGGCCCTGTCGTCGACGCAAGGCTGGCTGCGAGCCCACGAAATACGGATTCCTTTCATCCGTTCCGATGCGGGTTTTCCCAGTGTCCCCTACGTCAGCGTATTACGTGGTGAAGTCCCGCCCGAGTTGCTACGCGATCGCTTGATCCTGATCGGCTCCACCGCTCCAGGTTTGGGGGACCGTTACGTGACACCGCAATCGGCGAGCATCGGCACCACCCCGGGCATCGAGATTCAGGCGAATATCCTCAACGGGCTGCTGCAACAACGCAATATCGTGGAGGTCGATGAACGCTTGGCGGCGTTGTTATCGGTGGTGATTGTCGGTGAGTTGCTGGGCCTGATGTTGGTGCGCCCGCGTCGCGCGCTATGGTTGACCCTGGGGGCAATGGCGGTCGCGCTGCTGGGTTCGAGCCTGCTGTTACGTCTTGGCTGGTGGTGGTCACCGGCCGCGAGTTTGCTGGGTATGCTGTTGGGTTACCTGATCTGGAATTGGCGAAGGCTGAATGCGGTGCTCGCCTATTTCGGCTGGGAACTGGCGCGCCTGGACAGCGAGCCGAAAGTCTTTCCCGAACGCCGCCGTACCCAGGCCCCGGCTGGCGATGTGTTGCAAGGGCAAATCGTCGCGCTGGAGCAGGCCATGAGCCGGACCCGCGACACCCGGCGTTTCATTGCCGATGGCCTTGAGTACCTTCCGGTGGCGACGCTGATCAGCGATCCGAACGGGCGCATTCTGTTGGCCAACCGCAAGGCTCGAGAGATATTTTCCAGCAGCCTGGTGGGCGAGGAGATGTTCGAGCAACTGAGCGAATTGGGTTACCCGGTGCCGACCGATGGAACGCTAACTGCATTGTCGACCCTGGAGCCGCTGGAGTTTCGTGACACCCAGGCACGCAGCTTGCGTCTGGACCTGGCGCCTCTATTGCCGGCCGAAGGCGACTCGGTGATTGGCTGGTTACTGAGCCTCACTGACTTGAGCGTCGAACGGGATGCCGAGGAACAGCGGGCCGTGTTACTGCGTTTCCTGTCTCATGACCTGAGGGCCCCCCACTCGGCGATTCTGGCTTTGCTCGACGTTCAGCGGCATCAGGTGTCTGGCGATACTCAAGTGTTCAGTCAGATCGAGTTACAAGTGCGCAAGGCGCTGAACCTGACCGAGGCCTTTGTGCAGTTGGCAAAGGCTGAATCCGAGGCCTATCAATTTCAGCCGAGCATGTTCGCGATGTTGCTGCTCGATACCTTCGACCAGGCCTCGAGCATCGCTCATTTGAAGAACATTCAGTTGCTGCATGACCTCGACGAAGATGCTGAAGCTCTGGTCCTGGCCGATCAGTCGTTACTGACACGGGCACTGTTCAACTTGCTGGAAAACGCCATCAAGTACAGTCCGGCGGGTTCGCGGATCACCGTGCGGGTGAGTTGTGCCAAGGGTTGGTTGACGTACGAGATCGCCGATCAGGGCCGAGGGATTGCCGTCGAAGAACTTCCCGAGCTGTTCAGTCAATATCGACGCTTTGCATCGGCTCACGGCAGTGACGGCCTGGGGTTGGGGTTGTCCATGGTCAAGGCCGTGGTGGATCGTCACGGCGGGCGGATTTCCTGTCATAGCGTGCTGGGACAAGGCACGACGTTCAGTGTCCAACTGCCCCTATTGAGCGAGTGAGCCGAACACTTTTCACAGGCATAAAAAAACCGGCTATATCAGCCGGTTTTTTTACGTCCAGAAAAAACTTATGCACGTTTTTCGAGGTTTTATCTGCTTAAGAAATATGTATGTAAATCAAAAGCTTAAAAACAAAATACAGCGATTTTCAACAAAACGGTACACAGGTTATCCACAGAATCTCAGACAGTCACTTGATCGGTCGCACTCGGTGCCGCCGGGGCTGCTGGCAGCGAACCCATTTCGCGTTGCATCTGTTCGTTCCAGGCCTGCACCCGGTCATTCAGGTCGGCGATGGCCCGTGGCCCGCTACCCTCGGCGTACATCGGAGCGCCGATGATCACGGTAATCACGCCCTGCTTTTTGGCCCAACCGGTTTTTGGCCAGAACTTGCCGGCATTGTGTGCAATTGGCAGCACGGGCAATGACGCATTGACGGCCAATGCGGTGCCGCCACGGGAGAACTTGCCGATGGTGCCGAAGGGAACGCGAGTCCCTTCCGGGAAAATCAGCACCCAGACATTGTCCTTGAGCAGTTCATCGCCCTTTTTCGCCACATGCTTGAGCGCAGCTTTAGGGTTGTCACGGTCGATGGCGATCGGTCGCAGCATGGCCATGGCCCAGCCGAAGAACGGTACGTAGAGCAGTTCGCGCTTGAGCACCTGGCTCAACGGTTCGAAGTAGGCCGAGAGAAAGAACGTCTCCCAGGTGCTCTGGTGGTTCGACTGAATCACGCAGGGCTGTTCAGGCACGTTCTCGGCGCCCTTCACTTCGTAGCGAATACCCAGAAAGACTTTGCTCAGCCACAAGGCACAGCGGCACCAATACACGTTGATAAAGCGATAGCGCGCCTTGAACGGTAGAAACGGCGCGATAAAAAAGCTCAGGGTGCACCAGAGCAACGAACTGGTGCCCAGCAGCAGGTAAAAGAGGAAAGTTCTGATGGCCTGCAGTATCGACATGGCGACATTTACCGTTGCGGGCACTGCCCGCCTATTCAAGCGCACTCCCGATCAGTCCTTGGCCAGGATGTCAGAAGAGCCTTAGTTGTGGATAAGTTCTGCGGCAATCGCCGCCAGATCATCAAAAATCAAGGTGCCCGCCGGTAGGGTCTTGCCCTGAGTCTTTTCGCCTTTCCCGGTCATTACCAAAACAGGCTGACAGTCGACGGCTTTGGCAGCCTCCAGGTCACCGAGAGTATCGCCGACGAACCACAGATTCGTCAGCGAAACGTTGTAATGCGCGGCGATGGTTTTCAACATCCCGGGTTTTGGCTTGCGGCAATCGCAGCCGTCGTCTGGGCCGTGCGGGCAATAGACGATCAGCCCGACTTCGCCGCCCTGCTCCGCCACTAACTCGCGCAAGCGGGCGTGCATGGCCTCCAGGGTGGCGATGTCGTAGTAGCCGCGAGCGATGCCCGACTGGTTGGTGGCGACCGCCACCGTCCAGCCGGCCTTGCTCAACTGCGCGATCGCTTCGATCGAACCGGGGAGTGGAATCCACTCCTCCACCGACTTGATGTACGCGTCGGAGTCGTAATTGATCACCCCGTCCCGATCGAGAATCAGCAGTTTCAACAGCAGCCCCTCAGCCCAGCAACGAAATGTCGGCAACGCCGAGGAACAACCCACGCAGACGTGCCAGCAGCGCATAGCGGTTGGCTCGCACCTTGGCGTCTTCGGCGTTGACCATCACCGCTTCGAAGAACGCATCCACCGGCTCGCGCAATGCGGCCAGACGCGCCAGCGATTCGCTGTACTGACGGGCAGCGGCCATTGGCTGCACAGCCTGGTCCGCCTGCTGGATCGCCGAATACAGCGAGAACTCGTTGGCGTTGTCGAAGTACTTGGCTTCAACGACCGTCGGCACGGAGCCTTCGATCTTGCTCAGCAGGTTCGACACGCGCTTGTTCACGGCGGCCAGGGCAGCGGCTTCCGGCAATTTGCGGAACGCTTGTACCGCTTGAACGCGCTGGTCGAAGTCCAGGGCCGAACCCGGTTTCAGGGCACGTACCGACAGGTAAGTCGCGACGTCCACGCCTTCGTCTTCGTAACGGGCGCGCAGACGGTCGAAGATGAACTCCAGCACCGCATCGTTGAGGCCGACAGCCTTGACCTTGGCACCGAACGCATTCACGGCAAAAGCCACGGCGTCGTTCAGGTCGAGATCGAGCTTTTTGTCGATCAGGATCCGCAACACACCCAGCGCTGCACGGCGCAGGGCATACGGGTCCTTGCTGCCGGTTGGCAGCATGCCGATACCGAAAATGCCCACCAGGGTGTCGAGCTTGTCGGCGATGGCCACGGCCGCACCGGTCAGGGTGGTCGGCAGTTCAGCGCCGGCGCCGCGCGGCATGTACTGCTCGTTCAGCGCCAGGGCGACATCTTCCGCTTCGCCGTCGTTGAGGGCGTAGTAGTAACCGGCGACACCTTGCATCTCCGGGAACTCACCGACCATTTCGGTCGCCAGATCGCACTTGGACAGCAGGCCTGCGCGCGCTGCCCAGGAAGCGTTACCGCCGATACGAGCGGCAATGTAGGCCGCCAGTTTCGACACGCGCTCAGCCTTGTCGTAGACGCTGCCGAGTTTTTCCTGGAACACCACGTTCTGCAGACGCAGATTGAATTCTTCGAGTTTTTGCTTCTTGTCTTGCTTGAAGAAGAACTCGGCGTCGGTCAGGCGTGGGCGAACCACTTTCTCGTTACCGGCGATGATCTGCTGTGGATCCTTGCTTTCAATGTTGGCCACGGTAATGAAACGAGGCAGCAACTTGCCGTCGGCATCCAGCAGGCAGAAGTACTTCTGGTTGTCCTGCATGGTGGTGATCAGTGCTTCTTGCGGCACGTCGAGGAAACGTTCTTCAAACGAGCACACCAGCGGCACCGGCCATTCAACCAGCGCGGTCACTTCGTCGAGCAAGGCTTGCGGAACGATCGCCGTACCTTCCTGCATGGTCGCCAGTTCATTGGTGCGTTTGCTGATCAGCTCGCGACGCTCGTTGGCGTCGGCCAGTACATAAGCAGCACGCAGATCGTTCAGGTAGTTGGCCGGCGAGGTGATGCGCACGCTTTCAGGGTGGTGGAAACGGTGACCACGGGAGTCGCGGCCGGCCTTCTGGGCGAGGATGGTGCAGTCGATGACGTGGTCACCGAGCAGCATCACCAACCATTGGGTCGGACGAACGAACTCTTCCTTGCGAGCACCCCAGCGCATGCGCTTGGGGATAGGCAGGTCGTTCAGGGAGTCTTCGACGATGGTCGGCATCAGGCTTGCGGTCGGCTTGCCGGCGATGCTTTGGCTGTAGCGCAGCTTCGGGCCGCTCTGATCGATTTCGCTCAGCTCTACGCCGCACTTCTTGGCGAAGCCCAGGGCTGCTTGAGTCGGGTTGCCTTCGGCATCGAACGCAGCCTGACGTGGCGGGCCGTCGAGGTTGATGCTGCGATCCGGCTGCTGGGTTGCCAGCGCAGTGATCAGCACGGCCAGACGACGCGGCGCGGCGTAGACGGTTTTGCTCTCGTAGCTCAGGCCAGCGGCTTGCAGGCCTTTGTCGATACCGGCCAGGAATGCTTCGGCCAGGGTGTTCAGGGCTTTGGGTGGCAGTTCTTCGGTGCCCAGTTCAACCAGAAAATCTTGAGCACTCATTGTGCAGCCTCCAGCTTGGCCAGTACTTCATCACGCAGGTCCGGGGTCGCCATCGGGAAGCCCAGCTTGGCGCGAGCCAACAGGTAGGCTTGCGCGACGGAACGCGCCAGGGTGCGTACACGCAGAATGTATTGCTGACGCGCGGTCACCGAGATCGCCCGGCGCGCATCCAGCAGGTTGAAGGTATGGGAAGCCTTCAACACCATTTCATAGCTCGGCAACGGCAGCGGCTGGTCGAGTTCGATCAGGCGCTTGGCTTCGCTTTCATAGAAATCGAACAGTTCGAACAGCTTCTCGACGTTGGCGTGTTCGAAGTTGTAGGTCGACTGCTCCACTTCGTTCTGGTGGAACACGTCGCCGTAAGTCACCTTGCCGAACGGACCGTCAGCCCAGACCAGGTCGTAGACCGAGTCCACGCCTTGCAGGTACATGGCCAGACGCTCCAGACCGTAAGTGATCTCGCCGGTCACCGGGTAGCACTCGATGCCGCCCGCTTGCTGGAAGTAAGTGAACTGCGTCACTTCCATGCCGTTGAGCCAGACTTCCCAGCCCAGACCCCAGGCGCCCAGCGTTGGCGACTCCCAGTTGTCTTCGACGAAACGGATGTCGTGCACCAGCGGGTCAAGACCCACGTGCTTGAGGGAGCCCAGGTACAGTTCCTGGAAGTTGTCCGGGTTCGGCTTCAGGACTACCTGGAACTGATAGTAGTGCTGCAGACGGTTCGGGTTTTCACCGTAGCGGCCGTCAGTCGGGCGACGACTGGGCTGCACATAAGCGGCGTTCCAGGTTTCCGGGCCAATGGCGCGCAGGAACGTGGCTGTGTGGAAAGTGCCGGCGCCTACTTCCATATCGTAGGGCTGAAGTACCACGCAACCTTGCTCGGCCCAGTATTGCTGGAGGGCGAGGATCAAGTCTTGGAAGGTACGCACGGCTGGCGTAGGCTGGCTCACGAAATTCACCTGTTTCTTGGGCTGCGATTTAAAGAGCGGGAGTATACCCGATTCGGTCCTGCGCACGCCCCCTGGAGCCTTATGCCACGCTGCTTTTGGTGTACCGAAGATCCGCTGTACATGGCTTATCACGATCAGGAGTGGGGCACGCCGCTACGCGATGCGCAGGGATTGTTCGAGTTGCTTTTGCTCGAAGGGTTCCAGGCCGGGCTTTCCTGGATCACTGTGTTGCGCAAACGCGAGCGTTATCGCGAGGTGCTGTTCGGCTTCGACGTGCAGCGCGTGGCGCAGATGAGTGATGCGGAAATCGATGAACTGATGCTCGATCCGGGGATCATCCGCAATCGTCTCAAACTCAACGCAGCCCGGCGTAATGCCCAGGCCTGGCTGGAGCTGGAGGACCCGGTGGCGTTTCTCTGGTCGTTTGTCGGCGGCACGCCGGTGATCAATCATTTCAAGGATCGCAGTGAAGTGCCGGCGGTGACACCGGCCGCCATCGAGATGAGCAAAGGCCTGAAAAAAGCCGGCTTCACGTTCGTCGGCCCGACCATTTGTTACGCACTGATGCAGGCTTCGGGCATGGTCATGGATCACACCCGTGATTGCGATCGCTACGCCACCTTGACGAACGGCGGTTAGAATAGCCGCCTCGCGCACAGCACAAGATCAGGAGTGACCTGTGGATAAGTTTAAAGGCGCCTTGCTGGTAGGCGCTCTGCGGCTGTTTGCCCTACTGCCATGGCGGGCAGTGCAGGCGGTGGGTTCGGCGATTGGCTGGATCATGTGGAAAACCCCCAACCGTTCCCGCGACGTGGTGCGGATCAACCTTGCCAAGTGCTTTCCGCAGATGGACCCGGCCGAGCGTGAGCGTCTGGTCGGCCAGAGCCTGAAAGACATTGGCAAGTCTCTGACTGAAAGCGCCTGCGCATGGATCTGGCCGGCTCAGCGTTCCATTGATCTGGTGCGCGAAGTCGAAGGTCTCGACGTTTTGAAAGAGGCTTTGGCGTCCGGCAAAGGTGTGGTTGGCATCACCAGCCACCTGGGCAACTGGGAAGTGTTGAACCACTTCTATTGCAGCCAGTGCAAACCGATCATTTTCTACCGTCCGCCGAAGTTGAAGGCGGTGGATGAATTGCTGCGCAAGCAGCGGGTGCAATTGGGTAACCGGGTGGCTGCTTCCACCAAGGAAGGCATCCTCAGCGTGATCAAGGAAGTGCGCAAGGGTGGCGCGGTGGGCATTCCGGCTGACCCGGAACCGGCCGAATCCGCCGGGATCTTCGTGCCATTTTTCGCCACTCAGGCCCTGACCAGCAAATTCGTGCCAAACATGCTCGCCGGTGGCAAAGCGGTCGGCGTGTTCCTGCATGCCCTGCGGCTGCCGGACGGTTCGGGTTACAAGGTGATCCTCGAAGCCGCACCAGACGCCATGTACAGCACCGATACCGAAACCTCCTGCGCGGCCATGAGCCAAGTGGTCGAGCGCTACGTGCGGGCTTATCCGAGCCAGTACATGTGGAGCATGAAGCGCTTCAAGAAGCGTCCACCGGGCGAAGCTCGCTGGTATTGATGCTGCTGTGGATAACTGCGCAGGCTGAGATCTTTTGATCTTGGCCTGCGTTATCTCTGATCAGTGCGCCTGACGATCAAGCTTTTTCAGAAACACCGTCATCTCCTTTTCCGCCTGCTTGTCGCCATGAGCGCGGGCGGCTTCCAGGCCTTGTTCCCAGGCCTGCCGCGCGGCGGCGTAATCCATCAGCGCCAGATGGGCCTTGCCCAACAGCTTCCAGGCTGCCGAATACTTCGGATCGAGCTCGACGCAGCGCTGGAAATGCTCTGCGGCCTTGGCGTTTTCCCCAAGATCCAGATAACCCTTGCCCAAGCCGAAGCGCAGCAATGAGTTATCCACACCCTTGGCGAGCATTTTTTCCAGGGATTCGATCATGGTGGATTCCTTATCGAGGTTATTCAGGGATGCCTGTTTGTCCTTGAGATTGCTTTCGTGGGCAAGCCCGCTCCCACAGAAATCTCGGTCGTACACAAGATATGTGTTCACTGCAAAACACTGTTGACGGAAAGGCTCAGGGCGTGAAGAGGCCCGCCTGGCCACCGCACATTCCGGATCAGAAGAAGCTCAGCCCCACATGGAACAGCTTCTCCACATCCCGAATATGCTTCTTATCCACAAGGAACAGAATCACATGGTCGCCGGTTTCGATCACGGTGTCGTCGTGGGCGATGATCACTTCTTCGTCGCGGATGATCGCGCCGATGGTGGTGCCCGGCGGCAGGCCGATGTTTTCGATGGCCTTGCCGATCACCTTGCTCGACTTCGCATCGCCGTGGGCAATGGCCTCGATGGCTTCCGCCGCGCCCCGGCGCAATGAGTGCACGCTGACAATGTCCCCGCGCCGGACGTGGGCCAGCAAGGTGCCGATGGTCGCCAGTTGCGGACTGATGGCGATGTCGATGTCGCCGCCCTGGATCAGGTCGACGTAGGCCGGGTTGTTGATGATCGTCATCACCTTCTTTGCGCCCAGGCGCTTGGCCAGCAGCGAAGACATGATGTTGGCTTCGTCGTCGTTGGTCAGGGCGAGGAAAATATCGGCGTCGGCGATGTTCTCTTCCAGCAGCAGATCCCGGTCTGAAGCACTGCCCTGCAACACCACGGTGCTGTCGAGGTTGTCCGAGAGGTAGCGGCAGCGGGCCGGGTTCATCTCGATGATCTTCACCTGGTAACGGCTTTCGATGGCTTCGGCCAGGCGTTCACCGATCTGCCCGCCACCGGCGATGACGATGCGTTTGTAGCTTTCATCGAGGCGGCGCATTTCGCTCATCACTGCACGAATATTCGCTTTGGCGGCGATGAAAAACACTTCGTCGTCAGCCTCGATCACCGTATCGCCCTGGGGCAGGATCGGTCGGTCACGACGGAAAATCGCCGCGACGCGGGTTTCGACATTCGGCATGTGTTCGCGTAACTGGCGCAGTTGCTGGCCCACCAGCGGCCCGCCGTAGTACGCCTTGACTGCCACCAACTGCGCCTTGCCTTCGGCGAAGTCGATCACCTGCAACGCGCCTGGATGCTGGATCAGGCGCTTGATGTAATTGGTGACCACTTGTTCCGGACTGATCAGCACGTCGACCGGAATCGTTTCGTTGTCGAACAGTTCGGCACGGGTCAGGTACGCGGCTTCGCGGACCCGGGCGATCTTGGTGGGGGTGTGGAACAGGGTGTGGGCGACCTGACAGGCGACCATGTTGGTTTCGTCACTGTTGGTCACGGCCACCAGCATGTCAGCGTCGTCAGCACCGGCCTGCCGCAGTACGGTTGGCAGCGAACCCCGACCCTGCACGGTGCGGATGTCCAGCCGATCGCCGAGGTCGCGCAGGCGTTCGCCATCGGTGTCGACCACGGTGATGTCGTTGGCCTCGCTGGCCAAGTGTTCTGCCAGCGAACCGCCAACCTGCCCTGCGCCGAGGATGATGATTTTCATCCAGTCACTCCCTTAAACCCGGTTAACCGCGCGCGGCGGCAATCTTGATCAGCTTGGCGTAGTAGAAACCGTCGTGGCCGCCTTCCTGGGCCAGCAACTGGCGACCATGGGGCTGCTTGATGCCGGCCGCTGTGGCGAGGTCCAGTTCACGGGCACCCGGCGTGCGAGCGAGGAACGCTTCGATGACTTCGGTGTTTTCGGTCGGCAGCGTGGAGCAGGTGGCGTAAAGCAGAATGCCGCCCACTTCCAGAGTTATCCACATGGCGTCGAGCAACTCGCCCTGAAGCACCGCCAGTGCGGCGATGTCGTCGGGTTGGCGGGTCAGCTTGATGTCCGGGTGACGACGGATCACGCCGGTGGCCGAGCATGGCGCGTCCAGCAGAATGCGCTGGAACGGCTTGCCGTCCCACCAGGTGGCGGTGTCGCGACCGTCGGCGGCGATCAGTTCGGCGCTCAGGCCCAGGCGTGCGAGGTTTTCCCGCACCCGCACCAGACGCTTGGCTTCCAGATCCACGGCCACCACGCCGGCCAGTTTGGGCTCGGCTTCCAGGATGTGGCAGGTTTTGCCGCCCGGTGCGCAGCAGGCGTCCAGCACCCGTTGACCTGGCGCCAGGTCCAGCAGATCGGCGGCCAGTTGTGCGGCTTCGTCCTGCACGCTGATCCAGCCTTCGGCGAAACCCGGCAGGCTGCGCACGTCGGCTGCGGTGTCGAGGATGATGCCGTCGCGACTGTAAACGCAGGGCTTGGCGGCCACACCGGCGTCGCTCAGCAAGCCGAGGTAAGCGTCGCGAGTGTGATGACGACGGTTGACCCGCAGGATCATTGGCGGGTGCGCGTTGTTCGCTGCGCAGATGGCTTCCCATTGTTCAGGCCAGAAGGCCTTGAGGGATTTTTGCAGCCAGCGCGGGTGGGCGGTGCGCACCACCGGGTCGTGTTCCAGCTCGGCCAGCAGTGCTTCGCTTTCCCGTTGGGCGCGGCGCAGCACGGCGTTGAGCAAGGCTTTGGCCCACGGCTTTTTCAGTTTGTCGGCGCAACCGACGGTTTCGCCGATGGCGGCGTGAGCCGGGACGCGGGTGTAGAGCAGTTGATAAAGCCCCACCAGCAACAGCGCTTCGACATCGGCATCAGCCGCCTTGAACGGCTTCTGCAGCAACTTGGCCGCCAGCGCCGACAAACGCGGCTGCCAGCGAGCCGTGCCGAACGCCAGGTCTTGGGTGAAGCCGCGATCGCGGTCTTCAACCTTGTCCATTTGCGTCGGCAGAGAACTGTTGAGTGAAGCTTTTCCGTTAAGAACTGCAGCAAGTGCCTTGGCGGCGGCCAGACGTGGGTTCATTGAGCGTCTGCCGTTTGACCGAGGACGGTGCCGACGGCGAATTTCTCACGACGGCTGTTGAACAAATCGCTGAAGTTCAGTGCTTTGCCGCCGGGTAATTGCAGACGGGTCAGACACAACGCCTGTTCACCGCAGGCGACGATCAAGCCGTCCTTGCTGGCGCTGAGGATTTCACCCGGCGCGCCCTGCCCTTCGGCCAGGCTTGCGGCCAACACTTTCAGCGCTTCGCCGTTCAGCGTGCTGTGGCAGATCGGCCATGGATTGAAGGCGCGAACCAGACGCTCCAGTTCAACCGCCGGGCGGTTCCAGTCGATGCGCGCTTCGTCTTTGTTCAATTTGTGTGCATAGGTGGCGAGGCTGTCGTCCTGCACTTCGCCTTCCAGTGTGCCCGCCGCCAGGCCGGCGATCGCCTGAACCACGGCGGGTGGGCCCATCTCTGCGAGGCGATCGTGGAGGCTGCCGCCGGTGTCTTCGGCGCTGATTGGCGTGGTGACTTTGAGCAGCATCGGCCCGGTATCAAGGCCGGCTTCCATGCGCATCACGGTCACGCCGCTTTCACTGTCGCCCGCTTCGACGGCGCGCTGGATCGGCGCCGCACCGCGCCAGCGTGGCAGCAAGGAGGCGTGGCTGTTGATGCAACCGAGGCGCGGAATATCCAGCACCACTTGCGGCAGGATCAGGCCATAGGCGACTACCACCATCAAATCCGGCTTCAGCGCGGCCAGTTCCGCCTGGGCGTCGGCATTGCGCAGGGTCGGTGGTTGCAACACCGGGATGTTGTGCTCCAGCGCTAACTGCTTGACCGGGCTCGGCATCAGCTTCTGCCCACGACCTGCCGGACGGTCCGGTTGGGTGTAGACCGCAACGATCTCGTAAGGACTGCCCAGCAGGGCCTTGAGGTGTTCGGCGGCGAATTCCGGGGTGCCGGCAAAGACAATGCGCAGTGGCTCAGTCATGGAAGCTCTCGATTGCAAAGCATCTTGAAAAGAAAAAGGCTTGCCGCAGCAAGCCTTTGAAAGAGGGGCATCAAGCGTTCTGGCGGTGGAGCTTTTCCAGTTTCTTCTTGATCCGGTCGCGTTTGAGCGTGGACAGGTAATCGACGAACAACTTGCCGTTGAGGTGGTCGCATTCATGCTGGATGCACACCGCGAGCAGGCCTTCAGCGATCAGTTCGTAAGGCTGACCGTCGCGGTCCAGGGCCTTGATCTTGACCTTTTGCGGGCGATCGACGTTTTCGTAGAAGCCCGGCACCGAGAGGCAGCCTTCCTGGTACTGGCCCATCTCGTCGGTCAGGGTTTCGAACTCAGGGTTGATGAACACCCGCGGTTCGCTGCGGTCTTCGGAGAGGTCCATCACGACGATACGTTTGTGCACGTTGACCTGGGTCGC
The DNA here is from genome assembly GCF_024168645.1 of Pseudomonas sp. GGS8. Lineage (NCBI taxonomy): Bacteria > Pseudomonadati > Pseudomonadota > Gammaproteobacteria > Pseudomonadales > Pseudomonadaceae > Pseudomonas > Pseudomonas sp. GGS8. The sequence continues at coordinate 1,834,605 of NZ_JALJWF010000001.1, read as the reverse complement.
GGCGAGGCCGATGCCTGGCGCTTCATACATTGTTTCAAACATGTCATCGACCAACTGACGCACTTCGTCGTCCACTACGGCCACTGGTTTGGCGATAGTGCGCAGGCGCGAATCGGGAAATTCGAGGATGTCTAAAATGGCCATAAGCTTAATTGCTGCACGTGTGAGGTAAAGTCGGGTCGATGGCCTGGCGAGTCCGAAGATGCAGGCTACCGTTGTGAACGTAGCTTCCCGCTTTTCAAATGAGCAGGAAGCGAGCCACGAGGGCTCTGGCGTTTCACGCGAACGTACATAATAAAGGGATTCACTGCATGAGGAAATCACTACTCGCCTTGCTCCTTCTGGCCTCGGCCGGTTTTGCGCATGGGCAAGTGCAACTCAGGGAAGGTTTTCCACAGCGCTACACCGTGGTGGCAGGGGACACACTCTGGGACATTTCCGGAAAATACCTGCGTGAGCCGTGGCAGTGGCCGCAGCTGTGGCAAGCCAATCCGCAGATCGAAAACCCCAATCTCATCTATCCCGGCGATACGCTGTCGCTGGTCTACGTCAACGGTCAGCCACGCCTGACCCTCAATCGCGGCGCTTCCCGGGGCACCATCAAGCTGTCGCCACGCATTCGCAGTTCGCCGGTGGCGGACGCCATCCCGAGCATTCCGCTGAAATCGATCAACAGCTTTCTGTTGAGCAATCGCATCGTCGACAAGGTCGAGGATTTCGACAAAGCGCCCTACATCGTTGCCGGTGATGCCGAACGGGTGCTCAGCGGCACTGGCGATCGAATATTCGCGCGCGGCCATTTCGATCCGGCACAACCGGTCTACGGCATCTTCCGTCAGGGCAAGGTCTACATCGATCCGCAGAGCAAGGAGTTCCTGGGGATCAACGCCGACGACATCGGCGGCGGCGAGATCATTGCCACTGAAGGCGACGTCGCCACCCTGGCCCTGCAGCGCACCACTCAGGAGGTGCGACTCGGCGACCGGCTGTTCAGCAGCGAAGAACGCTCGATCAATTCGACCTTCATGCCCAGTGCGCCAACCACCGACATCAATGGCCTGATCATCGATGTACCGCGTGGGGTCACCCAGATTGGCGCACTGGATGTCGTCACGCTGAACAAAGGGCAGCGCGATGGCCTGGCCGAAGGCAATGTGCTGGTGGTGATGAAGACCGGTGAAACCGTGCGTGACCGGATCACCGGTCAACTCTTGAAAATCCCCGACGAACGGGCCGGTCTGCTGATGGTATTCCGCACCTATGACAAGCTCAGCTACGGGCTGGTGCTAAACGCATCGCGCTCCTTGGCGGTGATGGACAAGGTGCGCAATCCTTAAACACGCTCCACAAGTTACCAACAGAGTTATCCACAGCTTATTCCCGATTCGACGGGACTTTATAACGATCAAGGATGATCCATGTCGCTGTCTGCCTGTACGTCCGTTTCCCCTGCGGAACTGGAAGCCCGTTTACGCCTGCACCTTTTGCCCGAACTCGGTCCGGCGCGTTTCAAGAAGTTGCTTGAAGCCTTCGGCTCTGCCTCCAAAGCCATCAGCGCGCCGGCCAGTGCCTGGCGTGCGTTGGGCTTGCCTCTCGCTTGTGCGCAGGCCCGGCGCTCCAGTGAAATTCGTGATGGCGCCAGCCACGCATTGGCCTGGCTAGAGCATCCGGGCCAGCATTTACTGATGTGGGACCAACCGGACTACCCCGCGCTGTTGGCGCAAATCAGTGATGCGCCGCCGCTGTTATTCGTCGCCGGCGATCCGGGCATTCTGGAAAAACCGCAGTTGGCGATGGTCGGCAGTCGTCGCGCGTCGCGACCGGGCATGGACACCGCCACTGCGTTTTCCCGCAGTCTGGCCGGCGCCGGTTTTGTCATCACCAGCGGTCTGGCCCTGGGTATCGATGCCGCCGCGCATCAGGCGGCTCTGGATGTTGGCGGGCAAACGGTAGGGGTGCTTGGCACGGGGCTTGAAAATTTTTATCCACAGCGTAATCGACGACTGGCGGACGCTATGATCGCCTCGGGAAGCGCGGTACTTTCGGAGTTCCCGCTGGACGCCGGCCCTTCCCCGAGCAACTTCCCCCGGCGCAATCGAATTATCAGCGGTTTGTCCCTTGGCGTGCTGGTGGTTGAGGCAAGCGTCACCAGCGGTTCATTGATCACCGCGAGGCTTGCGGCGGAACAGGGGCGTGAGGTGTATGCGATTCCAGGGTCGATCCACCACCCTGGCGCAAAGGGTTGCCATCAACTGATTCGCGACGGTGCGGTGCTGGTGGAAACCATCGAGCACATCCTTGAGGCCTTGCGCGGCTGGCAACGGTTGCCGTTATCCACAGAAGCGCCGCAAACGACGGTGACTCATCCACTGCTCGTGTTGCTCCACGCGGCGCCTCATACCAGCGAAGCCTTGTCGGTCACCAGCGGCTGGGCCTTGTCGAAAGTGCTGGCGGCGCTGACGGAGCTTGAGATGGACGGCCGGGCGGTCTGTGAGAGCGGCCGATGGTTTGCGCGGGTAAGCTAGGTTTTATAAGGAAGATCGGTAAACTGCGCAGAGCCTTATTCCGGAGAGTTTTTCATGGTTAACAGTTGGCGTGTGCAACAAGCCGCACGAGAAATTCGCGCCGGGGCGGTCATTGCCTACCCAACCGAAGCTGTCTGGGGCCTGGGTTGCGACCCGTGGAACGAAGACGCGGTGGATCGGCTGTTGCTGATCAAGGGACGGTCTGTGGATAAAGGCCTGATTCTGGTGGCCGACAATATCCGTCAGTTCGACTTCCTCTTCGAAGACTTCCCTGAACTGTGGATGGATCGCATGGCCAGCACTTGGCCGGGTCCCAACACCTGGCTGGTGCCGCATCAGAATATGTTGCCGCAGTGGATTACCGGTGTGCATGAAACTGTGGCGTTGCGGGTCAGCGATCACCCAGTGGTGCGGGATTTGTGTGCGTTGGTCGGGCCGTTGGTGTCGACCTCGGCGAACCCTCAGGGCCGGCCGGCGGCACGGACGCGGATTCGCGTGGAGCAGTATTTCCGGGGGCAGGTTGATTATGTGCTCGGTGGCCATCTGGGCGGGCGTAAAAACCCGAGCGTGATTCGCGATCTGGCTACCGGCCATGTGGTGCGCCCGGATTAATGTGGCGAGGGGGCTTGTCGGAGCGCCGCACCGCCCCGTTCGGGTGCGAAGCGCCCGCCAATGAGCGATGCGTTCTAACTGGCAGGCCGCATCATCGGGTTGGGGACTGCTGCGCAGTCCGACGGGGGCAAGCCCCCTCGCCACAATCTGGTGTCAAGGCAACAGAATCGTCGAGCCAGTCGTACGCCGCGCCGACAACTCGGTTTGCGCCTTCGCCGCATCAGCCAGTGGATACCGCTGGCTGATGTCCACCTTCAGCTTGCCGCTGATGATCATCTCGAACAGTTCATCAGCCATGCGTTGCAGGTTTTCAGCATTGTTGGCGTAGGTCGCCAGCGTCGGCCGGGTCACGTACAGCGAACCCTTAGCCGCGAGAATCCCCAGGTTCACTCCCTCTACTGCGCCCGAAGCATTGCCAAAGCTCACCACCAGCCCTCGCGGGGCAACGCTGTCGAGCGACGTCAGCCAGGTATCTTTGCCTACGCCGTCGTACACCACCGGGACTTTATTACCGTCGGTCAATTCCAGCACGCGTTGTGCGACGTTTTCATGGCTGTAATCGATGGTCGCCCAGGCACCATTGGCTTTCGCCAGGGCCGCTTTTTCCGCTGAACTGACCGTGCCGATCAGATTCACCCCCAGGGCCTTGGCCCATTGGCAGGCCAGCGACCCGACGCCGCCGGCCGCGGCGTGAAACAGAATAGTTTCGCCGCCCTTGAGTTCATACGTCTGACGCAACAAGTACTGCACGGTCAGGCCTTTGAGCATCACGCCGGCGGCTTGCTCGAAGCTGATGGCGTCTGGCAGGTGCACCAGGTTGGCTTCCGGCAAGACATGCACGTCGCTGTAGGCACCCAACGGGCCGCTGCCGTAAGCCACGCGATCGCCCACCTTGAAGCGGGTGACTGCGCTACCGACTGCATCGACCACGCCCGCGCCTTCAGCGCCCAGCCCCGATGGCAGGGCTGGCGGCGCATAAAGACCGCTGCGGTAATAGGTATCGATGAAGTTCAGGCCGATGGCCTTGTTGGTCACGCGTACCTGTTGCGGGCCGGGCTCGGCGGGTTGGTAATCCACGTATTCGAGCACTTCGGGGCCGCCATGGGCGCGGAACTGGATACGCTTTGCCATCTGCACTCTCCTTAGGTCTTGGCTTCTAGAGTTGTAGCGCCAAGCGCCCTATCGAACTCCCAAGCTTGACCTTCGTCAACTGCGGCAGGCTCGTCTGCGATGTTATGCTACGGGCCCATTTGCGCCGGCCCCCGCTCTGATGGAGCGCCGCGTAGCTTTGCCCGATTCAAGGTGATGCCATGACTACCCGCACCGAGGCCGTAAAAGCCTACCTGCTCGACCTGCAAGACCGCATTTGCGCTGCCCTGGAAGCCGAGGACGGTGGCGTGCGTTTCGTCGAAGACGCCTGGACCCGGCCCGCCGGTGGTGGCGGTCGCACCCGGGTGATCGAAAACGGCGCAGTCATCGAAAAGGGCGGTGTCAACTTTTCCCACGTGTTTGGCAGCGGCCTCCCGCCGTCCGCCAGTGCTCATCGGCCGGAACTGGCCGGTCGAGGCTTCGAAGCCCTGGGCGTGTCGTTGGTGATTCACCCGCACAACCCCCATGTACCGACATCCCACGCCAACGTGCGCTTTTTCATCGCTGAAAAAGAAGGTGAAGAGCCGGTCTGGTGGTTTGGTGGTGGCTTCGACCTGACCCCTTACTACGGCAATGAAGAAGACTGCGTGCATTGGCACCGCGTCGCCGAACAGGCCTGCGCGCCATTCGGTCCGGACGTCTACCCGCGCTATAAAGCCTGGTGCGACAGTTACTTCCACATCAAGCATCGCCACGAGCCAAGGGGCATCGGTGGTCTGTTTTTCGATGACTTGAACGAGTGGGACTTCGACACCAGCTTCGCCTTCATGCGCGCCATTGGCGATGCGTTCATCGACGCGTACCTGCCGATCGTGCAACGCCGTAAAAACGATGCGTTCACCGCCAAACAGCGTGAGTTCCAGGAATTTCGCCGTGGTCGCTACGTTGAATTCAACTTGGTCTATGACCGCGGCACGCTGTTCGGCCTGCAATCGGGCGGGCGCACCGAGTCGATTCTGATGTCGTTACCGCCGCAAGTACGCTGGGCCTACGACTGGAAGGCCGAGCCGGGCAGTGAAGAAGCGCGCCTGACCGAATACTTCCTGCAAGACCGCGATTGGTTGGCCAAGGCCTGAACGAGGAATTCTGATGGACCGTTACGTCGTATTCGGTAATCCGATCGGCCACAGCAAGTCGCCGTTGATCCACCGTCTGTTCGCCGAGCAGACCGGGCAGAAACTGGACTACAGCACCTTGCTGGCGCCCCTCGACGATTTTTCCGGCTGTGCGCTGGAATTTTTCCGCGAAGGCCGTGGGGCGAATGTGACAGTGCCGTTCAAGGAAGACGCCTATCGCCTGGCGAACAGCTTGACCCTGCGGGCGCAACGGGCCGGCGCGGTGAATACCCTGAGCAAACTGGCCGATGGCAGTCTGCTGGGCGACAACACCGATGGTGCCGGGCTGGTACGGGACCTGACGGTCAACGCTGGATTCAGCCTCGCGGGCAAACGCATCCTGCTGCTGGGTGCCGGTGGCGCGGTGCGCGGCGCGCTGGAGCCGCTGCTGGCGGAGCAACCGGCGTCGGTGATCATTGCCAACCGCACGGTGGAAAAAGCCGAATTGCTGGCGCAATTGTTTGCCGATCTGGGGCCGGTGTCGGCCAGCGGTTTCGATTGGTTGCGCGAGCCGGTGGACCTGATCATCAACGCCACGTCCGCCAGCCTGTCAGGCGATGTACCGCCGATTGCCAGCAGTTTGATCGAGCCGGGCAAGACGGTCTGCTACGACATGATGTACGGCAAGGATCCTACTTCGTTCTGCCGTTGGGCCAGCGAGCACGGCGCGGCGGTGGCGATGGATGGCTTGGGCATGTTGGCTGAGCAGGCGGCGGAAGCTTTCTATCTGTGGCGCGGTGTGCGCCCGGATACGGCGCCGGTGCTGGCCGAACTCCGCCGGCAACTGGCGCTGTAGTTTTTTGTGGCGAGGGGGCTTGTCGGAACGCCGCATCGCCCCGTTGGATGGCGAAGCCGTCCCAAAACTGCTACGACCGCTGCGCGGCCGAACGGGGGCAAGCCCCCTCGCCACAGATCGGTGTTTATCTCAGGGGGGTCAATCCTCAAAACGGATCGGGCATTTCTCCGCGCCTTCGAGCTTCCTCAATTCCTCCACCACCTGCGGTCGTGCCTGCCGCAGGGTCAGGCTGCGATCCTGGCGCAGTAGCCGTCGCGCCTCCTGGTGTAGCATTTCCACCCCTGAGTAGTCGATGAAGTTGATCTGCTGCGCCTCGATCACCACCCGTGCGCCTTGCATTCGCTGCAGGCGTACTTGCAGGTAATGGCTGGCGCCGAAAAAGATCGAACCGCCGACCCTCAGAATGTCTTCGTCGCCATCACGCCAGTGCTGTACCCGTGGTTGCGAGGTACGTTTAAGGTAGAAGAACAGCGACGCCAGCACCCCGGCGTAGATCGCCGTCTGCAACTCGAGCAACAGGGTCGCGACACAGGTCAGCGTCATGACCAGGAATTCGGCATGGCTGACCCGCAACAACGCACGAATGCCGCGATGATCCACCAATCCCCAAGCGATCAAAAGGATGCTGCCAGCCATGGCCGGAATCGGGATGTGCGCAATCAATGCCGCACCGAAGATCGCGAACAGCGCCACCCACAGCGCCGAAAAAACGCCGGCCAGCGGTGAACAGGCACCGGCATCGTAGCTCAGGCCCGAGCGAGTGAAGGAACCGGCGGACAGCGAGCCGGAAAAAAACGCCCCGACCATGTTCGAGAAACCCTGGGCCCGGACTTCTTGATTGGCGTCGAGCAACTGCTGTGAGCGAGCCGACAAGGAGCGCGCAATTGACAGGCTCGTCACCAGCCCGAGCATGCCGACCGCTACCGCGCTGGGCAGCAGGCGCAATATCAGGTCCAGATCCAGCGGTAGCGGGCTGAAGGGCGGCAGCCGCCCGACAAACGCGCTGACCAGCTTCACATGACCGAACATCGCTGGCCACAACCACACCAGCAAACCGCTGAGGACCAGAGCGATCAACAGCGTCGGCCAGCGTGGCACCAGCAGTTTCAGCACGACACCCACCACGACCGTGGCCAGGCCCAATAGCAGCGAGGGTTTGTCCACCTCGCCGAGGTGATTGAGCAGCATCATCAAACTGTTGAGCGCCGTGGCCTGGTTGGGCACGTCCAGCCCCAGCAGGTTCGGCAGTTGCCCGATGGCAATCACCACCGCCGCGCCGAGGGTGAAGCCCAGCACCACCGAGTGAGAGACGAAATTCACCAGGGCGCCGAATCGCAGCAAACCCAGCAACCACTGGAAAATGCCTGCCAGGAGGGTCAAAAGCAGGATCAGCGTGACGTAGTCCTGTGACGCAGGGACGGCCAGAGGACTGACGCTGGCGTACAGAACGATGGAAATGGCCGCCGTAGGACCGCAGATCAAATGCCACGACGAACCCCAGAGGCAGGCGATCAGCACCGGGATAATGGCGGCGTACAAGCCATATTCCGGTGGGAGACCGGCGATCAGGGCGTAGGCAATCGATTGTGGTAACGCGAGAATCGCGCCGCTCAGGCCGACGATCAGATCACGACCGACGCTGGCGCGGGTTTGCCGGGGCAACCAGGTCAGGAAGGGAAAGAGTGAATGGCGGCTGGGGAAGGCCATGGGTCCTCTCGGTGAGTGACTACAAATGCGTCAGGTTGGTGTGTCAGATGCGGTAGCGCAAGGGCGGCAACCGATTCGCGGGCAAGCCCGCTCCCACAGGTTCGCGGTGATCTTTGTGGGAGCGGGCTTGCCCGCGATGGCGTCATCGAACCTTACAGTTTGGCTTTGACCGCAGGCAACGCATCCTTCCCGTCCACAGTCTTCACACCGTCCAGCCATTTATCCAGCACCACCGGGTTGGCCTTGATCCACGCCTTGGCCGCGTCGGCATTGCTGACCTTCTTGTTCACCACTTCGGCCATGATGCTGTTCTCCATTTCCTGGGTAAAGCTCAGGTTGGTGAGCAGTTTGCCGACGTTCGGGCAGGCCTGTGCATAACCTTTGCGGGTCAATGTATAAACGCTGCCGGTGTCACCGAAGTACTTCTCGCCGCCCTTCAGGTAATGCATTTTCAACTGCACGTTCATCGGGTGTGGCGTCCAGCCGAGGAAGGTCACGAACTTCTGTTTCTTCACGGCGCGGGATACTTCGGCCAGCATTGCCTGCTCGCTGGACTCGATCAATTTCCACTGACCCATGTCGAAGTTGTTCTTCTTGATGATCTCTTGCAGCGAAATGTTCGCCGGGGCGCCGGAGCCGATGCCATAGATCTTCTTGTCGAACTTGTCGGAGAATTTGTTCAAGTCATTAAAGTTATGCACACCCGCGTCCCAAACGTAATCCGGGACTGCCAGAGTGAACTCGGTGCCGTCGAGGTTCTTCGCCAGTTGAGTCACGTCGCCGTTGGCCACGAACTTGTCGTAGAAGCCTTGCTGCGCCGGCATCCAGTTGCCGAGGAAGACGTCCACCTGGCCATCCTTCAGACCGCCAAAGGTGATCGGCACCGCCAGCGTGTCGACCTTGGCCTTGTAGCCCATGCCGTCCAGCAGAAACCCGGTGATGGCGTTGGTGGCGGCGATGTCGCTCCAGCCTGGGTCGGCCATTTTCACCGTTTCGCAGCTTTGCTCGGCGTAGGCCGAGGCGCTGCCCAGAGTCAGAAGCCCGACTGTCAGTACTGTGGATAACTTTTGCATGGACGTCCCCTTAACATTATTGGTTTTGGCAGGGTTGTGGATAACGGGCTTTACGCTCCAGATCGTCGAGGTCGATGTGGTTGCGCATGTACTGCTGACTGGCGTCCACCAGTGGCTGGTGATCCCAGCTCTTCAGCTTGCCGATGGTCAGGGCGTCGGCGACGAAACGCCGGCGTCGCTGACTGGCGAGCACCTGTTGGTGGATCACTGGGATATTCCATTTAGTCCGTGCTTCGGCGAGAAAATCCTCGAAAAGTTGACGATATTGCGGCGAATGGCTGAGTTCTTCCTGTTCACGCGGGTCGTTGTGTACGTCGAAGAGCAGGCAAGGGTCGTCTTCGCTGTAGATGAATTTGTAGGCGCCGCGCCGAATCATCATCAACGGGCTGATGGTGCCTTCGGCCATGTATTCGCCGAACACCTCGTCGTGACCGCCCTGCCCTTGCAGGTGTGAAACCAGCGAGCGGCCGTCCAGCGGCAGGCCTGGCTCCAATGAGCCACCGGCCAATTCCACAAAGGTTGGCAACAGATCGGCGGTGGAGACCGCCGCACTGACGCGGCCGGCGCCGAATTGCCCCGGCGCACTGATCAGCAGCGGTACACGGGCGGCCATTTCGTACCAGTGCATTTTGTACCAGAGCCCGCGCTCGCCGAGCATGTCGCCGTGGTCACCGGAGAACACGATGATGGTGTCGTCGATCAGCCCTGTTTCCTCGAGTGTTTGCAGGAGTTTGCCGACGTTGCTGTCGATATAGCTGCACGCACCGAAATAGGCACGGCGCGCGTCGCGAATCTTATCCACAGGCAGCGGCTTGTCCCACAGGTCATAAACTTTGAGAAGGCGCCGGGAGTGCGGATCGAGTTCATCCTGTGCGGGTGTTTCCGGCAAAGGGATGTCGGCGTCGTCGTACAGATCCCAGAATGCCTTGGGAATCGTGTACGGGTCGTGTGGGTGAGTCATCGACACGGTCAGGCAGAACGGCTGGTCGCCATCTTCGCGGATGTGATCGAACAGGTATTGCTGGGCCTTGAACACCACCTCTTCGTCGAAATCCAGCTGATTGGTGCGCACGCAGGGCCCGGCTTGCAGCACCGACGACATGTTGTGGTACCAGGTCGGCCGCACGTCCGGCTCGTCCCAGTTCACCGCCCAACCGTAGTCGGCCGGGTAGATGTCGCTGGTCAGGCGTTCTTCATAGCCGTGCAACTGGTCCGGGCCGCAGAAGTGCATCTTGCCCGACAGCGCGGTGCGATAGCCGAGGCGCCGCAGGTAGTGGGCATAGGTCGGAACGTCGGCCGGGAAGTCGGCCGCGTTGTCGTAGGCGCCGATCTTGCTCGGCAACTGACCGCTGACCAGGGTGAAACGTGACGGCGCGCAGAGCGGGCTGTTGCAGTACGCGGCGTCGAACACCACGCCTTCGGCGGCGAGGCGGCTCAGATTCGGCAGTTTGATGGGCGAAGGGCCGTAGAACGGCAACATTGGCGCGGCCATTTGATCGGCCATGATGAAAAGAATATTTTTGCGCTTCATGTGATCGCGGCATTCCATAGTGGATATTTATGCGAGAGTGCTGTGATCGAGCATGGAGCCCATTACCTTTGTGGTAAAGCCCATGCCAGGCAATGACTAGGATAAGCACAGCTTATGTATGACGCCCTCGGTGATTTGTCTCTGGACCTGCTGCGTGCCTTTGAAGCCGCGGCCCGCCAGCGCAGTTTCACTGCCGCTGCGGTGGAGCTCGGCACCACGCAGCCGGCCATCAGCCAGCAGATCAAACGATTGGAAGAGCAGCTCGCTACACGGTTGTTCGACCGCATTCATCGCGGTATCGAACTGACCGAGGCTGGCGCGATTCTCTTTGAGCAAGTTCAGCTCGGTTTACAGAGTATCGACGTAGGATTGAGTGCGATCAGTGCACAACAGCAGCACGAAGTGTTGCAGGTGGCGACTGACTTCGCCTTCGCCGCGTACTGGCTGATGCCTCGTCTGCACCGCTTCCATACCGCCAATCCTCAAGTGGACGTCAGCCTGGTTACCAGTGAACGCAGCCACAACATGCTGCGCACTGATATCGATGTGGCGGTGCTGTTCGGTGATGGTCGGTTTAAGCAGGGTGAGAGTCACTGGCTGTTCAGCGAAGAGGTGTTTCCGGTGTGCAGCCCACTGCTCTTGAAGGATCGTCCCCTGCCCTTGCCGGCTCAGTCATTGCTGGAGTTTCCACTGCTGCACTTGCGAGGCGAACACAGCAGCAACTGGTTCGACTGGAGCGGTGTGTTTCGCGAGCTGGGGATCACGTCGGCGCCAGCACCGGGGCAACTGCGCTTCGACAATTACACCTTGCTGATTCAAGCGGCGATTGGCGGCCAGGGCGTTGCGATCGGTTGGCGGCACCTTGTAGATAACTTGCTGGCGCAAGGTTTGTTGTGTCGGCCGATTGCCGAGACAGTGATTTCCAGGCTGGGTTATTACGTGGTCCTGCCTCAGCGCAAACGGCGCGGGGCGTTGATTCAAACGTTTGTGGATTGGTTGATGGCGGAACAGGCCAGCAGTGCGCAATCGCTCAATGGCCTTCCTTTGCCATCGATTGCGGTATGAGGGCTTTACGGTTCCGAAGTCGCGACAAAATTCACATGCTGACCAACATGCAGATTCAGCCATAACTCATCGGCAATCCCGACGGCAACGCGGTTCAGCCGTTCCAGCGATTCGGCCAGGCCACGTTCCAGGCTCGTGCTGACGTGGCTGAAATGCTCGATGGACAGCCCCGGCACGCCGCGTGGGGCATTCACCAGGGTCCAGTGCAATGGGCTGCTTTGCAGCGCCTCGCGGATTTCTTCGGCGGCGTCGCGTTGCAATGGGTCGTCTATCTCCGGATCGTCCAGCACCTCGAAATCACCCACCACAAACAGCCGGGCAACGCCTGCGGCCTGCATGCCGTCGATCAGTGCATCCACCGCCAGCACCTGCTCGACCGGGCCGGGTACGATGGATTTCTCGATGTGTTCACTGTTCATTGGCAACCCCGGCGCATCGAGCAGACAGATCACCGCCGAACAGCCAGCCACACTCTGCTTGACCCGCTTGGCATCGAACAGATTGCCGGCCTTGGTGCGCAACCCCGGACGTGGTGCGAGCGCCGTCAGGTCATCGAGAATCGCGATCACTTCATGTTGGCGCCGCAGCATTTGCGCCATCAGCGCACTGCCCAGGCTACTCATGGCACCATAAAGCACTACCTTCACTACCGGGGTTTCGGCGTTTTTCATGGCTGTGCTCCGACGTCCTGCCTATATAACGTGAGACCTGTGGGGAACGGTGTGGGTTCGATCAGGTTTAAAGGGGTTTCAGATGCAACCGATCAAGGGCTACCACGCCCATGTCTATTTCGACGCCAGCACCCTCCCGCAGGCCCGGGCCTTGTGTGAGCAGGCCGCGCAATTGTTTCCACTGAAGATGGGCCGGGTGCATGAACGCCCGGTCGGCCCGCACCCGGACTGGAGTTGCCAATTGGCTTTCGAGCCGCAATACCTTGGCGAGGTGTTGCCGTGGCTGGCGCTCAATCGCAAGGGGTTGGTGGTGTTCCTGCACCCGGATACCGGCAACGATCTGCTCGACCACACCGAACACGCGATCTGGATGGGGGCGATCCGTCCGCTGGACCTGTCTGTTTTCTGATCAGAATTGTTCTTCGGCCTCGGCGGACGGCAAATCGAGCAATGACAGTGGGCGATATCCTGCATGGGTTCGCCCATGTCTTGCTCCTGACCCCGCACCTACAGACTTTAAACCCGCCCGACGACCGGTCGTACATTCGGTCAATGCTTTCATCCGCGAAAGCTGGCTGAAAGCTTCCCCGATTAGGATCGCCTCACTGCCGGCAACAGACCGGTTGGCCAACGCGAGTGTTTTATTGCCCGCCCGGCCCATTTAACAACAACAATGGTGATTCTGATGTCCACTCCTATCCGCCTCTTCGCTGCAACTCCGCCCGTACGTTTCGTGCTTCCCGTTCTGCGCTGACCCAACCGGTTCGCCCATTCCCTAGCCACGCTACGCCTGGAGTATTCCTATGCTGACTTTCCTTGGCTTTGCCATGGTCATCACGTTCATGTTCCTGATCATGACCAAGCGCCTGTCCGCGCTGATCGCCCTGATCATCATCCCGATCATCTTCGCCCTGTTCGGCGGTTTCTCGCCGAAGATCGGCCCAATGATGCTTGAAGGCATCACCAAGCTCGCGCCGACCGGCGTGATGCTGATGTTCGCCATTCTCTATTTCGCCCTGATGATCGACTCCGGCCTGTTCGACCCGGCCGTGCGCAAGATCCTCAAACTGGTCAAAGGCGACCCGTTGAAAGTGTCGGTCGGTACCGCCGTTCTGGCGCTGATCGTGTCCATGGACGGTGATGGCGCCACCACTTACATGATCTGCGTGGCCGCCATGCTGCCGCTCTACAGCCGCATCGGCATGAGCCCGCGGATCATGGCCGGTCTGATCATCCTCGCCGGTGGCGTGATGAACATGACGCCATGGGGTGGTCCGACCGCTCGTGCGGCCAGTGCGCTGCATGTGGACCCGTCCGCCATTTTCGTGCCGATGATTCCGGCGATGCTGGCCGGCGTGGTGGCGATTCTGGCGATTGCCTACGTCTACGGTAAACGCGAGCGTGCGCGTCTGGGTGAGCTGCATCTGGTCGGTGATGAAATCGACCACAGCGAAATCAGCGTTTCGCAGTTCCCGGATGCCCGTCGTCCAAAGCTGATCTGGTTCAACGGCGCGCTGACTCTGGCGCTCATGGGCACCCTGATTGCTGGCCTGTTGCCGCTGCCGGTGCTGTTCATGGTGGCATTCAGTATCGCGATGATCGTCAACTACCCTTGCCTGCAACAGCAGAAGGACCGCGTTGCGGCCCACGCTGGTAGCGTGTTGGCGGTGGTCGGGTTGATCTTTGCCGCGGGTATCTTCACCGGTATCCTGACGGGCACCGGCATGGTCGACGCGATGTCCAAGAGCCTGCTGGCAGTCATCCCGGATTTCCTCGGCCCGTACCTGGCCGTGATCACCGCGCTGGTGAGCATGCCGTTCACGTTCTTCATGTCGAACGACGCATTTTATTACGGCGTGTTACCAGTACTTGCCGAAGCCGCCAGTCATTACGGTATAACCGCGGTAGAAATGGCACGTGCCTCGATCGTCGGTCAGCCCGTCCACTTGCTGAGCCCGCTAGTACCCTCGACCTATCTGTTGGTAGCCCTGGCCGGTATCGAGTTCGGTGACCATCAGCGGTTCACCCTGAAATGGGCAGTGCTGGTTTGCCTGTGCATACTGGTGGCGGCCTTGCTGATGGGGATCTTTCCGCTGTTCAGCACGCTATAAGCCCAAGACTCACCATGACGGGTCCAGGCTTTGCTGTATGAAGCCCGGGCCCTTCGTGGTTTAACACATCCTCAAAGGAATACACATGGAATGGCTGACCAACCCTGAAATCTGGGTTGCCTTCTTCACCCTGACTGCCCTGGAGATCGTTCTGGGCATCGACAACATCATCATGATTTCGATCCTGGTCAGCCGCATGCCCAAGCACATGCAGGCGCGCACCCGGATCTTCGGCCTCGCACTGGCCATGGTCACGCGGATTCTGTTGCTGTTGTCGATCACCTGGGTCATGCGCCTCACCGCAGACCTGTTCGAAGTATTCGGTCAGGGTATCTCCGGGCGTGACTTGATCCTGTTCTTCGGTGGTCTGTTCCTGCTGTGGAAAAGCTCGCAAGAGATGTACCACGCGCTGGAAGGCGAAGACGAAACCAATGAGGAGCCGAGCGGCAAGGGCGGCAACTTCCTCTACACCATTATTCAGATCGCGATCATCGACATTGTGTTCTCACTGGACTCGGTCATCACTGCCGTTGGCATGGTGTCCCACGTACCGGTCATGGTCGCGGCGATCATCGTTGCTGTGCTGGTGATGATGTGGGCTTCTGGCACCATCAGCGAGTTCATCGACAGGCACCCGTCGCTGAAAATGCTGGCGCTGTCTTTCCTGTTGATCGTCGGTACCGTGCTGATTGCCGAGTCTTTTGATGTGCACGTGCCAAAAGGCTACGTCTACTTCGCCATGGCGTTCTCGCTGGCAGTGGAAGCAATCAACATCAAGATGCGCACCGCAATTGCGAAAAAACGCACACAGCAAGAGCCGGTGAAACTGCGCAAGGATGTTCCGGGCCAATAACCCGAACACCCTGCCATGACAAAGGGGCCTTCGGGCCCCTTTGTCATGTCTGCATCAAACTGTTTTCATGACAGTTTTGTTTCAATCGCTTCTTTAGCTATGCGATGCTGGCGTCCAGACCGTTAGCCAACTACAGCTTAAGTACAGAACGTAGAAAAACGCGCGGCACCGTCAACTTGCCCCACTGGGGCGCTACCACCACAGGGGGCCTGTATGCTCACCCTGCTCAATTTGTTATCGGCCGTGGCCTTGTTGATCTGGGGCACGCACATCGTCCGAACCGGCATCTTGCGGGTTTATGGCTCCAACTTGCGCCACGTGATCGGCCAGAACATGTCCAGGCGCTGGCTGGCGTTTATCGCCGGGATCATGGTGACCGCCATGGTCCAGAGCAGCAACGCCACCGCCATGCTCGTCACCTCGTTTGTCGGTCAGGGCCTGATGGCGCTGACCCCGGCCCTGGCGACCATGCTCGGCGCCGATGTCGGTACCGCACTGATGGCGCGGGTACTGACCCTCGACCTGTCGTGGCTGTCGCCGCTGCTGATCTTCCTCGGGGTGATTTTCTTCCTGTCGCGCAAACAGACCCGGGTCGGGCAGATGGGCCGGGTCAGCATCGGTTTGGGGCTGATCATTCTGGCGCTGCAACTGATCGTCGAGGCCGCCACGCCGATCACTCATGCTCAGGGGGTGAAGGTGATTTTCGCCTCACTGACCGGCGACATCTTGCTCGATGCGTTGGTCGGTGCGTTATTCGCGATGATTTCCTACTCCAGCCTGGCTGCCGTCCTGCTGACCGCGACCCTCGCCGGTGCCAGCGTGATCAGTCTGCCAGTGGCGATCGGCCTGGTGATCGGCGCCAACATCGGCAGCGGCATTCTCGCTTTCCTCAGCACCAGCATGCAGAACGCTGCTGGTCGTCAGGTGGCGCTGGGCAGCCTGTTGTACAAACTGATTGGTCTGCTGCTGATCATTCCGGTGCTCGATCCACTGGTGCACTGGATCGACAGCTTCAACTTCAGCGCTCAAGAAATGGTCATCGGCTTCCACCTGATCTACAACACCACGCGTTGCCTGATCCTGTTGCCCAGCGTCGGGCTGATGGCCAGGCTCTGTGCGTGGCTGCTGCCGGAGCGGCCGGACATCAACGGCACGGCCAAGCCGCGGCACCTTGACCCGACGGCGTTGGTGACCCCTAGCCTGGCACTGGCCAATGCCGCCCGGGAAACCCTGCGCATCGGCGATCTGGTCGACAGCATGCTCGAAGCCATGCTCGCCGTACTGCGCGGCAAACAGACAGCCGTTACCCAGGAAATCCGGCGTCTGACCGATGATGTCGAAGCGCTCTACAGCGCGATCAAACTCTATCTGGCGCAAATGCCCCGCGAAGACCTCAGCGAACAGGACAGCCAGCGTTGGGCGGAAACCATCGAGCTGGCGATCAACCTGAAGCTGGCCAGCGACGTGATCGAACGCATGCTGCGCAAAGTTCAGCAGCAGAAAACCTCGCAGCGCCGGTCGTTTTCCGAGGTCGGTCTGGAAGAGTTGGCGGGGCTGCACAGCCAGCTGATTGCCAACTTGCGTCTGGGGTTGTCGGTGTTCCTCAGTTCCGACCCGGAAAGTGCTCGCCAGTTACTGCGGGAGAAACGTCGCTTTCGCGCACAGGAACGCCGCCTGGCCCACGCCCATGTCAGTCGTTTGCACCGTAAGATTGTGCAAAGCATCGAGACCAGTTCGCTGCATCTGGAGCTGATCGCTGACATGAGGCGCCTCAATTCGCTGTTTTGCAGCAGCGCCTATGCGGTATTGGGTACTTCGGACACTGGCGCTCTGGCAGTCGACGATATGGCTGACATCACTCATTCACCCTGAACGTCCACAGTTGCCTGAAGTCTGTAGTAATTACGCTGGTCGTACGGAAACTCGTTATGCGTTGTCTGCTGTTCGCTTGTCTGTTGCTTGGCTCCCTGCCTTCATTTGCCCTGGATCGCTTTCAGGTCGAGGGCTATACGCTGCCCAACGGTCTGCAACTGGTCCTCAAACCGGGCACCGAGCGCGGGCATGTGGCGATTCGGCTGGTGGTCGGCGTGGGTCTGGATGATTTCAGCTGCGCCGACAAGGAGCTGCCGCATCTGCTCGAGCACTTGCTGTTCAGCGGTATCGATGCCACCGGCGAAGGTGGTCTGGAAGAGCGCATGCAGAGCCTGGGTGGTGAGTGGAACGCTTACACCAGCAATGCCGACACCACGTTCGTCATCGAAGTGCCGGCGAAAAACCAGCGTAAGGCCCTCGATCTGTTGTTGGCGCTGCTGACCCAGACCCGTATCGACGACAACGCTATCAACGTCGCCAAGCAGGTGGTCGAGCGCGAAGACGGTGGCCATTATTCGCACCTGCAACGCTGGCTCGATCGCCAGGACCTGGGCCACACCGCCAGTAATCAGTTAGCGGTGGAGCTGGGCCTCAAATGCCCAGAGCGCGCCGAAGTCGATCACCTGACCCGCGAGCAACTGGAGAAGGTGCGCAAAGCCTGGTACGCGCCCAATAACATGACCCTGATCGTGGTCGGCGAGCTCGACCGCCTGCTGCCGGCCTATCTGGAGCGGGCGTATGGCGCGCTCGTAGCCGTTGAGCCTGCCGATCACCTGCCCTTGCCGGCAATCCAGGCCAGCGCGGCCCATGAGCGCACTCTGAGCCACGGTCTTGTCGGTGGCGGCGCCAAGTTGCACTGGCTGGTGCCGGAGCCGGTGCAGGAAGACCAGCACGACGAAACGTTCGATTTGCTCAAGGACTACCTGGATTGGGCGCTCTATCGCCAGCTGCGCCTGGTCCATGGGTTGTCCTATGGACCCTCCGCCGAGCGTGAGGTGTTTGGCGGAGTGGGCTTCATGAGCCTGAACGCCGACCTTGAACGCGGCGACGTGCCGGCAGCTGAACAGGTGCTGGATGAGCTCAAAGCCGATTTGCTCAAGAACGGTCTTGATGCCACCACCTTCGCTCGCCTCAAGGACGCCGCCATCGCCCGCCAGACTTGGGCCGTGCAAGGCAACAGCGCTCTGGCGGATTACTACTGGAGCGCCCTTGGGGACTACGAGGACGGCCATTTCACCAACCCGGCCAAGGCACTGCAAGAAGTGACGCTGGCCGAGGCGAACACGGCGATGCGTGAGTTGCTGCTGCAACCGGGGTATTTGCGGATCGAGAAGCCGCTGATGAGTTATGACCAGTTGATGTGGGCGATTGCCGGGGTATTTGGATTGATGGTGCTTGGGGTATTGGGTTGGCGTGTTCACCGCAGAAGGTAGTTATTTCCCTGTGGCGAGGGAGCTTGCTCCCGCTCGGCTGCGCAGCAGCCGTAAACCGGTATCGGAGATCTACTTGAAATTATGCGGTGGGTGGTTTTAGGGCCGCTTCGCGACCCAGCGGGAGCAAGCTCCCTCGCCACAGGGTTTTGGGTTTGGTCAACGTAACCGGAACCCTCGCCACAGGGCCCCTCGGACGGTACCCTGTCGGGGATTTTTCCCACGACTATTGTGAACCGCCGAATGCCGACTCTGACCCTGTACATACAGCGCATCCTGGAATTGATGAAGCGCTATCCCGGGGTCATCGCGCTCGGCGGTTTCATTTCCGGGGTCGGCAGCTTCATATTGGTGGATCGCCAACAAAGCCTGGCGACCTGGATCACCACCATCATGCTGGTCAGCTGGGTCTGGCTGATGCTGGAAAACAGCCTCACTGAGTTGTTCGCCAAGGTCTTCAAGCGCGAAATACCCCAGCCCCTGTTGCGTTACGCGACGCAGATGATCCATCAGGAAAGCCTGTTCTTCGTCCTGCCGTTCTTTTTCATCACCACCACCTGGAACAGCGGCCAACTGTTCTTCACCGGGTTGTTGAGCATGGCGGCGCTGATTTCGATCATCGACCCGCTCTACTACAAATGGCTGGCGCCGCGCCGCTGGGCGTTCCTGGCGTTGCACACCCTGACCCTGTTCGCGGCCCTGCTGACCGCCCTGCCCGTCATCCTGCACCTGACCACCGCCCAGAGTTTCAAACTGGCGCTGGGCATCGCCATGGTGCTGTCGTTCCCGAGCCTGGCGTCGATCTTCCCGATTCGGACCGTGCGCAATGCGTTGGCGATCCTCAGCATCACCATCGGTATCGGCGCTGTCGGCTGGGTGCTGCGTTCCTGGGTGCCGCCGGCCACCCTGTGGATGACCGATGTGGCGATCAGCACCCAAATGCAGGACCGTACCCCCGGCAAGAGCCTGGAAGAAGTCAGCGCCGAGCAGATTCGTGGCGACGGTTTGTACGCCTACACCGCGATCAATGCCCCGCGGGGGCTGGACGAGCGGATTTATCACGTCTGGATGTTCAACGGTAAAGAGGTCGACCGCATCCCTCTGGATATCCACGGCGGGCGCAAGGAAGGCTACCGCGCCTGGACCCACAAGCAGAACTTCCCCGGCAATCCTGCGGGTAAATGGCAGGTTCGGGTGCTCACCGAAGACGGCCAGTTGATCGGCGTGCTGCGTTTCAAAGTCATGGACAGCACACCCATCAAAGATAAGTAACGCGGTTCGTGCTATTAATCAGGTCTGCGCAATTGCCGAACAAGCAGGAGCTTATGACCAGCAGCACAACGCCCGGCAGTGCCCGACTGGACACCTCCCACAGCCCTGCCCTGCTGCGGGTCACGGGTGACTGGACGCTCGCCCATTACGCCGACCTCAACCACCTGAGCGAAAAGCTCCGTGGCCAATACGACAACAACACCCCCATCGACCTAAACGGCCTCGGTGCCCTGGATACGGCGGGTGCATCGCTGTTGGTGGAGTTGCTGGGTTCCGAGCGTCTGGGCAAGTCCGCCGAACACCCTGATTGCACCCTTTCCTCCGCCGATCGCGCCTTGCTGCAGACGGTGTATTGCTCGCTGACTGATTTCTGCGTGCCGATCAAAGAGCCGGAAATCAGCGTCGGCATTCAACTGCTGGCCCGTATCGGCCGCGCGGTCGATGCGGTCTGGCAGGACAGCCTGCAGGTGCTGGGTTTTGTCGGCCTGATCCTGCAAACCATCGCGCGCGGGCTGTTTTGTCCCAAGCGCTGGCGCCTCACGCCGATGGTCGCGCACATTGAGCAGACCGGCCTCGACGCCGCTCCCATCGTCGCCCTGCTGACCTTTATGGTGGGCGCCGTGGTAGCGTTTCTCGGCGCGACCGTGCTGGCGAGTTTCGGCGCGAGCATTTTTACCGTGGACCTGGTGGCGTTCTCTTTTCTGCGGGAATTCGGCGTGTTGCTCACCGCGATCCTGATGGCCGGTCGCACCGCCAGTGCGTTCACCGCGCAGATCGGCTCGATGAAGGCCAACGAAGAAATCGACGCGATCCGCACACTCGGCCTCGATCCGATGGAGTTGCTGGTGGTACCACGTGTGCTGGCGTTGTTGGTAGCGCTGCCGATGCTGACCTTTCTGGCGATGTTGTCGGGGATTGTCGGCGGTGGTGTGGTCTGCGCGCTGTCACTGGATATTTCTCCGGCGATGTTCCTGTCGCTGCTGCAATCGGACATTGGCGTTCAGCACTTTCTGGTGGGGATCGTCAAAGCGCCGATTTTTGCGTTCCTGATTGCCGCCATCGGCTGTCTCGAAGGCTTCAAGGTCAGTGGCAGTGCCGAGTCTGTCGGTGCACACACCACGTCGAGTGTGGTGCAGTCGATTTTCGTGGTGATCGTCCTTGATGCCGTGGCTGCATTGTTTTTCATGGAGATGGGCTGGTGAGTCGTCTACCCCGAGCGCCTACCGAGGCGGTGATCGAAGTCCGTGGGCTATGCAATCGCTTCGGCCGCCAGAGCGTGCACGAGAACCTCGATCTGGATTTGTATAAAGGCGAAATTCTTGCGGTGGTCGGCGGTTCCGGCAGCGGCAAATCGGTGCTGTTGCGCAGCATCGTCGGCTTGCGCCAACCCAGCGAAGGGCTGGTGAAGGTCTTCGGCAAGAACTTGCCGAGCCTGTCGGAGCACGAGCGCTCGCTGGTCGAACGGCGCTTCGGTGTGTTGTTCCAGAAAGGCGCCCTGTTCTCTTCGCTGACGGTGACCGAGAACGTCGCCCTGCCCCTTATAGAACATGCCGGCCTGAGCCGTACCGACGCCGAGCACCTGGCGGCGGTGAAACTGGCATTGGCCGGATTGCCGTTATCAGCGGCCGACAAGTACCCGGCGTCACTGTCTGGCGGCATGATCAAGCGCGCCGCCCTGGCCCGGGCGCTGGCGCTGGATCCGGACATTCTGTTTCTCGACGAACCCACCGCCGGCCTCGATCCAATTGGCGCGGCGGCGTTCGATCAGTTAATCCTGACCCTGCGCGATGCGTTGGGTTTGAGTGTATTTCTGGTCACCCACGACCTCGACACGCTCTACACCATCACCGACCGGGTGGCGGTGCTGGCGCAAAAGAAAGTACTGGTGGCGGATGCCATCGATAAGGTTTCGGAAACCGACGACGCGTGGATTCACGAATACTTCCATGGCCCTCGCGGCCGCGCGGCGCTGACGGCCGCTAACCAGCTCAATGAGGTCTGACATGGAAACCCGAGCCCATCACGTATTGATCGGCCTGTTCACCGTCATGGTGGTGGCAGGCGCCCTGCTCTTCGGTCTGTGGCTGGCCAAGTCCAGCGTCGACACCGAATTCAAGGATTACGAAATCGTCTTCAATGAGGCGGTCAGCGGCCTGTCGAAGGGCAGTGCCGTGCAGTACAGCGGGATCAAGGTCGGTGACGTGGTGACGCTGCGCCTGGACCCGAGCGATCCACGCAGGGTGTTGGCGCGCATCCGCCTGGGCGGAGACACCCCGATCAAGGAAGACACCCAGGCCAAACTGGCACTGACCGGGATCACCGGCACCTCGATCATTCAGCTCAGCGGCGGCACGCCACAAAGTCCGAAGCTCAAGGGTAAGGACGGCAATTTGCCGACCATCGTGGCATCGCCCTCGCCCATCGCCCGATTGATGAACGACAGTAACGACCTGATGACCGGTGTGAACGTGTTGATGCAGAACGCCAATCAGATGTTTTCTTCGGAAAACGTCGAGCGCATCAGCAAGACCCTTGAGCATCTGGAGCAAACCACCGGCACCATCGCCGACCAGCGCGGCGACATCGGTCAGGCCATGCAGCAACTGGCGTCGATCGGTAAACAGGCCTCCGCCACTCTCGAACAAACCGCTGCGTTGATGCGCAACGCCAACGGCCTGCTCAACGATCAGGGCAAGCAGATGTTCGGCAGTGCCGAGCAAGCCATGAAGTCCCTGGAACAGAGCAGCGCGACCATCAACTCATTGCTTACCACTAATCAGGATTCCCTCAACAACGGCATGCAGGGCCTCAATGGCCTGGCACCGGCGGTGCGTGAGTTGCGCGATACCTTGAGCTCGCTACGGACCATTTCCCAGCGGCTTGAAGCCAACCCCAGCGGTTACCTGCTGGGCAGTGACAAGAACAAGGAGTTCACGCCATGAAGCTGATCCCACTAGCCTTGGCTGCTGGTTTTGCACTGACCAGTGCCTGCTCGATTCTGCCCAAGTCCGAGCCATCCGATGTCTACCGGTTGCCCTCGGCCCAGAGCAGCCCGCCGGCCAATCACAGTGCGATGTTGCACTGGTCGTTGCGACTGGCCAAGCCACAGACCAGCGAAGCCCTGAACAACCCGAAAATCGCCGTGATCCCCCAGGGAGACCTGATCAGCAGCTACAAGGCTTCACGCTGGAGCGACCCGGCGCCGGTGCTGCTGCGCAATCGTCTGCTCGATGGTTTCCAGCGTGACGGTCGGGTGCCGTTGCTCAGCACCGATGACAGCAATC
The DNA here is from genome assembly GCF_024168645.1 of Pseudomonas sp. GGS8. Lineage (NCBI taxonomy): Bacteria > Pseudomonadati > Pseudomonadota > Gammaproteobacteria > Pseudomonadales > Pseudomonadaceae > Pseudomonas > Pseudomonas sp. GGS8. Next base: position 1,811,539 of record NZ_JALJWF010000001.1, on the reverse strand, counting down.
TCCAGGCGGACCTGGAACTGGGCGGCAACCTGCAAGCGTTCCAGACTGAATATCAGGGCTCTGCGGCGAGTGTGGTCGTGCGGCTGGATGCGTTGTTGGTGCGTGGGTATGACCAGCGCATCCTCGCCAGTCGGCGCTTTGAAGTGCGTCAGCCGCTGAGCGATGTGAAGGTGCCGGCGGTAGTCGCCGGGTTTGGCCAGGCCAGCGACCAGCTGACGGCGCAGGTGGTGGCCTGGACGGTGGAGCAAGGTCAGAAAGTCGCGCCGCCGCCGAGACCTTGAAGCCACCACTGAACCCCTGTGGGAGCGGGCTTGCCCGCGATGGCAATCTAACCGTTAACAGAAATGTTGAATGTTCCGACCCCATCGCGGGCAAGCCCGCTCCCACAGGTTTTTCGGTTAGCCGAAGAACCAGTAGCAAACCCCGATCGCGCCAAGAACACCGGCCAGCTCCGCGAGCAGCGCGCAGCCCACCGCATGCCGTGCGCGCTGGATGCCCACCGCGCCGAAATATACCGCCAATACATAGAAGGTCGTTTCGGTGCTGCCCTGGACTGTCGCCGCCACCAGCGCCGGGAAGCTGTCCACCCCCTCGGTCTTCATGGTTTCAATCAGCATTGCCCGGGCGGCACTGCCGGAGAAGGGTTTGACCATGGCCGTCGGCAGCGCGTCGACGAAACGTGTGTCCCACCCGGCCCACTCCACCAGATGACGAATCCCGTCCAGACCGAAGTCCAGCGCCCCGGACGCCCGCAGCACACCCACGGCGCAGAGCATTGCCACCAGATACGGCAGCAGGTTCTTGGCGACATCGAAGCCTTCTTTCGCGCCTTCGACGAATGCTTCGTAGACCTTCACTTTGCGTAACGCGCCGATAATCAGAAACAGCATGATCAAGCCGAACAGCGTCACGTTGCCGAGGATCGATGACAGGCTCGCCAGCGCGGTTGCCGAGAGCGTCGCCAGCAGCGCCATAAAGCCGCCGAGGGTGAGGGCGCCGGGAATCAGATAGGCCAGCACCACCGGGTCCCAGATACGCAGGCGTTGCATGAAGGCGACGGACAGAAAACCAACGATGGTCGAGCAGCTGGTGGCCAGCAGGATCGGCAGGAACACCAGCGTCGGATCAGGCGCGCCTTGTTGGGCGCGGTACATGAAGATCGTCACGGGCAGCAGGGTCAGGGAGGAGGCGTTGAGCACCAGGAAGAGGATCTGCGCGTTGCTGGCGATCGTCGCACTGGGGTTGAGCTCTTGCAGCGCCTTCATGGCTTTGAGGCCGATCGGTGTGGCGGCGTTGTCCAGGCCCAGGCCGTTGGCGGCGAAGTTCAAGGTGATCAGGCCGATGGCGGGATGACCGGCCGGCACTTCCGGCATCAGGCGCAGGAACAGCGGGCCCAGCGCCTTGGCCAGCCACTCGACGATGCCGGCCTTCTCGGCAATCCGCAGAAAGCCCAGCCAGAGGGTGAGGGTGCCGAACAACAGGACCATGACCTCGACCGACAATTTGGCCATGGCGAAAATACTTTCCACCATCGCCGCAAAGATCCCGGCGTTACCGCCGATCAGCCACTGCACCAGCGCCGATACGGCTGCCACGATGAAGAAGCCAAGCCATAGGCCATTAAGCATCAGTCAAATCCCCCGGAAGATGCGGCGAATGATAGCGGGGTAGGCAGAAACGACAAACCCCGGATTTCTCCGGGGTTTGTTGGGGGCTCTTGTGGGAGCGGGCATTAGTTGCTGGAGGTTTCACCAACCGGCAGCTTTTCCTTGCTGCGCCAGTGCGGCAGGGAATTCCAGTAGCGCTGGCCCTTGGCGTCGTCGTACATGCCTTCCCAGCGCGAGATGACCAGCACGGCCAAGGCGTTGCCGATCACGTTCAGCGCGGTACGGGCCATGTCCATGATGCGGTCGACACCGGCGATGAACGCCAGGCCTTCCAGTGGAATACCGACGCTGCCCAGAGTGGCCAGCAACACCACGAAGGACACACCCGGTACGCCGGCGATGCCTTTGGAGGTGACCATCAGGGTCAGTACCAGCAGCAATTGCTGGCTGATCGACAGGTCAATGCCGTACAGCTGGGCAATGAAAATTGCCGCGATGCTCTGGTACAGGGTCGAGCCGTCGAGGTTGAACGAGTAGCCGGTCGGTACCACGAAGCTGCAAATGGCTTTCGGCGCACCGTAGGCTTCCATCTTCTCGATCACGCGCGGCAGCACGGTTTCGGAACTGGCGGTGGAGTAGGCCAGGACCAGCTCATCCTTGAAGATGCGCATCAGCTTGATCACCGAGAAGCCGAACAGGCGAGCGATCAGGCCCAGCACCACGAAGGCAAAGAAGGCAACGGCGAAGTAAACCAGGACGACCAGCTTGGCCAGCGGCAGCAGGGAGGCGAAGCCGAAGTTGGCCACGGTCACCGCGATCAGTGCGAACACGCCGATCGGGGCGTAGTTCATGATCATGTGGGTGACTTTGAACATGCTTTCCGACACGCCCTGGAACATCTTCACCAGCGGTTCGCGCAGGTCCGATTGCAGGCTCGACAGACCGAGACCGAACAACACGGAGAAGAAGATGATCGGCAGCATCTCGCCGCGGCCCATGGCTGCGAAGATGTTCGACGGGATCAGATTGAGGATGGTTTCAATGAACGCGTGTTCATGTTGAACCTCGGCGGCAGTGGCCTGGTACTTGGAAATATCCACGGTACCCAGGGTGCTCATGTCGATGCCGCTGCCCGGATGGACCACGTTGGCCAGCACCAGACCGACCACAATGGCGATGGTGGTGACGATCTCGAAGTAAATAATGGTCTTCAGACCGATGCGCCCGAGTTTTTTCGCGTCCCCAACGCCAGCGATGCCGACGACCAGCGAGGAGATCACGATCGGGATCACGATCATCTTGATCAGACGGATAAAGATATCGCCCGCCGGTTGAAGAACATTGCTGATCCACCAGGCCTTTTCGGCACTGAAATGGTTAAGCAATGCACCTATTGCTATCCCCAGAACCAGACCGATGAGGATCTGCCAGGCGAGGCTAAGCTTTGCCTTCTTCATATTATTTACCCTTACTTGCGTTTGACTCGGTCGATGCATGAACTGCAACGCTAAATGGCGAAGAAGCCTGCATCAACCCCGGTATAAGGTCCTCGCTAGCGAGCATTTACAGCTCTCACACCGCGAAAAAGGGCGCAACTATTGCGATGCCGGGAAGCGCCGTCTAATGCTGTAAACGCCTACCCTATGCCGAATCGGCATGAGATTTTTCAACTGAAAGCCACGTCCCAGCCGGTTCGACTATGATTTTTCGGCGGGCATAAGTGCCGTGAACCGGCCATTTCCGCGCAGGTTGATGTTTTTTGAACCAATGAAAATTTAGGAGATGTCCTACGTTCGACTGCGATTTTTCTTCTCATGAAAGTCAGAGCTTTCTCGATATACGGTCACGAAGAAACACCGCGAAACGGTTTTGCGGGGAATATGCAGCAAAAACAGGTGAGCTGAATGCTCTAGATCAACGTTTTGCACGTTGAAGCTCTCCGCAAGCCCGTCGAGCCACTCTGGGCCGACGAACTTGCGTCGCAACTTCACCTGACCCGGCCCTTGCGCAGGTACTCCCTGTACCCGTAGGTCACTCCGACCCTGAAACAGTCAGAACGTCCCGATCCCTTGGTCATGCGTCTACCGTCCTCGGGTGGCGCAGTGGAAAGAAGCGCGAGGCCTCTTTCGTGTATCGAACTCAGTACCAGCGTGGATCTTCTTCAGTTGTTCCATCCACAACTTCTGCATGCCTTCATCCTGTTTACCGAGAACGCGGCAGTCGGCATGCCGTGTAGGCGACCGTCATCGCCATGGCACTCCGCCCAGAAGCAGGGCGGCTGCCAATGTCTTTAACGAAATACACATATCAACCTCGACCGCGACGGCCGAAGAAGAAGGAAGCAATGAACATCACCAGGAATACGACAAAAAGAATCTTGGCGATACCCGTGGCGGTGCCCGCGATACCACCAAAGCCCAATACTGCGGCGATGATGGCAATGATCAGGAATGTGATTGCCCAGCTCAACATGGTGATTCTCCTTACGCTTCTATTTAAGGATGTTGCTTGTGGTGCCTTTCCCGGCGCGTTGGGTGCGCCAAGTTCGTTTGCTTAAAACACCCAAAGTTCCTGAGAGGGCGTCTCATCCACAGGCCGAGCCTGGTCGACGCCCATCATTAGCATTGATGCGTTGTCAGCCGGGTTGCTGCTGACGGCGCTGAAGTGGGATTGGGGGGCAAGTGCAATCGACAGGTGCGGCGCCTCTGGCTGCTGGCTCTGCTCCCAGCGCATGTACTGCTGGCCGCCAATCAAGGTAATCAACAATGCCAACAGGGCAAACAATCCTTGCTGGGCCTGCAGTGGCGAGAGACGAAATTGGGCGGCACTTTGGCGATTCATCCTGAAGTTCCTCCCATACGGGTAGTGATCTTTGGCGGGCGCTGGTTCATTAAATGCCCTGATTACCTAGACCATTGCAGCCTGCATGCCAGCTTCATTAAAGAATAAATACTATAAAAATCAATAAATTAAGTTGTTTGTAGGAATCAGTCTGGACGCATCCTGCACGATGATCCGTTTGCGGTCGTGCGTAATGCACGATGAGCTCTCAGGCGCCTTCAATTTTTTTGGAATTGCGGGGAGGGCGCAGATGTCAGAAAAGGACTCAGGTAATCGCCGAAAGAATGGTCCGTTAATAAAAAAGCATATAAATCAATGCATTAGATGCACCTTGAGTAGATAGATAGCCTGTTGTGGCTGGAATCGACCAGAATCAACCATGCAACTTGCCCGATTTTTCCGGGACTAACCAAGAACACCTATTAAAGGAGCGTAGGAACATGGAATCAGCCACTGAGCATCAAGGCCGCATTTTGCTGGTGGACGACGAGTCTGCCATCCTTCGAACCTTTCGCTATTGCCTCGAAGACGAAGGCTACAGCGTGGCCACCGCGACCAGCGCTGCTCAGGCCGAAGCCTTGTTGCAGCGTCAGGTTTTCGATCTGTGCTTCCTCGATTTGCGCCTGGGTGAAGACAACGGCCTCGATGTGCTGGCCCAGATGCGGATTCAGGCGCCCTGGATGCGCGTAGTGATCGTCACCGCTCACTCGGCCGTGGACACAGCCGTGGATGCGATTCAGGCCGGTGCCGCCGACTATCTGGTCAAGCCTTGCAGCCCCGATCAGTTACGTCTGGCCACCGCTAAACAGCTGGAAGTGCGACAACTCTCGGCACGCCTGGAAGCGCTCGAAGGTGAAGTGCGTAAACCCAAGGATGGGCTGGACTCTCACAGCCCGGCGATGAAAGTGGTGCTTGAAACCGCACGCCAGGTCGCCAGTACCGACGCCAACATTCTGATCCTCGGAGAGTCCGGTACCGGTAAAGGTGAGCTGTCACAGGCCATTCATGGCTGGAGCAAACGCCAGAAGAAATCCTGCATCACCATCAACTGCCCGTCCCTGACGGCGGAATTAATGGACAGTGAACTCTTCGGCCACAGCCGTGGCGCGTTCACCGGTGCCAGCGAAAGCACTTTGGGTCGTGTCAACCAGGCTGATGGCGGAACGTTGTTTCTCGACGAGATCGGCGATTTTCCTCTGACCTTGCAGCCAAAATTGCTGCGTTTCATCCAGGACAAGGAATACGAGCGCGTGGGCGACCCGGTGACTCGTCGCGCCGACGTGCGAATCCTTGCGGCCACTAACCTCAACCTTGAAGACATGGTCCGCGACGGTCGTTTTCGTGAAGATTTGCTCTATCGGCTGAACGTCATCACCTTGCACCTGCCGCCACTTCGCGAACGCAGGGAAGACATTCTGAACCTGGCTGACCGTTTCCTGGCGCGCTTCGTCAAGGAGTACTCGCGTCCGGCCCGGTGTTTCAGCGACGAGGCCCGCGAAGCGCTGCTCAGCTACCGCTGGCCCGGCAATATTCGCGAGCTGCGCAACGTGGTGGAGCGGGCGAGCATTATTTGTCCACAGGAGCGGGTCGAGATCAGCCACTTGGGCATGGCCGAAGCTCCGACCAACAATACGCCACGCATTGGCGCCGCGTTGAGCCTGGATGAGTTGGAGAAAGCCCACATCGGCGCGGTCCTTGCCACCGCCGATACGCTGGATCAGGCGGCCAAGACCCTGGGTATCGACGCCTCCACCTTGTACCGCAAACGCAAGCAGTACAACCTGTGAGCCGCCCTCGATGAAGCTGGCGATGACGTTGCGTACCCGGCTGTTCCTGAGTATTTCGGCCTTGATCACGGTAGCGTTGCTCGGGCTGTTGCTCGGGCTGGTCAGCGTGATGCAGATGGCCGGCACGCAGGAGGCCCTGATCCGTGACAACTTCGTCAGGCTGGATCTGGGATTGAAGTTGCGCCAGACCCTGGGCGATCAACTGATCATCATGCTCGGCGAGAAACCTGATCCCGCGGCGTTCGAGGCATCCAGACGGCATTACCTCGAGTTGCTCGATGAAGGCATTGCCCATGAGCCGTCCGACGAGGGCGCCCAGTACGGGTTCAAAAAGGCCAAGGCTGATTACCAGAGCTTTCTGCAGGCCTACGATCTTTCCCGCGATACGGCACAGGTGCTCACTGGGGGCGGGGATCTCACGGAAAAATTCAACACACTGCGCAACGGCTTGATCGCCGAACAGAAGCGTACGCTGGATAACATCGACGAGACCGAGCGCCAGGCCCGGGAGCGGGCGTTGCTGATTGCCGGCCTGCTTGGGTTGGTCGGGGTAGGGGTGCTGTTCATCGGGTTCATTACCGCTCATGCGATCGCCCGGCGTTTCGGCGCTCCGATCGAGGCCCTGGCGGCAGCCGCTGACCACATCGGCCAAGGCAATTTCGAAGTGACTCTGCCGATTTCCTCCGCGGTGGAAATGAACCAGCTGACCCGACGTTTCGGAATCATGGCCGAGGCCCTGCGACAGCACCAAGCCACTAATATCAACGAGCTGCTCGCCGGACAGCAGCGTTTGCAAGCGGTGCTCGATAGCATCGACGACGGTTTGCTGATCATTGATCGTCAAGGTCATCTTGAGCACCTCAATCCGGTGGCTCAGCGCCAGTTAGGCTGGGACACCGAGCGTCTCGGCCAAGGGCTGGGCGCGGCACTTGAGCGTCCCGAACTGGATGAACAGCTGCATCTGGTGCTGCGCGGCGGCACCCTGGAACGAGTGCCGGACGACCTGAGCATCGAGGTCGACGGGGAGTCGCGATTGCTGACGTATAGCCTGACGCCGGTCAGCCACACCCAAGGTCATATTCTCGGCGCCGTGATGGTGTTGCATGACGTCACCGAACAGCGTGCCTTCGAACGGGTGCGCAGCGAGTTCGTCTTGCGTGCTTCCCATGAGTTGCGTACGCCGGTCACCGGGATGCACATGGCATTCGGCCTGTTCCGCGAGCGGGCGCATTTTGCCGAGGACTCCCGTGAGGCCGACTTGCTGAATACCGTGAATGAAGAAATGCAGCGCTTGATGCAGTTGATCAACGACCTGCTGAATTTCTCTCGCTATCAGAACGGCCTGCAAAAACTCATCCTGGCGCCGTGCTCCATTGAGGATCTGCTGGAGCAGGCCCAGGCACGCTTTGCCGGACGGGCGCAGGAGAAGGGTATTGAGCTGTTGGTGGAAGTGCAGGGAACGTTGCCGCGGCTGCAAGCCGATCAGGCGCAACTGGAACGGGTGCTCGATAACCTGATCGACAACGCCTTGCGCCACACCTCCCGCGACGGACTGATACGTTTGCAGGCTCGACGTCATGGGGAGCGGGTGATTATCAGTGTCGAAGACAACGGCGAAGGTATTGCCTACGGCCAGCAAGGGAGGATATTCGAGCCTTTTGTTCAGGTCGGCCGCAAGAAGGGGGGCGCCGGGCTCGGTCTGGCGCTGTGCAAGGAAATCGTGCAGTTGCACGGCGGGCGGATGGGCGTGTATTCACGGCCAGGGCAGGGTACGCAGTTCTATATGGCGCTGGCGGTATAAGCCTGAACCCTCTCAGGCTTCGTCATCCAGACGCCGCGTTGCCTGTCGGCGGCCACGGGTAATCAATTCGATGAATTGCACAGCGCTTAATGCATGGGCGAACAGCCAGCCCTGACCGAATTTCACCCCTTCGCCACTCAGGAACACAGCTTGGGCTTCATGTTCGATGCCTTCTGCGATCACCTTGAGTTGCAGGGCCTGGGCCATGCGAATGATGTGCGGTGCCACACCGCTGCTGGCGGCGTCATGGCCCAGCGCGTCGATAAATGCCTTGTCGATTTTCAGACAGTCCACTGGCAGGGTTTGCAGGTAGGCGAGGCTGCAATAGCCGGTGCCAAAGTCATCAATCAGCACCTGATGCCCGACATCGCGCAAGGCTTGTAGGTTCTCTCGGGCTACCACCACATCCACCAGCCCGCGCTCGGTCACCTCAAAGGCAATCTGTCTGGCCGCCACCCGGTGCAGCGCCAGCAGGCGCGCAATCACCTGACCGATACGCGGCACCATGACGTCGCAGGCGGCCAGGTTGACCGAGATGTACAGCTGCGGATTGGCGCGCAACAGTTGTCCGAGCTGTTCCAGCAGGCGCTGCAATACGAAGTCAGTCATCTGGCGGATCTGGCCGGTGTTCTCTGCCATCGGTATGAACAGATCGGGGCTGGTCAGGGTGCCGTCCGGCCTTCGCCAGCGCAGCAAGGCTTCAGCCCCGACACAGTTGCGACTGTCGAGGTCGAAGATCGGTTGATACAACACCTGTAATTCGCCTCGCTGTATCGCACCGTGCAGTTCGGCATCCAGTGATTGACGCTGGCGCACCAGCAGAAATACCAGAATGCCTACGCAGGCGCTTAGCGCGAGGCTGGCCGGAAGCAGCCACCACCAAACGGCCGGCACATGCATCCCGGTGCGTGGTGTGATCAGCACCAGTTGGTATTCGAGAGTGTTGGTCGGCATTCGGTAAATCAGGCGGGTAGGGGTGACTTGCAGTGCATCGTGGCTTTTCGGGGGCCAGGGTTCCGTCGGGGGCCACTCCTGCGCGACACCGAGCACGGGAATCGCGCGGGTGTCGTGGTCGAGTACTACCAGCAGGCTGCTCCCCGGAGACAGATCAACCATGTCGGTCAAATGCCCGCGGGATGTAGCCACCCGGAAATTGTCACGCCCCAGCATCAGTGCGGCGCGGTTCTCATCGGGTTCAGTGGTGGTGTTCAACCAATAGCTGTAGGTGGGGCCCTTGATGTCCGGTGGCCGGATCAGCGACAGCCCTTCCTGGCGGGGGCGGTTGGAGCAGATTCGTGAATCATCCATGTAAGCAGCTTCGTAAACGAAGCGGAAATTGAAGCTGACCTGCTGCAATGTGGCGATCATTTCATCATCGCAGCCCCGCAGTGGTTGAGCTTCGAGGTCGTCGAGGCTTTCGCGCAGTTGCCCGAACAGCTGCTCCAGGCGGGCGAGGAAGCGCTCCCCCTGGGCGTACATCTCCTGGCTTTCGTTGTACTCGACCTGATGCATCGCAATGAACAGACTACCGGTCATCAGTAGCGTCGCACTCAAGGCAGCCGACAGCACCGCCAAAAACCAAGGGCGATAGAACCAGCTACGCAGCCTCTCTCGAGCAGCCGTCATCATGGAATATCCGAAGAATTACCAATGAGTTATAGCTGCTGATTGGGAAAAAGCCCTGACCGTCGGGCGGGCGTCATTATTTTGTCTGGTTCAACACCTGGAGAAGCGCCGCGGTTTGCGCGTCCGGTGTGCCGTCGAAACGGGACGGGCGAAAATGCAGTTGAAAAGCCGCCAGCACATTGCGTGTCGCTACATCCAGTTCGCCGGTTTGTGGCGTGGCGTAGCCGAGGCGGGCAAGTTGTGCCTGAAACCAGCTGATGCTTGGCAGCTGCACGGCGAACTGGGTTTGCTGGCGCGCCACGGCCTGTTCGTTCGGCCAGATTCCCAGACCTTCGGCAGCCAGGCGTTTCCAGGGGAACAGCGGGCCAGGGTCGAGCTTGCGCATGGGGGCGATGTCGCTATGGCCGATGATATGGCGAGGGCTGATGCCCTGGCGCTTGCTGATGTCCTTGAGCAGGAAGATCATCGATTGGACCTGGGCTTCGCTGTAGGGATACCAGAGGCGCCCGGTCGGGGTGTCTTGGAAGCCTGGATTGACGATTTCGATGCCAATGGAACTGGAGTTCAGCCAGGTCCGGCCTTGCCATTGGCTTTCGCCGGCGTGCCAGGCCCGAAGATTTTCATCCATCAACTTATAGATGGTGGCGTGCTCGTCGTCGCCGATCAGGTAATGGCTGCTGACCTCACCATGGGTCAGCAATTGCAGCGAGTCCTCCAGAGATGCGGAGGTGTAATGCATCACCACGAATTGAATACGGCTGTCGTGATTGGCGGAAGGGTGGCTGGTGTCAATCCGGGGGCCGCTGGCGCAACCGGCTAATACAAGCAGCGAAGCAATAAGAGCAAGAAATTTCATGGTGGAGGCAATACGCGCGAGACAATAATGCAACAGTGTAACGTATTGCCTGGCGCGCCGACCGCAAAAGCGCGCCTTTAAACAAAATGGAACAATTATCTGTCAGCCCAGTTCTATCCGATTGCGGCCGGTATTTTTCGCGCGATATAGCGCCTGATCGGCTCTTTTAAGCACCAGGTCGCCATGTTCGTCCGGTCTGAAGGCGGTCAGTCCCATGGAAATGGTGATAGTGACTCGCTCGCCCTTGAAGTGGAACGGGCAAGCCTCGATCGATGCGCGCAAGGTTTCCAGCAGTTTCGCGCCGGCCATCGGCGCCGTGGCAGGCATCAACAACACAAACTCCTCACCGCCAAACCTGGCAATGAAGTCCGTCCCGCGCAGACGCTTGCGCAGCACACTGGCGATGATTTTCAGCACCTTGTCGCCCGCCAGGTGGCCGTAGTTGTCGTTGATGCGTTTGAAATGGTCGAGGTCGAGCATCGCCAGCAACAGGGTGTTGCCGTGTTGTTGCCATTGACTGATTTCGTGGTCCAGCCGTTCGCTCCAGGCCGCTCGATTCGGCAAGCCGGTCAACGGATCGATCAACGCCTTCTGGCGCTGTTCTTCGAGATGCTCACGGTAGCCCAGCGCCTCCTGCTCCATGTGGGCAACCCTTTCAGCCAGGCTTTGCAGGCGGGCCGCGACTTCCTGCTCACGCGCGTCGCGTTGCTTCTGGTGCTGGTCCATGGTGCCGAGCAGGCCTTCGAGATGGTTTTCCAGCATGTGCTTGAGATCATCGAGGTCCGCCGCTTCATGCATGCTGCTTTGCAGGCCGTCAACTTGCTCGCGAATTTGCGTGTCCATCTCCCGCGCGGCAGAGCGGTTGTCGGCGTGGCCTTCGCTGGCCGCTTGCAGGTTGCTCTGAAATGACTCGAGGCGTTCGTTGAGTCGCTGCAGATACGCTTCGAATTCGTGCTGACCGCTGTCGGTAATTGCCAGCATCAATGTTGCAAGATCATCGAGAATAGGCAGCAATTCGTACCAGTTCAAGCCGTTTTGAAGACGATTGCGCATCGCTTCGGCTTGCGGTCGATGGCGCTCTGGCAGCGTCAGGTCGTCGAGAAGGCCCAGCAGGGTGTCTTCGATGTGCTTGGCCACAGAGCTGTAGGACGGCTCCGGCGAGTCCGGCAGGGCATACAGAATGTCGTGTTCTGGCGTTTGTGGATCGCTGGCCTCCGGGATCAGCTCATCCGGGTTGATTGCCGGCGGAGCCTGAGTGGCCAGTACGGTGATCGATGGAATCGGCTCTTGCAGTTGTTCGATGTTCGGCTGGGTTTGTAGCCCTGGGGCCTGGCTGCTCGTGGTCTCTGGCTCCAGGATGGACGGTACGAGCACCACGACTTCAGCTATGGGTGCCATTGCTGCTGTCGGCGGCGGAGTGTCCACTGTTTCAGGGTTCGCAGCGGCGGGCAGCGCGGCGTCTACGGTCGGCATTACTCCTTGCGGGTCGGCGGCTGGTGCGAGATTGGTCGCCGGGTGTGGGTGCTCGGCCAGCGGTGCGGCAACCGGTTCGACAGGTTGTGGGGCAGGCATGTGCAATTCGGGGGCGGCGATCTGTGGCGTGGCGTCGTCCGCATCCCGGCTACCGAACAGGCGCTGCAGCAAACCCGGGCGACCGGGCTCTGCCGGGTTCTCCAGCAGGCTCAAGGCCTTGCCTTGCAAACCGCTCAGTTCGCTGAGCAGCAGCGGGATTTCGCGAACCTGGCCAACGCGTCCGTCCAGCTGTTTGGCGAAATTCTTCAGTGGCCGGCTCACTTCCCGTGGCAGCGGCAACGCTTGCAACTGAGAGACCAGCGCCGTCAGTGCGGCGCTGACTTGATCGACCCGGGTTTCCCGGCGCTGCTCGGAGTCGAGTACGGCTTTTTCCAGGCGCGGCAGCAAAGCCGCCAGGCCGGCGTCCATGTCGTCGGTACGCACGACTTCGCGCATTTCCTTCATGCATTGATCAACGGCTCGATCGGTGCCTTCTGCAGCCAGGGTGCTGCGTACCAGCCCGCGACGCAGCAGGTCGAGCCGGGCGTCCCATCGACGTTCGAGCTTTTCCTGTTGTTCGATGCTTTTGAGGTATTTCTCTTTCCAGCGCTGTGCTTCGTCGCTCATTCAGGCAGGACTCAACGCGGGGAATGCATCGGCCGTGAGCGAGCCCGGCAGACGAATCTCTACCGCGACCGGCAGGTGATCGGAAATGGGTTGTGCCAGCACCTCGACCTTTTCAAGCGTCAGGGTGGGGCTGAGCAGAATATGGTCCAGGCAGCGCTGTGGCCGCCAGCTGGGAAAGGTTGCTTCCAATTGCGGTGCGAGCAGGCCTAAATCACGCAACGGGGAATGTTGCAGCAAGTCACTGGCATGGGTATTCATGTCGCCCATCAGCACCTGGTGTTTATAACCGCCAATCAACTCGCGGATGTAAGCCAGTTGCATGCTACGGGCGCGAGCGCCCAGCGCCAGGTGCATCATCACCACCACGAGCGCCTCCGGACCTTCGCCGAAGCGCACCAGAATGGCCCCGCGACCCTTGGGCCCCGGCAGCGGATGATCTTCAATCGCCCACGGGCGCAGTCGACTGAGCACACCATTGCTGTGCTGGCCGAGGCGACCGAGATTGCGATTGAGTTGTTGATACCAGTAGGGGAAGGCGCCGAGTTGTGCCAGGTGTTCGACCTGATTGACGTAGCCTGATCGCAGGCTACCGCCATCGGCTTCCTGCAAGGCGACCAGATCGAAGTCGCCCAGCAGATTGCCGATTTTTTGCAGGTTGTCGGCACGCCCGGTGTGCGGCAACAGATGCTGCCAGCCGCGGGTCAGATAGTGCCGATAACGCTCGGTACTGATGCCGACCTGGATATTGAAACTGAGCAAACGCAGACGGCTGTCCACGGGCAACCCCGTTGATTCCAGGTGATGCTCGTTGACCCGCGGGTCATGCAGGCCAACGACGCGTTCAGTTCCCCAGCGGCGCATGGCGGTCGCCGCGCTTAGTTGGCGACGGCCTTGGTTGCCGCTCGCTCTTTGGCAACCAGTTGGTCGGCCAGTGTCAGCGCTTGTTCAGCGCCGCCGGCAGAGCCGATGTCAAAGCGATACTTGCCATTGACGATCATGGTAGGCACACCGGAGATTTCATATTTCTTTGCAAGTTCTTTGGCTTTGTTGATCTGGCCTTTGATGGCGAAGGAGTCGAAGGTGGCCAGGAACTTGTCCTTGTCTACACCTTGAGTCGCCAGGAAGTCCGCCATGTCTTCTTTATCGGTCAGTTTCTTGTGTTCTTTCTGAATCGCATTGAACACCGCAGCATGAACCTTGCTCTCGACACCCATGGCTTCAAGCGTCAGGAACATCTGGCCGTGGGCATCCCAAGGGCCGCCGAACATGGCTGGAATACGCACGAAATTCACGTCGGAAGGCAGTTTTTCAACCCAAGGGTTAATGACGGGTTCAAAGGCATAGCAGTGCGGGCAGCCGTACCAGAACAGCTCCACGACTTCGATCTTGCCAGGCACGGCCACCGGGACCGGATTGCTCAGTTCGACGTAGGGCGCTTCAGGTTTTTCGGCGGCTTGGGCAGTCATGCCGAACAGGCTGGCAGCGACGAGTGCGGCGCTGATGATCAGATTACGCATGCTTTACTCCTGGACAATTGGGTCGCCTCGCGCGACCTGTTTTCAGACAGATTCCGGCGGGCTTGAGTTCTGTAGTGTAACGGCAGCAGCCACAAAAAAGGGCAGCCAAAGCTACCCTTTTTATGTTTGCATCGACGGATTAATCGAGTGTTAACGTTGCAAGAGATGTACATCGCTCGCAACGCTCGATTGCAGGCCTCAGTGCAAGCCTTGAATATAGCTGGAGACTGCGGCGATATCTTCGTCGCTCAGCTTTTTGGCGATGCTTTGCATCGGTTTGGTATCGCCGTCGTTGGTCCGGCCACCTTCTTCTTTTCTGAAGTCGGTCAGTTGCTTGCCGACGTACTGAGCATGCTGGCCGCCCAGGTGCGGGAAGCCGGCAGCTGCGTTGCCTGCACCATTCGGCGAGTGGCAACCGGTGCACGCTGGCAGCCCTTTGGCCAAATCGCCACCGCGGAACAGTGCTTCACCGCGAGCCACGACTTTCGGGTCGGCGGCACCGACGCTGCCTTTCTGACTGGCGAAGTAGGCAGCGATATCAGCCAGGTCCTGATCGCTCAGGTTGGTCAGCAGGCCGGTCATTTCCAGGACCTGGCGCTTGCCGGACTTGATGTCGTGCAGCTGCTTGTTCAGATAACGCTCGCCCTGGCCTGCCAGTTTCGGAAAGTTAGGCGCCATGCTATTGCCATCCGGGCCATGACAGGCGCCACATACTGCGGCTTTCGCCTGACCAGCAGTCGCATCACCTGCAGCATGGGCAATGCCGGAGATCCCCACGGTCAACAGCAGACTCACGATCAATTTGTTCATCAGCTAATCCAACTACGGCTAAGGGTTAAAGAGTTATGGACCGGGTTTACTCGCTCATCCACTGGATGATGGCTCGGTAATCCTCGGCACTGCAGTCCATGCACAAACCACGCGGCGGCATCGCCTTGAAACCCTGGGTCACGTGTTGCACCAGCGTCTCCATACCTTTCGCCAACCTCGGCGTCCAAGTTTCCTGATCGCCCTTGCGGGGCGCCATGGGTAGTTGGCCGGAATGACAGGCACCACAAACACGGTTGTACACAGCTTCCGGATCCTGTGTAGCCTGAGCGCTGTAAAGCGGCACCAAGACACCGGCAGCTAGCAGCCATTTCGTCATAAAACGACCTTTTCAGGGTTGAGAGCGTGCTGCGTTCTAGTGCGCAATCAAGGTCAATCGCTCTCGTGAACTTCATCCTACGCTGGGACAAAGCGCACACAAAATCTGCGGCATTATATACTGGCGTCACTGAAACGGAAACGACACTGCTTGCCGCGTCCATTCCCGGCGCCGCCCACATCGGAAATCCCATGCAACTCAAAAACCCCATCCTCGGTCTGTGCCAACAGTCCACCTTTATGCTCAGCGCCGCCAAAGTCGACCAATGTCCCGACGACGAAGGCTTTGAAGTGGCCTTCGCCGGGCGTTCCAACGCCGGCAAGTCCAGCGCGTTGAACACCCTGACGCATGCCAGTCTGGCGCGGACCTCGAAAACACCGGGTCGCACACAGCTGTTGAACTTCTTCAAGCTAGACGATGAACGCCGTCTGGTCGACCTGCCGGGGTACGGTTATGCGAAAGTACCGATCCCGTTGAAGATGCACTGGCAGCGTCACCTGGAAGCTTATCTGGGCGGTCGCGAGAGCTTGAAAGGTTTGATTCTGATGATGGACATCCGTCATCCAATGACCGACTTCGACCTGTTGATGCTCGATTGGGCGGTCGCCAGCGGCATGCCGATGCATATTCTGCTGACCAAGGCCGACAAGCTTACCTACGGCGCAGCGAAAAACACGCTGCTCAAGGTTCAATCGGAAATTCGCAAGGGATGGGGCGATACGGTCACAATCCAGCTGTTTTCGGCCCCTAAACGCATGGGGCTGGAAGAAGCCTACACCGTACTGGCGGGCTGGATGGAGTTGGCGGACAAGGGCGCCGAGGCTGCCGAGTAAAGCTGTCGAGACAAATCGACAGGCAAAAAAAACCCCGGACTTCGTATGGGGAGGGAGAAGTTCCGGGGTTCAAGTTCCGGACCGCTAGGGCGGGGTCCAGATATCTGCCAACACTTAACACAACATAGGAGCATCGAAGGGCTTCACCAGCCATTCAGTATCTCTGAGTGGCGGTTCGCGGATTTAGTTCAGACTATTTTCAAAAACCATTGGAAATAATCGTCGTCATTTTCCGCTCTATAGCTCTTGGTCATGTGTTGCGGCGCCAGGCCGCAGCACATACGTCTTTTCAGGCGGCTCAGTGCGCCTCATCCCAGTTGTTGCCTACGCCCACCTCGACCAGAAGCGGTACGTCCAATTGGGCGGCGTTGCTCATGTGCACGCGAATTTCCTCGCGTACCTGATCGACCAGGTCCTCACGGACCTCGAGCACCAATTCATCGTGTACCTGCAGGATGACTTTGGCGTCCAGGCCTGACGATGTCAGCCAGTTGTCCACCGCCACCATGGCTTTCTTGATGATGTCCGCCGCGGTGCCTTGCATTGGGGCGTTGATCGCCGTGCGCTCGGCAGCTTTGCGCAAGGCCTGGTTTTTCGCGTTGATTTCCGGCAAGTACAGACGACGACCGAAGATGGTTTCGACGAAGCCTTGCTCGGCGGCCTGGGCACGCGTGCGCTCCATGTATTCCAGCACGCCGGGATAGCGGGCGAAATAACGGTCGATGTAGGCCTGGGACTGTTTGCGATCAACGCCGATCTGCTTGGCCAGGCCAAAGGCGCTCATGCCATAGATCAAGCCGAAGTTGATGGCTTTGGCGCTACGACGCTGATCGTTGGTGACCGCGCCCAACTCGACGCCAAACACTTCTGCGGCCGTGGCCCGGTGCACATCAAGGTTGTTGCGGAAGGCGTGCAGCAAGCCTTCGTCCTTGGCCAGATGGGCCATGATCCGCAGTTCGATTTGCGAGTAGTCCGCGGCCAGCAGCTTGTAGCCTTTGGGCGCGACGAACGCCTGACGAATCCTGCGACCTTCGGCGGTACGGATCGGAATGTTCTGCAGGTTCGGGTCGATGGACGACAAACGCCCGGTGGCTGCGACGGCTTGCTGGTAGGACGTATGAATGCGCCCGGTGCGAGCGTTGATCTGCTCTGGCAAGCGGTCGGTGTAGGTGCTTTTGAGCTTGCTCAGCGAGCGGTATTGCATCAGTACCTTGGGCAGCGGGTAGTCCTGTTCGGCCAACTCGGCCAGCACGGCTTCGGCAGTCGAAGCCTGACCCTTGGCGGTTTTGCTGAGTACGGGCAAACCGAGTTTTTCGTAGAGGATCACCCCCAGTTGCTTCGGCGAGCCGAGGTTGAATTCTTCCCCGGCAATGGCAAAGGCCTCACGCTCGAGGGCGACCAGTTTCTCGCCCAGCTCGACGCTCTGGATGCCCAGCAGGTTGGCGTCCACGAGCGCGCCTTGGCGCTCGATACGGGCCAGGACCGGCATCAGCGGCATTTCAATGTCGTTGAGCACGTTGACCAGGCTTGGCGTCGCGGCCAGTTTTTCCTGCAAGGCCAGATGCAAGCGGAAGGTGACATCGGCGTCTTCGGCGGCATAGGGGCCTGCCAGTTCAAGGGAAATCTGGTCGAAAGTCAGCTGTTTGACGCCTTTGCCAGCGATCTCCTGGATGTCGGTCTTGCTTTGGCCCAGGTATTTGAGTGCCAGGCTATCCATGTCGTGGCGGGTGGCCGTCGAATCCAGTACGTAAGATTCGAGCATGGTGTCGTAGGCAATACCCTGAACAGTAATCCCGTTGTTCTGATCGCCACCAATGGCGCAATTGGCGAGGATATTGGTGTCGAACTTCGCGTGTTGGCCGACTTTCAGCTTGTTCGGGTTTTCCAGCAGCGGCTTCAACGCCAGCAGTACGGTGTCGCGATCCAGCTGCTCCGGCACGCCCATGTAGGAATGGGTCAGCGGAATGTAGGCTGCTTCGTTGGCCGCGACAGAAAACGACAGGCCCACCAGTTGCGAGTGTTGGGCATCGCTGCCGTTGGTTTCAGTGACGAAGGCGATCAGGGGAGCCTTGTCGAGCTTGTCCAGCCAGGCCTCGAAGCGCTTCTGGTCGAGGATGGTTTCGTATTTCGCTTCGGCGGCCCCCGGCTGCTCCTGGACGACCTCGACGATGTCCTGACCCGAGCGCTTGGCATCGCGCTGGTTCTCTTCGAACCAGCTTTTGAATTCCAGCAGGGAATAGAGCTCGGCGAGTTTGTCGTGATCCGGTGGCCCCATATGCAGGTCGTCGAGGCCGAAGTCCAGCGGTACGTCGATCTTGATGGTTGCCAATCGATAAGAAAGAAAGGCCATTTCCTTATGCTCTTCGAGCTTGGCCGGCAGGGTTTTGGCGCCGCGGATCGGCAGGGTCGGGACGATGTCGAGCTGTGCATAGAGCTCGGTCAGGCCGCCGTTCACGCCGACCAGCAGGCCGGACGCGGTTTTCGGGCCGATACCCGGAACGCCCGGAATGTTGTCGGACGAATCGCCCATCAGGGCCAGATAATCGATGATCTGCTCGGGAGCGACGCCGAATTTCTCCTTCACGCCTTCCACGTCCAGCGTGCTACCGGTCATCGTATTGACCAAGGTAATGTGCCCGTCGACCAACTGCGCCATGTCCTTGTCGCCGGTGGAGATAATCACCGGCCGGTCGGCGGCCGCACTGCTGCGGGCCAGGGTGCCGATCACATCGTCCGCTTCGACGTTGTCCACGCACAGCAATGGAAAGCCCAAGGCCTTGACGCTGGCGTGCAGCGGCTCGATCTGGACCCGCATATCGTCAGGCATGCTCGGACGGTTGGCCTTGTATTCGGCGAACATCGCATCGCGGAACGTCCCGCCCTTGGCGTCGAACACCACGGCGAACGGGCTGTCCGGGTACTGCTTGCGCAGACTCTTGAGCATGTTCAATACACCCTTGACCGCACCGGTCGGCAGGCCTTTGGACGTGGTCAGCGGTGGCAGCGCGTGAAAGGCGCGGTACAGATAAGAAGAACCGTCCACCAGGACGAGGGGGGCTTGGCTCATGAGCAGGATCAACCTTTTCGGCGGGTCCGGCGCTAGAATAGCGGGACCGTTGACGACAAAGGGACAAGGTTATCATGCGCACACTAAATCGCTTGTTGCTGGCTGGCTTGTTTGCAATCACTCCATTGGCTGTCATGGCGGCGGATGACAAGCCCTCGGCGGACCCGGAAGTAACGATCCGCACGGAAGGCGATAAAACCATTCAGGAGTATCGCCAGAACGGTTTCGTGTACGCGATCAAGGTCACCCCGAAGGTCGGAAAACCGTACTTTCTGATACGTGCGGACGGAACGGATGCAAACTATATCCGCTCGGATCAGCCGGATATGCTGATTCCCTCGTGGAAAATCTTTGAGTGGAAGTAGTTTCTTAATTTCAATCGGCGCTGGCTCAACCGCGGCGCCCGTACTGGCAGTTTTAACCATGTCTGTGTTCACCCCGCTGGCTCGGCCCGAGCTGGAAACCTTTCTCGCCCCTTACGGGCTCGGCCGCCTGCTTGATTTCCAGGGGATTGCCGCCGGTAGCGAGAACACCAATTTCTTTATCAGCCTGGAGCAGGGCGAATTTGTTCTGACCCTGGTCGAGCGCGGTCCGGTGCAGGAGATGCCGTTCTTCATCGAACTGCTCGACGTACTGCACGACGCCGACCTGCCAGTGCCTTATGCCCTGCGCACCACCGACGGCGTTGCGCTGCGTGAACTGGCCGGTAAACCTGCGCTGTTGCAGCCACGTCTGGCGGGCAAACACATCAAGGACGCCAATGCGCAGCATTGCGCCCAGGTCGGCGAGCTGCTGGCTCATTTGCACCTGGCGACCCAGGCCAACATGATCAAGCGCAAAACCGATCGCGGCCTGGACTGGATGCTGGAAGAGGGCACGCAGTTGCTTTCGCACCTGAACGCCGAGCAAAGCGATTTGCTGCAACGGGCCCTGGACGAAATCACGCAGCAGAAGACGAAAATTCTGGCGCTGCCGCGGGCCAACATCCACGCGGATCTGTTCCGCGACAATGCGATGTTCGAAGGCACGCACCTGACCGGGTTGATCGACTTCTACAACGCCTGTTCAGGGCCGATGCTCTATGACGTGGCAATTGCCTTGAACGACTGGTGTTCGGACGAGCAAGGGCAGGTCGATGGCGTGCGAGCTCGGGCGTTGCTGGGCGCTTATGCCGCGTTGCGACCGTTCACCGCTGCCGAAGCGGAGCTGTGGCCGACCATGCTGCGCGTGGCGTGCGTGCGGTTCTGGTTGTCGCGGTTGATTGCGGCGGAGTCTTTCGCTGGGCAGGACGTGTTGATTCACGATCCGATGGAGTTTCAGTTGCGGCTGGCGCAGCGGCAGAAGGTCAATACACAGCTGCCTTTCGCCCTTTAAAAGCTTCGCGGGCAAGCCTCGCTCCCACAAGGATCACCGCAAACCCTGTGGGAGCGGGCTTGCCCGCGATGGGAGCGACACCGATGCTGGAGTTACAACGACTCCAGACATCCCGCCAAATCATTCCCCAACTTTTCCAGCACCTGCTCATACCCCTGAGCGGTCGCTGGCGTGTACCCGCCCAGTGCATCCAGCTCCGCCAGTTTCACCGGCAGCCCGGCCACCAGGGTTTCTGCCAGGCGCGGACGCAGCGGCGGTTCGCTGAACACGCAAGTTTTGCCGACTTCCTGCAATCGCGTGCGCATCGCCGCGACGTGCTGGGCACCGGGTTGCACTTCGGCGGCGACACTGAACACACCGGCGTGTTTGAGGCCGTAGGCGTCTTCGAAGTAGTCGAAGGCTTCGTGGAACACGAAGTAAGGCTTGTTCGCGATCCCTGCCAGGCGAGCCTTCAGGCGTAGGTCCAGGGCATCCAGGCGCTCATCGAAGGCTTTGAGGTTGCTCTGATAGCGCGCCGCGTTAGCCGGATCGGCTGCACTCAGATCGGTAGCCATTTTGCTGGCGATCACGCGGGCGTTGATCGGCGACAACCACAAGTGCGCATCCAGGCTGCCGGGGCGATGATCGTGGTCATGCTCATCGGCTTCTTCGGCGTGGGAGTGGCTGTCTTCGGCGAAACGTCGCAGTTTCAGACCAGGCAAATCCTGCACCGCGACGCTGGGCAGCGTACGACCTTTCAGTACGCGAGGCAGGAAACCTTCCATGTCCGGACCGATCCAGTAAACCAGGTCCACCGACTGCACCTTCCGTACGTCGGATGGGCGCAAAGCATAGTTATGCGGTGAAGCCCCGGGCGGCAGCAGCACTTCCGGAATCGCCACACCTTCCTGCACCGCAGCAGCAATCAGCTGCAGCGGCTTGATGCTGGTAAGGACTTTGACTTCGGCTTGGGCTGAGCCGATCAGCAGAAAACTTGCGACAAACGCGACAAAGATAGAAAAAAGTCGGGACACGATGACCACTCGAAGAGGCGAGAACGGGTAACATAATAACGTCTCTCACAACACTCGTCGCCGCTCATGCCTAAAACACCGATTGCCAGCCGTCCCCACGACCACTCTCATTGCGTCCATAGCGCATTGTCTGAGGCCGATGCCTTGTGCGCACGTCAGGGCCTGCGCCTGACCGCCTTGCGCCGGCGGGTGCTGGAACTGGTATGGCAAAGCCACAAACCGCTGGGTGCCTACGATATTCTGGCGGTGCTCAGCGAGCAGGACGGCCGTCGCGCCGCACCGCCGACTGTGTACCGCGCGCTGGATTTCCTCTTGGAAAACGGCCTGGTACACCGCATTTCCTCACTGAACGCTTTCGTCGGCTGCAATTACCCGGAACACGCCCACCAGGGCCAGTTCCTGATTTGCCGCGAATGCCATGCCGCCATCGAGCTCGAGCAGAAGTCCATCAGCGACGCGATCATCGGTAGCGCCAAGGATGTCGGATTTATCGTCGAGGCCCAGACCGTTGAGGTCATCGGTCTCTGCTCGGGTTGCCAGGGGGCTTGATGAGCAATGCGCTGATTCGCCTTGAGCAGGTGGCCGTCACTTTTGCCGGGCAAAACGTGCTGGATAACATCGAACTGAGCGTCGAGCCGGGGCAGATCGTTACCCTGATCGGCCCCAATGGCGCCGGCAAAACCACGTTGGTGCGCGCGGTGCTCGGTCTGTTGAAGCCGGACAGTGGCAGCGTCTGGCGCAAGCCGAAGTTGCGCGTCGGTTACATGCCGCAAAAACTCCATGTCGATCCGACCCTGCCGCTGTCGGTGCTGCGCTTCTTGCGTCTGGTCCCTGGCGTGGACCGCGCTCGGGCCTTGGCCGCCCTCAAGGAGGTTGGCGCCGAGCAGGTGATCGACAGCCCGGTGCAAAGTGTTTCCGGTGGCGAAATGCAGCGAGTGTTGCTGGCGCGGGCATTGCTGCGCGAGCCCGAGTTGCTGGTGCTCGATGAGCCGGTACAAGGCGTCGACGTGGCCGGTCAAGCTGAGCTCTATAGCCTGATCACACGCCTGCGTGACCGTCATCGCTGTGGCGTATTGATGGTTTCTCACGATTTACATCTGGTGATGAGCACTACCGACCAGGTGGTGTGCCTGAATCGCCACGTCTGCTGCTCTGGGCATCCCGAGCAGGTCAGCGGCGATCCCGCGTTCGTTGAACTGTTCGGAAAGAACGCACAAAGCCTGGCGATTTATCACCACCATCACGACCACGCTCACGACCTGCATGGCTCGGTGGTCACAGCGACCCCGTCGGCCCATACCCACGTTCATGGAGATAGCTGCAAGCATGGCTGATTTTCTGCTCTTCGCCCTGCTTGCAGGTTTGGCCCTGGCGCTGGTCGCGGGCCCGCTGGGTTCGTTCGTGGTCTGGCGGCGCATGGCTTATTTCGGCGACACCCTGTCTCACGCCGCCCTGCTTGGCGTAGCGCTGGGCTTTCTGCTGGATGTCAGCCCGACCGTGGCTGTCACCGTAGGCTGCCTGTTGCTGGCAGTGTTGCTGGTAACGCTGCAACAACGGCAACCATTGGCCTCCGACACGCTGTTGGGCATTCTCGCACCGAGCACGCTCTCTCTGGGGCTGGTGGTACTAAGCTTCATGCATGAAGTACGGATCGACCTGATGGCCTATCTGTTCGGCGACCTGCTGGCGATCAGCCCGACCGATCTGGCCTGGATCCTCGGCGGTAGCGCGGTGGTGCTGGCACTGCTGGTCACACTGTGGCGACCCTTGCTGGCGATCACCGTGCACGAAGAACTGGCCAAGGTTGAAGGTTTGCCGGTGGCGGCGTTGCGTTTGGTGCTGATGTTGCTGATCGCCGTGGTGATCGCAGTGGCGATGAAAATCGTCGGCGTGTTGCTGATTACTTCGTTACTGATTATTCCGGCAGCTGCGGCACAGCGTCACGCCCGCTCGCCGGAGCAGATGGCACTGGGCGCGAGCCTGCTGGGCATGCTTGCGGTGTGTGGCGGACTGGCGTTGTCCTGGTTCAAGGACACCCCGGCCGGCCCGTCGATTGTGGTGGCGGCCGCCGCGCTGTTTCTGCTGAGTTTTGTCCTGCCCCGTCGAGGGGTGTAGACTTGCTCGTTTTTTGCGCAAATAGAGAGTCGCAGGAATGAAGCCGTTCGCCTCCCGTTATCTGCTCCTTGTCGCATTTTCGCTGTTACTGGGTGCTTGCCAAAGCACGCCACCGGCGGCCACCGAGGCCCCCGATGCGCGGGCCACGGCTATTGCACAACTGGAACAAAGCCTGGCCAGCAGCGAGCTGGCCACCGCCGAGGACCAATTGGCGGCCTTGCAGGCCGAGTCGCCCAACGATCAATCCCTTGAGCAATACCAGCGGCAATTGGCCGAAGCCTATTTGCTGCGCAGCCAGATCGTGCTGCAAAAAGGTGATGTGAATGCCGCGGCCACTGCGCTCAGCCGTGCCAGGGTGTTGATGCCCAAGGCCCCGGCGCTGACCGGTGGCGTTAACAATGCGATTGTTCATGCACGCAAGGCTGAACTGGATAAAGCCGAAGCGGCCCTCAAGGCTGCCGAAGCCAAACCGCAGGCCAAAGTGATCGACCCGACGGCTGAAAGCACGACGGTGGCGTTGAACCTCACCGACATGAGCAAACTTCGTCGCCAACTGGATGCCATCGCCACCGATGTGGTGAATTATCAGTGCGACGTGAGCATTCAGGTTCCCCGCACCCAGGATTACCCTTGGCTGGCCACGTTGCTGACCAAACGGGTGAAGAAGCTGGATTCGGGGTTTGATCTGAAGCTGCAGAAGCAGATTCTGCGCAACATTCCGGCGCAGATGGTTTTGAGCCCTCGCAAGCCCTAAAAGCATCGCGGGCAAGCCCGCTCCCACATGGGATGAGGAATGGCCACAGATCCGTGGTCACCCCAAAAACCTGTGGGAGCGGGCTTGCCCGCGATGGCGTCCTCTTTAGCAATACAGCTTTAAGCCGGAATCGCCTTGGCCTTAGGCTCCCTGTCCCATATCCGATGCTGACCGATCGCGGCAAAAAACGCCTTGAACAACTTGGTATCCGTACCCACGATCAACCCCGCGTCCGCTTCCAGTTTCAATACCTCCAGCAACTGCTTCGCTTCGCCATGCAAGGCGATCGCCTTCAGGTGCTTGTATGCCTCCAACAGGTAATGCAGCGCCACACCATCGCTGATCAATGCCTTGATCGACGCCGCGCCACCCGGCACGAACACCGCGTCGAAGGCCACGGACGGTAAACCTTCCATCGAAGCATCGACCGGTAGTGCTTTGCCATTGGCGGTCGTCACGGGGGCCGAGGTCGGGCCGAGCAATTTGGCGTGAGCACCTTCTGCCTTCAGCGCTTTTTTCATGGCATCAATCGCCGCACCATCGACACCGTTGGCCGCCAGGATCGCGACTTTTCGGGTTTTGATGTCTTCGGGCAACAAGTTGGCCTGGCTCAGGGCAGGGGAGTGATCCAGTGAAGTGTTACGCACCTTGACCGTTCCAGTCTTCGGCACCGGCAAGCCCAGGTTCTGCGCCACGCGTTTGGCCAGTTCCAGATCGATATTGGCCAGGATCTCATTGACCTGACGCACACGAATAAACTCGCGTTCGACCTTGCCCAGCTCAAAGCTGTAGGCGGCAATGATGTGTTCCTGCTCGTGCTTGCTCATGCTGTGAAAAAACAGGCGAGCCTGGGAGAAGTGGTCGCTGAATGACTCGCTGCGCTGGCGGATCTTGGCGGTGTCGATGCGCTCCGGGTAACTCTCGAAGCCGCCGTCCTGCGCTGCGGGCAGGGTTTCCTTCGGCCAGCCACTGTCGATGGAGTTCGGCTCGTAGGAAGCACGCCCCTTGTCGATGGTGGTGCGGTGCTGTGCATCCCGTTGACCGTTGTGGAATGGCGCCAGTGGGCGGTTGATCGGGATCTCGTGAAAGTTCGGTCCGCCAAGTCGGCTGATTTGCGTATCGGTGTAGGAAAACAGCCGGCCTTGTAGCAGCGGATCATTCGAAAAATCGATTCCGGGCACGATATGCCCTGGACAGAAGGCAACCTGCTCGGTCTCGGCGAAGAAGCTGTCCGGATTGCGGTTGAGCACCATCTTGCCCAGCGGAGTGATCGGTACGATTTCCTCGGGGATGAGCTTGGTCGGATCAAGGATGTCGAAGTCGAAGGCGTGTTCGCTTTCCTCCTCGATGACCTGTACGCCCAATTCCCACTCCGGGTAGTCCCCCGTCTCGATGGACTCCCAGAGATCACGGCGATGGAAGTCGGCGTCTTTCCCGGCGAGCTGCTGCGCTTCACCCCACACCAATGAGCAGGTACCCGCGACGGGGCGCCAGTGGAATTTGACGAAACGCGATTTGCCCTCGGCGTTGATCATGCGGAAGGTGTGCACGCCGAAGCCTTGCATGCTGCGCAGGCTTTTGGGGATTGCCCGGTCGGACATGGTCCAGATCACCATGTGCGCGGACTCCGGCACCAGAGAAACAAAGTCCCAAAAGGTGTCGTGAGCCGAACCGCCAGTAGGAATCTCGTTGTGGGGCTCGGGTTTTACCGCATGCACGAAGTCAGGAAACTTGATCGCATCCTGAATGAAAAACACCGGCATGTTGTTACCGACGAGGTCGAAGTTGCCTTCGTCGGTGAAAAACTTCACCGCGAAACCGCGTACGTCGCGCACGGTATCGCCCGACCCGCGCGGGCCTTGCACCGTGGAAAAGCGCACAAAAACCGGAGTTTTTTGATGTGGATTTTGTAGGAATGCGGCCTTGGTCAGCACGGAATGGGGCTCGTAGGCCTGGAAGTAACCATGGGCGCCAGTGCCACGGGCATGAACGATGCGCTCAGGAATACGTTCATGGTCAAAATGCGTGATCTTTTCACGCATGATGAAGTCCTCCAGCAATGACGGCCCACGGGCGCCGGCCTTCAACGTGTTCTGATTGTCCGCGATCTTCACACCCTGGTTGGTGCGCAGGGCTTGCTCGGTGGCGTCGGAGCGAAATTGTTCCAGGCTGTCGAGCTTGGGATTGGTGTTGCTGCGGTCCAGGGTATCGGTCCCGGCCAGTGTGCGGGTGGCGGCAGGCTTTTTAGTACTCATCAGACGTAGACTCCTCGTTGCGATTCTCGTCGTGGCCAGGGCTCATTAGCATGGCTCTGGCTTTTTCGAGTTGCTTAATGAGTGACTGATGGGGCACTGGCGCCGTTCCTTTTTTCTGACCTTTGATCGCCTTATTGCCAAATCGCTGGTTGAAAGCGAAATAAATGCTAAGAACCTCTATACGGACAGGCTAAAATGCGCGCCCGGCTAACCGCTGATCCTTTTCTAACGCGCCCCACAAGGTTCGCTACGTGATCGAGTTTCAAAACGTCCACAAAACTTACCGCGTCGCCGGTAAGGATATTCCCGCCCTGCATTCGACCAGTCTGACGATTGAGAACGGTCAGGTCTTCGGCCTGATCGGCCATTCCGGTGCGGGAAAAAGTACCCTGCTGCGTCTGATCAACCGCCTGGAGAACTCCAGTGGCGGTAAGATCATCGTCGATGGCGAAGAAGTCACGGCGCTGGATGCCAATGGCCTGCGGCGTTTCCGTCAGCAGGTCGGGATGATTTTCCAGCACTTCAACTTGCTGGCATCCAAGACTGTGGCCGACAACGTCGCATTGCCGTTGACCCTGGCGGGTGAGCTGTCGCGCAGCGAAATCGACCAGCGTGTGGCGCAGTTGCTGGCACGGGTTGGCCTGGCCGACCATGCGAAAAAGTACCCGGCACAACTGTCCGGTGGTCAGAAGCAGCGTGTCGGCATCGCCCGCGCCCTGGCAACCAAGCCGAAAATTTTGTTGTGCGACGAAGCCACCAGTGCCCTCGACCCACAGACCACGGCATCGGTTTTGCAACTGCTGGCCGAGATCAATCGCGAGCTGAAGCTGACCATCGTCCTGATCACCCACGAGATGGATGTGATCCGTCGGGTCTGCGATCAGGTGGCGGTGATGGATGCTGGTGTGATCGTCGAGCAAGGTTCGGTGGCCGAGGTGTTCCTGCATCCCAAGCACCCGACCACCAAGCGCTTCGTGCAGGAAGACGAGCAGATCGACGAAAACGAACAGCGCGACGACTTCGCTCATGTACCGGGTCGTATCGTGCGTCTGACCTTCCAGGGCGAAGCGACCTACGCGCCGTTGCTGGGGACCGTCGCCCGTGAAACGGGGGTGGATTACAGCATCCTGGCCGGCCGTATCGATCGCATCAAAGAAGTTCCCTACGGCCAATTGACCCTGGCCGTCACCGGTGGCGACATGGAAGCGGCGTTTGCTCACTTCACCGCAGCTGATGTCCACATGGAGGTGCTGCGCTGATGGAAGTCCTGATGAGTTTCTTTTCCAATATCGACTGGTACGAAATCTGGCTGGCCACCGGTGACACCCTGCTGATGCTTGGCGGTTCGTTGTTGTTCACCGTGCTGTTGGGGTTGCCGTTGGGCGTGCTGTTGTTTTTGTGCAGCCCGCGCCAGTTGCTGGAAGCCAAAGGCGTTTACGCGATGCTGTCGCTGGTGGTG
Organism: Pseudomonas sp. GGS8; assembly: GCF_024168645.1. Classification (NCBI taxonomy): domain Bacteria; kingdom Pseudomonadati; phylum Pseudomonadota; class Gammaproteobacteria; order Pseudomonadales; family Pseudomonadaceae; genus Pseudomonas; species Pseudomonas sp. GGS8. The sequence goes on along the minus strand of NZ_JALJWF010000001.1, from coordinate 1,783,348 downwards.
AACATTCTGCGTTCGCTGCCGTTCATCATTTTGCTGATCGTGATGATTCCGTTCACCGTGTTGATTACCGGCACCTCCCTCGGTGTCGCCGGTGCGATTCCACCGCTGGTGGTGGGCGCCACGCCGTTCTTCGCGCGACTGGTGGAAACCGCCCTGCGTGAAGTGGATCGCGGCATCATCGAGGCAACCCAGGCCATGGGCGCGACGACCCGTCAGATCATCACCAACGCCTTGCTGCCGGAAGCCCGTCCGGGCATCTTCGCGGCGATTACGGTGACAGCGATTACACTGGTGTCCTACACAGCGATGGCCGGTGTGGTCGGCGCTGGCGGCTTGGGCGACCTGGCGATCCGTTTCGGTTACCAGCGTTTCCAGACCGACGTGATGGTGGTCACCGTGGTGCTGCTGCTGGTGCTGGTTCAAGTGCTACAAACCGTCGGCGACAAGCTGGTGGTTCATTTCTCCCGCAAATAAACAGTTTTCGTCACTAAGACATGAGCCGGCCATTCGCTGGCAGGCGCCGAAGACTGGCGCCTCACAAGGAGTTAGCTGAATGAAAAAACTACTCGTCGCGTTCGCTGCCGTTGCAGCCTTTTCTGCCCACGCTGCCGATACGCTGACCGTTGCGGCCACCCCGGTGCCGCACGCGGAAATTCTCGAATTCGTTAAACCGGCCCTGGCCAAAGAAGGCGTCGACCTGAAAGTCAAAGTCTTCACCGACTACATCCAGCCGAACGTGCAGGTGGCCGAGAAGCGTCTGGACGCCAACTTCTTCCAGCACCAACCGTACCTGGATGAGTTCAACAAGGCCAAGGGCACCCACCTCGTCAGCGTTGCCGGTGTGCACCTGGAGCCGCTGGGCGCTTACTCCACCAAGTACAAAAAACTGGAAGAGCTGCCGGGCGGTGCCAACGTGGTGATCCCGAACGACGCCACCAACGGCGGCCGCGCGCTGTTGCTGCTGGCGAAGGCTGGCCTGATCAAGTTGAAGGATTCGAACAACATCCTGTCGACTGTCAAGGACATCACCGAGAACACCAAGGACCTGAAATTCCGTGAACTGGAAGCCGCGACCATCCCGCGCGTGCTGACTCAGGTCGACCTGGCACTGATCAACACCAACTACGCGCTGGAAGCCAAGCTCGATCCATCCAAGGACGCGTTGGTCATCGAAGGCAGCGACTCGCCATACGTGAACATCCTCGTTGCCCGTCCGGACGACAAGGACAGCGCGGCGATGCAGAAACTGGTTGCTGCCCTGCACAGCCCGGAAGTGAAAGCCTTCATTCTCGAGAAGTACAAAGGCGCGGTATTGCCGGCGTTCTGATCTGACGCAAAAAAAACGGGGACGCATTGATTGCGTCCCCGTTTTTTTATGCCTGAAATACCAGTTCTGTGTCGGTTATTCGCGCTTGAGCATCACCGGCAGCTGCGCCACCAGTTTCTGATTGTTCAACGGTGCACGAATGAATCCGCGTTGTGTCCCGTCCGGCCCGATCACCGCCAGATTGCCGCTGTGATCAACGGTGTAATTGGGCTTGCTGGTGTCCGCCGGAATGAACGGAATGCTCACCGCGTTGGCCATTTTCTGAAGGTCTTCGACCGAGGATGCGGTCAGCCCGATGAATTGCGGATCGAAGTAGCCCAGGTACTGCTTGAGTTGCTTGGGCGTATCGCGGTTCGGGTCGACGCTGACCAGAATGATCTGCAACTTATCCACAGCCTCTGGCGGCAATTCGCTCTTGATCTGCCGCAACTGGGCGAGGGTGGTCGGGCAGATGTCCGGGCAGAAGGTATAGCCGAAGAACAGCAAACTCCACTTGCCTTTCAGTTCGTTGACCGCCACTGGCTTGCCGTCCTGATCGGTCATCTTCACATCCGGCAAATTACGGCTTTGGGGCAGCAGGATGATTCCCGCATCGATCAGTGCCGTCGGGTCACCCTGGTTTTTCCCAGTCAGAACTTTATTGATGGTCAGACCCAGAATCAGCGCGATCAGGGCAACGAGGATGAAGACGGTTTTCTGGGTTCGAGTCATAGGATCAACAGTAAGTAGTGGTCTGCGAGCAGCGCGATAAACAGCAGGAACAAGTAGTAAATAGAGTACTTGAACGTGTTGATCGCCGCGTGCGGTCGAGTGCCACGGTACAGCACCACGGCCCATTGCAGAAACCTTGCGCCCAGTGCGAGGGCACACATCAGGTAGAGCACGCCGCTCATGTGGATCACGTAAGGCATCAGGCTGACGGCCAGCAACGCAAAGGTATAAAGCAGGATGTGGACTTTGGTGTAGTGCTCGCCATGGGTCACCGGCAGCATCGGAATGTCAGCCTTGGCGTATTCTTCCTTGCGGTGAATCGCCAGCGCCCAGAAGTGCGGCGGGGTCCAGGCGAAGATGATCAGCACCAGCAGCAATGGTTCGGCGCCGACATGACCGGTAGCGGCGGTCCAGCCGAGCAGCGGCGGGGCAGCGCCGGCGAGGCCACCGATGACGATGTTCTGCGGCGTCGCGCGTTTCAGGAAACCGGTGTAGACCACGGCATAACCGAGCAACGACGCGAGGGTCAGCCACGCAGTCAACGGGTTGGTGAAAGTCAGCAGCAAGGCCTGGCCGAGCATCGCCAGCACCAGGGCGAACGTCAGTGCAGCGGCCGGAGATACCCGCCCTTCAGCCAAGGGCCGTTTGTGGGTCCGGGCCATGACCGCGTCGATGCGCCGGTCCACCACATGATTGACCGCCGCCGCACCGCCGGCACACAGGGCAATCCCCAGATTGCCGAACACCAGCACCGTCCATGGCACCCCGGAGCGGGTCGCGAGGAACATGCCGACCAGCGAGGTGATGAGCATCAGCACCACCACTTTCGGCTTGGTCAGCTCCAGGTAATCCCGCCAGATCGCCTGACTGTGACGTTCGCCGATCAGAGTCGCCATGGCATCTCTCCTTTATTTTGTGATGGGCCCGGCCGAGTGTTTACGCGGGCTGAGGCGCCAGCGTACAGGGGGCTGATGCTTGATCCGAACCAGGCTGGTTCGCGCGTGATAATTGACCAGCACCATCGTCAGCAACAGCACTGCACCGCCGGCGTTATGGGCGACGGCCACTGGCAGCGGCAGGTGGAATACCACGTTGCTAATGCCCAGGGTGATTTGGGCTGCCAGGGCAATCAGCACCATGGCGGCCAGACGCGTCATGCCGACGACCTTCAGTTGCCAGGCCAGGCCGAGCAGAACGAGGGTGACCAGTAGCGCGCCGATACGGTGAGTCAGGTGAATCGCGGTGCGGGCATCGCTGTCCAGCTGCCCGCCCAGATAATTCGGGCCGATGTGTTGGGTCAGGTGAAAGCCGTTGGCGAAATCAGCCGGTGGCAGCCATTGGCCGTGGCAGGTCGGAAAGTCGATGCAGGCTACCGCCGCGTAATTGGAGCTGACCCAGCCACCGAGGGCAATTTGCAGGATCACCAACAGCAAGCCGGCGGTTGCCCAGTATTGCAAACGTCGAGGCACGGTCAGCGCCGGCAATACGCCGGACAGACGCAAGGTCAGCAGAAACAACAGGCTCAAGGTCGCAAAACCACCGAGCAAATGTCCGGTGACCACTTGCGGCCAAAGCTTGAGCGTCACCGTCCACATGCCGAAAGCCGCTTGGCCAATGACCAACGCCAGCAGGAACAGCGGCAACTTCACCGGCTGCCCCGGATGATGACGATGGACCCAGGCGCGGCCCGCCAGCACCGCGATCAGCAGCCCCAGCGTGCCGGCGAAGTAGCGATGGACCATTTCGTTCCAGCCCTTGTGGGCTTCCACCGGGGTGTCTGGAAAATGCAGTTCGGCATGAGCCAGCTGGGCTTCGCTTTGCGGCACGCTGATAAAACCGTAGCACCCGGGCCAGTCCGGGCAGCCGAGGCCGGCGTGGGTCAAGCGTGTGTAAGCGCCGAGCAACACCACAATCAGTGCCAGCAAGGTGGCAAACAGCGCGAGGCGAAATCCAGGTTTGGCCATGACGATGCCCTTATCCGATGTTCGACAGTTTCAGCAGGTGGCGCAGGTCGTTGAGCAAGTCCTTGCCCTTCACCGTCGGGTCGTAACGCAGCACCAGATTGCCGTGAGGGTCGATGATCCACAGGTGCGGCGTGTCATTGCCCTGAGCGCCTTTGGTGTAGGTCGGCAGGTCCAGTGAGTAGCGTTGCAGCTGCGGGTACTCGCGTTGAAGTTTAGTCTCGTAATCGCTGTTCAGCGGCTGCGCGATGGCCAGTGCATGGCTGGCACGGGCAGCATCGCGACCAAGGCCGATCTGGAGCTGCCGCGCCAGATAAACCAGCTGCTGGCAGTCCACCGAACAGTTCTTCGGTGCCGTCACCAGCAACTGCCAGCGTTGTTCTTGCGCCTGTACGCCAATGTCGGCGCGGGTCTGGCCGTTGCCGATCAGTTCACCGTGATAACTGCGGCCTTCGGGCACCCAGAACTGCAATTTGTACATGCCGGTGGCGAGGATCATCGGGCCGATCACCCCCAATAGGATCAGCAACAACTGCAAGCGTCCGCGCCGCCGATTCACCGGTGCTTTCGCCTCAGACATGCCGGGTGGATTCATGGCCACTCCCATTATTATTCTCCTTTGCGTTGTGCCAGCCGAGATAGAGATAAAGACCGAGCAGGGCGATCGCCAGGGCGAACCACTGCACGGCGTAAGCCAGGTGTTTTTCCGGCCCCATGGCCACCACCGGCCAATCGGCCCGGTAGGTCGCTGGGCCGCTTTGCGCACGTAATTCGTAGGCGAAACCGTCACGCTCAAGCGATGTCCACAGTCTGGCCGGTTCAACGGCGGTGATCAGTTGTGGCCAGGTCGTGGTGGTCGGGTCGGCGTGCAACTGGAACGTTGCGCCGGGGGAGACGTAGACCCAGGCATCGAGGCTCAACACCTGAGTCGGGGTGATGAATGACGGCGGTGTGCGCCGATCCGGCCACGGCAGCCAGCCGCGATTGACCAGCAACCAGAGCCCGGTGGCCTGATCCTGAAACGGTTGCAACAGCTCGACCCCGACCTTGCCGTCGCGCTGCCGGTTATCCAGCAGCAGGCTGTGTTCGGCATCGAACTGGCCGTGCAGGCGAACCCGGCGGAAGGCCGGATCTTCGGTGTGTTGCAGTTCGGTGCTGGCCATCGGTTCGGCCGTCCGGCGCTCGGCGTAATTTTGCAGCAGCGCGCTTTTCTCTGCGCCCCGACTCAACTGCCAGAAGCCGAGTGACACCAGCAAGGGCAGCAGCACCGCGACCACCAGAGTCGGCACGAGGCCCGGCCGGAAGCGCTTCATGGCGTCGCCAGAAAGTCGGTCATCGCGATAGCTATACTCACATGCATCGCCTGTCCCCCGGAGTGTCACCATGCTCAAAGCAGCCATCGTCCTGATGCTGATTGCCACGGTTGTCAGCCTGTTCAGCGGCCTGTTTTTTCTGGTCAAGGACGACAGCAGCTCGAGTCGCCTGGTCATCGCCTTGAGTATTCGTGTTGCGCTGGCCGCCATCACTGTCGGCTTGATCGCCTGGGGTTTTTTCAGCGGCCAGCTGGTGTCCCACGTGCCTTGGTAGTCATGAGTGCCAGGCTCAAAGTACGTATACGAAAACGAACAACCCGATCCACACCACATCCACAAAGTGCCAGTACCAGGTCGCCGCCTCGAAGCCGAAATGGTGGTCTGCATTGAAGTGCCCGCGCATGATGCGCATCAGCATGACGAACAGAATGATGGTGCCGATGGTCACGTGGGCACCGTGGAAACCGGTGAGCATGAAGAACGTTGCACCGTAGATGCCGGAACCCAGGGTCAGGCCCAGCTCGTGGTAGGCGTGCAGATATTCTTTGGCTTGAAAGCCCAGGAAGCCGCAACCGAGCAACACGGTCAGCGCCAGCCAGATTTTCAGCGCGCCGCGATGGCCTTTCTTCAAGGCGTGGTGAGCGATGGTCACGGTGACGCTGGAACTCACCAGCAGCACGGTGTTGAGCAGCGGCAGGCCCCAGGGGCTGATGACTTCCTTGGGTGGAGGAAAGAGTTTCGAGTCCGGGTTGTTCAGCAGCGGCCAGGTGAACTCGAACGTCGGCCACAGCATGTGGGCGATGCCTTTGGTGCCTTCACCACCGAGTGCCGGGCCCGCAATGTTGCGCACATAAAACAGCGCACCGAAAAAGGCGAGGAAGAACATCACCTCCGAGAAAATGAACCAGCTCATGCCCCAGCGGAACGAGCGGTCGAGTTGTGGGCTGTACAACCCCGCGCGACTCTCCTTGACCACCGTCCCGAACCAGCCGAACAGCATGTAGGCCAGCAGCAGCCCACCGACGAAAAAGATCAGCGGGCCATGGGACTCCGGCCGCGCAGCCTTCAGGTCGTTGAACCAGGTGCCCAGGCCGAACACCGTGACCAGCATGCCGATCGTGGCGATGATCGGCCATTTGCTCTGGGCTGGAACGTAATAATGTTCATGAGTAGCCATTTATTGTTCTCCTTATCGGGCACGCTTTAACGTCTAGCCACCGGTGCTTGCTGCAACAGCCACGGGCGGATGACGTGCGGTGATATCGAACAGCGTGTAGGACAGCGTCAGGTGCTTCACATCCTTGGGCATGTCGCGGTCAACGATGAACCGTACCGGCATCTCGATGCGTTGACCGGGCTGCAGCACTTGCTGGGTAAAGCAGAAACATTCGGTCTTGTGGAAGTACGCGGCTGCTGCGCTCGGGGCGATACTCGGCACGGCCTGGGCGCTCATCGGCCGATCGGTGGGGTTGTGGGCGATAAAAATCATCTCATTCACTGCCCCGGGGTGAGCGGTCAGCTCATCACTCTTGGGATAAAAATCCCAGGGCATGTCTGCAGAGTTGGTCGACAGAAACTGCACGCGAACCTGCCGCGAGGCGTCGACCGTTTGCTCGCCTTCATATTGCCCGGCGGTTTTGCCATTGATGCCGAACGCCTTGCACATCACGTCGTAGATCGGCACCAGGGCAAAGCCGAAGACAAACATTGCCGCCACCACCAGCAACAGGCGGGTGACCAGCTTCTTCATTGAAATCGAGTCAGCCATGATTTCCAACCTCCACCGCTCCCACAGGAGTTAGTGCGTTCATTTCACTTCCGGCGGTGTGGTGAAGGTGTGATACGGCGCGGGCGAAGGAACACTCCATTCCAGGCCTTCGGCGCCATCCCACGGCTTGGCCGGTGCCGGCTCGCCGCCGCGAATGGTCTTGATTACGATGAACAGGAAGAAGATCTGCGTGGCACCAAACATGAACGCGCCGATCGACGACACCATGTTGAAGTCGGCGAATTGCAGGTTGTAGTCCGGAATTCGCCGCGGCATGCCCGCCAGACCCACGAAGTGCATCGGGAAGAACGCCATGTTCATGCCGATGAAAGACAGCCAGAAGTGCAGCTTGCCGAGGGTTTCGTCGTACATGTGGCCGGTCCATTTCGGCAGCCAGAAGTACGCCGAGGCGAAGATCCCGAAGATCGCCCCCGGCACCAGCACGTAATGGAAGTGCGCGACCACGAAGTAGGTGTCCTGGTACTGGAAGTCCGCCGGGGCGATGGCCAGCATCAACCCGGAGAACCCGCCAATGGAGAACAGGATCACGAACGCTACGGCGAACAGCATCGGTGTCTCGAAGGTCAGCGAGCCTTGCCACATGGTGCTGGCCCAGTTGAACACCTTCACGCCGGTCGGCACTGCGATCAGCAGCGTGGCATACATAAAGAACAACTCGCCCACCAGCGGAATGCCGACCACGAACATGTGGTGCGCCCAGACGATGAATGACAGGAAGGCAATACTGGCCGTGGCATAGACCATCGAGGTGTAGCCAAACAGCGGCTTGCGCGAGAACGCCGGAATGATCGAGCTGACGGCACCGAAGGCCGGCAGGATCATGATGTACACCTCGGGGTGACCGAAGAACCAGAACACGTGCTGGAACAGCACCGGATCACCGCCACCGGCGGCACTGAAGAAACTGGTGCCGAAGTGGATGTCCATCAGCATCATGGTCACGCAGCCGGCCAATACCGGCATCACCGCGATCAGCAGGAACGCGGTGATCAGCCAGGTCCAGACGAACAGCGGCATTTTCATCAGCGTCATGCCGGGGGCGCGCAGGTTGAGGATGGTCGCGATCACATTGATCGCCCCCATGATCGAACTGATCCCCATCAAGTGGATGGCGAAGATGAAGAACGTCACGCTTTCCGGCGCGTAGGTGGTCGACAGCGGTGCGTAGAAGGTCCAGCCGAAATTCGGCCCGCCACCGGGGGTGAACAGGGTCGACACCAACAGAATGAACGCCGCCGGCAACAGCCAGAAGCTGAAGTTGTTCATCCGTGGCAGGGCCATGTCCGGCGCGCCGATCATCAACGGGATCATCCAGTTGGCGAGGCCGACGAAGGCCGGCATCACCGCACCGAACACCATCACCAGGCCGTGCATGGTGGTCATCTGGTTGAAGAATGCCGGTTCGACGATTTGCAGTCCCGGCTGGAACAGCTCGGCGCGAATCACCATCGCGAACGAGCCGCCGAGCAGAAACATGGTGAATGCAAACCACAGGTACAGCGTGCCGATATCCTTGTGGTTGGTAGTCAACACCCAACGCATCAGGCCTTTGGCAGGGCCGTGGGCGTGGGCGGTCTCGGTTTGAACATGGTCATCGACGACAGCAGTCATGTCCTGTCTCCTGCAAACGGCTGGGCTGGGCGAACCGGGACGTCATGCCCCGACCGATTCCTTGAGTACGCAATAGACCGGGTCATTTGCTTTCCGCCTGTTTCAGCTCCAGCACTTCTTTAGGGGTGACCATGTCGCCTTTGTTGTTGCCCCAGGCGTTACGTTCGTAGGTCACGACCGCTGCAATATCGACTTCCGAGAGCTGTTTGCCGAACGCCGCCATCGCGGTGCCGGGTTTGCCGTGGAAGACCAGGCTCAGGTGATCCTTGATCGGGCCGGTGGCGATTTTCGAGCCCTTGAGTGCCGGGAACATCGGCGGCAGGCCCTGGCCTTCGGCCTGGTGACAGGCCACGCACGTGGTGTGATAAATCTTGTCGCCGCGCTCCTTGAGCTCGTCGAGGGTCCATTCCTTGCTGGTCAGCTCTTTGAGTTGCGCGGCTTCCGCCTTGCGCTCGCCCAGCCATTTTTCGTAGTCGGCCTTTTCCTTGACCTCAACCACGATCGGCATGAAACCGTGGTCCTTGCCGCACAACTCGGCGCACTGGCCACGGTAGATGCCGGGCTTTTCGACACGGGTCCAGGATTCATTGACGAAACCGGGAATCGCATCGCGCTTGACCGCGAAGGCCGGCACCCACCAGGAGTGGATGACGTCGGCGGAGGTCACCAGAAAGCGCACCTTGGCACCGATCGGCAGCACCAATGGTTTGTCGACCTCCAGCAGGTAATGCTCGCCCTTGGCTTCTTTGTTGTGGATCTGATCGGCGGGGGTGGTCAGGTTGCTAAAGAATTCGACGTCCTGACCCAGGTATTTGTAGTGCCACTTCCACTGATAACCGGTGACCTGGATATCGATATCCGGCTCAGTGTTGTCGTACATCTTGATCAGGGTGGCGGTAGCGGGAACCGCCATGGCCACCAGAATTAGCAGGGGCACGATGGTCCAGAGGATTTCAACGGTGGTGCTTTCATGAAATTTTGCGGCCACCTGCCCGGTCGAGCGGCGGTGGAGCATCATCGACCAGAACATGGCGCCGAAGACGATGATGCCGATCACCACACAGATCCAGAAAATGGTCATGTGCAGATCGAATACTGCGTGACTGATCTCAGTCGCTCCAGGCGCCATATTGACAGTCCAGGCCGCTTGCGCCTGACTGAAAATCGACCACAACAGGAGGCCCATCCAGACATGTGGATGTCGCATCATTGCGGGTTCCCCTTATCGTTCTTGTTATCCCGTAGGCGTAACGCCTGCGGCAAGGGAGCGGCTTTTTCAGACCACGAACTTGAATCGCCGAGCCTTGCTGCCTATGCAGTCGGGTGTCATCAGCTAACTCCATTCAGAACCGAGTATAGACAGCGACTGCCACCTCGCAACGCGACGGGGTAAATCAACTGAAACAGCCTGGACTTGCGTTCCAGGTCACGAATGGAGAAGGATGTAGACGAGTGGTGGCAAATCGATATAACGCAGACGTCTCAAGGATGAAATAATTATGACAAATGCGTCTTAGCCTTTTTCCTAAGCCAGCTAAGTTATGTCTTCCCTATTCCATTGCCTTTGTTTCCTGGAGTTTTCATGAACACCGCCGCATTGCGCGAGCAGATCCAAAAAGCCCTGCAACACGAGGCCGAGACCGGCCTGCTGACTCGTCAGCTGGAAACCCAACTGCCGCACCTTCACTCCGCCATCCAATTGCCGGATGTCGACGCCAACGGCGTGATGACGCGTTTTGTGGCCGCGTATATAGAACAAGTGCCAGACCTGCTGGACGCAGCCAATGAAGTCGCCAGGGAAGCGGGCATCGAATCGCAGATCAAGCCGGTGCTGACAATCGCCGAGCAGTTCTTCCTCCAGCCGCCGGCGATCATGGCCGGTCACGTCGGCCTGGACAGCCTGCTGGATGAAGCTTATCTGGCGCACCGTTTGGTTGAAGAGGTCAACGACCTGTACATCAAGCATTTTGGCCAGCCACTGATCCCCTTGGACATGACGGTTGCCAACCTGATTGCCCACCAACTGATCGGCGAGGAATTTGCCAACCAGCTGGATGAGGCGGTGCATCACGCCGTGGACGAGATGCTTGACGATGAAAGTTTCGCGCTAGAGTCGGTGGAGGCCTACCGCGAGAAACTCAACAGCCCGGACACCGGCGCCGCGTGGAAGCGTTGGCCGTGCCTGTCGCGTCAATTGGGCGTCGAGCTGGAGCTGGATCAGCCAGCGGCTTGATCCAACGGTAAGAACCGAACACCTGTGGGAGCGGGCTTGTGGCGAGGGGGCTCGCCCCCGTTGGGCCGCGAAGCGGCCCCAAAAGCTTTGCGACTGCTTCGCAGCCGAACGGGGCGATGCGGCGTTCCGACAAGCCCCCTCGCCACAGAAGCCCGCTCCCACACTGTTATCTATCCGGCGGAACCTACGCCCGTCGTGGTCCGCAACCGTCCTTCAAGCCTGCGCTTCAACCCCCGCGCTTCAATCATCAACTTCGAACCCTTGGCCGCATTGGCCCGGCCCCACTCCTCCAGCAACTCAAGGCATGAGTGATCGATGTAGCTCAGGTTATTGAGCGGTACATGCACCGTCGCGCCTGCCGGAATGCTCCCCAGCACCTGGGTCAACGCCGGCACCTTGAGGAAGGTTGCCGCCCCTACCAGTCGCAGTTCCATCTCGCCGTCCGCCGGCAGATCGATCAGGCTGATTTTCAGACGCGAAGCCTTCCAGGCCAGTTTGGCCAGTGTCAGGCCGAAGCCGATCAACACGCCGGTCAGCAGGTCGGTGAAGATGATTGCCAGTGCGGTCGCCGCATAGGTGAACATCGGCATCCGGCCATAACGGGCCAAGCCGCGAAAGGCTTTGAGGTCCACCAGTTTAAAGCCGGTGTAAACCAGGACGCCCGCCAGACTCGCCACCGGAATGCTTTGCAGCACGCTCGATAGCAGCAGCACAAAAGCCAACAACCACAGGCCATGGAACACTGCCGACAGGCGGGTGGTGGCGCCGGCTTGAACGTTGGCCGAGCTGCGCACGATTACTCCGGTCATCGGCAGCGCGCCGAGCAGACCACACAACATGTTGCCCACACCTTGTGCGGACAATTCGCGGTCGAAGTCCGAGCGTTGACCGCTGTGCATGCGATCCACGGCGGCGGCCGAGAGCAGGGTTTCGGCGCTGGCGATAAAGGCCACGGCGAAGGCGGCGATCAGCAGGGTTGGGTCAGCCAGGTTGAGCAGATCTGCCGGACGTAGCCAATCGATGGCTTGCGCCAGGTTGGCTGGGACTTCCACACGTTTGACCTGCAAGGCGAGCGCCAGGCTGGCGATCGTTGCCAGACCGACCCCAAGCAATGCACCGGGAACGAAGCGCAGGGAATGCGGGCGGAATTTTTCCCACAGCCACATCACGGCAATGGTCGACAGCCCGAGCAAACCCGCTTGCCAGCCAAACGAAGGCACAGCCTGAATCACTGCGGCGGGGAAAGCCGCCAGGTTATCCAGCCCTGAGGGCTTGGGCACGGCATCGAGCATGACGTGTACCTGTGACAGCACGATCAACACACCGATGCCGGCGAGCATGCCGTACACCACCGCCGGCGCCGTGACCCGAAACCAGCAACCCAGCTTCAGGCGCCCTGCCACCAATTGCAGAAAACCCGCCAGCAACAGGATCGGTCCGAGCATGGCAATACCATGCTGGCGCACCAGTTCGAACACCAATACCGCCAGACCCGCCGCCGGGCCGCTGACTTGCAGCGGCGACCCGGCAAGCCAGCCGACCACCAGGCCACCAATGATGCCGGTGATCAGGCCTTTGGCCGGTGGCAGTCCCGAGGCGATGGCGATGCCCATGCACAAGGGCAGGGCGACGAGAAACACAACCACCGAAGCCAGTAGCTCCCGTGGCAGAACAGCTTTTAGTTGAGCAGCACGCATGGTGACTCTCCCGAAGTTTTCTTCAGGCATGGCAAAGCCGGCTGTCTGATCAGCAGCCTCGGCTAAACCACACAGGGGTCTGGTGACCTGTCTCGCAAACGGAAGTTGTGAGACAGGTTACGAAGAGGATTTAGAAGCGCGCTTTGGGCGTCGCCACCGGAATCGGATGACTGCCGTCGAGCGGCAAGAAACAACCCTTATCCGCGTCGTAAGCCTGGATTTCGCTGGTTTCGATGTTGTAGACCCAACCATGGATAAACAGCTGACCGTTGGCCATCCGCGAGGCCACCGACGGGTGCGTGCGCAAATGCTGCAACTGAGCGATCACATTCTCCTCGGTGAGGATGTGCATGCTCTCGTTTTCATTCGAGCAATGGCAGTTGTCCTGGACCATGGTTTTCGCCACTTCCGCATGGCGCAACCAGGCTTTGACCGTCGGCATTTTTTCCAGGCTCTGCGGGTTGAGCACCGCGCGCATCGCACCACAGTCGGAGTGGCCGCAGATGATGATGTGCTGCACGCCGAGGGCCAGCACCGCGTATTCGATGGCCGTGGAAACACCGCCGTTCATTTGCCCATAAGGTGGCACGACGTTGCCGACATTACGGGTCACGAACAAGTCGCCGGGGGCACTTTGGGTAATCAGTTCGGGAACTATGCGCGAATCGGCGCACGCGATGAACATCGCCCGAGGCCGCTGGGCCGTGGCGAGTTTTTTGAAGAGTTCTTCCTGCTGCGGAAAGATCTCGTGATGAAAGTGCAAAAAACCGTCAACGATATGCTGCAGCGCTGCATCGGCGGTTTCCGCCTCGGGTTGGGCTGAAGCCGACGCAGCCAACGGCTGTTTATCCTTGTCACTCATGATTCATCCTCTTTGGCGGAGTCAGGGAATTTTCCCGTTTTGTCCGATGTGAAGCCAGTGGCTGTTTAAAAAACATCCAGGTCAAGAAATCAGACCCGTCAGTCACTCGATGAACAAGGTAGCCGTCGAAACTTAATTCAAACTGAATCAAGCCCTCTAGAACGTGTGTTCCAGGTCCCAGGAAACGTGACCAGCCTAAATGCCACGTGCCTTTTCCACTACTCCACCATAGGGCAAATTGTCCCTAAATCAACGACATCTGGCGACCCGGCGGACAAAAGGCTTTGCAGTCCAGATCGAAACCTTCACGACGGTTGAGCCCCAGGCGTTTGATGGTTTTGGAAAAACGCTGTGCCAGCAGATCGGCAAACGGTCCTTCACCGCGCATACGGGCGCCGAACCGACTGTCATAGAGTTCGCCACCACGACTCTGACGGATCAGGCTCAACACATGAGCCGCACGCTGAGGATAGTGGGCGGCCAGCCACTCTTCGAACAACGGCGCCACTTCCAGAGGTAAACGCAACATCATGTAAGCCGCACTCTGTGCTCCTGCAGCATGGGCTTCGGCCAGCAGGCTTTCGAGTTCGCTGTCGTTGATCATCGGAATCATCGGCGAACACAAAACGCCCACCGCAATCCCGGCTTCGCGCATCACCCGGATCGCCCGCAGTCGTGCCTTGGGTGCAGCAGCACGGGGTTCGAGGATGCGTTTGAGCTCATCGTCCAGGGTGGTGAGGCTGATCATTACTGCCACCAGCCTTTGTTCGGCGAGTTCGGCCAGCAGGTCGAGATCGCGCAGAATCAGCGAGCCCTTGGTGACGATGGTCACTGGATGGCGGTAGCGCAGCAGCACTTCCAGAGTTTTACGGGTGATTCTGTGTTCACGCTCGATCGGCTGATAAGGGTCGGTGTTGGAGCCCAGGTTGATCGGCGCGCATTGATAGCCGCGTTTGGACAGTTGTTCTTCCAGCACATCGGCGGCGTTGGTCTTGGCGATCAGTTTGGTTTCGAAATCCAGCCCCGGCGACATGTCCCAATAAGCATGGCTTGGCCGTGCGTAGCAATAGATGCAGCCATGCTCGCAGCCACGATAGGGATTGATCGAGCGGTCGAAGGGCAAGTCCGGCGAGTTGTTGCGGGTAATAATGGTTTTCGCCGTCTCGATGCGCACCTCGGTGCCTTGGGTGATCGGCGCTTCCTGATACCAGCCGTCATCCTCGGCCACCGAACGGTTCAGCGCGAAACGGTTGTGCGGGTTGGTGGCGGTGCCGCGACCGCGGGGTGGCAGAGGCGTGTTCATCGATAAAAGCCCGGTAGCTGTACGTGCATACAGTATCAGGGGAGCTCAAGCAATAAGCCAGTACCGCTCGGCAACTTTATATTCAAGACGACATAAATAAACTAATTAGATGAGTTGTAGATGGTAATAGTCATCACTGGAAACAGATGAAAGGTGGCGAGCTTACAGTGACCATCATTACTATCCATCTTGCACGAAGTTGTCGTGAGTTAGTAATTAAAAGGATTTAATGATGTCGTTTTTTAATCAGCGCGGTATTTTTTTACAATTGTTGGCTCCCAGCATAACCCACCCTCGCGAAGCGCAAGTATCTATGCAACTCGCCCGTAAAGAGTTGGGGTGGGATGCGCTAAATGAAGTGCAGACAGAAGCCCTGGTCGATTCAGTCTATGTCACAGCGGTTTCCAGCGATAGTGGCCAGTCCTTCGCGATCAAGACCATTAATCACGATGTAGATGGTGATGGCGATATCGATGCTGACGACAAGGCAAAGCTACTGGCCTTGGCCAAGGCTTACTCCAGTATCGTAAATCCTTGAAGTTTCCAGGCCAGCATCAGACTACATGCTGGCCTGGCTTTATCTGCTTTTACTGATTCATGCTGTTTTATTCACGATTCTTTGACAACTCCCTCACAGGTCTTTGACTGTTCACGGTTCAGGCTGTCGATCACTTATTCACCACTTCACGGTCGCCTGAGCATGTCCCTACTGCGCCTTCTACCTGCGACGTTCCTTTTGTCGCTGGCCGCACTTTTCAATCTGACGCTGGCCCATGCTGACGACGCTGCTTTACCCCGTCCCGCGGACTGGGCTCAATCGGTGGAGGTTCAGTACAACCTCTATCAGATGTCCCCGACGCTCTATCGCAGTGCGTTGCCGGACAAAGGGGCGGTGCCGTTGCTGGAAAAACTCAAGGTTGCCACCGTCATCAACTTCCTGCCTGAACCGGACTCAAGCTGGTTGTCCAAACCCGGAATCACTCAGATACAGCTGCCCTACCGCACCAATCACGTGGATGACAGTGATGTGCTCAAGGCCCTTCGCGCGATTCAGACAGCCGAGGCCAAAGGGCCTGTGCTTATGCACTGCAAACACGGCTCGGATCGCACTGGCTTGATGGCGGCGATGTACCGGGTGGTGGTGCAGGGTTGGAGTAAGGAAGATGCGCTGAGTGAAATGACTCAGGGCGGTTTTGGCGATAGCACCCACTTCAAGGACGGCATCCGCTACATGATGCAGGCCGATGTCGACAAACTTCGTACGGCGCTGGCCAACGGTGACTGCAGCACAAGTCCGTTTGCCATGTGTTCGATGAAGAGTTGGTTCAACTCGGCTCACATCGAGTAATCGTTGTCTCAGCTACTCACTGCGACTGGGAAAAGATCCTCGGCAAGCGGCCGCTCCAGAAACGCCGCCAGGGATAACAACAGAGAGTGTGAATCCCCAGGTGAAAAAATGGCTTCGCGAACGGCCTTACCTGTTTGGATATTGAAAACCCAATCCCGCTCAAAGCGTTTGAAGGCTTCGGTGGCGAGTACATCTGACCAGTTGTAGGCGTAAACCGAGGCGCCATAACCGGTCACCAAATAATCGAAGCTGTTGGCGAGTCGGCTATAGGAAGACAGTTTCAAGTGAGGAATTTCCCGCTGTACGTCTTCGAATACCTGCTGAGCGCTACGGCCATCACCTTGAGAAAGGTGCAATTGGAAATCAAACAAGCCAGCCATCAGCAATCTGGCCGTCTGCCAGCTGCTTTGGGCTTGAAGCGATGTCAGTGCTTTATCGATTTGAGCCTCGGTCAAGCGTTCACCGGTGCGGTAGTGGGCCGCCAGCCACAGTAGAAACTCTCCTGAAAAGCACCAGCGTTCGAATAGTTGCCCGGCAAATTCCGCCGTGTCGCGTCCCAGCTGAGAGATGCCGGAAAGAGTGTAATGCGGTGAACGAGTCAGAGTGTGGTGCAGGCAGTGGCCAAACTCATGGAAAAGCACACGCAGATCCAGATGAGTCAGCAAACAAGGTTGATCAGCCAAAACCTCAGTGAAGTTGGCATGAATAACGGCAATTGGCAGGGTCAATCGACCTTCGGCGTCCACTCGTCGGTTACGCGGTGTTGCGGTCCATGGAAAGTCAGGGGCCTCCTTGCGATGGAACGGGTCGAGGTAAATGTGCCCGATCACCTGCCCATGCTCGCTGACTTCAAATAGACGGACGTTGTCATGCCAGCGATTGAACTCTGATTGCTCAACGATCTGGACCCCGAACATGCGCTCGCTGAACAGGAAGATTCGGCGCAGGGTTGCGTCCAGTGGAAAATAATCGCGAAGGCTTTTCAGGGGCATATCGAGGTATTGCTGGCGCAGCTTTTCGGCAAGAAACTCGTGGTCCCAGGGCTCTACCTCAGCGATACCCAGGCTGGTCGCGAAAGCCTTGAGCGCTTGTGCATCCTCCTCGAAACTCGGTGTTTTCAGTGCCACTTGTCGACGCAGAAATCCACTAACCTGTACGGTTGAGTCCGCCATCCGGTTCGTCAGGCTCAGTTGGGCAAAGTTTTCATACCCCAGCAGTTGGGCTTTGCGATGACGCTTGGCCAACAGCGATTCCAATACCGGACCATTATCGAATTGCCCGGCATGGGGCCCCTGATCGGAGGCTCGAGTGCTGAAGGCAACGAAATACTCTTCACGCAGTGGGCGGTCTTCGGCATAGGCCATGACTTGATTGTAGGTGTCCTGATCCAGGGTTATCAGCCAGCCCGCATGCCCTGCCTGCCGGGCGTTGAGTGCCAGACGATCGTGGGTCGCCAGGGGTAAGCCGTTGAGTTGAGCGACGTTGTCGATGCGCTTGCTCCAGGCTGAGCTCGCATTCTCCAGGTGCTTTAGGAACAGACTCTCGAGCGCGCTGATTTCGCGGTTCAGGTGAGCGAGTTGCTGCTGTTGATCGAGGGACAACTCGATTCCGGAGAAACGAAACCTGCGCAGAGCCTTGTTCAGCACGGCTTTGCGAGACTCATCGAAATTTGCGGCGATCGGGCTTTGTGCAAGCCTTTGATAGGTCCGGAACAGCGCCTGATTGCTCATTTTTTCGGTTTTGTACTGCGTCACGGCATTACGACATGTACTGATTGCCAACTCCCAGGTGTCACCGTCGTGCTTCACCATGGCGAGGGTTTCGATGATTCCCATGGCTTCATCCAGGCGTGCATCGGTTTCATCGACTGCAAGCACAAGGTCGTCCCAGGTCGGGAATGTTGATTGGCTGGCGATAATGTCGGGGATGGCCTGACGGTTGTCGCTAATGATTTTTTCAATGGCCGGCACGAGATGCTCGGCACGAACGTTCGAATAGGGCGGCAGGCCCCAGTGCTGCAGAAGCGGATTGGTATTTGGCATGGTGTCTTCCTTGACTGGAGGCTGAATGTGGTCAGCCTAAAAGGAAGCGCAGGGGAAAGGTGGTAGATAGATACCACCTTTCACGGGAGTGAAAGGTGGTGTTCCAGTCAGTTTTGCTCGTCAGGCTTTTTCTTCAGCTTCGGGTTCGGAAAAAACTGCACGGCCTGAACCTTGGCGTCCGGCACCTTGAGTGCCGAGGTGTTGACCCGGGTGCCCAATTCCTTGGGCACCGACAGGCCTTGTTCATTCAGCGTGTCGGAATAACCGCAGGCCACGCACTCGCGATGCGGAACGGTATCTTCGTTCCACATCATCAATTTGTCCGGCTCGCTGCAGGCCGGGCAGACCGCCCCGGCGATAAAGCGTTTTTTGGTAATCACAGATCCCTCACTCATGCTGCCGCGTCCTCGGTCAGGCCGCAGTGACGCAAGAGTGCGTCAATCGATGGCGCACGGCCACGGAAGTCGACGAACAGCACCATTGGCTCTTGGGAACCACCTCGCGCCAGAATCGCTTCACGGAACGCACGACCGGTCTCGGCATTGAGCACGCCGTCTTCTTCGAACTTCGAGAAGGCATCGGCAGACAATACTTCTGCCCACTTATAGCTGTAGTAACCCGCCGCGTAACCACCGGCAAAGATGTGGGCGAAGCTGTTGGGGAAGCGATTGTAGGCCGGCGCACGCATGACCGAGACTTCGTCGCGCACGCCTTCGAGCACTTGTAGCACGCTGCGGCCGTCACCGTGAGTGGCGTGCAGCTCGAAGTCGAACAGCGAGAACTCCAACTGACGGACCATCATCAGGCCGGACTGGAAGTTCTTCGCCGCGAGCATTTTCTCCAGCAGATCTTGAGGCAGTGGCTCACCGGTTTCGTAGTGACCGGAAATCAGTGCCAGACCTTCCGGCTCCCAGCACCAGTTTTCCATGAACTGGCTTGGCAGTTCGACCGCATCCCAGGCCACGCCGTTGATGCCGGACACGCCAGCGTGCTCGACACGGGTCAGCAGGTGATGCAGGCCGTGACCGAATTCATGGAACAGGGTGGTCACTTCGTCATGGGTCAGCAGGGCTGGTTTACCGCTGTCGGCCGGGGTGAAGTTGCACACCAGGTTCGCCACCGGGCTTTGCAGCACGCCATTGATCGTGCGGCGGTGATCGCGGGCGCCGTCCATCCAGGCACCGCCACGCTTGTTGGCACGGGCATAGAGGTCGAAGAAGAACCGACCGACGTGCTGGCCGTTTTCCTTGATTTCGAACAGGCGAACGTCCGAGTGCCAGGTATCGAAGCCTTTCAGCTCGGCGATTTCGATGCCGTACAGACGCTGGACGATAGCGAACAGCCCACCCAAAACCTTATCGATCGGGAAGTACGCGCGAAGGGTTTCCTGGGCAACGCTGTAGCGCTGCTCGCGGAGTTTTTCACCGTAGAAACCGCTGTCCCAGCTTTGCAGATCCGGACAACCCTGTTCGGCGGCATAGGCCTTGAGCTGTTGCAGATCCCGGACGGCGAACGGCTTGCTGCGCTTGGCCAGGTCGCGCAGAAAACTCAGCACCTGATCGTTGGACTCGGCCATTTTGGTCGCCAGGCTCAGCTCCGAGAAGCTGGCGAAGCTCAACAGTTTTGCCAGCTCCTGACGCAGGTCGAGGATTTCTTCCATGACCGGGCTGTTATCGTTCTGACCGGCATTCGGGCCTTGGTCCGACGCACGGGTGCAGTAGGCGGCGTAGACTTCTTCGCGCAGGGCGCGGTCCTGGGCGTAGGTCATCACCGCGTAGTAACTCGGGAATTCCAGGGTGATCAGCCAGCCGTCGAGGTCTTTGGCTTGCGCGGCGGCGGCCATTTGCGCCTTGGCCGAGTCGGTCAGGCCGGCGAGGGCCGCTTCGTCGGTGATGTGTTTGGTCCAGGCCTGGGTGGCGTCGAGCAACTGATTGGAGAAGCGACTGCTCAGCTCTGACAGTTTGCTCTGCACATCGGCGTAGCGTTTTTGCTCAGGCGCAGGCAGGTCGATACCCGACAGACGGAAGTCACGCAGGGCGTGCTCCAGGATGGTTTTCTGCGCCACGTCGAAACCGGCGGCCTCAGGACTGTTCGCTAGCGCTTCATAGGCTTGAAACAGTTCACGGTTCTGGCCCAGTTCGGTGGCATAGGCGCTCAGGGCCGGCAGGCAGGACTCGTAAGCCTCACGTAATTCGGCACTGTTGCATACGGCATTGAGGTGGCTGACCGGGCTCCAGGCGGCGCCCAGACGATCGTTGAGTTCGTCCATCGCCAGCACCAGGCCGGCCCAGGTCGGTTGTTTGCCCTGGGCCTTGAGGATTTCGACAATGGCGGCGCGGTTGTCAGCCAGGATCTTTTCAATGGCCGGTTGCACGTGCTCGGCACGGATCGCCGAGAACGGCGGCAGGTCGTAGGACTGCAGAAGAGGGTTGTTCACGCTCACGGTTGGCACCTTGGCTGGAAAACATGCTGGAAGAAACAAAGCCCCATCTTAATTACAATCGACACCGACCGCAGCTATCAGCAAAAGAGAGAGAGCCTATCGTGACCCTTCGCAAGTATCAGAATCACACGCCGCTGCTGGGCAAAGGCGCTTTTGTCGACGGCTCGGCGGTGGTGATCGGCGACGTCGAAATCGGCGAAGACAGCTCCGTCTGGCCGCTGACGGTGATCCGCGGCGACATGCACCGCATCCGAATCGGTGCGCGCACCAGCGTGCAGGACGGCTGCGTGTTGCACATCACTCATGCAGGACCATTCAATCCCGATGGCTATCCATTGCTGATCGGTGACGATGTGACCATCGCGCATAAAGTCATGCTTCATGGTTGCTCCGTGGGCAACCGGATTCTGATCGGCATGGGCAGCATCGTCATGGACGGTGCGGTGGTCGAGGATGATGTGATCATCGGTGCCGGTAGCCTGGTGCCACCGGGCAAGCGCCTGGAAAGCGGTTTCCTCTACGTCGGTAGCCCGGTGAAACAGATCCGGCCGCTGACGGACAAGGAAAAGGCCTTTTTCACCTACAGCGCGGCGAACTACGTGAAGCTCAAGGACCTGCATCTGGCCGAAGGCTATGACCCGCTCTAGGCCTCTTGATAACGGAAAGCGTCTCGCGATTGCTCAGGAATTTCCATGCATTACCAAACCGTACTGTTCGACCTCGATGGCACGCTGACGGACCCGCGCGAAGGCATCACCCGCTCCATCCAGTTCGCCCTGAGCAAACTGGGCATCGATGAACCTGATCTGACCAGGCTCGAACACTTCATTGGCCCGCCGTTGCTGCAGGCGTTCATGCAGTTCTACGACTTCGACGAGCCCAAGGCCTGGGAAGCGGTGAACTTCTATCGCGAACGCTTCAAGGTCACCGGCCTGTATGAGAACCGCGTATTCGACGGCGTCACGCCGCTGCTGGAAACCCTCGACGGGCAAGGGCGACAGCTGTACATCGCGACCTCCAAACCATGGGTTTTCGCTCGGGAAATTGCCCGGCACTTCGACTTCGCCAAGCATTTCAAGATGATTTACGGCAGTGAGCTGGATGGCACGCGGACCAATAAGGTCGAGCTGATTGCGCACCTGATGGCCGAAGAAGGCCTCGACCCAGCCAATACGCTGATGATCGGCGACCGTAAGCATGACCTGATCGGTGCTCGCAGCAATGGGCTGGACGCGGCGGCGGTGGGTTATGGGTTTGGCAGCCGGGAAGAATTGAGCGGCCAAGCACCGGCGTATCACTTCGAGACGCTGGATGAGTTGCATCAGGCGTTTTTGCAGCGCTGATCAGTACGCCTTCGCGGGCAAGCCTCGCTCCTACGGACTGGTAGCACGACCTCGCCCCTGTAGGTGCGAGGCTTGCCCGCGGAAGAGGCTTGCCCGCGGAAGAGGCCTGCTCAGCCAGCGGCATTCGCTGATCCTGCCAACGCCCTCAACGCCGCTTTACGCTCCTCAACCGGCAATGTGCCCAGCTTCTCCACGGCCGCATAAAACTTCATCCAATCCCCATCGACCTGCCTGAACAGTGCGGCAAACGCTGGCACCCACTGGTTATACAAACCAAGCGGCAGTAATCGGGCGTTGTTCATGGGGGCGTTGATCCAGGCGTCGTAGCGTTTGTTGCCCGCCCATTGGCTGTCGCGCAGCGTCCGGTATTCACGGCGCAACTGTTCGAACGCTGCCGCTTTCCGCTCGCGCATCTGGTCGGCAGAAAGCGGCAGGGTGTAGAGCTGTTCGAGTTTGGTGCGAGTGCCCAGAAGCAACTGGATGAACTGTTCTTGCTGCCGCGCCAACGCGCCATCATCTGGTGGCAGGCCTTGGAATGCGCGCCATTGGCGAGTGCCTTCCTGTTCGACAAACGTGGCGAAAGACTCGTTGAACTCAGAGTCGTCCTTCACATAGAAGCGTTGATGGGAGAGCTCGTGAAAAATCAGCGTGGCCAACCGTTCGTCGCCCCAACTCATCATTGAGCTAATGATCGGGTCGTTGAACCAACCGAGCGTCGAATAGGCCTCGACGCCGCCAATCGACACGTCCATACCTTGCAGGCGTTGCAAGGCGGCCTCACCGCGGGCAGCGCTCTGACTGTAAAAACCGCGATAAGCGACGCAGCCGGCGACGGGGAAGCAATGGGTCTGCGGCTTCAGCGAAAACTCCGGCGTGGCGAAGACATTCCAGACTACAAACGGTCGGCCGATGTCGGCGTACAGGCGGTAGCTCTGATTGTCCGGCAGATGCAGGTGTTGGCTGGCGAACGTTCGCGCCTTTTGTGATTGGGCCAGACGCGCACGCAATTGCCGATCGCGGTCGGGGTCGGCAATCACGCTGGCAACCGGCTCCCGCGCCCATAGCAGATGCAGCTGACCACTGGCCAATTGGCCGTAATAGCTGACGCTTGAACAGCCGTTGAGCAACAAAAGAATCACACCCGGAAACAAAATGCGTAAAACGCGATCAAGTAACCCAAGGCTTGGACTCGGCCTGATCAAAATAAAAACATCCCTGGAAAGTCTGCCCGCAAGACTATCCCGCCTATTGGAGCTCCGCTATGCGCAAGTTGATGCTGACGGGAGGCCTGCTGATACTGGCCGGTTGTGCCGGATTGCCCACCCCTGATCCTTCGCAGGCCCGGATCGATCTTGATCCATTACAGCAAGACGCCGCGCTGCAAGCGCTGAAAGTCGATGACAAGGCTTCCGTCGACAAGCGTTACTTCGAGGTACAGCCCGGCAGCCATGAGCTGAAGGTTCGCTATTTGTTCGCGGTCCAGCCGACCAACATTGGCCCCGACGCCGAGCCGCTGTGGCGCGATTGCCAGCTGAATGTGAAGTTCAAGGACTTCAACGCCGGGCAGCGGTATCAGTTGCAAGCGGGGAACATCGGTTTTCGGCCGTGGGCAAAGCTCTATGATCAGCAGCGAAAAGTGATTGGGCAGGGTAAGCCAGCGGGCTGCCAACGCACCTGATCGGCGCTATGCTGAATGATCAGTCCTTGGGATATTGATCATGCGCAGGTTGTTGCTGTTGCTCGCTGCAGGTGCCTTTGTCGGCTGCACGAGTCCGTTGCCGGCGGTCAATCCGCAGATGGCCTGGGTCGACTTCGCTACGCCAGTTCCCGGCGGGAAACTGCTGATGGCCGATCGTCTGGACAACCAGCGGTTGAGCGATGGCCGTTACTTTCAGGTCACCCCGGGTAGTCATGAGCTCAGGGTACGTTTTGACTTTGAAGTGTTTGGCGGGGGGCCGGGTTTGCTGAACACTCCTCTGGAGCGAATATGCTACCTGACCATCAATTACGACCATTTCGAAGCTGGCCAGCGTTATCTGCTGGAAGCTCGCTCCATGGCGTTCACCCCCAGCGCCCGGCTGTATAACGCCAAGCGGGAGATTGTCGCCGAAGATCGCGAGAGCTACTGCCTCATGTGAGGCGAATCAACTGTCATTTTTTTGGTAGATGATTTTCTTGGTGCCGTATTCGCACGTGCCGACCACCATATTCTTATCGTGCACTTCGTCGTTGGTGACGATTTCCAGGGTGTAGGACGAGACGTTATTGGCCTGGATCTTGGCTTCGATCTCGGACTTGAGCTCCTCACAGGATTTCGGTGCCGCGAGAGCCGATGTGGCCAACATGCAACAGATAACCGCCAAGGCAAAACGTTTCATGGTTGAAGCTCCCTTGAGGCAGCGCGCACAGTAATGCGCTAAAGCTGCTGTCATTTATTCGACCACAATTACGCCAGCCAGGTTTTGTTTCTGCGCAAAAAAGATCGCAGCCTACGGCTGCGCCTGCATCGATTGACCTGTAGGCGCTGCCGAAGGCTGCGATTTTTTATTGGTTTAGCTGACCAACGTCGCATCCAGGCTGATTTTCGCATTCAGAACCTTGGACACCGGGCAGCCCTCTTTGGCCTTGTTGCTCAGTTCCTCGAATTGCGCCTGGGTCGCCCCAGGGATTTTCGCCTTGAGGATCAGTTTCACTGCGGTGATTGCAAAGCCGCCGTCCACCTGGTCCAGAGTGACTTCGGCATTGGTGTCGATGCTGTCGGCCTTGAGGCCGGCATCGCCGAGAATCATTGAAAATGCCATGGAGAAACAGCCCGCGTGGGCCGCACCGATCAACTCTTCCGGATTGGTGCCTTTACCGCCTTCGAAACGGGCCTTGAAGCCGTAGGGGGCTTCTCTGAGTACACCGGTTTCCGTGGAGATCGAGCCGATGCCGGTTTTCAGGTCACCTTCCCAATGAGCCGATGCTTTCTTTGTGATAGCCATGTCTGCCTCCTCAAGATCCGGCGCGAAACGTCGCGCCTTCGTGGTTTTCGGTTACCAGGGTTCTGAGGATAGACCGTCAGGCAAAGTTCACCTCATCTGATCAGTCCCCTAATCGCGTAGGAATTTTGTCTCGTCTATTGAAACTCGGGTATATGCCCTCATTGCATAGAACACGCTTATAGACTCGGCAGGTTTTCGTTAGTGAAAAACCTGCTTACCCATTGGAGAAGCAGGTTTATGAAACGACTGTCTGAGATCAAGTTTTCGACCCTCGATCTGGTGCCCGTGCGCGAGAACGGCAGTGCGGCCCAGTCTTTGCACAATTCCCTGGACCTGGCGCAGCACGTCGAAAAATTCGGCTACAACCGCTTTTGGGTCGCCGAACACCACAATATGGACGGGATCGCCAGCTCGGCGACCTCGGTGCTGCTGGGCTATCTGGCCGGCGGCACTTCGACCATACGCGTCGGTTCGGGGGGCGTGATGCTGCCCAACCATGCTCCACTGGTGATCGCCGAGCAGTTCGGCACCCTTGAAAGTCTGTATCCGGGTCGGATCGATCTGGGCCTGGGGCGCGCGCCCGGCTCCGACCAGATGACCGCCCGCGCTTTGCGCCGTGAGCGTTCCGGCAGTGCCGATGACTTCCCGGAAGACGTCGCCGAACTGATGCGCTACCTCGGCCCGCGGACACCGGACCAGCGAATCATTGCCATGCCGGGCACCGGCACTAATGTCCCGGTCTGGTTGCTGGGTTCGAGCCTGTTCAGTGCGCAGCTGGCCGGTGAGCGCGGTTTGCCCTACGCCTTCGCTTCACATTTCGCACCGCGCTTCATGCATGAGGCGATTCGCGTCTACCGCAACCACTTCAAGCCTTCGGCGGTGTTGGATAAGCCTTACGTAATGCTCGGCGTGCCACTGGTGGCCGCAGACACCGACGAGCAGGCTGATTACCTGGCCACTTCGGTTTACCAGCGGATTCTCGCGTTGATGCGGGGCCAGAGCCTGGTGCAACGCCCACCCGTGAAGACCATGGACGGCCTGTGGCTGCCCCATGAGAAAGAAGCGGTCGGTGATTTTCTGGGGCTGGCCATGGTCGGCAGCCCGCAGAAAATCCGCGCCAAGCTTGAGGTGCTGATCGAACAGACCCAGGCGGATGAACTGATTTTCACCTGTGACCTGTACGAACATGCCGATCGCGTGCACTCCTATGAACTGTTGGCGCAGGTCATGAAGGGCTGACACTTAAACGGCACCCACAAAAAAGCCGACGCCATCGCGTCGGCTTTTTCATTTTTAAGGGCGGTCAACCTTGCTTGTAAACGATTACCTTGGAGCCCTGCTCACATTTTCCGACGACTTTTCCACCGGTAGCAGTGCCTTTGTCGACGATCTCCAGTGAGTAATTGGAAATACCCTTGGCATCCAGTTTCGCTGCGATTTCGGCTTTCAGTTCTTCGCACGGTTTGCCTTGGGCAAAGGCTGTTCCCGCAAGGCTCAACAAACCTACCGCCAAAATAAACCTCTTCATGGGGTGCACTCCCTGGTCGGATAAATGAGGGGGAGGGCATCCAGTCGTCGACCGGATGCGCTCGCCATGTAGCGCTTTTGCCCTTCCCTATGGCATTCGGCCAGCGCGCAAGTTCAGAAGACTAGCTCAAACTCAGCTGCTGGCAATCCGGAACCCGACTTTCAGCGTCACCTGGAAGTGTGCCGCTTTGCCGTCCTTGATGTGCCCGCGTGTTTCGGTCACTTCAAACCATTCCATGTACTTGAGGCTTTTACTGGCCTCGGCCAGGGCGTTGTTGATGGCGTCTTCAATGCTGGAGGTAGACGAGCCGACCAGCTCGACTTTTTTGTAGGTGTGATGGTCAGTCATGGCGTTCTCCTAAGGGTGTGAAATACAGCCTAGCAGTGATTTTTCTGATTACTTCTGTCGACCAATCCTCGGCAGAAGTTCAGATTTACTGCACTTTCTCGAACCCCTGAAGTCCCAACCAACACACGCCACTCATCAACAATGCAGGAGAGCCATCATGGCCAACACCTCGTTACGCAAAGCCTCATTGCAAAGCATGGAAGCCGAGATCGAGAGTCTGCTGAAATCGTTGGAAAGCCTGAAGGACGACGCCTCGGACGAGTCGCGTAGAACCCTGAAAACGCTGAAAAGCAACGCCGAGAACGCGCTGAAACATTCGCGCCACCTGCTCGCCGATGCCTATGAAGAGGTCAAGGTCAAAACCCGCGAAACCGGGATCGCAACACGTGACTATGCCCAGGAACACCCTTGGACGACCGCCGGTGTCGCTGTCGGTGCATTGGGCCTGCTTGCGGCCTTCTTATTGGTCAGGCGCGGTCATTAAGGTGTCTGGCGCAGTTCGTTTTTAAGCCATTGCGCCAGTTGCCGAGCGCGCCCGTCCGCGGCGCGCTTGGGTAGCCACAACGCCAGTTGCGCCGGGGTTTCACGGAAGCCCCATGGCGCAACCAGGCGACCGGCCTTCAAGTCTTCGGCCACCAACGGCTCGGGTGCGATAGCCACGCCGAGCCCGGCCACAGCCGCCTCCAGTAAATAATACAAATGCTCGAAACCCTGACCGTACTTCAGCGCCTTGGCGTCGAGGCCGCTTTGCTGTGCCCAACTCGGCCAGGCTTGCGGGCGTGAGGTGGTGTGCAGCAAAGGTTCGGTCAACAGTGCATTTGCCGGTGCGTTCTGCAGCCTTTCGTAGCCGATGAATCGCGGGCTCATGACCGGGCCGATGCGTTCGCTGGCCAATTCATAGACCTGCATGTCTGCCGGCCATGGCGGCTCGGCAAAGACGAGCAAGGCGTCCAGGCCGGGCCGCCGAGGGTCGAGATCGCCTTCGCCAGCCGACAGGTGCAAACGCAGATCCGGCAGGTCCGCGTTGAGTCGTCCCAGACGCGGAATGAACCAGCGTGCCAGCAGGCTGCCCGAGCAACCGAGCACGAACGGCGCATCGGCGGTGCTTTGGGTCAACTCGGCGCAAACGCTGCGCAAACGCTCGAAGGCTTCGCCGCTGGCATCGCGCAAACGAACGCCGGCATCTGTGAGTTTAAGGCCGCGTCCATCCTTGATGAACAGACTCACGCCGAGGTGTTCTTCCAGCACCTTGAGTTGCCGGCTGACCGCGCCATGGGTGACGTGCAGCTGTTCGGCGGCTTGGCTGACGCTGTTCAGCCGGGCTGTGGCTTCGAAGGCGCGAAGCGCGTTCAGCGGGGGGAGGTCATGGCTCATGGGATCTGTGAGTTTTCCTGACAGGTTGCGGCGATCTTATCGGTTTTCAGCATGGGATGTCAGGGGTAGAGTGAAACCCATCGTCACCTCTCGAATACAACTGGAGCGACCCATGACCCAGACTAATCTGCGCAACGGCCCCGACGCCAACGGCCTGTTTGGCGCATTCGGTGGCCGCTACGTCGCCGAAACCTTGATGCCGTTGATCCTCGATCTGGCCCGCGAATACGAAGCGGCCAAGGAAGATCCGGCATTCAAAGAAGAATTGGCCTACTTCCAGCGTGATTACGTCGGACGTCCAAGCCCGCTGTATTTCGCCGAGCGCCTGACAGAGTTCTGCGGCGGCGCGAAGATTTACCTCAAGCGCGAAGAGCTGAACCACACCGGCGCGCACAAGATCAACAACTGTATCGGTCAGATCCTGCTGGCGCGGCGCATGGGCAAGAAACGCATCATCGCCGAGACCGGCGCCGGCATGCACGGCGTGGCGACTGCCACCGTGGCCGCGCGTTTCGGCCTCGAATGCGTGATCTATATGGGCACCACTGACATCGAGCGTCAGCAAGCCAACGTGTTTCGCATGAAGCTGCTGGGCGCCGAAGTGATCCCGGTGGTCGCTGGCACCGGCACCCTCAAAGACGCAATGAACGAAGCCCTGCGTGACTGGGTGACCAACGTCGACACCACCTTCTATCTGATCGGCACCGTGGCCGGCCCGCACCCGTACCCGGCCATGGTTCGCGATTTCCAGGCCGTTATCGGCAAGGAAACCCGTGAGCAGTTGCAAGCCCAGGAAGGCCGTCTGCCCGACAGTCTGGTGGCGTGCATCGGCGGTGGTTCCAATGCCATGGGCCTGTTCCACCCGTTCCTCGATGACAAGAGTGTCGAGATCATCGGCGTCGAAGCCGCCGGTTATGGCATCGAAACCGGTAAGCACGCGGCCAGCCTTAACGGCGGTGTGCCGGGCGTGCTGCACGGCAACCGTACGTTCCTGTTGCAGGACGACGATGGCCAGATCATTGACGCACACTCGATTTCAGCCGGTCTCGACTACCCAGGCATCGGCCCGGAACACGCCTGGTTGCATGACATCGGCCGCGTTCAGTACACCTCGGTGACCGACGACGAAGCCCTCGACGCGTTTCATAAATGCTGCCGCCTGGAAGGGATCATTCCTGCACTGGAAAGCGCCCACGCCTTGGCCGAAGTGTTCAAGCGCGCACCGACCCTGCCCAAAGATCACTTGATGGTGGTCAACCTGTCCGGCCGTGGCGACAAAGACATGCAAACTGTGATGCACCACATGGAACACTCTCAACAAGAGCAATCCAAGCAGGAGAAACACTGATGAGCCGCCTGCAAACGCGTTTTGCCGAACTCAAGGAACAGAACCGCGCCGCCCTGGTGACCTTCGTGACCGCCGGTGACCCGAGCTATGACACGTCCCTGGCTATCCTCAAAGGCTTGCCCGGTGCGGGTGCCGACGTGATCGAGTTGGGCATGCCCTTCACCGATCCGATGGCCGACGGCCCGGCGATCCAGCTGGCCAACATTCGTGCCTTGGGCGCCAAACAGAACCTGGCGAAAACCCTGCAAATGGTTCGCGAGTTCCGTGAAGGCAACAGCGAGACCCCGCTAGTGCTGATGGGGTACTTCAACCCGATTCACATGTACGGTGTGCCACGTTTTATCGCTGAAGCCAAAGAAGCCGGTGTCGATGGCCTGATCGTGGTCGACATGCCGCCGGAGCATAATGCTGAGTTGTGCGACCCGGCACAGGCGGCGGGTCTGGACTTTATCCGTCTGACCACTCCGACGACTGACGACGTGCGTCTGCCGACCGTTCTGAATGGCAGTTCCGGATTTGTTTACTACGTGTCGGTGGCGGGTGTGACCGGTGCGGGCGCGGCGACTCTGGAACATGTCGAAGAAGCCGTCACCCGTCTGCGTCGCCATACCGATCTGCCGATCAGCATCGGCTTCGGTATTCGCACACCGGAGCAGGCAGCGGCCATCGCACGTCTGGCTGATGGTGTGGTGGTGGGGTCGGCGCTGATCGATCACATCGCCAATGCCTCAACGCCGGATCAGGCTGTGGAGGGCGTACTCAGCCTGTGCGCGGCTTTGTCCGACGGCGTGCGTAAAGCGCGGGTCAGCTGAAGGTAAAGTTCCTGATACAGAGGAATTAGCGCCGCACCGCACAGACTAAATAGCAAGACCTAGGGCTTCAGGACTACGTTCTGAAGCCCTTTTTGCTGTATGTGCAGTGAGGGAAGACCCGATGAAAATGCCCAAACGTCTGATTGCCAGCCTGGGTGTGCTGATGCTCAGTGCGACGCCGTTGCTGCACGCCAGCGCCGATCAGCGCGACGATCACGACCGCGGCGGCCCGCAGCAGGGCCAGTACGACAATCGTGGCGACGATCACCGGGGCCCGCATGACTATCGTCACGGCGGTCCACCACGGGACTTCGGTCCGGTGCGCCAGACTATCCACGACAACCATGGCTATTTTGTGCGCGGTGCGCCGCCACCCCCGGGTATTCATCTGGTCCGTGGCCGGCCGCTGCCCCACGGTTATTACGGCGAGCGCCTGGATAACCGTGCGTTGGGCCGACTGCCGCATTATCCGGGTTATGAGTGGCGCCGTGCGGGCGGCGACATTGTGCTGATCGCCATAGGGACCGGGATTGTTTATGAAATTCTCGAAGGGGTGCTCTACTGATCGACCGGATCTCAACAGGCAACCCCCGACTTATGTAGCAGCCGCCTTCGGCAGCTGCTACATAGCCCGTGATGTTTCAACTAGGGCAACTCCAACCCACCCGCGGCCTTGTGCAACTTTCTCAAATGTTCGCCAACCTGTTTCAGGTTCTCTTCGTTGGCGGCCATTTCAGCCGCGCGGCTCGGATCGAGTAGTGCTCGCACTTCCTTGTCGAGGTCCCCGGTCAGCGCTTGAAGCTGTTTCTGGCGCAAGTTGCTTTCTGACTCCAGGCGCGTCCACTCGTTCGGCTGCGGCAAGCCATAACCACCAGTGCCAAGCAGTTCGGCCGGACGGCTGAGGAAGCCGCTGTTGGCGAGAATCTGCTGCAAGGTTGCGTTGGCTTTATCCATGCCGCCGTTGTTCAACTCCCGAGCGCCCAGGTAGCGTTGTTTCACTTCGTCTTGGGCCAACACTATTTGTTGGCGAAAACTGGCTTGCTCCAGCAGCAGCAATGCCGCGCTGGTGCGCAAATCAGCCTGGTCAATCCATTTGCGGCGCTCATCCGCTTTCAATGCCAGCCAGTCTTCGACCTTTTCCTGCTTGATCGGCAAATGCTTTTTCAGCACCTCGAACATCGCTTGATAGCGATCGCGGAAGGAGTCGAAGCGATAGCCCAGGCGTAATGCTTCGCGAGGGTCGTCAAGCACACGGGTATCCGCCAGTCCGCGGCCCTTGAGCACTTCCAGCAAGCCGTTGGGCATGATGCTGTCGAGCCCTGTCAGCTGGGTATTATTGCTGCCGCTGCGCAGTAGTTTCAGGCTTTCCACGGCGCAGTTGTTGGACAGGAAGAAGTAATTGCCGTCGTAACTCCAGTGCATCTCGGCGGCATGTTCCACCACGTCTTCGATCTCGCTACGCGACAGATTCAGTGGCACCGAGGCCAGGCTGCGCAGTTCGGTCTTGGTGTATTCGTCGATCACTTGGGCCAGCGGCAACACAAACAGGCGCGATGGGTATTTACCCACCAGCCCATCCCAACTCGACAACTGCACGTCACCGACGAAAGCACGGTAGGACAGCACCAGATGTTGATCCAGATCGAGGCGGCAATCCGGCCCGCGAGGCCGACCGGGCGCGCAGATCACCAGTCGCAGCATGCTGTGACCCCAGCGGCTGACCCAGTTCTGGTTGGCTTCTGCCAGCAGATAGTCGACGGCATACACCCGTTCCGGATCGACCTGGCCCAAGGGCTGTTTGGCGAAATCGTTGCCTGCATTGAGGAAGGCGAATGATCGGGCGCATGTGTTTTTGGCGGCGGGCGCCCAGCCGAAGTGTTCTTTGTAGTAGCGATACAGTGCAGGGCGACGGCAAGCATAGCTTGGGTCGAGGAGGAAGTACTCCATGTTGACCGCGACGAACTCCTTCGGGCTGCTCGTCTCGTAGATGTCCGGGCTGCGGGCAATCTGCCGGTTGTGCTGCTCGCGCTCGCCGCGCCGACCGACGTATTGCGGCCAGCCGGCCAGATCGAGCAGGCGAGGGTCGTCGCTGAGGGTCCAGCGTCGGTCGGTCTGCCCGCGGCACTGATCCGGGATGCCGATCAGCCCGGAGCTGCTGTTACGTTGTGTGCAGCGCTGGATCAGTGTGCGTTCGGCGTCCGGCCACAGGCGTGCGCGGTCGTAGATGTGGGTGAGCTCATGCAACACCGTGGCGAGCATTTCCTGGCGCACGGTGCCGTGGGGGCGATAGGTTTTTTTGGTCGCGGCGCTGCCGTCGGTGAGGCTGGCGAGCAGGTTGCGATTCAGGTCGAGCTCAGACACCAGCGATGCCTGGCCATAGGCATTGCTCGGCATGTTGTCGGTCCAGCCGACATCGATGCGTCGGTCCAGCTGCTCGATGAAGCGTGGCGGTAACGCCTGCATGGCTTCATCAAGCAGCGCCTGACTGGCCTGCTGTTGCGCGGGGCTCAGGCCGTCGGTCTTGAGCCGTAATTGCAGACTGGCCTGAACCGTGTTGCCGAGCAGCAACACGACCCCGGCCAGCAGCCAGGCGCTTAGTGATTTCACAGTGCGAGGATGGCTTCGGCGAGAACCTGATCACTGGCGTCGCGGGCTTCCGGTACGCGGGTGCGCAAGGTGTCGAAGGCCGCCTCCAGGTGTGCACCACGGATTTCACCCTCGCTGGCGACGAAACTGGCCGCATCGTCGTGGGCTTCACGAACGATCTTCGAATCGCGGATGGACGTGGTGGTATCGGAAGTGAAATCAAGCGTGCGCTGGGAGGCGCGAATGATCATGTTACTGGTGGCTACCAGAGTGTGGGCCTGGGCCACGTCGGCCAATAACAGCAGGCCAAGGGTGGCAGCAATCAGCGGGCTACGCATGGAGTGACTCCGGAGAAACAAGGATAACTATTGGACGAGAATTGCCTGCGCCAGTTCAAGGTCGCTGGCATGAAGTTTTGGCTGGGTCCGGCGCAGGTAGATCAAGGCCGATTCCAGTTGTGCTCCTCGCAGTTGGCCGTCAGTGGCGATGAACGCTGCAGCGTCATCCCGGGCGGCGATCAGCATTTTATGGTCGAAGGGGGCGGAGGTCACCATGCTGGTGGCGTAACCACTGGCTACGGTGCCTTGTGTGGATAGGTTGAAAGCGTCGAAGGCATGGGCCGAACCCGACCAGCAGGCCGCGAGAAAAACCGGAGTGATCAACAGACTTGAAAGAAAGCGCATGAGGCTCGATAGCTGAAAGCGAGCCCCAAGGCTAGCGCAATGCCCGGGCTAGAGCCAGCGCCGAAACATTGGGACACGACGGGCGTGTCCCGGTTCAGCGCAGTTGCCTAGATCGTCAGGATGGCCTGGGCCAGCTGTGCGTCGGTCGCATTCAGTTGTGGAGCCTGTTGGCGGATATGGTTGAGCGCGCTTTCCAGTTTCGCGCCACGGATGGCACCTTCACTGGCAACGAAGCTGGCGGCATCGTCACGGGCAGCACGAACGATTTTGTTGTCGCGAAAGGAGGACGAGACATCCGAAGTCGCGTCGGAGGAAGCCTTCAGGCCACCCACGATGGAGTCGGTGGTCACGATAAAGCTGGTGGCATGGGCATTGGCAGCCATGGCAAGCAGGGCGGCAGCGCTGAGCAGACGAAGGCGGGACATGAGGTAGCTCCTTTGGATAGACCGATAGGGAGGTGGCGCAGGATCAGACGCCTGTCTTAAAGCGTTCGCCACGTTTATCTGGATATTAGGCCTGAGCACCTCGGTTAGAACAGCCCCGTCTGTTCATGCAGAACGGTTAGTCCAATTCGTTGAGCCGGTCGGCACGACTGATGTTCGGCTCCGAGAGCTGTTGGTCTTTGAGTTGGACCAGCAAACGCCGGGTTTGAGCCCTTTTCGAGCGGGGCGGGAATCGATGGTGATCTCTTTGCACCTCCAGACACGCCCAAATTAAATTGTACTGGTCATTTCGTGTAAATTAAAAACTGTACCTATTGGTGGCTATTTCCTCTGTACGACCCAAAATGAAGCCCAAAACGACAAAACCCGTCGTGGTTTCCCACGACGGGTTTTGTTTGTTCAATTCGGGTTGCTGGCGGTGGACCCGGTGGGTCAGAGCCAGCGACGCTAACTTAGCGCCAGAACGGCTTGCTCAGCTCTTCGTAGCGTTGTGCTTCGCTAATCCCGGCGTCAGCCAGCAGACGCGAATCCAGACGAGCCAGTTGATGGCGGCTGGAGATGCGGCGCTGCCACAGCATCAGGTTGGCGATAACGCGCAAAGGCAGGGAAGCCTGGGTTTTTGCAGCAGTGTCTTCGAAGAACAGTTCGGAACTGATTGTACGTTCCATGGTTGACATCCTTCCGCTTGTGGCGGGATTAGGTAGTGGTTTAACTGATGCCAATGATCCTCTCGTTTGGCCAGTCTCTGTAGATACAGTTCACCTGTATTGTGAGAGACCAGTTAACTGTTAAACGGTGGTGTACTGGTCTAAATTGAGGCAACTGTACTTGTCGGCACCGATATGGTGCATTTTTAGGTATTTGGCTGGAAAAGGTAGTCCGTTACGGTAGGAAAAGACCGGTACAGCAGTACAGTTTTTGATTAAAAAGAATGCTGCAACGGCAAGCTGACGAAACTGTGTTTGCGTCAGCTGCTATCTGTATCAATTACATCGTCAGCATGCGCCCGGTTTCTTCCAGGTTGATGTGCCAACTCAGGGCATCGCGCAGGATGTGCGGGGTGTGCCCGCCGACTGCGCAAGCAGCGGTGAAGTAGTCGTTCAGGGCCGGGCGATAGTCCGGGTGAACGCAGTTGTCGATGATGACGCGGGCCCGCTCACGCGGCGCCAGGCCACGGAGGTCGGCCAGGCCGATCTCGGTCACGAGGATGTCGACATCATGTTCTGTGTGATCGACGTGGCTGACCATGGGGACCACGCTGGAAATCGCGCCGCCCTTGGCGATCGACTTGGTGACAAAGATCGCCAGGTGCGCATTGCGCGCGAAGTCGCCCGAGCCGCCGATGCCATTCATCATCCGCGTGCCGCAGACGTGGGTGGAGTTGACGTTGCCGTACAGGTCGAACTCCAGCGCGGTGTTGATGCCGATGATACCCAGGCGTCGCACCACTTCGGGGTGATTGGAGATTTCCTGAGGGCGTAGTACCAGCTTGTCCTTATAGTGCTCCAGATTCCCGAATACATCGGCATTGCGCCGGCTCGACAGGGTGATCGAACTACCCGAAGCAAAGCTCAACTTGCCGGCGTCGATCAAATCGAAAGTCGAATCCTGCAGGACTTCGGAGTACATGGTCAGGTCTTCGAATGGCGAGTCGATCAAGCCGCACATCACTGCGTTGGCGATACTGCCGATACCGGCCTGCAGCGGGCCGAGCTTGTTGGTCATGCGACCGGCAGCCACTTCTTGCTTGAAGAAGTCGATCAGGTGGTCAGCGATGGCTTGGGTGTCCACATCCGGCGGCAGCACAGTAGAGGGCGAGTCGGATTGATTAGTGATCACGATCGCGACGATTTTTTCCGGCGGTATCGGGATGGCGGTGCTGCCGATGCGGTCATCGACCTTTACCAGTGGAATAGGCGTGCGGGTCGGCCGGTAGGTAGGGATATAGATGTCGTGCAAGCCTTCGAGATTCGGGTTGTGCGCGAGATTGATCTCGACGATCACGTGTTTGGCGAAAATCGCGAAGCTGGCCGAGTTGCCCACCGAGGTGGTCGGCACGATATGGCCCTGCTCGGTGATCGCCACAGCTTCGATCACCGCGATGTCCGGCAGCTTGAGTTGCTGGTTACGCAGCTGCTCTACGGTTTCCGACAGGTGCTGGTCGATGAACATGACTTCGCCGGCATTGATTGCCTTGCGCAGGGTGCTGTCCACCTGGAACGGCATGCGCCGCGACAGTACGCCGGCTTCAGTCAGCTGTTTGTCGAGGTCGTTGCCCAGGCTGGCGCCGGTCATCAAGCTTATTTTCAGTGGCGTGACCTTGGCGCGCTCGGCCAGTGCATGAGGCACTGCCTTGGCTTCGCCGGCTCGGGTAAAGCCGCTCATACCGACGGTCATCCCGTCTTGAATCAGAGCGGCTGCGTCGGCGGCGCTCATCACCTTGTCCAACAATGAAGGCAAGCGAATACGGTCACGGTACATGATTGTTATCTCGGGCAACGGAAGCAAGATGCGCAGTCTAGTGAATTCGAGCGATTTCCGTCCCGCTACCAAGGTCGCATTCGAGGCGTCTATTCCGGTGCTTTCAGGCAAAACACCTTTACAGGATCGGTAATAGACGCAAACAAAAACGCCCCGATGAGTCGGGGCGTTCAGGTTGTCGAAGGGTTTTACTCGACGGCTTTAACCATGTCTTCGATGACTTTCTTCGCGTCGCCGAACACCATCATGGTCTTGTCCAGATAGAACAGCTCGTTGTCCAGACCGGCATAGCCGCTGGCCATCGACCGCTTGTTGACGATGATGGTCTTGGCCTTGAACGCTTCGAGAATCGGCATGCCGGCAATCGGCGATTTCGGGTCGTTCTTGGCCGCCGGGTTCACCACGTCGTTGGCGCCAAGCACCAGCACCACGTCGGCTTGGCCGAACTCGGAGTTGATGTCTTCCATCTCGAACACCTGGTCGTAAGGCACTTCGGCCTCGGCCAGCAATACGTTCATGTGGCCAGGCATCCGGCCGGCAACCGGGTGAATCGCATACTTCACGGTCACGCCACGGTGGGTCAGCTTCTCGGTCAGCTCTTTCAACGCATGCTGCGCGCGAGCCACCGCCAGGCCATAGCCCGGAACGATGATCACGGTGTCGGCGTTGGTCAGCAGGAAGGTGGCGTCGTCAGCCGAACCGGACTTCACCGGACGGGCCTCCTTGGAGCCTGCCGGGCCAGCGTCCGCGGTATTGCCGAAACCGCCGAGCAGCACGTTGAAGAACGAACGGTTCATCGCCTTGCACATGATGTACGAGAGGATCGCACCGGATGAACCCACCAGCGAGCCGGCAATGATCAGCATCGAGTTGTTCAGCGAGAAGCCGATACCCGCTGCTGCCCAGCCGGAGTAGCTGTTGAGCATCGACACCACGACGGGCATGTCGGCACCGCCGATCGGGATGATGATCAGCACACCCATCACGAAGGCCAGGGCCAGCATCAGAGCAAACGCGCTGAGATTGCCGGTCAGCATGAAGGTGATGCCCAATGCCAGTGTCGCCATGCCCAACAACAGGTTCAGCTTGTGTTGACCGCTGAACTGTACCGGTGCGCCCTGGAACAGACGGAACTTGTACTTGCCCGAGAGTTTACCGAAGGCGATCACCGAACCGGAGAAGGTGATTGCACCGATGGCCGCGCCGAGGAACAACTCCAGACGGTTGCCCGCCGGAATCGAATCACCCAGGTGTTTAACGATACCCAGGGACTGCGGTTCGACCACTGCCGCGATAGCGATGAACACTGCGGCCATACCGATCATGCTGTGCATGAAGGCGACCAGCTCCGGCATCTTGGTCATTTCAACGCGCTTGGCCATGATCGAACCGGCGGTGCCGCCGACCAGCAGGCCGACGATGACATAACCAATGCCGGCGGTAGCACCGCCTTGCTCAATAGACAGCGCCGCCAGCTTATAGATGAGACCGATGGTGGTGAGGATCGCCAAGGCCATGCCGAGCATGCCGTAAACATTGCCGCGCCGCGAGGTGGTCGGGTGCGACAGGCCTTTGAGGGCCTGGATGAAGCAGATCGACGCGATCAGATACAGCGTCGTTACCAGATTCATGCTCATTACTTGGGCGCCTCTTCTTGTACGGCTTTCGGGGCTTTTTTCTTGAACATCTCAAGCATGCGACGGGTGACGAGGAAACCACCGAACACGTTCACGGCTGCCAGAGCCACCGCCAGGGTGCCCATGGTTTTGCCCAGTGGTGTTACGGTCAAAGCGGCCGCCAGCATCGCGCCGACGATCACAATCGCCGAAATGGCGTTGGTCACCGCCATCAACGGCGTGTGCAGTGCAGGTGTAACGTTCCAGACCACGTGATAACCGACATAAATCGCCAGCACGAAGATGATCAGGTTGTAGATACCGGGGGAGATAAGCTCTTCCATCGTCTGAATCCCTGCTTAGGCGTTTTTGCGGATGACTTGGCCATCGCGGCACATCAGGCACGCGGCGACGATATCGTCTTCGAGGTTCACTTCGAACTGGCCTTCCTTGTTGAAGATCAGCTTCAGGAAGTCCAGCAGGTTGCGCGCGTACAGTGCCGAAGCGTCTGCCGCGACCGCGCCGGCCAGGTTAGTCGGGCCGACAATGGTCACGCCATTCGAGACCACGACCTGATCCGCCACGGTCAACGGGCAGTTGCCGCCCTGGGCTGCGGCGAGGTCGATGACCACCGAGCCTGGCTTCATCTGCGCCACGGTTTCTGCGCTGAGCAGCGTCGGCGCCTTGCGGCCCGGGATCAATGCGGTGGTGATAACGATGTCAGCCTGCTTGGCGCGCTCGTGCACGGCCAGGGCCTGACGCTGCATCCAGCTGGCAGGCATTGGTCGCGCGTAACCGCCGACACCGACGGCGCATTCGCGCTCTTCATCGGTTTCGTACGGCACGTCGACGAATTTCGCACCCAGGGATTCAATTTGCTCCTTCACCGCAGGACGCACATCGGACGCTTCGATCACAGCACCCAGACGCTTCGCGGTGGCAATCGCCTGCAAGCCGGCGACGCCAGCGCCGAGAATCAGCACGCGTGCCGCTTTTACGGTACCTGCGGCGGTCATCAGCATCGGCATGAAGCGTGGGTAGTAATGAGCGGCCAGCAGCACGGCTTTATAACCGGCGATGTTCGCTTGGGAGGACAGCACATCCAGGCTCTGGGCGCGGGAAGTACGCGGTGCGGCTTCCAGCGCAAACGCGGTAATGCCGCACTCGGCCAGTTTGGCGATGGTTTCATTGCTGAACGGGTTGAGCATGCCCACCACGACGGTGCCGCTCTTGATCAGTGTCAGTTCGCTGTCGCTGGGGGCGACCACCTTGAGAATCAGCTCGGCACCAAACGCATCGTTGGCGCTGCCAATGGTTGCGCCTGCCGCTTCATAAGCACTGTCGACAACGCTGGCTTTAATGCCTGCGCCGCTTTGTACAGTGACCTTATGACCCTGGCCGATCAGCTTCTTGATGGTTTCCGGGGTTGCAGCAACCCGTGTTTCACCCGTTTGGGTTTCGAGAGGAACACCAATGTGCACGTCAAATCTCCTGCGTGATCTTATTGAGTAAACCCAGGCACTTCGGATGGTGCGGCTGGGGCGGCCGATCAGCACGATCCCGCCGAATCAGGGCGGGGCGCGGCATTTTGCAGGCGAACTTTGTGCCCTTCAAGGGATTATGACGGGTGACGGAAAATTAACTACAAGTCACCCCGTGACCGAATGTCGCACCTTTCCGTTAAATCCCTTGCAGGCCGTGGCTTATAAGGATTTTTGCCAAAATTCAAGAATTTACATATCCGCACAGTGAATAGGTTGTCATTGCTTGCCAATAGAGGCTCAAAGCCACGTACTCAAACGCTTGTGGGACGTTTGTGCTGTTTGTGGGCACAGTCTGTCAATATGCGACAAATACTTATATCTGTAGTGCTTTTGTTTTGCTGACTACGTGATCAGCTAATGGGTGTAAGCCTTTATCCTTCTAGGTTGTAGCTGTGTGCCTGATTCACCAGCCAATCGCGAAATGCCTTCAAAGAGGCTGATTCGACCTTTCGATCAGGAATCATCAGGTAGTAGGCCTTGATGCTCGATAGTGCTTGAGCATTGGCAATGACCAGACGCTTCTCCACCAACTCGCGCTGAATCAGGAATGGCGGAATCAGCGCGATCCCCATGTCATGCATCGCCGCTTGGGCGAGCATGGAGAATAGCTCGTAACGCGGTCCTGTCATGTCTCGCGGGATATTCAGGTTCTGGGAGTTGAACCATTGGCGCCAGGCATAAGGGCGAGTGGTCTGTTGCAGCAAGGGCAACTCGGCGATTTCACTTGGGCTCAGGTCGGTTTTTTGGCCCAGCAGCGTGGGGCTGCACACCGGCATCGGATTCTCACCCATTAGTCTGTGGGACTCGGTACCTGGCCAGTCAGCGTCGCCGAAATAAATGGCGGCATCGAAGTCGGTGTCGGCAAACAGGAAGGGGCGCGTACGGTTGGTGAGATTGACCGTCACCTCCGGGTGTTTGTGCTGGAAGTCCTTGAGTCGTGGCAGCAGCCATTGAGTGCCGAAGGTCGGAACCACTGCCAGTTCGATCGCGTTGGCGCCTTGCTGGCCCATCACTGACAAGGTGTCCCGTTCAACCGCGTCGAGTTGGGTAGCTACCCTGCGGCTGTAGGAAAGCCCGGCTTCCGTCAGCTTCACTCCGCGCCGCGAGCGTCGGAACAGTTCGACATTGAGGAACTCCTCAAGGCTGGCGATCTGTCGGCAAATCGCTCCCTGAGTGAGCGAGAGCTCCTGGGCAGCCTTGGTAAAGCTCTCGTGGCGCGCTGCCGCTTCAAAGCTGATCAGGGCCGTTGTACTGGGGATCTTCCTGCGCATGTACGTCAACCTCACTAATGCACCGCATAAAAGCGATTTTGCAACGTTTCGAAGTGAGAAATTAGCACAACAGTATGCGAAAACCTCGTTTGCCGGGACGCCGAACCCGGCCTAGGATCAACCCACGTTATTTGACCCGATTCGAGAGGACTCACTCATGGGCGGTAAAGCTAGCTTCAACTGGATCGATCCCCTGTTGCTGGATCAACAGCTCACTGAAGAAGAACGCATGATTCGCGACACGGCCGAGCAGTTCGCTCAGCAGAAGCTCGCGCCGCGTGTTCTCGAGGCTTTCCGTCATGAGAAGACTGACCCGGCGATCTTCCGTGAGATGGGTGAGGTGGGTCTGCTGGGTGCGACCATCCCTGAGCAATACGGTGGCAGCGGCCTGAACTATGTCAGCTATGGCCTGATTGCCCGTGAGGTCGAGCGTGTCGACTCCGGCTATCGCTCAATGATGAGTGTGCAGTCCTCGCTGGTCATGGTTCCGATCAATGAATTCGGTACCGAAGCACAGAAGCAGAAATACCTGCCGAAGCTGGCCACGG
This sequence comes from Pseudomonas sp. GGS8, assembly GCF_024168645.1. NCBI lineage: Bacteria > Pseudomonadati > Pseudomonadota > Gammaproteobacteria > Pseudomonadales > Pseudomonadaceae > Pseudomonas > Pseudomonas sp. GGS8. The sequence goes on along the minus strand of NZ_JALJWF010000001.1, from coordinate 1,741,799 downwards.
GTGAATGGATTGGTTGCTTCGGTCTGACCGAGCCCAATCACGGTTCCGACCCGGGCGCGATGATTACTCGTGCACGCAAAGTGGAAGGTGGCTACAGCCTCACCGGCAGCAAGATGTGGATCACCAACAGCCCGATCGCTGATGTATTCGTAGTTTGGGCTAAGGACGATGCGGGCGATATTCGCGGCTTTGTATTGGAGAAGGGCTGGAAAGGTCTGAGCGCCCCGGCGATTCATGGCAAGGTCGGCCTGCGTGCATCCATTACCGGCGAGATCGTCATGGACAACGTATTTGTTCCTGAAGAGAACATCTTCCCGGATGTCCGTGGTTTGAAGGGCCCTTTTACCTGCCTTAACTCGGCGCGTTACGGCATTTCCTGGGGCGCACTGGGCGCTGCCGAGTTCTGCTGGCACACCGCTCGTCAGTACACCCTGGATCGCCAGCAGTTTGGTCGTCCATTGGCGGCCACTCAGTTGATCCAGAAGAAGCTGGCCGACATGCAGACCGAAATCACTCTGGCGCTGCAAGGCTGCCTGCGTCTGGGGCGTATGAAAGATGAAGGTACTGCTGCGGTCGAGATCACTTCGATGATGAAGCGCAACTCCTGCGGCAAGTCCCTCGATATCGCGCGCATGGCGCGCGATATGCTGGGTGGCAACGGTATCTCCGATGAGTTCGGTGTGGCTCGCCACCTGGTCAACCTGGAAGTGGTGAATACCTATGAAGGTACGCATGACGTCCACGCGCTGATCCTCGGTCGCGCGCAGACCGGCATCCAGGCGTTCTATTAATAGGAGAACGGCCATGGGCGCGCTTTCGCATCTAAGGGTACTGGATTTATCGCGGGTACTCGCCGGGCCTTGGGCCGGGCAGATCCTGGCGGACCTTGGCGCTGACGTCATCAAGGTTGAGCGCCCTGGCAATGGTGATGACACGCGCGCTTGGGGGCCGCCGTTCCTTAAAGACGCTTATGGTGAGAATACCAGCGAGGCGGCCTATTACTTGTCCGCCAACCGCAATAAGCAATCGGTGACCATCGACTTCACGCGGTCAGAGGGGCAGCAGCTGGTGCGTGAGTTGGCGGCGAAGTCGGACATCCTCATCGAGAACTTCAAGGTCGGTGGTCTTGCGGGGTATGGGCTGGACTACGAGTCGCTTAAGGCGGCCAATCCGAAGCTGATCTATTGCTCGATCACCGGGTTCGGTCAGACCGGTCCGTATGCCAAGCGTGCGGGTTATGACTTCATGATTCAGGGCTTGGGCGGTCTGATGAGTTTGACCGGTCGCCCCGAAGGAGATGAAGGTGCAGGCCCGGTGAAAGTCGGCGTGGCGCTGACAGACATTCTGACTGGGCTCTATTCAACGGTAGCGATCCTGGCTGCGCTGGCTCATCGGGATCATGACGGTGGCGGTCAGCACATTGATATGGCATTGCTGGACGTTCAGGTGGCGTGTCTGGCGAACCAGGCGATGAACTACCTGACTACGGGCATTGCCCCTAAACGTCTGGGCAACGCTCACCCGAATATCGTGCCTTATCAGGACTTTCCTACAGCCGATGGCGATTTCATCCTCACAGTGGGAAACGATGGGCAGTTCCGCAAATTTGCGGAGGTGGCCGGGCAGCCGCAGTGGGCGGATGATCCGCGTTTTGCGACCAATAAGTTAAGGGTGGCAAATCGGGCTGTACTGATTCCACTGATCCGCCAGGCAACTGTGTTCAAGACCACTGCTGAATGGGTGACGCTGTTGGAGCAGGCAGGTGTGCCGTGTGGGCCGATCAATGATCTGGCCCAAGTGTTTGCCGATCCTCAGGTTCAGGCTCGTGGGTTGGCTATTGAGCTGCCTCATGCTTTGGCCGGGATCGTACCGCAAGTTGCGAGCCCGATACGCCTGTCCGAGACGCCAGTGGAGTACCGCAGCGCACCTCCTTTATTGGGTGAGCACACACTGGAGGTTCTGCAGCGGGTATTGGGTCTGGATGCCGGCGCAGTCGCTGCTTTCAAAGAGGCGGGGGTGCTCTGAAGTCCTCTTCTATATAAAGGGAGGGTTTTTGCTCTCCTATATAGAAGGAGAACGGGTGGTTTTTCGGTTTCCTGCAAGCTATTGATAGAAAAGCCAAATTAGAGGTTGACGGCAGATTCTGGACGTCTATAATTCGCCCCAATTCCGGCGCAGTCGAAACGGAAAACTCCTTGGTAAACAATGAGTTACGAAGTTTTCGGCAGCAGCTACGCTTCAGTTCATCGAGGCCAGAAGGAGTTGATAAGGCAGAGTGTTGTCGCCTTATTGACGGTTCGATCCTCTCGGTCGAAAGCGGAGAAAAAGAGGTGTTGACAGCAGCGACTAATGCTGTAGAATTCGCCTCCCGCTAACGAGAGATCGGAAGCGCAAGTGGTTGAAGTTGCTGATGTTTCTTACGGGAAACTTTGAAAACTTCTGAAAATAACCGCTTGACAGTAACAGAGGCTGCTGTAGAATGCGCGCCTCGGTTGAGACGAAAGATCTTAACCAACCGCTCTTTAACAACTGAATCAAGCAATTCGTGTGGGTGCTTGTGGAGTCAGACTGATAGTCAACAAGATTATCAGCATCACAAGTTACTCCGCGAGAAATCAAAGATGTAACCAACGATTGCTGAGCCAAGTTTAGGGTTTCTTAAAAACCCAAAGATGTTTGAACTGAAGAGTTTGATCATGGCTCAGATTGAACGCTGGCGGCAGGCCTAACACATGCAAGTCGAGCGGCAGCACGGGTACTTGTACCTGGTGGCGAGCGGCGGACGGGTGAGTAATGCCTAGGAATCTGCCTGGTAGTGGGGGATAACGTTCGGAAACGAACGCTAATACCGCATACGTCCTACGGGAGAAAGCAGGGGACCTTCGGGCCTTGCGCTATCAGATGAGCCTAGGTCGGATTAGCTAGTTGGTGAGGTAATGGCTCACCAAGGCGACGATCCGTAACTGGTCTGAGAGGATGATCAGTCACACTGGAACTGAGACACGGTCCAGACTCCTACGGGAGGCAGCAGTGGGGAATATTGGACAATGGGCGAAAGCCTGATCCAGCCATGCCGCGTGTGTGAAGAAGGTCTTCGGATTGTAAAGCACTTTAAGTTGGGAGGAAGGGCAGTTACCTAATACGTAATTGTTTTGACGTTACCGACAGAATAAGCACCGGCTAACTCTGTGCCAGCAGCCGCGGTAATACAGAGGGTGCAAGCGTTAATCGGAATTACTGGGCGTAAAGCGCGCGTAGGTGGTTCGTTAAGTTGGATGTGAAATCCCCGGGCTCAACCTGGGAACTGCATTCAAAACTGTCGAGCTAGAGTATGGTAGAGGGTGGTGGAATTTCCTGTGTAGCGGTGAAATGCGTAGATATAGGAAGGAACACCAGTGGCGAAGGCGACCACCTGGACTGATACTGACACTGAGGTGCGAAAGCGTGGGGAGCAAACAGGATTAGATACCCTGGTAGTCCACGCCGTAAACGATGTCAACTAGCCGTTGGGAGCCTTGAGCTCTTAGTGGCGCAGCTAACGCATTAAGTTGACCGCCTGGGGAGTACGGCCGCAAGGTTAAAACTCAAATGAATTGACGGGGGCCCGCACAAGCGGTGGAGCATGTGGTTTAATTCGAAGCAACGCGAAGAACCTTACCAGGCCTTGACATCCAATGAACTTTCCAGAGATGGATTGGTGCCTTCGGGAACATTGAGACAGGTGCTGCATGGCTGTCGTCAGCTCGTGTCGTGAGATGTTGGGTTAAGTCCCGTAACGAGCGCAACCCTTGTCCTTAGTTACCAGCACGTAATGGTGGGCACTCTAAGGAGACTGCCGGTGACAAACCGGAGGAAGGTGGGGATGACGTCAAGTCATCATGGCCCTTACGGCCTGGGCTACACACGTGCTACAATGGTCGGTACAGAGGGTTGCCAAGCCGCGAGGTGGAGCTAATCCCACAAAACCGATCGTAGTCCGGATCGCAGTCTGCAACTCGACTGCGTGAAGTCGGAATCGCTAGTAATCGCGAATCAGAATGTCGCGGTGAATACGTTCCCGGGCCTTGTACACACCGCCCGTCACACCATGGGAGTGGGTTGCACCAGAAGTAGCTAGTCTAACCTTCGGGGGGACGGTTACCACGGTGTGATTCATGACTGGGGTGAAGTCGTAACAAGGTAGCCGTAGGGGAACCTGCGGCTGGATCACCTCCTTAATCGACGACATCAGCTGCTCCATAAGTTCCCACACGAATTGCTTGATTCATTGAAGAAGACGATAAGAAGCAGCCCGAAATTGGGTCTGTAGCTCAGTTGGTTAGAGCGCACCCCTGATAAGGGTGAGGTCGGCAGTTCGAATCTGCCCAGACCCACCAATTTTGTGTGGGAAAACCTGTAGAAATACGGGGCCATAGCTCAGCTGGGAGAGCGCCTGCCTTGCACGCAGGAGGTCAACGGTTCGATCCCGTTTGGCTCCACCACTACTGCTTCTGTTGTTGAAAGCTTAGAAATGAGCATTCCATTGTGATGATGGTGAATGTTGATTTCTAGTCTTTGGCTAGATCGTTCTTTAAAAATTTGGGTATGTGATAGAAAGATAGACTGGATAGCACTTTCACTGGTGTTTATTCAGGCTAAGGTAAAATTTGTGAGTTTAATCGCGAATTTTCGGCGAATGTCGTCTTCACAGTATAACCAGATTGCTTGGGGTTATATGGTCAAGTGAAGAAGCGCATACGGTGGATGCCTTGGCAGTCAGAGGCGATGAAAGACGTGGTAGCCTGCGAAAAGCTTCGGGGAGTCGGCAAACAGACTTTGATCCGGAGATGTCTGAATGGGGGAACCCAGCCATCATAAGATGGTTATCTTGTACTGAATACATAGGTGCAAGAGGCGAACCAGGGGAACTGAAACATCTAAGTACCCTGAGGAAAAGAAATCAACCGAGATTCCCTTAGTAGTGGCGAGCGAACGGGGACTAGCCCTTAAGTGGCTTTGAGATTAGCGGAACGCTCTGGAAAGTGCGGCCATAGTGGGTGATAGCCCTGTACGCGAAAATCTCTTGGCCATGAAATCGAGTAGGACGGAGCACGAGAAACTTTGTCTGAATATGGGGGGACCATCCTCCAAGGCTAAATACTACTGACTGACCGATAGTGAACTAGTACCGTGAGGGAAAGGCGAAAAGAACCCCGGAGAGGGGAGTGAAATAGATCCTGAAACCGTATGCGTACAAGCAGTGGGAGCCCACTTTGTTGGGTGACTGCGTACCTTTTGTATAATGGGTCAGCGACTTATTTTCAGTGGCGAGCTTAACCGAATAGGGGAGGCGTAGCGAAAGCGAGTCTTAATAGGGCGTCTAGTCGCTGGGAATAGACCCGAAACCGGGCGATCTATCCATGGGCAGGTTGAAGGTTAGGTAACACTGACTGGAGGACCGAACCGACTACCGTTGAAAAGTTAGCGGATGACCTGTGGATCGGAGTGAAAGGCTAATCAAGCTCGGAGATAGCTGGTTCTCCTCGAAAGCTATTTAGGTAGCGCCTCATGTATCACTGTAGGGGGTAGAGCACTGTTTCGGCTAGGGGGTCATCCCGACTTACCAAACCGATGCAAACTCCGAATACCTACAAGTGCCGAGCATGGGAGACACACGGCGGGTGCTAACGTCCGTCGTGAAAAGGGAAACAACCCAGACCGTCAGCTAAGGTCCCAAAGTTATGGTTAAGTGGGAAACGATGTGGGAAGGCTTAGACAGCTAGGAGGTTGGCTTAGAAGCAGCCACCCTTTAAAGAAAGCGTAATAGCTCACTAGTCGAGTCGGCCTGCGCGGAAGATGTAACGGGGCTCAAACCATACACCGAAGCTACGGGTATCACTTAGGTGATGCGGTAGAGGAGCGTTCTGTAAGCCTGTGAAGGTGAGTTGAGAAGCTTGCTGGAGGTATCAGAAGTGCGAATGCTGACATGAGTAACGACAATGGGTGTGAAAAACACCCACGCCGAAAGACCAAGGTTTCCTGCGCAACGTTAATCGACGCAGGGTTAGTCGGTCCCTAAGGCGAGGCTGAAAAGCGTAGTCGATGGAAAACAGGTTAATATTCCTGTACTTCTGGTTATTGCGATGGAGGGACGGAGAAGGCTAGGCCAGCTTGGCGTTGGTTGTCCAAGTTTAAGGTGGTAGGCTGGAATCTTAGGTAAATCCGGGATTCTAAGGCCGAGAGCTGATGACGAGTGTTCTTTTAGAACACGAAGTGGTTGATGCCATGCTTCCAAGAAAAGCTTCTAAGCTTCAGGTAACCAGGAACCGTACCCCAAACCGACACAGGTGGTTGGGTAGAGAATACCAAGGCGCTTGAGAGAACTCGGGTGAAGGAACTAGGCAAAATGGCACCGTAACTTCGGGAGAAGGTGCGCCGGTGAGGGTGAAGCATTTACTGCGTAAGCCCACGCCGGTCGAAGATACCAGGCCGCTGCGACTGTTTATTAAAAACACAGCACTCTGCAAACACGAAAGTGGACGTATAGGGTGTGACGCCTGCCCGGTGCCGGAAGGTTAATTGATGGGGTTAGCTAACGCGAAGCTCTTGATCGAAGCCCCGGTAAACGGCGGCCGTAACTATAACGGTCCTAAGGTAGCGAAATTCCTTGTCGGGTAAGTTCCGACCTGCACGAATGGCGTAACGATGGCGGCGCTGTCTCCACCCGAGACTCAGTGAAATTGAAATCGCTGTGAAGATGCAGTGTATCCGCGGCTAGACGGAAAGACCCCGTGAACCTTTACTATAGCTTTGCACTGGACTTTGAATTTGCTTGTGTAGGATAGGTGGGAGGCTTTGAAGCGTGGACGCCAGTTCGCGTGGAGCCATCCTTGAAATACCACCCTGGCAACTTTGAGGTTCTAACTCAGGTCCGTTATCCGGATCGAGGACAGTGTATGGTGGGTAGTTTGACTGGGGCGGTCTCCTCCTAAAGAGTAACGGAGGAGTACGAAGGTGCGCTCAGACCGGTCGGAAATCGGTCGTAGAGTATAAAGGCAAAAGCGCGCTTGACTGCGAGACAGACACGTCGAGCAGGTACGAAAGTAGGTCTTAGTGATCCGGTGGTTCTGTATGGAAGGGCCATCGCTCAACGGATAAAAGGTACTCCGGGGATAACAGGCTGATACCGCCCAAGAGTTCATATCGACGGCGGTGTTTGGCACCTCGATGTCGGCTCATCACATCCTGGGGCTGAAGCCGGTCCCAAGGGTATGGCTGTTCGCCATTTAAAGTGGTACGCGAGCTGGGTTTAGAACGTCGTGAGACAGTTCGGTCCCTATCTGCCGTGGACGTTTGAGATTTGAGAGGGGCTGCTCCTAGTACGAGAGGACCGGAGTGGACGAACCTCTGGTGTTCCGGTTGTCACGCCAGTGGCATTGCCGGGTAGCTATGTTCGGAATAGATAACCGCTGAAAGCATCTAAGCGGGAAACTAGCCTCAAGATGAGATCTCACTGGGACCTTGAGTCCCCTGAAGGGCCGTCGAAGACTACGACGTTGATAGGTTGGGTGTGTAAGCGCTGTGAGGCGTTGAGCTAACCAATACTAATTGCCCGTGAGGCTTGACCATATAACACCCAAGCAATTTGAGTCGAAAGGCCAGATTGCGGTGTGTGAAGACGCAATGAACCGAAAGTTCGCACAACACACAAACTATCGCATACCCAATTTGCTGAAGCGTCGAAAGACGGTTCGGTACCCGAATTTCTTGACGACCATAGAGCATTGGAACCACCTGATCCCATCCCGAACTCAGAAGTGAAACGATGCATCGCCGATGGTAGTGTGGGGTTTCCCCATGTGAGAGTAGGTCATCGTCAAGATTAAATTCCGAAACTCCTATCTGCGTATGCAGGTAGGGGTTTTGTTTTTAGTAGAAGTCACCAAATTTTCTGGCGCGTTACCCCTGTAACGAGCTGGTCACAGAATTTCTTGACGACCATAGAGCATTGGAACCACCTGATCCCATCCCGAACTCAGCAGTGAAACGATGCATCGCCGATGGTAGTGTGGGGTTTCCCCATGTGAGAGTAGGTCATCGTCAAGATTGAATTCCGAAACCCCTGTCTGCTTATGCAGACAGGGGTTTTGTCTTTCTGGGCTTACAGAAGTTTAAGTTCAAAGCGGGTCAAATCCAGGTCTGCGTGCCTCGCTACTCCTTCGAACCCGTATCACCAGATATAGACCCCCCTCACCAATAACATCCCAACCCAAACACCCAACACCGCGATCATGGCTTGCGGTGAGCCCAATAATTCGTCCCTCTAGTACGCCGTTCGGCGGTTATCCGATGGGTTTTGTACAAATCCCTAAGTTTTCTCCTGCTCGTGCCGAAAGACTGATGACACATGCGCGCACCAAAGTAGAGCGGCTCCAGAATGCCGTCTGCGCTGTTACATGGAATGTTGCAACCCAGAACGCATCCCCACTTTTGGCATAAGAAGTCCCATGAAATGAATCTCAAATTCAGCCATAAAATCCTGCTGGCCGCTTCAGGCGTCGTGGTGCTGGCGTTTGCGTTGTTCACTTTGTACAACGACTATCTGCAGCGAAACACCATTCGGCAAAACCTCGAGTCCTCCGTTGAGCAAGCCGGCGATCTGACCGCCAGCAGCGTGCAGAACTGGATGAGCGGCCGCGTGTTGGTCCTGGAAAACCTTGCGCAAAACGTTGCCCATCAAGGTGCCAATGCCGACCTGCCGGGGCTGGTCGATCAACCGGCCCTCACCTCGAACTTCCAGTTCACCTACGTTGGGCAGGCCAATGGCATGTTCACCCAGCGCCCTGACGCGAAGATGCCGGACGGCTACGATCCGCGTCAGCGCCCTTGGTACAAACAAGCCGTAGTCGCTGACAAAACCATGCTGACTCCGCCTTATATGGCCGCAGTCGGCGGGCTGGTGGTGACCATCGCCATGCCGGTGAAAAAGAACGGTGAACTGCTGGGCGTGGTCGGCGGTGACCTGAGCCTGGAAACTCTGGTGAAGATCATCAACTCGGTGGACTTCGGTGGCATCGGTCACGCATTCCTGGTCAGTGCCGACGGTCAGGTGATCGTCAGTCCGGACAAGGATCAGGTGATGAAGAACCTGAAAGACATCTATCCAGGTTCCAGTGTCCGCTTCGAGAAAGGCATCCAGGAAGTCGAACTGAACAAGCAGGACCGCATCCTCTCGTTCACGCCGGTGAGCGGTTTGCCGAATGCCGAGTGGTACGTAGGCCTGTCGATCGACAAGGCTAAGGCCTACGCACCACTGAGCCAGTTCCGTACTTCGGCGTTGATCGCGATGTTCGTCGCCGTGACCGCCATTGCCGTGCTGCTGAGTTTGCTGATCAGCGTGCTGATGCGTCCGCTGACCACGATGGGCCGTGCGATGCAGGACATCGCTCAGGGTGAGGGTGACCTGACCCGTCGTCTGGTCGTAGAAAGCAAAGACGAGTTCGGCGAGTTGGGCGGGGCCTTCAACCAGTTCGTGGAGCGGATTCACGCATCGATTTGCGAAGTGTCCTCGGCGACCCGCCAGGTTCATGATCTGTCGCAACGGGTGATGGCATCGTCCAACGCCTCGATCATCGGCTCCGACGAACAAAGCGCCCGCACCAACAGCGTGGCTGCGGCGATCAACCAATTGGGCGCCGCCACCCAGGAAATCGCCCGCAATGCCGCCGATGCTTCGCAACACGCCAGCGGCGCGAGCGAGCAGGCCGATGACGGCCGTCAGGTAGTGGAACAAACCATCCTGGCCATGACCGAACTGTCGCAGAAAATCAGCTTGTCCTGCACGCAGATCGAAACCCTGAACGCGAGCACCGACAACATCGGCCACATTCTGGACGTGATCAAAGGCATCTCCCAGCAGACCAATTTGCTGGCGCTCAACGCGGCCATCGAAGCGGCCCGTGCCGGTGAGGCTGGTCGTGGTTTTGCGGTGGTGGCGGATGAGGTGCGCAACCTGGCGCATCGCACCCAAGAATCGGCGGAAGAGATCCACAAGATGATCAGCTCGCTGCAGATCGGTTCTCGCGAAGCGGTGACCACGATGAACGCCAGTCAGGTGTCCAGCGAGCAGAGTGTCGAAGTGGCGAACCAGGCCGGGCTGCGACTGGTCAGCGTGACCCAGCGCATCGGCGAAATCGACGGCATGAACCAATCGGTGGCCGCTGCGACCGAAGAGCAGACGGCCGTGGTGGAAACCCTCAACGTCGATGTCAATCAGATCAACCTGCTGAACCAGCAGAGCGTGGCCAACCTCAATGAGACATTGAAGGATTGCGATGCGCTGTCCCAGCAGGCCAATCGGTTGAAGCAACTGGTTGATAGCTTCAAGATTTGATCAGGGTCAGTTGAACCGCGTTATCGTTCAATCGCGGGCAAGCCCGCTCCCACAGGGGATGTGTGTACGACACAAACCATGTGGGAGCGGGCTTGCCCGCGATAGCGGTAGATCAGTCACCGCTGAACCGAAGCCTTACACAAACAGCTTCACCACATTTCCCATCGCATCATCGGCAAACCCCTGAACGAAATCCTTGAACCCCGGCAGAGCCTCGGCTCCGCCCTGGGACGGTTCGGCGATGATGGTCCAGGTCGCCCGTGACTTGTCTGTGCTCAGGAATTCCACACTCATCGCCGCCCACAAATTGGCCACACCCAAGGTGTTGTAGATCGTGGTCCATGTCATGTTCAGCGCTTGGTCGTCCCGGGAGTTGAGCTGCTCGACCACCAGGTTGCCGTCCTTAAAGAACTTCTTACGCAGCGACGACACACCTTCGCCTGTCATCTCGATGTGCGACAGCGCTGGAATGAATCGGTCGAAGCCGGCAAAGTCGCCGACCACCGCCCAGACTTGCGCCGCATCGGCCGGTACTTCCACTGAAGACACGACGTGGCAGCCGTGAGGGTTTTTGATCAGGGTATCGGGTTGCAGAGTACTCATGGTTTTGCTCCGTGCTGGGTCAGGGTGAATCAGATGAAGTTAATTTCTTTGAGGTAGTTGCAGCCGCGTCGCAGCAGCGCCGGGGATTTTTCCGGGTAGCGCGCGCCCATCTGCCGTACGCCGGCCAGAGCGTTGTCGTGGCCGATCATCGAGATGTCGCCGATGTCTTCTTCGAAGCCGTTGAGGTAGAAACCCAGCACGCCAAACAGCGCGTTATCACTGTCGACCCGGCCCAGTTGCTGCTGCCAGTCGGCGACGCTGACCATCGAGAACTCCCGACCAGCCTCGCGAAAGGACGCCACGTAGGTGTCCCAGCTCAGAGGCTCGGGGTTGTGCAGGTTGAAAACCGCTTTTTCGGCCTGGTAACGGCTGGCATGGAAGGCGATGAAACGGGCGAGAAAATCCACCGGCATCAGGTCAAAATTCAGTGCGAACTCCGGCACCTGACCGAGCTGGATCGACCCCTTGAGCATCAGCATCAGGCGATTCTTGTGAGGCTGGCAGACGCCGGTGAGGCTGTTGAAACTGATATTGCCGGGGCGGTAAAGATTGACCCGCACCCCACGTTCCCGCGCCCTTTCGAGAATCCGCTCGCCCACCCATTTGGACAGGTTGTAGCCGTTCTTGATGTAGATCGGCGGTGTCTGCGCGGCGGGTAATTCCAGCACCCGGCCATCGTCGGAAATCGTGCTGGACGCCGAGAGCGTCGAGACGAAGTTGAAGATCTTCTTGCTACGCCCTTCACACAGGCGCAGGCACTCGAAAATCGGCTCGACGTTATCCCGCGCCAACGACTCGTAATCGAGGACGTGATTGACGTTGGCGGCGTTGTGCACCAGCGCACCGAACTCTCGGTCCAGTCGTTGGTATACATCTTCGTTAAGCCCCAGTTGCGGGCGTGTAATGTCTGCTGCGTAAACCCGTACCCGGCTCAGATCCAGATGCTCCAGGCGGTTTTCCCGCAACGCATCATCGAAGCGTTGCGCCGCCGATTGCCCGCCGCCATCGCGTACCAGGCACGCCACTTCGCTGGCGCCCCAGGCCAGCAGCGCCTCAACGATATGCGCTCCGACAAAGCTGTTAGCACCGGTGACGATCACCTTGTGCACATCGCCCATTCGGCTGACCGGCAACGGCTCAATGTCCAATTCGCGGAACGCGTCGGCCAGGGCTTTTTCACTCAGCACTTCCTCGGTCCCGGAACCGCGCACCAACGTCGCCAGCTTCGCAATCGTCGGCAGCTCGATGAAACGGTTGATCGAGATGCTGCGGCCGAACTCCTCACGCAAACGCAGGAGCATGCGCGACAGCAGGATTGAGTGCCCGCCGAGGTTGAAGAAACTTTCGTCGGTGGAGATGGCGCTGGCAGGCAGTTCCAGCAGCTCGGCCCAGATCTCCAGCAACAGCGCTTCATCGGCGCTGGTGGGTAAACGCCGTGGGCTGTTTTCGGTTACGTTGACGGGTAGTTCCAGCAGCGCTTTGCGGTCGACCTTGCCGTTGCTGGCGAACGGCATGCTCGCCAGTTCGGTCCAGGCGGTCGGCTGCATGTAGTCCGGCAGAAACTGCATCGCATGGGCTTTCAAGGCTTCGCGAGCGGCACCGGGTTGCGCTTCCTGAGGTTGCGCGAGAAAGGCCAGAATCCGCCGATGACAATCGATGACCACCGCCACCTGACGGTACAGTTGGCTGTCGCGCAGGCAGCGTTCGATCTCTTCCGGCTCGACCCGAAAGCCGCGAATCTTCACCTGATTGTCTCGTCGTCCGCACAGCTCGATACCCTCGGGGGTCCACTTGGCCATGTCGCCAGAACGGTAGGCACGCAAGCTCTCGCCGTTTGGCAGGCTCAGGTTCAGGTAACGTTCGGCTGTCTGCTGCGGGTTGTTCAGGTAACCCAGGCACACCCCCGGGCCGACGATGTACAACTCACCAACGGTTTGCTCGGTTACCGGTTGCATGTCCTCATCGAGGATCAGCACCTGACTGTTGGCAATCGGTGCGCCGAGGGTCCGGTTGCTGTCGCCGGTACGCAGTTGGCGCGCGGTGATCAGCACCGTGGCTTCGGTGGGTCCGTAGAGGTTGTAGAGATTGCCTTGGCGGGTCAGTTGTTGGACCACGTAGGGTTCGCAGACATCGCCGCCGGTCATCACATGATCGAGGACCTCCAACTGGTCCAGCGGCAGGATGCTCAGCAAGGCTGGCGGCAAAAAGGCATGGCTGAGTTGCTGATGACGGATCAGCTCGACCAGTTGCAACGGGTCGCGACGTTGATCCTCGTTGGGCACGATCAGCTCGGCGCCCTGCAGCAATGTCGGGAAAATATCGATCAGCGACGAGTCAAAGCTCAACGATGAAAACTGCAACACCCGGCTGTGTTCGGTCAGCTGCACATAGTCGGCGTACCACGCGGTGAAGTGCGCCAGGTTGGCCTGGCTGAGTAATACGCCTTTGGGATGACCTGTGGTGCCCGAGGTATAAAGCGCCATGCACGGTGCGTCGAGAGCGGGGCGTTGGCGCATCAAGGGGTGTTCGAGGTTCACGTCATCGATGTCGATAGCGCTGATGTCCAGCCCCGGCATCGCGTCGCTGAGCGGGTGTTCTCCGTCATGCAGCAACAACACCGCCCCGGCGTTTTCCAGAATGTACTGTTGACGCTGCAGCGGATGGCTTGGCTCCAGCGGCAGGTACACCGCGCCGCTGCCGAGGATCGCCAGAATCCCTGCATACAACGCGCTGCATTTTGGCAGGCAGACTCCGACCACCAACGGCCCTTGATGCTGATCGAGTAACGGTTGCAAACGCTGTTGGATGGCGCGGCTGTGGGCGTGCAGTTGCCGATAGCTCAGCGACATGCCGGCGATGTTCAGCGCCGCACGCTCGGCAGCCTGAATGAAGCGCTGTTCGAGCCGTTCGATCATCGGGACCTGCCCGAGTTGCAGCAGCTGTGGTTCAGTCGTGGTGTTGAGCCGATGGACGAAGGCCAGGTGCTCTAAAAACGGCAGGTTTTCTACCTGCTCGAAATGAGCGGAAGCTGTCGGCTCGGCCTGCAGGAAATAGTCGGCATCCCGGGAGAAGCGGCTGACCTGCAGTGCCACGTGATCGACCAGCTCGGCCACTACCCGCAGGCGCAATGCCTGGCCGTTGCCGGACAACTCTTCGGCGACCGGCACGCGACTCAGTAGCGTCGAGTTGTACGTGCACAGCAGGTCCAGCGGTGGCAGGCCGCAGGCGCCCGCTAGCCCGACACCCAGCTGTAGCGTCAGGCGCGGCGTATTGCCGAAGTCCCGAAACGGTAGGCTCGCATCATCGATCAGCAGATCAAACGTGCCCAGCGGCTGCTCCACCGGATTCGAAATCCGTGCCAGTGAATGACCGTGTTGTTCGAGCTCCTGCGCCAGTTCGGTCAGGGCCTGGCTTTGCCCGATGAGCAAAATATCGAGACGTCTCATGATGTTCTCCTCGTTAAACCAGGTAGTCGCTCAGGGCGCTTTGCACGCACGGTGAATCGAGCAGCGAACTGCTGCGGAAAAACCGCACGATGTTGGCGACCAGCGGGTGATGGCGATTGATCGGGAAGGCCAGCCCCGACACTTCGCTCTTGAGTGCCCGACGCGTCGCGTCGCTGACCTGCAAGGCGTCGATCAGGCGGAAGTCGAAGGACTTCTGGATGTCGTTGGTCAGGTAATGGCTGATGAATACCGGCAGGATGTGCGCGATGCACTGGCGATCGTCTTCGCTTGCGGTGTGCCAATAGATGCGCACCAGCCGCGACCAGAACCCGGAATGACGGCCCTCGTCGAGCAAGTGGTCGGCCATCAGGCCCTTGATCGACTGCTTGACCGTATCGTCCTTGGCGAATGCCGCCACATCGCCAGTCACGGTGTTCTCGGCGATGGCCACGCAGATCAGCTCCACGGCGCTGCGCAGGTGCTCCGGTGCGAGCGCCACGGCCGCCGGGATGGCACGGCTCAGTTCGATTTCATCGGGCAACTCGATCGGCGCAATGCCGGTCATGGCGACGGTCTGCTGCATGAAATCCATCGCCACCAGGGCGTGATAGTCCTCGTCCACCACCACGGTCATGGCGTCGTAGCGACAGGCGAACGGGAACGCCACGCTGAAGCGGTTTTTAGCGATGCTGCGGGCGGTCTTGTCGACGATCTCGGTTTCGAAAATCACCACGTCGTTGATGAACTTGTACAGCGTCTGCACCAGGGCGAAGTCCCGTTGTTCCGGGCACTCGCGCAGGAAGGTTTCGCTCAGCACCAGCGGCTGCCGGCTCAGCGGATAGATCAGCTTGTCGTCGTTCTCCAGCACGCGTCGGGGGCGGGTGCGAATGGTCGCGCGGTTTTCCCAGGCGTCGGCAAAGGATTGGTAGTCGGCGGCGTTCATGCGTTCACCTCTGCAACCGGTTCGCTCATGCTCAGGCGCAAGCCGTCCCACAGGGCGATGCGACTTTCCACGGCGGCAATGGCACTGGCATAAACGTCTTCTTCACGCTGCGGATCGCCATCGACCAGGCGGGCGAGGAGTTTTTCTGCCGCCGGGCCATGGTCTTCGGAGTCGACTTCGATGTGCCGCTCCAGGTAGTAACGGAAGGTAGGCGCCTGTTCGATACCGATGCCCCAGTCATCGAGAATTCGCTGGAACATCTGCGGGATGACACTCTCGCGACCATGCAGAAACGCCGCTGCCACACTGTGCCCCGGCGCGTGCAACGCGGTGTGCAAGGTGTGGCGCACGAACTGCGCGGCCGCCGGGTCGACGTCCACGCTTTGTAAGGCCACGTCGTAGCTCACACCTTCTTTTTGCAGCGCCACGAAGCGTTCGACGGCGACCGTGCTTGCACCGACTTCGCGCATCGCATCCAGGTACAACTCGAAATGGCTGTAGTGACCTTGGGCGGGACGATCATCGGACTCTTCACCGAGCACGATCTCGTTGATCAGGCGCGCAGCCTGCGGATCTCGCGGCGGCAGCCAGGGCAACTGAACGCAGGTCAGTTCCTGCTGCAGGCGCTTGGTCAATGACATGAAATCCCACACCGCAAACACATGGGTTTCCATGAAGCGTTGAAGCACCGATAACGAATGTATTTCAGAGAAGATCGGGTGCGAACTAAGTTCTGCTTTCTTTTGATTTAGACGATCTTTAGTCGGTTTCATGAGCGAGCCTATAAGTGATCCGGGAATACCACTGAGGTGGTGTTGATCAATAAATAACGGTTGTTTGAAGTTTTCTATTGACGAACGGGGGCCTCAATTAAATTGATGCTTTTCAGGTTTGAGTTGTCGCTAATTAGTGCCTGGTTGCCCCAGTGTCTATGGGGCGGCGGAGAAAAACTAATACACGAATAAAGTTTCGGGCAAGTTATTTTTTAATTAATTTAAAGTTTAACTTTGTTGGGTGCGACAAGTTCCAATAAGACTTTTGTGTAAAGTTTTATTTGGGCGTAGTTGCTCCTTTCAGCTGATATTAGCCAAAATTCAAATAAAGAGTGAATGCCTCACTCAAAGCAACTTTCTACTTGGATCTTTAACGTGATCTGAGGGGGGGAAGTGGGCTGGGAGCGACGCCGATTCTTCCTTTCCCGTGACAAGACTCCTTCCGTTGGTTCTTGGTGCGGGTGACTGCTCCGCGGGTGCGGTGCGTCGCCCGTCGTTATTCGTTGGCAGCTCAAGAGTGAGCGTAATTCACGGCAGTCGCTATCGCCCCTGCATGATCTGATAGGTGCAATTATCGGGCTTGAGGGTGGCAGGGGCGTTGGGGAGCTGGCATGAAGTCGCCGCACACCGGTCCGGTGTGAGTGAATGGGGATTTGTAAGCAGATTGTTCGTGGAGTAGTTCCGGTGCGGATCAGCTCGGAAATGCGGTAAACAAAAGCGAATCGTTCAATGGGCGCGCTCGGGGCTGTTACTGCGGTTTACTTCGAGATTTTCCGGCGCTGTGCCTCAGGGCTTGCGAGGTAGTGTGTGATGGCTTCGACACCCCGGTTGAGGTGATTTGCGAGCAACATCACCGCGTGCTCGACATCCCGGCTCTCGGCGGCTCGCAGCAATGCCCGGTGATCTTCCTGGGACAGTTTGCCCAGACCCATGGCTTCCAGGTTGAAACGCAGGAAGCGTTCCTCTTCGTTCAACCCGTCTTCGACCAGTCTTAGCAGCCTCTTATTGGGAGCCTTGCTGTAAAGCGCCATGTGGAACAGCCGATTGAGTCGGCCGATCTCGGTGTAGTCGTGTTCCGTTTCCAACTCGTCGATATAGTCCGCTGCCTGTTTGAAATCGGTGGCGTCGAGCAGAGGCATCGACCGACGCAGGGCTTCGGACTCCAGCAGAATCCGCAGCTCATAGGTTTCTGTTGCATCGCCCTGAACCAGCGGTGCGACCACCGCGCCTTTATGGGCGACTACGTTGAGTAGCGATTGCGCTTCGAGCTGGCGCAAGGCTTCGCGTACCGGCATGCGGCTAACGCCGAACAGGTCGGCGAGGTCTTGCTGACGCAGGGCGGTGCCGCAAGGAATGCGACCGTCGAGGATGGCCGCGCGCAGGGTTTCTTCAATCACCGAGCGCGCTAGATGAGCGGGAATCGGCCCGTTGACCTTGATGCTGCTGAGAGGGTTGGGCTTCTGTGTCACGACAAACGCACCCTGATTGGCTGAAATATTTGGATCCAAATGGACACTAGAGACTGCCTGACGGGTTGTCAAACAGTCAAAAGTCGAAAGATCGCTGCCTTCGATCTTTGTATTGCACCCGCCATTCAAAGTTTAGCGCGTCGCCAGTGATCTCACCGTGCCATTGTCTTTTAGCAGACTAACCTTCACCATCAAGCCAGATTTCCATCTGCCTGATCTGGATGCCTCGCATTGGCGGTACGTTTCGCGATTCCTCGGACTTTGCGCTGGCTAGGCTGCGCACTGCTGCTGGCCGGCGTCATGCTGGGCGGGCTGCATGCCGAATGGGATTTTTCGCTGATCAGCCGTCGTGCGCAGGCATTGTACGGGCCTTTGGGTGAAGGGCGGCAGCGCATCGATGCCTGGCAGCAGTTGCTGGCCACGCAAAAACAGGTTGGCGAGCTGGAGCAGCTCAACGTAGTCAACCAGTTCTTCAACAGGCAGATGCGCTACGAAGAAGACATCGATCTGTGGCACGAGGTCGATTATTGGGAAACCCCTATCGAAGCCTTGTGGAAGGGCGCCGGCGATTGCGAAGACTACGCTATCGCGAAATATTTCAGCTTGCGTCATCTTGGGGTTTCCAGTGACAAGCTGCGCATTACCTACGTCAAGGCTTTGCGCCTGAACCGCGCGCATATGGTGCTGACCTATTACGCGAGCCCCGAGGCCATGCCTTTGGTGCTCGACAGCCTGATCGATGCGATCAAACCCGCCAACCAGCGAACCGATTTGCTGCCGGTCTACTCTTTCAATGCTGAAGGGTTGTGGCTGCCGGGCGCCAAGGGCAACAAGAAGGTCGGAGACACCAAACGCCTGTCTCGCTGGCAGGACGTGTTGAAGAAAATGCAGGCCGAAGGTTTCCCGGTCGAGACGATTAACTAGGAGCACGCGCTCAGATGTCTTTGTTCAAACAGCTGTTGATCGCTATCTGTCTGTTCCTGGTGGTCGCCTTCACCGGCAGCTTCATGGTCAGTCTGGAAAGCTCGCGCACCCAGTACGTCAATCAGTTGCGTTCTCACGCCCAGGACGCCGCGACGGCATTGGCGCTGTCCCTGACGCCGAACGTCGACGACCCGGCGATGGTCGAGTTGCTGGTTAGCTCGATCTTCGACAGCGGTTACTACGCGAGCATCCGCGTGGTCGATCTGGCCAATGACAAGACGATTGTCGAACGCAGCGGCATTCCGGCGGTCACCAACGTACCCGACTGGTTCGTCAAACTGATCGGCCTGGAGCCGGCCGGTGGCGACGCAATTGTCAGCCGTGGCTGGGAGCAGGCCGCGCGGGTCGAGGTGGTCAGCCATCCGATGTTCGCGTTGGCCAAGCTGTGGCAGAGCGCGTTGGGCAGCCTCGGCTGGTTGCTGCTCTGCGGTGCGGTGAGTGCGGTGCTGGGCGCGTTGTTGCTGCGTCGGCAACTCAAGCCGCTGGACTATATGGTCAAGCAATCCCACGCCATCGCTCGCCGCGAATTCCTCAGCCTGCCGGAACTGCCGCGCACCCCGGAACTGCGCCGGGTGGTGCAGGCCATGAATCAGATGGTCGAAAAGCTCAAGGCGCTGTTCCAGGAGCAAGCCGAACGCAGTGAAAAGCTGCGAGCCGAGTCCTACCAGGACAACCTGACCGGCCTGGCCAACCGGCGCTATTTCGAAATGCAATTGAACGCGCGAGTGAGCAACCCGGAGCAGGCCAGCTCGGGTTATTTGCTGCTGTTGCGAGTGAAAGATCTGGCCGGATTGAACCAGCGGTTGGGCGGTCAGCGTACCGATGAATTGTTGAAAGCGGTCGGCGAGCAGCTGTCCCGCGAGTGCGCCAAATACCCGGAAACCCAGAACCTGGTCACGCGCATTCGTGGCGGCGAATTCGCCGTGTTGGCGCCGGGGCTGGTGCGTGAAGAAGCGCTGCAACTGGCGAGCAACCTCGAGAGTGCTCTGGCGAGCCTGTATGCCACGGGCGCCACGGACGTGGCTTCGGTGGCTTCGATCGGGCTGGCGCCGTTTGCCCATGGCGACTCGCCGCAAGCGGTGATCGGGTTGGCGGATCAGGCGCTGGCCCAGGCGGAAAGTCAGGGCGAGCCGAGCTGGGCGTGCCTCGACCAGGGTGCACTGACGCGGGTTGGCGACGATCACCATGCCTGGCACACCCTGCTGGATCAGGCGTTGGACCATCAGCGTTTTGAGCTGTACTTCCAGCCAGTGGTGGCCAGCCACGATTCGAAGTTGGTGCTGCATTACAAAGTGCTGTCGCGCCTGCTCGACGAGCAGGACCAGACCATTCCCGCCGGACGTTTCTTGCCATGGCTTGAGCGTTTTGGCTGGACCGCGCGGCTGGACCTTTTGATGCTGGAGTTGGTGCTCGAACAGATGGCCGAGCATGAGGAGTCGCTGGCGCTGAACCTGTCTTCCGCGACGTTGGCGGATCCGCAGGCGCTGAACAAGGTTTTTGAAATCCTGCGTTCTCATTCGAATCTCGGGGAACGACTGACCCTGGAAATCGGCGAAGAACAATTGCCCGAGCAAGCGGTGCTGGAACAGCTGACACGGCGTCTGCGCGAGCTTGGGTTCTCGCTGAGCCTGCAGCGTTTTGGTGGGCGCTTCAGCATGATCGGTAACCTGGCACGACTGGGGCTGGCGTATCTGAAGATCGATGGCAGTTACATCCGGGCGATCGATCAGGAGAGCGACAAGCGTCTGTTCATCGAAGCGATTCAGCGGGCAGCGCACAGCATTGATTTGCCGTTGATTGCCGAGCGGGTCGAGACCGAAGGGGAGTTGTCGGTGATTCGTGAGATGGGGTTGTATGGGGTTCAGGGGCAGTTGTTGGGTGAGCCGAAGCCTTGGCGGTGAGGCTGATGTCGTCATCGCGAGCAGGCTCGCGATGGCGTCAATGCAAACACCAAAGAGGGCAGGAGACTTAAATCAACCCCGTCTCATCATCATCGATCAACTGGCTCAACCCGCCCAGCGCCTCACGGGCCTGGGTCCGGTCCATGAGCTTGGCTTGCGCGGCCGGGGGCAGGTCGGTGACGCGGATCACGCCTTTTTGAGTCAGCACCTGAATCAAGTCGTCGAGTACCCGGATCATTTCCAGGTCGCTCTGCTTGAGCTGCTTGAGGCTGGTTTCTACCACTTCGTGGGCAAACCAGGCCTGGATTTCATGGTGATCGGCCGGCAGCGTTTCCGTGGCCTCGGCATAGGCCGTGGCTTCCACGCGCACTAACTGACCTTGCGCATCGCGTTGCACGTAAAACATTGAGCATCCCTCGGAAATGGACCAGCGTCATGCTGTCAGCAGCATAGGCCAACGCAGGCGAGTATGCGGTGCGAAGACGAAATCGTCACCCGTGAGGTGTTCGCATACGTGAAGGCCGCCCGTTGTGGGCGGCCTTCAGCCTACGTATCAGCTGTTGTTGTGATCGATCTTGATGGTCGGGTCACTGCCGGCGATCAACGAGTTGATGCTGGCGCTGGACCAATTGTTACCTTCCAGTTTGATCGTCACATCAGGGGTGGCCGCTGCGGCGTCGGCGCCGTTGAACTTGCCGGCGGAGCTGACTTGCAGGGACGACACGCCGTCCACGGTGGTGATCTTCAGGAAGTGGTCGATCGTGCTGCCACTTTCACCCTGCAACAAATCACGCAGGTCGATGCGGTCGCCTTCACTGGCCTTGAAGTCCTTGATCACGTCGCTGCCGGTGTCGCCAGCCTTCCAGATGAAGGTGTCGGCACCCGAGCCGCCAATCAGAATGTCGTTGCCTTGACCGCCGATCAACGAGTCATTGCCGGTGCCGCCGAGCAGGATGTCATTGCCCTTGCCGCCGTCGAGGAGGTCGTTGCCGCCCTGGCCGAAGAGAATGTCGTTGCCCGCGCCACCCAGCAGCGTGTCGTTACCATCGTGAGCGCCAGACACGTCGAATGCGGTGTAGTGCTCGGTGATGTACTGGTGCACGTTGCTGGTAGTGACTTTGCTGACGTCGACACCGGTTTGCTGGGCGACGAACGCCTGCATCGCCTGATATCCCTCACCGGCAATGCCATTGAAGCTCACCAGATCGCCGAACAGGATGTCGTTGCCGTCACCGCCGCTGACCGTATCGGCACCAGGCATCGTCGCTTCGGTATGGCCGATGATCGAGTTGGCCAGGTCTTTGGGGTCGATGTTGGTTTGTGGCGTTTGATCCGAGTCGTACGGTTTGAGGTCGGTGAGAGTGACGTCCTTGTTCAGGCCGATGGCCTCCACCGTCGACACGTTGCTCAGCAACGTGAAGCTGCTGGTGGAGTTGTCGATGGCGGTGGAATCGGTGCTGTAGCCGGTGCCATCGCGATAGGACAGTTCGTACGTGCCGTTGCCCTCGGCATGCAGGGTGCCCAGTTCAGAACTGCTCCAGCGCCCCGAGCTTTTCAGCGTCTGCAGCGTGACGTTGCCGGCGCTGTCGATGGTCAGGGAGTGAGTGCTGTCCAAGTTGCTGGAATAGGTCTGCCCCAACTTGTAATTGGTGGTGGTGACGACGTCATCGAGCTTCACGTTGCCATACAAGGTCGGGTTGGTTTGTTCGCCGCTCTGGTAGTAGGTCGGCTTGCCGTCGGTGATGAAGTACGTGAGGTTCTTCGCGCCGGTGTTGGCAAGGGCGTCGGCACTCTGGAACCAGTTGGCCGTGGTTTTGAACACGTCCTCGTAGTTGGTGCCGCCGCCGGACGACATCGAGTCCAGAACGGATTTGAGTAAGGTCAGCGCGTTCGGGTCGTTCAGGTTCACCGACACCGATTTGTTGATCTGGGTATCGAAGTCCACCAGGAAAATATTCACGGTCCCGGAGTTGCCGCCCAGGCTTTGCTTGAGGGTGTTGAACACCGCCGTCAGCGAATCCTTGGCGGCGTTGATCGACGTGCTGCTCATGCTGCCCGAACTGTCGACCATGAACGCGATGTTGTAATTGGTGCCCGGCACCACGGTCAGCCCGCCAATGTCGGCGACCACGATGTCGTTGCCGTCGGTGCCGGTGATCGTGTCATCGGCCGCCGTGGCGGTCACGGCGTTGTAGACCGCCGGGTACACCGTGACCGGGATCTGCGCGGTGCTCAGTGCCGAACCGCCGAGTGCTTCGGTGGACGTCGAGGTGACGGTCAGGGTGAACTGGCCGTTGTAGTACGGCGGTGGCGTGACGGTCAGGGTGCCGAGGTTCCAGCCGGTGACGTTGGCTTCGCCGGAGGTGGTGCTGGCGGTGAAGGTGTGGCCCGCGCCATCGGTGAGCACCGAGCCCGCCGGAATGCCGCTGATCTTCACGCTCAGGCTTTCGGAGCCGTCGGTGTCGGTCAGTGCGGTTTTGATCGCGGACAGGTGAACGCTGGTGCCTTCAGCGCCTTCGTTGAGTTTGTAGCCGTTGTAGTAGCCTTCGCCATTGGTGCCGTGCAGGTCGGACACTGTCACGCCAGACGCCGCCAGATCCGCCACGCCGGTGTACAGCGGCACGCCGGCGCTGCTGAGGTCGACCGCCGCACCGCCGTTGACCGACAGGTTGACGTCATAGCTGCCCGGGCCCTTCTGGTTATGGTGGTAAATGTCCAGGGTGTAATAACCGCTGGTGGTCGGGGTGAACGAACCGTTCAGGTTACCGCCTGCGCCCCAAGTCGTCGCGGCCACGTTCTGGCCACCGATGGTCACCAACAGGCTGTCATCGCCGGTGCCGCTGAAGGTGTACGTCTTGCCGGCTTCGAGGTAGATCAGGCCGGACGTTTTCGAGGCCGTGCCAGCGGTGACGCCGCCGTCGGACTGAACGTTGGTCACGGTGCCGGTGGAGTTCGGGGTGCCTGCGGCGTCGATGACCGATTTCAGCGTGCCGGACGGCGCACCGCTGCCATCGGTGCCCAGGCCCGACAGACCGGTCCAGACTTCCTTGATCAGTCCGGTGGACTTGACGCTGTTGTCCGCGACGCTCAGGGATGGCGCGTCGGCAACCGGCGTGATGTCGATTTTCACCGTGCCGGTGTTGCCCAGCAGTTGACCGTCGGTTGGCTGGAACTTGATCTGCGCGTAGTCCGCCTGGTTATTGCCCACGCTGCTGCCACCGTAGCCGTCAACGCCTGATTCGTTGGCATCCGGTGTGAAGCGCAACTTGCCAGCATCAATGTCGGCCTTGCTGATGGTCTGGTTGGTCGTTACGTCTTTCCAGGTCGCACCG
This sequence comes from Pseudomonas sp. GGS8, assembly GCF_024168645.1. NCBI lineage: Bacteria > Pseudomonadati > Pseudomonadota > Gammaproteobacteria > Pseudomonadales > Pseudomonadaceae > Pseudomonas > Pseudomonas sp. GGS8. Next base: position 1,717,976 of record NZ_JALJWF010000001.1, on the reverse strand, counting down.
TCCAGGTACTGCAATTTGCCGTCGCCCGGCAGCTGAGTGATTTTCACCCCCAGGTTGGCGGCCGGGCTGTCGACATCGCTGACGCCGAAGGTCGACCAACCGAGGATCAGCGGGGTGTCTTCGGTGCCGGTGACGTTAACCGGCGCGGCGGTCGGCGCGTCGTTCACGGCCACCACGTTGACGGTGGTGGTCGCGGTGTTGGAGTAATTGCTGCCATCGGTCACCGTCACGGTGATGATCCGCGGCACGGTGCTCGGATCCTCACTGCTATTGGTGAAGCTGATGTTTTTGATTTGCTGCATGTAGTCGGCCAGCGTCGCGTTGCCCGACAGCGTCAGGGTCACCGTGCCGTTCTGGCTGTTGGCGTTGATGCTGATGCCATTGACGCTGTTACCCAGGTTCAGCGCATCGCCCGGCTGACGGTTGGTCAGCACGATGGTGGCGCCGGTCAGCATCGTGCTGTCCGGGTCGGTGATGCTCAGGTCGGTATCGCCGATCGAGACGCCCTGGCCGGTGGTGCCTTCGGTGAAGGTCACGTTGTAGTTAGCCCCGGTGGCCCCGCTGGAGTTGTTGGCGTCCAGGTCGAGAACCGGCGCGGCATCGTTGTCGATGATCGAGGTACTGACGCTGCCGTTGGTGCTGCTGACCGCGAGGTTTTCGAAGTTGCCGCCGGTGGCCGAGTCGATCTTGACCACAAAGTTCTCGGTACCCTCGGTGAGCTTGTCGTCCAGCGTCGCGACGTTGAAGTTCGCGCTGCTGGCGCCGGCCGGGATTTTCACGGTGTACACACCGGTGAAGTCCGAGCCGTCGGCGGCGGTGCCACTGTAGACGATCTTCAGGGTCACTTCGGTCTGCGCCGGGTGGGTCAGGCTGACGGTATAACTGGCGGTCTGGCCTTCAGTCACCGAGGTGCTGCCGCTGATGCTGACTTCGGTTTTGTCGATCGTGTCAGTGACGCTGGTGACTGCCGGGGTGGTGCTCGGTACCAGGTTCTCGAAATTGCCACCGGTGGCGGTGGAGATGGTGGCCTGGACCGTGCCTGCGTCTTTGTAAACGTCATCGGATGGAGCTGGGACGGTCACGGTGCCGGTGGTTTTACCGGCGTCGATGGTGATCACGGCGCCGTTGCTCAACGTCACGGTCACCGGGGTGCCGGCGGCATTGGTCAGGGTCGCGGTGTAAGTGATCTGACCGCCTTCGGCGACCGAGTTGGTGGCGTTCAGGCTGAGGTTGGTGGTGTCGACGGTGTCGGTCACGGTGGTGCTGACCGGCGTTTTGTCCGCCACCAGATTTTCGTAGTTGCCGCCGCTGACGTTGGTGATCGAGTTGGTCAGCGGAGCGTGGCCGGCCAAGGCGTCGTTCGGTGCGGCGGTGGTCACTGTACCGGTGGTTTTGCCGACGTCGATGGTGATCGTCTGACCGTTGGCCAGGGACACGGTGACCGGGCTGCCCGTCACCGGTGCACCGACGGTCGCGGTGTAAGTGACGGTGCCGCCCTCAGCCGCCGAAGCGGTGGCACTCAGCGAAACGGTGCTGGTGTCGATGGTGTCGGTGACGGTGGTGACTGCCGGGGTGGTGCTCGGCACCAGGTTCTCGAAATTGCCACCGGTGGCGGTGGATATGGTCGCCTGGACTGTGCCGGCGTCTTTGTAAACGTCATCGGATGGAGCTGGGACGGTCACGGTGCCGGTGGTTTTGCCGGCGTCGATGGTGATCACGGCGCCGTTGCTCAGCGTGACGGTCACCGGGGTGCCGGCGGCATTGGTCAGGGTCGCGGTATAGGTGATCTGGCCACCTTCGGCGACCGAGTTGGTGGCGCTCAGGCTGAGGTTGGTGGTGTCGACGGTGTCGGTCACGGTGGTGCTGACCGGCGTTTTGTCCGCCACCAGATTTTCGTAGTTGCCGCCGCTGACGTTGGTGATCGAGTTGGTCAGCGGAGCATGACCGGCCAGTGCATCGTTCGGCGCGGCGGTGGTCACGGTGCCGGTGGTTTTGCCGATGTCGATGGTGATCGTCTGGCCGTTGGCCAGGGACACGGTGACCGGGCTGCCCGTCACCGGTGCACCGACGGTCGCGGTGTAAGTGACGGTGCCGCCTTCGGCGACGTTCGCGGTCGCAGTCAGCGAAACGGTACTGGTGTCGATGGTGTCGGTGACGGTGGTCACTGCCGGGGCAGTGCTCGGCACCAGGTTCTCGAAATTGCCACCGGTGGCGGTGGAAATGGTGGCCTGGACCGTGCCGGCGTCTTTGTAAACGTCATCGGACGGTGCCGGAACGGTCACGGTGCCGGTGGTTTTGCCAGCGTCGATGGTGATCACGGCGCCATTGCTCAGCGTGACGGTCACCGGTGTGCCGGCGGCGTTGGTCAGGGTCGCGGTGTAAACGATGGAGCCGCCTTCGGCGACCGAGTTGGTGGCGCTCAGGCTGAGGCTGGTGGTGTCGACGGTGTCGGTCACGGTGGTGCTGACCGGCGTTTTGTCCGCCACCAGATTTTCGTAGTTGCCGCCGCTGACGTTGGTGATCGAGTTGGTCAGCGGAGCATGGCCGGCCAAGGCGTCGTTCGGCGCGGCGGTGGTCACGGTACCGGTGGTTTTGCCGATGTCGATGGTGATGGTCTGGCCGTTGGCCAGAGACACGGTGACCGGGCTGCCAGTCACCGGTGCGCCGACGGTCGCGGTGTAAGTGACGGTGCCGCCTTCGGCGACGTTCGCGGTCGCAGTCAGCGAAACGGTACTGGTGTCGATCGTGTCGGTGACGGTGGTCACTGCCGGGGCAGTGCTCGGCACCAGGTTCTCGAAATTGCCACCGGTGGCGGTGGAGATGGTGGCCTGGACTGTGCCCGCGTCTTTGTAAACGTCATCGGATGGCGCTGGGACGGTGACGGTGCCGGTGGTTTTGCCTGCATCGATGGTGATCACGGCGCCGTTGCTCAGCGTCACGGTCACGGGTGTGCCGGCGGCGTTGGTCAAGGTTGCGGTGTAAACGATGGAGCCGCCTTCGGCCACCGAATCCGTCGCCGACAGGCTGAGGGTGGTGGTATCCGCCGTGTCAGTGATCGAGGTATCCGCCGACTTGCTGTCGACCTCCAGCTTCTCGTAGTTGCCGCCCTTGGCATCGTCGATCTTGACGCTCAAAGAACCGCCACCGGCCAGCGCATCGTTGGGTGCAACGAAGTTGACAGAACCGCTGCTGGCGCCGACTGGGATGGTAATGGTCTGGCCGTTGGACAGAGTCACGACGACTGGCGAGCCGGTGACCGGGGCCGACACGGACGCCGTGTACACCACGGTGCCGCCTTCAGCCACAGTGCTGGTCGCGGTCAGGTTGACCGTCGAAGTGTCAATGGTATCGGTGACGCTGGTAACCGCCGGAGTGGTGCTCGGCACCAGGTTCTCGAAATTTCCACCGGTGGCGGTGGAGATGGTCGCCTGGACTGTGCCTGCGTCTTTGTAAACGTCATCGGATGGCGCCGGGACGGTCACGGTACCGTTGGTTTTACCGGCGTCGATGGTGATCACGGCGCCGTTGCTCAGCGTCACGGTCACCGGGGTGCCGGCGGCGTTGGTCAGAGTCGCGGTGTAAACGATGGAGCCGCCTTCGGCGACCGAGTTGGTGGCGCTCAGGCTGAGGTTGGTGGTGTCGACGGTGTCGGTCACCGAAGTATCCGCCGACTTGCCGTCGACTTCCAGCTTCTCGTAGTTGCCGCCCTTGGCGTCGTCGATCTTGACGCTCAGGGAACCGCCACCGGCCAGGGCATCGTTGGGTGCAACGAAGTTGACAGAACCGCTGCTGGCGCCGACCGGAATGATGATGGTCTGGCCGTTGGACAGGGTCACAACCACTGGTGAACCGGTGACTGGCGCCGACACGGAAGCCGTGTACACCACGGTGCCGCCTTCGGCGACGTTCGCGGTGGCACTCAGCGAAACGGTGCTGGTGTCGATGGTGTCGGTAACGGTGGTGACTGCCGGGGCAGTGCTCGGCACCAGGTTCTCGAAATTGCCACCGGTGGCGGTGGAGATGGTGGCCTGGACCGTGCCTGCGTCTTTGTAAACGTCATCGGATGGCGCCGGAACGGTCACGGTGCCGGTGGTTTTGCCTGCGTCGATGGTGATCACGGCACCGTTGCTCAGCGTGACGGTCACCGGTGTGCCGGCGGCGTTGGTCAGGGTCGCGGTGTAAACGATGGAGCCGCCTTCGGCGACCGAGTTGGATGCGCTCAGGCTGAGAGTCGTGGTGTCCGCCGTGTCAGTCACTGAGGTGTCCGCCGACTTGCCGTCGACTTCCAGCTTCTCGTAGTTGCCGCCCTTGGCGTCGTCGATCTTCACGCTCAAGGAACTGCCACCGGCCAGGGCATCGTTGGGTGCAACGAAGTTGACAGAACCGCTGCTGGCACCGACCGGAATAGTGATGGTCTGGCCATTCGACAGGGTTACAACCACTGGCGAGCCGGTGACCGGTGCCGACACGGACGCGGTGTACACCACGGTGCCGCCCTCGGCGACGTTCGCGGTAGCACTCAGTGAAACGGTGCTGGTGTCGATGGTGTCGGTGACGGTGGTCACTGCTGGGGTGGTGCTCGGTACCAGGTTCTCGAAGTTGCCGCCGGTTGCGTCTTTGATGGTCACTTCAACGGTGCCGGCGTCTTTGTAAACGTCATCGGACGGCGCCGGGACGGTCACGGTACCGGTGGTTTTACCGGCGTCGATGGTGATCACGGCGCCGTTGCTCAGCGTCACGGTCACGGGCGTGCCGGCGGCATTGGTCAGGGTCGCGGTGTAAACGATGGAACCGCCTTCGGCGACCGAGTCGGTGGCGCTCAGGCTGAGGTTGGTGGTGTCTGGAGTATCGGTGATCGAGGTATCGGCCGACTTGCCGTCGACTTCCAGCTTCTCGTAGTTGCCGCCCTTCGCATCATCAATCTTGACGCTCAGCGAACCGCCGCCGGCCAGGGCATCGTTGGGTGCAACGAAGTTGACAGAACCGCTGCTGGCGCCGACTGGGATGGTAATGGTCTGGCCGTTGGACAGAGTCACGACGACTGGCGAACCGGTGACCGGTGCCGACACTGACGCGGTGTACACCACGGTGCCGCCTTCGGCGACGTTCGCGGTGGCACTCAGTGAGACGGTGCTGGTATCGATGGTATCGGTGACGCTGGTGACCGCCGGGGCAGTGCTCGGCACCAGGTTCTCGAAATTGCCACCGGTGGCGGTGGAGATGGTCGCCTGGACTGTGCCTGCGTCTTTGTAAACGTCATCGGATGGAGCCGGGACGGTCACGGTGCCGGTGGTTTTGCCGGCGTCGATGGTGATCACGGCGCCGTTGCTCAGGGTCACGGTGACGGGTGTGCCGGCGGCGTTGGTCAGGGTCGCGGTGTAAACGATGGAACCGCCTTCAGCGACCGAGTCGGTTGCCGACAGGCTGAGGGTCGTGGTGTCTGGAGTGTCGGTGATCGAGGTATCGGCCGATTTGCCGTCGACTTCCAGCTTCTCGTAGTTGCCGCCCTTGGCGTCGTCGATCTTGACGCTCAGGGAACCGCCACCGGCCAGGGCATCGTTGGGTGCAACGAAGTTGACAGAACCGCTGCTCGACCCGACCGGAATGGTGATGGTCTGGCCGTTGCTCAGGGTCACAACCACTGGCGAACCGGTGACCGGTGCCGACACTGACGCGGTGTACACCACGGTGCCGCCCTCGGCGACGTTCGCGGTAGCACTCAGTGAAACGGTGCTGGTGTCGATGGTGTCGGTGACAGTGGTGACTGCCGGGGTGGTGCTCGGCACCAGGTTCTCGAAGTTGCCACCGGTGGCGGTGGAGATGGTTGCCTGGACTGTGCCGGCGTCTTTGTAAACGTCATCGGATGGCGCCGGAACGGTCACGGTGCCGGTGGTTTTACCGGCGTCGATGGTGATCACGGCGCCGTTGCTCAGGGTCACGGTCACGGGCGTGCCGGCGGTATTGGTCAGGGTCGCGGTGTAAACGATGGAACCGCCTTCGGCGACCGAGTCGGTTGCCGACAGGCTGAGGGTCGTGGTGTCTGGAGTATCTGTCACCGAGGTGTCGGCCGACTTACCGTCGACTTCCAACTTCTCGTAGTTACCGCCCTTCGCGTCGTCGATCTTGACGCTCAGCGAACCGCCGCCCGCCAGGGCGTCGTTGGGCGCAACGAAGTTGACAGAACCACTGCTCGAACCGACCGGGATGGTAATGGTCTGGCCGTTGGACAGGGTCACAACCACTGGCGAACCGGTGACGGGGGCGGAGACGGACGCGGTGTACACCACGGTGTCGCCCTCGGCCACAGTGCTGGTCGCGGTCAGATTCACCGTCGAGGTATCGATGGTATCGGTGACGCTGGTAACCGCTGCCACCGGACTGGTGGCCAGGTTTTCAAAGTTGCCGCCCGCGGCATCCTTGATGGTGACTTCGACTTGACCGGCATCCTTGTAGACGTCGTCCTTCGGTGCATCGACGGTCACGTTGCCGCTGGTGGCGCCGGCGGCGATGGTAATCACAGCTCCGTTGCTCAGCGTCACGGTCACTGGTGTGCCGGCGGCGTTGGTCAGGGTCGCGGTGTAAACGATGGAGCCGCCTTCAGCCACCGAGTCGGTCGCGCTCAGGCTGAGGGTGGTGGTATCCGCCGTGTCAGTGATCGAGGTATCGGCCGACTTGCCGTCGACTTCCAGCTTCTCGTAGTTGCCGCCCTTGGCGTCGTCGATCTTGACGCTCAGGGAACTGCCACCGGCCAGGGTGTCGTTTGGCGCAACGAAGTTGACAGAACCACTGCTCGAACCGACCGGAATAGTGATGGTCTGGCCATTCGACAGGGTTACAACCACTGGCGAGCCGGTGACCGGTGCCGACACGGACGCGGTGTACACCACGGTGCCGCCCTCGGCGACGTTCGCGGTAGCACTCAGTGAAACGGTGCTGGTGTCGATGGTGTCGGTGACGGTGGTGACTGCCGGGGTGGTGCTCGGCACCAGGTTCTCGAAGTTGCCACCGGTGGCGGTGGAGATGGTTGCCTGAACTGTGCCGGCGTCTTTGTAAACGTCATCGGATGGCGCCGGAACGGTCACGGTGCCGGTGGTTTTACCGGCGTCGATGGTGATCACGGCGCCGTTGCTCAGGGTCACGGTCACGGGCGTGCCGGCGGCATTGGTCAGGGTCGCGGTGTAAACGATGGAACCGCCTTCGGCGACCGAGTCGGTTGCCGACAGGCTGAGGGTCGTGGTGTCTGGAGTATCGGTGATCGAGGTATCGGCCGATTTGCCGTCGACTTCCAGCTTCTCGTAGTTGCCGCCCTTGGCGTCGTCGATCTTCACGCTCAGCGAACCGCCGCCGGCCAACGCATCGTTCGGCGCTGTGAAGTTCACGCTGGCGCTGCTCGAACCGACCGGAATGGTGATGGTCTGGCCGTTGGACAGGGTCACGACGACTGGTGAACCGGTGACTGGCGCCGACACGGAAGCCGTGTACACCACGGTGCCGCCTTCGGCGACGTTCGTGGTGGCACTCAGCGAAACGGTGCTGGTGTCGATGGTGTCGGTAACGGTGGTCACTGCCGGGGTGGTGCTCGGCACCAGGTTCTCGAAATTGCCACCGGTGGCGGTGGAGATGGTCGCCTGGACCGTGCCGGCGTCTTTGTAAACGTCATCGGACGGTGCCGGAACGGTCACGGTGCCGGTGGTTTTACCGGCGTCGATGGTGATCACGGCACCGTTACTCAATGTCACGGTGACCGGCGCGCCGGCGGCGTTGGTCAGGGTCGCGGTGTAAACGATGGAACCGCCTTCAGCCACCGAGTTGGATGCGCTCAGGCTGAGAGTCGTGGTGTCTGGAGTATCTGTCACCGAGGTATCGGCCGACTTGCCGTCGACTTCCAGCTTCTCGTAGTTGCCGCCCTTGGCGTCGTCGATCTTCACGCTCAGGGAACCGCCGCCGGCCAACGCATCGTTCGGCGCTGTGAAGTTCACGCTGGCGCTGCTCGAACCGACCGGAATGGTGATGGTCTGGCCGTTGGACAGGGTCACGACGACTGGTGAACCGGTGACTGGCGCCGACACGGAAGCCGTGTACACCACGGTGCCGCCTTCGGCGACGTTCGCGGTGGCACTCAGCGAAACGGTGCTGGTGTCGATGGTGTCGGTAACGGTGGTCACTGCCGGGGTGGTGCTCGGCACCAGGTTCTCGAAATTGCCACCGGTGGCGGTGGAGATGGTCGCCTGGACCGTGCCGGCGTCTTTGTAAACGTCATCGGACGGTGCCGGAACGGTCACGGTGCCGGTGGTTTTACCGGCGTCGATGGTGATCACGGCACCGTTACTCAATGTCACGGTGACCGGCGCGCCGGCGGCGTTGGTCAGGGTCGCGGTGTAAACGATGGAACCGCCTTCAGCCACCGAGTTGGATGCGCTCAGGCTGAGAGTCGTGGTGTCCGCCGTGTCAGTCACTGAGGTGTCCGCCGACTTGCCGTCGACTTCCAGCTTCTCGTAGTTGCCGCCCTTGGCGTCGTCGATCTTCACGCTCAGCGAACCGCCGCCGGCCAACGCATCGTTCGGCGCTGTGAAGTTCACGCTGGCGCTGCTCGAACCGACCGGAATGGTGATGGTCTGGCCGTTGGACAGGGTCACGACGACTGGCGAGCCGGTGACCGGAGCAGACACGGACGCCGTGTAAATCACGGTGCCGCCTTCAGCCACAGTGCTGGTCGCGGTCAGGTTGACCGTCGAAGTGTCGATGGTATCGGTGATCTCGGTGACCGCCGCTGCCGGATTGGTCGCTAGGTTTTCAAAGTTGCCGCCCGCCGCATCCTTGATCGTCACTTCGACCTGACCGGCGTCCTTGTAGACGTCGTCCTTCGGTGCATCGACAGTCACGGAGCCGCTGGTGGCGCCGGCGGCGATGGTGATCACTGCACCGTTCGACAAAGTCACGGTGACCGGCGTGCCGGCGGCGTTGGTCAGGGTGGCGGTGTAAACGATGGAACCGCCTTCGGCCACCGAATCGGTCGCCGACAGGCTGAGGGTGGTGGTATCCGCCGTGTCAGTGATCGAGGTATCCGCCGACTTGCTGTCGACCTCCAGCTTCTCGTAGTTGCCACCCTTGGCATCGTCGATCTTGACGCTCAGGGAACCGCCGCCGGCCAGCGCATCGTTGGGGGCGGTGAAGTTGACAGAACCACTGCTGGCGCCGACTGAGATGGTAATGGTCTGGCCGTTGGACAAAGTCACGACGACTGGCGAACCGGTGACCGGTGCCGACACGGACGCGGTGTACACCACGGTGCCGCCCTCGGCGACGTTCGCGGTAGCACTCAGCGAAACGGTGCTGGTGTCGATGGTGTCGGTGACGCTGGTCACTGCTGGGGTGGTGCTCGGTACCAGGTTCTCGAAGTTGCCGCCGGTTGCGTCTTTGATGGTCACTTCAACGGTGCCGGCGTCTTTGTAAACGTCATCGGACGGTGCCGGGACGGTCACGGTGCCGGTGGTTTTACCGGCGTCGATGGTGATCACGGCGCCGTTGCTCAGTGTCACGGTCACGGGTGTGCCGGCGGCATTGGTCAGGGTCGCGGTGTAAGTGATCTGGCCACCTTCGGCGACCGAGTTGGATGCGCTCAGGCTGAGAGTCGTGGTGTCCGCCGTGTCAGTCACTGAGGTGTCGGCCGACTTGCCGTCGACTTCCAGCTTCTCGTAGTTGCCGCCCTTGGCATCATCGATCTTCACGCTCAGCGAACTGCCACCAGCCAGGGCATCGTTGGGTGCAACGAAATTGACAGAACCGCTGCTCGAACCGACCGGAATGGTGATGGTCTGGCCGTTCGACAGGGTGACAACCACTGGCGAACCGGTGACCGGTGCCGACACGGACGCGGTGTACACCACGGTGCCGCCTTCGGCGACGTTCGCGGTGGCACTCAGCGAAACAGTGCTCGTGTCGATGGTGTCGTTGACGCTGGTGACCGCCGGGGCCGTGCTCGGCACCAGGTTCTCGAAATTGCCACCGGTGGCGGTGGAGATGGTTGCCTGGACTGTGCCGGCGTCTTTGTAAACGTCATCGGATGGCGCCGGAACGGTGACGGTGCCGGTGGTTTTGCCGGCGTCGATGGTGATCACGGCGCCGTTGCTCAGGGTCACGGTGACTGGCGTGCCGGCGGCATTGGTCAAGGTGGCGGTGTAAACAATGGAACCGCCTTCAGCGACCGAGTCGGTTGCCGACAGGCTGAGGGTCGTGGTGTCTGGAGTGTCGGTGATCGAGGTATCGGCCGATTTGCTGTCGACTTCCAGCTTCTCGTAGTTGCCGCCCTTGGCGTCGTCGATCTTGACGCTCAGGGAACCGCCACCGGCCAGGGCATCGTTGGGTGCAACGAAGTTGACAGAACCGCTGCTCGAACCGACCGGAATGGTGATGGTCTGGCCGTTCGACAGGGTCACAACCACTGGCGAACCGGTGACCGGTGCCGACACGGACGCGGTGTACACCACGGTGCCGCCTTCGGCGACAGCGCTGGTCGCGGTCAGATTCACCGTCGAGGTATCGATGGTATCGGTGACGCTGGTAACCGCCGGAGTGGTGCTAGGCACCAGGTTCTCGAAATTACCGCCCGCCGCATCCTTGATCGTCACTTCGACCTGACCGGCGTCCTTGTAGACGTCGTCCTTCGGTGCATCGACGGTCACGCTGCCGCTGGTGGCACCGGCGGCGATGGTGATCACCGCGCCATTGCTCAGGGTGACGGTGACTGGCGTGCCGGCGGCATTGGTCAGGGTCGCGGTGTAAACGATGGAGCCGCCTTCGGCCACCGAATCGGTCGCCGACAGGCTGAGGGTGGTGGTATCCGCCGTGTCAGTGATCGAGGTATCCGCCGACTTGCTGTCGACCTCCAGCTTCTCGTAGTTGCCGCCCTTGGCGTCGTCGATCTTCACGCTCAGCGAACCGCCGCCGGCCAGCGCATCGTTGGGTGCAACGAAATTGACGGAACCACTGCTGGCGCCGACTGGGATGGTAATGGTCTGGCCGTTGGACAGAGTCACGACGACTGGCGAACCGGTGACCGGAGCAGACACGGAAGCCGTGTACACCACGGTGCCGCCTTCAGCCACAGTGCTGGTCGCGGTCAGGTTGACCGTCGAAGTGTCGATGGTGTCGGTGACGGTGGTGACTGCCGGGGTGGTGCTAGGCACCAGGTTCTCGAAATTGCCACCGGTGGCGGTGGAGATGGTGGTCTGGACCGTGCCTGCGTCTTTGTAAACGTCATCGGACGGTGCCGGAACGGTCACGGTGCCGGTGGTTTTGCCGGCGTCGATGGTGATCACGGCGCCGTTGCTCAGTGTCACGGTCACGGGGGTGCCGGCGGCGTTGGTCAGGGTCGCGGTGTAAACAATGGAACCGCCTTCAGCGACCGAGTCGGTGGCGCTCAGGCTGAGGGTTGTGGTGTCTGGAGTATCGGTGATCGAGGTATCGGCCGACTTGCCGTCGACTTCCAGCTTCTCGTAGTTGCCGCCCTTGGCGTCGTCGATCTTGACGCTCAAGGAACTGCCACCGGCCAGGGCATCGTTCGGCGCGGTGAAATTCACGCTGGCGCTGCTCGAACCGACCGGGATGGTAATGGTCTGGCCGTTGGACAGGGTCACGACGACTGGCGAGCCGGTGACCGGTGCCGACACGGACGCGGTGTACACCACGGTGTCGCCTTCGGCGACGTTCGCGGTGGCACTCAGCGAAACGGTGCTGGTGTCGATGGTGTCGGTGACGGTGGTGACTGCCGGGGTGGTGCTCGGCACCAGGTTCTCGAAATTGCCACCGGTGGCGGTGGAGATGGTGGCCTGAACCGTGCCGGCGTCTTTGTAAACGTCATCGGATGGCGCCGGAACGGTGACGCTGCCGGTGGTTTTACCGGCGTCGATGGTGATCACGGCGCCGTTGCTCAAGGTCACGGTGACCGGCGTGCCCGCCGGATTGGTCAGGGTCGCGGTGTACAGAATCTGACCACCTTCGGCCACTTCGGTGGACGCCGACAGGCTCAGGCCGGTGTCGTCTTTCGAATCGGTGATGGTGGTGAGCGCCGGCTCGGTGCTCGGGGTCAGTTGCTCGAAATTGCCACCGGTGGTGCCGGTGATCGTGGTGCTGACGGTGCTGCCGTTGTTGTAGACGTCATTGGCCGGGGTCTCGACCGTTACGCTGCCGGTGGTCTTGCCCGCTTCGATGGTAATGACCGAGCCATTGCTCAAGGTCACGGTCATCGGTGTGCCGGCCGGGTTGGTCAGGGTAGCGGTGTAGGTGATCTGACCGCCTTCGACAACGGTGCCGGTGGCGCTGAGGCTCAGGCCGGTGTTGTCGATCGAGTCGGTAATGGTGGTAACGGCCGGCGTGGTGCTCGGTACGAGGTTCTCGAAATTGCCACCGGTGGTGCCGGTGATCGTGGTGCTGACGGTGCTGCTGTTGTTGTAGACGTCGTTGGCCGGGGTCTCGACCGTCACGCTGCCGGTGGTCTTGCCCGCTTCGATGGTAATGACCGAACCATTGCTCAAGGTCACTGTCATCGGCGTGCCGGCCGGGTTGGTCAGGGTAGCGGTGTAGGTGATCTGACCGCCTTCGACAACGGTGCCGGTGGCGCTGAGGCTCAGGCCGGTGTTGTCGATCGAGTCGGTAATGGTGGTAACGGCCGGCGTGGTGCTCGGTACGAGGTTCTCGAAGTTGCCACCGGTAGCGCCAGTGATGGTGGTGCCGACGGTGCTGCCGTTGTTGTAGACGTCGTTGGCCGGGGTCTCGACCGTCACGCTGCCGGAGGTCTTGCCCGCTTCGATGGTAATGACCGAGCCATTGCTCAAGGTTACGGTCATCGGTGTGCCGGCCGGGTTGGTCAGGGTAGCGGTGTAGGTAATCTGGCCGCCTTCGACAACGGTGCCGGTGGCGCTGAGGCTCAGGCCGGTGTTGTCGATCGAGTCGGTAATGGTGGTAACGGCCGGCGTGGTGCTCGGTACGAGGTTCTCGAAATTGCCACCGGTGGTGCCAGTGATGGTGGTGCTGACGGTGCTGCCGTTGTTGTAGACGTCGTTGGCTGGGGTGTCGACGTTCACGGAGCCAGTGGTTTTACCGGCTTCGATGGTGATGGTCGAACCGTTGGACAGGGTGACGGTGACCGGCGTCTGCGCCGGGTTGGTCAGCGTGGCAGTGTAGGTGATCTGGCCACCTTCAGTGACGCTGCCGGTGGCGGTCAGGGTCAGGCCGGTATTGTCGACCGAGTCGGTAATGGTGGTGACGGCCGGCGTCGGGTTCGGCACCAGGTTTTCGAAATTGCCGCCGGTAGTCCCGGTGATCGTGGTGCTGACAGAACTTCCATTGTTGTAGACGTCGTTGGCCGGTGTCGGGACGTTCACACTGCCGGTGGTGTTGCCAGCGGCGATGGTGATGGTCGAGCCGTTGGACAAGGTCACGGTAACCGGCGTCTGCGCCGGGTTGGTCAATGTTGCGGTGTAGGTGATCTGGCCACCTTCGGTGACAGTCGAGCCGGCCGTCAGCGTGACGGTGGTGGTGTCGACGGTGTCGGTGACCTGGGTCACGGCCGGAGCAGTCGGCGGGGTGACCACGATACCGCTGCCGCCCGTGGTTCCGGTGACGGTTACGTCGATCTGGGTCGGATCGTTATAAACAGTGTCGTTCGGGGCCAGGGGAACGTTGACGATGCCGGTGGTCTGGCCGGCCGTGATCACGATCACCGAGCCGTTGGACAGGGTGATGGTCAGGTCGGTCAGCGGTGCCTGGGTCAGGGTCGCGGTGTAAACCAGTACACCACCGGCCTCGGTGATGGTCGGCGTGGCGCTCAGGCTCAGGGTCGATTCGCGCAGAGCATTGGAGCTGGTATTGGCGGTCTGGCCGCCAGTGGTGTTTTGTGTTGCCAAAGCCGCAGTGGCGAGGCCTGCGGTAGGGAAGCCAATGGTCGGGTCGACCCGGGCAGCGGTTGCCTCCAGAGCCACGAAGCTGTGGCCGCCACCGGCGGCGCCGCCCGCGCCCGCGGCAGTAGGGCCGGCTGCGGTGGCTTCAAGCGCGGTGGTCGGGTCGGCGCCGGCGGCGATGGCTTGCTGCAGTTCGTCAACCGATGGCGCCGCTTGTGCGGTGGCTTGCGCAAGGTCGGTGCTGGAGTCCGGATTGCTGCCGCTCCACTGAGTGTCGCGGCCCAGGTCCAGGGTCCGGCCGTCAGCCAGTTCGAGGGTGATGGCGCCGGCGGCACCGGTGTCGACCTGGTCGCCCACAAACAACCGGTCGCCTTCAACGAGTACACGGCGGATGCCCTCTGGGGACACCGCGAAAACCTGACCAACAATGCTTTTGACGATGGCAACAACACTGCTCATTGAAGACTCTCCGGGTGTCACGTTCAGTTGACTTCCATGAACCGCTCGGGCGTGTTCGCCGATCGGGCTGGACGTTCTTACAAAATTCGATACATAACTTTGACGCGCAATCGTCAATAATTTGGCTATATTTTTTCGAAATTAACTTTATGCCAAACTATTGACCTTATGGGAGCCATCCTAAACAATCGTCAAGGTAATGTCACATTGATATTTAAGCGGCGACCTGTCCTACAGCGTGTGATCCAGTTCCGATTTTGAACTTTCCGACATACGGTCATTCCGGTTGCCACCATGCGATGCAGCGCCATGTTCTGCAGTGATTCAAGACAAGAAGTCCCGGGAAATTCCAACTATGCGTTTGCACCTGTTCAAGGTTCTACCCTTCGCCTTTGCCGCCAGCGTTGTTCAGGCGCAAACCCTTCCGCAGGCCATGCAACAGGCACTGGATGTCCACCCGGAAATCCAGGCAGCGGTCAACAGTCGGCTGGCCGCGGATTATCAATTAAAGGCTGCCAAAGGTGGATACCTGCCAAAGGTCGATCTGCTGGGCGGTTATGGCCGTGAAGGCACCGACAGCGTTACCACCCGTGCCGCTGGCAACAGCAACCACTGGGAAACGCTGAACCGTAGCGAGTCAAGTTTACGTCTGTCGCAGATGGTTTTTGACGGTTTTGCGACGTCCAGCGAAGTAGGGCGTCAACAAGCCACCGTTAACTCCCGTGCTTATTCCTTGCTGGGCACCTCGGAGCGGACCGCGCTGACTGTCGCTCAGGTCTATCTCGACGTGCTGACGCGCCGCGAATTCGTGCGCCTGGCCGAAGACAACCTGAAAAACCATGAACGGATTTTTGACCAGATCAAGTTGCGCACCCAGCGCGGCGTGGGCAGCGGCGCCGACCTCGATCAGGCCGAAGCGCGTATGGCCCAGGCCCGCAACAACCTGATTACCGAGCAGACCAACCTGGCTGACGCCGAGACCAACTTCCTCAGCGCCGTCGGCCAGATGCCCGATCAACTGGAGCGGCCTGCCGATTTCATGGCGCTGTTGCCGGCCAACCTGAATGAAGCACGGGCGCAGATGCTGGAAAACAGCCCGATCCTGCGTTCCGCCGAATCCGATATCGCTGCTGCCGAGAAACAGTACGAAGCCGCCAAGTCGAGCTTCTATCCACGCTTCGATGCTGAGCTGGGCCGCACCGCCGACAACGACCTTGATGGTCAGAATGGGCACAACAATGAATGGCAGGCCATGTTGCGCATGCGTTTCAATTTGTTTGCCGGTGGCAGCAACAAAGCCGATCTGGAATCCAAGTCCTACCTGTCGAACCAGGCGCTGGATATTCGCAACAACGCCCTGCGCGTGCTGAACGAAGAACTGGGCCTGGCCTGGAATGCCTTGAACAACGCCAACGCCCAGGTGCCGATCGCCCAGCAATATGTCGATCGCAGTGCCAGCGTGCGTGGCGCGTATCAGAAGCAGTTCAGCCTCGGCGAGCGGACACTGCTCGACCTGCTCGACAGTGAAAACGAGCTGTTCACCGCTTCCCGTCGGCTGGTCGAGATCAAAAACATTCAGTTATTTACTCAGTACCGAATCAAGGCGACCATGGGCGAATTGCTCAAAAGTCAGGGCGTAGTCGCACCGTTGGCATCCGTTGTGCAAAATGACGTGAAGCCCAAGGTCCAGCTGCCTGGGATGAATTGAGTCCTGCCCCATTTCAACTGTTAGCCAAGAGTGTCGAGCGTGGAATCAGAAGTCAGTCGAGTTCAACTCATTCATGATCCACGCGCGCTGCATGACGATCCATTGCTGGACGGTCTGCTAGCCCTTTGCACGTTGCACCAGAAGCCGGCCAGCGCGGCAATGCTGACCACCGGCCTGCCGTTGCCCAAGCAGCGTCTGAGTGTCGAGCTGCTGCCCCGCGCAGCTGCTCGCGCCGGGCTGCAGGGGCGGGTGCTGCAACGCAAGCTGGAGCAGATTCCGGCGATTGCCATGCCGGCGCTGTTGCTGCTCAAAGACGGGCGCAGCGCGGTGCTGCTCGGCTGGCACGGTGAAGACCAGGCCCGCTTGCTGCTTAGCGAAAGCGATGGTGGCGAAGTCTGCGTCAGTCGTGAACTGCTCGCCGACGACTACAGCGGCAAAGTGTTCTTCGCCCAACCCCAACACAAATTCGACATTAACCACGGCACGCTGATCCCGCGCGCGCGTTCGTGGTTTCGCGACACCCTCAAGCGTTCGCGCTGGCTGTACGCCGACGCCATCGCCGCCAGTTTTTTGATCAACATCATCGCCATGGCCGCGCCGCTGTTCGTGATGAATGTCTACGACCGCGTGGTGCCGAACCAGGCTGAATCGACCCTTTGGGTGCTGGCCATCGGCATCACCGGCGCTTATGTGTTCGACCTGATTCTCAAGAGCCTGCGCAGCCTGTGCCTGGACCTGGCCGGCAAGAAAACCGACCTGATCATTTCAGCGACGCTGTTCGAGCGCATCGTCGGCATGGCCATGAAGTACCGTCCGGCGCGAGTCGGCAGCTTCGCCCAGAACATCCATGAGTTTCAGAGCCTGCGCGATTTCCTTGCGTCGCTGACCCTCACCAGCCTGATCGACCTGCCGTTTACGTTGTTGATCTTCCTGGTCATCGCGATCCTCGGCGGGCATCTGGTGTGGATTCCGGTGCTGGCATTCCCGATTGCACTGCTGATCGGTTATGCCTTGCAGAAGCCGCTGGTGGCGACCATGGAACGAACCATGGCCCTGGGCGCCGAGCGCCAGTCGAGCCTGATCGAAACCCTCGCCGGTCTTGATGCGGTCAAGGTCAACAATGCCGAAAGCGAACGTCAGTATCAGTGGGAGCAGACCATCGGCACCCTCAGCCGCCTCGAGCTGCGGGTGAAGATGCTGTCCGGTCTGGCGATGAACATCACCTTGCTGATCCAGCAACTGGCCGGGGTGATCATGATCGTCTTCGGCGTGTACCAGATCATTGCCGGCAACCTGAGTATGGGCGGTTTGATCGCCTGCTACATGCTCAGCGGTCGTGCCCTCAGCCCGTTGGCCTCGCTGTCCGGTCTGCTGACCCGCTATCAACAAGCCCGGGTGACCATGACCTCGGTCGATCAGATGATGGAGCTGCCTCAGGAGCGCAATTTCGACGAGCGTCCGCTGAGCCGCAAGGTCCTGCAAGGCGCCATTGAATGCCGTCAACTGACCTTCACCTATCCGAATCAGCAGAACCCCGCGCTGAAGGGCATCAACCTGATCATCAAGCCGGGCGAGAAGATCGGCATCATCGGCCGCAGCGGCTCGGGCAAAAGCTCCCTGGCCAAACTGCTGGTGGGCCTCTATCAGCCAGACGACGGCGCGCTGCTGGTGGATGGTGTGGATATCCGGCAGATCGACGTCAGTGAGCTGCGCCACAACATCGGCTACGTGCCCCAGGACATCCAGTTGCTCGCCGGTACGTTGCGCGACAACCTGGTGTCGGGCGCGCGCTATGTCGAAGACGAACTGGTGCTGCAAGCCGCGGAACTGGCCGGTGTCCACGAATTCGCCCGCCTGCACCCGCAAGGTTATGAACTGCAAGTCGGTGAGCGTGGGCAGAACCTGTCCGGCGGTCAGCGTCAGAATGTCGCCCTGGCCCGAGCGCTACTGCTCAATCCGCCGATCCTGTTGCTGGACGAACCCACCAGCGCCATGGACAACACTGGCGAAGAGCGTCTGAAACAACGCCTCGCTGCCGTGGTGGAAAACAAGACCGTGGTGCTGGTGACGCACCGGGCTTCGCTGTTGTCGCTGGTGGATCGCCTGCTGGTGATCGACCGTGGGCAGATTCTCGCCGATGGCCCGAAAGCCGCCGTGATGGAAGCGTTGAAAAAGGGGCAGATCAGTGTTGCTTAAGTCCGGGGTCAAAGAATCCATCCGCCGCTACTTCAAAGGCTCCGCGTCGCTGCAAGGCCAGCCTCTTCCCGAGGTCAACAAAGCGCTGATCGAAGACGCCCCGCGCGTGGTGCGGTTGACGACCTGGGCGATCATCGGCTTCTTCGTGTTCCTGATGCTCTGGGCCAATTTCGCGGTGATCGATGAAGTCACCAAGGGCGACGGCAAGGCGATTCCGTCGTCGAAGATCCAGAAAATCCAGAACCTTGAGGGCGGCATCGTTTCCGAGCTGTTCGTCAAGGAGGGGCAAATCGTCGAGGCTGGCGCGCCGCTGATACGTCTGGACGACACACGGTTCGCCTCCAACGTTGGTGAAACCGAGGCCGATCGGCTGTCGATGCTGTTGCGTGTTGAGCGCTTGAGTGCCGAGGTCGATGACCGCCCGTTGAATTTCCCCGCCGATGTGCTCAAAGCCGTACCCGGCCAGGCCGCCAGCGAACAATCGTTGTATATCAGTCGTCGTCAGCAACTGCATGATGAGATCGGTGGCTTGCAGGAGCAATTGATTCAGAAGCAGCAAGAGCTGCGCGAGTTCACCTCCAAACAGGCTCAGTACCGCAGTGGTTTGTCCTTGCAGCGTCAGGAAATCGCCATGTCCGAGCCGTTGGTGGCTCAGGGCGCGGTGTCCCCGGTTGAGGTTTTGCGACTCAAGCGTGCCGAGGTCGAAACTCGCGGCCAACTGGACGCCACCACCCTGGCGATCCCTCGCGCCGAATCGGCAATCAAGGAAGTGCAGCGCAAGATCGACGAGACTCGCGGCAAATTCCGCAGCGAAGCCCTGACTCAGCTCAACGAAGCGCGCACCGATCTGAATAAGGCCCAGGCTACCGGCAAGGCGCTGGAAGACCGGGTCAGTCGGACGCTGGTGACATCGCCGGTACGTGGCATCGTCAACAAGTTGCTGGTAAACACCATCGGTGGCGTGATCCAGCCGGGCAGCGACCTGGTGGAAATCGTGCCGCTGGACGACACCTTGCTGGTGGAAGCCAAGATTCGCCCGCAAGACATCGCCTTCCTGCATCCGGGGCAAGACGCCACGGTGAAGTTCACGGCTTACGACTACACCATTTATGGTGGGCTGAAAGCCAAGCTGGAGCAGATCGGCGCCGACACCATCACCGACGAAGACAAGAAGACCACTTACTACATCATCAAACTGCGCACTGAGCGCAGTCACCTCGGGACGGATGAAAAGCCGTTGCTGATCATTCCGGGGATGGTGGCGTCGGTGGACATCATTACCGGCAAGAAAACCGTGCTCAGTTACTTGCTCAAGCCGATTATCCGGGCTCGGGCCGAGGCGTTGCACGAGCGGTAGTTTTTTATTGAGGCTGATAGCCTCATCGCGGGCAAGCCTCACAGACGGTGCATGCCAAAAGCCATATCGTTATTCATTAACGGTATTTAAATTTAAATTCTTATATCTATAAAGTCACTCCTCTGCGTACCTGCCGACCAATCGGCGCGCCGCACGACACGAACCAACACGGGACCTCCGTGAGTTTCTGATCGATGCGCGCCCTTGAGCGCGCCGTGCGTGGGAGTGATTTTTATGTCAGCCGTCTCTTTTTCTCCAAAGCCTGCATCAGCAAGCGCCGCCACCCTCGCGTCGCAAACCTTCGAAGTCCGCCCATTCAGTGGCGCCGTCGGTGCCGAAATCATCGGCCTGGACTTGTCCCGCCCAATCGTTGACCTGGACTTCACCCGCATCCACCGTGCACACCTGGATCATCACGTGGTGGTGTTCCGCGACCAGCGCATAACCCCCGAACAGCAGATCGCCTTCAGCCGCCGTTTCGGCGTGTTGCAGATCCATGTACTCAAGCAATTCCTGCTGGCCGGGCATCCGGAAATCCTCATCGTTTCCAACATCATCGAGAACGGCCAATCCATCGGCCTCGGTGATGCCGGCAAGTTCTGGCACTCCGATCTCTCTTATAAAGAACTGCCGAGCCTGGGGTCGATGCTGCATGCCCAGGAGCTGCCGTCCGAAGGCGGCGACACGCTGTTCGCCGACATGCACAAAGCCTGGGACAACTTGCCCGAGGCGCTGCGTAAAGCCGTCGAAGGTCGTTCGGCCGCGCATTCCTACACGGCGCGCTACAGCGAAACCAAATTCGAGGGCAACTGGCGCCCGATATTGACGCCGGAACAGCTCGCTCAGGTCGCCGAAGTGGTTCACCCGATCGTCCGCACTCACCCGGAAACGGGCCGCAAGGCGTTGTTCGTCAGCGAGGGTTTCACCACCCGCATCGTCGGTTTGCCGGAAGACGAGAGCAAACAATTGCTCGACGAGCTCTACACCCACAGCGTGTTGCCGCAAAACATTTACCGCCATCAATGGCAGGCCCACGACCTGGTGTTCTGGGACAACCGCTCGCTGATTCACCTCGCCGCCGGATGCCCCAGCCATCTGCGCCGCAAGTTGTATCGCACCACCATCCAGGGCGACGTGCCTTTCTGATTTCGGAGAACTCTCATGTCCAAACGTCTTCCATTTGCATCGTTGGCCGCTGCTATCGGCCTGGGTTTCAGCCTGCTCGCCGGCAGCCTGGTGGCGCCAACCATGGCCCATGCCGAAGGTGAAATCCGTATCGCCGAGCAGTTTGGTATCGTTTATCTGCTGCTCAACGTGGTGCGCGATCAGAACCTGATCGAGAAATACGGCAAGCAGGAAGGCATCGACATCAAGGTCGACTGGACCCAGCTCTCCGGCGGCTCGGCGGTCAACGATGCGTTGCTCTCCGGTTCCATCGACATTGCCGGTGCTGGCGTCGGGCCGCTGCTGACCATCTGGGACCGCACTCACGGCAAACAGAACGTCAAGGCCGTGGCTTCCCTGGGCAACTTCCCTTACTACCTGGTGAGCAATAATCCGAAGGTCAAAACCATTGCCGATTTCACCGAGAAGGACCGCATTGCGGTGCCGGCGGTCGGGGTTTCGGTGCAGTCGCGCTTCCTGCAATACGCGGCGGCCAAGCAATGGGGCGACAAGGAATTCAATCGCCTCGACAAATTCACCATCGCCGTTCCGCACCCGGATGCCACGGCGGCACTGATCGCCGGCGGCACCGAGTTGACCGGGCACTTCTCCAATCCGCCATTCCAGGATCAGGCGCTGGAAAACCCCAACGTGCATGTGGTGCTCAATACCTATGACCTGCTTGGCCCGAACTCGCCGACTGTGCTGTTTGCCACCGAGAAATTCCGCAACGAGAACCCGAAAACCTATAAGGCCTTCATCGCGGCGCTGACTGAAGCGGCCGAGTTCGCTCAGAACAATAAAGGCGCGGCGGCCGACACTTACATCCGTGTCACCCAGGCAAAAATCGATCGTGCGGCGTTGCTGAAAATCATCGACAACCCGCAGTTCGAATTTACCGTCACGCCGAAAAACACTTACCCGCTGGCCGAGTTCCTCTACCGCGTCGGCGCGATCAAAAACAAACCGGATTCGTGGAAGGACTACTTCTTCCAGGACGCCAAACCGTTGCAAGGGAGCTGATCGACATGAATGCCCCTTTGCAAGGCCACATGGCCAGCAATCCGATCTCGGCCGTTCAAGCGCTGCTGTCGGTCGACAAGGTCAGCCTGGAATACCGCACGCCGGCGCGTGTGGTTCGAGCAACCCATCAGGTCAGTTTCGAGGTCGATCCGGCGGACCGCTTTGTGTTGCTCGGTCCGTCCGGTTGCGGCAAATCGACGTTGCTCAAAGCGGTCGCCGGGTTCATCCCGCCCTGTGAGGGCGAGATTCGCCTGCAAGGCCAGCGGGTCGATGCGCCGGGGCCGGACCGGATCGTGGTGTTCCAGGAGTTCGATCAGCTGCCGCCGTGGAAAACCGTCAAACAGAACGTGATGTTTGCGCTGCTCGCTTCCAAAACCCTCAAGCGCAAAGAGGCTGAAGAGCGGGCGCTGCACTATCTGGACAAGGTTGGTCTGGCGGCGTTTGCCGATGCCTATCCGCATACCTTGTCGGGTGGCATGAAGGCGCGTGTGGCGATTGCCCGGGCGTTGGCGATGCAACCGAAAATCCTGTTGATGGATGAACCCTTCGCCGCCCTCGATGCGCTGACCCGGCGCAAAATGCAGGAAGAGTTGCTGCTGCTCTGGGAAGAGGTGCGTTTCACGTTGCTGTTCGTCACCCACTCCATCGAAGAGGCGTTGGTGGTGGGCAATCGGATCTTGCTGCTGTCGCCTCATCCGGGTCGGGTACGGGCCGAAGTCCACAGCCATCAATACGATTTGCACAGCCTCGGCGGCGTGGCGTTCCAGGAATCGGCGCGGCGGATTCATCGGCTGTTGTTCGATGAAGGTCAGTCCGCTGAAACCGTGCGTGAGCTGGACTTCGCTGATATTCGCATCGCTTATTGAGTCATTGAAAGGAGTGCTCGATGAGCCAGCTATCCTCTGCACGTCAAGAATTTGAAACCGTTTTGCAGCCGCTGACAAGCGTCCCTCTGGAGCGTGAACTACCCCTCGGCCGGCGTCTTTGGCAGCAGGGTTGGTTGCGCAAAAGCCTGATTCTGATTTTGCTTGCGGTGCTCTGGGAAGCCGTTGCCCGATACCAGAATAACGACCTGCTGCTGCCGGGTTTTCTGCAAACCGCCAGCGCGCTGTACGACGGCCTGCTCAGCGGTGAATTGCTGGGCAAGGTGTGGATTTCGCTGGTGGTGTTGTTGAAGGGGTATCTGATCGGGATTGTGCTGGCGTTTGCGCTGACCACGTTGGCGGTGTCGACCCAATTGGGTCGCGATCTGCTGAGCACGCTGACCTCAATGTTCAACCCGCTGCCGGCCATCGCCCTGTTGCCGCTGGCGTTGCTGTGGTTCGGGCTGGGGCAGAACAGCCTGATTTTTGTGCTGGTGCATTCGGTGCTCTGGGCGTTGGCCTTGAACACCTATGCCGGGTTTCTCGGTGTCTCGGAAACCTTGCGCATGGCCGGGCGCAATTACGGGCTCAAGGGCATGCGTTTCGTGTTGTTCATCCTGATCCCGGCCGCGCTGCCGTCGATCCTCGCCGGGCTGAAAATCGGCTGGGCCTTCGCCTGGCGCACGCTGATCGCTGCTGAATTGGTGTTTGGCGCTACCAGTGGCAAGGGCGGTTTGGGTTGGTACATTTTCCAGAACCGTAATGAGCTGTATACGGACAAGGTGTTTGCCGGGTTGGCGGTGGTGATCTTGATTGGGTTGCTGGTGGAGAATCTGGTGTTTGATACGTTGGAGCGGGTGACGGTGAAGCGTTGGGGGATGCAACGCTGAGTTTTGTGGTGTCTGATCTGGCCCCTTCGCGGGCAAGCCCGCTCCCACAGGGTTCTGTGTTGAACACATAGTCCGCATCCACTGAAGATCACTGTGGGAGCGGGCTTGCCCGCGATGGCGGCAGACCTGCCAATACATCAGTCAGAAGGATGTTTGCTAGCATTGCGTCTGAATCAATCCAGATCAGATCAACATCCTCACCGTGCAAGGCGAATTGCTGGCGACCGAGCAGTAGTGGGTCGAGAGCTCGACCGGGGTGTCGTTGGCGATGGTGGGGTTGTACAAGGCGTTGGGTAGGGGGTGGGAGTCGGTGTATCCGGTGGCGGAGATGGCGCAGCGTTAATCTGCTCGTAGAAAAACGAAAAAACCGGTCGGAGCCGGTTTCTTCACCCTGACTGCCAGCGAAATTAATCGCTGCGTGTAGGGTTCAGTTCGGCGAGATTAAGGTGATATTCCTGCGTCTACAATGAGTGGCTGTCCGGTGATGGTGTGGGAACCTTCCGGATGATTTGTAAGGAAATTAATACCTATCCGCCAACGCGCTCTTCCAACCAATGATGGCCATCCGCTTGACGCGCCCCCCCGCTGTCGTAGACTCCGCTCATCCGTCAGGGAGTTACGGTTATGCGGCGTTTTCGTATTTGGGTTGCGGGATTAACCTTTGTAACGTACGTAGTACAGGCGCAAACGCCTGCGCCAGACGATCCGTTGCTGGAAAGCAACGCGGTCGGCGGTAACGCGTCAGCCAGCAGTGAAGCCCGTGGCGTGCTGCGAGCCCGGGATCAGGCGGTGCTCGCCAGCGAGTTGTCCGGCCGGATTGTCGAGTTGCCGTTCAGTGAGGGCGAGTCGTTCAAAAAGGGCGACACCCTGGCGCGGTTCGACTGTTCGGCTTATCAGGCTCAGCTCAACGCGGCTCAGGCCGCCAATCGTGGCGCCGGTGAGGAGCTGGCCCATAACCGGCAACTGGCGGCATTGAATTCGGTCGGGCGCTTTGAAGTGGCGCGGGCCGAGGCCAAGGTCAGCGAGACCCAGGCGCAATCTCAGGTTTATCAGGTTCAGGTCAAGCGCTGCAGCGTAGTCGCGCCGTTCGATGGCCAGGTCGTCGAACGCAAGGTCAAGCGCTACGAAAGCGTTGCCGCCGGTGCGCCGTTGCTGGATGTGGTCGATAACCGCACCCTGGAAATTCACCTGTTGGTGCCGTCACGCTGGATGGGCAAGCTCAAGCCCGGCCAGACGTTCAGTTTTGTCCCCGATGAAACCGGTCAGCCGCTGGATGCCACGGTCAAGCGCCTCGGTGCGCGGATCGACGAAGGCAGCCAGACCTTGCTGCTGGTGGCGACGCTGCCCAACGCCAGCGGCCTGTTGGCCGGGATGAGCGGAACGGCGCGTTTCGCGGAGCTCAAGTGAACGCCCCGGTAACGGGCGGCGCCGAGCAGGTGTTCGCCAGGTTTCTCGACCTCGAACGCCAGACCCGCGCGGCTCGTAATCCTGCGCAACTGGCTTACAGCCTGGTCAATGACGGCCAGGCGCTGTTCGGTTTTCGCCATGCCGCGTTGTTGATCGCCGGCAAGGTGCAGGCGGTGACCGGTGTCAGTGCGGTGGAGCCGAATGGACCGTTCGTGGCGTTTGTCGAGCAAGCGGTCGCGCAGCTGTTCAAGCTCGAGGTGCTGAAACAGGCGCGGGTGATCGCGCCCGATCTGCTCAGTGAATCGATTCAGGCCGATTGGCAAAGTCTGTCAGCCGCTCAGGTGTTCTGGTTGCCACTGATTGATCATCAGGGCGAGATCTTCGGCGGGCTGTGGCTGGCGCGGGATGTGCCATGGAACCCTGCCGAGCAGGTGCTGTTGTCGCAACTGGGCGACACCTACAGCCATGCCTGGCTGGCGCAGCTACCGCGCAAACCCTGGCGACTGCGCTGGACGCGCAAGCGTCAGGTGGCACTGGTCGCCGTGTTGTTGCTCGGGTTACTGATTCCAGTGCGCCAATCGGTGTTGGCACCGGCCGAGGTCGTCCCGTTGGGCGGCCGGGTGGTCGCCGCGCCACTGGACGGAGTGATCGTCGAGTTCCTGGTCAAACCCAATCAGACGGTGAAGACCGGCGACTTGTTGCTGCGCTTCGAAAGCACCACGCTCAAGGCTCAGGCTGATGTGGCCGAGCGCGCCCTGGGCGTTGCCGAGGCGGAACTCAAGGCCAACTCCCAACGCTCCTTCGCCGATGCCGAATCCAGTTCGAAAATCGATCTGCTGGCGGCCCGCGTCGAGCAGAAACGCGCCGAACGGGATTACGCCCGTGAACTGCTCAAGCGCAGCGAAGTGCGTGCCGAGCGGGACGGTATTGCGGTGTTCGCCGATGCCGAACGCTGGACCGGCAAACCGGTACAGACCGGCGAGCGCTTGATGGAACTCGCCGACCCGAATCAGGCCGAGTTGCGCATCGAATTGGCCGTGGGCGATGCGATCGCCCTGGAGCCTGGGGCGCAGGTCGCACTGTTTCTCGACAGCGATCCACTGCAGCGGCACCAGGCCAGACTCGAACGTTCGGCCTATGAAGCGCAGCCAACAGCTGGCGGGCAACTGGCTTATCGACTGGATGCGACATTCGACGGCGCACCGCCGCGCATTGGCCTGCGTGGCACGGCGAAAGTCTTCGGTGACCGTGCGCCGCTGGCGCTGTACCTGTTGCGTCGACCGCTGGCCGGGTTGCGTCAGAGCGTGGGCCTTTAGATGAGCCTGCCGAGCCTGCGGGCAGACCTGCAATTGTCGACGGCGGCGCCGGCCCTCGACGGGTCACCGTGCTGGACCCTGGCCGACCCGGTGCGTGGACGTTATTTCAAACTCGGCGCGGCGGCGATGCGCTTGCTGCGTCATTGGTCCCTGGGTGATCCCGAGCAGGTGCTGCGTGCCGCCAACCGCGAGCCAGGGCTGCCACTGGACGGCGCGGCGCTTGAACAATTACTGGAGTTTTTGCGTGGCCACGACCTGATCAGCGCCCTCGACCCATCGCAGCGCGCCAGTTACAGCCTGAAGGCCGCGGCTCAACGCCAAAGCCTATGGAAAATCCTGCTTCATCAATACCTGTTTTTCCGGATTCCGTTGTGGCGACCGGACGCTTTTCTCAATCGCGCCTGGCCGTGGCTGGAGCGTTTCGGCCCGCGCGCGTTGCGCTACGGATTGCCCGCGACGCTGGGGCTCGGGGTGTTTCTGGTGTCGCGGGACTGGCAGCGATTCATCGCCACCTTTCCGCACCTGTTCAGCCTCGGCGGTGCGTTGGCGTTCGCGGTGGCGCTGTTTTTCGCCAAGCTGTGCCACGAGTTTGGCCATGCCTTCATGGCCAAGCGCGCCGGTTGTCGGGTGCAGAGCATGGGGGTGGCGTTCATGGTGCTGCTGCCAATGTTTTACACGGACGTCAGCGATGCCTGGCGCGTCAATGATCGACGAGCGCGGTTGCTGATCGGCGCCGGCGGGGTGCTGGCGGAGCTGGTGTTGGCGTGTATCGCGCTGCTTGCCTGGTCTCTACTGCCCGATGGCCCCGGGCGCACGGCGGCGTTCATGCTCGCCAGTGCGACCTGGATCACCACGCTGGTGATCAACCTCAACCCGTTCATGCGTTTCGACGGCTACTTCTTGCTCAGCGACTTCTGGGAAGTGGACAACCTTCAGGGGCGGGCCTTTGCCTTGTGTCGCTGGCGATTGCGCGAGTTTCTGTTCGGCTACGCTGCCCCTGCGCCGGAGCCGTGGTCGCCGAAGATGCAGCGGCGTTTGTTGATCTGGGGATACGGCTCGTGGCTGTGGCGCGCGGCGTTGTTTTTCGGGATTGCGCTGGCGGTTTATCACCTGTTCTTCAAGGTATTGGGGATCTTCCTGATGCTGGTGGAACTGGTGTGGTTCATCTTCCTGCCGATTCTGAGCGAGTGGCGGCAATGGTGGAGCCGTCGCGAACAGGCGCATACGCCTAGGGTTCTGCTCAGCGGCCTGACGTTGCTTGGGCTGTTGTTGCTGCTGGCGCTGCCATGGCGCAGCGCGGTTGAATTGCCGACGATGCTGGAAGCTGGCCGCGCCAGTGCCCTGCACGCGCCAGTGGCGGCGCGGGTCAAAACGGTGAATGTGCACGACGGCCAGGTCGTTGCCCAAGGGGAGGTGCTGATCGAGCTGGAATCACCGGACCTGGACTCACGCCAGGCCATCGTTCGCCGCGAGATCCAGATTCAGCAGTTGCAGATGCGTCGTCAGGCCAGCCGCAGCGAAACCGCGGCCGACGCCGGAATTGTCGAACAGCGTCTGGCCGAAGCTGTGGCCGAGTACCGAGGCCTGGTCGCCCAGCGTGAGCGTCTGTTGTTGCGGGCGCCCCACGCCGGCAAGGTGCGCGATCTGCTGCCGCAGTTAACAGTCGGTCGCTGGCTTTCGACTAAAGATCCTTTGGCGCGGGTGGTCGAAGACGGCGCGCGGCTACGCGGTTATCTGGCCGAAGCCGAGCTCTGGCGTGTCGCCCCGGGTGCCAGCGGACGGTTCATCGCCGA
The DNA here is from genome assembly GCF_024168645.1 of Pseudomonas sp. GGS8. NCBI lineage: Bacteria > Pseudomonadati > Pseudomonadota > Gammaproteobacteria > Pseudomonadales > Pseudomonadaceae > Pseudomonas > Pseudomonas sp. GGS8. Next base: position 1,689,902 of record NZ_JALJWF010000001.1, on the reverse strand, counting down.
CGACCCGATGCACCCGGCGATTGCCGTGCAATTGAGCGAAATCGATACCAACGGCGTGGAATATGTCGATCAGGAAGCCCTGACCTCCGATCACCACGGGCCGATTGCCGTGCGCCGGGATCAGCATCAGCGCGCCGAGCCGGTGCAGGCGCAGTATGGCGCGCGGTTGAGCGTCCTCGAAGAAACGCCGACGCCGGTGCAACCTTTGCGCGGCATTGTGGTGTTGCAGGGCAGCGGCGAATCGTTGTTGGGCGTTGCCTGGCGGCGCATGGCAGCCCTGGGGGTCAGGGAAAGCGGTTTCTAGGGAGAACAGCGATGGCGAACAGCGATTCAGTGGCAGCGGACGGCCTGGTGGTCAGGCCTTCGCGCACCAGCGATGGACCTTTTCTGCACAGCCTTTACCAGGCGGCGCGGCCGGATCTGCAATGGATCGACGGCGAGCAGGAAGTGGTTGAGCATCTGGTTGCTCAGCAATTCAATGTGCAGGAACAAGGGCTGGGGGAGAATTTTCCCGACGCCATGCATTACGTGATCGAGAAACTCGACACGGCCATCGGCGCGCTGACCACCGACTTCGGCCCCAATGAAATTCGCGTGTTGTACCTGGCGTTCATCCCCCAGGCCAGAGGCCGGGGTTACGGGCGGACGGTGCTGCAAGGCGTGCAAAAAGCCGCGCAACAAATTCGCTGCCCGGTGGCGACGGTGGTCTGGGCCAACAATCTCCATGCGCGCCAGCATTACCTGGCGCTGGGGTTTCAGGTTGAAGAGCGCAACCCGGCGGCGGAGCGGTTGGTGTGGTACCCGCAGGGTTAAGAGCAATACAAAAAACTGTGGGAGCGGGCTTGTGTGGCGAGGGGGCTTGCCCCCGTTCGAGTGCGCAGCGCTCGCCGATCCTGGGTCCGCTGCGCGGCCCAACGGGGCGGTGCGGCGGTCCGACAAGTCCCCTCACCACAAACCCGCTCCCACAAAGTTCTCAGTTGAACGCGATGTAAAAGTAGCCCAGTTGCGGATCCCGCCCCATGGTCGGCACTCGCGAGACAAAAATATTTTCCACCTGGCCCAATTCCGGTAACTCCAGCGCACACAAGCCATCGACAAAGTCAGTGGGTTGCAGGCTGTTGAGCTCGACGCTGAACGGCATGCGCTCGCTTTTGGGCATCTGTGAATGGGGTGTTTCTTTCAGGGTGTCGATATGGATCGGCAATTCACTGCCATCGGGCAGCCGCAGCGTCCCGGTCTTGCCCAGCAGTGCCTGAAAGTGTTGGCTTTGAACCTGTTGCAGCATGGCATCCCTCCATCAAGCAAAGTGGCCGGGGGATGTACATCCCCCGGCCAGACCCTCAGTTACGCGAAGGGAACAATCCGTTCAGGGCGATGCTGAAGTTGAGCACCAGGAACGGGTTCATCACTTCCATGGGCAAACCGTTGCCGGTGGACGAGATTTCCCCCGTCACCGTGCTGGTTACGCCCTTGAGCGGCACGGCCGCGGCACCTTGCTGATCGGAGTAAATGCTCGCCGAGCCGGGCCCGCCGCCCGAGGCGCCGATGTACGAGTTGGTCGCGGTCGGGTTGGTGACCGGGTTGCTCGCCGGGCTGGCCAGTTGCAGGGTGGTGGTGGCCGTGAGCCCGGACAGGGCGTGGGTATGGTTGGGCAGGTTGGTGATGGTCGCGGTGACGTTCTCGGTCCCGGAGACTTCGCCGATGACGCGCGGGGTCAGGCCCAGGCCGTTGCCCTGGGCTATCGGCATACGGCCCTGCAGGTTGGGCAGCATGAAATTGGTGGTGCCATTGCCTCCATAGTAGGTTCCCAGCAGTGAGAAAAGCGCTTGGTATTGTGAGATCCCCAGCGTCTGGCCATAGCACAGGGCCCAGCCGTTGGGGGCGAAGTTAAAGGCGAAAGGTTGGATAGTGCCCATGAATACTTCCATAGTTCCTCATCCCTCAGGTTAGTGTCTGATGCGTCACGTTGCAGGCCCGGTTATCCGGGCAGTTCGCAGTGATCAGCCGACTCCATTCATCTCCGTGGCTGGGTCACGCCACGCCAAAGCGTAGACTCTGATCGCAATGATTGCCGGACGTCGTCCGTCGCAAAGTCATCATCGACGGCGGGCCTGCGGCTGTCCTACAGTGCTCGGGAAATTTCCGTATTCACTGGGTCATCATTCACTGGGTCAAAACAAGGGGAGGCAATGGAGGCGCGTAGAGAAACACCGTTGGGCGATACGCAGGATCCGCACGCGATGCCGGGCTCGTGGGCGGCTGCCCGTCGCTTGCTTCGATGGGCGCGGGAGCACTGGCTGCTGCCGATCCTGGCATTGGCCGCACTGGTGCGGTTTTACGACCTGACGGCGGCGGCGATCTGGGGCGATGAAGGTTCCAGCCTGTTACTGAGCCAGTATTCCCTGGCCGGGATCTGGGAGCACGCGGCCCATGATGTGCATCCGCCACTGTATTTCATGCTGCTGCACGGCTGGATCGAACTGTTCGGCGACGGCATTTTTTCGATTCGCAGCCTCAGCGCGCTGCCAGGGATTGTCACGGTCGGGCTTGGCGTCTGGCTGGTGGACCTGCTCGCGACCCGCCGCGCCGCGTTGCTGGCCGGGGTTCTGCTGGCGCTGTTGCCCACGGCGGTGCGTTACAGCCAGGAAGTGCGGATGTATTCGCTGCTGGGGTTGTGGCTGATCGGGGCCACGATCGCCTTGATGTGTTGGATAAAGCGGCCGCAACGCACGCGCTATCTGGTGATTTACACCCTGCTGATGACAGCGGCGTTCTACACCCATTACTTCACCGCGCTGTGCGTGGTGTGTCACTGGTTGTATCTGGGCCTGATTCGTGTCCAGCCAGGCTATCGACTGCGGCACATTCAGCGCTCGGGCTGGTGGATGGCCAATATGGCCATTGTGCTGTTGTATCTGCCGTGGGTGCCCAGCCTGATCGATCTGATCCAGCACATGGATCTGCTCAAGGCCAATGGCGATGTGGGGTGGGAGCCCCCCGTCACGATCGGCTCATTGCCGTCGATGATCTGGTCGCTCCTGATCCAGGACGATGGCGAGAACCTGCCCACGCTGATTTTTATCACGCTGCCACTGGCATTGGCGGCGCTGGCGGGCGTGGCGTTGGACCGCGATCGCAGTGTGTTCCGTGGCAGTGCGCTGGCGGTGATCTACACCGCGCTTCCGTTATTACTGGTGTTTGCGGTGTCGTTCATCTCACCGGTGTTCATTGAGCGTTACCTGACCGCTTATGCCTTGGGCCTGCCGATGGTTGTCGCGCTGGCCGTCGATCGCTTGTACACAGACTTCAAGGTATTGGCGCTGGCCGTACTGCTGCTGTTTGCCGGCGTCGAACTGGTGGGGCTGAAGAACAATGCCACGGTGGATACCGACGATCAGATCAGCGTCATGGTCAGCTACGTGAACCAGCACTTCATGCCCGGCGACCGAATCGTCACCAGCGACATGCTCTGGTACCTGAGTTACGTCTATTACAACCGGACAGGCACCAAACCGCTGCTGTACACGCCGCCGTTGACCGATGGCAGGTCGAGCCGGCCGAATGCCTACGGTTTCGGTACGCTGGTGACCAAGGACATCTATCTGGATAGCCTCGGCGCTTTGCCCAAAGGCACGGGTCGAGTATGGCTGGTCGGTAGCATCGAGGGGCCGGACGAGTTCGCCCCCTTGCCTGCGGGCTGGGAGCGCGTCAGCGAAGCCCGGGCGGGAGGCGCCGAGGCGCGTTTGTATGTGCTGAAGTAATCCGGTGAGGCAAGGCTTAAACGATTCATCTTTCAGGTCGTTATATAGAGGGTGTTTTTCAGTCGATTTAGCTCCGAATTGATATCAAAGCACCACTAGTCGTAAGGCCATTCATGGTCTACGCTCCGTCGTACAAAGGACTGAATGACGGGTGAATGGATTGCAGCAATTCCACTTTATCTCCGGTTTGCCGCGCTCGGGCTCGACCCTGCTTTCTGCGATTCTTTTGCAGAATCCGCGTTTTCATGCCGGCATGACCAGCCCTGTGGGCGCACTCTTTTCCGGTGTTCTGGAACAATGCAGCGCAGGCAGCGAATTCGGCGCGGTGATCAACACCGACCTGCGTCGCCGCCTGTTGCGCGGCCTGTTCGATTCTTTCTACGCCGACAAGGCCGACAAACCGGTGGTGTTCGACACCAACCGCTTGTGGAGTTCGCGCCTGCCGGCAATCAGCGATCTGTTCCCTCAAGCCAAAATCATTGCCTGCGTGCGCAATGTCGCCTGGGTCATGGACAGCCTTGAGCGCCTGTACCGCGCCAATCCTTTCGAGAACACCAAGCTGTTCGGCGACGCAGTCGAACGCAATACAGTCTACAGCCGCTGCGAAACCCTGGCCCAGCGCAATCGGCTGGTAGGGTTTTCCTGGGCCGCCCTCAAGGAAGCCTATTACGGCGAACACGCCGACTCGTTGCTGATCATCGATTACGACCTGCTGAGCCAGGCGCCCGAGCGGGTGATGCGGCTGGTCTACGACTTCATCGGCGAGCCCTGGTTCGAACATGACTTCAACCATTTGGCCTACGACGCACCGGAATTCGACCAGGCCCTTGGCCTCTCGGGGCTGCACAAGGTGAAGGCCAAGGTCCAATTGCAGTCCCGGCGCACGATCCTGCCGCCGGACTTGTTCCAGCAGTACGCCGAGTTGTCCTTTTGGCTCGATGGCTCAGCCAGCGCCGCCAATGTCATTCGTATGAAAGCCGACGCTGCGATCAGTTGATCGCGGCGTTTTCATTGATCTGTCAAAAAGTTCGAGTCCGGGTGAGCAGCATGTGGTGGAGCAAAGGCAAGTCGCGGGTTACTCAAGGCGCACGAGCGCTGGCCTCGCCAATGATTATGTCCCTGGAGCCGCGCATGCTGTTCGACGGCGCGGTGGCCGCCACGGTTGCCGATACTGCCCAGGTTGACAGCCATACCACGGCCGACGCGGTCAAGGCACCGACTGCCGATCATCCGGTCGCCAGCAAGGACACCCACGGCCAGGCCGATGCCACGCCAACACCGACCCCTGTTGCGGTACCGGGGCAGAGCGTGGTGTTCGTCGATTCGCGGGTCAAGGACGCCGACAGTCTGCTTAAAGGCGTCGCACCCGGCACTCAGGTGGTCCAGTTGGACGCGGGCAAGGACGGCTTGCAGCAGATTGCCGACTACCTCGATACCCATCAGGGCATCAGTTCAGTACAGATCATCGCCCACGGCAACGCCGGTGATCTGTGGCTGGGTAATAGTTATCTGTCGGCCGATAACGTCGCGGCCCGCAGCGCCGTGCTGGCGGAAATCGGCAAGGACATGAACGTCGGCGGCGATATCTTGATCTACGGCTGCTACACCGCCGAAGGCGAGCGCGGCTTGAGTTTCGTCGACTCGCTGGCGCAACTGACCGGCCGTGATATCGCCGCTTCCAGCAACCGCACCGGGGTCGGTGGCGACTGGAATCTGGAAATTGCCACCGGCAACATCGAAAGCGCCAACGTGCTCTCGACCACGGCCATGAGCGAGTATCAGTGGGGCCTGGCCACCTGGACCGCCACCAACAACGCCAACACTGGCGTCGGCTCGCTGCGTGCCGCCCTCGCTTCGGCGCAGAACGGCGATATCGTCACCTTCAGCACCGGCATGACGGTGCAGTTGACCTCCGAATTGCTGATCAACAAGAACGTCTACGTTGATGGCGACTTGAACAACGACGGTGCGGCGGATGTGACTCTTGATGGTCAGTACAAGACCCGAGTGGTTGAAGTGGCGTCTGGCAGTACCGTGACGCTCGATGGCCTGGTGATCACCCGTGGCCTGGTGTCGGGCAACGGTGGCAACGGTGGCTACGGCGCCACGGGCGCAATGGCCGGGGGGATTTTCAACGCAGGGAATCTGACCCTGAAAAACGTTACCGTGACCTCCAACGCCGCTTCCGGTGGTGGTGGCGGCGGCGGTGTCACGGGCGCTTTTTACGGCGGTGGCGGCGGTGGCGGTGGCGGTTTGGGCGGCCAGGGCGGCGGGCACGGCGGTTCGGCAGGGCCGGGCACCGGCACATTGGGCGGCCAGGCGGGCAGCGGCGGTGTCGGTGGTTATGGCGGCGGTTATGACGCCATCCACATGGGCGGTCGCGGCGGTACCACCACTGGCGGTGCTGGCGGGGTGGGCGTTTCCTATTACAGCAACGGCGGTAACGGTGCGACGGCCACCAATGGCACGATTTCCATTGGCGGTGGCGGCGGCGGGGCCGGCTGGGACAAGGTGGGTGGCGCCGGCGGCAACGCAGTGGGCGGGATCTACAACGCCAGCAGCGGCACCATAACCGTCATCGGCACGTCGACCATCAGCAACAACATCGGCGCCGGTGGTGGCGGTGGTGGCGGTGGCGGCTACGGCAGCAATGCCAGCAATGGCGGCGTGGGTGGCCGGGGCGTCGGGGCGATCTGGAACAAAGGCACGCTGCTGATCACCGCCGCCAACTTTGCGGCCCTGGCCGGTAATGCCGCGGGCAGTGGTGCCGGTGGTGCCGCGTTGGGCGGAGGTACAACCGGCACTTCGCCGACCTCCTTCTCGACCATCTACAACGACGGCGGTGTACTCAACACCGCGTATTCGCCACCGCCGACCGCGACCATTGTGGTCGCTGATACCACACTGAGCATCGGCGAAACGTCCTTGGTGACGATCACCTTTTCCGAGGCCGTGACCGGTTTCACCAACGCGGACCTGACTATCCCCAACGGCACCCTCAGCGCCGTCAGCAGCAGCGATGGCGGCATCACCTGGACGGCAACGTTCACCCCGTCCGCCAGTATTTCCGATACGACCAACGTCATTACCCTGGATAACACCGGGGTGATAAACGGGCTGGGCACCGCCGGCGTCGGCACCACCAACTCCAATAACTACACGGTCGACACCGTACGCCCGACCGCGACCATCGTGGTGGCGGACAATGCGCTGAAAGTCGGCGAAACCTCGCTGGTGACCATCACCTTCAATGAAGCGGTCACCGGTCTCACCAACGCGGACCTGACGATTGCCAACGGTACGCTCACGGCGGTGAGCAGTAGCGATGGCGGCATCACCTGGACGGGGACCTTCACCCCGACCGCCAGCATCACCGATACGACCAACCTGATCACTCTGGATAACACCGGGGTCAGCGACTCGGCGGGCAACGCCGGGAGCGGCACCACTGATTCGAACAACTACGCCATCGATACCGTGCGCCCGACCGCGACCCTGGTGGTGGCCGATACCAGCCTGAGCATTGGTGAAACCTCGGTGGTGACCATTACGTTCAGTGAAGCAGTCAGCGGTTTCACCAACGCCGACCTGACGATTGCCAACGGTACACTTACCGCAGTGAGCAGCAGCGATGGCGGCATCACCTGGACCGCGACCTTCACGCCTTCGGCAAGCGTCAATGACACGACCAACCTGATTACCCTGAACAACACCGGGGTCAGCGATCTCGCGGGTAACGCCGGCAGCGGCACCACCGATTCGAACAACTATGCGATCGATACGCTCCGTCCAACCGCGACCATCGTGGTGGCAGACAATGCGCTGAAAATCGGCGAAACCTCACTGGTGACCATCACCTTCTCCGAGGCGGTGAGCGGGTTCACCAATGCCGACCTGACCATCGCTAACGGTACACTCACGGCGGTGAGCAGCAGTGACGGCGGCATTACCTGGACCGCGACCTTCACCCCGACCGCCAGCATCACCGACACGACCAACCTGATCACCCTGGACAACACCGGGGTCATCGATGCTGTCGGCAATGCCGGCAGCGGCACGACCGATTCCAACAACTATGCGATCGACACCGTGCGCCCGACGGCCACTATCGTGGTCGCGGACACGGCGCTGAAAATCGGCGAAACCTCGCTGGTGACCATTACCTTCAGCGAAGCGGTGAGCGGTTTCACCAATGCGGACCTGACCATCGCCAACGGGACACTCACGGCGGTGAGCAGCAGCGACGGCGGCATCACCTGGACGGCGACCTTCACCCCGAGCGCCAGCATCAACGACACCACCAATCTGATCACCCTGGACAACACCGGGGTCAGCGATCTGTCGGGTAACGCTGGTAGCGGCACCACCGACTCCAACAACTACGCCATCGACACCGTACGCCCGACCGCCGCGATTGTGCTGGCCGATACGACGCTGACCGCGGGCGAAACCTCGCTGGTGACCATTACCTTCAGCGAAGCGGTGAGCGGTTTCACCAACGCCGACCTGACGATCGCCAATGGCACGCTGAGTGCGGTGAGCAGCAGCGATGGCGGCATCACCTGGACGGCGACCTTCACGCCTTCGGCGGGCATCAACGACACTACCAACCTGATCACCCTGAACAACACCGGGGTCAGTGATCTGGCGGGCAACACCGGCAGCGGCACCACCAACTCGAACAACTACGTGATCGACACCGCCCCGCCGACCGCGACCATCGTGGTAGCCGACAACGCACTGAAAATCGGCGAAACGTCACTGGTGACCATCACCTTCGATCAGGCCGTAACCGGCTTCACCAACGCTGACCTGACGATTGCCAACGGTACGCTCTCCGCGGTGAGCAGCGGTGACGGCGGCATCACCTGGACGGCGACGTTCACCCCGACCGCCAGCACCACCGACGCGACCAACTTGATTACCCTGGACAACACCGGCGTGCAGGCCGTCGCCAGCGGTAACGTGGGCAGCGGCACCACCGATTCCAACAACTATGCGATCGACACCGTGCGCCCGACGGCCACTATCGTGGTCGCGGACACAGCGCTGAAAATCGGCGAAACCTCGCTGGTGACCATCACCTTCAGCGAAGCGGTGAGCGGTTTCACCAATGCGGACCTGACCATCGCCAACGGCACGTTGAGTGCGGTGAGCAGCAGCGACGGCGGCATCACCTGGACGGCGACCTTCACCCCGAACGCCAGCATCAACGACACCACCAACCTGATCACCCTGGACAATACCGGGATCAGCGATTTGGCGGGCAACGCCGGCAGCGGCACCACCGATTCCAATAACTACGCCATCGACACGGTCCGACCCACCGCGTCCATCGTCCTGGCAGACGCTACCCTGAGTGCCGGCGAAACCTCGCTGGTGACCATTACCTTCAGCGAAGCGGTGAGCGGTTTCACCAACGCCGACCTGAGCATCGCCAACGGTACACTTACGGCGGTGAGCAGCAGCGACGGCGGCATCACCTGGACCGCGACCTTCACCCCGACCGTTGGCGTGAGTGACTCGAGCAACGTCATCACCCTGAACAACACGGGTGTGACCGATGTGGCCGGCAACACCGGCAGCGGCACCACTAACTCCGGCAACTACACCATCGATACGGTGCTGCCGACGGCCACCATCGTGGTGGCCGACAATGCGCTGAGAATCGGTGAAACGTCGCTGGTGACCATTACGTTCAGTGAAGCAGTGAGCGGTTTCACCAATGCCGACCTGACCATTGCCAACGGCACCTTGACCTCCGTCAGCAGCAGCGACGGCGGCATCACCTGGACGGCCACGTTCACCCCGACCAACGCCATTACCGACACCACCAACGTCATCACCCTGGATAATAGCGGGGTGCAAAATGGCTCGGGCAATGCCGGCAGCGGCACCACCGATTCCAACAACTACGCCATCGATACCGTGCGCCCGACGGCCACCATCGTGGTCGCGGACTCGGCGCTGGCGGTGGGTCAGACATCAGTGGTGACCATCACCTTCTCCGAGGCGGTGACGGGCTTCAGCCTCGCCGACCTGACGGTGAGCAACGGTACCCTGAGCAGTCTGAGCACCAGCGATAACATCACCTACACCGCCAACCTGACACCGGCAGCGAGCATCACCGATGCGACCAACCTGATTACCCTGGACAACACCGGAGTGACCGATGGGGCAGGCAACACCGGCAGTGGCACCACCGACTCCAACAACTACGCTGTCGACAGCCAACGCCCGACGGCCACCATCGTCCTGGCGGACGCCGCCCTGAGTGCCGGAGAAACATCGTTGGTGACGATCACCTTCTCCGAGGCGGTGACCGGTTTCACCAATGCCGACCTGACCATCGCCAACGGTACGCTCACGGCGGTGAGCAGCAGCGATGGCGGCATCACCTGGACCGCGACCTTCACCCCAACCGCCGGCGTGAATGACACGAGCAACGTCATCACCCTGAACAATACCGGTGTGACCGATGTGGCCGGCAACACCGGCAGTGGCACCACCAACTCGGGCAACTACACCATCGATACGGTGCCGCCAACGGCCACCATCGTGGTGGCCGACAACGCGCTGAAAATCGGTGAAACGTCGCTGGTGACCATTACCTTCAGTGAAGCGGTGACCGGTTTCACCAATGCCGACCTGACCATCGCCAACGGTACGCTCACGGCAGTGAGCAGCAGCGATGGCGGCATCACCTGGACGGCCACGTTCACCCCGACCGCCAGCATCACCGACGCGACCAACCGGATCACACTGGACAACACCGGCGTGCAGGCGGCCGCCTCCGGTAACGTGGGTAACGGCACCACCGATTCCAACAACTACGCCATCGACACCGTGCGCCCGACGGCCACCATCGTGGTCGCGGACACGGCGCTGCAAATCGGCGAAACCTCGCTGGTGACCATCACCTTCAGCGAAGCGGTGAGCGGTTTCACCAACGCCGACCTGACCATCGCCAACGGTACGCTGAGCGCGGTGAGCAGCAGCGATGGCGGCATCACCTGGACGGCGACCTTCACGCCTTCGGCGGGCATCAACGACACCACCAATCTGATCACCCTGGACAACACCGGGATCAGCGACCTGGCGGGCAACGCCGGCGGCGGCACCACTGATTCCAACAACTACGCCATCGACAGCCAGCGTCCGACGGCGACCATCGTGTTGAGTGATTCGACCCTGAAACCGGGGGAAACCGCCCTGGTGACCATCACCTTCAGCGAAGCGGTGACGGGTTTCGACAACAGTGATTTGAGCGTTGCCAACGGTACCTTGAGCGCGGTGAGCAGCAGCGACGGTGGCATCACCTGGACCGCAACCTTCACCCCGACTGCCGGGATTACCGACGCCAGCAACCTCATCACTCTGAACAATACCGGTGTGACCGACGTGGCCGGCAATACCGGGTCGGGCACCACCAACTCGGCCAACTATGTGGTGGAAACCCAGGTGCCGACCGCCACCATCGTGGTCGCCGATAACGCCCTCAAAGTCGGTGAAACCTCGTTGGTCACCATCACCTTCTCTGAGGCGGTCAGCGGTTTCAGCAACGCTGACCTTACCGTTGCCAACGGCACCCTTAGCAGCGTGTCGTCCAGCGATGGCGGCGTGACCTGGACGGCGACGTTCACGCCTGCCGCCAGCGTCACGGACACCACTAACCTGATCCGCCTGGACAACAGCGGTGTGACCAACGTGTCGGGCAACAGCGGCGTCGGTGTGACTGACTCCAACAACTACGCCATCGACACCGTGCGTCCGACCGCGACCATTGTGGTCGCGGACAATAAACTGGGTATCGGCGAGACCACCACGGTGACCTTTACCTTCAGCGAAGCGGTGTCCGGTTTCGACCTGTCCGACCTCAGCGTGGCCAATGGCGTGTTGTCCAACCTGGCCAGCAGCGACGGCGGAGTGACCTGGACCGCCACACTTACGCCGACCGCAAGCATCAACGATGCGACCAACCTGATCCTGCTCGACACCGGCAATGTGCTCGACGCCGCGGGCAATGCCGGCGCCAGCATCGCCATCTCCAACAACTATGCGCTCGATGCGACCCGCCCGACCGTCAGCATCGTGGTTGCCAATCCGGTGCTGGGAATTGGCCAGACGACACTGGTGACCTTCACGTTCAGCGAAGCGGTCAGCAACTTCGACTTGTCGGACCTGAGCGTGACCAACGGTGAACTGACCAATCTGGCCAGCAGCGATGGCGGCAAGACCTGGACCGGCACCTTCACGCCCACCGCGAACATCACCGACCCAAGTAATTTCATTGCGCTGGACACCAGCAATGTGACGGACCTGGCGGGCAACCTGGGCGCCAGCGTCGCGGTATCCAATAACTACACAATCGACACCGTACCGACGCCACCCCCCTTGGTGTTGACACCGGTGGTCGTGGCCGATCCACCGAACGTGCCATTGCAACCGATCATCTTCACCCCACCCACTGGCGATCTAGGCTCGCCGCTGACCTTTGCCCCGCTGTTTGAACAACGGGTGATCGGCAATGGCATTCGCCCTCTGGGTGACATCTTCATGAACCACGGGGCGTTGGCGCCAAGCTTTATCGCCCAGGTATTCAGCAGCAGTAACAACGGTGGCGATGGCTCAGGCCACGGCTTCCTCGGCTTTGGCGGGGGCGATGGCGGGGTCTTCGGCAGCAGCACGCTGTCGAGCCTGTTCAATCAGGCCACCAGTAGCGAGGGGGATTCGCTGAACACCTTTGGTAATCAGTCAATCAAAGCGGGGGATGCTTCCCAAGGGCTGCGCGGCGTGTTTGGCGCACCGAGTCTTGGCCAGCAATTACAACAGCTCAAAGACACCGAGCAACGGCAGGTCGACAGCCTGGCCGCGGCTTTGCAACAGGTCGGCATCAGTGAAATGCAGGCCTGAAAGAACCATTAAAAGCAGTGCGGCACCGGGGGCAATACAAGGATGAAAAGAAGTCATAAGTTGTTCGGCGCCAGCCTGCTGGCGCTGGCGATCAGCGGATGTGCAGTCACCAGTCAACCGATCGAACGCAGCGTCAGCCAACAGCGCGCCAAAAGCGATCTGCAAAACATGTACAAGGGTCAGGAGCCCCTTAGCGGCCCGCTGACCCTGCACCAGGCCATGGCCCGCGCGGTGAAATACAACCTCGAAGGCCGGCTCAAGATCATGGAAGAAGCCCTGGCCAAGCGCCAATTTGACCTCGCCAGTTTCGACATGCTGCCGCGCATGGCGCTGGATGCCGGTTACGTGGGGCGCAACAACGTCAACGCCTCCAGCAGCCGGAGCGTGCGCACCGGCACCCAGTCCCTGGAGCCGTCGACCTCCCAGGACCGCGACCGTGACGTGGCGGACCTGACCATGGTCTGGAACGTGCTCGACTTCGGCGTCAGCTACATCAGCGCCAAGCAGCAGGGCGATCAGCGGCTGATCGTGCAGGAGCGGCGGCGCAAGGTGATCAACACCATCGTTCAGGACGTGCGCTCGGCCTATTGGCGAGCCGTGGCTGCCGAACGCTTGCTCAAGCAGATCGACAGCCTCATGGCCCGAGTCGACACCGCCCGTGAGAATAGCCAGAGCATGAGCCAGCAGCGCATCGGCGATCCGATTCAGTCGTTGGCTTATCAACGCTCGCTGATCGAAGCCACCCGGCAACTGGAAGAGCAACGCCGTGCGCTGTCGCTGGCGAAAACCGAGCTGGCGACCCTGATCAACCTGCCGCTGAACACCGAGCTGACACTGGCGACCCAGGACGATTATGTCATTCCGGAACTCAAGGTCGACCTCGCCAGCCTGGAACAGGAAGCTTTGACCAGTCGGCCGGAGCTGCGAGAGCAGGATTACCAGACCCGCATCAGCGCCGCCGAAACCCGCAAAGCCATGCTGCGCCTGTTACCAGGGCTGGAGTTCTCCGCTGGCGGGCATTACGACAGCAACTCGTTTTTGGTGGAGCAGGGCTGGGCGGATTACGGGGTGAAGGTCACCTGGAACCTGTTCAATGTGATCTCCGCACCCGCCGCGATCGACGTCGCCAAGGCCGGCGAAGAAGTCGCCACGGCACGTCGTCAGGCGATGTCCATCGCAGTGCTGGCCCAGCTCTATGTGGCCAACGCCAACTACCGCGAAGCGTTGCGGCAGTTCCAGACCAATCAGCAACTGTCGAACATCGATGGGCAAATCGTCGGTCAACTGCGCAACCGATATCAGGCGGCAGGGTTGGGCGAACTGGATCTGATCCAGGGCGAGTTGAACACGTTGCAGGCGGATCTGCGTCGCGACCTGTCCTACGCGGACCTGCGCAACGCTTACGGGCAAATCTTCGCCAGCGCCGGTCTCGATCCGCTGCCGGACGAGGTGCAATCAACCGAAGTCCAGTCTATCGCCACGGCACTGGCCAATCGCGAAGAGGCGTGGGCGGCGGGCAACATCTCAGTGCCGGTGGCTCATGACCCGGTCCGGTAATCTGCTGGCGCCGACGGCGAGCATCAGCCGCGCCCAACGGGAGGCCCGCAACGGCCATCGTGGCGCGGCGATTCTGCTGACCGGTTTACCGGCTGCGGGCAAGTCGACATTGGCCCAGGCACTGCACGCCGAACTGTTTGAGCACGGCGTGCACAGTGTGGTGCTCGATGGAGACGGACTGCGGGTCGGGCTCAATCGTGATCTGGGGTTTACCGACGGCGATCGTCTGGAAAACATCCGCCGCGCCAGCGAACTCGCGGCGCTGTTGGTCGAGAACGGGCAGATCGTCATCCTCGCGATGATCGCTCCCCTAGTGGAACTGCGTGAATTGTTCGCCGGACGGTTGGGCGAGGATTATCGCGAAGTCTGGTGCAGCGCTTCTTTGGCGGTATGTGAGCAGCGTGATCCCAAAGGTCATTACGCCCGGGCTCGACGGGGTGAGTTGGCGGGGTTTACCGGCGTCTCCGCGCCTTACGAACCACCACCATGCGCGTCGTTGGTGCTCGACACGGGCGCGCTGTCGGTGGAGGCCTGTCTCGACCGCTTACTGACCTGGCTCGGTGAATGCGCGGTGCTGCCAAAACGATGAGCCGGCCGGCATTCTCACGGTTGCCGGTAACGGTAGATTTGCCGTTGCTGTTGCAGGCGCTGGCGGCGATTGGTGAGGGCGACTGGCACGGTCATTTCAACAGCGCTTATTACACGGGCGACTGGAGCGGCGTGGCGCTGATTTCCGCAGCCGATGCCTTGACGGAACTGGCACCCGGCCGCGGTGAGCCGCAATGGCGCGAACCCTGGCGACGGGATGTCAGATGGCAGCAAGGGCTGCGGGATCTGCCGCTGGAGATCGTCTGCGCGCGCCTGTTGCGACTTGGCCCTGGCGGGCGTATCCACGAGCATCGCGACTATGACCTGGGCGAACCGGGAGCGGACTTGCGTCTGCACATTCCGCTGCTCAGCCCACCTCAAGTGGACTTCATGCTGGACGGCCAGCGCATGCCGATGACCGCTGGCGAATGCTGGTATCTCGACCTGGCGAGGCCGCATCGCGTGGACAATCGCGATACCCGGGCACGGGTTCATCTGGTGCTTGATTGCCGGCCCGGTGCCTGGCTGGAGCAGGCGATTATCGACGGGGTGGCAACCACGCCGTCGCCCGACATCGGTCATAACGCTTTTGCGCAGTTCAAGGCGCTGCTGGTCAGCGATCCGCAATTGTGCAAGACCTTGCAGGGATTGCAGGACAACGAAGCCTTTATCGCCCGCACCCTGGAGTTGGCCGCCGAGCGTGACCTTGCGTTTACCCGTGAAGAACTGCGCGCGGCGATGCGCGACGGTCGCCGCCAGTGGACTGAACAATGGAGCGCCTGAACCTCGAAGGCTGGTTGCCGATTCGCGTGTGGCAAGACGCCGGGCAATGGCAAGTCGACTGGTGCTGGTTCGGTGACGCGCGGCTGCACCAGCCGTTTTTTCGTGACGCCGTGGAGGATGCGCTGCGGCTGCCGTTCAATCAGGCGTTTCGCCGAACGACGGCATTGTCGACCCTCGCTGACTGGCAGGCTTGCAGCCCAAGTCTACCGCCGAGCGCCTTTATCTTTCACGCCTCCCGCTGTGGCTCGACCCTGATCAGCCAGATGCTGGCGCAACTCGACAATCATATTGTCATCAGCGAACCACCGCCGCTGGATGCGTTTCTGCGTAGCGATCTACCCACCGTCGAGCGCCGTGCCGCGATCAAAGGATTACTGTCGGCCTACGGGCAATGCCGGCGCGGCGTGGAGCAACGGCTGGTGATCAAACTCGACGCCTGGAACATCGGTGAACTGCCGTTGCTGCGTGAATGCTTCCCTGAAACGCCGTGGCTGTTTCTTTATCGTGACCCGTTGGAAATTGCTGTCTCGCATCTGCGTCGCCCGGGCGTGCACATGGTGCCGGGGATGATCGGCGCCAGTGTGCTGGATGACGAATTTCCATTCAGCAGCCGTGAGGATTACATCGCTCGGCGGTTGGCGCGGTTGCTGGTGTCGGGGTTGGCGCAATGCCAGGCATTTGGCGGCTGGGCGGTGAATTACAGTGAACTGCCGCAGGCCATGGCGGGGCGGTTGGCAGCGCTCTTTGCTTTGGACTTCGAGCAGCGCAGGCAGGTGTTTGCGGCGGCGGGGCAGCATGCCAAGCAGCCGTCGCAGGTGTTTGCGGCGGCGGGGCAGCATGCCAAGCAGCCGTCGCAGGTGTTTGTCGACGACAGCGAAGGCAAGCATCGCGAAGCCTCAACGCTGCTTCGTGAGCGGGTGGAACGCTGGGCGCGGGAACCGTATGAGGCGTTGGAACAATTGCGCAAAATATAATCTTGTTGTGGCGAGGGAGCTTGCTCCCGCTCGGCTGCGTAGCAGTCGCAGATGTTGGGGCCGTTTCGCGACCCAGCGGGAGCAAGCTCCCTCGCCACAGGTTATCGGTGTATCAGGATTTTGACGACAAATCCGCCATCCCCTTGAGCAATTCGATCGGCAGCGGGAAGACGATGGTCGAACTCTTGTCCCCGGCAATCGAACTCAGCGTCTGCATGTAGCGCAGCTGCATGGCTCCCGGCTGGCGCCCGAGCATTTCGGCAGCCTGCATGAGTTTTTCCGAGGCCTGCAATTCGCCTTCGGCGTGGATCACCTTGGCCCGACGTTCCCGTTCGGCTTCGGCCTGTTTGGCGATGGCGCGAATCATCGATTCGTTGAGGTCTACGTGCTTGATCTCGACGGTGGCCACCTTGATACCCCAGGCATCGGTCTGGGCATCGAGCACTTGCTGGACGTCGACGTTCAGTCGTTCCCGTTCGGCCAGCAACTCATCGAGTTCATGTTTACCGAGCACCGCCCGCAACGTGGTCTGAGCCAGTTGGCTGGTGGCCATGAGAAAGTCTTCGACCTGAATGATCGCTTTTTGCGGGTCGAGCACGCGGAAATACAGCACTGCATTGACCTTGACCGAGACGTTGTCGCGGGTGATCACGTCTTGTGGCGGTATGTCGAGCACCACGGTCCGCAGGTCGACACGAACCATTTGTTGAACCGCCGGAATCAGCAGGATCAGACCCGGACCCTTGACCTGCCAGAAGCGTCCGAGCTGGAACACCACGCCGCGTTCGTATTCGCGCAGAATGCGGAAAGTCGACCCGGCCAGTGCAATCAGCAATAACAGCAGCGCGGCAAAACCCAATTGCAGACCCATGACTATTCTCCACCCGGTACCGCGTCAGTCGCGGCCACTTGCAGCAGTAGACCCTTGCGTGCCACCACCCGGACCTGTTGTCCCGGTTTCAGCGGTGTGGCACTCATGACTTGCCATTGTTCGCCTTGCAGGTGCACCCAGCCGACATAAGCATTGCCAGCCTGCAACGAGGTTATCGGCGTCACGCTGCCCAGCAATTCGGCGTCGCCGCTGAAGTTGCGGCGCGGCCGGGTTTTCAAGGCGCGGATCAGCAGGAAAATCAACAGAAGCCCACTGATCAGCCCCAGGCCGATGATCAAGGGAATGGGAACTTCGGCGTTGGTCAGAATCACCGCGCCGATCACGAACATCACAATGCCGCCCAAACCGACCACGCCGAAATTGGGCAAGGCCGCCTCGGCGATCATAAACACGATGCCAAAGGTGATCAGCCAGATCCCGATCGGGTCGGGAACCAGCACGACGAGGGTGTCCGCTGCGAAAACCCGTCCGCTCAGGGCCAGCAGCAGCGCAATTACACAGCAACGAATGTTCACTTGACCCTCCGGGAGAGTCATCCGTCCGCGAGCCGTTCGTGGCTCTGTATACAAGTCTAGTTGAGCCTGCGGCTGTATGAATTTTGACCAGTTATCGACAGCATCCGACGGGCGGATTTCCCGCCGGATCCTACTGGCGGGCCTAGACTTTTAATGGAGAGAAAAACTTCAACCATCGTCCGCCATCCGTGGGTGCGGACACCGAGGTGCATCATGCGTATGGCAAGAACCGTGCAGAACAGCCTGGAAAAGGCGCACTGCGAATATGACATCGTTTCCCATCCGCACTCGGCCAGCAGCCTTGAAACGGCGCGGCTCGCAGGTATTCCTGCCGAACGGGTGGCCAAATCGGTGATCCTTGACGACCACCACGGACATTTCTTGATGGCCGTACTGCCCGCCAGCCGTCACCTGGACCTGAGCAAAGTCCGTGGCAGCAGCGAATGGCAAGTCACCCGGGAAAGCAACTTGCCGCGCCTGTTCGACGATTGCGAACGTGGCGCCGTGCCTGCATTGGGCGAATCCTATGGACTGGACATGGTCATCGACCCAATGCTGACCCGGCAGCAAGACATCTACCTCGAAGCCGGCAACCACAACAACCTGGTACACATGAGCGTACCGGAATATTTGAAAATGGTGCCGCATGCCGAGGTCTGCGAGTTGAGTCTGTCGGCGTAACCGTCATCATCGCGGGCAAGCTCGCTCCCACAGGAATTGCGAAAACCCTGTGGGAGCGGGCTTACCCGCGAATGGCCGCGCCGCGGTCACCCTCATTCAGCCATCACGAAGGAGCCCGACATGCAATCCCCCACCCACAGCCTCCCGGCCCTGTTCAAACAACTCGGCCTGCCTGACGACGCCGAAAGCATTGATAAATTCATCGCCACCCACTCGCCGCTCAAACCCGAACTGCACCTGGCGGACGCGTTCTTCTGGAGCGAGAGCCAGGCGGAGTTGCTGCGCGAGGAAATTCTGGATGACGCGGATTGGGCGGAGGTGGTGGATCAACTGGATGTAATGCTGAGGAAGGGGCGGGGGGTGTAAAGCTGGACGAAAAACCTCGTCACAGGTTTCTTCTGGGCCTTGCCAACTGGGTTGAAGTAGCTTCCATGGCGACAAAACCCGAGATGAGACTGATTCATGCAATGTGTTTTGGCCGAAAGGATGATCAGCATCTCCGAGCTTGCTGAAAACGCCGATGCTGTCATGCGGGATACACAAATCGGGCCTATTGCGGTGCTGGATAACAATCGAATCACGGCGTATCTGGTTTCGGCAGATCTCTATGAAGCAATTCTGAACCGTCTGGACGATTTTGACCTTTCGGCTCTCATATGCGCCCGCAGTCAGGAAACTGGCGAACCAATCAAACTGGATGAGCTGTGAAAACTCGTTTGCCAGCATGAGAATTGTTTCAAAACTTGACCAGCTTTCCCCGCCAATGCCATATTGATAGTTAGCAAACTAACATTGTGTGCATTCCCTCGTGCCAAAGAACCTCGCCGCTCTCCAGATGAACATCAGCAGCTCCATGGTGGTGGCCGCCAGGCATTGGCGCAAGATCTGCCAGACCACGCTGGTCAACTATGGAATCTCCGAAGCCTGCGCCGTGCCGCTGTTGATGATCGGGCGCTTGGGCGAGGGTGTGCGGCAGGTGACGGTCGCGCAGGCGGCGGGGATGGAGAGTCCGTCGCTGGTGCGGCTGCTGGATCAGTTGTGTCACGCCGGTTACGTCTGCCGTACCGAAGACAGCCATGACCGGCGCGCCAAATGCCTGAGTCTGACGGCGACCGGTCGTGAGTTGGTGCAGTCGGTGGAAGCCGAGTTGGTGCGTTTGCGCCAGGACGTGCTCGCCGGGATCGACCAGAGTGATCTGGAAGCGGCACTGCGGGTACTCAAAGCCTTCGAAGCGGCCAATCATCCGCCGGTGATTCACCCTTGAGCGGTTTTTTCACCGGCGTGCCCCCGGCGCGAGACTGGTTCTACGGTGTGCGCACGTTCGCAGCCTCGATGATTGCGCTATACATCGCCATGCTCATGCAAATGCCTCGTCCGTATTGGGCGATGGCCACGGTGTATATCGTTTCCAGTCCGTTCCTCGGCCCTACCAGCTCCAAAGCGTTGTACCGCGCGGCGGGTACCTTGCTCGGTGCCGCGGCGGCGGTGTTGTTTGTGCCGATGTTCGTTCAGAGCCCTTATGTGCTGGTGGTGGTCATCGCGCTGTGGACCGGGATTTTGCTGTTCCTGTCCCTGCATCTGCGCACCGCCAACAGCTATGCCTTGATGCTCGCCGGTTACACCTTGCCGCTGATCGCCTTGCCGGTGGTGAATAATCCGTTGGCGGTGTGGGACGTGGCCGAAGCGCGCACCGAAGAAATCTTCCTCGGCATCGCCTGCGCGGCAGTCGTCGGCGCCATTTTCTGGCCACGGCGGCTGGGGCCGGTGTTCAACGATTCGGTGAACAAATGGTTTGCCGATGCCTCGACCTACAGCCTGCGTTTCCTTAGCCGCAACGTGCAGCCGGAGGAAGTCAGCGCCCTGCGTTCATCGATGGTGGCGAACTTCAACAGCCTGGAATTGATGATCGGTCAGTTGCCCCACGAAGGCGCGCGAGCGCAAACGGTGCGCAATACCAAGGAGCTGCGTGGGCGAATGATCCACCTGTTGCCGGTGATCGACGCCCTCGACGATGCGCTCTATGCCCTTGAACGACGCACACCAGAGCTTGTGGATAAGTTCGCGCCACTGCTGACCGCAACCAGCGAATGGCTCAATCACAAAGACGCCGACCTCGATCGCTGGCAGGCCCTGAAAAACCGGCTCCAGGCGCTGCAACCCAGTGCCGAGGCGTTGGACGATCGCAAGCAATTGCTGTTTTCCAACGCGCTGTATCGCCTCGGCGAGTGGATCGATCTGTGGCAAGACTGCCGCAGCCTGCAATACGCCATTCAGTGCGAGAGCCAGGACAATTGGCGCGCGGTGTATCGGCACTGGCGGCTGGGGCGACTGTCACCGTTTCTCGACCGTGGTTTGATGCTGTATTCGGCAGCTTCTACGGTCACCGCGATCATCGTCGCCTCGGTGCTGTGGATTCTGCTCGGCTGGACCGACGGCGGCAGCGCGGTGATCCTGGCGGCGGTGGCGTGCAGTTTCTTTGCGTCAATGGACGACCCGGCGCCGCAGATCTACCGATTCTTTTTCTGGACCGCGATGTCGGTACTGTTTGCTGGCCTTTATCTGTTTCTGATCCTGCCGAACCTGCATGACTTCCCGATGCTGGTGCTGGCGTTTGCCATCCCGTTCATCTGCGTCGGCACCTTGACGGTGCAGCCGCGTTTTTACCTGGGGATGTTGCTGACCATCGTCAACACCTCGTCCTTCATCAGCATTCAGGGCGCCTACGACGCGGATTTCCTCAGCTTCACCAACTCCAACCTGGCCGGGCCCATGGGGTTGCTGTTCGCGTTCATCTGGACCCTGATCGCCCGGCCATTCGGGGCGGAACTGGCGGCCAAGCGCCTGACCCGTTTCAGCTGGCACGACATCGTCGGCCTGACCGAGCCGGCCACGCTGGCCGAGCACCGGCACATGGGCGTGCAGATGCTCGATCGCCTGATGCAGCATTTGCCGCGACTGGCCATGACCGGTCAGGACACCGGCATCGCCCTGCGCGAAGTGCGCGTGGCCCTCAATCTGCTGGACCTGCTCGCCTATTCGCCGCGAGTGCCTGGCGCCCCGCAAGCGCTGTTGCGCCAGGTGGTGGCTGAAGTCGGCGAGTACTTCAAGGCCTGTCTCAAGGCTGGCGAACGCTTGCCGGCGCCGAGTCCGTTGCTGATGACCCTCGACCGCACCCGCCGCGCTCTCGGCGGCCAAGGTGATGACGAAACCCGTCTGCACCTGCTGCACGCCTTGAGCGGCCTGCGTCTGGCGCTGTTGCCGGGCGTCGAATTTGTCGGCACGGACGAGCTCGAGGAACCGCTTCCCCATGGCATCGATGGAGCGCCTTTATGATCGGTGATCTGGATATCAGCGGGGTGTTCCTGCCCACGCTGCTGGTGCTGATGGGTATTACCTATGTGTTGTTCCTGTTGGTGCACGGGGCGCTGACGCGCCTGCACTTTTACCGTCTGGTCTGGCACCGGGCATTGTTCAACGTGGCTCTCTACGCTGTGCTGCTCGGCGCCGTGGACTCACTCAGTCGATACCTGATGACATGAAAAAACCTTTTTTGACCCTCGGCCGTGTGGTCCTGACGTTGTTGATCGTGACCTTCGCCCTTGTCGTGGTCTGGCGCATGGTCATGTATTACATGTTCGCGCCCTGGACCCGGGACGGGCACATCCGTGCCGACATCGTGCAGATTGCCCCGGACGTCTCCGGGCTGATCCAGCAAGTGGACGTGCGCGACAACCAGTGGGTGAAACGCGGCCAGGTGCTGTTCAGCATCGATCAGGACCGCTTCAAACTGGCCCTGCGTCAAGCCAAAGCGGCAGTCGCCGACCGTCAGGAAACCCTGGCCCAGGCTCAGCGCGAGGCCAAGCGTAACCGTGGCTTGGGCAATCTGGTCCCGGCCGAGCAACTGGAAGAAAGCCAGTCCCGGGTGGCCCGCGCCGAAGTAGCGTTGATGGAGGCGCAAGTGACGGTGGACAGCGCCCAGCTCAACCTTGACCGCTCAGTGATCCGCAGCCCGGTGGATGGTTACGTCAACGACCGGGCGCCGCGCTCCCAGGAGTTCGTCAGCGCCGGGCACCCGGTGTTGTCGGTGGTCGACAGCAACTCCTTCCACATCGACGGTTATTTCGAAGAAACCAAACTGGACGGCATTCATGTCGGCCAAAGCGTCGATATTCGCGTGATCGGCGACCGTGCGCGCCTGCGCGGGCACGTCGAAAGCATCGTCGCCGGCATCGAAGACCGCGACCGCAGCAGCGGCAGCAACCTGTTGCCCAACGTCAACCCAGCGTTCAGTTGGGTGCGGCTGGCCCAGCGGATTCCGGTGCGAATCGCGTTTGATGAGGTGCCGGAGGATTTCCGCATGATTGCCGGGCGTACAGCCACCGTATCGATCATTGACGATCAAACCGGGGGGCCGGCGAAATGAGCAGGGCCTCGGGTTTGGCGGTTGCCGGATTGGGCTTGTTGCTGTCGGCCTGTCAGGTGGTGGGGCCGGATTATCACTTGCCGGACGAGGCCGCCGTGCACCGTGAAGACTTTCAGGGCGACCTGGCGGTGAACGGCAAACATGTCGTCTCGGCGCCGGTGCCCGCCGATTGGTGGCGGCTGTATCAGGATCCGCGTCTGGACCAATTGGTGCAGCAAGCCATGGCCTCCAACACCGATTTGCGGGTGGCGGCGGCGAATCTTTCGCGGGCTCGCGCTCAGGTCGACGAAGCGCAGGCGGCGGGCGGTTGGAGTGGCGGCGTGAAGGTCGGCGCCCAGCGTCTGCAGGAGTCCGGCGAAGCGTTCTTGCTACCGGAGAAAGTGCCCGTGGCCAACGTCGGCGATATCGGCATCACGACCTCGTACCAGTTCGACCTGTTCGGCACCTTGCAGCGCGGCATCGAAGCGGCCAAGGCCAATGCCGATGCGACCCAGGCGGCAGCGGATACCGCGCGCATTACGCTGGTGGCCGATGTGGTGCGGGCTTACACCCAGGTCTGCGCGGCCAACGAAGAACGGGAGATCGCGCAGCACTCCCTCGACTTGCAAGCCCAGAGCACCACGTTGACTCAGCGCTTGCGAGATGCCGGACGCGGCGATGAAACCCAGGTCACCCGTTCGCAAACCCAATTCAAATCCTTGCGCGCCGAATTGCCGCGTTATGAAGCCGCACGTCAGTCCGGGTTGTTCCGCTTGTCGATGCTGCTGGCCAAACCGGTCGAGCAACTGCCGGCGGGTACCCGTGATTGCGCCGAGTTGCCGAAAATTGCCCAATTGTTGCCGGTGGGTGACGGCGCTGCGCTGCTTAAACGCCGACCCGACGTGCGCCAGGCCGAGCGCAGATTGGCTGCAGCAACCGCTGGCATCGGCATTGCCACCGGCGAGTTGTACCCGGACATCAGCATCGGCGCGACCGTGGGTACGGTCGGCACCCTGGAAAACCTTGGCAAACCGTCGACCAATCGCTGGGGCTTCGGTCCGTTGCTGACCTGGACCGTACCGTCCAACGGCTCCCGCGCGCGAATCCGTGAGGCCGAGTTCGCAACCCAAGGCGCGCTGGCGCATTTCGATGGCGTGGTGCTCAACGCCATCCGCGAGACTCAGACCGGCCTGGCGCAATATTCCGCGCAACTTCAACGTCGCGAAGCGTTGGCTGACGCCGAACAGTCGGCGCAACTGGCGGCAGACCAGACCCACCGCTTCTTCCAGGCCGGTCGTGCGTCGTTCCTGGCGGACTTGCAAGCCACCCGCACCTACACCGATGTACGGGCGCAACTGGCCTCGGCCAACACCCAGGTTGCCATGAGCCAGATCGATTTGTTCCTCGCTTTGGGCGGTGGCTGGGAAAGCGGACGAACGCAAGGCTCACAACCCGGCAAACCCTGAGGCCGTTGCTATGCTTTGATTTGATGGGGTCGCGCGGTGAACCCGTCGATCAAGGCTTGCGTTGGTCATGGGGATCTAATAATGAAAAACCCTTACGCTCCCGGCTTCTGGTGCGCCATTGCGGCATTGGTTTTGCTGTCGGCCACCTATTTCTATGGCGTCATGCTGGCCCACCAGATCGACAAGGCGCTGATCTTCCTCGACAGCGCGGCGGCACTGATCGCCGTGATGGCCATCGTGGTGGTCGCCTGGGCTTCGCTCCAGAACCAGCGCATCAAGAAACGACAACTTGAACAAGGCAAAACCCTGGTGCTGATCTGGGACACCAAGGTGGCTTTGCGCCGGGTAGAAACGGTGTTCGACCGGTATTTCTGGGGCAGTTACTGGCAACCGGGGCGCACGTTTCAGGAGGTCATGGGCGAACTCACTGGCACGCCGCTGGAAAAAAGCCTCGAAACCTTGAAGAAGCAATGCCAGGCGCTGGACAAGCAAGTGGCCGACGAGGGCTGGCACTGGCTCAACAATGCCCGCGAGCTGTCCGATGTCGCCACCGCTATGGCCCGCGAACGCTATCAGCTGGACTTCTGTGACCCACGCGGGGAGGTGACCGGCGGGGCGGTGATCAATCGGGATTTTGAAGTGCTGGTGTATACGTGGACCGCACGGCTGAAAAGCTTTGATCATCAGCTTGATGAAATTGAAGTGCAGTATTCCTGAGTCGATGTCGTTTGCACTGACGCCATCGCGGGCAAGCCCGCTCCCACAAGGACTGCGTTAAACCTGTGGGAGCGGGCTTGCCCGCGATGGCGATCTCATGACCACCAAAACTATCGCCCCCCATGCGCGGTCCATAGACACTCTTTCACCTTTAATCATTGGGCCGCCCCGCGGCGCAAATGCTAATCTCCTCGCCACTTTCAGCGCA
Organism: Pseudomonas sp. GGS8; assembly: GCF_024168645.1. Taxonomy (NCBI): domain Bacteria; kingdom Pseudomonadati; phylum Pseudomonadota; class Gammaproteobacteria; order Pseudomonadales; family Pseudomonadaceae; genus Pseudomonas; species Pseudomonas sp. GGS8. The sequence continues at coordinate 1,664,445 of NZ_JALJWF010000001.1, read as the reverse complement.
GTCGAGCCGCGACCCGTCATGGGTTCAGGGAAGACGACCACACTCTCAACAACGGACATTGATCGGGTATTTCATGAATAAATCAGCAGGCGTGTTTCTAGGAATTATCGTGGCCATCGGTGCGATCAGCGCTGGCGGCGCCTGGTACACCGGCAGCAAACTCGATGGGGTGCTGAACAGCTCGATCGCCGACGCCAACAAAGAACTGCAAGCCGCGCTGGCAGGCTCCAACGGCACGGCGTCGCTGGAACTGGTATCGCTGGAACGTCATGTGTTCAGCAGCACCGCGCACTACCGCCTCAAGGGTGAGGGCGAGATGTTTGGTGAAGCGCCGATGGAGATGCTGTTCGTCGACCGCATCGAACACGGCCCACTGCCGTTCTCGCGCCTGGTGTCGCTGAAGTTGTTGCCAGTCCTGGCCACCAGTCACTACGAGCTGGAAAAAACGCCACTGACCGAGAAGTGGTTCGCTGCCGCCAAGGACAAATCCCCGGTCAAAGGTGTGGTCAACATCGGCTACGACAACTCCACCAAGGGCTCCCTCGAATTCCTGCCGCTGGAAGCAGCACTGGATGACAAATCCAATCTGACGTTCTCTGGGTTGAAACTTGATGTGGCCGCCAGCGCCCAGGCGCAAAAGGTCAAAGCCGACGGTTACATGGACAGCTTGAAGCTCACCACCGTGGCTGAAGACCAGACCCCCGTGCAGTTTGAACTCAATGGCTTGACCCTGGCCAGCAACCTGAACAAGAGCACCTACGGCTATTACGTCGGTGAAAACACCGTCGAGCTGAGCAACAGCAAAACCACCTTCGGCGCCAAGCAATCGGTGCTCGGCTTCAAGAATTTCGAAATCAAGAACCAGACCGAGGAATCAGGCACCAACGCTTCGGGGCGCGGCGATTACAAGGTCGGTGAAGTGTCCTTGAACGGCAAGGTAATCGGCTCCGCGCAGATGGCCATGAGCCTGAAAAACCTCGACATCCCGTCCACGATGTCGCTGATGCAGATCTACCAGACCAAACTGCAACCGTACGAGCGGGCCGCCGCCGAAGCCACTGCCGCCGGTCTACCGGCGCCGCCGCTGAACCTGACCCCGGCCGAAGAAGCACAGGTCAAGACGGGTCTGGAGAAACTGCTGGCCGCAGGTCCCCAGGTGGCCCTGGAAAACCTGTCGTTCAACACCAGCAACGGCGAAAGCCGCGCCAACCTGGTGCTGGACCTGACCAAACCGCAATCCATGGACCTGCCGCCGGACCAGTTGGTCAAGCAGTTGATCGCGTTGCTGGATTTCAACGTACTGGTGTCCAAGCCAATGCTCGTTGACGTGCTCACCGTGCAGTCGCAAATCGACGGCCAGACCGACGCCAAGCTCATCGCCGATCAGGCGAGCGCAACCGCTGATATGTTCAGCAGCATGGCGGTCGGTACGCAACTGGCGAAACTGGACGGTAACAACGTCGTCACCAAATTGCATTACGCCAACAATCAAGTGGACTTCAACGGCCAGAAAATGACCCTTGAGGAATTTGTCGGCTTCGTGATGGGCAAACTCGGTGGCACTACCACCATCCAGTAACACCGCAGGCTTGAGCACAACGCCCGGCCTCTGCAACACGCAGACGCCGGGCGTTTTGCTGTCTGGGGTTTCGAAACGGGGTGAGGTGGAGGCCCGCCACGAATCTGAAGAAATATTGTTTCCTGAATTATTGACTACGCTTGCATGCAAGACTGCTTCGATAAAGCTTGGCTGGGTCTTTCGATCCGGCTTTCCGTTACGAGTGGGCAAGGGGCATTGTGACCCGGCTGGCCATGTAAGGATGCTGACGAATGCCGCGTATTGCTGGTCCCTTTATTCATCGTGGGCTGCGCCCCTTGTTTCGCGTTGCGCTGTGCGGCCAATTGTTGTGGCCGGTGCTGGCGCTCGCCGATACCCCTTACGATCAAATGGTTCGCGATGCGCGGGCCGGCAACTACACGCCTGCGCTGACGGTGTTGCGCCAGGTGCCGGTAAGCCAGGCCTCCACTGGCCAGATCAGCGATCACCTGCAGATCGCCAGTTGGGCCGGTCTGGATGCGGAAGTGGTACAGGTCTATGAAACCCAGGGACGTGATCGGGCGTTGCCGGTCCAGGCCCTGACCGCCACCGCGCGGGCCTATCGCAACCTCAAGCGCTGGGACTCAGCGACCCAGGTGTACAACAAGGCCCTGGCCCTTGAACCGCAAAATGCCGACCTGCAGCTGGGCCTGGCGATGACCCAGGCCGACGCCGGTAAACCTGACGAGGCGGTTGCCCGCGCCAGGGCACTGGTGGCGGCGAAACCGGATGATCCTTCCCGCCGCCTGGCCCTGGCCTACGCCTTGACCCGCGCCGGTGCCAACTACGATGCGTTATTTGAGTACGACCAGGCCTTCACCCGCGCCGGCAGCAAACCCGAAGTCGCTCGGGAATACGTGGTTGCCCTGCAACGCGCCCGTTTGCCGGAACCGGCCTTGCGCCTGGCGCGTCAGCGGCCGGGATTGATTGATCCGGTCACGCAACGCCGTCTCGAAGGTGACCTGGCCGCTGAACGCGTGCGCCTGGCCGAACTGGCCACCCGCAGCGAAAAAGAACGTTATGTGATCGCCGATCGGGCCCTGGCCGATTACGACCAGTTACTGGCGACCTGGACGCCGGACCCTGCGGCCCACGATGACGTCATCCGCTGGCGAATCGACCGCATGGGCGCCCTCAAGGCCCGTGCACGCACCGCTGAAGTGATCGCCGAATACCAGAAACTGCTCGCCGAAGGCGTGAAGATTCCGACCTATGCCCTGCGTTGGGTGGCGTCGTCCTATCTGGATCAGCGTCAGCCGGAAATCGCCACCGAGTTGTATCGCCAGGTGCTGGTGGCGCCGGATGCCGATGTCGGCGACCGCCTGGAAGACAGCACCGCGCTCTATTACGCCTTGCTTGAAAGTGACAAGGCTGATGACGCGCGCAAGGTCGCCGAGGACTTGGCCAAGACCCAAAAGCCACGGGTCGAGCTCAAGGGCTTGCCGGTGGGCAATCCCAACGATGAATGGATGGACGCGCAGCAACTCGCCGCCCAGGCCGGCACCTACGGCGCCGATCTGCCGTCGGGCGAGCAGCGTTTACAGGCGTTGGTGGATCAGGCGCCGGGCAACATCGGCCTGCGCCTGGCCCAGGCCGATCTGTACCTGGCCCGGGACTGGCCACGACGCGCCGAGAATCAGCTCAAGGAAACCGAGAGCATGGCCCCGCGGGATATCGGGCTGGAAGTCGCTCAGGGCCACACCGCCATGGACCTGCAGGAGTGGCGGCAGATGGATGCACTGACCGACGATGTGGTCGCGCGCTTTCCGGACAACCGTCAGGTGCAGCGTTTACAGCGTCAGCGTGCGGTCCACGACATGGCCGAGCTGCGAGTGCAGGCCTACGGCGGCAAGAGTTATGGCGGTGGCAACGGCAACGTCGGGGCGGTCAACGGCAGCCGCGACTTCGGCATCGAAACCACGCTGTACAGCCCGCCCATCGATGAAGACTGGCGCCTGTTCGCCGGTGCCGGTTACGCCACCGGCGATTTCCAGGAAGGCACTGGCCACCATCGCTTCCAGCGTGTCGGGCTCGAACGCCGGACTCGCGACATGAGCCTGGAAGCGGAAGTCTCCAACCATTCCTACGGCTTCGGTGACAAACAGGGCGCGCGCCTGGCGATTGCCCGAGACATCGACGATCACTGGCAGTACGGCGGCAGCCTCGAGTACCTGTCGGCACAAACACCGTTGCGAGCGTTGAACAGCGACATCACGGCCAACGGCGGCAGCGGTTTTATCCGCTGGCGCGCCAATGAAAGCCGCGAGTGGAGACTGGCGGTCAGCCCCTCGCATTTCAGCGACGGCAACAACCGTGTCGAAGCGATGCTCACCGGTCGCGAGGGCATTTACCGCGCGCCGGGGTTGCAAGTCGACCTCGGCCTGGAAGTCGGCAGCAGCCATAACTCCAAGTCCGGCGACGTACCGTATTTCAATCCCAAATCCGACTTCAGCGTGCTGCCGACGGTGAACGTCAATCACGTGCTTTACCACCGTTACGAAACCTCCTGGAGCCAGCAGTTCCAGGCCGGTGCGGGCACTTACAGCCAGCGTGATCACGGTACGGGCGGCATCGCCCTGCTGGGCTACGGCCAGCGTTATAGCTGGAACGACGTGTTCGAGGTGGGCGGCCTGCTGAGTGCGATCAATCGGCCTTTTGACGGTGATCGCGAAACTGATCTGCGCTTGCTCGTCGACCTTACTTACCGCTTCTAGAAGAGTTTGAAGATGCCTTTTATTTCGCGTTTCATCCTCCTGCTGGGAGTGCTGTTGATCAGCGCCTGTGCCCAGCAAGCCCCGACCTTCGCACCGCCGTCTGAACGCACAGTGTCGGCCAATGAAAAGCCGTGGCCGAAAAACCATGTATTGGGGATCGCTTACCACGATGTCGAAGACCGCGACCCCGATCAGGCGGTGGTGGCCGTGCGCACCGAGCGCATGATCGAGCAACTGGCATGGTTGCGGGAGAACAACTACCACCCGGTCACCGTTGACCAGATCATCGCCGCTCGCAAAGGCGGCCCTGAATTGCCGCCACGGGCGATCCTGCTGAGTTTCGACGACGGCTATTCGAGTTTCTACACCCGCGTGTTGCCGGTGCTGCGTGCCTATAACTGGCACGCCTTGCTGGCGCCGGTCGGGGTGTGGATCGACACGCCGCTGAACCAGCCAGTGGACTTCGCCGGCACACCGCGCAAGCGTTCGGATTTTTTGACCTGGGAGCAGATCCGCGAGATTTCCCGGTCTGGCCTGGTGGAAATCGCCGCCCACACCGACGCCAGCCACAAAGGCGTATTGGCCAACCCTCAAGGCAACCTGCAGCCGGCGGCCGCGACCCGGCGCTATGACGCCGCGACCGGTCGTTATGAAACCGAAGCCCAATTCCAGGCGCGGATGCGCGCCGATGTGGCGGCCATCTCGGAGAAGATCCGCAAGGCCACCGGTTACAAGCCGCGGGTCTGGGTCTGGCCATACGGCACTGCGGATGGCACCTCGCTGCAAGTGATCAACGACCAGGGGTATCAGATGGCCCTGACCCTGGACGACGGCCTCGATGCCCTCGACAACCTGATGAGCAGCCCGCGCTTTCTGGTGGCCTCGGACCCGGATGGCGAACACTTCGCCAACAGCATCGTCGCGGTGCAGTCCGAGTCGCCGATGCGCGTGGTGCATGTGGATCTGGACAACGTTTACGACCCGGATCCGGCCCAACAGGAAATCAATCTCGGCAAACTGGTCCAGCGCATGGCCGACATGGGCGCCAACACGGTGTTCCTGCAAGCCTTCGCCGACCCCGCGGGCGATGGCCTGGTGCGCTCGCTGTACTTCCCCAACCGCCACCTGCCGATGCGCGCCGATATCTTCGATCGCGTGGCCTGGCAGTTGCGCACCCGGGCTCACGTCAAAGTCTATGCCTGGATGCCGGTGCTGAGTTTTGCCCTGGATTCGAAGTTGCCGCGCGTTACTCGCTGGGACCCGAAAACCGGCACCACGTCGATCGATCCAGACCAGTACAAGCGCCTGTCGCCATTCGACCCGAACGTGCGGCGCATCATCGGTGAAATCTACGAAGACGTGGCACGCCTGACCTCGGTCGACGGCATCCTCTATCACGATGACGCCGTGCTGTCGGACTTCGAAGACGCTGGCCCCGAAGCCCTGAAGGTCTATGCCGCCAACGGTCTGCCCGGTTCGATTGCCGCCCTGCGCGACGACCCAGCCACCCTGCAACGCTGGACGCGGTTCAAGAGCCGCTACCTGATCGATTTCACCCATGAGCTGACCGCCAAGGTCCGCGCCATTCGCGGCCCGCAGGTAAGCACGGCGCGCAATATTTTCGCCGAGCCGATGCTCAACCCCGAGAGCGAAGCCTGGTTTGCGCAGAACCTCGACGACTTCCTGGGTGCCTACGACTGGACGGCACCGATGGCCATGCCACTGATGGAGAAACAGAGCCTCCAGCAATCCGGCCCCTGGCTCGAAGCGCTGGTGGCGACGGTCAAATCGCGTCCCGGCGCCCTCGATCGCACGGTGTTCGAGTTGCAGGCCCGCGACTGGACGAAAAACAAAGACTCCGACATCGACGGCGCGCAGTTGGCCGACTGGATGGGCCGCCTCAAGCGTCAGGGCGCCACCAGTTTCGGCTACTACCCGGACGACTTTCTCGAAAACCAGCCGGACCTGAAAACCGTGCGGCCCGCGCTCTCCAACAAGTGGAATCCATAACATGCTGGACAGACTTCTGGCCCTATTGGTTCTGGCGATCGTCCTTGGGGTTCCCCTCGGGCTGATCTTTCTGGTCACCGGGCAATTCCTGATGGACTTCGTGTTCTTCTACCCACTGTTCATGTCGGGGCTGTGGATCGCCGGCGGCCTGTATTTCTGGCTGCACTGGGAGCGGCACTGGCCGTGGCAGGACGACACCTTGCCGCCACCGCTGCCCGGCGAACCGCTGATCTCGATCCTGATCCCTTGCTACAACGAAGGCGATAACGCCGCCGATACCATCCATGCGGCGCTGGCCCAGCATTACCCGAACATCGAAGTGATCGCGATCAACGACGGCTCCAAGGACAACACCGCCGCGGTGCTTGACGCACTGGCGGCGCAGGATCCGCGTTTGCGAGTGCTGCACCTGGCGGAAAACCAGGGCAAAGCCGTTGCCCTGCGCATGGGGGCCATCGCGGCGCGCAGCGAGTACCTGGTGTGCATCGACGGCGATGCGCTGCTGGCGCCGAACACCGCGGCCTATCTGGTGGCGCCGATGCTCGACAACGCGCGACTGGGCGCGGTGACCGGCAACCCGCGCATCCGCACCCGTTCGACCTTGATCGGCCGGGTACAGGTTGGCGAGTTCTCCTCGATCATCGGCCTGATCAAGCGCACCCAGCGGGTGTTCGGGCGGATCTTTACCGTCTCCGGGGTGATCGTCGCCTTCCGTCGCACGGCCCTGAACCGGGTTGGCTACTGGAGCCCGGACATGATCACCGAAGACATCGACATCAGTTGGAAGCTGCAACTGGATCACTGGAGCATTTTCTACGAGCCCCGCGCGTTGTGCTGGATCCTCATGCCCGAAACCCTCGGCGGCCTGTGGAAGCAGCGCCTGCGCTGGGCCCAGGGCGGCGCCGAGGTGTTGTTCAAAAACATCCGGGGCATCTGGCAATACCGCCATCGTTATCTGTGGCCGCTGTTGTTCGAATACTGCCTGTCCACCGGTTGGGCCTTCACCTTCCTGTTGTCGGTGATCTTCTGGGGTGTCGGCAACTTCGTCGAAATGCCGCCCGCCATTGCCGTCCATCACCTGATGCCACCGGCCTTTACCGGGCTGTTGTTGGCGGTGGTCTGCCTGGTGCAATTCGCGGTCAGCATCATGATCGATCGCCGTTACGAAAAGGGGCTCGGCAGGACCATGTTCTGGGTGGTCTGGTACCCGCTGGTGTTCTGGTTCATCAGCCTGCTCACCACCTTGGTCAGCTTCCCCAAAGTGCTGTTCGGCCAACATCAGAAGCGCGCGCGCTGGGTCAGTCCGGACCGGGGCATCAAGCCGCTGGATGACGATGAAGAGGAGGTCATCAAATGAAAATCATCAGAACCCGGCAGCGGCCCTTTCTGGTCGTTCTCGATGTTTTCTTCACCGTGCTGGCCTGGATCGGGCTGCTGTATTTACTGGCGCGGGGTTTGTGGCCGTTGATCGATACCCATGACGGCCCGCGCATCGATGGATCATTTTTCGATGCCCTCGGCACATTGCAGATTTACTTATGGGTCGCGCTGGTGAACGCGGTGATCCTGATTGGCTGGGCGCGTTACCAACAACGCAAAAGCAAGAGCTTCGCCCAGCGCCGCTTGCCGGCGCCGGTGGTGGATGATCAAGGGCTCAGCAAAAGCTTCAAGCTGACCGGCGACGGGCTGGCGAAACTGCGCACGCCGGGTTCGATGACCATTCACAACAATCAGGACGGCGATGTCAGTCATGTTGTTACGCACTTCACCCCGGTGGACCCGTCCCAACTGCCGCCGCCTCTGGCGCCATTGGAACATCCGCTGGTGATCCGCCTGCCGGCCGAAGATGACGACAACCGCGAGCCGATGAGCCACGTCTGAGCCTGACGCGTTGAAGAGGTGTGTCAGGCAAAATCCCGAACCAGGCGCCACGCCTCGTCCATCGACAGCGGCTGTTTCATCCGTTCGGCGAGCATCGCCATGGCTCGTTCTTGATCGCAGGCAATGGCCGCCGCCACCACGCCGTTTTTGGCGAACAGACCAATAAACGGTGGATGCTCAGGGTCGCCTTTGAATTCAACCTCGTCCCAGGCTTCGGCGTGTCCGAGGTAGTCGTAGTTTTTGCCGAAGTGCCAGGTCCAGAAATACGGCACGTCGAGGTAGCGTTCGTCGCCGCCGAGCATATTCGCCGCTGCAATCCGCGCCTGCTGCTGGGCCAGGCGCCAGTGCTCGATCCGTTGGGGCTGGCCGTTGAGCGGGAAGGTCGCGATGTCGCCGACGGCCCAGAGCCCGTCGGTCACGCGCATTCCGCCGTCGACCTTCAATGACTGATCTTTTTCCTTCGGCAGATCGGTAAACGGGGTGGTTGCCGGGGTGACGCCAATGCCAACCAGCACCAGATCCGCCGGCAAGCGCTGACCGTTGTCCAGCAGCACCGCTTCGACTTTGCCTGTGCCTTCGATCTTCGCCGCTTCGCCATCAGTATGAAACACCACACCATTGGCCTCGTGCAGGGCGCGAATCGCCTTGCCGACGGCCTCGCCGAATTGCGCCTCGAAGGGGATGGCGTGGCGGGCCAGGACGGTGACGTCCAGGCCGTACTGACGCAGGGATGAAGCGGATTCCATTCCAATGAAACTGGCGCCGACAATCACTGCCCGTTGACCGGGTTTTGCGGTCATCAGAATCTTTTGCGCCTGCGCTTTTGAGCGCAGCACGAATACTTGCGGCAGGTCTGCGCCAGGCAGCGATAAGGGCTTGGGGATGCCGCCGGTGGCGATCACGGCGGCGTCATAGCTCAGCGATTGGCCATCGGCCAGGCGCAGCGTCCGGTTCGGTGCATCCAGGCCCATCACATCGCTGTTTATCCGTTCAATGCGCTGTTCACGATAAAAATCTTCATCGCGCAGCGGCGGAACTTCGTCCGGTGGCATTTCCCCGGCAATCACGAATTTGCTCAATACCGTACGGTCGTAACCGGCTTCAGGCTCACGGTCGATCAGCAACACCCGGCCGCCGAAGCCTTTCTCCCGCAGCGCCGCTGCACAGGCCGTACCCGCTGCACCGGCGCCGATAATCGCAAAGGTGCGTTTGTCGTCCGCCGGCGGGGTACTGGGGCTGGGCATCGGCTGGTCATCGACCCAGACCTCATCGTCGCGCAGCTCCAGCGGGTAGCGCCGCAAACTGTCCAGGGACGGTGGCTCGCACAGCGCGCCGTCTTCGAGCCGGTAAGCCGCTTTGTGCCACGGGCAGATCAGCCGGCCCTCACACAGCGCACCTTTGGCCAAGGGAGCCCCGGCGTGGGGACATCTACCCTGATAGGCGCGCAATTGATCGCCGACCCGCAGCAAGACGATTTTCATCTTGTCGATCCGGACCTCAAGGCCACGGTCGAGGGGCACATCGGCAAAACGGGCGACGCGGTGCAGTGCCATGATCGATCTCCAGGCAGGTGTTTCACTTAGGAGTTTGGTGCTTATTCACAGGTTCAGCCAATTCCCACTGCCACCGCACGAACGGTCCGGCTATAGTTTGCGTGCCGACGACGGCCCCACCCCGCACAAGGTGCTCCGGTATGACCCGATTGACCTCTTTGAACCCTTGGCTGGCGGCCGTTGCAGTCGCCCTTTGCGTGCAGTTACCGGCGCAGGCCCAGGAGCGTTTCACCCTCAGCATCCCCGGTGTTTCGGACAATCGGCTGTTCACGTCGGCGGAAGCCAGCGATGCCAGCGGTTGCGGCGGCAAGAATCAGTCCCCGGCCCTGAACTGGAGCGCCGGCCCCCCAGGCACCCTCAGCTATGCCATCGTCATGCACGACCCGGACGGCCAGAAAGGCCTGGGCGTCGATCACTGGATTCATTACGGCATCAAAGCCACGACGCGGCAGATTCCGGCCGGCGTCGGCGCCAAAGCCACCCTTGAAGGCGTGGGTGGCACCAACATCAAAGGCACCACTAACTACGTTGGCCCGTGCCCGCCCATCGGTGACAGCATCCATCACTACGTCATCCAGATCTACGCCCTGGACCTGGCGCCAGAAGCCTTGCCTGCCGGCCTGACCCGCGCGCAGCTGCTGGAGCAGATCAAAGGCCATGTGTTGAAGAACAGCAGCGTGGTGCGGCGTTATCACCGCTGAAGATTTTTCACGTCGGCTTAACCCGAACCCGGCGGGCTGTCCGTCTCAGAGGATGAATGAGTCAATTTCCTCCTGAGGTCAGCCCCCATGTCCCTCCCTCTGCATGTCCTCCGCCCGGCCGCCCAGGGTTTCGCCGCCGGGTTGCTGCTGGCCGTTGCCGGTTGCGGCGCTACATCCACGCCACCCTCCGAGACGGACAACCCGGCAGCGGTTGCGCCCCCGGCTCAAAATGCGCCGAAAACTGAAGCATTAGTGCGCGAATCGGCCATGGCGGACACCGCGATGGCCAAGCGCAGCGCACGACCGGGCCCGTTGGTCGCTTTGGCGCCAATGCCCGCCGGTGAAACTTATCCACAGGGCTACCGGGATGAACAGCGCGAGCAATATCAGGCGCTGGCCGATAACCCGATCCACAGCGTGACCGAGGCGCCAGTTTCGACCTTCAGCGCCGACGTCGATACCGGCGCATACGCCAATGTCCGGCGCTTGCTCAATCAGGGGCGTTTGCCTCCGGAAGGGGCGGTGCGGCTGGAAGAAATGGTCAATTACTTCCCCTACGAATACGCCTTGCCCACCGACGGCTCGCCATTCGGCGTGACCACCGAACTGGCGCCATCACCCTGGAACCCGCATACCCGGTTGCTGCACATCGGCATCAAGGCCTCCGACCGCACGGTGGCGGAGCTGGCCCCGGCGAACCTGGTGTTTCTGGTGGACGTGTCCGGCTCCATGGACCGTCGCGAAGGCTTGCCCCTGGTCAAAAGCACCCTGAAATTGCTGGTCGATCAACTGCGTGAACAGGACCGGGTTTCACTGGTGGTCTACGCTGGAGAATCCCGTGTGGTGCTGGAGCCGACTTCCGGACGGGAAAAAGCGAAAATTCGTACCGCCATCGAGCAATTGACGGCGGGCGGCTCGACCGCCGGCGCCTCAGGTATCGAACTGGCTTATCAAATGGCGCAACAGGCGTTTATCCCCAAAGGCATCAACCGCATCCTGCTGGCCACTGACGGTGACTTTAACGTCGGCATCAGCGACTTCGACAGCCTCAAGCAAATGGCTGTGGATAAACGCAAGACCGGCGTGTCCCTGACCACCCTGGGTTTTGGTGTGGATAACTACAATGAACACCTGATGGAACAACTAGCCGACGCGGGTGATGGCAACTACGCCTACATCGACAACCTGCGCGAGGCGCGCAAAGTGCTGGTGGATCAACTCGGCTCGACCCTGGCGGTGGTGGCGAAGAACGTGAAGTTGCAGGTGGAGTTCAACCCCGCTCAGGTCAGCGAATATCGGCTGTTGGGCTATGAGAATCGCGCTTTGAAGCGTGAGGATTTCAGCAACGACAAAGTCGACGCCGGAGAAATCGGCGCAGGGCATACGGTGACGGCGCTGTACGAAATTGCGCCCAAGGGCGAGAAGGGCTGGCTGGAACCGTTGCGCTACGGCAATTCCGGGGCAGAAGTTTCCGCCAAAAACGAGGAACTGGCGATGTTGCGGGTGCGTTATCAGTTGCCGGAAGGTGGGAGCAGTCGCTTGATTGAGCGGCCAGTACGAAGTGGTGATGCTGGCAAACTCTCGGCCGCCAGCGATGACCTGCGCTTTGCCGCCGCCGTCGCTGCGTTTTCCCAGCAGCTCAAGGACGGGCGTTACACCGGTGATTTCAGCCTGAAAGACACCGAAGCCCTGGCCCGTGGCGCACGGGGTGACGATCAGTTCGGCCTGCGCGGTGAGTTCGTGCAATTGGTGGAATTGGCGCAGAGCCTGCGAACCTCCACCGCCTCCAATCAACCGCCCAGCGACAACCGGATAGAGTGAAAGCTGACATGTCCGATCTAGCAATTAGCTCAACCGCCAGCAGCGACGAATCGCTGCTGGCGCGCTACCGCTCTGGTGAGGGGCCCGCGTTCGAAGTTTTGTACGCCCGCCACCGCCAGGGCCTGTATCGATTCCTTCTCGGCCTCAGCGGTAAACCCGAGCTGGCCGAAGAGGTCTATCAGGAAACCTGGCTGAGCCTGATCCGCAGCACCAGTCAGCCACAAGGCCGGGCGAACTTTCGCACGTGGCTCTACCAGATTGCCCGCAACCGCCTGATCGATCACTGGCGCAAACATGGCATTCACAACCCCTTGCACGACAGCTATGACGAACTGGCCCACGCCCTGATCGATAACGCAGCCGACCCCGAACAACTGCTGAGCTTGAGCCGTGACGGCCAGCGTCTCGAAGCCGCCCTGCAAACCCTGCCCGCCGACCAGCGCGAGGTGTTCCTGCTGCGCGCCCACGGCGACCTCGACCTGCCACAGATCGCCACCCTCACCGAAACCCCGCTGGAAACCGTTAAAAGCCGCTTGCGCTACGCCCAGCAAAAACTGCGTCGGCTGCTGGCCGAGGAGGTACTGACATGACTGACGCCAAACAAACACCGCCATCGCCCGACGATGAAGTGCTCAAGCATTTTCGTGACCACAGCAGCGGCGAACCGCCGGCGCATCTCGACGCCTTCATCCTCGCCACCGCACACCGCGAAGCCCCCACGCCGAAGCCGAACCTGTGGAAACGCTGGCTCCACGCCTGCCAACAACCCCGCTGGCAAGTGGCATTCGCCAGCCTCGTCGGCGTCGCGCTGATGCTGGCGCTGGTGCAACGCACGCCCGAGCAATTGCCGAGTTACGACTTCGCGCCTGCGCCGAAAGCCTCCGCACCGGCCGCCAAACCGGAGGCCGCGGCGCGCTCCCAGGATGAACCGACCGGCGCTATGTCCGCTCCCGCGCCGGCTGCGCCGATGGCGGAGTTTTCTGCACCGATGCAACGAGAGTCGATCAACAGCGAGATGGCTGACGAAGCCAAACTCAGCAAACGCGCCGCCGCGCCGGCTAAGTCGCTGGATGATCAATTACGGGAAGTGATACGCCTGCAAGACGCCGGTCAAACCCAAGCCGCCGAAGCGCTGATGACGACATTGCACAAGCGCTTTCCCAAGGAAAACCTTGCGGAAAAACTCAAGGATTTGCAGAAAAAATGAGCTGAACAGCGGTCGACGATTTGGCAACGACACCTGAAAGCGCGCACTATCGGCCTATAGCCGATGCGTTGGAGGATGCCGTGGCCCAAAAAATCGACCGCATCGCCCAAATGCTCAACTGCCCGGTGAAGGGTGAGGAATTACGGCGAGCAGTGACTGAGAGTCGTAAGGAGTTTCTTCTGGCGAAGCAGGCAGAAGATGATCTTGAGGAAGACGTTCTTGATGATGAGTTGATCGAGGACGAAGAAGACGATGATGAGTACGACGAGTTTGATTGGACAACAGAATGAAAAAACCGCTTTGGCGGTTTTTTGTCTTTAAGAAATGCTGTTTGACCTTGAGTCCATCTAGGCGTGTTTTACGCAACGGGTGTAGGGGGGCGGTAGCAGCAACGCCGCTGACTACCCAAGAAACTACCCAAGAAATTGCCCAAGACCTACCCAGAAAATATTGTGGGTTACGGCGATGAGCATCGGCAGCGAAAAACGCCGCATCTCCCGGCTTAAGCACTACAAGACAACTGAAAAATATAATCCGGACTGCCGAAGGTCTTGCCAGTCATGCTTTCAAGGCGACTTACCTGCTCAGACGATAGTTCGTATTCATAGATCGCATCCTCTGGCTCACTCCAGGCCATGAGCTCCGCTAATATATCGAACTGGTCGGCAGGTATCTCGATACTGAATGCCAGTTGTTCGGTTTTCTTGTCGAATGCAAGAATCTCATGCTGCATTTTTCGGGTTCCTCTCAAGATTACTTTGGCGTGAATCGACCCGGCTCGGCGTCTTTTGTGCGTTCTCCCGTGTCAGGGTCGAACTCTCCCAGATGCTTGCCTTGTTTGTCATACAGCTCAACCCGGCCGTTCTCATAATCCCACTCATAAATGCGCCCCTTACGGTCTTTCCAGCGTTTGCGTTTATGCCCGCCACCTTTGACCGAACTCTTTGAGGGGCTGAGCACTGCATCCGGAAAGGCCGTCAGCCCTTTGGGGGCAGGGTGATAGCTGTGATCCCCACCAATAGGCCGAGCAAACACCACGTACAGCGACTTCAACCCAGTGTCCACTGGAAACACCAGAATACAGTCGTCGGTGGTGATGTCTTCACCGGGGAGGCCTTCGATCTGACTGTCTGTGTTTTCCGGGATCGGGTGTACCAGGATAGTGCCGAGCTGTTCTCCGCTACTGTCGGGATAGATCAGCGGCGGCAATTCTCCTAGTGGCCCGCGCTGGGGCGTCCATAGAATAGTGATGCCATTGAGCTTGGCTTCCATGGCGGTTTTATCGGCGTTCCAGTTGGCCTGCACCGTGCGTACGGTGTCGTCGCCTGATGCGGTGGTGTGGATGCCGTAGATCTGTAATGCACCCTCAGCATCATGACGAAACTGAAAACGCACACGGGTAGGTGCATGGGTCATGCTGCGTAACTGAGTGTCGGTGTGGAGAGTGCCGTCGCCCATCTTGGTCGGGAGCATGCCCAGTATGAAAACACCGGCTGGCCCGCCCGCACCGCGTATTACCCAATTGAGACGCTGTTGCAGGATGCCGCCACCGGCCATGCGACCTAGTGCCAGATCGGCGCCGAGTGCGGTCGCTATGGCGGTACTGGCCGACGGAAAAAGCATGGCGCCCGCCACCATCACCTTGCCGAAGTTCGAAGCGGGCTCCGGGACGGTACCGGCGTCGGTGCTACACCAGTTATCGGGGATACAGGATTTGGCAAAGACCTGATCGTCGCGCGGCCTGGTCTGTGGCCATGGATCTTTTGGGGGGATGTAGACCGGTTCAGGCGCTGGCGCTGATCTCGCGATGAAGCCACTGCCCGAGCTGGCGAAGCGTTCCTTTACCAGCAGCAAATCACCCTTGCGGACGGCTTCGACAATTTCGCTGTCGCTGCTGATGCGGGAATGGCTCCCAAAATTAGCGAGTCCTTCGATGTTGTGGCGACCTCGCATCAGTGCGTCGTTCACCAATCGGGCAGCAGCGCTGGGGCTTTCGGTTTGTTCGAGGCCCTTGTCGGCATTCCTTATCAAACGCATGGCGTTCCCTTTGGTTAAGTCCTCGGGGAGGCATTCTGGAGAGCGTGAAGCGCGCTAGGAAAAAAATAGTTTTGCGGCATTTGTCCGAGCTGGCTGTGCGCCCTGAGACAACACCCACAAAAAAGCCCCAGACCCAACGGCCTGAGGCTTTCTCGTTTCTACAGATGGTGCACCAGGCGGGATTCGAACCCACGACCCCTGCCTTCGGAGGGCAGTACTCTATCCAGCTGAGCTACTGGTGCAATGCGGGCGCCATGATACTCATATGCGTTGCGGGCGTCCATGCTGCTGAATCGTCTGCGTTTTTCCAAAGCGTAACCTACGATTGCTACGCTGATCCGAAAAAATAGGCAAATGCGGCGTTTTCGTTCTTTTTTTCGAACAGCCTATTGTCCTTTACCCCCTTTGATCCTAGGATTCGTTTGAGATTTCAAACGCTCTTGTCTGGGTGCTGAACCGCACGAGTTCGTTCCGTGCGCTATTTATGTGCTTCAGCCCGGTGAATGATTTCCCTGACGGCAGCCTATAAGGCGCCTTTCTACAATCATAATTCGCTCCGCGCCTGCGCGGTGCTGTTAAGGAAAGCCGACATGCAGCTTAAAGACACCCAGTTGTTCCGCCAGCAAGCCTTTATCGATGGCGCTTGGGTTGATGCGGACAACGGTCAGACGATCAAGGTCAACAACCCGGCAACGGGCGAAATTCTGGGCACTGTGCCGAAAATGGGCGCTGCCGAAACCCGCCGTGCGATCGAAGCCGCTGATAAAGCGCTGCCGGCCTGGCGTGCACTGACCGCCAAGGAGCGCGCGAACAAGCTGCGTCGCTGGTTTGAGCTGATCATCGAGAATCAGGACGACCTGGCTCGCCTGATGACTCTGGAACAAGGCAAGCCATTGGCTGAAGCCAAGGGCGAAATCGTTTACGCCGCTTCCTTTATCGAGTGGTTCGCTGAAGAAGCCAAGCGCGTCTACGGTGACGTGATTCCGGGCCACCAGCCAGACAAGCGCCTGATCGTGATCAAGCAGCCGATCGGCGTGACCGCGGCGATTACTCCGTGGAACTTCCCGGCCGCGATGATCACCCGTAAAGCCGGCCCGGCCTTGGCCGCCGGTTGCACCATGGTGCTCAAGCCTGCTTCGCAAACTCCGTTCTCTGCATTCGCCCTGGCTGAACTGGCTCAGCGTGCGGGTATTCCGAACGGCGTGTTCAGTGTGGTGACCGGCAGCGCCGGCGACATCGGCAGCGAGCTGACCGGCAACCCGATCGTGCGCAAACTGTCGTTCACCGGCTCGACCGAAATCGGTCGTCAGTTGATGACCGAGTGCGCCAAGGACATCAAGAAAGTCTCGCTGGAACTGGGCGGCAACGCGCCGTTCATCGTGTTCGACGACGCGGACCTGGATAAGGCCGTCGAAGGCGCGATCATTTCCAAATACCGCAACAACGGCCAGACCTGCGTCTGCGCCAACCGCCTGTACATTCAAGATTCGGTGTACGACGCGTTCGCCGAAAAACTGAAAGTGGCCGTGGCCAAACTCAAGATCGGCAACGGTCTGGAAGACGGCACCACCACTGGCCCGCTGATCGACGAAAAAGCCGTGGCCAAGGTTCAAGAGCACATTGCTGACGCCGTCGGCAAAGGCGCCACCGTGCTGGCGGGCGGCAAGAGCATGCAAGGCAACTTCTTCGAGCCGACCATCCTGACCAACGTGCCGAACAACGCGGCCGTGGCCAAGGAAGAAACCTTCGGTCCATTGGCGCCACTGTTCCGTTTCAAAGACGAAGCCGATGTGATCGCGATGTCCAACGACACCGAATTCGGCTTGGCCTCGTACTTCTATGCGCGTGACCTGGGCCGTGTGTTCCGTGTGGCTGAAGCCCTGGAATACGGCATGGTCGGCGTTAACACCGGGTTGATCTCCAACGAAGTCGCACCGTTCGGCGGCATCAAGGCGTCGGGCCTGGGCCGTGAAGGCTCCAAGTACGGCATCGAAGATTACCTGGAAATCAAATACCTCTGCCTGGGCATCTAAGCTCCGAAGACATAAGCCCGGCAAGGCATTGCTTCAAGCGCAAAGGGCACGAGAGCGCTGTCCCTTTGCGCGCTTCAAACGGAATTTTCTCTGCGGCCGGGAACGCTGTGGCAGTCGATCATCGCATGCTGCCGTAGTTGCTTCCCCGCCGCTTAATCCTTGAACCACGCCGACCGATGAGCGGCGAATGAGGAATGTATGAGCAAGACTAACGCTGAGTTGATGGCCCGCCGCACCGCTGCTGTACCGCGTGGTGTTGGCCAGATTCACCCGATCTTCGCCGACCACGCGAAGAACGCTACCGTGACCGACGTTGAAGGTCGCGAGTTCATCGATTTCGCCGGCGGTATCGCCGTGCTGAACACCGGTCACGTGCACCCGAAAATCATCGCCGCCGTCACCGAGCAGTTGAACAAGTTGACCCACACCTGCTTCCAGGTTCTGGCCTACGAGCCGTACGTGCAAGTGTGCGAAAAAATCAACGCCAAGGTGCCGGGTGATTTCGCCAAGAAAACCCTGCTGGTGACCACCGGCTCCGAAGCCGTGGAAAACGCCGTGAAAATCGCCCGCGCCGCCACTGGCCGTGCCGGCGTGATTGCGTTCACCGGCGCTTACCACGGTCGCACCATGATGACCTTGGGCCTGACCGGTAAAGTCGTGCCTTACTCGGCCGGCATGGGCCTGATGCCAGGCGGCATCTTCCGCGCGCTGTACCCGAACGAGCTGCACGGTGTGAGCATCGACGATTCGATCGCCAGCATCGAGCGCATCTTCAAGAACGACGCCGAGCCGCGTGACATCGCCGCGATCATCATCGAGCCGGTGCAGGGTGAAGGCGGTTTCTACGTCGCGCCGAAAGAATTCATGAAGCGTCTGCGTGCCCTGTGCGACCAGCACGGCATCCTGTTGATCGCCGACGAAGTACAGACGGGCGCTGGCCGTACCGGCACCTTCTTCGCCATGGAACAGATGGGCGTTGCCGCCGACCTGACCACCTTCGCCAAATCCATCGCTGGCGGGTTCCCGCTGGCCGGTGTGTGCGGTAAGGCCGAATACATGGACGCCATCGCTCCAGGCGGCCTGGGCGGCACTTATGCCGGTAGCCCGATCGCTTGCGCTGCGGCCCTGGCCGTGATGGAAGTGTTCGAAGAAGAGCACCTGCTGGATCGCTGCAAAGCGGTTGGCGAACGTCTGGTGACCGGCCTGAAAGCCATTCAGGCCAAATACCCAGTGATCGGCGACGTGCGTGCCCTGGGCGCAATGATCGCCGTCGAGCTGTTCGAAAACGGCGACAGCCACAAGCCGAACCCTGCTGCTGTAGCCGCCGTTGTGGCCAAGGCTCGCGACAAGGGTCTGATCTTGCTGTCGTGCGGCACCTACGGCAACGTTCTGCGCGTGCTGGTACCGCTGACCGCGCCGGACGAGCTACTGGACAAAGGCCTGGCGATCATCGAAGAGTGCTTCGCCGAGCTCTGATCCGTTTGTGAACTGATCGACAAAAAACCCGCTTCGGCGGGTTTTTTTATGCCACTTGAAACACATCAGGGCAATTGCGCTGTATCGAATGGCCATCATTGACTAAGGTGCAAGCATTGCCGTTGGAGTGTGCAGATGACTGTTGTGGTGTTACCCGCTGTGCCGCGTGTGCTGATTGCCGAGGCTGACCCTTGGTCCCGCGACTTGCTTAAGCAGGTGTTGTTGAATGTGCGCTGCGACGCACGGCTGGACGTGTGTGCCGATGGCCAGGAGGCCTTGAAGCTGTTGGCGGAAAATCCTTATGACCTGGTGATCGTCGACTGGGAGTTGCCCGGCGTCGATGGCCTGAATGTGTTGCGCAGTGTTCGTCAGCGCCAACGTAATCCGCCGCTGCCCTTCATTCTGATGAGCAGCCGCAACGACAGCGCCAGCGTGCGTGAGGTCTTGCCCCTGGCGCCCACGGCGTACCTGACCAAACCCCTGAACATGGAAAACCTGACCCAGCGCCTGCAGGATTTGCTGCTGAACGCGGGTGAAGAGGTATCTTGCGAAGTGCCCTCGCTGGCGCCGGGCATGACCTTGTCGGTGTACCTGGAGCGGCGGCGTGAACTGGCGGACGGTGCGCCGCTGATGACCGATGTGCAGGTGGCGATCAAACGTGGCCTCAATCCCGATGGCCTCGATCTGACGCGGCTTGAAGACGAAGTCCGCACCGACCCGCAAATCACCGCGGTCCTGATTGCCGCCGCCAATAGCGCGGCCCAGCATCATGGCGCGGCTGTGCAAACCCTGGCCCAGGCGCTGCATCGCTTGGGCACCGCGCAAAGCATGAACCTGATTCTGGGTCTCGCTCTCAAGCGCAGCGCCCGACTCAGCGATCCGCAACTGGCGGACTATGCCGAGCGTTATTGGGAATTGTCCCTGCACACCGCCGAATACGCGCGGACGCTGGCGCGCTTGCTGGATCTGGATCAGGAGCGTTGTTATTGCGCAGGCATGCTGCATCGCCTCGGCGACTTGGCGTTGCTGCGCTGTTTGCAGGAGTGGAAGCAGGCCGGCGGTGAGCTGGATGAATGGGAGGAAGTCGGCGATGCCCTGGCTGAATTCGGCGCGGCCTACGGTTCGGCGCTGCGCACCCGCTGGCGCCTGCCGCTGGAGCTGCGTGAGCTGATTGCGGCGGTTTATCAGCTCGGCGGCGGGGTTTACTCCCGCGAAGCGCTGGTGATGAACATGGCCGCGCAACTGGCGCGCCTGACCGAGCATGAAGGGATCGAGGCGTTGTCCAAGAGCCGCACGGCGCGGTTGCTCAAGATTGGCTTGCCGGAGTTGATGCGTTTGCGCAAAAAATAGGCTTTACGCAATACCTGTGGGAGCGGGCTTGCCCGCGATGAGGGGCTGACATGCAGCATCAATGTAGGCTGATAGTCCGCTATCGCGGGCAAGCCCGCTCCCACAAGTTTTGTGTTGAGTTTTGATTCGAACTCAGTCAGAGATTATCCGGTTCTTGCCCTGGCGCTTGGCCTGGTACATCGCCGCATCGGCGCGGGCGAACAGACTGTCGAGGTTTTCATCCTCAGGCATGAGGCTGCTCAGGCCCTGGCTGACGGTGATGCCGAACGTCTGGTCGTCATGGCTGAAACTCAACCGCTGAATCTCCCGTTGCAGGCGTTCGGCCACTTGCATGGCCATGTCCGGTGCACAGCCGGGGAATACGGCGGCGAATTCCTCACCGCCAATCCGCCCGAACAGATCACCGCGCCGCAGGGCCGCACGACCGCTCTCGGCGATGCGTTGCAGTACCTTATCGCCTTCCGGATGTCCGTAGGTGTCGTTGATCACTTTAAAGTCATCGATGTCCAGCAGCAGGAAGGCCAGCGGCTTGCCTTGCTGGCGCGCCTGCTCGAATTCGCGATTGGCGCATTCGAAGAAGTGTCGGCGGTTGCTGCTTTGGGTCAGTACGTCGGTGGTGGCCAGGCGGTGCAGTTCGGTTTCCATTTGCTTCTTTTCGGTGATGTCTTCGGCAATGCCGACGATGATTATCGGTTGGCCCGGCTCGGCGTGACGGTTGATGAAGCACTTGTCGCTGAGCCAGCGCACCTGGCCGTCGGCCGCGATGATGCGGTACTCGCGGTCTTCAACAGCGCCGTTGACCAGCACCTGCGCCAGGCTGTGCTCGGCATAGTCCAGATCGTCGGGATAAACACTGTCGCGCCAGTGGTTGTAGTCGGACAGCAACAAACCGGCAGGGCGGCCGAAGATACGGTCATAGGCCGGGCTGACGTAGAGCACCTGACGTGTTTTCCAGTTGAATGCCCAAAGCACGGCGTTGACGCTGACCAGCAGGGAGCTGAACAGCTGTTCGCGTTCACTCAGGCGCGCCACTTCACCTTGCGCATGCATCAGCGCCATCAGCGTTTGCGCGGCCTCGGGCCACTGTGGAAGGGACGTGTCTTGTAGGTTTTTATTGACCATCGGCACAAATCTCAAGGGCGTGCCGCTATTTCGACAGCGGCCAACACAAAGCCCGCCGGGATGGCGAAGTGTCTTTGAGATTGGGGATTTGGGACGAAGTTCCCGCTTTATGTGGCGAGGGCACTTGCTCCCGCTGGGCGGTACTGGCGACGCGTTTTTTTAAGTTAAAACGCGTCATCAGGTATTGCGGCGGTTGCGCAGCCGAATGGGGGCAAGCCCCTAGCCACAATCAGGCAGCGGCAGGGCGCAGGGAGTAGGTTTTCAGTTGGTCGGCGAAGTCGCGCAGGGATTGAATCCCGCTGGCCTCGGCCTCGTGCACCCAATCCTTGATGGCGGCCAGCATGTCGTGACCATTTGAGCTGGTCTTGACCCAGATCTGCTGTAGGGCCAGGCGTTTCTCGTAAATTACCTTCAGCGCCTGACTGTGTTCGAGCATGGTCTGGATGCGCATGTGGTGCTTGTCGTCCAGCAGGCTGGTTTCCCGCGAAAGCAGGCGTTTGGCCCGGTGGAACTGGTGACGGACCGAGTGATCGACCTTTTCCAGCTCTTGCTTGACCAGCGGCGCGATCACCAGCTTGCGGTACTGGGCCATGATCTGGAAGCGGTTGTTGAGGATCGCCATGGCGGTGTCCATGTCCAGGCTACCTTTGCCTTCGACACGGTGGGCGATCGGCGCCACTCGCTGGACCTTGGCCAGACGCAGAAAGCTGAAGACCTGGATCCAGGCCCAGCCGAGGTCGAATTCCCACTTCTTCACCGAGAGTTTGGCCGAGTTAGGGTAGGTGTGATGGTTGTTGTGCAGTTCTTCGCCGCCGATCAGGATGCCCCAGGGCACCAGATTGGTCGCCGCATCGCGGCATTCGAAGTTGCGGTAGCCGATGGCATGGCCCAGGCCATTGACCACGCCGGCGGCCCAGACCGGGATCCACATCATCTGGATGGCCCAGATGGTGATGCCGATGGTGCCGAACAGCAGCAGGTCGATGACGCCCATGAATGCCACGCCCAGCAGCGGGAAGCGGCTGTAGAGGTTGCGTTCGATCCAGTCTTCGGGGCAGTTCTTGCCGTAGATGCGTAGGGTCTCGGGGTTTTCCGCTTCGGCGCGGTACAGCTCGGCGCCTTTGCGTAGAACGGTGGACAACCCTTTGATGACCGGGCTGTGCGGGTCATCGGCGGTTTCGCATTTGGCGTGATGCTTGCGGTGGATAGCGGTCCACTCGCGGGTGTTCTGCGCCGTGGTCAGCCACAGCCAGAAGCGGAAGAAATGTTTCAGGCCGGCATTGAGCTCAAGCGAGCGATGGGCTGAATAGCGATGCAGATAAACTGTGACGCCGACGATCGTGACATGGGTCATCAGCAGGGTGACTGCCACTAGTGACCAGGGCGATAAGCCAAGAAAACCTTCGTACCACATAGCCTATAGGACCCTCGATAAAGAAAAAAACAGCCGTTGCATTATCACTTAGCCCACAGATAAAACCAGTCGCCCTTTCAGATAAGAGTGGCCGGATGTTTCTTTAAACTATAATTCCAGCCTTTTGTGTTGGGACATGGAAGCTCGAATGTCAGCCACATATCGTGATGCCTTGCGTGCAGCGTTGCTTTACTTGGTGCTTTCCGTCGTCTGGCTGCAGTTCAGTGGTTATTTATTGAACAGTTTCTTCGATAACTCCACCGACCTGCTGCGCTGGCAACTGATCAACGGTTATGCCTGGGTGGCCTTCAGTGCCGGGCTGATTTTCATTGCACGGGCACGGTTGTTTCGTTGCCTGGGCGTCGGCGCCAAATTGCGTGAGCGCACTGCCGACCGGGAGCGTTTGCGACAAGCGGCCGCGGTGTTCGATTGCACTCGCGAAGGGGTGCTGGTCACCAATAGCAAGGGGCTGATCGTCCATGTAAACCGTGCATTCATGGAAATCACCGGCTACCAGTATGAGGAAGTGTTGGGCCAGCGACCGAGCATGTTCAAGTCGGGCCATCACCCGCCGGGTTTCTACCAGGCGATGTTCGCGACACTCGACAGCCTCGGCGAGTGGAGCGGGGAAATCTGGAATCGTCGCAAAAGTGGCGAGATTTACCCGCAATGGCAGACGATCCGCCTCGTTCACGACGAGGAGGGACGGCGCAGCCAGTACGTTGCGGTGTTTTCCGACATTAGCGCGATCAAGAACTCCGAGCATGAACTGACGCACCTGGCGCACCACGACCCGCTGACCGATCTGCCCAATCGCCTGCTGTTTACCGACCGTGCCGGGCAGGCCGTGGCCTCGGCGCAGGCTCATAAGCGCGGTTGTGCGTTGCTGATGATCGACCTGGATCACTTCAAATTGATCAACGACAGTCTCGGTCACAGTGTCGGGGATCAACTGCTCAAGGGCGTGGCCGAGCGGCTGAACACCTTGTTCGGCCCGGGCATCACCCTGGCGCGGCTCAGTGGCGACGAATTTGCCCTATTGGCTGAAAATTGCCCGCAACCGGGGCATGCCGCGGCGCTGGCCCAGCGGGTCATCGATGGTCTCAAGGAGCGGTTTCTGATTGACCGGCATTCGTTGTTCATCAACGCCAGTGTCGGCATCAGCCTGTTCCCCAGCGATGCGTTGAGCGCCGAGCAACTGTTGCGCAATGCCGACTCGGCACTGTTCAAGGCCAAGAGCGCCGGTCGCGACGGTTATGCCCTGTACACCGAAGAGCTGACTGCCCATGCCCAGCAACGTGTAGAAATTGCCTTCGAATTGCGCCGAGCGCTGGAGCAGCAGGAGTTGCGGGTTTATTACCAACCCGTGCACGACCTCAAAACCAGCCGTCTGATCGGCGTCGAGGCCCTGGTGCGCTGGGAGCATCCACAGCGCGGGCTGGTGTCGCCGGCTGAATTCATTCCCATTGCCGAGCGCACCGGGCTGATTGCCGAGATCGATGCCTGGGTCATGTGCCAGGCCTGTCAGCAAATGTGTCAATGGCAAGCGGCGGGCGTGGTGTTGTCGTTTGTCGCGGTGAACGTTTCTTCGCGCCTGTTCGCTCGCCGTGAGTTGTACCAGCAGGTGGCTCAGGTGCTGCACGACACCGGGCTGGATCCGGCGTATCTGGAGCTGGAAGTCACCGAAAGCGCGGTGATGGAGGACCCGGAAGTGGCGCTGGAGCAGATGCACCGCTTGCGTGAGTTAGGCGTGCGGCTGGCCATCGATGACTTCGGCACGGGTTATTCGTCGTTGCTGCGACTCAAGCGTTTGCCGGTGCAAAAGCTCAAGATCGATCAGGGATTTGTCGCAGGCTTGCCGGGTGATGAGGATGATGCGGCAATCGCACGGGTGATCATTGCGCTGGCGCAAAGCATGGGAATGCAGGTGCATGCCGAGGGGATCGAGCAGGTTGAGCAGGCGGGTTTCCTGATCGAGCACGATTGCGATCTGGGGCAGGGGTACTGGTTTGGGCGGCCCGTGCCGGCGGCTTCATTGAATTGGGCTCGTGCGCCGTTGATTGGATGAGCGCCTGACCTTCTTGTGGCGAGAAGGTTAGTTGTGGCGAGGGGGCTTGCCCCCGTTGGGGCGCATCGCGGCCCCAAATCTTTGCGTCTGCTACGCAGCCGAACGGGGCGGTGCGGCGTTCCGACAAGCCCCCTCGCCACAGGATTTGCGCGCCCCTGAAAGTAGTAGAACCCCCTGCAAATCCCTGCGCCATCAAATAATGTGTTTTGGTTATATAAACATTCTTAAATAGTCTTTTTAAGAATATCTGCGCCTATCTACTATTGCTCTCACGCCGTACGCAGTGCCGCCACTGCCAGGCATATCTCATTAAAGGAGCAGCACCATGAGCGCATCCCTACGTAGTGTTGACGGGCAGGACGAAGCCACCATTTTGCGTGAAATCCAAAGCGCCTTGCGCGATCTACGCTTTGGCGCGGTGGAAATCACCGTGCACAACGCCCAGGTGGTACAGATCGAACGCAAAGAAAAATTCCGTTTGCAGAATCCGAGCAACAAGCCGAGCTGAAGTAAAGATCAAAAGATCGCAGCCTTCGGCAGCTCCTGCGGGAGCGTCGAAGGCTGCGATCCTTGAGTCAGGCAACCCGTTCCAGACCATAAGAAAAAGCCATCACACCAAGAATTCCAGGAGCTTTCACCATGTCGTCGATTCGCCATTTTGCCTTGGCCGCCCTGGCCAGTGCACTGTTTGCTGGTTCCGCGGTTGCCAAGGATTACGAACTGCTCAACGTGTCGTATGACCCGACCCGTGAGCTGTATCAGGACTACAACGCCGAGTTCATCAACTTCTGGAAAAAGGATCACGCTGGCGACAACGTGAAGATCCAGCAGTCCCACGGTGGCTCAGGCAAGCAGGGCCGGGCGGTGATCGACGGTCTGCGGGCTGACGTGGTGACCCTGGCTCTGGCCGGTGACATCGACGAAATCGCCAAGCTCGGCAAGAGCCTGCCGGCTGACTGGCAGAAGCGTCTGCCGGAAGCGAGCACGCCTTACACCTCGACCATCGTGTTCCTGGTGCGCAAGGGCAACCCGAAAGGCATCAAGGACTGGGGCGACCTGACCAAAAACGGCGTGGAAGTCATCACCCCGAACCCGAAAACCTCTGGCGGCGCACGCTGGAACTTCCTTGCGGCCTGGGCTTATGGCCTGAAAGCCAACGGCGGTAACGAAGCCAAGGCCAAAGAGTACGTGCAGACCCTGTTCAAACACGTGCCAGTGCTGGACACCGGAGCTCGCGGTTCGACCATCACCTTCGTCAACAACGGTCAGGGCGACGTGTTGCTGGCCTGGGAAAACGAAGCCTTCCTGGCCTTGAAAGAAGACGGCGGCGCCGACAAGTTCGACATCGTAGTGCCTTCGCTGTCGATCCTTGCTGAACCGCCGGTGGCCGTGGTCGACAAGAACGCCGAGAAAAAGGGCAACACCGAGATCGCCGAGGCGTACCTCAAGCACCTATACAGCCCTGCCGGCCAGGAAATCGCGGCGAAAAACTTCTATCGTCCACGTGACAAGGACGTCGCTGCCAAGTACGCCAAGCAGTTCCCGACCCTGGAACTGGTGACCATCGACAAGGACTTCGGCGGCTGGAAAACCGCGCAGCCGAAATTCTTCAATGACGGTGGCGTGTTCGACCAGATTTATCAGGCGCAGTAGCCTGAAATGGATCATCCAACGGGGCTGATGCCTGTCAGTTAAATGCAATCCATGTGGGAGCACCTTAACTGGCAGGCATTAGCCAACGGGCCCCGATTTCACCGTCGGGGCTTAGCGCGTTCTCAACCAAGGACTTTTATGTCGCGTCGTATCTCCCCCGTCATACCCGGCTTCGGGCTGACGCTGGGCTACACCTTGGTGTACCTCAGCCTGATTGTGCTCATTCCACTGGCGGCGATGTTCGTGCACGCCGCTCAACTGACCTGGGACCAGTTCTGGGCAATCATCTCGGCACCTCGGGTGCTGGCCGCGTTGAAGCTGAGCTTCGGCACCGCGTTGTACGCCGCAGTCATCAACGGCGTGATCGGTACGCTGCTGGCCTGGGTGCTGGTGCGCTACACCTTCCCGGGGCGCAAAGTCATCGATGCGATGATCGACTTGCCCTTCGCATTGCCCACTGCCGTGGCCGGTATCGCGCTCACCGCGCTGTACACCCCCACCGGCCTGGTGGGGCAGTTCGCGGCGGACCTCGGTTTCAAGATCGCGTATACCCCCCTCGGCATCACTCTGGCGCTGACTTTTGTGACGCTTCCATTCGTGGTACGTACTGTACAGCCTGTACTGGCCGATATCCCCCGTGAAGTGGAAGAGGCGGCGGCGTGCCTGGGGGCAAAACCGTTGCAGGTTTTCCGCCATATTCTGATGCCGGCGCTGCTCCCAGCCTGGCTGACCGGTTTCGCTTTGGCCTTTGCCCGCGGGGTCGGCGAGTACGGCTCGGTGATTTTCATTGCTGGCAACATGCCGATGAAAACCGAAATTCTGCCGCTGCTGATCATGGTCAAACTCGACCAGTACGATTACACCGGCGCCACCTCCATTGGTGTACTGATGCTGGTGGTTTCCTTTGTCCTGTTGCTGCTGATCAACTTGTTGCAGCGGCGCATCGAAACCCCATAAGGAGGCGCGAAAAATGTCCCAATCGTCTATTGCAGCGGCCTCCTCGAACGCCGCCCGCCGTGGCAGTGCCGCTTCGCGACGAATCCTGATCGGCCTCGGCTGGCTGATCTTTGCGCTGTTTCTATTGCTGCCGCTGTTCATCGTGGTGTCCCAGGGCCTGAAGCTGGGCCTGGGTGCATTCTTCACTGCGATTTTTGAACCGGACGCTTTGTCAGCGTTGAAACTCACGGTAATTGCGGTGTTGATTTCGGTGCCGCTGAACCTGGTGTTCGGTGTCAGCGCCGCGTGGTGCGTGAGCAAATACTCGTTCCGTGGCAAGAGCATGCTGGTGACCCTGATCGACCTGCCGTTCTCGGTGTCGCCTGTGATCGCAGGTCTGGTCTACGTGCTGATGTTCGGCGCCCAGGGCTTGTTCGGCCCATGGTTGCAGGATCACGACATCCAGATCGTCTTCGCCTTGCCGGGCATTGTCTTGGCGACGATTTTCGTCACCGTGCCGTTCGTGGCCCGTGAGCTGATCCCGCTGATGCAGGAACAAGGTACTCAGGAGGAAGAGGCCGCGCGTTTGCTTGGCGCCAATGGCTGGCAGATGTTCTGGCACGTCACCGTGCCGAATATCAAATGGGGCCTGATCTATGGCGTGGTGCTGTGTACCGCGCGGGCCATGGGTGAGTTCGGTGCGGTGTCGGTGGTGTCCGGGCACATTCGCGGGGTGACCAACACCTTGCCGCTGCATGTCGAGATTCTCTACAACGAATACAACCACGTGGCCGCGTTCGCCGTGGCGAGCCTGTTGCTGATCCTGGCGCTCTTCATCCTGCTGCTCAAGCAGTGGAGCGAAAACCGTATTAACCGCCTGCGCGCCAGCGCCGCGGAGGAATAAGTCATGTCGATCGAAGTGCGTAACGTCAGCAAGAACTTCCACGCGTTCAAGGCGCTGGACAACATCAGCCTGGACATTCAAAGCGGCGAGCTGGTGGCGCTGCTGGGGCCGTCCGGCTGCGGCAAGACCACGTTGCTGCGAATCATCGCCGGCCTGGAAACCCCGGATCAGGGCAACATCGTGTTCCATGGCGAAGACGTTTCCGGCCACGACGTGCGTGATCGCAACGTCGGTTTCGTGTTCCAGCACTACGCCTTGTTCCGCCATATGACGGTGTTCGACAACGTCGCGTTCGGCCTGCGTATGAAGCCGAAAAACCAGCGTCCAAACGAAAGCCAGATCGCGGCGAAAGTCCACGAACTGCTGAACATGGTGCAACTGGACTGGTTGGCCGATCGCTACCCGGAACAACTCTCCGGCGGCCAGCGTCAGCGCATCGCGTTGGCCCGCGCCCTGGCGGTGGAGCCGAAAGTGCTGCTGCTCGACGAGCCTTTCGGCGCCCTCGACGCCAAGGTCCGTAAAGAACTGCGGCGCTGGCTCGCACGGCTGCACGAGGACATCAACCTGACCTCGGTATTCGTGACCCACGACCAGGAAGAGGCGATGGAAGTGGCCGACCGGATCGTGGTGATGAACAAAGGCGTGATCGAGCAGATCGGCTCACCGGGCGACGTCTACGAAAATCCGGCCAGCGATTTCGTCTATCACTTCCTCGGCGATTCGAACCGTCTGCATTTGGGCGAAGACCGGCACGTACTGTTCCGTCCCCACGAAGTGTCGCTGTCGCGGCATGAACTGGAAGACCACCACGCCGCTGAAGTGCGGGATATTCGTCCGTTGGGCGCCACCACGCGGGTGACGCTGAAGGTCGAAGGCCAGAGCGAGTTGATTGAAGCGGAAGTGGTGAAGGACCACGACAGCCTGGTGGGCCTGGCGAAGGGCGAGACATTGTTCTTCAAGCCGAAGGTCTGGCAGAAAGTCGCCAACCTCTAAGATCAAAAGCATCGCGAGCAGGCTCGCTCCCACAGTGGATGGGTGTTGACCAAAAATCTGTCGGCAAACCAACGTCCTTGTGGGAGCGAGCCTGCGCGATGGCGTCTCCAAGAACACCCCGCCCAATCTGTAATAACACCAACCGGCCTTGCTTCGATCGGTTCTACCCCCGTGATTTTTTTGCCTCAAACCCTACCTAGACTCTGACTTGCCAGGAGGCAGTGAGAGTCCATGACGGACCGGTGTTATCTCCTGGCGCCCTGATGCCAAGGAGATAAAGCATGAGAAAGGAAGTCAGTCGGCATGGCCCGTTTGGCTGTGTCTTGTTGAGCGTTTTGCTGAGCCCGTGCGCCAGTGCCGCCCCCTCGCTGTCGCCGCAGATACCCTTCGATGTCACGGTTACCCAACCGGTTACTCTGCCCAGCCTGCAGGCCAATTTCGATGACTTGTCGTGGCAGACCTTCATCGCCCTGAACTGGCCGGCGCTGGACAACGGCGATCCAAATACCGGCACCCCCATCGGCAAGCAGGATGGGGCCACGGTGTGGGAAAGCTGGAAAGAGAGCTACCAGGTATTCCGGGCCAAGGGCCAGACACCGCTGCCCTGGAATGCCCCGGCAACCCTCCCCGAAGCGTGCAAGTCGCTCAAGCCTGGTCGCCTGCTGCAGCAGATGGGCAAGGTGCCTGATGTGCTGAATGAGTTTATCCAGCCCTTCGAGAGTGGCCCGCTGGTGGATCAGAACGGCGTCTATACGCGCAACGAAATCGTGGTCAACCAATCGATGTTCGACGGGATCGTCAACAACGGGCTGTACAGCATCGAAGGCCAGCAGAAGTTTTTCGCCGCGAGCCCGAGCAACGCCGTGGCTTTCAGCTGTGGCTCGGCTGAGGCGAAGCAGGTCGGTGCGGTGATGGTGAAGGCGTCGTGGAAAGTGCTTGGCCCCAATGATCGCCGGGAGGATTTCCACACCGTCGATGCACTGGTCTATACACCGGGCAACAATGATCCGAGTCATGGGCCGATTGTCGAGGAGTCGTGCGTATCCGAGCCGGTCGGGCTGGTGGGGTTGCACATCGTTCATAAGACCGCCAATGCTGCGCAGTGGGTCTGGTCAACCTTTGAACATGTGAAAAACGTACCGGAGAAATCCACGCCTCCTGCCCAGCGGGTGGGCCCGTACCTGTTCTACAACGCCAACAGCAAGAGCGAAGTCAACCAGCCTCCGCCACGGCCGTGGAACCCGGCAGTCAAGGCGACGCCCTCGCAGATCGAGCGTGACGCGCCGCTGACCGATGCCACCAAAACCCTGAACGCCACGTACCAGGCCCTGCTGCGGACGGCCAATCCGCAGAGCGTCTGGGCGAACTATCAATTGATCAGCACCCAGTGGCCGTCAGCCGCTCCACAGCCCAATTGCCAGATATCGGCGACCAACCCACTGGGCAGCCCCGCGCCGTTGTTCCTGGCCAACGCCACGCTGGAAACCTACATCCAGGGCACCGTGCCCCAGGCGTCTTCCAGTTGCATGGCGTGCCACGGCAATGCGGCCACCCATGTCACCGAATCCCCGCGCACCAGCTTCGCGGATTTCACCTACCTGCTTGAACGCGCACAGTCCACGGGTGGACAAGGAGTCAGCCATGAGCAGTGATCTGCAGAACTTCATTGGCCTTTCATCGGCCCTCACCGGCATTCCCGCCGATCGGCTGGCGCCGGCCATCGACCAGGTGGGCTTGCCGCCGATCTTTCTCGAGTTCATCACGCCGCGCATCACGCCTGATGTGCTCAACGCCTTGCTGACTCAGTACGCCACGATGGCGGCGGACCTTGAGCCCCCGGACCGGATCGCCCAGGCGGTACTGATGAATGGGGCGCTACCGGCGACCACGCAAACGGCCCAAGCGGCGCGTTCGATCATGAAGCTATGGTTGTTGGGTGTCTGGTATCAGCCCTATGCCACCGGGAGCTACAAATCGACCGATTCGCTGGTGGTGTCCGATCAGGCCTATATCAACAGCTGGGCCTGGAAAATTGCCCAGGCCCATCCCATGGGCTACAGCGAGATGTTTTTCGGCTATTGGAATACCACGCCGCCGAGCCTTGAGGATTACACCGGGGTACCCGCCAGCGGACAGCAAGGAGCCTTGTCATGAGTACCGAACAAGCCGAGGTAGTGATCGTTGGCGCGGGGCTGGCCGGCAGCATCATCGCTTATCAACTGGGCATGGCCGGGGTGGAGGTGCTGGTGCTCGAATCAGGCCCGGAAATCCCGGCCAACCGTACTCAATACCTGGAGCGCTTCTATACGGCCACGCTGAAAACTCCCGAAGCCCCTTACCCTCCGGTGACGAGCCTGGACACACCCCGTGATCCGGCCAACGAGAACGCCCCGCGTG
Organism: Pseudomonas sp. GGS8; assembly: GCF_024168645.1. Lineage (NCBI taxonomy): Bacteria > Pseudomonadati > Pseudomonadota > Gammaproteobacteria > Pseudomonadales > Pseudomonadaceae > Pseudomonas > Pseudomonas sp. GGS8. The sequence goes on along the minus strand of NZ_JALJWF010000001.1, from coordinate 1,632,578 downwards.
CGACCATCGCCGATCTGATCCTGGGCTGGGACAAGCCGGCGATCAGCTACCTGGTACAGAAAGGCCCGCTGCCCTTCACCAGCACTTATGAACGGGTGGGTGGCGGCACCACCTGGCATTGGGTCGGGACGTGCCTGCGCATGGTGCCGAATGATTTTTGCTTGAAATCAAAATACGGCGTCGGGGTGGACTGGCCTATCGGCTACGACGATCTGCAAAGTGCCTACTGCCGGGCCGAGGCGGAAATCGGCGTGGCGGCCAATGTCGCCGACCAGGCCTATCTGGGCATGACCTTCCCCGAAGGTTATTCATTCCCGATGCACAGCATTCCGTTGTCGCTGGTCGATGGCAGTTTTGTCACGGCCGTGACGGGGCAGACGTTCGACGGCTTGCCGCTGGTGGTCAGCCCGACGCCGGCCGGGCGTAATTCCCAACCTTACGCGGGGCGCCGCGTGTGTGCCGGCAACACCAACTGCACACCGATCTGCCCGATCCAGGCCAAGTACGATGCGACAGTGACAATGAACAAAGCCCTGGCCACCGGCAAGGTCAAGGTGTTGTACCGAACCGTGGCGAGCAAAGTGACCGTCGGGGCGGACAGCAATATCAACGGCATCGAATTCATCCAGTATCAGCTGGGCGACGGCCCGCCCACTGGAACCGGCGTCGCTGTCGGGCAGCGTTATGTGATCGCCGCCCATGCCATCGAGACACCCAAGCTATTGCTTAACTCCACGAGTCCGGCCTGGCCCAACGGTGTGGCCAACAGCAGCGGGCAAGTAGGGCGCAGCCTGGCCGATCACCCGATCTACCTCGCATGGGGGCTGATGCCTGAAGGCAAGGCGGTTTTTCCGTACCGTGGTCCTCTGTCCACGGCGGGCATCGAGAGTTTGCGTGACGGTGACTTTCGCAGCTCTCGAGCGGCGTGGCGCATTGAAATCGGTAACGAGGGCTGGAACTGGCCGGTCACCGATCCTTACACCACCGTGGCTGACTTCATCGACGGGGCGAATCACAGTCAAACCAACCCGCTACCGCCGGCCGTGAAACCACAGCAAGTGCTCTACGGGACAGCGCTGGTTCAAAAGCTCAACGACCTGTTCATCCGTCAGTTCCGGATCGCGTTTCTGGTGGAGCAGGTCGAGGACGATCCCGATCACCCCACGTGTTACATCGTGCCGTCGACCGAGTACAAGGACCGGCTCGGCATTCCCCGGCCGGAAATTCACTATGACCTGTCCAAATACACCAAGGAGGGCTTCAAGCAGGCGAAGAAGTTGGCGACTCACATCATCACCGAACTGCTCGGCGCGGTGGAGCTGACGAAGCCTCTCACGCCCGGGACGTTCATCTACGATAATGAGCCTTACAGTTTCCAGGGCGCCGGGCACCTGATGGGGACCTATCGCATGGGCGATGATCCAACCCAATCGGTCGTCGACAAATACCAGCGCAGTTGGGACCACAAGAACCTGTTCCTGGTCGGCGATGGCGTCTTCCCCAGCACGGGCACTTCGAACCCGAGCCTGACGATTGCCGCGTTGTCGTTCCAGGCCGGGGATACGCTGGCCAACGACCTGAAAGCTGCGACGGTGGAGGTTCTGGCCAATCTGCCCTGGCAGGGCACCGGTGTACAGATCAACGGTCTGGTGCCACGTCTGGCTCGTTGTGTCTTTGGCCTATGGTGCGCCAGCCCGGCGAGTAACTGGGTGGATGGAAAAGGCAATCCGGACTACATCGCCAAGTTCGGCTATACACTGATGGGGGCTGCCGAAGGTGCTTTGATCGGCCGTGTTGGTGACTTTGGCATGCCCTTTCTGATCGGTGATCTGGCGCAGATTCCGGCCGGCCAGCAAGGCGAGCTGCAGTTGTGTATCAATGATGACCTGCTAGGCCTCTACGGTGCGGGTTTGAAGGACAACCTCGGTGCACTGACGGTTCGGGTCGAGTTCGGCACGCTGTGAAACCATGAGCGGTAACGGCATCAATCCGTTACCGCTCTTTTTTCAGGCGGCGGAGCGTTGATTGCGCAAGGCCACAGGCCCGGCGCGTTCTTCGATGGCCCGTTTCAGTTCACCTCGAAGCCCCAGCAGGAAACCTGCTTCCACCACCACAAACAGCGGCCCGACAATCAACCCGGTCACATCATCGACAAACGCCGGTTTGCGCCCCTCGTAATGATGACCGACAAACTGAATCGCCCAACCCACCACAAACATCCCGATGCCGGCGCTAAGCCAGACGAACGTGCTCTGCTGCGCAAGCACATGCCCCAGCCAGACCGACAGGCCCAGCAATACCGTCATCAACACCCCCAGCCGCAGTTCCAGGCGCAAATAAAACCACGCCGAGGCCAACGCCAAAAGCACCGCCGGTGACAGCCAAGCCCCGGCCAGCGACCACTCTGGCCGTGACAGCAATACCGCGACCGCCACGACGATCAGTGGAATGCCCACGAAGTGGCTGGCGATATTGCGCGGATCACGGTGGTAGGCGGCGTATTGACTGAGATGGTCAACGAGGCTTTTCATTGTTATTCCTCCTGTAGGGTGATTGATGATGCCCCGGGTTCATCTCTTACTCTGTCAGCCAAGCGACAATCTCCAGGAGTTTTCATGGACATGCAGGTTTGGCGTTCGCGCCTGATGACGGGGCAATGGTTCAGTCACTTGCCTGTTTCCTTTCAGGATAGTCTGCTGGCCGCCGCCCGGGTCAGGCGCCTATCGCCGGGGCAGCGGTTGTTCAAACGTGGCGATCCCCCGTGCGGGTTGTATGCGGTGCTTGAAGGTTCGGTGCGCATTGGCGCGGTGAGCGAGCAGGGCAAGGAAGCGTTGCTCAGCCTGGTGGAACCACCGCACTGGTTTGGCGAAATCTGCCTGTTCGATGGTCAGCCGCGAACCCACGACGCGTTCGGTACAGGCCATTGCATCCTGTTGCACATCCCGCAAACGGCACTGCTGGCGTTGCTCGACGAACAGCCGGCGTACTGGCGGCAACTGGCGTTGTTGATGAGCCAAAAACTGCGCCTGACCTTCATCAACCTTGAGCAGTTGAGCCTGATGCCGGCCCCGGCGCGCCTGGCCCATCGTTTACTGATGATCGCCGAGGGCTATGGTGAAATCGACCCGCCGCGCCGTGTCCTGCAATTGCCGCAGGAGCAACTGGCGTCGATGCTGGCGCTGTCGCGTCAGACCACCAATCAGATCCTCAAGGATTTGCAGGGGCAAGGCGTGCTGAATCTCAAGTACGGCGAGATCGAGATTCTGGATGCGCAGCGATTGCGGGCGTTGGCGGTGATTTGAAAAAAAGATCGCCACGGTATTGGTGGGCTTTGTTCCCGAACGCGCCTAGCCTGTAACGACGACAATCGAGGTGTGCCATGCGTGTGCTGTTAGTGGAAGACGAACCCGAGACCGCGAGGCTCCTGGCCAAAGGCCTGAGCGAGGCGAGTTATGCGGTGGATGTGGCGCTCAATGGCATGGACGGCCGTCGCTTTATCGAGTCCGGCGAGTACCAACTGATCATCCTCGACGTAATGCTGCCGGGGCTCAACGGCTGGCAGTTGCTGCAGCAGATCCGCAAGCTCGGCGATACGCCGGTGCTGTTGCTCACCACCACGGACGGCATCGAAGATCGCCTGCGCGGGCTGGAGCTGCATGAGGATGATTACCTGCTCAAGCCGTTTACCGTCAGTGAGCTGGTGAAGCGGGTGCGCAAGCTGTTGCGGCGGGATCGGGGGCGATAGTGGTTCTGTGGCGTTTGAGACATTGCTATCGCGGGCAAGCCCGCTCCCACAGTGGACCTGTGTGAATCACCATGTTGTGAACAACCGAAAACCCTGTGGGAGCGGGCTTGCCAGCGATGGGGCCGGAACATACAAAACACCTTCCGGATCTGTCACCGCAACCCATCCCGAAACTGCCCCGGCGTCATTCCGGTCCAGCGCTTGAACGCGCGGCTGAAGCTGCTGGTGTCGGCGAATCCCAGCAGGTAACTGACCTCGCTCAACGAACAGTGCGGGTCGCGCAGGTGCAGCAACGCCAGGTTTTCCCGACTTTCGTTGAGCAGCGTATCGAACCGACAACCTTCGTCGGCCAAGTGCCGTTGCAGGCTGCGCAAGCTCAAATGCAGGGCTTCGGCGATGCGTTCGGCCGACGGTTCGCCTTCGGGTAATTGCTCTTCGATGGCGTCGCGAACCTTGCGCTCCCAGGTCAGGGGTTTGAGTTGCGCCAGGGTGCGTTTGAGCACCGTTTCGTTGTGTTCGGCCAGTTCCGGGTTGGCGTCGTCCAGGTGACTGTCGAAATCCACCAGAGCGAATTCCAGTCGATCTTCCTCGGCGGCGAAATACACCGGTGAGCGGAACACTTTGTGCCATTGATGCGGGTCGGCAGGTTCCGGACGGCGCAGATAAACCGCCAGCGGCGCGTAGTCACGGCCCAGCCGATTACGGCAGGTGCGCACGTAAATCGCCGCGAAGGCGTCGATGGCTTCGAAGGCAGGCGCGGGATTGCCTTGGGGAATTTTCAGGCGGAAGCGGTAGCGATCCTCGGCGCGGGTCAACTCCAGGTCCAGCGCATCGCTGACCACTTGGTGATAACGCACGATGCGCTCGAACACTTCCCGCAAGCTGCCGCTGGCCACCAACGCATAACCGAGCGCATGAAACGTGGTCGGGCTGACAAACCGCGACACGCGCAAGCCAATCGCCGGGTCGCCGCTGACCTGCACCGCGATTTCCCACAGGCGCGTGGTGCCGGACAACGGGTAACGGGCGTTCGGGTCGTCCATCAACTGCGGGTCGAGCCCCGCCTGTTGGCACAGGGCGGTGCTGTCGAGTCCCAGCGCATCGAGCTGCTTGCGCAGGGCACGGGTCCAGCTGGCGAGGGAGGTCGGTTCAGTCATGTCGATTGGCGCGTCCGGTCAACAGGTTGGCGTTCACGGCTACCGCTGTGTGAAGCATCACAGGGCAGGATGCGAACATCAATAACCAGAGGATGGAAGCATGGACGGTACTTCTGCAAGTCCCCAGCGACTGAATGCAGCACAACGATCAGCGCATATTCGCCAGGTGGTATTGGCCAAAGGCGTCGAACTGCGTCGGTGCTACCCGATTCTCAATCATCAGGACGCCTTGGGCGCGGGCATTCTGGCCTTCGCCCTGGCCGGGATGATCGGTTCGGCGGTGCTCTACATCAACGGCTGCATGGCTTGGTGGGCGTGCCTATTGCTCAACGCGTTTTTCGCCTCGCTGACCCATGAACTTGAGCATGACCTGATCCACAGCATGTATTTTCGCAAACAGCGGGTACCGCACAACCTGATGATGGGCCTGGTGTGGCTGGCGCGGCCGAGCACCATCAACCCGTGGATCCGCCGCCAATTGCACCTCAACCATCACAAGGTCTCCGGCACCGAAGCCGACATGGAAGAGCGGGCGATCACCAACGGTGAGCCCTGGGGGATCGCGCGGCTGTTGATGGTCGGCGACAACGTGATGTCGGCGTTCATCCGTCTGCTGCGAGCCAAGACCTGGGCACACAAGTTCAGCATCCTCAAGCGCTCCCTGAAGGTTTACGCGCCGCTGGCGTTGGTGCATTGGGGGGCGTGGTACGTGTTCCTCGGTTTTCACGCCGCCAACGGCATCGCGCATCTATTGGCGGCGCCCATCGAATGGTCGGCGGCGACATTGGCGGTGATGCAGGTGATCGACATCGCTGCCGTGGTGATCATTGGCCCGAACGTGTTGCGCACGTTCTGCCTGCACTTTGTCAGCTCGAACATGCACTACTACGGTGATGTGGAGCCGGGCAATGTGATTCAGCAGACTCAGGTATTGAACCCTTGGTGGCTGTGGCCGTTGCAGGCGTTCTGCTTCAACTTCGGCAGCAGCCACGGGATCCATCATTTTGTGGTGAAGGAACCGTTTTACATCCGCCAGATGAGCGTTCCGGTGGCCCATGAGGTGATGCGTGAGATGGGGGTTCGGTTCAATGATTTCGGAACGTTTACTCGAGCGAACCGATTTGCGCGTAAAGAGACCACAGAACCCCGGCAGGTGCGTGCTGCTCAGGTCTAAGCAATGCCTGCGGAAACTCAAAGGCAAAAACGTTCGTCATCAATTTGACCCAAAGGGACGCTACGTTGTGACGCAAGCAGCGAGGGTGATTGGTATATGCAATTCAGGCCTATTAAAGTAATTAAATATTCCTTTATTGGATAACTGATTTCGCCAATCATCGGCTTCAGGATTGTTGAACAGCGCAAGCAGATTTTGAGTTTCCGGGGCCGTTTCCTTGGCAGGGTGCGGCCCCTTTTTTTGGGCGAACACCCATACCCTGTGGGAGCGAGCCTGCTCGCGATGGCGTCGTCACATCCAACATTGGTGGTGATTGATACACCGCTATCGCGAGCAAGCCCGCTCCCACAGGGATTTTATATATTCGATATAGATCTTAATAAATAGCTTCTTATTCCTTAGCGAATATAACTCTCCTCCCTATACTCGATCAGGAACAGACACGCAGCAGGAGAGCTCCCCATGCGCAACGAATCAATTCGCTACCTGATTGTGCCGGGCTGGCAAGGATCGCCAGAAGATCATTGGCAAACCCACTGGCAGAACAGTCTGCCAAACAGCGCGCGGGTGGAGCAGGCCGACTGGCTGACGCCACGTCGCGAAGACTGGGTCGCGGCACTGGCCGAGGCGATTGCCGCCGACAGCACGCCTGTGATTCTGATCGCCCATAGCCTGGGTTGCATCACCGTCGCCCATTGGGCAGCTACTGCACCCTTGCAATTCTTGCGTCAGGTGCGCGGCGCCTTGCTGGTCGCGCCGGCAGACGTCGAGCGCCCGGCCTGCGCGCCGGCCCTGCGCAACTTCGCGCCGATTCCGACCCATCTATTGCCGTTCCCGAGCCAGGTCGTCAGCTCTGATAACGACGCCGCTGTGAGCGCGCCCCGTGCACTTGAATTGGCGCGTCAGTGGGGCGCCGAGGCGGGGATTTTATCGGGGGCAGGGCACATCAACGTGAAGTCCGGTCATCGGCGCTGGGAGCAGGGTTTTGCCTACCTCTATCGGCTGCAGAACCGCATGGAACAGCACGCCCTGCGTCGCGCTTGAGCCCTTTCTTTTTTTCTTTTTTTGAATCGGCCCCCGCCTCCCGGCGGTTTTGGGCGGGAGTCTGCCATGAGCTTGCATGAAACATTCGGTCAGCCGCTGCTGACCTTTCCCGACGCGGAAAAAAGCCCGCTGAGCATCCGCGCCAAAGCGTTGGTGTTCGTCGATCCGCGTTCCCGGCAATTGCGTCAGGAGCTGGAACAACTGGCGCCACGTTCGATCTCGGTGTTGATTCGCGGTGAAACCGGCAGCGGTAAAGAGCTGCTGGCACGGCACATCCATCGCGCCAGTGATCGCGGCGGGTTGTTCGTTTCAGTCAATTGCGGGGCGATCAGCCCGACGTACGCCGACGCTGAACTGTTCGGCTACGCCGCCGGCAGTTACAGCGGTTCGGCCAGTAGTCGTGCCGGCTGGTTTGGCTCGGCCAACGGCGGCACCTTGTACCTGGACGAGATCGGCGACCTGCCGCTGCCAATCCAGATCAAATTGCTCGCGGCCCTGGAAAACCATGAAGTCACCCGCGTCGGCGCGCACCAGCCGAGCCCGGTGGACGTGCGTCTGGTAGCGGCCACCAGCATCGATCTGGCCCAGGCGGTGGCTGCCGGAAAATTCCATGAACGGCTTTATCACTACCTCAGTGAAGGTCAGCTCGAACTGCCGGCCTTGCGTGAACGGGTGGGCGATATTTTGTCGCTGGCCGAGTATTTCCTCGGCATCTACAGCCAACGCCTCGACCTGCCGGTGCCACTGATCAGCGAAGCCGCGCAGCATCTGCTGGAGCAACACAGTTGGCCGGGCAACACCCGGGAGCTGGAGAACGTCATTCACTTTGCGCTGTTGGTGAGTACCGGCGACGAGATTTTGCCGGAGCATTTGAATTTGCCCGAGGCGCCGGCGTCGTTGCTGCAGATCGAGCAGCAACTCAAAAAAATCCTCGTCAACGGTACCACCGCCGAAAAAGAGGCCTTGAAAAAACTGCTCAAAGACACCGGGATTCTGTAGGAGCGAAGCTTGCTCGCGAACGCGGTGTGTCAGGCAACATTAACGTCGACTGACACTCCCCCTTCGCGGGCAAGCCTCGCTCCTACAGAGGTCGTGCAGTTTCACGAAGGTGGCGGCTGTATGAACAAAATGGAATATGAAAGTGAATAAAAGATATTGTTCTGGAATAAAAAATCCCGGTATTGTCCGCCTCACGCCAGCGATGGCACTTCACTGGCACCTAACTATTTAGCCGTCGTCGATGACGACCGTGATTTTCGATAAGGACACTGTATGAAAAAGGTTCTGTTGTTCACCGCATTGGCGGCTGCCCTGACCGCGGGCCTGGCCCAGGCCGGCGAGAAACTGGTGGTTGCGGCGACCCCGGTTCCACATGCCGAAATTCTTGAACTGATCAAGCCAACCCTCGCCAAAGAAGGCGTGGATCTGGAGATCAAAGTCTTCACCGACTACGTTCAGCCGAACGTGCAGGTCGACCAGAAGCGTCTGGACGCCAACTACTTCCAGACCCTGCCGTACCTGAAAAACTTCAACGAAGGCAAAGGCACTAATCTGGTGACCGTGATCGGTGTACACGTCGAACCATTCGGCGGCTACTCGAAGAAAGTCAAAAGCCTGGCTGAGCTGAAAGACGGCGCAACTATCGCCATCCCGAACGAAGGCAGCAACAGCGGCCGAGCCCTGATCCTGCTGCAGAAGGCTGGTCTGATCGAGTTGAAAGACCCGAAAAACGCCGTGGCCACTCCGAAAGACATCGCCAAGAACCCGCACAACTTCAAGTTCAAGGAACTGGAATCGGCCATGCTGCCGCGTGTTCTGGATCAGGTCGATCTGGACATGATCAACACCAACTACGCGCTGGATGCAGGTTTGAACCCGGCTAAAGACGCGTTGGTGATCGAAGGTGCCGATTCGCCTTACGTGAACTTCCTGGTGGCTCGTCCAGACAATAAGGACAGTGTTGCCATCCAGAAACTGGCCAAGGCCCTGACCAGTCCTGAAGTGAAAGCATTCATCGCCAAGAAGTACAGCGGCGCGGTACTGCCGGCGTTCTGATTCACTGCCGTCTCGAACCCCTTCAAGGTTTCAAACGCCGACGGCTACTACAGCGTCGGCGTTTTTATTGGGGTGTGTTTCACCTGTGGCGAGGGGCTTTCGTGGCGAGGGGGCTTGTCGGAACGCCGCATCGCCCCGTTCGGCTGCGCAGCAGTCGCCGATCAGTTCATGAGGTGTGTCAGAGGGAATTGGAATGCAGGTTTTAGGGCCGCTTCGCAGCCCAACGGGGGCAAGCCCCCTCGCCACAACAAGTCCCCAGCCACAGGGAACCTGCTCTCGGTCTAGGCCTCTCTGGCCTTCAGCGCGCTGCGCAGCGCCACCAGCAATTTCACGATGTCCTGCGGATCCAGTCGCGGCGGCACTTTTACGTCAGCCATGTTCTCTTCCTTGTGATGGTTCGGCCGGGGGAGTCTGGCCAAAAGCTGCACGTCCTTGGAGGAGTATTTTGAAAAAAAGATCCTTCCTGCAGCGCAAAGGAAAATAGCCGTCTTCCACTGCCGCCGCAAATCCGCAGGATAGTTTTTTGCGTGATATCTATATGCGTTATCGGTATTTAAATTCTTATTTTTATACCTTTAAAGTTGGTGTCTGCCGAGTGGTTACCCACCGCCCATGGACTGCGCCATCGTCGCTTACCGAGCGGCGTACAGGATGTTCAATGACCTTCGATTACGCATTTATCCTCAGTACCCTGCCGGCGTTTCTCAAAGCCGTGGGCGTGACGCTGCAGGTCGGCTTGATCGCCATCGGTACTTCGTTGCTGGTGGCGCTGATCAACGCGACGATTCTGGTGTTTCGCACGCCTTACCTGCAACGCCTGGTCGGGCTGTATGTGGAGCTGGCGCGCAACACGCCCCTGCTGATCCAGCTGTTCTTCGTCTACTTCGCTTTGCCGGCCCTGGGCATCAAAGTCTCGGGCTTCGCGGCGGCGATCATCACCATGACCTTTCTCGGCGGCGCTTACCTCACTGAAGTCCTGCGCGCCGGGGTGGACGCCGTGCCCCAGGCGCAACTTGAGTCGGGTCGTTCAATCGGCTTGTCCCACGGACAATTGCTGCGCCACGTGATCCTGCCGCAGGCCGGGCTCCTCAGCCTGCCGTCGCTGTTCGCCAATTTCATTTTCCTGCTCAAGGAAACCACGGTGGTCTCGGCGGTGGCGGTGCCGGAGATTCTCTACACCACCAAGAGCTACATCGCGCTCTATTACAAAACCTACGAAATGCTCGCCGTGCTGACGCTGATCTGTGTGCTGTTGTTTTTGCCGTTGTCGCTGCTGCTCAGCCGTCTGGAAAGGAGGCTCCAGCATGGCCAGTTCGGGTCTTGAATTGCTCTGGGTGTCGTTGCCGCAACTGGGTAGGGGCGCTGCGCAAACCTTGTCGATTTCTTTCTTGAGCATCGCCTTCAGCACCGTCGGCGGCGTGCTCTACGGCGTGTTGCGTACGCTGAATTCAACATGGCTCAACGCAATTCTTCGGGTTTATCTGGAGCTGTTCCGGGCGATCCCGGTGCTGGTCTGGCTGTATTTGCTGTTCTTCGGCCTGCCGATCTTTTTCGGCCTGAGCATTCCAAGCTTCTGGTGCGCGGTGTTGGTGTTGTCGCTGTGGGGCGCCAGTGAAGTCGGGGAAGTGGTGCGCGGCGCCTTGCATTCATTGCCCCGTGGGCAGCGTGAGGCGGGGTTGTCGATGGGCTTGAACGGCCCGCAACTCTACGGCTACGTGCTGCTGCCCCAGGCGCTGAAACGCATGACGCCACCGACCATCAACGTCTACACGCGGATCATCAAGACCAGCTCCCTGGCGGTGCTGATCGGCGTGGTGGACGTGATCAAGGTCGGCCAGCAGATCATCGAGCGCACCTACGAATCGGTATTGATCTATGGCGCGCTGTTTCTGTTTTTCTTTTTCATCTGCTACCCGCTGTCAGCCGCTTCCCGCGTGCTGGAGCGGCGCTGGACGCAAGCATGAGCGCATTGATCGAGTTCAAGGGTTTCAACAAGTTTTTCGGCGAGCAGCAGGTGCTCAATGGCATCGACCTGAAGGTGAAACCGGGCGAAGTGATCGTCATCCTTGGCCCCAGCGGCTGCGGCAAAAGCACCTTGCTACGCTGCCTCAACGGCCTGGAAGTCGCTCACAGCGGCAGCTTGAATTTTGCCGGGCGCGAGCTGCTGGACAAGGGCACCGACTGGCGTGAAGTGCGGCAGCAGATCGGCATGGTGTTCCAGAGTTATCACCTGTTTCCGCACATGAGCGTGCTCGATAACGTGCTGCTTGGCCCGCTGAAAGTGCAGAAGCGCGACCGCCGCGAAGCCCGTGCCCAGGCCGAAGCCTTGCTGGAGCGCGTAGGCCTGTTGGACAAGCGCGATGCGTTCCCGCGTCAGCTCTCCGGTGGTCAGCAGCAACGCATCGCCGCCGTCCGTTCGCTGTGCATGAATCCCCAAGTCATGCTCTTTGACGAAGTCACCGCCGCCCTCGACCCGGAGATGGTCAAGGAGGTACTCGAAGTGATTCAGGGCCTGGCCCGCGAGGGCATGACCCTGTTGATCGTCACCCACGAAATGGCCTTCGCCCGCGCCGTGGCCGACCGCATCGTGTTCATGGACGCCGGGCGCATCCTTGAGCAACACCCCCCCGAGATTTTCTTTACGAACCCGCAAACCGCACGAGCGCAGCAGTTCCTGGAGAAGTTCTCCTATGTCGCCGCACTACCCAAAACGACTCAAACAAAGGAACTGGAACTGCCATGAAAACTGCCAAGTCTTCTCTGCTGCTGCTCCCGCTGTTCGGCCTGGCGCTATTGGTCGGCTGCAACAAAACCGAAGAACCGGCCAAGCCGAAAGTCGCCAGCGTCAGCACTGCACCAACCGGTTACCTGGAAAAAATCAAAGCCCGGGACAAGCTGATTGTCGGCGTGTTCACCGACAAACCGCCGTTCGGTTTTGTCGATGAGGCCGGGCGCTACGTGGGGTTCGATACCGACATTGGTCGCCAATTCGCCAAGGATCTGTTGGGCGATGAAAACAAGGTCGAGTTCGTGGCGGTGGAGCCGGCGAGCCGGATTCCGTTCCTGCAAAGCGACAAGGTCGACCTGATCCTGGCCAACATGACCGTCACCCCGGAGCGCAAGGAAGCAGTGGACTTCACCAACCCGAACCTCAAGGTGGCGGTGCAGGCGCTGGTGCCGCAGGCGAGTTCGGTGAAGACCCTCGATGACCTGGCGACCCGCACCACCATTGTCACCACGGGCACCACGGCGGATATCTGGCTGACCAAAAATCATCCGGACTGGAAACTGCTGAAGTTCGAGAAAAACTCCGAGTCCCTGCAAGCTCTGGCTAACGGTCGCGGCGATGCTTATGCGCAGGACAATCTGGTGCTGTTCAGCTGGGCCAAGCAGAACCCGGGCTACCGCGTGCTGGAGGAAAAACTGGGCGCCGAAGCACCGATCGCCCCGGCGGTGAAGAAAGGCAACATCGAACTGCGTGACTGGGTGAATGCGGAGTTGGCGAAGCTGGGGGAGGAGAAGTACCTGCTCAAGCTGTACGACCAGTATGTGCGTAAAGAGCTGAGCGATGACACCAGGCCTGAGAGCGTGATTGTCGAGGGAGGGAAGTGGCAGGGGTGAGTCTCTAACCTTTGCGGCGATCTCACGACCGTCATCGCGGGCAAGCCCGCTCCCACAGGGTTTGGTGTGGACGCAGATTTTGTGTCCATTGAAGAACATTGTGGGAGCGGGCTTGCCCGCGATGGCGGTTTATCAGGCACCCTCTAATCCGGCCAATGCCACACCGGCTCATCCAGCATCCGCTGCCCGACCATCCCGGTCTGGCCGAAATCTTTCTCCAGCACAATGCAATTGCACTCCGGGTCTTGCTGCAACGCCGAGATCAAGCGCCGTGCGTGGGACACCACCCAGACCTGACACTCCTCGGACGCTCGTATAATCAACCGCGCCAACGCCGGCAACAGGTCCGGATGCAGACTGGTTTCCGGCTCGTTCAACACCATCAGCGTCGGCGGTCGGGGTGTCAGCAGTGCCGCGACCAACAACAGATAGCGCAACGTCCCGTCCGACAACTCGGCGGCGGACAATGGCCGCAGCAACCCTTCCTGATAAAACTCGATCGAAAATCGCCCGCCCTGCAGCAGTGCAATGTTCAGCGTCGCGCCGGGGAAGGCATCGCTGATCGCCGCCTGCAAGGCTTCGGGATCGCCGATTTCGCGGATGGTCTGTAACGCCGCTGCGAGGTCGCGACCGTCGTGGTGCAACACCGGCGTGCGAGTGCCCAGCTGTGGTTGTCGCGCCGGGGCATCGGCATCGCTGCGAAAGTGATCGTAGAAGCGCCAGCGGCGGATGAATTCACGCAGCTGCAAGACTTCCGGCGAGGTGCGCAAGCTACCGACCTGATCGAACAGGCTGTCGAAATTCGGTGTGCGCTGGGCCTGCACCTCCCAGCCGCGTCCGGCCCGTGTGCGAATCATCGGGCCGTCGCGATCCACCAGCAGGCTGGCCGGGCGATAGAACGGCCCGGACCAGATGCATTCCCTTTTGATTTCCGGGTCCAGAGAAAACGCGGAAAGACTCGACTCCTGAAGGCCCAACGTGATCGAGTAGCTGAAGTCTTCGCCGGCAAACCCCAGGCGCAGGCGCTTGACGCCGTGTCGCACGGTTCCCTGGACCGGGATTTCACCATTACGCATGCGCTGGGTGATGGTTTCCGGTCCGGCCCAGAAGGTCGAGTCCAGTCCACCCTCGCGTGCCAAGCCATTGACCACTCCACCCTGAGCAGTTTCCGCCAGCAGGCGCAAGGCGCGGTAGAGGTTGGACTTGCCGCTGCCGTTGGGGCCGGTGATCAGGTTCAACCGTTGAAGCGGTATCACCAATTTATTGATCGAGCGGTAGTTGGCCACCGCGAGGGTTTTGAGCATGGGAAGCTTCCTGCTGCAGGGTTCGTCATTCTGCCTTATTGTCAGCAACACGGTGATCCCTGTGGCGAGGGGGCTTGCCCCCGTTGGGTTGCGAAGCAGCCCTTAAACCAGTCACCGCGTTTCTTTCAGGATCACTGCGTTAGCCGGCTTACGACTGCTGCGCAGTCGAACGGGGGCAAGCCCCCTCGCCACAGTCAAGCCCCTCAGCCACAGGGAATGCAGCAAGCCCGTGCACCTGTTGAACCCTGTTCTAAGCTCACAGTCGTATCGTCACTGGCACGTACGTACAACGCAAAGGAGTCTGCATGGCGGGTCCCGGATTGAAATTAGTGGTTGGCCTGAGCCTCTTTGCCTTGCTGACTGCTTGTGGCGATAAAAAGCCGGTCGAGAAGGACCGTCCGCGAGTCTTCGTGCAAGAGGTCAAACCAACTGATTACGCCGCGGCGGTGACACTCACCGGTGACGTCCAGGCGCGAGTCCAGACCGAGTTGTCGTTTCGCGTGGGCGGCAAGATCATCCAGCGCATGGTCGACGTCGGTGACCGGGTGTCGGCCAAGCAAGTGCTGGCCAAGCTTGATCCCAAAGACCTGCAAACCAATGTCGATTCGGCCCAGGCCCAGGTGGTCGCCGAACAGGCACGGGTCAAACAGACTGCCGCGGCCTTCGTTCGCCAGCAAAAACTCCTGCCCAAGGGCTATACCAGCCAGAGCGAATACGACTCCGCCCAAGCGGCCTTGCGCAGCAGCCAGAGTGCATTGAGCGCGGCTCAAGCGCAATTGGCCAACGCTCGCGATCAGCTGAGCTACACCGCGCTGATTGCCGATGCACCCGGCGTGATTACTGCGCGCCAGGCCGAGGTCGGCCAGGTGGTGCAGGCCACGGTGCCAATTTTCAGCCTGGCCCGGGATGGCGAGCGTGACGCGGTGTTCAACGTTTATGAATCGCTGTTGGCCGAGCCGCCGTCGGACCGATCGATTGTGGTGAGCCTGCTCGACAATCCGAAGATCAAGACCACGGGCACCGTTCGCGAAGTCACGCCGGCAGTGTCCGCGCAGACCGGCACGGTGCAAGTCAAAGTCAGCCTCGACAGTCTCCCTGAAGGCATGCAGCTCGGCTCGGTGGTGAGCGCCACCGCCAAGCCAGCGGGCAAAACCGCGGTGGAGCTGCCTTGGGCGGCCCTGACCAAAAATCTCAGCGACCCGGCTGTGTGGCTGGTGGACGCCGAGGGCAAGGCGCAGTTGCACACCGTCACCGTTGGCCGTTACCTGACCGGCAAAGTCATTGTCAGCGCTGGCCTCACCGGTGGTGAAAAAGTTGTCACCGCGGGCGGCCAGTTGCTGCACCCGGGCGTGCGGGTGGAAATCGTCGAGAATACCGATCAGACCCCAGCGACAGGAGCCCAACCATGAAACGCCTGTTGCTGTTATCCGCCGCCATACTGCTGGGCGCCTGTTCCAAGGAAGAAGCGCCGCCAGAACCGGTGCGGCCGGTGTTGTCTGTGGAAGTGAAAGCGCTCAATCAAGAGGACCTCGGCCGGTTCGCCGGCAGCATTCAGGCTCGTTACGAAAGCAATGTCGGTTTCCGGGTGCCGGGGCGTATCGCCAGCCGTAACGTCGATGTCGGCGCCGAAGTACAGAAGGGCGCCTTGCTCGCCACCCTTGACCCCACCGATCAGCAGAACCAGTTGCGCTCGGCCCAGGGTGATCTGGCGCGTGTCCAGGCGCAGCTCATCAACGCCCAGGCCAACGCCCGGCGTCAGCAGGAATTGTTCAATCGCGGGGTCGGCGCGCAGGCGCAACTGGACATCGCCCAGACCGATTTGAAAACCACCCAGGCGTCCCTCGATCAAGCCAGGGCCGCAGTCAACCAGGCGAAGGACCAACTCAACTACGTCGAGCTGCGCACCGATCACAAAGCCGTTGTCACCGCGTGGAATGCCGAAGCCGGGCAAGTGGTGACCGCCGGCCAGCAAGTGGTGACCCTGGCGCAGCCGGACATCAAGGAAGCGGTGATCGACTTGCCCGACACCCTGATCGATGATTTGCCGGCCGACGTGGAGTTCCAGGTCGCCTCACAACTGGACCCGAGCATCACCAGCACCGCCGTCGTGCGCGAAATCGAACCTCAGGCCCAAAGCGCGACCCGTACCCGTCGCGCTCGTCTGAGCCTGACGGATACGCCGCCGGGTTTTCACCTTGGCACGGCGATCAGCGTGACCCTCAGCTCCGCCATCAAACCACGCCTCGAACTGCCGGCGAGTGCATTGCAGGAGGTTGATGGGAAGACGCGGATCTGGATCGTCGATCCGCAGACGCAAACCGTTGCCCCACGGGAAGTCAGCCTGATCAGCCGGACCGACGACACGGTGGTCGTGGCCAACGGCGTGAAGTCCGGCGAGCGGGTGGTCAGTGCCGGTGTGAATAGCCTCAAACCGGGGCAGAAAGTAAGAATTGACGAGGGCAGCCCGCAATGAAAGGGAGTTTCAACTTATCCGAGTGGGCCCTCAAGCATCAGTCGTTTGTCTGGTATTTGATGTTCGTCGCGCTGTTGATGGGCGTGTTTTCCTACCTGAACCTGGGGCGCGAAGAAGACCCGTCGTTCACCATCAAAACCATGGTGATCCAGACCCGTTGGCCCGGCGCGACCCAGGAAGAAACCCTCAAGCAGGTCACTGACCGGATCGAGAAAAAACTCGAAGAACTCGACTCGCTCGATTACGTGAAAAGCTACACCCGCCCCGGTGAATCGACGGTCTTCGTTAATCTGCTCGACACCACCAGCGCCAAGGACATTCCGCAAATCTGGTACCAGGTGCGCAAGAAGATCAACGACATCCGCGGCGACTTCCCGCAAGGCCTGCAAGGGCCGGGCTTCAACGATGAGTTCGGTGACGTGTTCGGTTCGGTGTATGCCTTTACCTCTGACGGCCTGTCGATGCGCCAGCTACGCGATTACGTGGAACAGGTGCGTGCCGAAATCCGTGAAGTGCCAGGGTTGGGCAAGGTCGAAATGATCGGCGAGCAGGATGAAGTGCTGTACCTGAACTTCTCCACCCGCAAACTCGCCGCCCTCGGCATCGATCAGCGCCAGGTGGTGCAGAGCCTGCAATCGCAGAATGCCGTGACCCCGGCGGGAGTGATCGAGGCTGGTCCGGAGCGGATTTCGGTGCGGACCTCGGGGCAGTTTGCCTCTGAGAAAGACCTGGCCAACGTCAACCTGAAGCTCAACGACCGCTTCTACCGATTGGCCGACATTGCCGACATCAGCCGTGGTTACGTCGATCCGACCACTCCGGAATTTCGCTTCAACGGTCAGCCGGCCATTGGCCTGGCAATCGCCATGAAAAAGGGCGGCAACATTCAGGCATTCGGCAAGGCGCTGCACCTGCGCATGAACGAGCTGACCGCCGACCTGCCGGTGGGCGTTGGCGTGCACAACGTGTCTGATCAGGCCGAAGTGGTGGAAGAAGCCGTCGGCGGCTTCACCAGTGCGTTGTTCGAGGCCGTGGTGATCGTGCTGATCGTCAGCTTCGTCAGCCTTGGCGTGCGCGCAGGGCTGGTGGTGGCGTGCTCGATTCCGTTGGTGCTGGCGATGGTCTTCCTCTTCATGGAATACAGTGGCATCACCATGCAGCGGATTTCCCTCGGTGCGCTGATCATCGCCCTTGGCCTGCTGGTGGACGACGCGATGATCACGGTGGAAATGATGGTCACGCGCCTGGAAATGGGCGAAACCAAAGAGCAGGCGGCGACCTTCGCCTATACCTCGACGGCGTTCCCGATGCTCACCGGCACGCTGGTTACCGTGGCCGGTTTCGTGCCGATCGGCTTGAACGCAAGCTCGGCCGGTGAGTACACCTTCACGCTGTTCGCGGTGATCGCGGTGGCCATGCTGGTGTCGTGGATCGTCGCGGTGCTGTTCGCCCCGGTGCTTGGTGTGCACATTCTGAGCACCAACGTGAAACCCCACGACGCAGAGCCAGGGCGCATCGGTCGGGCGTTCAATGGTGGCCTGCTGTGGGCCATGCGCAATCGCTGGTGGGCCATCGGCATCACCGTGGCGCTGTTTGTGCTCTCGGTGTTCTCGATGCAGTTCGTGCAGAACCAGTTCTTCCCGTCCTCGGACCGCCCGGAGATTCTCGTCGACCTGAACCTGCCGCAAAACGCCTCGATTGCCGAAACCCGCAAGGTGGTGGACAAGCTCGAAGCGACGCTCAAGGGCGACCCGGACATCGTGCGCTGGAGCACCTATATCGGCGAGGGTGCGATCCGTTTCTACCTGCCCCTCGACCAGCAATTGCAGAACCCGTACTACGCGCAACTGGTGATCGTCAGCAAAGGCCTGGCGTCACGCACGGCCCTGACCGCACGTCTGCAAAAGCGCCTGCGTGAGGAGTTCGTTGGTGTCGGCAGTTACGTCCAGGCCCTGGAAATGGGCCCGCCGGTGGGGCGCCCGATTCAATACCGGGTCAGCGGCAAAGACATCGATCAAGTGCGTAAACACGCGATCGCCCTGGCCACCGAACTGGATAAAAACCCGCACATCGGCGAGATCATTTACGACTGGAACGAGCCGGGCAAAGTCCTGCGCATCGACATCGCCCAAGACAAGGCACGGCAACTGGGGCTGTCGTCGGAAGACGTGGCGAACCTGATGAACAGCATCGTCGTCGGCTCGCCGGTGACGCAGGTCGATGACGATATCTACCTGATCGACGTGGTCGGCCGCGCTGAAGATGCCGAGCGCGGTAGCCCGGAAACCTTGCAGAATTTGCAGATCGTCACCCCCGGCGGCACTTCGATACCGCTGCTGGCGTTTGCCACGATAGGTTATGAACTTGAACAGCCGCTGGTGTGGCGTCGTGACCGCAAACCGACCATCACTATCAAGGCCGCCGTGCGTGACGAGATTCAGCCGACCGACCTGGTGAAACAGCTGCAACCGGACATCGACAAGTTCGCCGCCGGTTTACCGGTGGGCTACAAAGTCGCCACTGGCGGCACGGTGGAGGAAAGCGGCAAGGCCCAGGGGCCGATTGCCAAAGTGGTGCCGTTGATGCTGTTTTTGATGGCGACCTTCCTGATGATCCAGCTGCACAGCGTGCAGAAACTGTTCCTGGTGGCCAGCGTCGCGCCGCTCGGTTTGATCGGTGTGGTGCTGGCGCTGATCCCGACGGGCACGCCCATGGGCTTCGTGGCGATCCTCGGGATTCTGGCGCTGATCGGCATCATCATCCGCAACTCGGTGATTCTGGTGACCCAGATCGACGCCTTCGAGAAGGACGGTTACACGCCGTGGGACGCGGTGGTACAAGCCACGGAACATCGACGTCGGCCGATTCTGTTGACGGCGGCGGCAGCGAGCCTGGGGATGATCCCGATTGCCCGGGAAGTGTTCTGGGGGCCGATGGCCTACGCGATGATTGGCGGGATCATCATTGCGACGTTGCTGACGCTGCTGTTTTTGCCGGCGCTGTACGTGGCCTGGTACAAGGTTCGCGAGCCGAACAAACAAGCGCAGTAAGGCGAGCGCTGCGCGCTCATCGCGGGCAAGCCCGCTCCCACAGTGATCGAGTCGTTCAGGCAAGCTCGGTCCTTGAGGGAGAGTAAGGACGAGCGCTTAGCGTCATCGCGAGCAGGCTCGCTCCCACATTGGATCGCGTCCGCCTGGACAACTCGGTTCCTGTGGGAGCGGGCTTGCCCGCGATGGCGTTCTGTCAGACTACACCGGCTTACGCCAGACACTCGCCAACCAGGGCTGCTGCTCCCGCGGCAGCCCTGCTGGCCGGTAGTAATGCTCCAACTCCACAAAGCCCGCCTCGGTCAGCATGTCCTGCCACACCTGAAGATCGTAATACGCCCCATACCGCGGCCCGTTCCAGCCTTCCTGATTCTCGCCACGCGGATTGGAACTGAACAACACCCCGCCTGGTTTCAACGCCTCGCGCAGTTGCTTCAACACCCGCGGCAATTCCTGACTCGGGACATGAAACAGCACCGCGTTGGCAAATATCCCGTCAAACCGCTCGGCCGGCAGATCGAGTTTCAGAAAATCCTGCTGCCAGACCTCGCAGCCGCTGTCATCGCGGGCCATCTGCGCAAGCTTTTGCGAACCGTCGAGCCCGATGGCGATGTGGCCCATGCGGGTGAAGGTTTTCAGGTCGCGGCCAGGGCCGCAGCCAAAGTCGAGAATGCTGAAGGGCGCCTCACCCTGAATATGTCGCAGCAGGGCATCGATGTTCTGGCTGACATCGTGATCGCGAGTGCCTTCACGGAAGTCTTCGGCCACCGAGTTGTAATGGCTCAGAGTGGTGGAGGTGATCTGCTCCAGGTCATCGGGGGTCTGTTTCATGGTTGGCTGCACAGGCAATTGGGATTCGCCGAATATACGCCATGACGCCAGGGGCTGCTTCGCAGCCATCGCGAGCAGGCTCGCTCCCACAGTTGATCTTCAGCGAACATAAAGTTTGTGTACGGTGCGATCCATGGTGGGCGCGAGCCTGCTCGCGAGGGCGGTATCACTGACGACTCAGCTCTGTTTCATCCCCAGGCATTCAATGGACCGATCCACCATCGCCTTGGCGATCTCCAGCAAATGCCAGACGGAAAACACCAATGCCCGATCGGCCCCCTTGAGTTGATCGCCACACTGATACGCCGTGACCGACGCACATCGCAGCAGATCCGCCACATAGAGCTGGGCGTCTTCGAAGCTCACGTCCTTGCTGACGTTGTAGAAGCGCAGTTCATCAGGGGCCGAAGGTTGCTTGCCAGTGAGGTGGAAATCGATCGCACGGTAAAGCGCGGAACGGTCCTTGAGCAGGTCGTCGGTGAAGGCTTTGTGGGAGGATGTTTCGGGAGGTGGATCGGGGATGGATCTTTCCATGAGTGTTGCTCCTATTGCTGCATGGGAGCCGTCACTTTTCGCCTACTAAACGATGGGTGGCGGCTGTACGCAGGTTAGTAGGCCGGTCAATAGGAAAACCGGTGCACCCGAGGGTGCCCCACGCACAGCCACCATATTCAACATCCGACAAAAAGTGCCAGACATGAGCATGAAACGCTATGCGCCTATTGATCCGGGCTACTAAACCCGATCACTGATGAGCAGTGACGAACCGAGACTAGCCAGCAGATTTGGAAGGCGCAAGCGAGCGGAATGATCTAGGAAATGTCCTGCAAATGAAAGGGATCGGGCCTGCTGGCACCCTGATTTTCCTGTGCGAAAACTTCCCTTCGAAGGTGGGTAATTACCTGTGGCGAGGGGGCTTGCCCCCGTTGGGCCGCGAAGCGGCCCCAAGGCATTCAACGAGGTATATCAGGCAAAACAGGTCGGCCGGTTTGCGACTGCTGCGCAGCCGAACGGGGGCAAGCCCCCTCACCACAAAAGCCCCCTCGCTACAGGTAATCACCGCAATAAGTGTTCAGCGCTTGTTCAACCCCCGCGCCAGCCGATCCCCGCCCAACTGAATCCCCGCCACCAACACCACCAGCAGCACAATCACCGTCAACATGATCTGGCTATCAAACCGCTGATACCCATAACGATACGCAATGTCGCCCAACCCACCGGCACCAATCGCCCCGGCCATGGCCGAGGAGTTGATCATCGTCACCAATGTAATGGTGAAACCACCGACAATCCCCGGCAGCGCTTCAGGCAACAGCACATGCCAGACGATATGCCAGCGTCGGCAGCCCATCGCTTGTGCCGCTTCGATCAACCCGTGGTCGACCTCGCGCAAACTGACTTCGGCGATGCGCGCAAAGAACGGCGTGGCGGCGATGGTCAGCGGCACCACCGCCGCCCACACGCCATACGTGGTGCCGACGATCAGCCGGGTGAACGGAATCAGCGCCACCATCAAAATCAGAAACGGAATCGAGCGGAACAGGTTCACGAACGCGCCCAGTGCGCGGTTCAGGGCCGGTGCTTCGTAGATCCCGCCTTTGGCGCTGGTAACCAGGATCACTGCCAACGGAATGCCCGCCAGCAGCGCGATCAGCGACGACACGCCGACCATCAGGAAGGTGTCGATGAAACCTTGCAGCAACCGATCAAACCACATAACCCAGCACCTCCACCTGTTGCGCCCAATGACCGGCGCGCTGACGCAATTGCTCGGCATCGAGGGACGAACCGGTCACCGCCAGCAGCAATTGCCCCAGCGCATGGCCCTGAATCCGTTCCACACCCCCTTGCAGCAAACGCACGCGGCCACCGAGGGCGCCGAACAGCGCCGCCAGGTCTGGCTCGTCGCGTGTATTGCCGGTGAACTGCAAACGCAGCACCACGGCGGCGTCCGAAGACTGCGGCTGTGCCCGTAAGCGGCTTTGCAGTTCGTCCGGCAGGCCGTGTTGCAGCGGTGCGAGCAAGGTCTTGCTGACCTCATGCTGCGGGTTGCCGAAGACTTCCCAGACCGGCCCTTGCTCGACGATTCGTCCGTGCTCCAGCACCACGACCCGATCGCAGATATCGCGGATCACCGCCATCTCGTGGGTAATCAGCACGATGGTCAGGCCCAGTCGCTGATTGATCTCGCGCAACAGGCCGAGGATCGATTGGGTTGTCTCCGGGTCGAGGGCCGAAGTGGCCTCGTCGCACAGCAGAATTTCCGGGTCATGCACCAACGCACGGGCGATGCCGACACGTTGTTTCTGCCCGCCGGAAAGCTGCGCCGGATAAGCCTTGTGCTTGCCTTGTAGGCCGACCAGTTCGAGCAATTCACGGACCTTCTGCTCGCGTTTTTCCTTGGGCACACCGGCGACTTTCAGCGGCAACTCGACGTTCTGCCAAACGGTTTTGGCCGACATCAGATTGAAGTGCTGGAAGATCATGCCGATGCGCCGGCGCAGCGCCACCAGGCGCTCTTCATCGAACTCGCCGATGTCCACTTGATCGATCAGCACGCGCCCGCTGCTCGGTTGTTCGAGGCGGTTGATGGTGCGGATCAGCGACGACTTGCCGGCGCCGCTGCGCCCGATGATGCCGAACACTTCGCCGCGCTGGATTGCCAGGTCGATACCGTGCAGGGCCGCCACCGGACCTTGCTGGCCGGTGTAGGTTTTGCCCAGGCCGATGAAGCGCACATGGGCACGGTTGAGCTCGGGGTGCAGCTCGGTGCGTGCAGCACTGTGCGGCTCTGGAGTCTCCAGTCGCCGTTGGAGGGCGGCGGTCATGCTCAGCTTTCCCAGCCGGCTTGATAGAGCTTGCCGTGGGCTTTATCCAGTGCCGCGCGAACGGCTGGCGAGTGCTGATAGATGTCGACGAACTTGATCAGGCGCGGGTCGGTTTTGCTTTTCGGCTGGATCACGAATTGGATCACGTATTCCTTGTGATCGAGGCCATCGAACAGCAGGGCGGAACTGGCATCGAAGGTCTTCGACAGACGGATGTAAGCCGGGTAGCCCTGGACCAGATCGGCGTCATCGTAGGCGCGTACCAGTTGCACGGCTTCGACCTGGAGAATCTTGATTTTCTTCGGGTTGGCGGTGATGTCTTCTTCGGTGGCCTTGTAGCCGACGCCCGGTTTGAGGGTGATCAGGCCGGCCTTGGCCAACAGTTGCAGACCGCGACCGCTGTTAATCGGGTCGTTGGCGATGGCCACGCTGGCGCCTTCGGGCAACTCATCGAAGCTTTTGTATTTCTTCGAATAAAGGCCGACGTTGTTGATGATGCCCGGGGCGAACGGCACCAGGTCAAATCCGGCCGCGGCCTTGGCGTTTTCCAGGAACGGGATGTGCTGGAAATAGTTCACGTCGATGTCGCCCGAGGCGAGGCTGACGTTGGGGGCGATCCAGTCGCTGAATTCCACCAGTTCGACTTTCAGGCCTTGTTTGCTGGCTTCCTCTACGGCGGCCTCCAGGGGAATGGCGAAGGCGGCGGTGGTGCCGACCTTCAGCGGCGCGTCGGCGGCGAAGGTGACGGAGCTGAAGAGGCCGAGGGCCAGGGCCAGTGCTTTGACTGGGTGGGATAAGAGTTTTTTGGTCATGATTAGGTTTCCAGTCAGTGCATTGAATTTTTGGTGTTTGGTAGGGCCTCATCGCGGGCAAGCCCGCTCCCACAGGGATTTTGTGAACGCCCGAGATCCACTGTGGGAGCGGGCTTGCCCGCGATGCTTTTAGCGTCTGAACGCCGAGCCGGTGTGTTGCTCAGGCAAATGCGCTTCGCCGTGAAACAGCTTTTCCCGCAGACTGCCGTCGTCGTAAGCGGTCTTGTACGAGCCCCTGCGTTGCAACTCGGGAATCACCAGCTCAATGAAATCCACATAGCTTTCCGGGGTGACGATCCGTGTCAGGTTGAAGCCGTCGAGGCCGGTTTCGGCGATCCACGATTCCAACTCATCGGCCACTTGCTCAGGCGAGCCGACCACGGTGATGTAGCGGCCGCCGAGGGCGTGTTGTTCCAGCAGTTTGCGGCGGGTCCAGTCGTTGTTTTGCAGGTTCTTGGTGGCGGACTGGATGGCGTTGCTCTTCACGTACTGGATCGGTTCGTCGAGTTCGTATTCGGAAAAATCGATCCCGGTGGACGCCGAAAAGTGCGCCACGCCGGCCTCGGCGCTGGCGTAGCTCAGGTACTCGGCATGCTTGGCCCAGGCCAGCGCTTCGGTAGCGCCAACGATCACGTTCAAGCCCATGAACACCTTGATGTCCTCAGGCTTGCGCCCGGCCTCGACGGCGCTGGCGCGAACCTTGTCCACCTGAATCCGGGTCGCCGGTTTGTTCTGGCCGCTGATGAACACGCACTCGGCATGCCGCCCGGCGAACAGCAAACCGCGATCCGAGCTGCCAGCCTGGAACAGCACCGGCGTGCGTTGCGGCGACGGCTCGCAGAGGTGATAACCCTCGACCTGATAGAACTCGCCCTTGTGCTCGACCTTGTGCACTTTATCCGGCTGGGCGTAGATCCGTTGCTCACGGTCGTTGAGCACCGCGCCGTTTTCCCAGCTGCCTTCCCAGAGTTTGTAGAGCACTTGCAGGTATTCGTCGGCCTGGTCGTAGCGGCGGTCGTGCTCCACCTGCTCGCTCAGGCCCATGGCCTTGGCGGCACTGTCGAGATAGCCGGTGACGATGTTCCAGCCGACCCGCCCACGACTCAGGTGATCGAGGGTCGACAGGCGTCGGGCGAACAGATACGGCGGCTCGTAGGTCAGGTTGGCGGTCAGGCCGAAGCCGAGGTTTTTGGTGACCGCAGCCATGGCCGATACCAGCAATAGCGGGTCGTTGACCGGCAACTGGATCGACTCTTTGAGCGGCACGTCGACCGAGTTCTGGTAGACGTCGTACACGCCGACGATGTCGGCGATGAACAGACCGTCGAATAGCCCGCGCTCCAGCAGCTGTGCCAGTTCGGTCCAGTATTCGATCGTCTTGTACTGGGTGGACGTGTCCCGCGGATGGGTCCACAGACCATGGTTGATGTGCCCGATGCAGTTCATGTTGAACGCGTTGAGCAGGATCTTCTTTTTGGCATCGGCCATCAGATCGTCCCTCGCAATGGAGGGTTTTCATCGTTGAGGTAGTAATTGCCCACCGCGTGATATTTCCAGCGCACTGGGTCGTGCAGGGTGTGTACCCGGGCGTTGCGCCAGTGGCGATCCAGGCCGTGCTCGATCAGAGTTGCCTGGCTACCGGCTAATTCGAACAACGTGCTGCCGGCGGCGAGCGAGATTTCTGTGCTGATGGCCCGGGCTTCGGCAACCGCAATCGACGCGGCGGCGACGGTCTCGGCATTGGTGTCGGCCTGGGCCCGGTCGAGGAATTCGCCGGAGCGTTCCAGCAAGGCTTCGGTGGCGTGCAGACGAATACTCAAGTGGCCGAAACTCTTGAGGGTCAGCGGGTCTTCGGTGGCTGTTTCATGCGTGGCGTCGATCCACGGCCGGGTTTTGGTGCGCACGAAATGCAATGCATCTTCATAGGCTGCGCGGGCAATGCCGGTATCGATGGCGGCGTGGAGAATCTGCGCCAATGGGCCGACAGTGGTCGGGCGTTCGAACGCGCTTTGAAACGGCACCACATCTTCGGCGGCGACGTAGACATCCTCGAACACCACCGAACCGCTGCCGGTGGTGCGCTGGCCGAAGCCGCTCCAGTCGTCGATGACCGTCAGACCTTTGCTGTTGCGCGGGACAAAGGCCAGTTGCTGCACACCGTTTTCGTCCACTACTGAGGCGGGGATGCGTTGGGCGTAAATCGCGCCGGTGGCGTAGAACTTGCGGCCATTGATGCGATAGCCGCTACCGTCGCGGGTCAGGCTAGTGACGCGGTCATGGGCGGTTTTGGTGCCCAGTTCCGCCAGTGCGTTGCCGAAGCGCTGACCGGCCAATACCTCTGCATACAGGCGTTTTTTCTGCTCATGGCTGCCGTTCACACGGAGCACTTCGAGGGCGTAGAAATGGTTTTGCGGGATCTGTCCGAGTGAACCGTCAGCCTGGGCGATCAACGCGATTATTTTGGCCAGGGTGACGTTGGAAACTCCGGCGCCGCCGTATTCTTTTGGCACGCTGATGCCCCAAAGACCTGAACGGGAGAACACCTCCAGTTCCGGGTACGGCAAACGACGTTCGCGGTCGCGCAGGACGCTGTCGCGTTTGAAGTCGTCGGCCAGGTCACTGGCGACGATCAGGGCTTGCTCATCGCTGGTGATGACCGCGACGTGGTGAGAAAGAGACATGTGTTTCTCCAGAGATCTGGTCGTTAAATCCAGGAGTGGCGAGCGGGCAACGTGCCGTTCAAGTGATAAGCGCCGACCGCGTGATATTTCCAGCGCACCGGGTCGTGCAGCGTGTGCACTCGGGCGTTGCGCCAGTGGCGGTCGAGGTTGAATTCGGCGAGGGTGGCGCGGCTGCCGGCCAGTTCGAAGAGCTTTTCGCTGGCCAGCAGCGAGATCTCGGTGGTCAGCACTTTGGCCTCGGCCACGGCAATCGAGGCGCGTGCCGCAGACTCGGCGGTGAGCGGCGCGGCGTTGACCTGATCGAGCACCTGCCCGGCCTTGCGCAGCAGCGCTTCGGCGGCGTGCAGTTCGATTTTCAGCTTGCCGATATCGGCGATCACGTAGAGGTCGTCGCTGGCCCGTTCGACCTTGGCATCGATCCAGGGCCGGGCACGGGTTTTTACGAATTCGATGGCGTCATCGATAGCGCCCCGGGCGATGCCGGCGTCGATGGCCGCTTGAATCAGTTGCGATACGGCGCCCTGAGTGTTCGGGCTGTCATTGATCTTCCAGTTATCCACCACCAGTTCGGCGTCGACCCGCACGTTATTGAGCAAAAGGGTGCCGCTGGCGGTGGTGCGCTGGCCGAAGCCCGACCAGTCATCAACGATGCGCAAGCCCGGCGTGCCGCGACGGACGAAGGCCAGCACTTGCTTGCCATCGTCGTTCAGCGCCTTGACGGCCACCCAGTGAGCGAACAAGGCGCCGGTGGAATAGAACTTCTGCCCGTTGATGACGAAGCCATCGCCGTCGGCAGTGATCCGCGCCTTGAGCTCCAGGGTATTTTTAGTCCCGCGCTCCGGCCCCGCATTACCAATTCGCCAGCCTTCGAGCACGCTTTTGAACAGCTGTTTTTTCTGCGACTCGGTGGCGGTGCCGAGTATCAGGTTGAGAATCCCGAACTGGTTCTGCGGGATCTGGCCCAAGGCCGGGTCGGCTGCGGAAATGATCGCGAACACTTCGGCAACGGTGACGAATGAAACCTGGGGGCCGCCGTACTCACGCGGGATGGCAATGCTGCCCAGGCCGCTGCGGGTGAACTGTTCGATTTCCGACCAGGGCAACTTGCGCTGCTGGTCGCGTTTGGCGGCGTGCAGGCGGGCGACTTGCGCCAGCTCCTGGGCAGCCTTGATGGCTTGTGCGTCGTTGCGCAAGACCTGCGCGGGCAACAACAATGGGGCGATGTCCAGATCACTCTGGACGATTGCATCTGCCAGACTGGACATCAGTGCCGCTCCTTGGCTGCACGCAATGCCCTGGCGATTTGCACTGGGGTGATTGTGTTTCGGACCATACCTACCTCACATCTCATGAAAGCGCCGCAAGGGTTGCGGCGAACGAAAGCACGAATGTCCGGTGGTCCGGTGTATATACCCTAAACGTGTATAAATAATTAATAAACTAACTTTTAGGAATATGCATAGAAGGATGGCATCGCCTGGGCGGTCGAGATCCCTGTGGCGAGGGAGCTTGCTCCCGCTCGGCTGCGAAGCAGTCGCAAAATCGGCTATCACGATTCAATTGCACAAACACGTGAGCCAGTTTTGGGGGGGCGCTTCGCACCTCAGCAGGAGCAAGCTCCCTCGCCACAAAAAGCCCTCATATCGCGCACTACAGGCGCTTCACTTCTTTCTGGGCTCAGCAGCGTTGAGCACTTCTTTGGGCGGCACTTTCAGGTATGGATTGGCACAGCCGATCTTCAGCGTGCGGGCCGGTGCCCAGCGCGAGTTGTTACCCACCCGGTCGAGGATGCAGTAAGTCACTTCCAGTCGAAGGTCTTCGCCGGCTTCGAGAATGATTGCCGGTGGCACCCAAACATGAATCGGCTGACCCACATCGTCGGCCTTGAGTTTGGGCAGGTCCATGCGCACATCGCCCCAGCGCAGGGTGATTTCGTCGTCGGCAGCCATGTTCAGGTACGGTTCGATGGTCAACGGGACACCGCGTTTGACCTGGTTTGGATTGACCCCCTGACGGCGAATGGTCTCGGGGATGAACACGGGTGCCAGGCTCTGGTTTTCCTCGTCGCAAAGAAGCAGGCCGCCCGGGCAATCGAGTTTGATCTGGATGCGCGCCGCTGGTGATACCGCAGGCCCTTGCCCGACCTGCATGACTTTGTAATGGACGCGGGCAGAACCATTGGCGATGAAGCTTTCCGGCACCCGCAGGCTCACCGCTTTGTCGCCATGATCCACTCCCAATACGCTGGAGGCCACGTAGCAGTTGTTCCAGAACAGCTCGATCAGGTCGCCTTCGTACATGCCGGGATAGGGCGGCACGTCGATTATCAGGTGAGCGGCCGAGGTGATGTTGATACCAGTCTTGTGAGTTTGCGCCAGGGTCGGGGCTGCAAGCTCGGGTTTGTTCGAAGTGCTTGTCATGGGGTTCTCTCCTTGAAGCCTTACCGCGAAGTCCGTTTCTGAAAGATCGAAAGGCGTGAATTACCAGGCAACAAAACGATTCACTGTTTGTGTGTTTTAAGAATGATCGAGTGTGGTGGTAGTCGCCTGTTGGAGACTAGATAAGAGTGCGTTCGAATAGGTGTCAATAGAACTGATTGGCTAAAGGCTGGTTCATGGGTTATTCAGAAATTTCCTACGCAGTGTAGTTAGTAAACCGCATCGTGCTGTCGAATTTAGTCCAATATTTGGTGGGTTTTACGCCCTGGAGTCAGCAACCCGTTGAGTGAGGGTGGTGAGGGATTTCATGGATTTTAAGAGAAGTGAATCTGTTGCAGGACATATATATGTACCGCACGGGAGGGCTGGAAGTTGTTTATGATTTGGATGAATCAAAGAGGTCAGGGGGGAGGGGCATGAGGTTTTTAGAAGAAGGGGGGGCACTTCCATCCGTGGAAGTTGACATTCTTTTGAAAGGACGCAACTAAGCGTTGTTAAGGAACTTGCTGAGAAACTGCTTGGTCCGTTCTTCTTTCGGGTTGGCAAAGAGCGCCTTGGCTTCGCCTTGTTCGACGATCACACCCTTGTCGAAAAACACCACGCGATTGGCCACGTCCCGGGCAAAACCCATTTCGTGGGTGACGATCACCATGGTGCGTTTCTCCTCGGCCAGGCCGCGGATGGTCGCCAACACTTCGCCCACCAGTTCCGGGTCCAGCGCCGAGGTCGGTTCATCGAACAGGATCACTTCCGGTTCCATCGCCAGGGCCCGGGCAATCGCCACACGTTGTTGCTGACCACCGGAGAGGCGTCGCGGGTAAGCATCTTCCTTGCCCGCCAGGCCGACCTTGGCCAACAGCTTTTTACCCAAGGCAACGGCGTCGGCCCGTGGAATTTTTTTCACCACGATCGGTCCTTCGATGACGTTTTCCAGGGCCGTGCGATGCGGGAACAGGTTGAAGTTCTGGAACACGAAACCTACATGCTGGCGCAAGCGTCGTACCAGGCTCTGCTGCTGGTTCAGGGGACGGCTGCCATCGATCTCGATGTCGCCGACCTTGATCCGGCCGCTGGTGGGCTCCTCCAGAAAATTCAGGCAACGCAGGAAGGTGGTCTTGCCCGAGCCGCTGGGGCCGATGATCGCCACCACCTCGCCTTCCTTCACCTGCAGATCGATGCCGTTGAGCACCACCTGACCCTTGAACTGCTTTGTCAGTTTTTCCACGACAATCATGGGGTCAGGACTCCTGGTCGTGCCGATTGACCCGCGCTTCCAACTGGTTCTGGAAGTGCGACAGCACCGTTGCCAGAATCCAGTAGATCACCGCGGCGGCAAGATACATGGTGAAAATTTCGAAGGTGCGGGCGGTGATCAACTGCGCCTGACGGAACAGCTCCGGTACTTGAATGGTGGCCGCCAGCGCGGTGTCCTTGACCAGCGAAATGAAGCTGTTGCCCAGCGGCGGCAACGCCGTGCGCATTGCTTGCGGCAGGATGGCCCGGCGCAGGGTCTGCGCGCGAGTCATACCGATACTCGCAGCGGCTTCCCATTGGCCGCGTTCAATCGAACTGATCGCGGAACGGAGGATTTCACAGGCATAAGCGGCCATGTTCAGCGAGAGGCCGATCAGGGCTGCCGGTATCGGATCCAGTTCGAGACCCAATTGCGGCAAGCCGAAATAGATCATGAACAGTTGCACCAACAACGGCGTGCCACGAAAGAACGACACGTAGATGCGGGCCAGCCAGCTCACCAGTTTGAGGCGTGACAGGCGCATCAACGCCAGGCCGAAGCCCAGCAGCAAGCCGAAGAACATGCTGCCCAGGCTGAGGATGACCGTAAAGTACACGCCCTTCAGCAGGAAGGGCATGGACTCCAGTACAAGTTGGAAAGCCGCTTCCATTATTTAGTGACGTCAGCGCTGAAGTATTTTTCCGAAAGCTTGGTCAGCGTACCGTCGGCACGCAGCTTGTCGATGGCTTTGTTCACCGCGGCCAGCAGCTCAGGCTCGCCTTTGCGCAGGGCAATACCGGCTTCCTGGCGGGAGAACGCTTCGCCGGCGGCGGCAGTGTCCTTAGCCTTCCTGGCGTATTCCAGCGCGGCGAGGCGGTCGATCAGAATGGCGTCGATGCGGCCGACGCGCAGATCCTGGAACTTGCTCGGGTCATCATCGTAGGTGCGCACGTCAGCCTTAGGCACATTCTCTTTCACCCACTGCTCGTAGTTGGTGCCCAGACCTACGCCGACTTTCTTGCCGGCCAGATCGGCGGCGGTCTTGATGGTGTCTTTGTTTTTGGTCAGGGTCAGCGCCTGAATCCCGGAAACGGTGTAAGGTGTGGAGAAGTCGTACTTCTTCTTGCGCTCTTCGGTGATGGTCACCTGGTTGATCACCGCGTCCAGACGCTTGGATTCCAGGGCTGCGAGGATGCCTTCCCATTTGGTCGGCTGCAGTTTGACCTTCACGCCCAACTCTTTGGCCAAGGCTTCGGAGAACTCGACTTCGAAGCCGCTCAGTTTGCCGGCCTCGTCGACGAAGCTGAACGGTGGATAAGTGCCTTCCAGACCGACGTTGATCACGCCTGCGTCCTTGATTTTTTGCAGCTGCTCACCGGCCACTGCCTGCCCGAGCAGACCGGCGCTCAGCGCCAGGCCCAGCGAACCCACCAGCAGATTTCGACGTAATGCGGAAAAATTCATGACAAGCCCCTGTGTTTTCTTATGGAACACGCTTAAGGAAAGTTGGCAAATTCGGGATTTGAACGACTGCGATATCCTGCCCTAAAGCAGCTTATGCGTCTTGCTGCAAATTCGCCTGCGGCGCGACTATATGATGGGTTTTTTAGATTAGAAAATAATAAATATTTAGTTTGTTATTCTTCAAATGAATATTGGTGCGATGCATTCCTGTGGCGAGGGGGCTCGCCCCCGTTCGGCTGCGAAGCAGGCGCAAAGCCAGCTAACACGGTCAATCTGAAAGAACCTGATCGCAGGTTTTGGGGCCACTGCGTGGCCCAACGGGGGCAAGCCCCCTCGCCACAGGGAATCTAAAATACGGAGGTATAGGCAAACAACGCCGGCGCCCCACCGGTGTGCAGGAAGATGATCGGGCCTTCATCGAAGCGCTGACGCCCGATGCCGTCGAGTAAACCGGCCATGGCCTTGCCGGTATACACCGGGTCCAGCAACAACCCTTCCTGACTCGCCAACAGCTTCACCGCCGACAGCGTCCCGGCATTCGGCTCGCCATAACGCGGGCCGAAATATTCGTCCCACAGTTCGACTTTGAAACTCGCCGGCAAACTCACGCCCAACAGTTCGGCAGTGCGCTCGGCGAGACCCTGGACTTTCGGTCGTTGCGCTTCATCGCTACGGGAAACGGTCACGCCGATCACTGGCAATTCCGGCAGCACTTCGCTCAATGCCAGCGCCAGGCCGCTATGGGTGCCGGCACTGCCGGAAGCCAGGACCACCGCGGCAAATTGCAGCCCGGTGTCCTTGATCTGCTCGGCCAGTTCCAGACCCGCACGGACATAACCCAAAGCGCCCACTGCATTGGAGCCACCAATCGGCACCAGATAAGGCTTCTTGCCGTTGCTGCGCAGACGTGCGGCCAGCGCTTCCAATTGTTCATCGGCATTGTCGAGATTTTCCACCAACTCGACCTTGGCATCGAACAGGTCCAGCAACAGCCGATTGCCATTGCCAATGTAGTTGCTATCGTCAGTGCCGAGCGGGTTCTCCAGCAGCGCTATGCAGCCCAAGCCAAGCTTGGCCGCAACGGCGGCGGTCTGGCGTACGTGGTTGGACTGGATCGCGCCAGCGGTGATCAAGGTATCGGCGCCCTGGGCCAGGGCATCGGCGGCGAGGTATTCGAGCTTGCGCAGCTTGTTGCCGCCCAGTGCCAATGGCGTCAGGTCATCGCGTTTGACGTACACATCGCGGCCCAGCCAGGTCGACAGGCGTTCGAGTTTTTCCAGAGGGGTAGCGTGACCGAGCAGGTCGAGGCGGTTAAAACGGGCAAGCTGTTGTTTGATCATGGGTCCGTACTGGCGCAGGAAGATGTCAGGACTATAGGCACGGGTATTTAGCGGGGCAACTGCCAATCGCTTATAGCCAAAAGTATTGAACACAGCACTATTGGTTCTTAATTCGGCTGCAAGTCGTTGCCGTAAAGTAATCGCCGTCAGCGCGGCCAGACAGTCCGGCCGCCCATGAGGAGTTTTTACCGTGAGCGAGCGTTCCAGCCATTGGCAATTGCAGACCATCGTCAGCCAACTGCGTACGGCGCGCGACCAGTGGCGCGCACAAAACGGTCGCGCCAGCGGCGAGCAGGGCGGTCGCGAGTTGCCGTCCCGAGCGGCCATGGCGGACATTCTTGAAGCCTTGTGCGGTGCGCTGTTCCCGATGCGTTTGGGCCCGGTGGATTTGCGCGAGGAAAGTGAAGACTTCTACGTTGGCCACACGCTCGACGTGGCGCTGAACGCGTTGCTCGCTCAGGCGCGGCTCGAACTGCGTTATGCCGCGCGCCACAGTGCCCAGGCCGACACTGAAGTCGAGGCCAAAACCATTCAGATCATTCAGGACTTTGCCCTCGCTTTGCCGGGATTGCGCAGTCTGTTGGACACCGATGTGCTGGCGGCCTATCACGGCGACCCGGCGGCTCGCAGTGTCGATGAAGTGCTGCTGTGCTATCCGGGGATTCTGGCGGTGATTCACCATCGCCTGGCCCACCATTTGTATCGCGCCGGGTTGCCGTTGCTGGCGCGGATCAGCGCGGAAATCGCCCACTCGGCCACCGGTATCGACATCCATCCTGGCGCGCAGATCGGTCGCAGTTTCTTCATCGACCACGGCACGGGTGTGGTGATCGGCGAGACCGCGATCATTGGCGAGCGTGTGCGGATTTATCAGGCCGTGACGTTGGGCGCCAAGCGCTTCCCGGCGGACGAGGACGGTCAGTTGCAGAAGGGCCATCCGCGGCATCCAATCGTCGAGGACGACGTGGTGATTTATGCGGGTGCGACGATTCTGGGGCGGATCACCATCGGCAAGGGCTCGACGATTGGTGGCAACGTCTGGCTGACCCGCAGCGTGCCAGCGGGGTGCAATCTGACCCAGGCGAATCTGCAACATGATGATGGGACGCAGAAGTAAGCCAGGTGACACATTGCGCTTTTGTGGCGAGGGAGCTTGCTCCCGCTCGGTTGCGCAGCAACCGCAATATAGATAACCAGTTATATCCACATAGATGCGGTCGCGATTTTTGGGGCCGCTTCGCGCCCCAACGGGGGCAAGCCCCCTCGCCACGAAGCGACCGCCAAGCCTTGCGATTAGTCCTTAGCACCCTATCCATGTTTAACTTGAACGTTCATTCAAGTTAAACCGGTGGTTCGCCGCCCGCTCACAACAGGAGGCTTGCCTTTGCTGAGTCCGATTTTTACAGCCACGTTTCCCCCCCTTGAGGTGCACCGTTCATGAGTGCATCGTCCATCCCCGCAAGCGGCCTGGTCCGCATGAATCCGCCGGTGTTTTATTTCGCGGCGACCTTCATTTTGTTGTTCGCCGTCGTGGTCATGGCGATCCCCGAACAGGCCGGCGCCTGGCTTCTGGAAGCGCAAAACTGGGCGGCCAACACGGTCGGCTGGTACTACATGCTCGCGATGACGCTGTATCTGGTCTTCGTGGTGGTCACCGCCTTGTCCGGCTACGGCAAGATCAAGCTCGGTGCCGACCACGACGAGCCCGAATTCAGTTACCTGTCCTGGGCCGGCATGCTGTTCGCCGCCGGGATCAGCATCACGCTGTTTTTCTTTTGCGTGTCTGAACCGCTGACGCACCTGGCGCAACCGCCGCAAGGCGAGGCCGGTACGGCGGAGGCGGCGCGTCAGGCGATGCAGATTCTGTTTCTGCACTGGGGCCTGCACGGCTGGGGCGTGTTCGCCTTCGTTGGCATGGCGCTGGCCTATTTCGCCTATCGACATAACCTGCCGCTGGCCCTGCGTTCGGCGCTGTACCCGCTGATCGGCAAGCGCATCAATGGCCCCATCGGTTACGCGGTGGACGGCTTCGGCATCATCGCCACGGTGTTCGGCCTCGGCGCCGACATGGGCTTCGGCGTATTGCACCTCAACTCCGGTCTGGACTACCTGTTCGGCATCGCCCACACCCAGTGGATTCAGGTCGGCTTGATCACGCTGATGATGGGCGCGGCGATCATCGTCGCGGTGTCCGGCGTCGATAAAGGCGTGCGGGTGATGTCCGACATCAACATGCTGCTGGCCTGTGCGCTGCTGCTGTTCGTGTTGTTCGCCGGCCCCACCCAGCACTTGCTCAATACCCTGATCCAGAACCTCGGTGATTACCTCGGCGCCTTGCCGATGAAGAGTTTCGACCTCTACGCCTATGACAAACCCAGCGACTGGCTGGGCGGCTGGACGGTGTTCTACTGGGCCTGGTGGATTGCATGGTCGCCGTTCGTGGGTCTGTTCATTGCGCGGATTTCCCGTGGCCGGACCATTCGCGAATTCGTCTTCGGCGTGTTGCTGATCCCGCTCGGTTTCACCCTGGCGTGGATGTCGATCTTCGGCAACAGCGCCATCGATCAGGTCCTCAACCACGGTATGAGCGCGCTCGGCATGTCGGCCATCGACAACCCATCGATGACGCTGTACCTGCTGCTGGAAACCTACCCGTGGAGCAAAACCGTTATCGCGGTCACGGTGTTCATCAGCTTCGTGTTCTTCGTCACCTCCGCCGACTCCGGCACCGTGGTGTTGTCGACCTTGTCCGCCAAGGGTGGCAATCCCGATGAGGACGGGCCGAAATGGCTGCGAGTGTTCTGGGGCGCAATGACCGCGCTGGTGACCAGCGCACTGTTGTTCTCCGGCAGCATCGATGCCTTGAAGTCAGCGGTGGTGCTGACATCGTTGCCGTTTTCGCTGATTTTGCTGCTGATGATGTGGGGGCTGCACAAGGCGTTTTATCTGGAGTCGCAGAAGCAGATCGCGCAACTGCATTCCCTCGCGCCGGTGTCTGGATCACGGCGCGGCGGCTGGCGTCAGCGCTTGAGTCAGGCGGTGCATTTCCCGTCCCGGGATGAGGTCTATCGCTTCCTTGATACGACAGTCCGTCCGGCCATCGAGGAAGTGACCGCCGTGTTCGTCGAGAAGGGCTTGCACGTGGTCACTCAGCCCGACCCGGCCAACGATAACGTCAGCCTGGAAATCGGTCACGGCGAACTGCATCCGTTCATCTATCAGGTGCAGATGCGCGGTTACTTCACGCCGTCCTTCGCCCGTGGCGGCATGGGTTCCAAGCAACTCAACAACCGTCGCTACCACCGCGCCGAAGTGCATTTGAGCGAGGGCAGCCAGGACTACGATCTGGTGGGTTACACCAAGGATCAGGTGATCAACGACATCCTCGACCAGTACGAGCGGCATATGCAGTTCTTGCATTTAGTGCGTTGATCGACGGTTTGGCGGGGGAATCCGGTTTTGTTGCCAGTGACCGGTGGTCAGCGGGCAATCTGGTCTACTTGTGTTCGGCTAATATTTATCAGGGTGTGTATCGTGTGTATTGAAGATGTGATCATCGCGTAATGTGCTCAGCAGATGCTGCCCACAAGGACGAAGGTGATGCGAAGTCGGGAAATGATCAGGATGATCGAGGAGGATGGTTGGTATCTGGTGGCCGTGAAAGGTAGCCATCATCAGTACAAGCACTCGTGCAAGTCAGGCAGGGTGACGATAAAACACCCTGATTCGGATCTTCCAAAAGGAACGATCAATAGCATATTGAAACAGGCGGGTCTGAAATGAGGCCCGACATCGGAAACGAGAGCCTCGAAGGGGCCGCATCACAGGAAGGACTCATCGAAATGAAATTCCCGGTCGTTCTGCACAAGGATGCCGACTCAGAATACGGAGTGATTATCCCGGACGTGCCGGGGTGCTTCTCCGCGGGCGCTACTGTGGCGCAGGCATTTGAAAATGTGAAAGAAGCGTTGGCTTTGCACTACGAAGGTCTGGTCGCCGATGGTGATCCACTTCCGCAGGTGCGTGAGATTGACGCTCATCTGGATAACCCTGATTACGCTGGCGGCGTGTGGGGTGTGGTCGAATTCGATATCACGCCTTATTTCGGCAAGTCGGTGCGCTTCAATGCCACGCTTCCTGAGCAGTTGCTTGAGCGTATCGACCAGACGGTCAGACGAGATCAGCGATATAGCTCAAGGTCTGGCTTTTTGGCGGCTGCCGCGCTACGTGAGTTGTCGGCGTAAGCGTTGGGCGTGGATATCGATTCTATGGAGGCAGGTCAGTTTTAAATAATCTGTGAAACGTTTCAGCAATGAGTCGAGTCCGAGGTTTATCGGTGTTTGTCCAAGCGTATGCTGGGCCACTTGCAAAGCAGTCGATATCACATTCAAGACAGACAAGAGAGGATTCGATGACCTACACCGCTGCCGAAAACCGCTACGACTCCATCCCTTACCGCCGCGTAGGCCGCAGCGGGCTGGTACTGCCGGCACTGTCCCTGGGGCTATGGCACAACTTCGGCGACAGTACGCCGATCGACACCCAGCGCTCGTTGCTGCGCACGGCGTTTGACTCAGGGATTAACCACTTCGACCTGGCCAACAATTATGGCCCGCCGTATGGCAGCGCCGAAATCAACTTCGGCCGTTTGCTGCGAGAAGACTTCAAGCAGTACCGCGACGAGTTGATCATCTCCAGCAAGGCCGGCTGGGACATGTGGCCCGGCCCTTACGGCCAAGGCGGCGGGTCGCGCAAATATGTGCTGGCCAGTCTCGACCAGAGCCTGCAACGGCTGGGCCTCGATTATGTGGACATCTTCTATTCCCACCGCTTCGACCCGGATACGCCGCTGGAAGAAACCGCCAGCGCACTGGCCACGGCCGTACAACAGGGCAAGGCCTTGTACATTGGTATCTCGTCTTACTCCGGGGTGAAAACCCGGGAAATGGCCGCGTTGCTCAAGGAGTGGAAAGTCCCGCTGCTGATCCACCAACCCGCCTACAACTTGCTCAACCGCTGGGTGGAGAAGGACCTGTTGGATGTCACCGACGAACTCGGTACCGGTGTGATCGCCTTCACGCCGTTGGCTCAGGGCCTGCTGACCGACAAATACCTCAACGGCATCCCGAAGGATGCGCGGGTCAATCGTCCGGGCGGTGACTCATTGCAGTCTTCGCACCTGTCTGAAGCCAACATCGCCCATGTACGTGGGCTCAACGAAATTGCCAGGCGTCGCGGCCAGAGTCTGGCGCAACTGGCGTTGGCGTGGACCCTGCGCGATTCACGGGTGACCTCGGCGCTGATCGGTGCGAGCCGGCCGGAGCAGATCATCGAGAACGTCGGGGCATTGAAGAACCTGAGTTTTAGCGTGGAAGAACTGGCGGAGATTGATCGATTTGCCCAGGAGGGCGGGATCAATTTGTGGGAGAAGCCTTCGATGGCTGAATAAGTGTTTGGCGCCGGATTTTCTGGCGTCTGTAATATCGCTATCGCGGGCAAGCCCGCTCCCACAGTGGATTTGTATTGACCAATATTTTGCGGTCAACCGATAACTTTGTGGGAGCGGGCTTGCCCGCGATGGGGCCATCAATTTCAGTACAAAAAACAGGCTGATCACCGAAAAAACGGCACATCCCCCAACACCGTCGCTCGCTGCATCACCCGCCGTGCCGGGCGGTAATCATCCACCGCGTAATGCTGGGTCACGCGGTTGTCCCAGAACGCGATGTCGTCTTTCTGCCAGCGCCAGCGAATGGTGAAGTCCGGCCGTGTGGTGTGGGTGAACAAAAACCTCAGAACGGCTTCGCTCTCGGTTTCCGACAACTCGTTGATCTTCGACGTGAAGCCCTCGTTGACGAATAACGAACGACGCCCGCTCACCGGGTGCGTACGAATCACCGGGTGCGACAGCGGTGGATTTTTGCGGCGAGCTTCTTCCCACTGGGCCAAGGCTTGCGGCGTGTTGCCATAGCGCTCCAGTGGAAACGAACGGGTGAAGTCGTGAGTGGCGGTCAGCCCTTCGAGCAAGGTTTTCATCGGCGCGGACAGCGCTTCATACGCCGCAACGCCGCTGGCCCATAACGTGTCGCCGCCAAACTCCGGCAGCAACTTGGCGCTGAGTACCGCGCCCATCGCCGGGGTCGGCAGGAACGTTACGTCGGTGTGCCAGATGGCGTTGTCCCGTACGTCGGTGACGGCGGTGTCGAGGATCAGCACTTCCGGCTGTTCCGGCACGTTCGGGTAGATCGGATGAATATGCAGGTCGCCGAAATAAGCGGCGAATCGCGCTTGCTGCGGTGGCTCGATCGGCTGATTACGGAAGAACAGCACCTGATGCTTGAGCAGCGCTTGTTCGATGGCGTCGCGTTGTTCCACGGTCAGTGGCTGGCTGATGTCGACGCCGCTGATTTGCGCGCCGAGGGCGCAGCTTAAAGGGACAATAGTCAGGTGGCTCATGGTGGCTCTCTTCAATCCGGGGTGTCGACACATGAATATTCAGTGAGCCTGGCCATGCCACGGCACCAGTTTGCGTTGCAGGGCACGCAGGCCCATTTCCATGGCGAAGGCGATCAGCGCGATCACCAGAATCCCCAGCACCACCACATCGGTGACCAGGAACTGTGCGGCCGACTGCACCATGAAGCCCAAACCGCTGGTGGCGGCGATCAATTCGGCGGCGACCAGTGTCGACCAGCCCACACCCAAACCAATGCGCACGCCAGTCAAAATATCCGGCAGGGCACTGGGCAGAATCACATGCCGAATCAACTGTGCCCGAGTCGCGCCCAACGACTGCGCGGCGCGCAATTTCGCCGGATCGACGGTGCGCACGCCTGTGGCGGTGGCAATCGCGATCGGGGCGAAGATCGCCAGGTAGATCAGCAACACTTTTGACAGCTCACCGATGCCGCACCAGATCACGATCAGCGGTAAATAGGCCAGGGGTGGAATCGGGCGGTAAAACTCGATCAGCGGATCGAGAATGCCGCGAGCAATGCGGTTGTGGCCGATGGCAATGCCGACCGGCACGGCGGTCAGCACCGCGAAGCCCAGACCCAAACCGATGCGGCTGAGGCTCGCGCCCAAGTGCTGCCACAAGGTCGAGTCCATGTAGCCGGTGGTCACCAGCAACCAACCTTTTTGCAGCACGGCGGAGGGGGGCGGCAGGAACAGCGGTTCGATCAAACCGGTGGCGGTGACGGCCCACCAGATCGCTAACAATGCGATCAAGGTCAATACGCTGATTGCGCGTGTGCCGATGCTGCGACGCAGCACAATCACCGTCGAGCCCGGTTTCACCGTCGTGGCGGGAATGTGATAGCTGCTCATGCGCGCTCCTGCCGCTGAACGGCACTGCGTTGGGAGAACACTTTGGCGAGCACGTGTTCGCGGGTTTCGATAAAGCGCGGGTCGGATTTGATCGCGCGCGCCGACTCGCCGGCGGCGTAACGCTGACCAAAATCCAGGCTTAGACGCTCGACGATTTGCCCGGGATTCGGCGCCAGCAGAATCAGGTCGGTGGCGAGGAACACCGCTTCTTCAATATCGTGGGTGATCAGAAACACCGGTTTGGCGGTGCGTTGCCACACTTGTAACAGCAGCTCCTGCATCTGCTCGCGGGTGAAGGCGTCGAGGGCGCCGAAGGGCTCGTCCATCAGCAACACCCGAGGGTTGGCGGCGAGGGCACGAGCCAGGCCGACACGCTGTTTCTGCCCGCCCGAAAGTTGCCAGATGCGGCGGTTCTCGAAACCGGAAAGGTCCACCAGTGCGAGCATTTCCCGGGCGCGCTGTTCACGTTTTTCCCGCGCAGCGCCGGCCAGTTCCAGACCGAATCCGACGTTGGCCAGAACGTCCTGCCAAGGCAGCAGGGCATCATCCTGAAACACCACGCCGCGCTCGGCACTCGGGCCTTTGACCGGCACGCCGTCAAGGGTGATGCGCCCGGCACTGGGCTCGACGAAACCGGCAATCAGGTTCAACAGCGAAGTCTTGCCACTGCCGGAAGGGCCGAGGGCGACCAGCAACTGCCGGGGCCCAAGGCTCAGGGAAATATCCGCCAGCACAGGTTCCGGGCTGCCGGGGTACTGTGCGCTGATGCGCTCCAGCTGTAGCAAAGCCATCGCGGTTAACTCCCGATCAGTTGGTGATGTACTTGGCGCTGACGTACGGCGCGTAGTCCGGCAGCACGGCCTCGACCTTGCCCTGTTCCTTGAGGAACACAGCGGTGTCGGTGATGGCCTTGGTGGTGGGTGCGCCGAGGGTGATCACCTGATCAGCCGCCAGTGGATACACGTTGCCTTGCAGCAGCAGCGGAATATCGCTGGCCTTGGCACCGGAGAGTTTCACCAGTTTGTCGACGTTGCTTTGATTGGCCAGCCAGGCTTGCGGGTCCTTGCGGTAGTCGGCGTAGGCATCAAGGGTCACTTTGGCGAATGCGGTGACGATCTCCGGATGCTTCTCGGCGAAGTCCTTGCGCACGATCCAGGCATCGAAGGTCGGAGCGCCGAACTTGGCCAGCTCGCCGGAAGTGATCAGTACTTTGCCGTTTTCCTTGGCCACACCGAGGGCCGGGTCCCACACGTAGGTGGCGTCGATGTCACCGCGTTTCCATGCCGCGATGATGGCTGGCGGCGCGAGGTTGAGTACGGTGACTTTCGACGGGTCGATGTTCCAGTGTTTCAGCGCGGCGAGCAGGCTGTAGTGGCCGGTGGAGACGAATGGTACGGCAACTTTCTTGCCGATCAGGTCTTGCGGGGTCTTGATCCCGGAACCATCGCGGGCGACCAGTGCTTCGGCGGCACCGATCTGGGTGGCGATGAGGAAGGTTTCCACCGGGACTTTGCGGGTGATTGCCGCCGTCAGGGGGCTGGAGCCGAGGTAGCCGATCTGCACATCGCCGGAAGCGATGGCGGCGATGATGTCGGCGCCGCTATCGAATTTTCGCCAGTCGATCTTGGCGTTGGTGGCTTTTTCGTAGGCGCCGTCGGCCTGGGCGACTTTGGCCGGGTCAACGGTGGTCTGGTAGGCGACGGTCACGTCTGCCGCCTGAGCCAGGAAACTCGCCGCAGCCAACGACGCGGCCGCCAGGAGGCGAAGGGGGAAAGTCAGTTTCATCGGGAAGCTCCTTTTCAGACGACCGAGAATCGGCGTGAAAGGAGACTAAATGATATAAGAAACCTAAAATAAATAACTTTTTAGAATGAGCTTATGAGCGGAAAATTCTAAGGGAGACCGTTGTGGCGAGGGGGCTTGCCCCCGTTGGACTGCGCAGCAGTCCCAAAACCGACACGCGTAATATTTCGGATAAACCGAGTCGCCTGCATTACGACTGCTGCGCAGCCGAACGGGGGCAAGCCCCCTCGCCACAGGGGGACCTGCTCTGGCAGATTAGTTACTGATCGCCAGAATGCTCGCCTGATACGCCCCGACAAACACATCGAAATCGCCGACTTCGTTCTGTTCCAGCTCCGTCTGCTGAGCCAGCGATGAACGCGCCAACGCTTCAAATTTAGCCTGTTCTTCGCTGGAAAGCGGCTCGCTGCGGAAAAACTCTGCATGCACCTGACTCTGGCGCAAGGAGAACCGGGCGAAGCTTTCCTTGTGCTCGGCCATCGCTGCCAGCACCTGGGCCGATGGCGTCAGGGACGAGTCCTGGACCTTGGCCATTTGGGCGTCCAGCGCCTTGCTGTGGGCATCGCCGCCATGGCTCTGATCCAGCAACGCCGCCAATGGTGCAATCTTCTCCAGCAATTCGCCGGCCCATTCCTTCATGTCCACCGCTTGCCCGTCGCGTTGCAGCTGCAGGCCCGGACGACGAC
Source organism: Pseudomonas sp. GGS8 (assembly GCF_024168645.1). Taxonomy (NCBI): domain Bacteria; kingdom Pseudomonadati; phylum Pseudomonadota; class Gammaproteobacteria; order Pseudomonadales; family Pseudomonadaceae; genus Pseudomonas; species Pseudomonas sp. GGS8. Next base: position 1,589,512 of record NZ_JALJWF010000001.1, on the reverse strand, counting down.
CTTCCTTGACCACGCTGAGGAAGTTCGAGGTTGCGTTACCGCAGCTGGTACTGGTCAGCAGCGGGCTGTCGTTCAGCGCGCAGTACAGCAGGAATGCGTCGAGGAACCGTGATTCGGTGAGGTCGATGCCCATCGGCAGGAACGGGTTGATGTCCAGGCAGCGCACTTCTACGTATTGAATGCCGCGGGCCACCAGCGCCTGAATCGGCCGTTCGCCGGTGTAGGTCACGCGCTTGGGGCGGATGTTGGAGTAGTACTCGTTTTCGATCTGCAGGATGTTGGTGTTGAGCTGAACCCACTCACCGTCCTTGTGTGTACCCACCTCGACGTACGCTGGATACGGCGTAGCCACCGCTTTGCGCAGGCTGTCGGTGTAGCTGGTCAGGTCGTTGTAGCACGGCGTCAGACCGGCCTGGGCGTTGCTCTGGTAACCCAGATCGCTCATGCGCAGGCTGGTGGCGTACGGCAGGTACAAGGTGTCCGGATCCAGTTGTTCCAGCTGATGCGAGCGACCGCGCAGGAAACCGGCGTCCAGCGCAGGGGACGCGCCGAACAGGTACATCAGCAGCCAGCTGTAGCGACGGAAGTTGCGGATCAGCGCGATGTAGGCTGACGACTGATAATCGCGGTCGGTGCCGACAAAGCCTTCAGCCTCTTTAAGCAGCGGCCAGAGCTTTTCCGGCAGGGAAAAGTTGTAGTGAATCCCGGCGATGCACTGCATCGTCTTGCCGTAACGCAGGGCCAGGCCCTTGCGATAGACGTATTTCAGTTGACCGATGTTGGAGGTGCCGTAATAGGCGATCGGGATGTCTTCCTCGGCCGGCAACGGGCACGGCATCGACGGACTCCACAGGTACTCGTCGCCGAGTTTGCTATAGGCAAACCGGTGTATCTTGTCCAGGCTCGCCAGCGTATCCGCCGGGTCTGGCAGGGCCGGCGTGATGAACTCCAGCAGTGACTCGGAGTAGTCAGTGGTGATTTGTTCGTTGGTCAGCGCGGAACCCAATGCTTCGGGGTGCGGCGTTTGCGCCAGGCGCCCTTCGCCCGTCACGCGCAGGCATTCACGTTCGATGCCGTGAAGGCACTGTTCGAGCAGAGAGAGGTTAGCGCGCTCGCCGAGCAGAGCCAGGCGGCGGTTGAGAAGTTCGCTCAAGTTGGATTCCTTCACGCGTCAGTCGCCCCAATATGGGGGTGGGCAAGACGGTCTACAAGGGTGAAGTTGAAACTGGCGTTTTCGCCTGGTTTTCGGGCCGCACTGGCCTGCTGTCAGCCAGCGCCGCAATCCCCGCTGGGAGCGGGCCCGTGGCGAGGGGGCTTGTCGGAACGCCGCATCGCCCCGTTGGGCTGCGAAGCAGCCCCAAAACCTCTGATGTTCCAAGATCTTGTGAGTGCTACGCACTCAAACGGGGGCAAGCCCCCTCGCCACAAGCGCTCCCACAGAAACTCCGACGCTGTAGTCACAGCGCCGAAATTAACTCAAATTGATGATTGGGGGCTACAGGACAGCGAACGTGCCTTGTGCTTTTGCGACCAGTTTGTCGCCTTGCATCACATCGGCCTCGACGACAAGCGTGCGACGGCCCGGGTGGATCACCCTGGCCGTGCACATCACTTCACCGTCGGCGACGGCGCGGATGTAGTTGATCTTGCACTCGATGGTCGCGCTCTGCTGGTCAAAGCCGTGGGTGCTGGAGCAGGCCAGCCCCATGGCAATGTCCACCAGACTGAACAAGGCGCCGCCGTGCAGCTTGCCGCCGCGATTGCGCAGTTCTGGTTCCAGCGCCAGGGCGACTTGCGCCACCCCGGCCTCCAGGCTGTGCAAGCGACACCCCAGCAGCTTGAAAAACGCGCTTTCGATCAAGCCGGCCGGGATCTCCATCAACGTTTCTTCAACTGCTTGGCGTTGGCAAACAGCGACGCCATGGCGTTGTTGGTCGGAGCCGCTGCCGGGGTTTCCTTGCGCGGCGCGGTGTTCTGGGATTGGCGCGGAGCCGACCCCGGACGTGCACCACGGGCACCGTCGATCTTCTCGCCCGGGGTGTCGCTCATGCGCATCGACAGGCCGACGCGTTTGCGCGGGATATCGACTTCCATGACCTTCACCTTGACCACATCACCGGCCTTCACCGCTTCGCGTGGATCCTTGATGAACTTCTCCGACAGCGCGGAAATGTGCACCAGACCGTCCTGATGCACGCCGATGTCGACGAAGGCACCGAAGTTGGTCACGTTGGTGACCACGCCTTCGAGGATCATGCCCAGTTGCAGGTCCTTGAGGTCTTCGACACCGTCCTGGAACTCGGCGGTCTTGAACTCGGGACGTGGGTCGCGGCCAGGTTTCTCCAGCTCTTGCAGGATGTCGGTGACCGTCGGCAGGCCGAACGTTTCGTCAGTGTATTTCTTCGGATCCAGGCGCTTGAGGAACGCGGCGTCGCCGATCAGCGAACGAATATCGCGGTCGGTTTCAGCGGCAATGCGCTGCACCAGCGGATAGGCTTCCGGGTGAACCGCCGACGAATCCAGCGGGTTGTCGCCATTCATTACGCGCAGGAAGCCGGCGGCTTGTTCGAAGGTTTTTTCACCCAGGCGGGCGACTTTCTTCAGGGCCGCACGGGTTTTGAACGCACCGTACTCGTCGCGGTGGGCAACGATGTTCTGCGCCAGGGTCGCGTTGAGGCCGGAGATGCGCGCCAGCAGCGCCACGGACGCAGTATTGACGTCCACGCCCACGGCGTTCACGCAGTCCTCGACCACTGCGTCCAGGCCGCGCGCCAGTTTCAGCTGCGACACGTCGTGCTGGTATTGGCCAACGCCGATGGATTTCGGATCGATTTTCACCAGCTCGGCCAGCGGGTCCTGCAAGCGACGAGCGATGGACACCGCGCCACGGATCGACACGTCCAGGTCCGGGAATTCCTTGGAAGCCAGTTCCGAGGCCGAGTAAACCGATGCACCGGCCTCGGAGACCATGACTTTGGTCATCTTCATGGCTGGGTATTTTTTGATCAGCTCAGCAGCCAGTTTGTCGGTTTCACGGCTGGCGGTGCCGTTGCCGATGGCGATCAGGTCCACCGAATGCTTGGCGCACAAGGCGGCGAGCACGGCGAGGGTCTGGTCCCACTTGTTGTGCGGCACGTGCGGGTAAACCGTGGCGTGGTCCAGCAGCTTGCCGGTGGCGTCGACCACGGCGACCTTGCAGCCGGTGCGCAGGCCCGGGTCGAGGCCCAGGGTGGCACGCGGGCCGGCCGGAGCGGCCAGCAGCAGGTCGTGCAGGTTGTGGGCGAACACGTTGATCGCTTCGGTTTCCGCGCCATCGCGCAGTTCGCCCAGCAGGTCGGTTTCCAGGTGGGTGTAGAGCTTGACCTTCCAGGTCCAGCGCACCACTTCGCCCAGCCATTTGTCGGCGGCGCGGTTCTGGTTCTGGATGCCGAACTGCTGGCCGATCATGCCTTCGCACGGGTGCATGGTGCCCGGCAGTTCGTCGCCGACTTTCAGCGCGGAGCTGAGAATGCCCTCGTTGCGGCCACGGAAAATCGCCAACGCGCGGTGGGACGGCATGCTTTTCAGCGGTTCGTCGTGCTCGAAGTAGTCGCGGAACTTGGCGCCTTCCTCTTCCTTGCCGGCGATCACGCGGGCACTGAGGGTGGCTTCCTGCTTGAGATAGCTACGCAGCTTGTCCAGCAGGCCCGCGTCTTCGGCGAAGCGCTCCATGAGGATGTACTTGGCACCTTCCAGGGCGGCCTTCACATCGGCCACGCCTTTTTCGGCGTCGATGAAACGCGCGGCTTCGGTTTCCGGGTTCTGGGTCGGATCGTTGAACAGGCCATCGGCCAGTTCGCCGAGGCCGGCTTCCAGGGCGATCTGGCCCTTGGTGCGGCGCTTCTGCTTGTACGGCAAGTACAAGTCTTCGAGGCGGGTCTTGGTGTCGGCGAGCTTGATGTCGCGCTCAAGTTGCGGGGTCAGCTTGCCTTGCTCCTCGATGCTGGCGAGGATGCTGATACGCCGTTCGTCGAGTTCTCGCAGGTAGCGCAGACGCTCTTCCAGATGACGCAGTTGCGTGTCATCGAGGCTGCCGGTCACTTCTTTCCGGTAGCGGGCGATGAAGGGTACCGTGGAGCCTTCATCGAGTAGCGCGACGGCCGCTTCGACCTGTTGAGGGCGCACGCCCAGTTCCTCGGCGATGCGGCTGTTGATGCTGTCCATAAAACCACCTGACAAATTGTGAAAGCAGGCTCGCAGGCGCAGAGATAAAGGCTCGGCGAGTCTGGTTGAGCGGCCTGGCGAGCGCCGCTACCTGGATCAACAGGCTTGCCGTTGACCCGTGAAATCGAACAGTTACTGCTTGCGCCATGAAAATAAAAAGTGGCTGCCGGCAATAACGATCAGACGTTGCCTGACACAAAAGGCCGCGCATTATAACCAGCGTTCTGTCATTCGGGGGCATTGCAGGCTGTAGGCAAAAAGGCCGGTTTTCTGGCGGTGAAGGAAAAATCTGCTAACAATGCACTCGGTGCGTATAACGGCAGCTACGCCATAATGCGCGCCGAGATCAAAGGAGCATCCAATGAGCAGCACTGCACAAACTGCTGAAGGCGAAAAAATTCTTATCGTTGACGACGATCCGGGGCTGAGCAGCCTGCTGGAGCGTTTTTTCGTCAGCAAGGGCTACCGTGCCCGCGCCGTCCCGAACACCGAGCAAATGGACCGCCTGCTGGCGCGTGAAGTGTTCAACCTGGTCGTCCTCGACCTGATGCTTCCCGGCGAAGACGGCCTGACCGCCTGCCGCCGTCTGCGTACGGCGAACAATCAGATTCCAATCATCATGCTCACCGCCAAGGGCGACGAGCTGAGCCGTATCAAGGGCCTGGAACTGGGCGCCGACGATTACCTGGCCAAGCCGTTCAACCCGGACGAGCTGATGGCCCGGGTCAAAGCGGTGCTGCGGCGCCAGGCAGCACCGGTGCCGGGTGCGCCGGGCAGCGAAGACGAAAGCGTGACCTTCGGTGACTACGAACTGTCCCTGGCCACCCGCGAACTCAAGCGCGGCGACAAAGTGCACATGCTCACCACCGGTGAGTTCGCGGTGCTCAAGGCGCTGGTCATGAACGCCCGTCAACCGCTGACCCGCGACAAGCTGATGAACCTGGCCCGTGGCCGCGAGTGGGATGCCCTGGAGCGTTCCATCGACGTGCAGATCTCCCGTCTGCGCCGGATGATCGAGCCCGATCCGTCCAAACCGCGCTACATCCAGACCGTCTGGGGCGTGGGCTACGTGTTCGTTCCGGATGGCACCGCCACGAAGTGATCGGTGATTTGTAGGAGCGGGTCCTGCGGGTAATGGGTCAGATGACCTTTCCCGCAGACTCGCGATCCGCAATATGCGAGCATCGCTCGCTCCTGCAAGTGTGTAGCGGTTACCCATGAAAACCCCTGTTTGGTTCCCCCAGAGCTTCTTCTCCCGCACCCTGTGGCTGGTGCTGATCGTCGTCCTGTTCTCCAAGGCGCTGACCCTGGTTTATCTGTTGATGAACGAAGACGTGCTGGTGGATCGCCAATACAGCCACGGTGTCGCCCTGACGCTGCGTGCTTATTGGGCCGCCGATGAAGAAAACCGCGCGAAAATTGCCGATGCTGCGACCCTGATCCGGGTGGTAGGCGCCGGTGTGCCGGAAGGCGAGCAGCACTGGCCGTACAGCGAGATCTACCAGCGACAGATGCAGGCCGAACTGGGTGCCGACACCGAAGTACGATTACGCATGCACTCGCCGCCGGCGCTGTGGGTCCGGGCGCCCAGCCTGGGCGATGGCTGGCTGAAAGTGCCGCTGTACCCGCATCCGTTGCGCGGCCAGAAAATCTGGAACGTGCTCGGCTGGTTCCTCGCCATTGGTCTGCTATCCACCGCCTCGGCGTGGATTTTCGTCAGCCAGCTCAATCAACCGTTGAAACGTCTGGTCTATGCCGCGCGGCAACTTGGTCAGGGCCGCAGTGTGCGCCTGCCGATCAGCGACACGCCAAGCGAGATGACCGAGGTCTATCGCGCCTTCAACCAGATGGCCGAAGACGTCGAACAGGCGGGGCGTGAGCGCGAGCTGATGCTGGCCGGGGTGTCTCACGACCTGCGCACGCCGCTGACCCGTTTGCGGCTGTCCCTGGAACTGATGGGCGATCACAGCGACCTGACGGACGACATGATCCGCGACATCGAAGACATGGACGCGATTCTTGACCAGTTCCTGGCCTTCATTCGCGACGGTCGTGACGAGTTGGTGGAAGAAGTGGACCTGAGCGATCTGGTTCGCGAAGTCGCCGCGCCGTACAACCAGAACGAAGAGAAAGTGCACCTGCGCCTGGAGCCGATCCAGCCGTTCCCGTTGCGTCGGGTGTCGATGAAGCGACTGCTGAACAACCTGATCGGCAATGCCCTGCATCACGCTGGCAGCGGAGTGGAAGTGGCGGCTTATGTGTCCGGGGATACCAGTGCGCCGTATGTGGTGCTAAGTGTCATGGACCGTGGCGCGGGGATCGATCCGTCAGAGCTGGAGGCGATTTTCAACCCGTTCACCCGCGGTGATCGGGCCCGGGGCGGGAAGGGGACTGGGTTGGGGCTGGCGATCGTGAAGCGGATCGCCTCAATGCATGGCGGGAATGTCGAGCTGCGCAACCGGTCCGGCGGTGGGCTGGAAGCGCGGGTGCGGTTGCCGCTGGGGTTGATGTTGCCACGGGATGCTGTTTAAGCGTCGTACACAACCTCTGTGGCGAGGGAGCTTGCTCCCGCTCGGTTGCGCAGCGACCGTGAAATCAGGCAACCGTATTTCAATGAAAAAACACGGTTGCCGGTTTCGGGAGCCCTTCGGCCGGGACCACCAGCCCGGTTCAGCGGGAGCAAGCTCCCTCGTCACAGGGACTGAGTAAGCTTCACCCTTTACCTTTGGTCCGCGTCATATTCGGTCCGCCATTCTTCTCCAGATGCTCAATGATGATCCCCGCCACGTTCTTCCCGGTGGTGGTTTCAATCCCTTCCAGCCCCGGCGACGAGTTCACTTCCATCACCAACGGGCCGTGATTGGAGCGCAGGATATCCACACCCGCCACCGCCAAACCCATGACCTTCGCTGCACGCAACGCGGTCATGCGTTCTTCCGGGGTGATCTTGATCAGGCTCGCACTGCCACCGCGATGCAGGTTGGAGCGAAATTCCCCTGGCTTGGCCTGGCGCTTCATCGCCGCGATCACTTTGTCGCCGACCACGAAGCAACGAATGTCCGCGCCGCCGGCTTCCTTGATGTACTCCTGAACCATGATGTTCTGCTTCAAGCCCATGAAGGCCTCGATCACCGATTCCGCCGCCGTGGCCGTTTCACACAGCACCACGCCGATGCCCTGGGTGCCTTCCAGCACCTTGATCACCAGCGGCGCGCCGTTGACCATCTCGATCAAGTCGGGAATGTCATCCGGGGAGTGCGCAAAACCGGTGACCGGCAAACCGATCCCCCGGCGCGACAGCAATTGCAGGGAACGCAGTTTGTCGCGCGAACGGGCGATAGCCACCGATTCGTTGAGCGGAAACACCCCCATCATTTCGAACTGGCGCAGCACCGCGCAGCCGTAAAACGTGACCGATGCGCCGATCCGCGGGATCACCGCATCGAAACCCTCCAGAGGTTTGCCGCGGTAGTGGATTTGCGGCTTGTGACTGGCAATGTTCATGTAGGCGCGCAGGGTGTCGATCACCACCATTTCATGGCCACGCTCTATACCGGCTTCGACCAGACGACGGGTGGAATACAGACGCGGGTTCCGCGACAGCACAGCGATCTTCATGCAACACCTGTGGAGAGGGTAGATACCGGGAACACCGGCTTGTCTTGTACATATTTGATGCCCGGATTGACCACCAACTGGCCGTCGATCAGGGCTTTGGAACCGAGTAACAGGCGATAACGCATGGACTTGCGGCAGGCGAGGGTGAACTCGACCCGCCAGACCCGATCACCGAGGGCCAGGGTGGTACTGACCACATAGCGCATCTGCGCGTGGCCGTTGGAGCTTTTAATGGTTTTCATCGTCACCAGCGGTGCTTCGCAGCGCCGGTGCCGTAATTGCACCACCGTGCCCAGGTGCGCGGTGAAGCGCACCCACTGTTCGCCGTCGCGCTCGAACGGCTCGATGTCGGTGGCATGCAGGCTGGAGGTGCTGGCGCCGGTGTCGATTTTTGCCCGAAGGCCCGCGACTCCCAAATCCGGGAGCGCCACCCACTCGCGCAGACCGACAACGGTCAAATGGTCAAATGTCTTCAAAAGTGCTCAACCGGCAAAAAACCGCTCAGGCCGTGTGCGGCCGAATTCGCGGTATTCACGCAGAATAATGGGTAAAAGGCGACAGATATCTACGGCCCGGAATTTCATCCCTCAAACAGGGGGGGAATGCCTGCATTCTAATCCACAGCGTTGTGATTCATGGCACGACAGAAACGGTAGTACAGTTCATCGATATTTCAGAATGAGGTCATCCAATGGCACAAAAAAGCGAAGAGGACGACAAGGTCCGTCTCGATAAATGGTTGTGGGCCGCGCGCTTTTATAAAACACGTGCCTTGGCCAAGGCCGCGATTGAAAGCGGCAAGGTGCATTGCCGGGGTGAGCGCTGCAAGCCAGGCAAGGAGCCGAGGATCGGTGACGAGTTTCAGATCCGTGCCGGCTTCGAGGAGCGTACGGTGGTGGTCCAGGCGTTGTCGATCGTGCGTCGTGGCGCACCGCAAGCTCAGGCCCTGTATGCCGAAACCGAAGCCAGCATTGCCAAGCGCGAAGCGGCGGCGGCCATGCGCAAGGCCGGGGCGTTGGGCGTGAGTACCGACGGCAAACCGAGCAAGAAACAGCGCCGGGATTTGTTCAAGTTTCGCGGCAACAGCAACGACGAGTCGTGACGGCCGTCGGGCGCAGACTTGTAATCGCCTGCCTGTGCAGCCATATGGGGGATATTCGCCAACGGCGCATTTCGCAGGTGAAAGCACCGCTCGTCGAAAACCGAGGTTTGACCTTGCTTGGAACAACCCCGAATTGTTCATAAAATGCCGCTATGGCTAAGCTCACCCCCAAAAGTGCTGCTACGGCGTGTTTCATTTTTTTGTAACCTTTTTTGTCACCACTTCAGATACCCAGACCTATGACCGATCTACCGGATACCGACTACACCCAACGCTTCATCTTCGATGACAGCGACACCCGCGGCGAACTGGTGGCATTGGAGCGTAGCTATGCCGAAGTCCTCGCCAAACACACCTATCCGGAGCCGGTCGCGCAACTGCTGGGCGAGCTGATGGCGGCTGCAGCGTTGCTGGTAGGCACCTTGAAGTTCGATGGCTTGCTGATTCTTCAGGCCCGTTCCGAAGGCCCGGTGCCGATGCTGATGATCGAGTGCTCCAGCGAGCGCGAAATTCGCGGCCTGGCCCGTTACCACGCCGAGCAGATCGCGCCCGATGCGACGCTCGCCGACCTGATGCCCAATGGCGTGTTGGCGCTGACGGTCGACCCGACTCAAGGCCAGCGTTATCAGGGCATCGTCGATCTCGACGGCGAAACCTTGTCCGATTGCTTCACCAACTATTTCGTCATGTCGCAGCAGGTTGGCACCCGCTTCAAGCTGTACGCCGACGGCCGTCGTGCCCGTGGCCTGCTGTTGCAGCAATTGCCTGCCGACCGTCTGAAAGATGAAGAAGATCGCGCCGCCAGTTGGCAGCACATCACCGCCCTGGCCAGCACCCTGACCGCCGACGAATTGCTGAGCCTGGACAACGAAACCGTGCTCCATCGCCTCTACCATGAAGAGCAAGTGCGTCTGTTCGATGTGCAGAAACTGCGCTTCCATTGCAGTTGCTCCCGGGAACGCTCAGGCAATGCGTTGGTCAGTCTGGGTCTGGAAGATGCGCAGCAGCTAGTCGTCGAACATGGCGGCAGCATCGAGGTCGATTGCCAGTTTTGCAACGAGCGCTACCTGTTCGACGCGGCCGATATCACCCAATTATTCGCCGGTGCAGGGGTTGATACGCCGTCAGATACCCGTCACTAAAACGTTTCAGCGCAGGTAAATTCACTGCTTAACGCCGGAATAACGCCGTTCTGACGGGAGGGCCCTACACTTTTTGGGCTTTTCTGGCATAATCCGGCCCACTTTTTTCGCGGTAGTAGTGCACGACTTTCTACTACAAAACGTTTGGAGCACTCGGCCACTGGCCGACGGGGAACCTCATGACGCAAGCCAATAACGCCGTGTACACCGATCTGAGTGTTGATGATCTGGTTAAACAAGCCCTCAATCGCGGTGAAGGCGAGCTTGCCGATACCGGCGCGCTGGTTGTTCGCACCGGTCACCGTACCGGCCGTTCGCCAGTCGATCGTTTCATCGTTGAAGAGCCGACCACCCAGGACGCCATTGCCTGGGGCCCGATCAACCGCAAGTTCCCGGCCGACAAGTTCGATGCCCTGTGGGCTCGCGTCGAGGCGTTCAACAACGCGCAAGAGCATTTCGTTTCCCATGTGCACGTAGGTTCGGCTGAAGAGCATTACCTGGCCGTGAAAATGACCACCCAGACTGCCTGGCAGAACCTGTTCGGTCGTTGCCTGTTCATCAACCCGGCCCAGTACAACCCGGCCGGTCGTGAAGAGTGGCAAGTTCTGAACGTCGCCAACTTCGAGTGCGTGCCAGAGCGTGACGGCACCAACTCCGACGGCTGCGTGATCATCAACTTCGCCCAGAAGAAAGTGCTGCTCGCCGGCATGCGCTACGCCGGTGAAATGAAGAAAGCCATGTTCTCGGTGCAGAACTTCCTGCTGCCGGCCGCCGACGTGTTGCCAATGCACTGCGCCGCCAACATCGGCGAAGAGGGCGACGTGACCCTGTTCTTCGGTCTGTCCGGCACCGGCAAGACCACCCTGTCCGCCGACGAAAGCCGTTACCTGATCGGTGACGACGAGCACGGCTGGGGCGAGGGCGTGGTGTTCAACATCGAAGGCGGTTGCTATGCCAAGTGCATCGACCTGTCCGAGAAGAACGAGCCGGTCATCTGGAAAGCCATCAAACACGGCGCAGTCCTGGAAAACGTTGTTATCGACGACGCCAAGCACGCCGACTACACCGATGTCAGCCTGACCCAGAACAGCCGCGCCGCCTACCCGCTGGAGCACGTAGCCAAGCGTTCCGAGAAGAACCTGGGCGGCGAGCCAAACGCAGTGATCTTCCTGACCTGCGACCTGACCGGCGTGCTGCCGCCAGTGTCGATCCTCAATGAAGAACAAGCGGCCTACCACTTCCTGTCCGGCTACACCGCACTGGTGGGCTCGACCGAAATGGGTTCCGGCAGCGGCATCAAGTCGACCTTCTCCACCTGCTTCGGCGCACCGTTCTTCCCGCGTCCGGCTGGCGAATACGCAGAACTGCTGATCAAACGCATCCGCGGCTTCGGCTCCAAGGTCTACCTGGTCAACACCGGCTGGACCGGCGGCGGCTACGGCGTCGGCAAACGCTTCAACATCCCGACCACCCGCGGCGTGATCGCAGCGATCCAGAGCGGCGCGTTGATCGGTGCTGAAACCGAACACCTCGACATCATCAACCTCAACGTGCCAAAAGCCGTACCGGGCGTTGAGACTGGCCTGTTGAACCCACGTAACACCTGGGCTGACAAGGCTGCTTATGATGAAGCCGCGAAAGCACTGGCTGGGTTGTTTGTTGAGAACTTCAAGAAGTTCGACGTGAGCGACGCGATCAAGGCTGCTGGGCCGAAGTTGTAAGAATCGGTGGTGGTTTGAGGTAAGAGAAAGCCGCCCTTTGAGGGCGGCTTTTTTGTGGGCGCGATTCAGTTCTCTACGAGACAGAACTGGCATTATTCCCGCAGTAAACACGCTAAACAGCCAGAATAATTCCACTTCTGTTGTTCAGGTCCCCTAGACCTCTTCCACTTCCCGCGTGTCCCACCGTTGCTTCTTGACTGCTTTGTAGAGCATGCCAATGGTCAGCGGGACTTTGTCGCCACGTCCCTTGGCCCGGCGCTTGAGAAACACATCAAATCCTTCAGGCTGAAAATAGCGATAGGCGTCGTAGTCGATAAATTCGATGGCGAATTGTTCTTCCAGCGCTTCCATCAGCTGCCGCGCATCGGCGCCGTCGCAACCCAGATCGAGGTTGATTGAGGTGTTGAGGCTGATGGTTTTGCGTTCGGGCAGGCCGAGTTCTTCGTGCAGCAGCTGCATGAGCAGGTGCATGGCGTGATCGTCGGGGAAGTTGGGGGCGAGGTTCATGGTGCATCTTCCGTTAGGGGCATGCCGATGAATCGGCTTGGGCCGGATTTTGCGGCAAGTTTGGACTGGAATCATCCAAAATAGACGATGAAGAAGGATCGCACGACAGAGTCAGATTAGCCCTACAACCGCACTTTCCAACACTCGGTAACTTCACCGGCCTCGGCATTGAGCCGTGGTTTTAGTAGTGACCGAGAGGGGAATGGATGGGCAAGGACACACCGCAAGTGTGGCAGCACTACGACACCGATGGTGGTGGTTATCGCCGCCTACGGGACATGACCGCTACTGAATTGGCGGAGAGGGAGGCCAGGCAAAAAGCCTACGAAGCCATGCTCGCCAGGCAGGATGCATTCGAAAATAGTCGGGAAGTGGCGTTTCAGAAAAAGCGCCAGTCGCTCACCGGTTGTGTCTTTGCCAAGTCTTGCAAGTTGCCGGATTCAATCATCGACTACACCAGCCCATCCGGGTTTGTGCCGACGGACAGCGTCGGTGAGTATGGTGAGTTCACCTTGCTGGGAGGTCGTCAGGCCGATGGCTCCGGCCGTTTGCAGCTCAAGAAGATCAGTGGTGTTTTGCCAGCAGGCATCGGCTCTTTGGCATTGGGTGGGGCAGCGATTCCGGCAACGGTTTCCGTCGCAAGTACTGGAGCTGGAGTCGTCACTGCCGGCGTTGCTGCGGGGGCATTAGTGGGATTGGTTGCTTTGCTTGCTCCATCGAGTCTGGGCGACGGTGCGTTGTATACCGACGATCAACTGAGGTCACTCAAACAAGCTCGAACACGGGTTCGTTTGCGGGTAGAGGAGCAAGCTGACGGAACGCTCAAGGGGTACGGCTACAACACCCAGAGCCGGCGTGATTGGGAAATGGTCCCTGTCGTGACGTTTGAAACGCGCGGATCTCAGCAGGTGGCTGACTTTGGCGGCGGAGTTGAGTTGATTTGGACTCCCGCAGAGAACCCGGCAAATACGCTGGGTATCCCGGCGCTGGAAGCGGCACCGCAAGCGCCTCAGGTGTGGATTTTTCCGCCTACTGATGCGGCTGATAGCATCATGGTCAGCCCGGTTTATCCGCCGGAGTATCAGGATTTCATTCTGCTGTTTCCGGCTGATTCGGGTGTTCAGCCGCTTTATATCGTGCTGAGTATTTCCGATCACAAATACCATCCAACCCCTCAAGGTGTCCTTCCTGCTTTTCCTGATCTTGTTCGCGGGCGATCAAAAACTTCCGTACAAGGAGGAGGTGGCCTACGTCCACGTTGGACTGATCGGGCGGGGAATATTTATGAGTGGGACCGGCAGCATGGCGCTCTGGAGAAATACAACAAGCGCGGGAAACATCTAGGTGAGTTTGATCATGTCACGGGCGAACAGACAAAAAGTGCGGATAAGACGCGAGAGGTAGAACCATGAATTTTTCGGTGATTGGTTTTCATCCAGGCAAGGATGAATTGGTATTCGAACAGAGCATTAGCTTGTCGGTGGAGGACTTGATTCCGATAATGCAATGGACGAGCAGCAATGAGTGCATTGGCGTGGATTTTCGACTCACGACGACACAGGCGCTTGAGATTGAGCGCTTGGCATCGTTGGCTTTCCCTCAAGGGCTGGATCTTTATCTAACGTCTTCTGGCTGAGCGGGAAGAGGGAGTGAGGAGCGTGCTCCAGCTCCGCTGCTGATCTTGACTTTCAGCGTTGATGCATTTGGAGCTGTCCACGTTTTATGGAATGTGGATAGTTGGAGAAACGGTTTCGTGGAGAGTCAAGATCTTTGATCGTTCCCGCGTTCTGGGACCAAGCGATGGGATGTGGTCTACCTTGCGCTGCTCAACCGGCTAACGCATTCAACACGTGGACAGGGTCATTATGAATGGCTTTCAGCAGGGCTTTGGCCGGTCCTGTCGGTTCGCGGCGGCCCTGCTCCCAGTTGCGCAACGTGCCGAGTTGAACGTCGATCAATGCTGCGAACTTGGCCTGAGTCAGACCGGTAGCCTTGCGGATTTCTTTGACGTGTAGGGCGTCAACAGTGAACTCGCGAGAGGCTGGCGTTCTCTTGGACGCTTTCCATCAGCTCATCAAAAAACTTGCCCATGGTTATCTCCAGTGTTCGATAACGGCTTTCATTCATCTGTTCAGTTGATCGTTCTCACGCAGAACGTGGGAACGATCTTCATTCGGCGTCAGGCAGGCGCTGTCCAGTTCATCATGCGTTGCTGGGCGACTTTCAGCAGGTCGCAGCCGTCCTGGGTCAGGAGGAAGAGTGCATGGGTGATGTGGGGAATATCTTCGACGTCACCGTGTTTGAAGCAAACGCAGTGCAGGGTTTTGAGGAGATCGCTGGAGGCTCGGATGCGCTGGAGGGCGGCTTCGAGGATGTCTTGGGGGTTGGCCTCTGTGTCGATGATCAGGGGCGGGGTGTCGGTGAGGTTGGATTGGAGCGGAAGGTAACGATCGTTTGTGAGCGGATTCCATGTATTCATTTTATGTATTCCTAATGCATCAGATGAAAGCACCGCCATCGTGACCAAGCGATGGAGGCGGACTGTGTTCGGGTTGGTCAACCGGAGGAATACATAAGACCGGCACGCCTAAGGCGTCCCAAACACAGCCACCATAAGCGTGCAGACACTTGAGTGCCGGCAGCATACAACGGACGCGTTTATGTATTCCATCGGGTGACCAAGCCCGAGCCGCTGATTTGGCAGCGACAGTCACAACTATAGATTTGAGCTACAGGGTGGCGATAGGCGACAAGGTGCCTTCTGTTGTAGGAACGGTATGAAGATTTCATAGGCCGTTCCTACCGATACGCCATCGTTTTCAACAAATAAGCCGATACGCCGCACCATCCAGCGCGCTGGTAGTCAGCCCGGTCGCCGGGGTGTAGATCGGGCCTTTGACCGCCGAGAAGTTGACCCCTTTGCTGCCCAGCGAAACGTAGCGTTCGCCTTGATCCAGTTCGGTGAAGTAGGTGTAGGAATACTTGTGCATCAGCTGGTACTTCGCTTCGTTGTCGACCATGGCCTTGCGCAGGTTATCCAGATCGGCCTGGGTCAGGTTCAGCGGCTTGTTTAGCAGCACACCCCAACGCTGGAGGCAGACTTCGGCGAAGTGGCGGACGATGCGGCCTGGTTCGGCCAATGCTTTAGGGCCGCTGACACCATCTGCTGCGGCGTTACCGACCAGCGTGCCATGGCGGCCGGGCATGGGGTAAATGTGGGTTCGGGTGCCGGTGGCCGTTTGTGGGACGACGCAGCTGAAGCCTTTGGAGCGCTCGTCTCGGGCGTAGAAACCGACATATTCTTTTACGTTGGTATTGAGTTTTACTTTGTCTTCCTGAAAGTTGCCGATGCCCGGTACTGGATCAATCGCAAAAATATTCACCGGGATGTTCTTCAGTGCGCTGTCCTTGAACATGGCATTGGCCAGCATATGGCAACTGATACCGCCGCGACTCCAGCCTACCAAGTTAACTTTTGTGGGGATAACGCCATCTTTACGAAACGTCTTGATGATTTGTTCCTGCAACTTTTGTTGGGTCACGCTGCGGTCGCCGTAGTTGTACTTGCGCCACATCCAGGAACCTTCGACGATTACGTCTTCAATGGGAATGCCGGCAGCCTTGAGTCGGTTGTATTCAGTCTCGGTCAGCTTCTCGCGCTCCCAGTCGCACTTGCCTTTGATGATGTTGATGGCGTGCCGGACGTTCTCTTCCCAGCCTTTGCCGAACAGCGTACCGCTCAGTCCGTAGTCCTTGGATTGGGTGAACAGCTCGTCAGCTTGCAGGTTGCTGGTGCCGGGACCATCGATCACGACCCATTCGGCAAATTCGCGACCACCGTGATGGGATGCCAGTGTCGAGACCAACTCACCGTTCCAGTAAGTTGGGTTCTGACTGTCGAATTTTGTCGAGCCGGTGCCGCAAAAGAAAATGGTTAATACGGTCATGGTGTTGCCCTTAGTTAATGTAAGAGCAGGCAGGCTAGTGCGGGTCGTTATAATAATAAAGCAATGGGTTGTTGCGGGGTTTGTAGTTTGGTTGTTTCAGGTTGGATGTATTTGTTGTTGTTTTGCAACTTCAAGTAGTTCGCAACCGTCTTGTGTCAATAAATAAAGCGCATTGACGATATTGGGGATGTCTTTCACATCGGCCTGTTTGAAACATAAGCAGTAAAGTGTTTCGAGCAGATCGCTGGCCGCGCGCAGGCGCTGGTGGGCGGCATCGAGCAGGTCGCCATGGCTGGCATTGGTATCGATGACCAGCACCGGGGTGTCGCTGTAGCTGGTCTTGAGTGGACGATAGCGGTTGGTCAACGGGTTGAACGTGTTCATGGTTGAGGCGTGTCCTGTACGAAGTCGCTCCGGCGGGCCGACACAGTGTTTTCAGCCGCGTCGAAAACTATAGAGGGCCGCAGCGAGGCGTCGCAAGGTGGTGCAAGTGGACAGGTTTTGTAGGGGGTTTATCGGTGTTATCGCCCTTTGCCTACGCAGCTCTCGACCATTTTTTAAGCTTTTCTCCTGGAGGTCGATATTCCTACGGGATTGTCAGGCGTAACGCATCCAACCTCTGGAGGGTGCGCGTCAGAATTTGTAGGACGTTTCGAAGTGTCTGAGTCGACTCTTAAAGGGAATTAGGTATGCAGTGGCTACGTATGGCCTCGATTTTTTTGCTGTGGGCGGGAATCTGTCGGATGGCAGGCGCTGCCGATGCCGCCCATCCGTTGATCTTCGCCAACATGGACCGCACCGGTTGGCCGGATGCACTGACCACTCAGGCGGATATCGACACCGCATCTCGCGCCGAGGTGTTGATGGTGGGCAAGGCGCTGCTGGCCAGCGAAGCGCTGGATGAACAGGGTCTGAAACAGCGACTGGGCGTGCAGGTTGTGACGCTCAAGTCGGTCAGGCAGGTGCGTGACGGGTTGTGGGATCGGTTGCTGATCACCTATCGCAGTGCCAGTCAGAACTGCGACGACCAACTCTTCTGTCCTCGTGTACGTAGCGTCGCCGATTTGCGTCAGCTGGCGGCGGCGTTTACGGGGGAAGTCAGCCCGGCTTATGCGGTGTGGGCGAGCAAGAGCCGGGTATTTCATGAACAGGCGCTGGATGAGCAATTGCGGGTGGCGGTATTGGTGCCCTCCACCCGACGTCAGTCGATCGATGACTAAGTCTGTGAGGCGCCGCCCAGCATTGTGGGGGCAGCGAGGAGGGGAGGTTCGTCAGGGAGCTTCATGCACCCGCTCAGCAGCAGGGATGCCAAGACAAGGGCGATTGGAAAAAACAGAGTGTTGGGCATGATTGTTCCTTCATAAGGATCCGCGTGCAGGCGTCCTGCCTTGATGAAAACTTCGCGGATAATGGTTTTTCTCGGGGTGAACCTTACCGGCTGACAGGGGACTGATGTCAGGGGGCAAAGTGCCTCGTTTGTTTCAATCTGTGGCGAAGGAATCGATGGGTTGACGCTGTATCATCCCGTATCGTTTTTGCCCCCGACCTTTTCTCGACTCGCTGCGTTCGCCGGCTAGGCTTTGGGCTTCGCAGCGGTCAACGGAGTGACAGCTTATGCACAACACCCTGGAACAGGTTTTCGGTTATCCACAGTTTCGACCCGGCCAGGAGGCGGCGATCAGCGCGGTGTTGGCCGGGCGCTCGGCGGCGGCGATTTTCCCTACCGGCTCGGGCAAATCCCTGTGCTATCAGTTACCGGCTATCTTGCTGCCGCACCTGACGCTGGTGGTCTCGCCGTTGCTGGCGTTGATGCAGGATCAGTTGGCGTTTTTGCAACGCCACGGCATCGCGGCGGGCAGTATCGATTCGGCTCAGAGTCGCGATGACGCCAGCGATGTGATGGCCCGGGCAAAGTCCGGCGAATTGAAAATTCTGATGATTTCCGTGGAGCGCCTGAAGAACGAGCGCTTTCGCCATTTTCTGCAGCAGGTGCCGATCTCGCTGTTGGTGGTGGACGAGGCCCACTGCATCTCCGAGTGGGGTCACAACTTCCGCCCCGACTACCTCAAGCTGCCGGACTATCAGCGCCAGTTCAACATCCCTCAAGCGCTGTTGCTGACCGCCACCGCGACACCCAAGGTGATCGCCGACATGGAGGCCAGGTTCGCCATTGCGCCTGAGGATGTGGTGACCACCGGTTTCTACCGGCCCAATCTCAATCTGTTGGTGGAACCGGTGCGTGGCCAGGACAAGCGCCGCCGCCTGGTCGAGTGGATGAGCCAGCGTCCCGGCCAGCCAAGCATCGTCTACGTCACCCTGCAGAAAACCGCTGAGCACATCGCCGAACACTTGGGGCGCAACGGCATACAGGCCGAGGCCTATCACGCCGGTTTGCCCCACGAGCAACGGGAAGCGATTCAGCGCCGGTTCATGGGCGGGCAGTCCAATTGCATCGTCGCCACGATTGCCTTCGGCATGGGCATCGATAAAAGCGATATCCGCAACGTGGTGCATTTCGACCTGCCAAAATCCATCGAAAACTACAGCCAGGAAATCGGCCGAGCCGGGCGTGACGGGCAGCCGTCCGATTGCCTGGTGCTGGCCAACCGCGACAGCCTCAACGTGCTGGAGAACTTCGTCTACGGCGACACGCCGGAGCGGGACGGCATTCGTTGTGTGCTCGACGAGTTGCAAGCCGCCGCGCCCGAAGGGCAGTGGGAGTTTCTGCTGGGGCCGTTGGCCGATCAGAGCAACATCCGCCAGTTACCGCTCAAGACCCTGCTGGTACAGCTAGAGTTGCGTGGGCTGATCGCGCCGCGCTATGCCTATTACGCCGAATACCGCTTCAAGTATTTGCAGGAGCCGGAAGCGTTGCTGGCCCGTTTCGAGGGTGAGCGCAGGGACTTCGTCTCGGCGATCATCCAGACCTCCAGCCGCGCCCGGACCTGGGCCACGGTGAATTTCGACGCACTGTATCAGCAGCATTGCGCCGAGCGCAGTCGGGTGGTCAAGGCGCTGGATTACTTCCAGGAAAAGGGCTGGGTGGAGCTTGAAAGCAAGCAGATGACCGAGGTCTATAGCCTGCTGCAAGCCGACTTTGACTCTCAGGCCTTGAGTGCCGAATTGCATGCCTACTTCACCCAGCACGAACGTACCGAGATCTCGCGGATTCACGCCATGCTGGATCTGTTCGCCACCGAGCACTGCCTGGGCTATCGCCTGGCCGAGTACTTCGGCGACGAAAACGCGCCACAGCAGTGCGGGCATTGCTCGGTGTGTCACGGCCACGTAGCGCGGCTACCCGAACCACCGGAATTGCCGGCGCTTGTGGATAAAAATTTCGAGGCGCTGTGCGGTGATTTTATCCACAGGCACCAGCAGCATACGGGGAGTGTTCCATCGGCGGAGCGTGTGACGCGGTTTTTGTGCGGGATCAGCGTGCCGCTGTTTACCAAGCTCAAGGCGCGGTCGATTCCGGGGTTTGCGGCGCTGGAGGATTATCCGTATGCCGACGTCCGGACGTGGGCTGAGGCGAACCTCTAAGCCTACAGAGGGCGTCGGTGTTTCGAGGCAATCCATCCGCTGAATGTCGCCCATCACAGGAATAAACTTCAAAAACATGCATCGGCTGACTATGGTGAGGACTGTCTTTGGATCGCCAACAAGAGAATAACCATGAGCCAGACATCGTTCGATATTCAGCGTGCCGCTGTGATTGGTGCGGGCACCATGGGCCGTGGCATTGTCATGTGCCTGGCCAGTGCCGGGGTGCCGGTGCAGTGGGTCGATAACAATCCACAGATGCTTGAGCAGGCGCTGACCAGCGTGGCTGATACTTACGCCCATAACATGCGTCAGGGGCGGATCGATCAGGCCGAGGCGGATGCGTGCGTTGCTCGGGTGACGGCGGCTGCCGATTACGCAGCGATCCGTGATGTTGATCTGGTTATCGAAGCGGTCTACGAAAACCTCGAGCTGAAGCAGAAAATCTTCCGCGAACTCGACGGCCTGCTCAAACCTGAAGCGATTCTGGCCAGCAATACTTCGGCGCTGGATATCGACGCCATCGCCATCGCCGCCGCCACTCGCCGCCCGCAGCTGGTTCTGGGCCTGCACTTCTTCAGCCCGGCGCACATCATGAAATTGCTGGAGATCGTACGCGGTGCCAAGACGGCACCGACGGTGCTTGATGCAGCCCTGGCACTGGGTCAGCGCATGGGCAAGGTCAGCGTGGTCGCGGGCAACTGCCACGGTTTCATTGGCAACCGCATGCTGCATCCGTACGTGCTCGAAGCGCGCAAGATGCTGCTGGAGGGGGCGTTGCCTTATCAGGTGGATGCGGCGCTGCAAGGTTTTGGTTTCGCCATGGGGCCGTTCCGCATGTACGACGTGGTTGGTATCGACCTGGAATGGCGCGCGCGGGAACTGGCTGGCAGAGGCCAGGATGCGCCGGAGGTTCAGGTGGACAATCGTTTGTGCGAGTGCGGGCGTTTCGGTCAGAAGAGTGGCGACGGGTATTACCACTACGAACCGGGCAGTCGTCAGGCTGAGCACGATGTGGAAGTCGATGCACTGGTGCTGGAAATCAGCGAAGGGTTGGGGTTCCAGCGTCGCGAAATTGGCCCTGAAGAGGTTCTGGAGCGCTGTTTGCTGGCGCTGGTCAACGAAGGGGCGAAGATCCTTCAGGAAGGCATTGCGGCGTCGGCGCACGACATCGATCTGGTGTACCTCAACGGTTATGGTTTCCCGGCGGACAAGGGCGGGCCGATGGCCTGGGCGGATCAGCAAGGGTTGGCGGATATTCATCTGCGGTTATTGCAGCTTGAGACCAAGCAGGGGGATCACTGGGCCCCGGCGCGGTTGATTGGGGAGTTGGCGGCGCAGGGCAGAGGGTTTGCCGACATGTGATTCAGGTAGTGCCTGTGACGGCACCTTCGCAGTTTCACCTTAAACTGGCCATCCAACTCCAGGAACCGACGCTGATGTCCAACTCGATGCCCCACCGCACCGACTACCCCCATTTCCAGCCCATTACCACCCGCTGGCACGACAATGACGCCTACGGTCACGTCAACAATGTCACCTACTACAGTTTTTTCGATACGGCGGTGAACACCTACCTGATCGAAGTCGGCGGTCTGGATATCCATGACGGTGAGGTGGTGGGTTTTGTGGTGAGTTCGGCCTGTGATTATTTCGCGTCTATCGCCTTCCCGGACCGGATCGAGATTGGTCTGCGGGTCGGCAAGTTGGGCAACAGCTCGGTGCAATACGAGCTGGCGGTGTTCAAAGCTGGCGAAGACGAAGCCTGCGCGGCGGGGCGTTTCGTGCATGTGTTTGTAGATCGGGTGTCGAATCAGCCGGTGGCGATTCCTGCGAGGTTGCGCGGGGCATTGGAAGCGTTGTTGGTTTGAAGGGCAAAAAAAATCGCAACCCGAAGGTTGCGATTTTTTGATCTACCGGCAAGCGAGGCGATTCAAGCCTCAGTCGCGATAGCGATGGTGATGCTTGCGATGGCCGTAGGCATGGCCACGACCCGGATGGTCGTCACGGTAGTAGCGACGATCATCGTCATCATAACCACGACGATAGGAACGACGATCATCGTCGTCATTGCTACTGTTGCCCATGTGATTACCCAGCGCGCCACCGAGGCCGCCGCCTGCTGCGGAGCCGATCAGGCTACCGGTGGTGCCGCCCATGCTGCGGCCGACCACGTTACCGCCAGCGGCGCCCAACGCACCGCCAATGGCGGCTTCGCCACGGCTGCGTCTGTCTGCGCCAACTGCGCTACCACCCGCGCCGCCCAGGGCCGCGCCAATGGTTGAACCTGTACTGCCGCCTAGCGATTGACCGACGACCGAGCCCAGAACCCCGCCCAATGCGCCGCCCACACCTGCTTCGGTGGTGCCGCCAGCAGACGCGAAGCCACTGACCAGGCCAAGGGACAACAAGAGAATCGAGGAGAACTTCATAGAGGAACCTCAAGGGGATGACGGCGCGATCCTGAGGCTGTGTCATGGTTGTGACAATAGAAATCCGACGAGTAACACGACTTGAGCACATTTCTATAAGTTACTGTTTTTTGGGCGGAACTTAAGTATTTTTCACCGGTCTTTAGCTACTTATCAAAGGCCGTTTTCATAGGAAAACGGCCTTTTTTGTGGGCGATTGGAAAGTACGAATCGGAAGAATTTGTTGAGTGGGCTACCGCCATCGCTGCGTCAAGCTGACTTGGCCATGATCAACCCGGTCTCACTCGCCGCTTCCAGCCGGATCGCCACAAACTTCGATGTCGGCGTATGGCTGCCATCCCCGGTGCTTTCCAGCGGCACCAGCGGGTTCACTTCCGGATAGTAAGCGGCCGCTTGCCCGGCAGGAATATCAAACGCCAGCAGGGTAAAGCCCTTCACCCGCCGCTCACGGCCATCATCCCAGATCGATACGATGTCAGCCTTCTGCCCTGGTTTTAACCCCAGGCGAATGATGTCGGCTTCATTGACGAACAACACATCCCGCTGACCTTTCACCCCGCGATAACGATCATCAAGACCATAAATGGTGGTGTTGTACTGATCATGGGAGCGCATCGACTGCATGATCAAGTCTGGCAGTACGCCGGTGGCGCGGGTGCGTTCGTGCACCAGGTCTTTGGGCAGGATGTTCGGACGGAAATTGGCCCGACCCGATGGGGTATTCCATCGGCGTGCGCCGGCACTGCTGCCCAGGTAGAAACCGCCAGGGTTCTGGACTCTCTCGTTGAAGTCCCGAAAGCCCGGGATGGTGTCGGCGATCAGGTCGCGGATACGGCTGTAATCGGCCACCAGCCAGTTCCAGTCCACCGGTTTGCTGCCCAGGGTCGCGGCGGCGATACCGGCGATGATTGCAGGCTCCGAGCGCATCAGGTTCGACAACGGCTGCAACTGACCGTTGGAGGCGTGGACCATGCTGAAGGAGTCTTCCACGGTCACCGCTTGGGCGCCTTCGGTCTGGATATCGATATCGGTACGGCCCAGGCACGGCAGGATCAGCGCGTCTTTACCGTGGGCCAAATGGCTGCGGTTGAGCTTGGTGCTGATTTGCACGGTCAGATCACAGTTGCTCAGGGCCTGGAAGGTCCGAGGGCTGTCCGGGGTGGCTTGGGCGAAGTTGCCGCCCAGGCCGATGAAGACTTTCGAACGGCCTTCGGCCATGGCGTGAATCGCCTCGACCACGTTGTGGCCATTTTCGCGCGGCACCTTGAACTGGAAGCGCCGCTCCAGGGAGTCGAGGAACGCCGCCGGCGGACGTTCGTTGATGCCCATCGTCCGGTCGCCCTGCACGTTACTGTGGCCGCGCACCGGGCACAGACCGGCCCCCGGCCGGCCGATGTTGCCGCGCAGCAGCATCAGGTTGGCGATTTCCTGAATGGTCGCCACCGAATGGCGATGCTGGGTGATGCCCATTGCCCAGCACATGATCACGTTCTTGCCTTTGGCGTACATGCGCGCCGCTTGCTCGATTTCCACCAGGGGCAGGCCGGATTGCTCGACGATTTGCTCCCACGGGGTGTCATCGACGATGCCGAGGTATTCCAGAACGTTGACGCTGTGTTCATTGAGGAAGTCGTGATCGAACACCGCAGGCTCACCAGCCTTCTGTGCATCGCGCTCCCATTGCAGCAGGAACTTGGCCATGCCGCGCATGATCGCCATGTCGCCACCCAATGCCGGACGGAAGTACGCGGTATTGGTCGGCTTGTCGCCGTTGGTGAGCATTTCGATCGGGTGTTGCGGGTGCTGGAAGCGTTCCAGGCCGCGCTCTTTCAGCGGGTTGATGCACACCACTTGCGCACCGCGTTTCACCGCTTCACGCAGTGGCTCGAGCATCCGCGGGTGGTTGGTGCCAGGGTTTTGGCCCCAGACAAAAATTGCATCTGCATGTTCGAAATCGTCGAAGGTCACAGTGCCTTTGCCGACTCCGACGCTTTGGGCCAATGCCACACCGCTGGCTTCGTGGCACATGTTCGAGCAGTCGGGGAAATTATTGGTGCCAAAGGCGCGCACGAACAATTGATAGAGGAACGCCGCTTCGTTGCTGGCGCGGCCCGAGGTGTAGAACTCGGCCTGATTCGGACTCGACAGCCCTTGCAGGTGTTTGCCGATCAGGGCGAAGGCGGCTTCCCAGCTGATCGGTTTGTAACGATCCGTTTCGGCGTCGTAGCTCAGCGGCTCGGTCAGACGGCCCTGGTACTCGAGCCAATAATCACTTTGCTCCAGCAGCGAGCTAACGCTGTGCTTGGCGAAAAACGCACTATCGACACGCCGTTTAGTCGCTTCCCAGTTCACTGCTTTGGCGCCGTTCTCGCAGAACATCACCATGCCGCCTTCCTGAGAATCGCCCCAGGCGCAACCGGGGCAGTCGAACCCGCCGTTCTTGTTGGTCTTGAGCATCATGCGCAGATTTTTCAACGCGTTGTCGCTGGTCAACCAGGCCCGGGCAACGCTGGCCAGCGCGCCCCAGCCACCGGCGGCACCCTTATAGGGCTTGTAACGTGGAACGGGCTTCTGGTCGGCTTGTTGGTGTTGGCTCACGCTTGTTTCTCCGTCGCGGGGCTATAGACCCGCGGCGCACTTTTCTGCGGCAGGTGGATGAGATTGAGTTTGTGTCGACGGGCCCATTGCACAGCCAGGCCCGTGGGCGACGACAGGCTGACCAGGGTCTGGATGCCGGCGCGTAAAACTTTCTGGATCAATTCGAGGCTGCAACGGCTGGTGACAATTACCAGCCCATCACTGGTCGGGATTTTCTGGCGGATCAACCCGCCGATCAGCTTGTCGAGGGCGTTGTGTCGGCCGATGTCTTCACGGCCCAGCAGTAATTCGCCTTTACCGTTCATGAACACCGCCGCATGCACCGCACCGCAATGCTGGCCCAAAGGCTGGAATTCACCGATGCGATGGCGCAGGCCGTCCAGCCATTCGGCCGGGGGCAGCGGGGCGCCGGGCAGCACCTTGAGATCGGGCAGCGCTTGCTCCACCGCTTCAACGCCACAGAGCCCGCAACCGCTGGTGCCGGCCAGTTGCCGACGCTGCTGCTTGAGGTTCCAGAAGGCGCGGTTGGCGATGGTCACCTGCGCGTATTGCGCCGAACCCGTGCCGCTGAGTTGCAGGTCATAGATGTCTGTAGCGTCCTCGATGATGCCGCTGCCGAGGCTGAAGCCGACGATGAAGTCTTCAAGGTCCGTCGGCGTCACCAACATGACGGCCTGGCTGATGCCGTTGTAGGCGATCGCCAACGCGACTTCCTCAGCCAGCGCGGTGCTGGACGATTCGGAGTCTTCAAGGTTGCAGTAGCTGTATGTCTGGCTTGCGGCGGGCGCGGGCGTTTCGAGAGCGGGCGCCGCGCAGCCGGGGCGCTTGGCGTTCATTAGGCATCACCGACGGTTTGGTCAGCTTTAAGCCTAGGCGCGTCAACATGTCGCGTCTAATCGCTATTACTGATCTACCGATAGATGGCGTCGATCAAGAATCTGTCAGTGATTTCTGATAGATCGCAAAACAGGCTTCTGCCAAGGCCGAACGCGGAGCGCTGCGACGCATGATCAGCCCCAGCCGGGCGAGGGTCTGGGCGCTTTCGATGGGTTGCAGGCGCAAGTGATCGGTGAGGTTTTCGAGGCCACTGTTCAGCGGCATCACCGCGCAGCACAGGCCACCGTGTACCGCTTGTAACAATTGGTGGACCGCATCGGTTTGCAGCAACGGCTGTGGGGTCAAGCCACGGCTGTGGAAGTTATGGTCGATGGACTGGCGAAAATGCATGCCGCTGGTGAGCATGCCCATGGGCAGTTCGATCAGCGACTCCCAGCTCAGCGGCGCCTCGCCGAAACTGAAAAAGCGTTGATCGTAGAGCAGACCCATGCGGGTTTCGCTGAACGCCAGGGAGTCGAAGCGCTCGCCGTCCAGACGTTCCAGATAGGAGACGCCGATGTCGAGACGGTTATTCGCCAGCTGTTCGAGGATCTGCTCGGAACTGAGGGCCGAGAGTTCGAAACGCAGGTTCGGGTGTTCGACATGCAGGCGTTGCATCAGCGGCACCGGGTCGAAACTCGACAGCGGCACCACCCCCAGTCGCAACGTACCCACAAGGTTGCCGCGACAGGCCGCCGCTTCGGCCTGCAAACCGTCATAGGCCGCCAGCACCGTACGCGCCCATGCCAGCACGCGTTCGCCCGGCGCGGTGAAACCTTCGAAGCGTTGGCCGCGATTGACCAGCGGCAGCTCGAGTTCTTCCTCAAGGCTGCGCAGGCGCATGGACAGGGTCGGCTGGGTGATGTGGCAACGCGCGGCGGCTTGGCCGAAGTGTCGGGTTTCGTCGAGAGCGATGAGGAATTTCAGCTGCTTGATGTCCATCTTCGCTCCAGGGCGCCGGCAAGGTTTGTGATTCTAGCGCCTGCGCGGGGTTGGGTCATTGGTCGGCTGGGAACCGCCCTTCAGAGGGCTGATCTAGTCTTGGGCGCGCGATTTCCAAGGCGGCGTACGGCGACGCGAACACGTACAACAAAATATTTGAAGCCAACAAACCAATGCTTTCGCACCCGGACAAGATCTATCCGGGGCAGGTGTTGCGGATTCCTCAATAAGGCTTGAGATCGCTATCGCAGGCGACTCGGTCTAAAGCCCGGCAATGAGCTCCCGATAATCCCCCACCGCTGCAAACTCTGCCGTGTCCTTCGGCCCTTTGCGGCTGTCCGGCTCGCTCACGGCCAGCAGGTGCGCCACCCCAAAATTGCGTGCGCTGCGCAGGATCGGCAGGGTGTCGTCGATGAACAGGCAGCGTGCCGGGTCGAAGCCGATATCGGCCTGCAAGGCATTCCAGAACTGCGGGTCTTCTTTGGCGAAACCGTAATCATGAGAGCTGATCAAGCGCTCGAAATACGGCGCCAGTTCGATTCTTTCCAGTTTCAATGACAACGAGTCGCGATGGGCGTTGGTGATCAGTACCACGCGCTTGCCGGCCTGTTTGATCGCCGCCAGAAAAGTGTCCGCATCCGGACGCAGGGCGATCAGGTGCGCGGTTTCCAGTTTCAGCTCGCGCACTGACAACTTCAGTTCGGCGCTCCAGAAGTCCAGGCAATACCACTGCAACTGACCGGCATGGCGCTCGAACAGTGGCTGCAGTTCCAGCTCCGCCATGGCCAGGCTCACTCCGTGCAACTCGGCATAACGCTTTGGCAGGTGCTCCAGCCAGAAATGGTTGTCGTAGTGCAGGTCCAGCAGCGTGCCGTCCATATCCAGCAGAACGGTATCGATGTCGCGCCAGGGCAGCAGGGACATAAAAAACTTCTCCAGCGGTAAAAAAGATATCCGAGATAAACAATCAGGATAGGCCGGGTATAGTAACCCGCTTACGCCAAGGAGCTTCCCATGCGCCAGAAACCCACCGTACTCGCCCGCGAGATCGTCGCCACCAGCCGATTATTCTGTGTCGAAGAGCTGAAATTGCGCTTTTCCAATGGCGTGGAACGTACTTACGAGCGATTGGTCGGCAAAGGCGCTGGTTATGGTGCGGTGATGATCGTGGCGATGCTCGACGCGGACCACGCAGTGTTGGTGGAGGAATACTGCGGTGGCACCGATGCCTACGAATTGTCCCTGCCCAAAGGCTTGATCGAGCCGGGCGAAGACGTGCTGGCGGCGGCCGAGCGGGAGCTAAAGGAAGAGGCCGGGTATGGCGCGCGGCAACTGGAGCATCTGACCGAGTTGTCGTTGTCACCCGGCTACATGAGCCAGAAGATCCAAGTGGTGCTGGCCACCGATTTGTACGAAGAGCGCCTGGAGGGTGACGAGCCCGAGCCGATGGGGGTGGACAAGATCAACCTGCGGGAACTGTCGGCATTGGCGCAGAACCCGCGATTCACCGAGGGTCGTGCCTTGGCGGCGCTGTATCTGGCCCGGGACTTGTTGAGCCAGCGCGGTATTTTTCAATTATGAGTGAGACGTTCATGAGTTTTCCCCATCCGTTGATGGCGCCGGTGGTCGAGCTGGCATTGAAAGCTGGCGAGGCGATCCTGCCGTTCTGGCGCGTCAAC
Source organism: Pseudomonas sp. GGS8 (assembly GCF_024168645.1). NCBI lineage: Bacteria > Pseudomonadati > Pseudomonadota > Gammaproteobacteria > Pseudomonadales > Pseudomonadaceae > Pseudomonas > Pseudomonas sp. GGS8. Next base: position 1,561,202 of record NZ_JALJWF010000001.1, on the reverse strand, counting down.
GTTGCCGTGACTGCAAAGTCCGATGATTCTCCGGTCACCGCTGCCGACATGGCCGCTCACCATGTAATCCTGGCCGGGCTGACGGCGCTGGACCCGACTATTCCGGTGCTGTCCGAAGAGGACGCCAACATCCCCCGGAGCGTGCGTGCCGGCTGGCAACGCTGGTGGCTGGTCGATCCGCTGGACGGGACCAAGGAGTTCATCTCCGGCAGCGAAGAGTTCACCGTCAACATTGCGCTGATCGAGCAGGGGCGTGTGGTGTTCGGTGTGGTGTCGATGCCGACCAACGGGCGTTTTTATGTCGGCGGTGCCGGGTTGGGAGCCTGGCGTGGCGATAAAGGCGCCGAGCCGTTGCCGATTCAGGTGCGTGAGGTTCCGGCTGCGGGTGAAGCTTTCACGGTGGTCGCCAGTCGTCGGCATTCGAGCCCTGAGCAGGAGCGACTACTCGCGGGGTTGAGCGACAGCCTGGGTGAGCTGCAACTGGCGAATATCGGCAGCTCGCTGAAGTTTTGCCTGCTGGCTGAAGGGGCTGCGGATTGTTATCCGCGATTGGCGCCGACTTCGCAGTGGGACACGGCCGCGGCTCAAGGTGTACTGGAAGGCGCCGGCGGTGAGGTGCTGGATTTGAGCGGCGCGCCGTTCTGTTATCCGGCGCGGGAATCGTTGCTGAATGAGTTCTTCCTGGCGCTGCCGGCCAAAGCGGCTTGGCGGGAGAAACTATTGGCGCTCGCTCGTTCCTGAGCACGCCGAACTTCTGTGGCGAGGGGGCTTGTCGGAACGCCGCACCGCCCCGTTCGGCTGCGCAGCAGTCGCAATTCAGACAATGGAAATTAACTGATTCGCGGCGGCTGGATTTGGGGCCGCTTCGCAGCCCAACGGGGGCAAGCCCCCTCGCCACAGGTTCTGTATTGGCCCTGGTTCCTAGCGGTGCAGTACGTACTGCCCCACGAACCTCACCGCATCCTCTTCACTCCCGGCATTCACGATCCGCGAATGCAGCGTCAACCGCGCCCGCCCATAGCGTCGATACATCGCCAGGAATTTCCTCCACACTGCTGCATTCGGCGCCTGGCAAATCGCTGTCGCGTCCATGGTGACCGGCAGCGGGTAGTTGATCTGCCCTTCCTGAATCACGATGTGCCCGTCTTCGATGCCTTCTTCACGCAAACGCAAATGCAGCCAGCCCCAGCCGGCCAGCACCGCGCCGCAGTACAGGCTGCCACCGAACATGGTGCTCTTGTGATTGACGTTGGGCTCCAGCGGCAGATGCAGGCGCAGTTGTTGGTCATGCCAGTCGAGCACTTTGAGGCCCATGTCCCGCGTGAGGGGGATGTCGCGATAGAGGATCGATTCCAGGTGACGACTGTCGCGGTTCATTCGCGGGCCTTTTGTTTGATGAGGATGATTTTACGGTAGCTCAATCGAGGTCGTCGGTATGGCTGCTGGTGCCGCCATCGGCGAAGTTCAGGCCATGCTTGCGCAGCTTGTCGTGCAGGGTTTTGCGCGGGATGCCAAGCGCTTCGGCGAGGCTGCGCACGGAGCTGTGCGAGCGCGCCAGTTCGGCGGCAATCAGGCTCTTCTCGAAGTTCTCGACTTGCTCGCTCAAGCCGCCGCTGACCACTTCAACCGTGGTGCCGACACCGCCATCCGGCGCGCTGTTGTCCAGTGCCAGTTCCAGGCCCAGGGCAAAGCGTTCGGCGGCGTTCTGCAGTTCCCGCACGTTACCCGGCCAGCTGTGACGCAGCAGCAGCGCCCGTTGCCCCGGTTGCAGTTCATGGGGCGGTAAGCCGTGGCGGGCGCTGGCTTCGTCGGCGAAATGCTGGAACAGCATCAGCGCATCTTCGCCCCGTTCGCGCAGTGGCGGAATGCGCAACGGCGCAACGTTCAGGCGGTAATACAAGTCGGCACGGAAGCGCCCCTGATCGGCGGATTGCCGCAGGTCTTCCTTGGTCGCGGCGATGATGCGGATGTCCAGCGGGATCAACTGATTGCCGCCCAGGCGTTCGACGACCCGCTCTTGCAGCAAGCGCAGCAATTTCACCTGTACGTCCAGGCTCATGCTTTCGATTTCATCGAGGAACAACGTGCCACCGTTGGCGAATTCGAACTTGCCGATGCGGCGCTTCTGCGCGCCGGTAAACGCGCCGGGTTCGTGGCCGAACAGCTCGCTTTCCACCACTGACTCGGCCAAGGCCCCGGCGTTGATTGCCACGAACGGGCCGTTACGTCGACTCGACAAATCGTGCAGCGCCCGGGCCACCACTTCTTTGCCCGCGCCGGTTTCACCGAGGATCAGCACGTCAGCCTTGGTCGCCGCCAGAGCCCCGATCTGCTCGCGCAGGCGCAGCATTGGCGCCGATTGCCCGACCAGTCGGGCGCTCAGTTCGTTGCGATCGCTCAGGGCCAGACGCAGGCTGCGGTTGTCCAGTACCAGACGGCGCAGGGCCAGGGCGCGACGTACGCTGTCGAGCAAGGCGTCGCTGGCGAAAGGTTTTTCCAGAAAGTCATAAGCCCCGGCGCGCATGGCTTGTACCGCCAGCGGCACATCGCCGTGGCCGGTGATCAGCAGCACAGGCAGCTCCGGGTCCTGGGCGTGGAGTTCGGTCAGCAGTTCAAGGCCGTCCATGCCCGGCATGCGGATGTCACTGACCACCACGCCTGGCCAGTCACGTTCCAGTTGCCCGGCCAAGCCCTTGGCTTCAGCGAGTGGCAGGATCTTCAGACCGGCCAGGTCTAGGGTCTGGCTCAGGGCTTGGCGCAGGTGGGGATCGTCGTCGATCAACACGACCTGGATGCGGTTGTCGATGGTCATGCACTTCGGTCCTCGGACGGTTGCAGGCTCACACCCGGCGCGCCGGCGCGCAGCTTCAGGGTAATCAGGGCGCCGCCTTCCTTATGGTTGGAGAACGACAGTTCACCACCGAAGGCGCGCATCAGGGTGTCGCAGATCGCCAGCCCCAGCCCAAGCCCCTGTGTGCGGGTCTTGGTGGTGTAGAAGGGCTCACCGGCACGACCCAGCGCTTCCAGGCAGAACCCGGGGCCGTTGTCGCGAATGTACAGATTGACGCCGTCGGCGGTGGATTGGGCACTCAACCAGAGTTTACGCGGCGGGCCTTTTTCCGTCAGCGCATCGAGCGCATTGGCCAGCAGATTGCCGAGTACCTGGCGCAGACGGGTCTCCCCGGCTTCGACCCACAGGGTGGCGGCCGGCAGGTCGCGGATCAGCTCGACTTCCATGCTGCGCCGACGCTTGGCCAGTAACGCCAGGGCATCGTCCAGCGCCGGTTGCAGGGCCACGCTTTCCGGGGCGTGGCGATCACGTCGGGCGAAGGCGCGCAGGTGGGCAATGATCGACGCCATACGCCCGGTCAATTCGCTGATCAGCTTGAGGTTGCCGCGAGCATCCTCGGTGCGCTGATGATCGAGCAGCACTTCGGCGTTTTCCGCGTAGCTGCGGATGGCCGCCAGCGGTTGGTTGAGTTCATGGCTGATACTCGCCGACATCGTCCCCAGCGCCGAGAGCTTGCCGGCCTGTACCAGATCATCCTGAGCGCGTACCAGTTCTTGTTGGGCGTGTTCGCGCTCCAGCACTTCCTGTTTCAGTCGACGGTTGAGGCCTTCGAGGTCGCTGGTCCGTTCGGCGACCCGGCCTTCCAGCTCTTGGCGGGCCTTGGCTTCGAAGGCGATCCGGTCCAGGTAATGGCGTCGGCGTTGCATCATCAAGCCCAGCAGCAGCATTAATACCAGCAGCGTTGCTCCGCCGATGGCCACGACTGTGCGCACCGGACGGTCGATCAGGGTGCGCGGTGCAAGGATACTGACGCTCCAGCCGGTTTCTTCGATCTGCCGGGTTTGGGTCAACCAGGCATTGGGGTCAAGACTCAATGTCTTTGGATAGCGGGTTGGATAGGGTTGAATCGCGGCGACTGCCTTGTTCTCTTCATCACTCAATGGACGGGTCGAGCGGAAACGCCACTCTGGCCGCGACGTGAGGATGACCACGCCGTTATGGTCGGTGACCAACAGTTGTTCCGGGGTTTTGCCCCAGAGGCTTTCGGTGTGATCGAGGTCGACCTTGACCACCAATACCCCGATGATTTTTTCGCGATCACGTACTGCTGCAGCGAAGAAGTAGCCGCGCTTGGCCGAGGTGGTACCCAGGCCGAAGAAGCGCCCCAGGCGCCCGGCCATGGCTTCACTGAAATAAGGGCGGAAGGCGAAATTACGGCCGACAAAGCTGTCGTGTTTGTCCCAGTTGGAGGCGGCTAATGTCTTGCCTGTGGCGTCCATCAGGTACATGACTTCGGCGCCGGTCTGGGCACTGATGTTTTTCAACAGACGATTGGCGTTGCCTTGCACCACACCTTCGTCGGGGGTGGCCAATGTCGCGCGCAGGGCGGGCAGTTCGCCGAGAATCTGCGGCAACACTTCATAACGGTGCAGGGTGCCCAACAGGTTGGCGACGTAGAGGTCGAGGGTCTGACGGTTTTGCCCCGCCAGTTCACTGCGGTAATAACGCTCGGCCAGATGCTCCAGCGGCCACAGCAAGGGTGCCAGGCATAGCGCAAGCAGGGCCAGGCTGCGCCAGCGGGGTCTGGGGGGGAGGGTCGGTGTCATGAGCATCAAGCGCCTGTGGGTACAGACGCATTATGCCTAGGCTTGCGGGCGCAGTCTGCGCACCTGGATCAAGTGCGCGCTGGCGGTGAAAATTCAGACAGCAATTCAGGAAAAGACTTCAGCGTCCTTGAAGAACGCCGCGGACTGATCCTTGGCCGACAGCAGCGGTGCTTCGTCCAGCTGCCAGTCGATGCCCAGGTCCGGGTCGTCCCAGCGAATGCTGCGCTCGGCCGACGGGGTGTAGTAGTCGGTGGTTTTGTAGAGGAGCTCGGCGAAATCGCTCAGCACCACGAAACCATGGGCAAAACCTTCCGGCACCCAGAGTTGGCGATGGTTGTCGGCAGACAGACGCACAGCGACCCATTTGCGAAAATGCGGCGAGCTGCGGCGGATGTCCACTGCCACGTCGAGTACTTCACCGGCGGTGACGCGGACCAGTTTGCCCTGAGTGTTTTCCAGCTGATAGTGCAAGCCGCGCAGTACGCCTTTTTGCGAACGGGAATGGTTGTCCTGAACAAATTGGGTGTTCAGGCCGGTTGCCTCTTCGAAAGCCTTGGCATTGAAGCTCTCATAGAAGAAGCCGCGCTCGTCACCAAATACCTTGGGTTCGATGATCAGAACACCGGGCAGGTCGGTGGTGACTACATTCATGGTGTTTCTCCAGCAATAGACGTTGATGGCCGACATTCTTAAGCAAAGTGGCAGTTGGTGCGAGTGGTGCGGTGAAGAGAGTTGCGCGGGTGTTTGATTCGCGCCGATCAGGGAGGGGGTTGCGTATCGCCCCGGGCAGTGGCGATATAAGCGCCTAACAAAATTTCAGGGGTCGTTGTATGCCGCTCGCCACGTTGATTCATCGCGCCAGTCTGCCCAGCCCACAAGTGTCCGCGGCGCAAGCGCTTGAGCTGCTGGAGGAGCATTACGGGCTGAGTGGGCGATTGCAGGCCCTGGGCAGCCAGCAGGATCTCAACTACCGCGTCGACAGCGAGCAGGGGCGTTTCGTCTTGAAAATCTGCCGTGGCGATTACTCGGTGCTGGAGCTGCAAGCCCAACACGCAGGGCTCAAGCATCTGGCTGAACACGCCGACGTGCAGGTGCCGCGAGTGATCCCGGCCATAAACGGCGCAGACTTGCTCTCTCTCGATGTCGGCGGTCAAGCGGTGCATGTACGTCTGCTCGATTACATCGACGGCCAATCCCTGACGCACCTCGACCATCTGAGCCAGGCAGTGGTCGCCGGTTTCGGTCGGCTCTGCGGCGAGATGGATCTGGCGCTGGCCGATTTTGACCATCCTGGCCTTGAGCGCACCCTTCAATGGGACGCCCGCCACGCCAACGCGTTGATCGCGCATTTGCTGCCGGTGATCAAGGATGACCAGCAACGCAAGCGGATTGCTGAAGCGGCCGAACAGGCCGAGCGCCATTTGCAGCCCTTGGTGGATAAGCTGCCGGTGCAGGCGATTCACATGGACATCACCGACGACAACGTGGTCTGGCAGCGGGATTCGCAGCGCCAATGGCAGTTGCAGGGTGTCATCGATTTCGGCGACCTGGTCCGCACCTGGCGGATCACCGATCTGTCGGTGACCTGTGCCGCGCTGCTGCACCATGCCGATGGCGATCCGTTCTACATTTTGCCGGCGGTTCGGGCCTATCATGCGGTCAATCCGTTGCAACATGAAGAACTGCTGGCGCTCTGGCCGCTGATCGTTGCGCGTTCGACGGTGTTGGTGCTGAGTGGCGAACAGCAGGTCAGCATTGATCCGGGCAATGAGTACAGTCGCGACAACCTGACCCATGAGTGGGAAATTTTCCGCGTGGCCACATCGGTGCCGCTGGCGTTGATGGAGGCGGCGATTCTTGCCGCGGTCGGTCAAGGCCTGCCGAGCATCGGCAGCGAAGGCCTTGCACCCTTGTTGCCGAGTCTGGTGGGGCGTGAGTTTGCCTTGATCGATCTGGGCGTGCTCAGCCCGCATTTCGAAGCGGGTAACTGGGAGCAGGAGGGGATCGACCAGCGTCTGCTGACCGAGGCCGCTGCGGCCCACGGTCTGGCGGCCAGTCGTTATGGGCAATATCGTCTGTCTCGCACCCGGCCGGACAGCGCCACTGAACCGGCCACTTGCCCACTGCACGTAGAGCTGCGAGTGCCCCATGGCACGGCGGTCGAATCGCCGTTTGCCGGAGTGATTCACCAGCCGGCGGCGGGTGTACTGCAACTGGATGGGCCGCAACTGAGTTTACGGCTGTGGGGTGTGACGCCGTCGCTGCACGCGGGCGCAGCCCTGGTCAAAGGTCAGGTGCTGGGTTCGGTCAACGGGCCGTTGATCGTGCAATTGTGTCGAGGCGCTCAGCTCGACGCACCGTTGTTTTGCACACCTTCGCGCGCCGCTGCCTGGCAGGCATTGTGCCCTTCGCCGGCGGCATTGCTGGGCCTGGCCTGCGATGCAGAAGAGGAGCTCGACCCGCAGACGTTGTTGGCTCGCCGCGATGCCAGTTTCGCCCGATCCCAGAAGCATTATTACGTTGATCCGCCGCGCATCGAGCGTGGCTGGCGCAATCACCTGATCGACATGCAGGGCCGCTCCTACCTCGACATGCTCAACAACGTCGCAGTTCTGGGGCATGGCCATCCGCGCATGGCCGCCGTCGCCGGTCGTCAATGGTCATTGCTCAATACCAACTCGCGTTTTCACTACGCAGCGATTGCCGAGTTTTCCGAGCGCTTGCTGAAGCTGGCACCGGACAACATGGACCGGGTGTTTCTGGTCAACAGCGGCACCGAGGCCAATGACCTGGCGATTCGTCTGGCCTGGGCCTACAGCGGCGGTCGCGACATGCTCAGTGTGTTGGAGGCGTATCACGGCTGGTCGGTGGCGGCGGATGCGGTCTCGACCTCGATTGCCGACAACCCCAAGGCTTTGAGCAGCCGTCCCGATTGGGTGCACCCGGTGACCGCGCCGAACACCTATCGCGGCGAATTTCGTGGCCCGGACAGCGCGCCGGACTACGTGCGCAGCGTCGAACACAACCTGGCGAAAATCGCCGGACAGAAACGCCAACTCGCCGGTTTCATCTGCGAACCGGTGTACGGCAATGCCGGCGGCATCTCGCTACCGCCGGGCTATTTGAAGCAGGTTTATGCGCTGGTCCGTGCTCAGGGCGGGGTGTGCATCGCCGATGAGGTGCAGGTCGGTTACGGCCGCATGGGTAAATTTTTCTGGGGCTTCGAAGAGCAGGGCGTGGTGCCGGACATCATCACCATGGCCAAAGGCATGGGTAACGGCCAGCCGTTGGGTGCTGTCATTACCCGTAGGGAGATCGCCGAAGCGCTGGAGGCCGAGGGTTATTTCTTCTCGTCCGCTGGCGGCAGCCCGGTCAGTTGCCGGATCGGCATGGCGGTGCTGGATGTGATGGAAGAAGAAAAACTCTGGGAGAACGCCCAGGTGGTGGGTGGGTACTTCAAGGAGCGTCTTGAAGCGTTGATCGACCGGCATCCGTTGGTGGGAGCGGTGCATGGTTCCGGCTTCTATCTGGGCGTGGAGTTGGTCCGCAATCGCGAAACCCTTGAACCGGCGACCGAAGAAACCACGGCGCTGTGCGATCGGCTTCGTGAGTTGGGGATCTTCATGCAGCCGACGGGCGATCACCTGAACATCCTCAAGATCAAACCGCCGATGGTCACCTCGCGGCAGAGCGTGGATTTCTTTGTCGACATGCTGTCGAACGTTCTCGCAGAGGATCTGTAAACACATATCCCTGTGGGAGCGAGCCTGCTCGCGAAGGCGGTCGAGCAGGCAATATTGATGTCGACTGACCCACCGCTATCGCGAGCAGGCTCGCTCCCACAGAGAAGGTGTTTAACTCGATTGTTATCGGTTTAAGTTGGGTTGTTTTCTGATGGAGTGGTATTTATTGCTTTGAAAGCCGATTTTTATCGGCTATAAAGTCGCCACTGCCCACGGTGTGGATGAACCACGCCCGGTACTTCCCATTTCTGTCATCGGTCGATGCCACACTCGACCCTCAAGCGTTGCCCAGGAGATGATTCATGAGCCGTATCGTTACCGTCGCCGCTACCCAGATGGCTTGTTCCTGGGACCTTGAAGCCAACATCGAGACCGCTGAGAAGCTGGTCCGTGAAGCGGCGGCCAAAGGTGCGCAAATCATCCTGATCCAGGAACTGTTCGAGGCTCCGTACTTCTGCCAGAAGCCGAACCCGGACTACCTGCAACTGGCCACGACGGTTGAAGACAACATTGCCATCAAACACTTCCAGAAAGTCGCCAAAGAACTGCAAGTGGTGCTGCCGATCAGCTTCTACGAATTGGCCGGTCGCGCGCGTTTCAACAGCATCGCGATCATCGATGCCGACGGCAGCAACCTCGGGATTTATCGTAAAAGCCACATCCCGGATGGCCCTGGCTACCACGAAAAGTACTACTTCAATCCAGGCGATACCGGTTTCAAAGTCTGGAATACCCGTTACGCGAAAATCGGCGTGGGCATCTGCTGGGATCAGTGGTTCCCTGAGTGTGCCCGGAGCATGGCGCTGCAAGGCGCGGAAATCCTGTTCTACCCGACCGCCATCGGCAGTGAGCCGCACGACAAGACCATTTCGTCCCGCGACCACTGGCAGCGTGTGCAACAGGGCCATGCCGGCGCCAACCTGATGCCGGTGATCGCCAGCAACCGTATCGGTAACGAAGAGCAGGACGGCTACGACATTACCTTCTACGGCTCGTCGTTCATCGCCAACCAGTTTGGCGAAAAAGTCCAAGAGCTGAACAAAACCGAAGAAGGCATTCTGGTTCACAGCTTCGACCTCGATGAGCTGGAGCACATTCGCAGCGCCTGGGGTTCGTTCCGTGACCGTCGTCCGAACCTGTACGGCGCGATCAAAACCCTCGACGGTACCCTGGAGTCCTGAAGCCATGACCACTTTGAACAGCACCCCTCGCGCCGACGGCTTTTACATGCCCGCTGAGTGGGCACCCCAAACCCAGACCTGGATGATCTGGCCCGAGCGCCCGGACAACTGGCGCCTGGGGGGTAAACCGGCGCAAGCCGCGCACGTCGCGGTAGCCAAGGCCATCGCGCGTTTCGAACCGGTGACCGTGGCGGTTTCCGCGGGCCAGTACGAAAATGCCCGCGCCCGTCTCGACGTGCCAAATATTCGTGTGGTGGAGATGTCCAGCGATGACGCCTGGGTTCGGGATACCGGCCCAACGTTCGTCATCAATGACAGCGGCGAAGTCCGTGGCGTGGATTGGGACTTCAATGCGTGGGGCGGTTTCGACGGTGGTTTGTATTCGCCATGGAACCGTGACTTGCAGGTGGCGGGCAAGATCCTCGAAATCGAGCGCAGCCCGCGCTACCGCACCGAGGGTTTTGTGCTCGAGGGTGGATCGATTCATGTCGATGGCGAAGGCACCCTGATCACCACCGAAGAATGCCTGCTCAACCGCAATCGCAATCCGCACATGAGCCGTGAGCAAATCGAAGCGGTGCTCAGCGCAAATCTGGCTGTGGATAAGATCATCTGGCTGCCGGACGGTTTGTTCAACGACGAAACTGACGGCCATGTGGATAACTTCTGCTGCTACGTGCGTCCAGGCGAAGTGTTGCTGGCCTGGACCGACGACCCGCAGGACCCGAACTTTGCGCGCTGCCAGGCGGCCATGAACGTGCTGCAAAACAGCACTGATGCCAAGGGTCGCCCATTCACGGTGCACAAAATGCCGATTCCGGGGCCGCTGTATGCGACCGAAGAAGAGTGCGCAGGCGTGGACCCGGTGGACGGCACTCAGGAGCGCAATCCGACCGTGCGTCTGGCCGGCTCTTATGTGAACTTCCTGATCGTCAACGGCGGCATCATTGCGCCGAGCTTCGACGACCCACTGGATGGTCCGGCCAAAGAGATTTTGCAGAGCGTGTTTCCGCAGCATGAAGTGGTCATGGTGCCTGGTCGCGAACTGTTACTTGGGGGCGGTAACATCCATTGCCTTACCCAACAACAGCCCGCACCGCACAAGGAGTGAGTGAGGACGTAACAGCTTGAGTTGATTGAAAAATCGATTGAGCAACGATTTTGGCCTCCTTATCTCGCAGAAAGCCCGCAGCCCATCAGGACTGCGGGCTTTTTTGTATCCACTTATCGACACTTCGAAAACATTGGCATAGCTCTTGTATCTTCGATGGCGCAACACGGGGAGGGAGAGAACTTCGATGTTCTGTCATAAACCTTGGATAAGTTAGCCGCTCACAAACCAGGAGAGAGCGCTTAGATGAACGCCGAAATGAACGTAGTGAGCGATCGGGCACTGCATCCCCTGGCAGTTAACAGCGAATCGCTCCAGGTCCTGGCACAGTGGTTGAAGTCCAATGGAACGCGTCAGATCAGGGAACCTGATCCGCGCCGGATGATGATCGAGCGCTATCCCGCTGGTTTATTCAGCGAGGCGGAACTGGAGGCGTTGTGGGATGTGATGGAAGGATAAGAAGAAAAACAACGGATTGATAAAAGCGCTGCCGGAAAGGTGGCGCTTTTTTATGCCCGTCAGAAAAGTGGATGCCTGCAAGATCGGAGGTGTCGGTCACGAGGGGCATTCGACCGATTCTTGAAACAGACTGAAATCGATTCCGGCGTTTTTCCAAAACGATCCGGGTATTAGTCTGCCGGCATTGAGTTTTCCTACTTTTTTGCCGGAGTCTTCCCATGACCCTTCACTACATTTACGACCCATTGTGCGGTTGGTGCTACGGCGCCAAACCCTTGGTGCAAGCTGCCCAAGCCGTGTTGCCGGTGATCGGCCACGGTGGTGGCATGATGAGCGGTGCCAATCGCCAAACCGTTTCGCCACAACTGCGCAATTACGTCATGCCCCACGACCGACGTATCGCCGAGTACACCGGCCAGCCGTTTGGCGAGGCGTATTTTGAGGGATTGCTGCGTGATGAGACGGCGCTGTTCGATTCCACGCCGCCGATTGCCGCCGTGCTGGCTGCCGAGCAGATCGCCGGGCGCGGACTGGAGTTGCTGGGGCGTTTGCAGACGGCCCATTACGTGGAAGGTCGACGCATCGCTGACGAGGCCGTTTTGCTTGAACTCGCTGCACAGACAGGTCTTGAACCTGAGGCTTTCCAACAGGCATTTAATACCGCCGACACCGAGCGGCATATAAAGGACAGCCGCGCACTGTTGGTCCGTGTCGGCGGCCAGGGCTTCCCGACCTTCGCGCTGGAGCAGGATGGCCAGTTCACCGTGGTCGATATCGGCCCCTGGCTCGGCAAGCCGCAAGCCTTCGCCCAATGGTTGAGCCAGTCGCTTGCGGCAACAGCGTCTTCATCCGTGTTTGAAACCTGTGGCCTCGACGGCTGCGCCCATTGAACTCACCTGGAGTCACCATGGATAACCTGAGCCTGATCAAAAGCACCTACGAAGGCGCCAACTCCCAGGAGAATGCGCGCAACACCGCGGCGGCGCTGGCCGATGACGCCCGCTGGACCGAAGCGGCGGGTTTTCCGTATGCCGGCACCTACGTCGGCTTTGACGCTATCGTCGAAAACGTCTTCAAGCGGCTGGCCACTGAGTGGGAAGATTTTCAGTTCAAGGTCGAGAACTATGTCGCCCAGGGCGACAAGGTATTTGCCTACGGCAATTACAGCGGCGTCTATAAAGCCACCGGCCGTGCAATGAATGCCCGGGTCGCGCATTTGTGGACTCTGGCCGACGGCAAAGTCACCCATTTTGAACAGTTTGTCGACAGCCATACCGTGCAATTGGCTATCGCTGACAAGTGATTTCTTAGACGTTTTTCGCCTATTTACAGACGATTAACGAAATTGACACGTCGTTAAACGCACAGATAGGATGCGCCCCAACGCCTGTGGCTAACCGCCACGACTGACAAAACAATAAAAGGCCCGCCGCGAATGTTCGTGTGCGGGCCTTTTTGTTTTCGCGGTGAAAAAAGAGCGCGATAGCGCCGTTTCAGCTGTTCGGCACAGCGCGTATCTCTTCTGATGATCGGCTGAGTTGCTCGAACTCGATAAAAAACCCTGACCGGTTCGGGGTTTTTTGCCTAATGACCGTAGAAAAACACTGAAAACGGCTGTTTTTGATCGTAAAAAGTCGAATTGAAGCAACTTCATCCCGCGTTTCAAGCAACGCTTGATATGCCTGAAATTCTTTCTCATGGGCCGTCAATCCGGCACCTACTAGATTAGGCCGCTAAATGTAGCGGAGACCTAGTAATGATCGTGTTGAACAAAGAAGTTGGCGAATCGCTACGGCGCGACAAGTATGTCAACGTCCAGGGAGCCGACTTCAATCTCTTCGGTCATTTTTCCGACTTCGTCAGGTTGACCAAAAGTTGGGAAAACATGGAGCCGGACAGTTATTACGGCCAGGCCGATGCGGGCATGCGTTTTCGTCGCTACAGCGATTTCGAATACAACCCGGTCACCCGTGACCTGAAGCAATTGGAACACCGCGCCTACGTGCAATCGAAGGCCAACAACAGCTATGTCGGTGGACTGGAGCGGCACTTCCAGGACTTCTCCAATGAAGTCATCAATTCGCCGGTGATGCGCAGCCTCATCGATGCGGATTTCGAGGTGTACAAAAACGTATTGCCGCCGGAATTGCACGATGAAATCTGGCAATGCCAGATTCATCAGATCCGCATCGAGATCAAGCCGGGCAAGCAACTGGAAATCACCCCGGAAGGTATTCATTGCGACGGTTATCCGTTCAGCGGTGTGCACTTCTGGGGCCGTAACAACGTGGACGGGGCGCAGAGCCGTTTGTATTCGGCCCAAGAGGAGCAGTTGGCGGCGACGACCTATATGGAAATCCTCGACACCACCTACTTCCTCGATCGCGAGATGCGTCACTACGTGACACCGGCACGCAACACCCATGCTCACGAAATGGCCTATCGGCAGATTCTGGCCATTTCCTTCTCGCGGCCCGGGACCGCTTTCGACATTGTTCGCTGAACAGCTCGAGCCCATGATGAACATTGCCGAGTGCCCTGCACCAGTGATGCTGCTGCGCGCGATGGCCCAGGATGCCCAACGCCTGGAACGCTTCTTTCGGCAATTCGAAGAAGTGTCGTTCTGTGAGTGGCAGGACGCCAAATGCCTGCGAGGTGTGTTGGTGCAGAAAACCACCACCGCGTTTCTCGCGCTCGATGTCCGTGGCGAAGTGGTCGGCGCGGTGTTGGGCGGTATGCTCGGCAGTCGCGGCACCATCAATCACCTGGCGGTGAGCCCGCTATATCGCAGCCAGGGCGTTGGTCAGCGCCTGGTGGAAGCGGCCTCGGCGGACATGAAACGGGTGGGAGTGCTGCGGATGTTCCTGTTCGTCGACGATGCTAACCTTGCCGGCAAACGTTTTTGGAGTGCCCAGGGCTTTTGTGAGCCGCGCGGCGAAACGACCTTTGAGAGGGACCTATGAATGAGACGTCCAGCAGCCAGCCGCTGATGGTCGAACCCCAGCCCTCACGCACGTTTGCCGAAGCCAGCCCGGTGGTTGCGGGCTACTTCACGGTGTCGTTTGTGTTCGGTTTGATGGCCGTCAATGCCGGGTTGCCCGTGTGGCTGCCGGTCGCGATGTGCCTGTTTGTCTACGCCGGAGCCTCGCAGTTCGCCGCTCTGGCGTTGATCTCCAGCGGCGCGTCGTTGACCACCATCATCCTCACCACGTTTCTGATCAATGCGCGGCACATGCTGATGTCGGTCTATATGGCCAAGGCCTTGCAAGCGCTGGGGCTCAGTCGTCTGGAGCGCTGGTGTTATGCCGGTGGGCTGACCGATGAATCGTTCGCCTTCCACAGCGTCAAACTGGGCAAGGGCACGCCGGTCAATGTGCGTTACCTGATCGGCTTCAATTTGTATTGCCACACCTCGTGGGTACTCGGTGGTTTGCTGGGGGCGATCTGTGCGCAGTACGCAGCGCACCTGATCAAATATCAGCTCGACTATGCGCTGACCGCGATGATGCTCTACGTGCTGGTATCGCTCTGCAACACCCGCAACAAACTGATTGCCGCACTGGCCGCGGTCGCTTGCATGGGGGCACTGAGCCTGATTGGCAACTCACCCTTCAACGTATTCATCGCCACATTCGTGGGCTGCGGAGTGGGTGTATGCCTGACCAAACGTTCCTGATCCTGGTCGTCGTGCTGATGATGGCCGTGACATTCCTGCCGCGCGCGTTGCCGCTGCAGGTGAACACCGATCATTGGCCACCCTTGGTCGCCCGAGCGCTGGAATACCTGCCGGTGGCGATCGTGGCTGCCATCAGCCTTACGCCCCTGTTGATCAAGGATCAGCGTGTGCAGCTCGATCGCCCGGAATTTTATGCGGCCATTCCGACGTTGTTATGTGCGTATTTCAGCAAAAACCTCTTTCTCTCCGTTGCGGTGGGAACGGCTGCGTACATTGCGCTCGGCTCGTTCATGTAGCGGCAGATCGACCACGTCGTTCAAGGCCTGGCCTGACAACTCGGGATTATTGATCGCCAACCGCACTTCGAGGGAATCCTCGAACCCCGGGAAAATGGTCAGGCCATTACGCAGGGCCGCCTCACGGGAAACCATGCCCAGGCCGTCCATTTGCGTGATCAACGACAGGGTCAGGGTTTCACTGCAGGAATAGATCATCCGCTTGCCTGACTCGTAGTTGCCAAGACCGGCGTCGAGAAAGCGCAAGAAACTATGGGAATACGGACAATCGTCGGCCGGCCGAACCTGAACCTTATTGCCCAGCAGCATCAGCGGATCATTCTCCTGACCGCAATGAGCGCCCACCACCTGCACCTGCACATCAGGCAGGGCAATGCTGGGCAATCCCGGTTGTTGCGGCCCGATCAGCACGGCCAGGTCGAAGTCCTCATTCTTCAACTTGCTGAGGTTTTCCATCGACTCGGCGTAGCTGAATTCCAGCTGATAATCAGGAAACACCTCGATGAGGCGTCCGATCATTCGCCGGTTGAAGTCGGCCGGAAGCGTGGTATTAAGCGCAACCTTGAGCGTGCGCTGCCCGGGCACTTTGAGCGCGGCGACTTTCTCTTCCAGCTGCCGCGTCGCAACCAGCACTTTGTCCATGTAGGGCGTGAGCTCCGTGCCCTGAGTGGTTAGGGTCAGCCCCTTGTTGGAGCGACGAAACAACCGAAAACCGAACTGCTCTTCGACCTTGTTCAACTGCGCGGCCAATGCCTGCACGGTCAAAAAGGAGTGCTCTGCCGCCGCCGACAACGAGCCGGTCTGCACGATGCGCATGAGGTTGCGTAAGGTTCTGCTATCCATTTGGGTCATGCCCTCTAAAGTGGGCTGGTTATTGTTGTGTACCTTGCCGCCCAGTGGGCGTCGGTCGCGTGCTGGCTATGATCCTGCACCAGAGCATGCTTGTCCCGAGTTTAGTAGCGAAATGATTCTGCGTCCGATGGCTGGGGGTTACACAGAATCGAGATTTTTGCTGGGGGGTAGGTGATCGGGGTCAAGAAGTGGCCCGGATAGGGGGAGTGTGGGTGTTTGTTTATCAACGAAACCTTTTCACAAGGAAAAAAAAGCAGCCTGATCAGGCTGCTTTCATGAAAAGGTGCTTGATATTGTGCTCCCTCAAGCAGGGGAGAAGAGGTCTCACCAGGCGCTGATTTCCAAGTCATCAACGAGGTTCCTACGCCGACTATTGCCACTTGGAGGCAGTCGGTTTCGCGCTCTCGATTTAATTTTCTGCCCCTACAGCGTGGGTGTCAACGTGTGTGTCGGACCGTGTGTCGGTGTCTTTTCAGACTGCGGAAAAGCTGGCGTGGATGCGCTTTTCAACGGGGGAATAGATCAATATATTTGCGAATTAAAAATTCATTTTTGTTCGCAACTGTACTAGTCTGAAATCAAGACATCATACCCAAGGAGGCTATTCCCGTGCCTGCCTCATCCTCTGTCCTCAGCCCACAGCAACAGCTCGACTCCCCCGAAGCCGGTCGAGTCGCGTTGAAGTTTTTCTTCAACCTCATGGAACGCTGGGGCTGTACCGCCGAGCAACAACGCACGCTCCTGGGCAAGGTCGGCAATACGACTTTCTACAAGTACAAGCACTTGCCGCCCAACGTGCGCCTGCCCCACGACACCCTGGAGCGCATCTCGTATTTGATGGGCATCCACAAAGCGCTGAGCATCATCTTCAGCAACAGTCGCGAACGCGCCTACACATGGGTCAGCAGCCCCAACACCGCCGCACCGTTCAATGGCCAGTCGGCATTGAGCTACATGCTGGCCGGTCGCGTGGTCGACATTGCTGACGTACGCCGCTATCTCGACGGGGTGCGCGGTTGATGGCGCCGGAACTGGCCGACCCGCAGTGGCCGCGGGCCTATCGGATCGTCAACAGCTGCTTTCCGCCGATCTCGTTGTTCGAAGACGTCCTCGACCCCGAAGACCTGCCCATCGCCTATGCGCTGGAAGCTCTGACCAATGATCGGTTGATGGAAGAAGCCGGCGTGCTCACCCGCGTACGCCCCGAAGACCGCATCTCCGGCCCCGGCTCCACACCGGTGATGGCTGCTTTCACCCACATCGGCAAAACCAGCCGCTTCACCGACGGCACCTTCGGCGTCTACTACGCCGCCAGCAGCCAGGCCGCGGCCATTGCCGAGACGAGTTATCACCAGGAGCGATTCCTCGCCGCAACCAACGAACCGGATCTTGAGTTGACCATGCGCACGTACGTCAACCGGGTCGTCAAACCCTTGCACGACATCCGCGCCGACTACCCGCACCTGCACGACCCGGATCCCAACGCCTACGGTCCGGCCCAGGCCTTTGCCCGACAACTGCGCGAAACGTTGTCCTGGGGATTGCTCTACAACAGCGTTCGATTACCTGGGCATGAATGTGTGGCCGCGTTTCGACCGCCGGCTGTGTCCATTCCCAAGCAAGGGAAGCACATTCGGTATGTGTGGAGTGCAAGCAGTCGCAGGATCTCGTTTGTATTTGAAGTCAGCGAGATGTGAAGCCCGGAGAAACGCAATTCCTCCAGTTAGATTCTAACTGGCGTCAATCAACGCTCGTTCTTCAAGCCAGATTTCTTGAACAAACTGATCCGTAATCGCATAGATTCCATGCCCTCGCCGCATGATGATATTCTCGGCAACCAGCGCAATCACTACCGGTTGAATCTCTTCAACACGTACCTCGCGACCGACAGTCTTCGAATACTCAGCCGCCGCATCGGTGGAGAAAATCCCCCGTGCATCACCTTCCGTGGATGCGATTTTGTTGAAAATAGCCTGAGCCAGACTTCCCAACTGCTCAACCTTTTCAAGCTCAATACTGGCCGCAGCAGAGCGCAAAGTACTGGCAATTACTGGCAGAAATAGATCGGGATCACCTTCTTGCTGCATCAACTGTCGCAGCGCCTTGAGCATTTCCTCTGGCCGATTCCCCAAGGTATTGAATGCTTCAATGGCAACCTCAAGAGACGGCAACTTCTCCTTCTTCACCGTCATTGCGAGGCGGTTCAGCAGGTACTCAACGTAATCCCCCTTCAACACCGGATAAGCCGCCGACGTTGCACCGGAAAACGCCTGGTTCCGCTTTGCAGTCAGTTCGCTGACTTGCGCCCGGTGCGATCCTGTTCCGATGAACAGAAAGTAACCCGGTGTATTCGGGCGCGGATTGATTGCATCACGTGCAGCCTTGAGTGCCAAAAGCAATTGATTGCCATCGTCAGAGGAAATGGCGTGTTGCACTTCGTCGATGATCAGCACCAAATCTGTTTTCGCTTGGTCGACCACCTCAGTCAGCGCCTGTGCCAACGTTGGCCCACCTGTATTGCCAATGCTGTCGAGCTTGAAACCAAACTTGAATCCGGCTACGCCAATATCTGCACCACTAACACGTTTGAGCATTTCGAGCAGACTGGAGCCGGGCGTTTGGAGTTCTTCCAGGCGCTGACGGATCGCGTTATGCACGAGCGTCGCAGGATTGGCCAGTGTGTCGCTCCATAAGTCGACGTAAATGACCAGAGCGCCCGCTTCTTCCAGGGCAGGGATGAGGTCGTTTCTCAGGAATGTCGTTTTACCGGTCCTGCGCAGGCCGGACAGAAACAGACCTGAGCGCAGACCCTCATCGAGAACACCCGGATTGAGAAGCTGATTTGCCATTTGTTCAGCCAGTTCAGGGCGCTGAAAAATGCTGCTCATACAATTACCTCTTTTTATGGATACGCCATAATTATTGGCCAGCCATAATTTAGCATAAAGGTTAAGGTCTGGCCTGAGTGCGGATTCATTACATCGCATCACTAATGATGTTCCCGCCCCCACCTTTATCCCCCCAAGCCAACCTCTTACATTGAGCTCCACCTACCTACCCCTCATCCCGAAGGGCAGGTCACCGGAGACTCATCATGCCTTTTGTCAGCGTACGCATTACCCGCGATGGTGTTACCTCAGAGCAGAAAGCTCAGGTGATCGCCGAAATCACTGAAACCCTGGAGCGCGTCCTCAACAAGCGCCCGGACCTGACCCACATCGTGATCGAAGAAGTCGACACCGATAACTGGGGCTATGCCGGTATCACCACCACCCAGTACCGCAAGCAGCTGGCTGAGGCGGAGGGGCAGTCATGACCGCCTCCGTCACCATCGATTTCATTTCCGATGTGGTGTGCCCGTGGTGCGCCTTGGGTGCGACGGCGCTGGAGCAAGCGATCGAGAACGTCGCGGGTGAGGTCTCGGTCGATCTGACCTTCAAGCCTTTCGAGTTGAACCCGGACATGCCGGCGGAAGGCGAGAAGGCAGTCGAGCACTTGATGCGCAAGTACGGGCGCAGCGCCGAGGACGTCGCCGCCGGCAAAGCGATGCAGATCGCTCGGGGCGAGGCCATCGGGTTCAAGTTCGATCTGGAGAAGCGCACCCACTTCCATAACACCTTCGATGCTCACCGATTGCTGTTGTGGGCGTTGCAGGAAGGGCGGCAGGTCGCACTCAAGAAAGCCTTGCTGCGTGCTTATTTCACCGACGGCCAGAACCCGAGCGATCACGCGACGCTGGTGCGTCTGGCGGCTGGGGCGGGGCTAGATGCGGAGCGGGCGGGCGAGGTGCTGGAGTCCGGAGCGTTCGCCAACGAGGTGCGTGAGCTTGAGGCGTTTTACCGCGAGCGCGGGATTAATTCGGTACCGGCCATGGTGCTGAACGGCCGTCACCTGGTGTCCGGTTCGCAATCGGTCGAGTACTACGAACAGATGTTGAGACAAATGGCGCAGGCGCCTGTTGAAGCCTGATTTACCACCTTTTCAAACCATCATTTATCAGTAGAGGTTCATCATGAGCAATTCGAAAAAAGTCATCGTTATTACGGGCGCATCGCAAGGTCTCGGTGCAGGCATGGTCAAGGCTTTCCGTGATCTCGATTACAAGGTTGTCGCCACCTCGCGTTCGATCAAACCGTCCACCGACCCGGACATCCTCACCGTGGCGGGCGACATTGGCGACCCGGCAGTGGCTCAGCAAGTCATTCGTGAAGCGATCACACGTTTTGGCCGCATCGACACCCTGGTCAACAACGCCGGGATCTTCGTTGCCAAGCCGTTCACCGCCTACACACCTGAAGACTATGCCGCGGTACTGTCGGTGAACCTGAATGGTTTCTTCTACATCACCCAACTCGCGATCACCGAGATGGAAAAGCAGGGCAAAGGCCACGTCGTCAACATCACCACCAGCCTGGTGGACCACGCGATTGACGGTGTGCCATCAGTACTGGCGTCGTTGACCAAAGGTGGCTTGAACGCGGCAACCAAGTCCCTGGCGATTGAGTACGCCAAGCGTGGGATTCGGGTGAATGCGGTTTCCCCTGGCATCATCAAGACGCCAATGCATGATGAGGAAACTCATGCAGCGCTGGGGAATTTGCACCCGGTTGGGCACATGGGCGAGATCAGCGATATTGCTCAGGCTGTTGTGTATCTGGACAGCGCTAACTTTGTCACCGGGGAAATCCTGCACGTTGATGGTGGGCAGAGTGCGGGTCACTAAGACCTGTTTTCTAAACATCAGAAACAACAAAGCCCTCGCTTTTTTGCGAGGGCTTTGTTTTGTATGGCGCACGCTTTACCAGCACGTGCATCATCCGAAGATCGTCTCTTAGCCAACCCGCCAAGTCTGATAACTCCAGGTACTGAGCGGTACGTCATTGCGCCCGAAAAGTCTAAATCCATCCTGTTGTTTCTACGATGGTTAAGAGTTCATTTGCTGAAGTCGTGCTGCAGCCGGCTCTGGCATGGCCGCCAGCGAACTAAACTAGTTATATCTCTATAGAAGATGTCTCTACAGAGGTAAGGAGGTGTCAAATGGCCATTCGTGATACCTATCAGGAAATTGAACAGACCCTGGGTCTGGTTCCGGAGTGGATCAAGCAGATGCCGGAAGGCGGAGCGATCGGATTCTGGGGCGTGGCCCGGGATTTCTGGCTGGCAGATACCAAGATTCCTAATAAGTACAAGGAGTTGATAGGTCTGGCGGTGTCCGGGGCGACCCGTTGTAAGTATTGTGCCCTGTTCCATACCGAAGCCGCGCGCTTGTTTGGCGCGAGCGACGAGGAAATTTCCGAAGCCAGCTTTATGGGCTCGCTGACCATGATGGGCAGCACCTTTATTAACGCCCAGCAGATCGACTACGAGCAGTTCCGGCAGGAAACGCTGAGTATCGTCCGGTATGTCAAAGATCACTCGCAACCCAAAGCCGCTTAAGCCGTTGCGAGAACCTGCCCTTCGCCAGCTGACGAAGGATAAGTTGATTGCAATCACCAGCGATGGTCCCAGGACCACCGCTCGGTGGCAAGCGGCTGTGCTGCGAGCCATCAGCGAACTCATGCAATACAGCGATACCGCCCGCGAAGAAAACCAAGACCTGCGCATCCCCTTCGCCAAAGCACTCCATGACCTCTATGCGGGACAGAAGTCCGACGCCGAATTGACGGAAATGGTGTTGCTGATGCTGGAAGTGGAAACTGCCCCTTTTCTCGGCAAAGAGCCCCAGCCAGGAGCGGCATCCGGGAGCCATGGCTTCTGAGAAGTGGAAAGGGACAACTTCTTCCCCAAATGGAAATCATCGTTTATCCCATGGTTTTGAGCAAAAAAGACCCGCACGATTTGAGCTTGCTGATAACGTCAACCTATAGTGCCGTGCTGGAGTTGCAAAGGATGCTCCAGGCTGATGGTTTTCTTCCCAGGATGGATATTTACCCAATGCTCAAGTTCAATGCTCATCTCGGCTTCCAATTCAATGAATTGCCTTTTCTGCAACGCATCGAAGCAGCCGCCGCAGCTGGTTTTCGGGCGGTGGAGTTCCCGTCGCCCTATGAATTCGACGCGAGTCTCCTGGCCGACCACCTGGCTCAATACAGTCTGCCGTTGATTCAGTTCGCTGCACCGGCTGGCGTTACCAAAGGCGTCGCTGCCTTGCAGGGCAAGGAAGAAGAGTTTCGCAACGGGCTGCTCCAGGCCACCGGCTATGCAAAAGCGCTGGCATGTTCGGATGTCCACATCATGTCTGGCGTTACGACGCAGGATGACGCTGGGCGTATCTTCGGGGGCAACCTGGAGTATGCCGTCAAGTACTTCGAGGATCAGGGGTTGCGGCCGCTTATCGAAGTAATTTGTACGCAGGAGGTGCCGGGCTATTACATGTCTGACTTCAGCAAGGCGCAACAGGTGCTGGAAACCTTCCCGAGTGTCGGGCTGATCCTCGATCTTTACCATGCCCAGCGTCTGACTGGAGACGCAGCAGATGTTCTGGCTCGGTTTTATGACAGAACAGTCCATGTGCAAATTGCCGACTGCCCGGGGCGTCACGAGCCGGGAACGGGGAGCATCGACTTTGCAGCCTTGTTCGCGGCGCTGGAGCAGCGTGGCTACACAGGATGGATCGGGTGTGAATACCGGCCTTCCGGTTCTACCGTGGCGAGTCTTGACTGGATCAGGCAGTTAAGTGCTTAGCGCTGAAGTGAAATTGTGATGGGGCGGTGTGCAAGTAGATTTGGCGCAGGGGAGGGGTAAGACGGTATCTACAAGGGTTGTTTTTCTAGATGCCAGAAACAACAAAGCCCTCGTATTGCTGCGAGGGCTTTGTTTTGTATGGTGCCGGCACCAGGAATCGAACCCGGGACCTACTGATTACAAGTCAGTTGCTCTACCATCTGAGCTATACCGGCGTGTCAGGGCGACGATTATAGCGATTGGGTTGGTTCTGTAAACCCCTGAATTCAGACTATTTTTGCGCAGGCTTTCGGTCAGGCGCGATGCAGTACTTTCTTGAGTTTTTGCAGGGTGCGCCAGGCTCGGCTGTTTTGCATCGCCCGCAGTTGCGCTTCGGCGTGTTCGGCGCGTTGCAGGGCGGCGGGGAGGTGGTTTCGGCGTTGGTGACGGGGGTGGCTGAATTGATGGCCTATGCAGAACGTAACGGTCGAAGATTTTTCTTGTTCATGGCCGCACTGTCGGCGCCTTCGTATGCGTGTATAGCAAGGGGCATTGCCAGGCGCAATTTTCCGCCCGTGATGTCCGGAATTCGGCGGTTATGTCGTTTTGATTGAATGCTTATGCACAACGGGCTGGCGGAATCTGCTTGTTCATTGCACTTTTGTGGACTCGTTCTCATTTGTCCGCAAATGCCTGTTTTATGGGTTTTTTATTTTTGTGAACAAAAAATGACCAGTAGTGTTTTAGGCGTAAAACAACGTGGATATTGGATCCACGAAAATTCCATCAACAGAGTTATCCACAGGCTGCGGCTGTTTAAGGGCGTTCTGCCAGGAGCAGGAAATTGCGTGGTGTGAGCGGGGTTTCACAGAAGGTGCCGAGACGAACGATATAACCCTGCTCAATGAGGAAAAGTGCCCGATCGAGTACCAGCCACAGCTCCAGCGGCCGTCGGAAAAGGCCTCGCAGTAGCTCCAGGTTGCGCACTTTGGCCAATCGCTGCCAACCGGCGGCTTCCAGTTCGGTCCAATCTGGCGTGCCGACTGTGGATAAATCTTTGAGGGCGGCCAGATCGCGGCAGTAATCGGCGAAGGGTTTGTCCAGCCAGGCGCTGGGCAGGGAAGGGGTGGGCAGGTATTCGTCGACACCGCGCAGTTGCCGTTGTAGCAGGTCGAACCCCAGGCGCCGGGCCATGGAGGTGTCGCGCTGGCGTCGGACGCGAGCGCCGGCGGTGACGGTTTCGCTCATCGGCAGCGCAAGATCATCGAGGGCCAGGTGTAGGTCGGAGCGCTCAGCCGCAGGGGAAAGCGGCTGATAGGTGTTCTGACTGATCCGGTTGTAGCAGCAAGGGGCGATAGCCAGTTGTTTGCAACCGGCGGCACTGGCGAGCTGGATCAGCCGCACGTGCAGATCTCCGCAGGCATGCAGCGCGACCGGTGTGTGATCGGCGTTCAATAAAGAGGCTGCGCCAGGCGCGAGTACATCCTGTTCGACATGCAGCGCATGCAACTGATGACGCTGGCTCAGGGCCTGGCCGCTGACGACCAGCGCCGGGTCGTATTCCAGGCAGGTCAGTTGTTGACCGGTTTGCAGCAGGCGTCGCCCCAAGTGCCCTTTGCCCGAACACCAGTCCAGCCAATGCGTCGGTGCACGGGCAAACTGCAAGCAACCGGCGAATGCTTCAATCTGCTGCCACTTGCGCCCCGGCACATCCACATTCAACCGATGGCCCGCCGCTTCGAGTGCGCGAACCGGTAACTCACCCACCGCACTCAGCTCAAGAGACATCGCTGCCAATGAAGCAAACGGCTCCGGCGCATCGAGCCAGCCAGGCTGGTTATGACTGTTTTCCGCATCTTCCAGCGACCGCCCGCGTAGCCAGAGCGCCAACTCCGGGTAGGACGCTTCCCAGGGCAGTTGCAGATGGGTAAACGGTCGGGGCTTCCACAACGCCTGATGCTCAATCAGAAAAGCATCCAGCGCAGCGAAGCGGGCGAGCAGGGTCTCGCCCGTCAGCACGCAGGCATCAACGCCCTTGGCAGGCATCGACGCGCAGCCAGCGCTCCAGCAGCTTGAAGCCGCGCACCAGCACGTAAGCCATCAGCAGATAGAACATGCCCGCGGCGAAGAAGATCTCCACCGGCAGGTAGGTGCGGGCAATGATGGTGCGGGCCATGCCGGTCAGTTCCAGCAGCGTCACGGTGCTGGCCAGGGCGCTGGCCTTGAGCATCAGAATCACTTCGTTGCTATACGCTGGCAGGCCGATGCGCGCAGCACGCGGCAGCATGATGTAGAACAGTGCTTTGGCCCGGGACATGCCCAGCGCCCGCGCCGCTTCGATCTCGCCCGGTGGAATCGCCTGGATCGCGCCGCGCAGGATCTCGGCGATGTAGGCGGCGGTGTGCAAGGTCATGGTTGCGGTGGCGCACCAGAACGGATCGCGCAGGTACGGCCACATCGAACTGTTACGCACTGCGTCGAATTGCGCCAGGCCGTAGTAGACCAGGAACAGCTGAACCAGCAACGGCGTGCCACGGAAAAAGAAGATGTAGCCGTAGGGGAATGCCCGTACATACCAGAGCCGCGATGAGCGAGCGATGCCCAGCGGAATTGCCAGCAGCAACCCGGCAATCACGGCGATGGCCACCAGTTCCAGGGTCAGCGTCGCGCCCTGAGCCAGTTTTGGCAGCCACTTGATGATGACTTCCCAATTCATTGGCTGCTCCTCGCAAAGCCGCGAGCGGCACGTCGTTCCATGAAGTGCATGCCGGTCATGGCCAGAATGGTCAGGCCCAGGTACATGAAGGCGGCCACCATATAAAAGGTGAACGGTTGCTTGGACACGGTCACGCCGATTTGTGCGTGACGCATGATTTCTTCCAGGCCGATGACGGATACCAGCGCGGTGTCTTTCATCAGGATCATGAACAGATTGCCCAGGCCCGGCAGGGCAATGCGCCACATCTGCGGCATGATCAGCTTGGTGAAGATGCGGAACTTCGACAGGCCCAGGGCCACGCCGGCCTCACGGTGACCTTTGGGGATGGCCAGAATTGCACCGCGAAACACTTCCGTGGCGTAAGCGCCGAAGCATAGCCCCAGTGCAATTACGCCAGCGGCGAAGGCGTTGAGTTCGAGGTCGGGATTGCCGAAAAACTCACCCAGCGCACGCATCAGGTTGACCGTACCGAAGTAGATCAACAGCACCCAGAGCAATTCCGGGATGCCGCGAACCAGCGTTGAATAAGTGCCGCCAAGCCATTGCAGCGGCTTGTACGGGGAAGTCTTGGCCAAGGCGCCGAGCAGACCGAGCACCAGCCCCAGGCACAAGGCCGAGAGTGCCAGTTTCACTGTCATCAGCGCGCCAGCGGCGAGCGCCGGGCCGAATCCGTAGAGGTCGATAATCATGGATTTCTTTTCAAATCGCGGCAGGCAATGCCAAGGACTGGCGCCGTTAGCGAGCGGCGCCGGTCAGGCAGGTCAGAATCAATAGATGCTGAACGGGAAGTACTTGTCGTTGATCTTCTTGTAGGTGCCGTCAGCGACGATTTCTTTCAGCGCAGCGTTCAGCTTCTCGCGGATCGGGTCGTTCTTGCGAACGGCGATACCGATCTTGTCGCTTTCTTCCACCGGGTCGCCCTTGAATTCGTAAGCACGGCCGGCGTCGCTTTTCAGCCACTCATAGTTGACATATTTGTCGGCCAGGATGCCGTCCAGACGACCGGAAGTCAGGTCCAGGTAGGCGTTTTCCTGGGTATCGTAGAGTTTGACTTCGACGCCTTTCATGTTGTCTTCCAGCCAAGTGCCGGCCAGGGTCGCGCGTTGGGCGCCGATTACCTTGCCTTGCAACGAAGCCTTGTCGGTTTTGAAGTCGACGTCTTTTTTGGCGATGAACTGCAGTTTGTTGGAGTAGTACGGTGCGGTGAAGTCCACCGCTTGCTTGCGCTCGTCGGTGATCGACATCGAGGAGATCAGGAAGTCGAACTTCTTGGCGTTCAGGGCCGGGATGATGCCGTCCCAATCGGAGGTGACCACGGTGCACTCGACTTTCATCTTGGCGCACAAGGCGTCGCCGATGTCTTTGTCGAAGCCGACGACATTGCCGCTGGCATCTTTGTTGTTGAACGGTGGGTAGGCCGCTTCGATGCCCATCTTCAAGGTCTCGGCGGCGGCACCGGCGCTGAAGGCCAGGGTGGCGGCTGCGGCCAGGAAGATTTTTTTGTAGTTCTGCATGCGGGTAGCTCCGTTAGCGGTTGCTGGACATGAATTGTTTGCAGCGCGCCGAAAGCGGGTTTTCGAACACCTGCTGCGGCGATCCTTGTTCTTCTACCAGGCCCTGGTGGAGGAACACCACTTCGCTGGAAACCTGACGGGCGAAGCCCATTTCGTGGGTCACGAGCAGCATGGTGCGGCCTTCTTCGGCCAGCGCGCGGATGACATTAAGTACTTCCTGGACCATTTCCGGGTCAAGGGCGGAGGTGGGCTCGTCGAACAGGATCACCTTGGGTTGCATCGCCAGGGTGCGGGCGATGGCCGCGCGTTGCTGCTGGCCGCCGGAGAGTTGCGCCGGGTAGGCGTGGCGCTTGTCAGCGATGCCGACCTTGGCCAGCAAGGCTTCGGCGACTTCGATGGCCTCGGCCTTGCTCTGGCCGAGCACGCGGCGCGGGGCTTCGATGATGTTGTCGAGCACGCTCATGTGCGGCCAGAGATTAAAGTTTTGAAATACAAAACCGATCTCGCTGCGCAGGCGATTGATCTGCTTGCCGTCGGCAGCGACCAGTTCGCCATTCTTGGCGGACTTGAGCTTGAGTTCTTCGCCAGCCACCAGGATCTGGCCCTGGTGCGGGTTCTCCAGCAGGTTGATGCAACGCAGGAACGTGGACTTGCCGGAACCGGAGGAGCCGAGGATCGAGATCACGTCGCCGTCGCGGGCGGTCAGCGAGATGCCTTTGAGCACCTCAAGCTGTCCGTAGCGTTTGTGCAAGTTGCGGATTTCAAGCGCGGGCGTGGCCTCAGCCATGTGCGTTCCTCATAGTGTGTTGCGCTCCTGCTGTTGGCAGCCTTCCTGGCGAGGCGGCCAAGCTAGCATAGCGTTCGAATGGCAGCCAACAGCGCTACGGGCGGTAAACGGATGGCATGTGGCAGGTTGTCGCATCGACACAGCAGACTGTCGCCCCATCAACAACCGAACAGCCGTTTGAACACGCTTCGGCACGGCTGTCGCGTAAAAAAAGGCGCGATGTTGCCAGCTTTGGCGGGGTGTTGGAAGCGCTAACCGGCCAAACGTTCCTGATCTGCACTTTTATTGTGCGTGCTTGCCTTTTTTAGTGTGTTTCTGGTGCGCAGATTCGTTCCTGAAGTGGGTGGCAAGGTAACGCTCTGGCTAAATGCCATTAATCTCAATGACTTGCGATAAACGCTCCGTCGGCGCTCAGGCCGCGTATACCGGGGATGTGAAACATTTTGGCGCAATTATTGCGTGCAGAATAAGGAACACTCTGTTGGATTCTTTTTACGAGAAGGGATTTTCAGGCGGGGTGGACTGAATCGATTTCCAGGCAAAGGTAGTTTCAATGAGCAGTACGCAAAGCTCCAATGGCCTCGAACAGGGGCTTAAACCGCGTCATGTGACCATGCTGTCGATCGCCGGGGTAATCGGCGCCGGGCTGTTCGTCGGCTCCGGCCACGCCATCGCCGCTGCAGGCCCGGCCGTGCTGTTGGCCTATGCTGCCGCCGGTGCGCTGGTGGTTCTGGTCATGCGTATGCTCGGCGAGATGGCCGTTGCATCGCCAGACACAGGCTCCTTCTCGACGTACGCCGATCGTGCAATCGGTCACTGGGCCGGTTTCACCATCGGCTGGCTCTACTGGTGGTTCTGGGTGTTGGTGATCCCGCTGGAGGCTAATGCTGCCGCAACCATCCTGCATGCCTGGTTCCCGAATGTGGCGATCTGGGCCTTCACCTTGATCATCACGTTGCTGCTGACGGTGACCAACCTGTTCAGCGTGAAGAACTA
Organism: Pseudomonas sp. GGS8; assembly: GCF_024168645.1. Lineage (NCBI taxonomy): Bacteria > Pseudomonadati > Pseudomonadota > Gammaproteobacteria > Pseudomonadales > Pseudomonadaceae > Pseudomonas > Pseudomonas sp. GGS8. The sequence continues at coordinate 1,532,588 of NZ_JALJWF010000001.1, read as the reverse complement.
TGGAGAGTTTGAGTTCTGGTTCGCCTTGGTCAAAGTCGTCGCGATCATCGGCTTTATCGGTCTTGGCATTCTGGCGATCTTTGGCTTCCTGCCCTCCAGCCAGGTCAGCGGTGTGTCGCATTTGTTTGACACTCAAGGCTTTCTGCCAAACGGTATGGGCGCCGTGCTGGGCGCCATTCTGACCACCATGTTTTCCTTCATGGGTACTGAGATCGTGACCATCGCGGCCGCGGAATCGAAGAACCCTGGCCAGCAGATTTCCAAGGCTACCAACTCGGTCATCTGGCGGATTGGTTTGTTCTACCTCGTCTCCATCTTCATCGTGGTGGCCTTGGTGCCATGGAACGACCCGATTCTCGCCAGTGTCGGTTCCTACCAGACCGTGCTCGAGCGCATGGGTATCCCGAATGCCAAGCTGATCGTCGATATCGTGGTGCTGGTTGCGGTCACCAGCTGCCTGAACTCGGCGCTCTACACCGCTTCGCGCATGATGTTCTCGTTGGGCAAGCGTGGCGACGCGCCGGCCGTTTCCCAGCGCACCAACAAGAGCGGCACGCCTTACTGGGCTGTGATGCTGTCGACCGCGGCTGCGTTTGTTGCCGTATTCGCCAACTACGTGGCCCCGGCTGCGGTGTTCGAATTCCTGTTGGCCAGCTCTGGCGCCATCGCGTTGCTGGTGTATCTGGTGATCGCCTTTTCGCAACTGCGTATGCGCAAACAGCGTATGGCTCGCGGCGAAAAAATCGCCTTCAGCATGTGGCTGTTCCCGGGCCTGACCTACGCGGTGATCGTATTCATCGTCGCGGCCCTGACCATCATGCTGTTCCAGGAAGCGCATCGCGTGGAGATCCTCGCGACGGGTCTGCTGAGTGTGTTGGTGGTAGCGGCCGGTTTGATTGTGGCTCGTCGTCGCAAGCTGCAGAAGGTGGGTGCGGTGGTGCTGAACTGATTCGTACCGCGTAACGCAAAACGGCCGCTGTCAGTGATGACACGCGGCCGTTTTTGGTTCTGAAGGGGAGGGGTGTTTACTCGCCCTTTTCTTCCAGCGCATCCAGTGACTGACGATAACTGTCCAGCGCATCGCCGAAGTCGGTGATGAATTGCGGATCGGTCAGCCAGGCCTGGGCGGCGTCGCGGTCCATGCCATCGGCCCACATGCGGTAGTCGATCAGCATGTCGGCGGCCAGATGCGTGGCGGCCATGGCTTCGTTGTCGGCGTTTTCCATGTCCAGCAGTTCTGGGTGGTCGCTGATGATTCCGGCAAGGTTCGACAGCAAGGTCAACAGCATGTCGTTGCGGCTGGTGGCTTCGGCGTCACGCATTTTGCTGAACATCGCCAGGGTGTATTCCGGGATCGGTTCGCCGATCTCACCCAGGTCATCGTTCAGATCGGCGGGTTTTCTGCCGACCATGCGGATTTGCTTGGCTTTGGCTTTTGCACGTTTGGCGCGTTTCTGCTGCTTGTTCAGGGATGCCATGGGAACTCAGTGGGTTTTCTGTTGGGTTTGGGTCGCGATGGCGTCGGACGCCGCCACGTAATCAGCCTGGAAGGCCGGGGATTCGATCCACGCCAGGGCGCCGGCTTCGTCGGTCTCGGTGGACCATTGACGGTACTCGATGAGCGCCGCAAGGATGAAGTCCATCGCACCCTCTTCGCCTTCCTGTTCGTACACCAGCTCCAGCAGCGGGTCTTCAAGGAAGGCTGTGCACATTGCCTGCTGGCTGGACTTTTCGGCGTCGATCATTTTTTTGAACAGCTCGGTCAGGTCCACTGATTCGAAGTCGATGCGATCGTCGTTCGGGTCCAGCTCGACCGGCGCGGCGGCCCGCTGGGTGCGGTTCTGCTTGGCCTTGGCTTTGGCGCGGGAGGCGCGTTTGTTCTGCTTGTTGGCGGAGGCCATGGGTGTCGTTCCGTAATTCGTTGAGAGGGCGCATCAATCAGCTGCGTGGCACTCGCCGCCCGGGTGTGTCGGGGGCCAGCTCGCCGGTCTGCAGCCAGGACAATGCAATGGGCCATAGTGTGGCTTGGTATGCGCTGCGAAAAAAGGCGAAATGTCCGACTTCTTCTTCGCCGATGTCCTCAGGCGTGATTCTCAAGTGGGTATTTGTACTGCCGGTGAAGTAGTCAAGCAGGCGCTCGATGGCTGGAGTCGTGCCGTAGGGGTCGTCGCTGAGGCTGATGGCCAGGGTTTGTGCGCTGACCTTGGAGAAGGGGAGCTGACCGGTTCTGGCGTGCATGAGACGACCGCTGGGGCGTTTTTCATATCGGGCGCTGGGCATGCTCCAATCGCGAACCACGCCGGCAGGGGTGTCTTCGAGCCAGCCCAGGCGTCTGCCCGGGAAGTAGCCGCAAAGCATCGTGATCAGCGGCATCATCACGTGCCATTTGGCAAGCATCCGCCAACGATGGGCAGGGGCGTAGTCGCGCCAGTAAGCGAACTGCGCGCCCACCGTCACCAAGCGTCGGATCACATGCCCGGAAGCGCCCAGCCCCGCAGCACAGCCGCCGAAGCTGTGGCCGACGACATTGATGGGTTGTTGTGCAAACTCACGTTGCGCCCTTTGCAACATCGCCTCGAAATCCAGCGCGCCCCAGTCAGACCATGAAGCCTCAAGCCCTTTCAGCGATGCGGGGCGCGACTCGCCAATGCCACGGTAGTCATAAGTGATCACGTCTAAGCCGTTGGCGAACAGGTAATCGGCGAAGCGCGAGTAGTGTCGGCAACGGACTGAAGTGGCGGCGTTGATGATCACTACCGGACGGGTCGGGTCTTGATGGGTATGCTGCCAGGTGAAGCCGCCAAGGAGGAAACCGTCGGCGGCGGGCTCCTTGAAGGATTCGCCGGGTGTGCGGGTGGGCAACGGCAACTCGAGTTGAGTCGGGGCCAGTGAGGGGATGTCCTGCAAATTCATCGGCTCTTAACCTTTTCGGCTAGCTATCCACCATAGTCTTCACGCCGTTTATGAACAATCCACCCGTGCTTATCGGAGCCTCTGCTTGAGTAACCGCTCCTCAACTACCGCCCATTCCCGATCCAGTTCTGCGCGGAGTTCCTCCTCGCTCGGCAGCACCAGTCTGTATGTACTGGCGAATAGTTGTTCGTTGCCTTGCAGCACTGAGTAGCGCACCACCGATTCATCCTTTTGCGCGCAGAGAATGAGGCCGACGGTGGGGCCATCCTCCGGTCCGCGCTTGAGGTCGTCGTACATGCGCACATACATGTCCATCTGGCCGACATCCTGGTGGGTCAGTTCGCCGCGCTTGAGATCGAAAATGACGAAGCACTTGAGCAGGTAGTTGTAGAACACCAGGTCGATGTAGAAGTCTTTGCTGTCGGTACTGATACGTTGCTGGCGAGCGATGAAGGCGAAGCCTTTGCCCAGTTCGAGCAGAAAACCCTGAAGTTGATCGATCAGTGCTTGCTCAAGATCGCTTTCCTGAACCCGGCCTGCATTGGGCAGGCCGAGAAACTCAAGCAGCACCGGGTCCCGGATGAAATCCCGAGGGCTGGCGTTCATTTGCTGGATGTTGGTGGCGGCTTCCTGTTTGACGGCGGCCCGGTCGCGGCTCGCCAGCAGACGTTCGTAGTAGAGGGTGTTGATCTGGCGCTCGAGGGCACGACTTGACCAGTTCTGGAGCGCTGATTCGTTCATGTACCAGTGGCGAGCGCTCTCGTTGTCGACGCGCAGCAGTCTGCGGTAATGGGTCCAGCTCAATTCGGAACGCACTGCGTTCCAAATTGGAAAGGTCTGATAAAAGTCCCGCATGTATCGCAGGTTGCGTTCGTCAAAACCTTTTCCAAACTCGGAAGTGAGGACTTTGGCCAGTGTTGATAGCAGCTGCTTGCCATAAGCCGCCCGCCGAGCCCCTTCCTGTTCGAACTCCACAATATGCCGCCCGATCTGCCAACAGGTTTGCACCTGAACGGTATCGACCGCTCGCAGCACCTTCTGACGCGCTTCGCGGATCAGTTCGCCAAGACTGCCGAGCAGTGAAGCCATTTGTGGATCTTGAGTGTTATCGGGTTTGAGGTGGCTCATGACGTCTTCCGCGGTTGAAGGAAACAGACGGAAGAGAATGGCAAGAGAGCGATAGTCAGCGATGCCGGGCGCTGCTGGTGAGTCGGCAGGAAATACCGGATTCATTTTGCAGGACGCTGCCGACTACAGCTCGTACTTGAGGAGCAAATCGTGTAGTCCGATTCGCAGTGAGCCCCATTCCGAATCGATCTAAAACTTGAGTGTTCAGCAACAAATCTAAAAGGAGTAACGAGTGGGTTCTGCGCAACCCCGGGAGTCGCCATCATGAAGTACGTCCATTCATTCATGCTGCCCCTTGCCGCTGTCGGCGTGCTGATGTTGCCGGTCGCGCTTAACGCCGCCAGCCTTGAGCCGATCGACAGTTCAGCCGTGCAAGTCCAACAGCAACAGCAAAACGGGATTGCCTACCTGTCCGGGGGGATCGGAGAGGACGAGGCTAAGGCCATTCAGCAAACCAAGGGCTATAACCTGCACATGACCTTCTCCACCGGGCCTCAGGATGAATACGTTCCCGATGTGGACCTGGTTATTCAGAAAGCCGCAGGGCAGACCGTGCTGACGCTGAGTCAGGCCGGGCCGCTGGTTTACGTTCAACTGCCTGCCGGCAAGTACACCGTTGTCGCCACGCATAAAGGTGAGGTGCGGCGTAATACAGCGGATGTGGGCAGTGGTGCCGCTCGCAATCTGGTTTTCCACTGGGGCGGCGAAAACTAGTCAGGAGAGGTGGCTTGCGTGATGTCCGATCAAATCGCAGGCATAAAAAAACCCTGAATCTTGCGATTCAGGGTTTTCGGTATTTGGTGCCCAGAGACGGAATCGAACCGCCGACACGGGGATTTTCAATCCCCTGCTCTACCGACTGAGCTATCTGGGCAACGGGGCGCATTAAACGGGTTTTTCAGGGGGTCGTCAAGCAAGTTTTCAAAAAATATTTAATTATTACCGTCGCTTACGTGCCGACCCCGGATTTTGATCAATTATTGAGCAGGTGGAACGTAGCCTTCAGCCTTGGCGTATTCCTCGCCGGAAAAGAACTTGTCCATCTCGCCCTGAAGATATTTGCGGTCTTCGGCGTTCATCATGTTCAGGCGTTTTTCGTTGATCAGCAGGGTCTGGTGTTTCTGCCAGTCGGCCCAGGCCTTGGCCGAGACGTGGTCAAAAATGTCCTGACCTTTTGCACCCGGAAATGGAGCGCGCTCCAGGGCGGGCAGTTCTTCTTTGTACTTGCGGCACATGATGGTGCGGGTCATGACGACTCTCCTGCGTTCAATACGGCGGCCGCGCGTTCGAGCAAGGTTTTGACCGGGGCGGCAAGGCCCAGGCGCGGCGGGGTGGCGAGGTTATACCAGAGCCAGTCGGCCTCGGCCACGTGATGGCCGGCCTCCTGGACCTGCACCAGCCAGGGTTCGATGGATAACTGAAAGTGGCTGAAGGTGTGCACCAGGCTCGGCAGTGCCTGCTGGCTGCCCAGTTCCAGCGAGTGCTGCGAAGCCAGATGTTGCAGGTCGTCGAGGTCATCGAGCTCCGGCAGGCTCCAGAGACCGCCCCACAGGCCCGTGGAAGGGCGTCGGTAAAGCAGAATCGCGCCGTCGCCGTTGGCGAGCATCGGCATCAGCGTGCGCTTCTGTGGCACGGCTTTGCGTGGCTTGGGGATCGGGTAGCGGGTTTCCAGGCCGAGCATGTGCGCTTCGCAGCCCTTTTCCAGCGGGCAAAGCAGGCAGCTCGGCTTGCTGCGGGTGCAGAGTGTCGCGCCCAGATCCATCATCGCCTGGGTGTAGGCGTTGACCCGATCATGCGGTGTGAAGCGCTCTGCGTTGGCCCACAGTTGTTTGGCGACCTTCGGCTCGCCCGGATAACCCTCTTGCGCGGTAAAGCGCGCCAGCACCCGTTTGACGTTGCCATCGAGGATCGGCGCGCGGATGCCCATGCTCAGGCTGGCAATCGCCCCGGCGGTGGACAGGCCGATACCCGGCAGCTCGATGAGTTTTTCCACATCACGGGGAAACTCGCCGCCATGTTCGGCGACGACAATCTTCGCGGTCTTTTGCAGGTTGCGCGCGCGGGTGTAGTAACCGAGGCCGGTCCACAGGTGCAGCACTTCGTCTTCCGGCGCGGCGGCCAGGGCTTCGACAGTTGGCAGCGAGGCCATGAACCGGTCGAAGTAGTTCAGCACGGTGCTGACCTGGGTCTGCTGCAACATGATTTCCGAGACCCACACCCGGTAAGGGGTGATGCCCTGTTGCCACGGCAAGTCATGGCGACCGTGGCGGTCGTACCAATCCAGCACGGCTGTTGAAAACTGCTCGGCTCTCATCGCTTGAACAGCCCCTTGAGCGCGTTTTTCAGTTCCGGGCTGACTTTATCGCCAAGCTTCTCGTCGATTTTTTCGCTGATGCGCTCGCCGGCCAGTTTGCTGGCGACTTGGCCCATGCGTTCGTTGTCGAGGCGGCAAGCTTTGGCGCCCAGCTCCAGCGGGCCACGGCAGCGCAGCGGCCATTCGATGCCGACGAATTTCTCGCCGACCTGACAGGCCGGGTCCGGCATGTCGCTTTTGTCGCCTTCCACGATGATGCCCAGGCGGTAATCCATGCCCAGCACCCGCAGGTCGATGTCACCGTTACCGTTGACGGTCATACCTGGGACGCGCACTTTCAGGTCCGGGTTATTGGCCACGCCGTTGCGCAAAATCAGGTTGCCCTTGAGCTCCTCGAAGGGGGTGTCCTTGCCCCGCGGTTCGCCGCTGAGGGTTTTGCGATTCAGGGTGGCGATGCCTTTGCACAGTTGTTGCTCAAGGTTGGCATTGAGCAACATACCGTTGTTGATGACGAAACTGGCGTTGCCATTGAGGCTGTCGATCAGCGCGCTCTGGCTATTGCCGCTGCCTGTCAGGGCACTGTTGAGCGTGACCAGGCCTTTGACCGGCGGATTTTTCCCCTGGCTTTCGAGGATTTTTTCCACAGGCACTTTGCTGATGCGCGTCTGCACGTTCAGCGCCGGCACTTGCTGGCGCACATCCAGGGTGCCCTTGGCTTCGAAGTCACCGTCGTACAGATCGCCGCGCAGGTTCTCCAGGGTCAGCAAGCCGCCCTGGCCGTTAGCCTTGAGCACGGCGTTCTGGATCGGCAGTTTGTCGAGGGTCAGTTGGCCGAAGGTCAGGTCGGCGTCCACATCGAGTTTGCTCAGGCGCTCCACCGGGAACAGACGGTCGCTGCTCCACGGGCCTTTGGTCGGTGATGGCGGCAGTGGTGTGCTGCCCGCGCCGGCCAGGGCATCGGCTTCGGTGCTGGCCACTTCGGCCTTGCGCACCTGTGTGGCGCTGTTGGCTTCGGCGGATTTCGGCGGCAGGTAACGGTCGACGTTGAAGGTGTCAGCCTTGAGGGTTGCCCGCAGTGATTGCTTGGCGAAGTCTTCGATGGCGATGCGGCCGCTGAAGGTGCTGTCGTCGAGTTTCAGGTTGAGGTTGTCGAGCGACAGGCTGGTCGGTGTGCCGGTAACCTGGCTGACCAGTTCGATTTTGCTCAGGCTGCCTTCGGCCATCGCCGGCAGTTTCTGGCCGATGCCGTCGACGAATTTCGCCAGATCGAATTGGGCAATCGACAGGCCGCCGCTGATTTGCGGAGTCTTGTCGAGGTCGTTGGCTTTCAGCTCACCCAGGGCGCGCAACTGGTTGGCGGAGATCTTGATGCCGGTCCATTCGGCGACGTTGGCGGCCTTGTCCAGCAGCAACTGACCTTGAGCGGCGAAGGTCATGGTCTTGCCTTCCAGCGGATCGCCAGAGACTTCGCCGGAGAGTTTCATGTCTTCGAATTTGTAGCGTTGCAGCGCACGCTCGAAACGCAGCTCGCCGGCCAGCTCGGTCCGCACCCGCAGAACCGGTTGGTTGGTGCCGAGGAACGCAGTAAGTTTGACCGGGATGTTGGTCGAGTCATGTACCGGGCCGGTACTCAGCTGGATGCTTTCGGCGCTGAACTGCTTGCCGGTTTTCTCATCGCTGTACTCAACGCGGGCGTTGTTGACGGTCAGGCTGTCGATGTCCAGGCGGACTGGCTGAGCCGGTTTTTCTGCCTGGGCGGTGGTCGTTGGCGCGGGTTCGCCGGTGGTGGCGGGCGTTGTGGTCGAGGTTGTTGGCGCGGCAGGCGCCGGCACCTTGCCGATGTCTTCCCAGTTGCCGTGGCCGTCCTTGTCGCGGTTCAGGCGCAGGTTCAGGCCTTCGACGCGCACATCGCTCATCTGCACTTCGCGGCGCAGCAGCGGAATCACACGGACCGACAGACCGAGCATCTGCAGGTCAGCAAACGGCTCGGTGGGCTTGGCCAGGGTTGCCACACTGGCTTCATGCAATTCCAGGCCCAGCCAAGGGAACAGGCTCCAGCCGATATCGCCATTGAGCGTCAGCTCGATGTGGGCCTTGTCGCGGGCAATCTGGCGAATCTCGTCTTTATAGTCGTTGGGATCGAAGAGGTGGGTCAGGGCAAAGCCCAGCGCCACAATGATCAGCAACAGCCCGAGAAGTACCAGACCCAGGATTTTGCCGAACGCTTTCATGGGCGAGTCCTTGTATTAGTCGAATTCGAAATTTAGCCGGGGAGTATAGCGCTCCGAAGTGGCAGACCGGTCAGACGATCACGTCGGAAGCACATCCAGCGGCACCTTCAGCTTAGCCGCCAGCGCCTGGACTTCGAGGTGCCCGGCAGGCGCCAGCAGGCGCAATGTCGCGCCCGATTGCGCCGCCATTTTCTGCGCTTCGCTCACCAGGCGCTCGGCAACACCACGACGACGGGTGATTTTTCGTACGCACAGATGGGACAAATGCCAGGTGTCATGGTGCCGTTGCAGCCGTGCTGCGCCCAGCAATCGATCATTGAAGCGTCCGGCGATCAGCGAACCGTCCAGCAGGCACGCTTCGATCAGTTCGCTATCCGCTGCAAATGGCGCAAACAGCCAGTTCGGGGCGTCGTGGTAGATCTTCTGTAGATCTTGCTGATCCTGATAAGTGGCCTGGTTCAGCGGCTCGACAATGATCGGCATGGAGATTCCTGTGAAGTTATACGGAGCCATTCCCCGTGAAAACAATGTTCATCCAGTGGTACGAGATCAGATGACATACAAAAGGTGATATCAGTTTGGTTTTTCTGTCACGTGCAAATGGTAACCTCTGCCCGTTCGTCCGTCCTTCTGCGACGTGATGTCGCACCAAAATGAAGCTTCACCTAAAAACAGTCATGTCTGCGTGCATAAAGGCTGGGGGTGAGGGGCGGCTGGCGAACCCTACTAATAATTGGGGGAAACACCATGACTACGAGCATCACGGCGGACGGCTTTGCCGACCGGCCTGCGTTCCTGTCCAAGGAGCGCATCATCGCCAAGCCCGGTTTCAACCGCTGGCTTGTACCACCGGCCGCTCTGGCCATCCACCTGTGCATCGGCATGGCCTACGGCTTTTCGGTGTTCTGGCTGCCGCTGTCCAAAGCCCTGGGTGTCACCAAAGCCGTGGCCTGCGCACCGGACATGAGCTTTATCGCCCAGGTCTTTTCGTCGCAATGTGACTGGCCGATCTCGATGCTCGGCTGGATTTATACCCTGTTCTTCATCTTCCTTGGCTGCTCGGCAGCGATCTGGGGCGGCTGGCTCGAACACGCAGGTCCGCGCAAGGCAGGTGTTGTGTCGGCGCTGTGCTGGTGTGGCGGTCTGCTGATGTCGGCGCTGGGGGTCTATACCCACCAGATCTGGCTGATGTGGATCGGCTCCGGGGTCATTGGCGGTATCGGCCTGGGGCTGGGTTACATCTCGCCGGTCTCGACCCTGATCAAGTGGTTCCCGGACAAGCGCGGCATGGCAACCGGCATGGCGATCATGGGGTTCGGCGGCGGCGCGATGGTCGGTGCTCCACTGGCTGCAGCCCTGATGGGGCATTTCGCTTCGCCAACCAGCGTGGGTGTATGGCAGAGCTTCCTGGTGATGGCCGCGATCTACTTCGTGTTCATGATCGGTGGTGCGCTGTCCTACCGCGTTCCGCCAACCGGCTGGAAGCCTGAAGGCTGGACGGCTCCGGCGAAAAAAGCCTCGAACGCGATGATCACTCACCGTCATGTGCATGTGAATGTGGCGTGGAAGACCCCGCAATTCCGTCTGGTATGGCTGGTGCTGTGTCTGAACGTTTCGGCGGGTATCGGCATCCTCGGCATGGCTTCGCCACTGTTGCAGGAAGTGTTCGCCGGTAAATTGCTTGGCAACGACCTGACGTTCGGTCAACTGGACGCTTCGCAACTGGCTTCGATCGCTGCGATTGCTGCCGGTTTCACCGGTTTGCTGAGCCTGTTCAACATTGGTGGCCGGTTTTTCTGGGCTTCGTTCTCGGATTATCTGGGCCGCAAAAACACCTACTTTGTGTTCTTCGCCCTGGGGTTCGCCCTGTACGCGCTGATCCCGAACCTCGGTCACCTGGGCAGCGTTGCGCTGTTCGTGGCGGCGTTCTGCATCATTCTGTCGATGTACGGCGGTGGTTTTGCGACTGTTCCTGCCTATCTCGCGGACTTGTTCGGTACGCAAATGGTCGGCGCGATCCACGGTCGTTTGTTGACGGCGTGGGCGGCGGCGGGTGTGTTGGGGCCAGTGTTGGTGAACTACCTGCGTGAATATCAGCTGAGCATCGGCGTTGAACGTGCCGCGGCTTACGACATCACCTTGTACATCCTCGCGGGCCTGCTGGTGCTGGGTTTTATCTGCAACCTGCTGGTGCGTCCGGTGGCCGACAAGTACTTCATGACCGACGCCGAGCTGGCCGCCGAACAGGCGCTCGGCCACGACAAGGGTGCTGACGCCAGCACTGTGCTGGAGTGGAAAGCGGATGCCGGCACCAAGCCGTTGGCGGTGGCTGCGTGGCTGGTGGTGGGGATTCCGTTGGCGTGGGGTGTTTGGGTGACCTTGCAGAAAACGGCGGTGCTGTTTCACTAAGTAAACGCATCACCCTTGTGGGAGCGAGCCTGCTCGCGATAGCGGTCTGACAGTCGACAGGGATGTTGAATGTCATGGCCCCTTCGCGAGCAGGCTCGCTCCCACATTTGTTTGTGGTCCAGCCAAATGCTTGTATGGACATGTCTATCCCCGACAGCACGGGGTTCACTCCGTCAGTGATATCACCTCCCGTGTTTCTGTTTAGCGCCCGCGACCCTATAATGGCTGCCTTTTTCGCCCCAATGATTTTTTGCGGAGCTGGTGATGGCCGAACGTATGGCGTCTGTCGAGCGCGACACTCTGGAAACCCAGATCAAAGCCTCGATCAACCTGGATGGCACCGGAAAGGCCCGATTTGATATCGGTGTGCCTTTTCTTGAGCACATGCTGGACCAGATCGCCCGTCACGGGCTGATCGACCTGGATATTGTCAGCAAGGGCGACCTGCATATCGACGACCACCACACGGTGGAAGACGTCGGTATCACCCTGGGTCAGGCCTTCACCAAAGCCATCGGCGACAAGAAAGGCATCCGTCGCTACGGCCACGCCTACGTGCCGCTCGATGAAGCGCTGTCGCGTGTGGTGATCGACTTCTCCGGCCGTCCTGGCCTGCAGATGCATGTTCCGTATACCCGCGCGACCGTCGGCGGCTTCGACGTTGACCTGTTCCAGGAGTTTTTCCAGGGCTTCGTCAACCACGCCAACGTCACCCTGCACATCGACAATCTGCGTGGGCACAACACCCACCACCAGATCGAGACCGTGTTCAAGGCTTTCGGCCGCGCGCTGCGCATGGCCGTGGAGCTGGATGACCGCATGGCCGGGCAAATGCCTTCGACCAAAGGCGTTCTGTAATGCAGACGGTCGCGGTTATCGATTACGGCATGGGCAACCTGCACTCGGTGGCCAAGGCCCTCGAGCACGTCGGAGCTGGCAAGGTCTTGATCACCAGCGATGCCGACGTGATTCGCGAAGCCGACCGGGTGGTATTCCCCGGCGTTGGCGCGATTCGCGATTGCATGGCAGAGATCCGTCGTCTGGGCTTCGATTCGCTGGTGCGTGAAGTCAGCCAGGACCGTCCGTTCCTCGGCATTTGCGTGGGCATGCAAGCCTTGCTCGACCGCAGCGAAGAGAATGACGGCGTCGATTGCATCGGCCTGTTCCCGGGCCAGGTGAAGTTCTTCGGCAAGGATCTGCACGAAGACGGCGAGCACCTGAAAGTGCCGCACATGGGCTGGAACGAAGTGAAGCAGACGGTAACGCACCCGCTGTGGCACAACATTCCGGACCTGGCGCGTTTCTACTTCGTGCACAGCTACTACATCGCTGCCGGCAATGCGCGGCAGGTGGTCGGTAGCGGTCATTACGGGGTCGATTTCGCCGCCGCGCTGGCCGATGGCTCGCGTTTCGCCGTGCAGTTCCACCCGGAGAAGAGCCATACCCATGGCCTGCAATTGCTGCAGAACTTCGCTGCGTGGGATGGTCGCTGGTAAATGGCCGTCAAGAAGAAGCCGCCGATCCTGACCCTCACTCCTGAACAGGAGAACGAGGCGAACCAGAAGATCAAACGCTTCATGGAAGATCGCTTCGAACTGGACCTGGGTTCGTTCGAAGCGGCTGAAATCCTTGAGCTGTTTACCCGCGAAATTGCTCCGCACTATTACAACAGGGCGATTTTCGATGTGCAGACGCACCTCAAAGAGAGGTTCGAAAGCATCGAAAGCGACCTGTGGGCGCTCGAGAAAAACTGATTTCCGAGCGAAGCTGAACACTCGAATTTGAAGGTTTGCCAGATGCTGATTATTCCCGCTATCGATCTCAAAGACGGTGCCTGTGTTCGTCTGCGCCAGGGCCGCATGGAAGATTCCACAGTGTTCTCCGATGACCCGGTGAGCATGGCTGCCAAGTGGGTGGAGGGCGGTTGCCGTCGTCTGCATCTGGTCGACCTGAACGGCGCATTCGAAGGCCAGCCGGTCAACGGCGAAGTGGTCACCGCTATCGCCAAGCGCTATCCGAACCTGCCGATTCAGATCGGCGGCGGTATCCGTTCCCTGGAAACCATCGAACACTACGTGAAAGCGGGCGTGAGCTACGTGATCATCGGCACTAAAGCCGTGAAAGATCCGGCCTTCGTCGCCGAAGCCTGCCGCGCGTTCCCTGGCAAGGTGATTGTCGGCCTGGATGCCAAGGACGGATTTGTCGCCACCGACGGCTGGGCTGAAATCAGCACCGTGCAGGTCATCGACCTGGCCAGGCAATTCGAAGCCGACGGCGTGTCCGCGATCGTTTATACCGACATCGCCAAAGACGGCATGATGCAGGGCTGCAACGTCTCTTACACCGCTGCTTTGGCTGCTGCGACGAAGATCCCGGTCATTGCGTCCGGCGGTATCCACAATCTGGGTGACATCAAGTCGCTGCTCGACGCCAAGGCGCCAGGCATCATCGGTGCCATCACCGGCCGGGCGATTTACGAAGGCACCCTCGATGTTGCTGAAGCGCAAGCTTTCTGCGATTCGTACAAAGGCTGAGGACTGACCATGGCGCTGGCCAAACGCATCATCCCTTGCCTGGACGTGGATAACGGCCGGGTGGTCAAGGGCGTCAAGTTCGAGAATATTCGCGACGCCGGTGACCCGGTGGAAATCGCCCGTCGCTACGACGAGCAGGGTGCCGACGAGATTACCTTTCTCGACATCACCGCCAGCGTCGACGGCCGCGACACCACGCTGCACACCGTCGAGCGCATGGCCAGCCAGGTGTTCATCCCGCTGACCGTGGGCGGTGGTGTGCGCACCGTGCAGGACATTCGCAATCTGCTGAATGCCGGCGCGGACAAAGTCTCGATTAACACCGCCGCGGTGTTCAATCCGGAATTTGTCGGTGAAGCAGCCCAGCATTTCGGCTCGCAGTGCATCGTTGTCGCCATTGACGCCAAGAAAGTTTCCGGCCCGGGCGAACCCCCGCGCTGGGAAATCTTCACCCACGGTGGTCGCAAGCCAACCGGCCTCGACGCCGTTGAGTGGGCGAAGAAGATGGAAGGCCTCGGTGCCGGCGAAATCCTGCTGACCAGCATGGACCAGGACGGCATGAAAAACGGTTTCGACCTGGGTGTCACCCGCGCTATCAGTGATGCGCTGGGGATTCCGGTGATCGCCTCCGGTGGCGTCGGAAACCTGCAGCACCTGGCGGATGGCATTCTCGAAGGCCACGCCAGCGCGGTATTGGCGGCGAGTATTTTCCACTTCGGCGAATACACCGTTCAGGAAGCCAAGGCCTACATGGCTCATCGCGGAATCGTGATGCGTTAAACATACAGGCCAGTGGACAGTATGGCGGGCTCAAGGCACTCTTGGGCACGCCATGGATTCCGGTAGCCCGACATGCTTAAACGACTTCTTCTTGTCCTCGCCAGCGCTTCTCTGTTGTTCATCAACGGAGTTCATGCCGAAGAAAGTCCCGACTCCGGCCTGGTGCTGCTGACGGAAAACTTCCCGCCGTACAACATGGCGAAGAACGGCAAGAACTTCGCTCAGGGCGAGAACATCAACGGCATCGCCGTGGACATCGTCCGCGAGATGTTCAAGCGTGCCGACATCCCCTACAGCCTGACGCTGCGTTTCCCTTGGGAGCGAATCTACAAACTCGCCCTGGAAAAGCCCGGTTATGGCGTGTTTGTGATGGCGCGGTTGCCGGACCGCGAGAATCTCTTCAAGTGGGTTGGCCCGATCGGCCCGGACGACTGGGTCATGCTGGCCAAGGCCGATAGCAAGATCACCCTCGAGTCGCTGGAGCAGGCGCGCAAATACAAAATCGGCGCCTACAAGGGTGATGCGATTGCCGAGACACTGACCAAGCAAGGGCTGAAGCCGATTGTGGTGCTGCGCGATCAGGACAACGCGAAGAAGCTGGCTAACGGTCAGATTGACCTGTGGGCCACTGGCGATCCGGCCGGACGTTACCTGGCGCGGCAGGACGGGGTGACCGGGCTCAAGACCGTGCTGCGCTTCAACAGCGCCGAACTGTACCTGGCACTGAACAGGGATGTGCCGGATGAGACCGTGGCCAAACTGCAAGCCGCGCTGGATCAGTTGCGCAAGGAAGGTGTGGTGGACGACATCATGGGGCGGTATTTGTAGTCATTACCTGGACCTGGCCTGAACGGAAGCGACCGGCACCGGGCTCAAGTACACAGCTCTCGTGAACACATTATTCAATGTTGCCCTTGTCAGGCTCTGTTGTTCGGAATCGACGCCGATAATGCAGAGTGCATGCGCACCGTTTTGTGGTCCTATTGCAGCATTGATGAAAGCGTCTTCAGCGCTGATGGCGGCGCTGTAATGGTCGGGAATCTTGCAATCTCTGGCGTTACGGACCGCTTTGTAACGATAGAAAGGTGTCTGGAGGGAGAACCCGAAGTCCCAGGCAGGCAATACGATCTGCCCAGACGCACTTTGCGTTCTATGCACATTTGACTTGAGATTCCAGGGCTCCGTGACAGTCAGCTCGACCGGTTCCAACGAACAGTTCGTCCCGTTGCTGGTGAAGACACCGTCAATAAAGCAGTGGTAGAGGAAGTTGGCAGAGTAGCTGTAGTTGAAGCGCGCAGCTTGGCAGGATGGCGAATGTTCGCAGTCGGGCGGCGCTGGCGTATTGCGGTAGGCTGCGACTTGACTGACGATACCGGTGATTTCGTTGGTGCGGCGGTTCAGCATCGGGCTGCCGGAGCTGCCAGCGTGAAGGTCGCAACGGTTTCTCATGGCCAAAGGGAAGACCCCGGGGTGATCGATGAACGTTCCGGCGGTTTGCTCGGCGCAAGCGCTCAATCGAAGCCCGTGTTCAGTGAAGCCGCTCGGCGCGCTGACGTTAAGCACATCATGACTCTCATAGGTTTGATGGGGCGCCAGCTTCAGCGGGTTGACTCCGGCCTGTATCAGCGAGGCCAAGGTGGCGTCGACCTCAAGTACTGCCAGATCAGTGCCCACCAGGCTGCTCCACCGGGCCGTGTGGACAGCGTATCGGTGATGACGCTGGGGCGTATCAAAAAAGTAGCTGAAGGTGATGTTGGCCACCACAGGCAGGTGGGTCCGCGCCGAACCGAACTGAAAGAACACGCAATGGCCACTGGTGAGTAGATAGCCAGGGCCAGTGGCATGGCCTTGGCTGTTTCGCGTGTCTAGAAGAACGGCGCTGCAGGATTCTCCAGATTGCAGGCTCAGGCGTCCGATGCCGCTCCAGAGTTCATAATGATGCTCGCTGTTTTGCAGCGCTCTAGACATTGAGCCATTGACGGCGCCTTCTCCGAGGTCGCGCGCCTGTACAGGGGTAGTTGTTGCCAGTCCGATCAGGGCCGTCAGGCAAAAGTAGCGAAGGTATTTCATGGCCATTCCTTGGTGATGAAATTCAGGTGTGCGCAATCGTGGCACGACGCTGGATACCAAGAGGCATATATAGATATCGAGAGACAGAAGGGGGCTTGATTATTTACCGGGCGGTAGACGGTATTGCCCATCATTGCCATGAGCAGCCGTCGCGCGATTGCCGCGCACGCTGATCATCAATTTGATGTCGATCCAGTCAATACCCTGCGCCTTGAGCTTGGGTAACTCACGCTCCAGTACCGCCAGGGTCTGCGGATATGGATGTCCGATCATCACCGCCGAGCCCTGCTTGCGCGCCAGGCTGATCGCCGCTTGAAGCTGGGTGAAGATCGCCGCTTCGGTGCGTTCATCATCCAGAAATACATCCCGCGAAACACTCGCCAAACCAATCTTCTGCGCCTCGGCGGCGGCCACGGTTTGCGCACTGGTGCGGCTGTCGACGAAGAACTTGTGCCGACGCTGCAAATCCGCCATCAGCCAGGCCATGGCCGGTTGCTGAGCGGTCATGCGGCTGCCCATGTGGTTATTGATGCCCGCGGCGTATGGCACCGCCTCGAATGCTGCGTTCAGGCGCTTCTCGAGCTCTTCGATGGGTAACTCGGGGTGCCAGGCGAACGGCCCGGTGGCCGGGTCCATGGGCATGTGCAGAATGACAGTCTTGCCGGCACGATGGGCTTGGCGGGCGAATTCGGTGGCGTGGGGTGTATCGGGCATGATCGCCGTGGTGACCGGGCCGGGCAGGGCCAGCACGCGCCGATCCCGGGGCAGGTTCTGCCCCAAGTCATCGATGATCAGGCTCAGATAAGCCTTGTGAGGTGTGGTCGCTGTCGTGACGGGCGCCGCGTGAGCAACACCCGCCAGACTGCACAGCAGACCGAGTAGCAACCGCAAGCGCATCTCAGTGGCCGCGGGTGATGCTCAGCCCTTTGAGCAGGCTCAGGGCCTGGGCCAACTGGTAATCGTCATCCTGCGGCATGGCCTTGGCTTTGCTGCCCGAACCGCTCGGTTTGTCGGCACCGCCGTTGCCGTTGCCCAAGTGACCTTGCAGATCGGCTTCCTTGAAGTACTCGCCGTCCTGCTCGTTGGTGATCTTGGCCTTGCGCACTTCGATGTCCGGGACGATGCCCTGAGCCTGAATCGAGCGGCCGTTCGGCGTGTAGTACAGCGCCGTGGTGATTTTCAGTGCGCGGTCGTTGTTCAGTGGCAACACGGTTTGTACCGAGCCTTTGCCGAAACTGGTAGTGCCCATGACTACCGCACGTTTCTGATCCTGCAGGGCGCCGGCGACAATTTCCGAGGCCGAGGCGCTGCCGCCGTTGATCAGCACGACCATTGGCACGGCTTCGCTTTCGTCCTTGCCGGTGGCGGAGAAGCGCAGCTCGGAGTTGGCAATGCGGCCCTTGGTGTAGACGATCAGGCCCTTGGTGATGAAGTGGTCGACCACTTCCACCGCCGATTGCAGCACGCCGCCCGGGTTGTTACGCAGGTCGAGGATAATGCCGCTGAGTTTCTTGCCGTTGTCCTTGCGCAGCTTGGCCAGGGCCTTGGAGACCTCTTCACCGGTCTTGACCTGGAACTGGGTGATGCGGATATAGCCGTAGCCGGACTCCAGCAACTGGCTCTTGACGCTTTTCACCTGGATGGTGGCGCGGACCAGAGTCACGTCGAACGGCGTGCCGCCGTCGCGCACCAGGGTCAGGGTGATCTTCTGGCCGATCTTGCCGCGCATCTTGTCCACGGCTTCGGTCATGCTCTGGCCGCGAGTCGGCTGGCCGTTGATCTTGACGATGAAGTCGCCGGCCTGGATGCCGGCCTTGGAAGCCGGGGTGTCATCGATGGGCGAAACCACTTTGATGAAACCGTCTTCAGCGCCGACTTCGATGCCCAGGCCACCGAATTCGCCACTGGTGCTTTCCTGCAGTTCAGTGAAGTCTTCCGGGCCCAGATAGGCGGAGTGCGGGTCAAGGTTGCTGAGCATGCCTTTAATGGCGTTTTCCAGCAGGGTCTTGTCATCCACCGGTTCTACATAGGCTGCCTTGATCCGGTCCATGACTTCGGCAAAGGTGCGCAACTCGTCCAGCGGCAATGGCGCCTTGGTGGTCGCAGCGGTGCCGGCAGGCGCGACCGTCGGGGCCGGTTGAGCGGCAAACGCCAGAGGCGCGCCGATCACCAGGGCGATCGTCAGGGCCAGCGAGGTAAGGCGGGACAAATGCAGCATGTCGAACAAACTCCTGAATTAGGTAACGTGCTTATCCTTGCGCACGGCACCATTGCGCTGGATCACTCGGGTGACCCTGCTGACGAATAGCGAAATACAGTGCTGGTGTGTCCTGCCCGCCACTGTTACCGACAGTGGAGATGGACTCACCGGCTTTTACCACGTCACCGGCAGACTTGAGCAGCGTCTGGTTGTGACCATAAAGACTCAAAAAACCGTTGCCGTGGTCGAGAATCACCAGCAGCCCGGCACCGCGCAGCCAGTCGGCAAACACCACGCGGCCGCCGTGAACGGCATGCACCTGGCTGCCGGCGGAGGCGCTGATCATCACGCCGTCCCACTTGGTTCGGGCATCGTCGCCACGGGTTTCACCGAAGCGCGCCAGCAGTCGACCATCAACCGGCCATGGAAGTTTGCCGCGAGTTGAAGCAAAAGGGCCGCCGAAGGTCTCACCTGAACTTGAAACCAGAGCGCCGGGCGTCGATTTGGCGGGTTTGCGTGGGGCGTCAGTGGCGTCTGCTTGAGCCTGAGCCTCACGTAACCGCTTTTTTTCAGCTTCCTGCTGGGCGATCAACGCTTTTTGCCGCGCTTCTTCTGCCTCACGGGCCTGACGGGCCAAGGTTTCTTCAATGGTTTTAAGGACTTTAGACAGGTCCGCCTGATCCTGCTCGCGGGCGGCCAGTTTCTGGTCTCGAGCCTTCACGTCGTCATTCAACTTGGCCAGGACTTGCTGGCGCTCTTTGCGGACCTTGTCGAGTTCGTCGCGCTGGCTGTCGAGGCTGCTTTTCTGCACCAGCAACTGGGCTTGCTGCATCGAGATGTCTTTTTCGACATTGGCCAGTTGGCGCAGGGTCTCGTTGAAATTCTTCAGCTGCTCCAGGCGGGCCTGGCTCAGGTAGTCGTAATAGGTGAGGGTGCGGGCGAATTTTTCCGGGTTCTGCTGGTTGAGCAGCAGTTTCAGGTACTCCTGGCGGCCATTCTGATAGGCCGCGCGGGCCTGAATGGCGATCAGCCGTTGCTGTTCAATGCGCGCGCTCTGGAGTTTTTTTTTCTCACCATCGAGTCGCTGCAGCTCGGATTCGCTTTTCTTCAGCTCTTTTTGCAGCGCTTCGACCTGCTTCTCGAGCGTGCCCATCTCGGTTTCGGTGCCTTTGAGGTCTTTCTGCACCCCGGATTTTTCTTCCTGGAGTTTACCCAGCAGTTTTTTCAGCTCAGCGATGTCCTGACGCGTGGCGTCCAACTGTTGTTGGGTTTGCGCGCGCTCGTCGGCAAAGGCCGGTTGGAGCAGGCAAGTCAGAGCGAGGGCTATCAGGACGCGAAGCATAGAGGCGGGCGACACCAGGGAAAGGGACGGCCTAGTATGCCCGCCAAGCGCAGCAAAAAAAATGCCCAATTGGGGCTGTGTGATAACTGGACTGAAAAACACTGAAAACCAATGTGGGAGCGAGCCTGCTCGCGATGGCATCAGTACAATCAACAAAGATGTTGGCTGTCAGATTGCTATCGCGAGCAGGCTCGCTCCCACAGGGTTTGGCGGTGTTTGATGAGGCGGATTACACCAGAATCGAAGCCCCGGTCATTTCCGCTGGCTTCTCAAGCCCCAGCAACATCAGCATGGTCGGTGCCACGTCGGCCAGAACGCCGCCTTCGCGAACCTTCAAGTCACGCTTGCCGACATAGATGAACGGCACCGGCTCGGTGGTGTGGGCAGTGTGGGCCTGGCCGGTGGAGGCGTCGGACATTTGCTCGACGTTGCCGTGGTCGGCGGTGATCAGGGCTTCGCCGCCGACTTTTTCCAGTGCCGTGACGATGCGGCCGACGCAGGTGTCCAGGCATTCCACAGCTTTCACCGCCGCCTCGAACACGCCGCTGTGGCCGACCATGTCGCCGTTGGCGTAGTTGACCACGATCACGTCGTAGCGCTGGTTTTCAATGGCATCGACGATGCGGTCGGTGACTTCCGGGGCACTCATCTCGGGTTGCAAGTCGTAGGTGGCGACTTTCGGCGACGGGATCAGGATGCGCTCTTCGCCCAGGAACGGTTCTTCGCGACCGCCGGAGAAGAAGAAGGTCACATGAGCGTACTTCTCGGTTTCGGCGATGCGCAGCTGTGTCTTGCCGTTTTTCGCCAGGTAATCACCCAACACATTTTCCAGGCTGCCCGCGGCGAAGGCCGATGGCGCGGGGATGCTGGCGGCGTATTGGGTCAGCATGACGAAACCGGCAAGCGCAGGCTTGCGTGCGCGTTCGAATTCCTTGAAATCGTCTTCGACGAACACGCGGGTCAGTTCGCGGGCACGGTCGGCACGGAAGTTCATGAAGACCACGGCGTCGCCGTCTTCGACCTTCACCGGCTCACCGATGCTGGTGGCTTTGACGAATTCGTCGCTCTCGCCACGCTCGTAGGCGGCTTGCAGGCCTTCCTGAGCGGTGGCAGCGTTGAATTCGCTGGCGCCATCGACAATCAGGTTGTAGGCCTGGGACACGCGGTCCCAACGGTTGTCGCGGTCCATGGCGTAATAACGGCCAATGATGCTGGCGATCCGGCCTTTACCGAGGGCTTCGAAGGTCGCATCCAGCAATTCGATCGACGACTGGGCGCTTTTCGGCGGCGTATCGCGGCCGTCGAGGAAGGCGTGCAGGTAGATTTTTTCGGCGCCGCGCTTGAAGGCCAGTTCAGCCATGGCGATCAGGTGGTCCTGGTGGCTGTGAACGCCGCCATCGGACAGCAGGCCCATGAAGTGCACGGCTTTGCCGGCAGCAACGGCTTTATCCACCGCGGCGCAGATGGTCGGGTTCTCGAAGAACTCGCCGTCGCGGATCGCTTTGGTCACGCGGGTGAAGTCCTGATACACCACCCGGCCGGCGCCGAGGTTCATGTGGCCGACTTCGGAGTTGCCCATCTGGCCGTCCGGCAAGCCGACGTCCATGCCGCTGCCCGAGATCAGGCCGTTCGGCACGGTGGCCCACAGGCGGTCCAGTACGGGTTTTTTCGCCGCATAGATGGCGTTGGATTCCTGGCTGTCACTGTGACCGAAGCCGTCGAGAATGATCAGGACCAAAGGTTTAGGCGTGGTAGTCATGGATTCCACTCGTGGCTGAATTAAAAGAGGGCGATGGAAAAGGGAGTAGGAGTTTAAAGCTAAGTTCCGACGCCGTCACCGCCGGACGGGGTTTGGCCCACCATAGTGGCTGTGTATACTGGCCGACATTTTAACGCCCTGGAACCTCCTTCGATGGTTGATCACCTGATTCAATTCGCCACCAACCACTACATTCTCGTGGGTATCTTCGTTGTACTGGCGGCCCTGCTATTGGCCTATCAGATGCAAGGCGGCGGCCGCAGCCTGAGCACCGGTGAACTGACCGGGCTGGTCAACAAGGACGCAGGCGTGGTGGTCGACATTCGTCCGACCAAGGATTTCGCCGCCGGTCACATCGTTGGCGCGTTGAATATTCCTCAGGACAAACTGGCCGCTCGCGTCGGCGAACTGGAAAAACACAAGGCCAAGACCATTATCCTGGTCGACGCCATGGGTCAGACTGCCGGTACTCATGCCCGCGAACTGATGAAGTCCGGCTTCACCGCCGCCAAGCTGTCTGGCGGTATTTCCAGCTGGAAAGCCGACAATCTGCCGCTGGTGAAGTGATATGAACAACGTCGTCGTCTATTCCAGCGATTACTGCCCTTATTGCTCGCGAGCCAAGTACCTGCTCGAGAACAAAGGCGTAGCCTTCGAAGAGATCAAGGTCGATGGCAAGCCGCAGGTGCGTGCCGCAATGGCTCAGAAGGCCGGGCGTACGTCCGTGCCGCAGATCTGGATCGGCAACACCCACGTTGGCGGCTGTGATGATTTGTTTGCCCTGGAGCGCGCCGGCAAGCTCGACGCCATGCTCAAGGCCTGACTGCCTTACTTAGAAATAGCCACCCCTATAAGACCCGAGATCAGAAAGGATCTGAGATGACTGACCAACAGAACACTGCAGCTAGCGAAGAAGAAAACGCACCGCAATTCTCCTTGCAGCGCATCTACGTACGTGACTTGTCCTTCGAAGCCCCGAAAAGCCCGGCAATCTTCCGCCAGCAGTGGGAGCCGAGCGTCGGTCTGGATCTGAACACTCGTCAGAAGGCGCTGGAAGGCGACTTCCACGAAGTCGTACTGACCCTGTCGGTCACTGTGAAAAACGGTGAAGAAGTGGCGTTCATTGCTGAAGTACAACAGGCCGGGATCTTCCTGATCAAGAATCTGGACGACGCTTCGATGAGCCACACCCTGGGCGCGTTCTGCCCGAACATCCTGTTCCCGTACGCTCGCGAAACCCTGGACAGCCTGGTGACCCGCGGTTCGTTCCCGGCCCTGATGCTGGCCCCGGTGAACTTCGACGCGCTGTACGCACAAGAGCTGCAACGCATGCAGACGGCTGGCGAGACTCCAACCGTTCAATAAGCTGCGCTGCTGAAGATCGCGGGCAAGCCCGCTCCCACAGGATTGTGCAGAGCCTGTGGGAGCGGGCTTGCCCGCGATTGTTTCTGTCAGGCGAAAATGATCTTCGAGCTACTTGAACCCGAGCTGGCGCCAGGCTTCGTACACCGCGATGGCCACGGTGTTGGACAGGTTCAGGCTGCGACAGCCTTCGCGCATGGGCAGGCGCAGGCGTTGTTCGCCGGGCAGGGCGTCGAGCACTTCGGCTGGCAAGCCACGGCTTTCCGGGCCGAACAGGAACGCATCGCCCTCGGCGAAGCTGGCGTCGTGAAACGGCCGCGAGCCCTTGGTGGTAAAGGCGAACAGCCGAGGGTGGCCGAGGCTTTCCAGACAGCTGGCGAGGTCCGCATGGCGTTGCAGGGTGGCATACTCATGGTAATCGAGGCCCGCCCGGCGCAGGCGCTTGTCGTCCATCTCGAAGCCCAGCGGTTCGATCAAATGCAGGTGGCAGCCACTGTTGGCGCACAGCCTGATAACGTTGCCGGTATTCGGCGGAATTTCTGGTTGGAAAAGGATGACGTGAAACATGCACGGCTCCGAAGGTAAAGATGAGCAGCATTCTACGCCGCAAGCGGATCCCCGTTCGAAACTATTCTCGCGGGTGATGGCTTCGCTGGCGATTGTCGGGGTGATGGTGGGCCTGATGATCGGTCGCCTGACCGCGCCCGACCCCAGCGTTTTGCAGCAGGTCGAGGTGACCAACGATGGGCTGGTGGTGTGGTTCAACAACGAACCCAAGACCCACGGCGAGTTGGTCGACGGCAGTGTTGCATTGCTGTTTGAGGCTGAAGGTCGTGCACAGAAAGGTCAGCTCAAGCTCAACGGCAAGGACGTGAACTGGCGAACGCGTTTGAGTGATGGGGGATTGTTGCTGACGGTGGTGGCGGCCCGGCCACTGCAGGGCGAGTGGGCCGGTAGTGAGGTCGATGACCGCTGGCGGCTGGAGATCCATCTCCGAGAGCAATAAAAGAGGGAATCCCCGGCCTGCCTGTACCAAGGTTCCCAAAACGGGAGGGCTCGCGCATTGCGTCGTGAGCCCGGTGTAAAGAGGGAATCCCCGGCCTGCCTGTACCAAGGACCCCAAAACGGGGTGGGCTCGTCGCTGTTGCGGTATGAGCCCGGTGTAAAGGGGGGAATCCCCGGCCTGCCTGTACCAAGGTCCCCGAAACTGGGTAGTGAATCGAATCACTGATTGGACTAATGCAGGGAGCGTGCCAGTTTTTAACAGGTCGAAACAGAAAGTCGCCGAGTCGTGCTGAAAGCCCCGTAATCCGGGGCTTTTGTGTTTTTGTGATATGGTTTTTGTGCCGGTGAAGGCGGGGTATGGGACGGTTTGTTGTGCGCGATTGCGGTTCACGCTGCATTCAGGCGGTGCATCAAGCCCTCAAAAGCATTGCGGGCAAGCCCGCTCCCACAGGTTCAATGGTGTTCACCCGATAGTGAAACCACTGAAAGGTTCTGTGGGAGCGGGCTTGCCCGCGATTGGATCTGGAGATCAGCGCAAATCTAAAGGCTGCTTAGCCCTCATCCCCCTCATCATCATCCCCGCCATCAACCTTCATCCCCAATTCCTTGATCTTGCGCGTCAAGGTATTACGCCCCCAGCCCAGCAACACGGCGGCGTCGCGACGGCGGCCGGCGGTGTGTTTGAGGGCGGTTTCGATCATGATCCGCTCGAAGCTCGGCACGGCGCTGTCGAGCAGGCTCGATTGGCCGCGTGCCAGCGCCTGGTCGGCCCACTGGCGCAGCGCTTGCTCCCAGTTGGTCACGGGTGCCGAATCCTGCGGCAGGCTCAGCAGTTCGGGTGGCAGGTCGCTGATGTGCACTTCGCGACCCGAAGCCATCACGGTGATCCAGCGGCAGGTGTTCTCCAGCTGGCGCACGTTGCCTGGCCACGGCAGGTTTTTCAGGTATTCCTCGGTTTCGCTTTTCAGAAGCTTCGGTTCCACCGCCAGCTCCTGCGCGGCGCGACTGAGGAAGTGCTTGGCCAGGGTCGGGATGTCTTCGCGACGGTCCGACAGCCGTGGAATGTGGATGCGGATCACATTGAGGCGGTGGAACAAGTCCTCACGGAATTTTCCAGCGTGCACCAGGGTTTCCAGATTCTGGTGAGTCGCAGCGATGATGCGTACATCGACCTTCACCGGCGTGTGACCGCCGACACGGTAAAATTCGCCATCGGCCAGTACCCGCAGCAAGCGAGTCTGGGTGTCCGCCGGCATGTCGCCGATTTCGTCGAGGAACAGCGTGCCGCCGTCGGCCTGTTCAAAACGCCCGCGACGCAGGTTAGCCGCGCCGGTGAACGCGCCTTTTTCATGACCGAACAGTTCGGATTCCATCAGGTCCTTGGGGATCGCCGCCATGTTCAGTGCAATGAACGGCGAGGCTGCCCGTGGGCTGTGGCGGTGCAGGGCGTGGGCCACCAGTTCTTTACCCGTACCGGACTCGCCGTTGATCAACACGGTGATGTTGGAGTGGCTCAAGCGCCCGATGGCGCGAAACACTTCCTGCATCGCCGGCGCTTCGCCGATGATTTCCGGGGTGCGGGTCAGCGTCGGGACGACTTCCAGGCCTTGTTGTTCCTGAGCGTGCTGGTTGGCGCGCTTGACCAGGGAAACGGCCTCGTCGACATCGAACGGCTTGGGCAGGTATTCGAACGCGCCACCCTGATAGGACGCGACAGCGCTATCCAGGTCGGAGTGGGCAGTCATGATGATGACTGGCAGCCGTGGGTGTTGTTCGCGAATCCGCGCCAGAAGGTCCAGGCCGCTGGCACCCGGCATGCGAATGTCGGAGATGATCACGTCCGGCTGCTGGCGCGCCAGGCGGCTCATCACGCCATCGGCGCTGTCGAAGCTTTGCGTGGTCATGCCTTCCTGTTGCAAGGCTTTTTCCAGGACCCAACGGATAGAACGGTCGTCATCGACGATCCACACGGTTTCACTACGGCTCATGTCGATGTGGCTCCTTGTTCCAGTGGCAGAAAGATCGAGAACGTGGTGTGGCCTGGATGGCTGTCACATTCGATCAGGCCCTGGTGCTGGCTGATGATGTTCTGGGTAATGGCCAGGCCCAGCCCGGTACCGTCCGGGCGGCCGCTGACCATGGGGAAGAAGATGGTTTCCTGCAGCTCGGCGGGGATCCCCGGGCCGTTGTCGATGATTTCGATCTTGGTCACCAGGCGATGGCGCACGTGGCCGATGGTGAACTGGCGCATGGCGCGGGTACGCAAGCTGATGCGGCCAAGGCGCAGCTCGTTCTGGCCGCTGATGGCCTGCATCGCGTTGCGCACGATGTTCAGCACGGCCTGAATCATCTGTTCGCGATCGATCAGGACATCCGGAATGCTTGGGTCATAGTCACGCACCAAAGTGATGCAGCCCTGACTTTCGGCTTCCACCAACTGACAAACGCGCTCCAGCACTTCGTGCACGTTGCACATGGCCAGCGACGGCAATTTGTTGGAGCCGAGCATGCGATCCACCAGGTTGCGTAGGCGATCGGCCTCTTCAATGATGACGTTGGTGTAATCGCGCAGGCTTTCTTCCGGCAACTCACGGGCGAGCAGCTGAGCCGCGCCGCGAATCCCGCCCAGAGGGTTCTTGATCTCGTGGGCGAGACCGCGTACCAGCATTTTACTGGTTTCCTGCTTCGACAGCTGTGCTTCTTCCTTGGTGATCCGCAACAAGCGGTCACGAGGGTGAACCTCCAGTAACAGCATCGTGTCGCCATTACTCAGGATTGGCGTCACGGCGTAGTCGACGGTCAGGGTCTGGCCGGTGAGGGCGGTGAGCATCGCTTCGCGCTTGGTGAACGGGTGCGCCTGCTCGACCGCCTGGCGCAGGGAGTTCAGCGCTTCGGTGGATTCGGTGAACAGCTCACTGATGAACTGCCCATGGCTACGCTGGCCGCTGATGGCCAGGAGCATCTCCGCCGCCGGGTTCATGTACTCGAGGCGCAATTCGGCGTCGAGCAGGATGGTGGCGGTGGTCAGGTTGTCGAGTAGCAAGCGGTGTAGTGCGTCGCTAATGGTCATCAGGACCTCTTTTGGAGCAGGGCGCGCGAAAGGAAACAAGCGCTGATGCGAGGAAAATGCAAAAACCAAACCAAGGCTCCGAAAAGAAGCGTTTAGAGCCTGAAACGGGCGTTTTACGCTCGTTTGCGTGGCGTTTTGCCAGCTTTTACGGGTACTTTTGAACCAAAATGGGTTGGAATGTGGGTATGGTGCAGATGTTTGCACCAATATAGTGCGTAAACCTGAACGAAGTTAGAAGAAGGGCAAGAAGGCGCTTTTTTCTTCTTCAGGCTTGTCTTTAAGGGGGCATTCCGGCCGTTGGCCGTAGTCGGTGAGGGTGCAGGGTTTGACCTGGCGTTTCTGCGCCAGGGAAATGCGCAGCATATGGAACGGTTGATTGGCCGTGCGTTCGACGGTGCGGCCCTGTTCGTCGAGGATTTCCACCGACAGGTTGTGACTGCCGCGGTCGATGTTGCTCAGGGCGAACACCGGGCTGGGGCCGGGCTCGGCAGTGGGCTGGCCGTCCAGCAGCAAACGATAACGATGACCCTGTTGCAGGCCGGGTTCGCTGGTAACGCTGACGATCAATTCACCGGCACTGCTACGGATCGTGGCATCCGGTTCCGGCACCAGCACCCGAAGCATGTCGTAATGAAACAGTGGTTTGGCCGGTTTTGATTTTGTCGCCGTCATGGGCGCCGCGCCACTCGGGTTGGCCGGCATTCGATTGCTGGTCGCCAACGGCACTCGCTTGGCGTTGCGGGTGCCCGGCTGATCGGTGAAAACCCGATTGCCCTGGGCGTCGATATAGGTGAAGACCTCGGCCATTGCCGGCAGGCAGACCAGGCACGCGGCCAGCAGCCATACCCTCAAGGCTTATGCACTCGTTGCACAGTAAAGGTCACGGTGGGGCTCTGTTGCACGACGTTTTGCCCGTCGATCACCTGAACCGCGAGGTTATGCTCGCCACGGTCGATGTTCACCAGTTGCAGAATCGGCACGTTGCTCGGCTGGCCGTAGGATTGGCCGTCCAGTAGCAGCCTCAATCGATGAGCGCCTTGCAGGCGCGGATTAATCAATACGCTGACGGTGAATGTGCCGTTGTTGGCGCGCAAGGCTTCTTCGGTGGGCAGGCTGGTCAGTTCCAGCACTTGATACGCGCTGTGGGGCTGGTCACGGCCACTGGCCTGCGCAGGCGCTACCGGCTCGCTTGGCGACTGACGCTCGACGCTGTTGAGCGGTGGCAATTCGACCGGCCGGGCTGTAACGCCATCGGGCGGTTGATTGCTGTAGGCCGTGTTGCCGTTGGCGTCGGTGTACTTGTAGATCTGCGCGGCGGCGGGCAGGGCGATCAGTGTGAGCAGGCATAACAACAATGAGCGCATTGCAGGCTTCCATTGGCCGTTGGGCAAGTGTCCAGCCCTGTTCCGTTCGTGGCGACTCAGCGCTGAGCATAGAGCACATCAGCGCCTGTCGGCAGGCAGGCTCAACGGCTGGCGCTGCACAACTCGGCAGTGGCGCGTACCCGGGCTAGCTCGCGCAGCGACACTTGGGTGCCGGATTTATTGGCCTTGGCCAGCCAGGACGGGCACTGCGGGTCGTTGCGATAAGGGCTGAAATCGGCCAGTTGTTGCAGCAGGCGTTTTTGTAACTGATCAAGATGCGGGCGAATCTGCCCGACGAGATCCGGGCGAGGGTCGTTGGGAGCCTTGCCTTGCGCATGCCAGTCAGACAAATGCGCGTATTGCACCAGTTTGTTGGCCTCGATTTGCGCCGAGAAAAACTGTTCGACGGCTTCGTTGCTCAATTTATAGTCAGGAGCCAAGGCGACAGCACCCGCAATTACCTCACGTTCGCGCTGACGATCTTCGACGGGTTTGCCGCTGTCCCATTTGCTCAGCGCGACTTGATCGGCAATCGCCAGGCGCTCCTCGATGGTGCCCAGCAGTGGGGCGAGGGCGGCAGGGGCCGGGCTGGCGAAAGCGCTGTTAGCCAGCAGGGCAGTAAGCAAGGCAAGGGATGAGCATAGGCGCATGGAAGGTCTCGGCTTTATCGGATGAAGGCCATGATGCACGCAACCGGGCATCCGATGACAGACGTTCGCCCACAAAAAAGGCCTCCCGAAGGAGGCCTCTCTTTTGTCACGCCGCGTGTCGCGGCGCTACCGGATCAGCAGCTGTAGTACAGCTCATATTCCAGTGGGTGTACGAAGGTGCGAACCTTGATTTCTTCTTCGCTTTTCAGAGCGATGTAAGCGTCGATGAAGTCGTCGCTGAAAACGCCGCCTTTGGTCAGGAACGCACGACCTTTGTCCAGCTCTTCCAGGGCTTCTTTCAGGCTGCCGCAAACTTGTGGGATCTCTTTCGCCTCTTCAGGCGGCAGGTCGTACAGGTTTTTATCAGCTGCGTCGCCAGGGTGGATCTTGTTCTGGATGCCGTCCAGGCCAGCCATCAACAGTGCAGCGAAGCCCAGGTACGGGTTAGCTGCTGGATCCGGGAAGCGGGCTTCGATACGGCGAGCGCGAGGGCTGGACACGTAAGGAATACGGATCGAAGCGGAACGGTTGCGAGCCGAGTAGGCCAGCATCACTGGAGCTTCGAAACCTGGGACCAGACGCTTGTAGGAGTTGGTCGACGGGTTGGTGAAGCCGTTCAGGGCCTTACCGTGCTTGATGATGCCGCCGATGAAGTACAGAGCGGTGTCGGACAGGCCGGCATAGCCTTCGCCAGCGAAGGTGTTCTTGCCATCTTTGGCGATGGACAGGTGAACGTGCATACCCGAACCGTTGTCGCCGTACAGAGGCTTAGGCATGAAGGTCGCGGTGCGGCCGTAGGCATCAGCTACGTTGTGTACGCAGTATTTCAGGGTCTGAACTTCGTCAGCCTTGGCAACCAGGGTGTTGAACTTCACGCCGATTTCGTTCTGACCGGCAGTCGCCACTTCGTGGTGGTGAACTTCAATGGTCAGGCCCATTTCTTCCATGGCGTTGCACATGGAGGTACGGATTTCGTGGTCGTGGTCGAACGGCGGAACAGGGAAGTAGCCGCCTTTGACGCCTGGACGGTGGCCTTTGTTGCCGCCTTCCACGTCCTGGTCGGACATCCACGAACCTTGTTCGGAGTAGATCTTGAACATCGAACCGGAGATGTCGGACTTGAACTTCACTTCGTCGAAGATGAAGAACTCAGGCTCCGGACCCACAAATACGGTGTCACCGATACCGGTCGACTTCAGGTATTCCTCGGCACGCTTGGCGATCGCCCGTGGGTCACGGTCGTAGCCTTGCATGGTCGAAGGCTCGATCACGTCGCAAACCAGGATCAGGGTCGGCTCTTCGGTGAACGGGTCGAGAACGGCAGTGGTGTCGTCCGGCATCAGGATCATGTCGGAAGCTTCGATGCCTTTCCAGCCAGCGATGGAGGAACCGTCGAACATTTTGCCTTCTTCGAAGAAAGCTTCATCCAGCGCATCGCGAGCCGGCATGGTCACGTGGTGCTGAGTGCCTTTGGTGTCCGTGAAGCGCAGATCAATCCACTTGACGTCATGATCTTTGATGAGTTGAACCGACTTCGACATAGTGTCCTCCGGGTGGCTTCGGGCTTAGTAATGGATGCCCTTAAATGTGGGTGATGCCGGCGCGAATACTCTGCCATGGCAACCTGCCTCACAAGGGAGCAAATTGCATGCCAGTGCCTCATCATGGGTTTTTTGCCCCAATATCACGCTTATAAAGGTGCACGGCGCCGTAAACTGCAAAATATCGCCCTGTAATGTAGCGTCGAATTCCGTAAATGACCTGTTTTGGTGCGCGAAAAACCTTCTGCACATTAACTGGTTAAACCTTGAGCAATTTCCGCTATAATCCGCGCCCCCCTTTTTCGGCTGGCCCTGCGCGCGCTGTTTTCATGAAACTAATCGTAAAAGTCTTCCCCGAGATCACCATCAAGAGCCGCCCGGTACGGATGCGTTTCATCCGCCAGTTGGCCAAAAATATCCGTACCGTGCTCCGCGATCTGGACCCGGCCGTGGTGGTGAACGGTGTGTGGGACAATCTCGAGCTGGAAACCCGCGTTAGTGACCCGAAGGCCCTGAAGGAGATGACCGAGCGCCTGAGCTGCATGCCGGGCATCGCGCATTTCCTGCAGGTCGATGAGTACCCATTGGGCGACTTCGATGACATCGTCGAGAAGTGCAAGCTGCACTTCGGCGATGCGCTGGCCGGGAAGATTTTTTCGGTGCGCTGCAAGCGTGCCGGCAAACACGAATTCAGCTCCATGGACGTGGAGAAATACGTCGGCAGCCAACTGCGTCGTCAGTGCGGCGCCGCCGGAATCTCGCTGAAAGAGCCTGAAATCGAAGTTCGCATCGAAATTCGCGACAAACGGTTGTTCGTGATCCACAGCCAGCACAACAGCATCGGTGGTTATCCGCTGGGTGCCCTGGAGCAGACGCTGGTGCTGATGTCCGGCGGCTTCGATTCCACTGTTGCGGCCTACCAGATCATGCGCCGCGGGCTGATGAGCCATTTCTGCTTCTTCAATCTGGGCGGACGTGCCCACGAGCTGGGCGTGATGGAAGTCGCGCACTTCATCTGGAAGAAGTACGGCAGCTCCCAACGCGTGTTATTTGTCAGTGTGCCGTTCGAGGAAGTCCTGGGAGAAATTCTCGGCAAAGTCGATAACAGTCATATGGGTGTAGTTTTGAAGCGTATGATGTTGCGCGCGGCTTCCCGTATTGCCGATCGGCTGGACATCGAAGCGCTGGTCACCGGCGAAGCGATTTCCCAGGTGTCGAGCCAGACGCTGCCGAACCTGTCCGTGATCGACTGCGTGACCGACAAGCTGGTCTTGCGTCCGCTGATTGCCAGTCACAAGCAGGACATCATCGACCTGGCCAACGAAATCGGCACCGCCGACTTCGCCAAGCACATGCCGGAATACTGTGGGGTCATCTCGGTGAACCCCAAGACCCACGCCAAGCGTCCGCGCGTGGAGCATGAAGAGAAAGAATTCGACATGGCGGTGCTTGAGCGTGCGCTCGAGAACGCCAAGCTGGTGCCGATCGATCGCGTGATCGACGAATTGGGCCAGGACTTGCAGATTGAAGAAGTCAGCGAAGCGCTGGCGGGTCAGATCATCATCGACATCCGTCACCCGGATGCCGCCGAAGACGACCCGCTGGAGCTTGCTGGCATTGAGGTACAAACGATGCCGTTTTATGCACTGAACGCTCGTTTCAAGGAACTGGACCCTACTCGCCAGTACCTGCTGTATTGCGACAAAGGCGTGATGAGTCGCCTGCATGCCCACCATTTGCTCAGTGAGGGGCATGCCAATGTGCGCGTTTATCGACCGAGCTAAGAGCCCGGGGCTGTTTGCCTGTGGCCTGCGTCACCGGCCCCCCGACTCTGCCGTCAAGCTGTAACGGCAAGGCCTGACTCTACTGTAAATCGCTGCCAAGACTTGTCAGCACACCGAATCCTCTGATCGAGATACACAAGTGATCGAAAATCTACGCAACATCGCCATCATTGCTCACGTTGACCATGGTAAAACCACCCTGGTAGACAAACTCTTGCGTCAATCCGGCACCCTGGAGCGCAACGAGCTCAACGACGAGCGCGTGATGGACTCCAACGACCAGGAGAAAGAGCGCGGTATTACCATTCTGGCGAAAAACACCGCCATCAACTGGAACGGCTACCACATCAACATCGTGGACACCCCGGGCCACGCCGACTTCGGCGGTGAAGTTGAACGCGTAATGTCGATGGTCGACTCCGTTCTGCTGCTGGTTGACGCTCAAGACGGCCCTATGCCGCAAACCCGTTTCGTGACCAAGAAGGCGTTCGAAGCCGGCCTGCGTCCAATCGTGTGCATCAACAAGGTTGACCGTCCAGGCGCGCGTCCGGACTGGGTTCTGGACCAGATCTTCGACCTGTTCGACAACCTGGGTGCTACCGAAGAACAGCTGGACTTCAAAGTCGTCTACGCCTCGGCCCTGAACGGTATTGCCGGTCTGGACCACACCGACATGGCTGAAGACATGACCCCGCTGTACCAGTCGATCGTCGACAACGTACCTGCGCCGGCTGTTGACCGTGAAGGTCCGTTCCAGATGCAGATCTCCGCTCTGGACTACAACAGCTTCCTGGGTGTTATCGGTGTTGGCCGTATCGCTCGTGGTCGCGTCAAGCCGAACACTCCAGTCGTGGCTATCGGTGCCGACGGCAAGAAGCGTAACGGTCGTATCCTGAAACTGATGGGTCACCACGGTCTGCACCGCATCGACGTTGAAGAAGCTGCCGCAGGCGACATCGTGTGCATCAGCGGCATGGACTCGCTGTTCATCTCCGACACCCTGTGCCACCCGGACGCGGTCGAAGCGATGAAGCCTCTGACTGTCGACGAGCCAACCGTTTCCATGACCTTCCAGGTAAACGACTCGCCTTTCTGCGGTAAAGAAGGCAAGTTCGTGACTTCCCGTAACATCAAGGAACGTCTGGACAAAGAGCTGCTGTACAACGTTGCACTGCGCGTTGAAGAAGGCGACTCGGCCGACAAGTTCAAGGTTTCCGGCCGTGGTGAGCTGCACCTCTCGGTACTGATCGAAACCATGCGTCGCGAAGGCTTCGAAATGGGCGTTGGTCGTCCGGAAGTGATCATCCGTCAAGTTGACGGCGTGAAGCAGGAACCGTTCGAAAACGTCACCATCGACACCCCTGAAGAATCCCAGGGCAAGGTCATGGAAGAGATGGGCCTGCGTAAAGGCGACCTGACCAACATGGTGCCGGATGGCAAAGGCCGTGTTCGTCTGGAATACAACATCCCTGCTCGCGGTCTGATCGGTTTCCGTAACCAGTTCCTGACCCTGACCAACGGTGCTGGCATCTTGACCTCGATCTTCGATCGCTACGACACCATGAAGTCCGGCGACATGTCCGGCCGTCAGAACGGTGTTCTGGTATCGGTAGAAACCGGCAAGGCACTGACCTACTCCCTGGAAACCCTGCAGGCGCGTGGCAAGCTGTTCGTTGAACACGGTCAAGAGATCTACAACGGTCAGATCGTTGGTCTGAACAGTCGTGACAACGACATGGGCGTCAACCCAACCAAAGGCAAGAAGCTCGACAACATGCGTGCTTCGGGTAAAGACGAAACTATCGCCCTGGTTCCACCTGTTCGCTTCACCCTGGAACAGGCCCTGGAATTCATCCAGGACGACGAGCTGTGTGAAGTGACACCTAAGTCGATCCGCCTGCGTAAGAAGATCCTGGACGAAGGCGAGCGTACCCGCGCTGCCAAGAAAGCCAAGAACTGAGTTAACTCAGGCTGAATGAAAAACGCCCCCGGTCGAAAGGCCGGGGGCGTTTTTGTTTGTCTGGGTTTTGTGCGGTGTTTGTGTCGGCCCCATCGCGGGCAAGCCCGCTCCCACAGTGATTGGTGGTGTCTACAAAGTCTGTGTTCAGCGCCGAACCCTGTGGGAGCGGGCTTGCCCGCGATGGGGGGCTGTCAGGCAGTGAGATCCTGGATCAGAACTTGTCCAGCGTCCGTGGATTGTTTTCGCGCACCACTTCTTTGGGCTTGTACGCGCAATACCCCGGCCGCGGTCCGATTTTCGGATGGTTGCGGCAGGTGTCCGGGCGCTTATCATAAATAGTGCACAAACGGCTTTTACGATCCAGGTACAGGCAATCGTTGTTGCTCATGCGCTGGAGGGTGAAGATCTCGGACTTCTGATTGTAGCGCTCGACAATCCCTTCCTTCTGCAAGCGCTTGGCGATGTTCTTGGGTGGATCGCCCAGTTCGAATTCGTCGACGATGCCGATGCGGATCAGATCCTTGATCTTGACTTCGACCGGCAGCGTGCAGCAGCTGGACATGCACGAGCCGCACATTGGGGCAGAGTACTTGGCCCAGGTATCGAGGCGATCGATTTCCGCGGCGGCGATCAGGTTGGGCTTCATCATCGGTTGTTACCAGCGTGTGCATCAGGGCGCGCGATCATACCGGGACTGGTGGATTTTTGAACAACCTTTCGCCAGATTTTTTTGCTTGTCGCAAAATAGTCCTGTGTCCGGCACGACCCCTGCATTGTTTCAGGCACGCGATAACCTAATGCCGATCTATCTCGCACCAACAGGAAAAACTGCCGAACCAGAGTCTCTACGGTCTGTCAGACCGACTAGGCTCAGACAATTCCACGCTCGCTCGAGGTCTTATCGATGACTCAAGAACCACTTGTTCGCGAAGCAGAGGTGGCCGCATTCCGCGACGCCGTCTTGACCAAGCTCACCTACGCGGTGGGCAAAGACCCGGATCACGCCTTCGACCATGACTGGTTCGAAGCCATTGCCCTGGCGGCGCGTGATCACATGGTCGAGCACTGGATGGACCATACCCGGCAGATCTACCGCAAAGGCCAGAAACGGGTTTATTACCTCTCCCTGGAATTCCTTATCGGTCGCTTGCTCTACGACAGCCTGAGCAACCTTGGCCTGCTCGATGTGGCCCGCGAGGCCATGACCGAACTGGGCGTCGACATCGAACGCATTCGTCTGCTGGAGCCCGATGCGGCGCTGGGCAACGGCGGCCTCGGGCGTCTGGCGGCGTGCTTCATGGAAAGCATGTCGACCCTCGGCATCGCCGGCCATGGTTATGGCATTCGTTACGAACATGGTTTGTTCCGCCAGGCCATCGTCGACGGCTGGCAGCAGGAGCAGACCGAACACTGGCTGGATTTCGGTAACCCGTGGGAGTTCGAACGACCAGAGGTGGCCTACCCGATCGGCTTCGGCGGCAGTGTCGAAACCGTGACCGATGAGGCCGGCAAGTCCAGGCAAGTCTGGTCCCCGGCAGAAACCGTGCGGGCCATTGCCTACGACACCCCGGTGGTCGGTTGGCGTGGTGCGAGTGTCAACACCCTGCGGCTGTGGCGCGCCCGGGCCATGGAAGAATTGCATCTGGAGCGCTTCAACGCTGGCGACCACTTGGGCGCGGTGGCGGAAGTGGCCTGGGCAGAAAGTATCTCCCGTGTGCTCTACCCGGCCGACAGCAATGAGGCCGGCCAGGAATTGCGCCTGCGTCAGGAGTATTTCTTCGTCGCCGCGTCCTTGCAGGATTTGTTGCGCCGCCATCGCAACATGCACACCTCGGTGCTGACCTTGGGCGATCACGCCGCCATTCAACTCAACGACACTCACCCCTCGATCGCCGTGGCCGAGCTGATGCGTCAGTTGGTCGACGTCTATGACGTGGCGTGGGATGCGGCGTGGCAGATCACGGTCGACACGCTGTCGTACACCAACCACACGCTGCTGCCGGAAGCGCTGGAAACCTGGCCGGTCGGTTTGATGGAGCGAATGCTGCCACGGCACATGCAGATCATTTATTTGATCAACGCCCAGCACATCGATTCGTTGCGCGCCAAGGGCGTCCACGACTTCGACGTGTTGCGTGCGATTTCACTGATCGAGGAAGACAACGGTCGCCGCGTGCGCATGGGTAACCTGGCGTTCCTCGGTTCCCACAGCGTCAATGGCGTGTCCGGCCTGCACACGCAGCTGATGCGCAGCACGGTGTTCTCCGAGCTGCACAAGCTTTACCCGGACCGGATCAACAACAAGACCAACGGCATCACCTTCCGCCGCTGGCTCTATCAGGCCAACCCCGAGCTCACCTCCATGCTGGTCGAGGCCCTGGGCCCGAGTCTGCTGGACAACCCCGAGGAGCGCTTGCTCGCTCTGGAGCCGTTTGCCGAGAAGACTGCCTTTCGCAAGCAGTTCGCCGAGCAGCGGCTGCACAGCAAGAAAGCCCTGGCGTATCTGATTCATGAGCGGCTGGGG
This sequence comes from Pseudomonas sp. GGS8, assembly GCF_024168645.1. Lineage (NCBI taxonomy): Bacteria > Pseudomonadati > Pseudomonadota > Gammaproteobacteria > Pseudomonadales > Pseudomonadaceae > Pseudomonas > Pseudomonas sp. GGS8. The sequence goes on along the minus strand of NZ_JALJWF010000001.1, from coordinate 1,495,648 downwards.
ATCGCGGTCAATCCGGCGGCGATGTTCGATGTGCAGGTCAAGCGGATCCACGAATACAAACGTCAGTTGCTTAACCTGATGCACACCGTCGCGCTGTATCAGGCGATTCGTGCCGCGCCGGAAATCGATTGGGTGCCGCGGGTGAAAATCTTCGCCGGCAAGGCGGCAGCCAGTTATCACCAGGCCAAGCTGATCATCAAACTGACCAACGACATTGCGCGGGTGGTCAACAATGACCCGACGGTGCGCGGTTTGCTCAAAGTGGTGTTCCTGCCCAACTACAACGTCAGCCTGGCCGAAAGCATCATTCCGGCGGCGGATTTGTCGGAGCAGATTTCCACCGCCGGCTTCGAAGCCTCGGGCACCAGCAACATGAAGTTCGGCCTCAACGGCGCGTTGACCATCGGCACCCTGGACGGGGCCAATGTGGAAATGTGCGAGCGCATCGGTGCCGAGCACATGTTCATCTTCGGTCTCAGCTCCCAGCAAGTGGAGGCGCGTAAGCGCAACCATGAATTCAACGCTGCGCCGGACATTGCTGCCTCCCATCGACTCAGTGACGTGCTGCAAGCGATTCGCAGCGGGGTGTTTTCACCTGACGATCCGTCCCGTTATACCGCGCTGATCGATTCACTGGTGGACTACGACCGCTTCCTGGTCTGCGCCGATTTCGACTCTTACTGGAACGCGCAGATGCTGGTCGAAGCTCACTGGCACGACTCGAAAGAGTGGTGGCGTTCGGCGGTATTGAACACCGCGCGGATGGGCTGGTTCTCGTCCGACCGGACTATTCGCGAGTACGCCACGGATATCTGGAAGGCTTTGGAGTAACTTTTAGCAATAAATGCGAGCGAGGCCCGACGGTTGTCGGGCCGGACCGATATACTAAGCGCCAGTTTTACCGGATGTTTCTGTGGCCGTTGCGCGGTCAATCGCGGGCAAGCCTCGCTCCTACAGGATAGGAACAAGGCTTGCCCGCGATTGACGTCAGTGCAAGCGTCACAAAGCAATGGGCCGCTTAGGGATATCGACCATGCAATGGATGTTCATGCTGATTGGGCTGCTGCTGGGCTGGATGCTTGACGAGTCGTTCAGCGACGCGCTGTTGGGTGCGTTGCTCGGGCTGGGTCTCGGCCAGGCCATTCGCATCGGCCGCTTGAGCACTCAAACTGCCGAGCAGCGGCGCTTACTTGATCAGGCGCAGATTGCGCTGAATGCAGTCGAGCAGCGACTGGCGTTGCTGGAGGTGTCGGGTGTCAAGGCACCTGAGCCAGGCGAAACGGTTGCCAGTGAGCCCGTTTCCTCCCCAGAAATCATTCTTGAACAAGCCCCTGTCGCAACCCAGGAGTTGGTCTGGGAACTACCTCCCGAGCTCGAACCTATCACCGCGGTCGCCGCCGAAAGCAGTCGTCCGCTGCCCGCTGATGTCTGGCAACCCGAGCCGGTCGCCCGCGAACCACAGCAACCGGCCGAGCCGCGTGGCCCGAACTTCATCGAGCGTGCCATCAGTGGCGCACGCAACTGGCTGTTCGGCGGCAATACCGTGTTGCGGGTTGGCGTGGTGTTGTTGTTCCTCGGCCTGGCCTTCCTGTTGCGCTATGCCACCGAAGGCATGGTGGTACCGATCGAGTTGCGTTACGCCGGTGTCGCGGCGGCGGCGTTGGGCCTGCTCGCTCTGGGCTGGTGGCTGCGACTGCGCAACAGCAACTACGCGCTGATGCTGCAAGGCACCGGGATTGCAGTGTTGTACCTCACGGTATTTGCCGCGATGCGTTTGCATCCGTTGCTTGATCCCAAGGCGGCATTGGGCCTGTTGGTGGTAGTGACGGTGTTCTCGGCGATTCTCGCCATTACCCAAAACGCATTGGGTCTGGCCGCCGCTGCCGCGCTGGGCGGTTTCGCGGCGCCGATCCTGACCTCCACCGGCGCCGGCAATCACGTCGCGCTGTTCAGCTATTTCGCCCTGCTCAACGCCGGCATCCTCGCCATCGCCTGGTTCAAGGCTTGGCGGCTGCTCAACCTGATCGGTTTCGTCGGCACCTTCGGCATCGGGTTTGCCTGGGGCCTGCGTTCCTATAAACCGGAACTGCTGTGGAGCACGGAGCCGTTCCTGATTCTGTTTTTCCTGATGTACCTGGCCATCGGTTTGCTGTTCACCCGGCGCAAGTTGCTGGAAATGAGCGATGCGCCCGAGGACAACAGCCGCGAAGCACTGCTGCGCTGGTCGGCGCACAAGGGCGATTACGTCGACGGCATGATGCTGTTCGCGCCACCGTTGGTGGGCTTCGGTCTGCAGTTCGCGCTGGTGGAGCACTTTGAATTTGCCGCCGCCTTCAGTGCCTTGGGCCTGGGCGTGATTTACATGGGCCTGGCCCGGTTGCTGATGAGCGGACGAGCGCTGTTGTTGGCGGAAACCTGTCTGGCACTGGGGGTGATCTTCGCCAGCCTGGCGATCCCTCTGGGGCTCGACGCGCGTTGGACTGCCGCAGCCTGGGCGGTGGAAGGCGCGGGGATTTTCTGGCTCGGCCTGCGTCAACAACGACCATTGGCGCGCGCCTTTGCCTTGCTGCTGCAACTGGGCTCGGCACTGGCCTTTATCAGTGAATTGCGTAGCGGCGAGGGCAGCCTGCTCGATGGTGCGCCGCTGGGAGCGTTGATGCTCGGCGTGGCGCTGCTGTTCAGTTTCTACCAATTGCGCAAAGCGTCACCCGAACAGACATCACCGTGGGAACGCCAAGGGTTGCCGGTGCTGGCCTGCCTGGGGCTGACGTTCCTCTATCTGCTGGCGCCGCTGTTTTTCTTCACGCATGGCACGGCGATCAGTTGGGCGCTGGCCGGGTTGGCGACGCTGTTCATCGGCCTGCGTCTGCAATCGCGGGCGTTCCTGTTCAGCGCATTCGCCGTGCAACTGCTCGGTGGTGCGTTGTTCCTGGTGCGGCTGCAAGGGGCGAGTGGTGAGTCGGCTGCGGTGTTCAGCGCCGGCTGGAGCGGTTTGCTCAGCGCGTCCCTGATCGGATTGGCGTTGATCGCCGGCATGCTGCTGGCGGCTCGCGACGAAATGGTGCGCAGTGACGTGCGTTTGCTGCGCGGCTTGTCGGTGGTGTTGCTGGCCGGTCTGGTGCTGATCAACCTCGCCGTGCTGTTCGTGTTGCCATGGCAAACCGCAAGCGCGGTATGGGCGGCCAGTGGTTTGTTCATCATCTGGTTGAGCCTGTACCTGAAGCAGCGCGTGAGTTTTGTCTTTGGCCTGCTGTTGCAGGTGATTGGCGGCGTAGCGTTCCTGTTCGCCGGGCCGGACTTGTTCGGGCCGCTGCTCAGCGAAGGGTTGCGACCACTGGCGCATAGCGGTTTCTGGACACCGTTGGTGCTGGGGCTGGCGGCATTCGTCGGGGCCTGGCGTTTGCAGCTCGGCAATCATGCTTCGGCTTTCGATGTGTTGAGTTTGCAGCGTTTGTCCGAGGTGTTACTGGTATGGGGTGCGGGTTGGTGGGCGCTGGCGTGGATCAGCGAAGTGCTGCGCTTTGCACCTGTGAATCTGCAAGCGACATTGTTACTGGCAGTCGCGGCGGTGAGTGTGGCGTTGTGGACGGTGCTGGCGCTGCGCCTGAAGTGGTCGTCGCTGGGCTTGCTCTGCACCTTGCTGATTCCTGCTGCCGGTCTGGTGTTACTCGCGGCCTGGTATTCGCGGTATCACCCGGCCGCCAATTTCGGCTGGCTGGTTTGGGCGGCGGTGTTCGTCGTGCATTTCATCTCGCTGCGGCGACTGGCGCCGATGTTGCCCGAAAAAGCCCTGAGCACCGCCCACGTGCTCGGTTGCTGGCTGTTGATCGGGGTGCTCGCCCTGGAGCTGCGTTACGGCTTGCTGCTGTTGTCGGAGCAGTACAACGCCTGGCGCTGGTTGGGCTGGGCGATTCTGCCGAGCCTGTATCTGGTGCTGATGGCTGCACCACGGGCGTGGCCATGGCCAGTGTCGACCTATTCCCGCGAGTACCGGGTGTATGCCGCCACGCCGTTGGCGTTGTTGATGCTCGGCTGGTTCTGGCTGGCGAACATTGCCAGCGACGGCACCGCCGAGCCGTTGCCATATGTGCCGCTGATCAATCCGCTGGAGCTGGGCCTGTTGTTCGCCCTGTTCGGCGTTTATGTCTGGTCCCGCAACGCAGTCATGCAACTGGCGATCCGAGAGGATTACGCCGATAACGCCACGCAGGTGATTGCCGGTGTTTCACTGTTCGCCTTCTTCACCGCGATGGTGATGCGCGCGGCCCATCACTGGGGTGGCGTGCCGTTCGCGCTGGATCTGTTGCTGGAGTCGATGCTGGTGCAGGCCGGCCTGTCCATCGTCTGGACCTTGATGGCCCTGAGCCTGATGATCGGTGGGCATCTGCGTCATCGCCGCGAAGTCTGGCTGATCGGCGCGGCGCTGATCGCGCTGGTGGTCGCCAAATTGTTCTTCGTTGAATTGAGCAACCGTGGCGGGCTGGCGCGGATCGTATCGTTTATCGGGGTTGGTGTGCTGCTGTTGGTGGTGGGCTACTTCGCCCCGTTGCCACCCAAGCGTGCCGAAGCCATGCCGGGTGCCGAGAAACCGGCCCCTGAAACCGAAGGAGTGTCGTCTTGAGTCAGAAGCTGAACCTGGGCTGGTGCGGTGCTGTTGTGCTGGGTGTGACGCTGTCGGTCGGCGCGCAGGAAAAACCTTCGGATTTCGCCACGCAGGTGCCGTTGTACGTGAGTGGCGAGGGGCCGTGGTATCGCCTGGAATTACCCTTGGGCGTGCAATTGAACGCGCGGCAAACCGATCTCAGCGATGTGCGCGTGTTCAACGCCGCCGGTGAACCTCAGGCGTACGCCCTGGCCCGAGAACCTGCGCAGACCCACGAAAACCGCTCGTTGACGGACGTAAAGTGGTTCCCGTTGTACAACTCGGCGGACGACACAGAGCGCGCACCAAGTGTGCGGGTGCAATCGAGCGCCAATGGCACGTTGGTCGAAGTGCAGCCGTCCAGCCAGCTGGAGGCAGGTGAAGAAGAACTGCGCGGCTGGTTGCTCGATGCCAGCGGCATCAAGGCGCCGTTGCAGCAATTGATCCTCGACTGGACCAGCGAACGCGACGGCTTCCAGCGTTTCAGCATCGAAGCCAGCAACGATCTGCAGCATTGGCAGTCGTGGGGTGAAGGGCAGGTGGCGCGTCTGACGTTTGCCGACGAACGGGTCGAACAACATGAAGTCGGCCTGCCGGGGCAATCCGCGCGCTATCTGCGTTTGCTGTGGAGTTCACCGCAGTCGGCGCCGGTGCTGACCTCGGCGCAGCTGGAAAGCACTAACCCTCGCACCTTGCCGCTGCCGTTGGTCTGGTCGCAACCATTAGCCGGCAGCAGCGCGAAGGCTGGTGAGTACATCTGGCAATTGCCGATGGGGTTGAACGTCCAGCGTTTGCAGATCGAGTTGAATCAGCCCAACAGCCTGGCACCGGTGACGTTGTCGGGGCGCAGGGAGACCAGCTTGCCGTGGCAACCGCTGACCAGCGGTTTGCTCTATCGCCTGACCCAGAATGGCCAGGACGTGGTGCAGAACGAATTGCAGTTGCCGGGTCAGACTGTGCAGCAATTGAAGCTGACAGTGGATGAACGCGGCGGTGGCCTGGGCGCAGAAGCACCCACTGTGCGGTATGCCGTGCGCTCCACTCAATTGGTGTTCCTGGCGCGCGGGGCCGGGCCTTATGCGCTGGCGCTGGGGAGTGCGACGGTGAAGGCTGCAAGCTTGCCGCTGTCGACACTGATTCCCGATTACAGCGCGGCGAAACTGGCGGCGTTGGGCAGGGCGACGGTGGACGGTGGGGCAGTGGTGACCCCGGTGGCGACAGCGCCGACGGTGCTGGGCACGAACTGGAAAAAGATCGGGCTGTGGGCGGTGTTGCTGCTCAGTGTGCTGTTTCTGGGAGCGATGGCGTTCAGTTTGCTGCGCAAGCCACCCGTAAAATCCTGAAGGCGGGTGCTTTGCACCCAATCGCGAGCAGGCTCGCTCCCACAGTGGATTGCGATCAATGTGGGAGCGAGCCTGCTCGCGATAGCGGTTTATCGGGCGGTAAAAATGCCCATTTCGAACTACGCTCAACCCCGCGCATGAACTCTATCGGGTGTATCACGTCTGATAGGAGGAAATGCGCCTCGACTCGCGTTAAACTGCGCGGGTTTTTTAGCCCCCTTCCTCCGGAGTCTTCCATGTCCCGCGTTACCCTGAGTCGCTATTTGATTGAGCAGACCCGCAGCAACAACACTCCTGCCGATCTGCGTTTCCTGATCGAAGTGGTGGCGCGTGCCTGTAAGGAAATCAGCCACGCCGTCTCCAAAGGCGCCCTGGGTGGTGTCCTGGGCAGCATGGGCACCGAAAACGTTCAAGGCGAAGTGCAGAAGAAACTCGACGTGCTGTCCAACGAGATCCTGCTTGAAGCCAACGAATGGGGCGGTCACCTGGCCGGCATGGCGTCCGAAGAGATGGACAATGCCTACCAGATCCCGGGCAAATACCCGAAAGGCGCCTACCTGCTGGTATTCGACCCACTGGACGGTTCGTCGAACATCGACATCAACGCCCCGGTCGGCACCATCTTCTCGGTGCTGCGTTGCCCGAACGAATACCTGAGCCAGAACGAACCTCTGAACGAAAAGGCTTTCCTGCAGCCAGGCACCGAGCAGGTAGCCGCCGGTTATGCCATCTACGGCCCGCAGACCATGCTGGTGCTGACCTTGGGCGACGGCGTAAAAGGCTTCACCCTGGACCGTGAAATGGGCAGCTTCGTCCTGACCCATGAAGACATCACCATTCCTGAAGCCACCCAGGAATTCGCCATCAACGCGTCCAACCAGCGTCACTGGGAAGCTCCGGTACAGCGCTACGTGGGCGAATTACTGGCAGGCGAAGAAGGCCCGCTGAAAAAGAACTACAACATGCGTTGGGTCGCCGCGATGGTGGCCGACGTGCACCGCATCCTGACCCGCGGCGGTCTGTTCATGTATCCACGCGACAGCCGCGAGCCGTCGAAGCCGGGCAAACTGCGCCTGATGTACGAAGCCAACCCGATGTCGTTCCTGGTTGAACAAGCGGGTGGCGCATCCACTGACGGCCACCAGCGCATCCTCGACATCCAGCCGGAAGGCCTGCACCAGCGTGTTGCGGTGTTCCTCGGTTCGAAAGAAGAAGTTGCTCGCGTCACGGCGTACCACAAGGAATAAACCATGACAGCGCCCTGGCAGCCGTTGCTCGAATGGTGGTTTGGATCTTTCGAATCACCCAACGAAATAGCGGCTGACAAGGGCAAGTTGTGGTTCGGTAAGCGCGACAGTCAGGACCTCGAGGCGCGGATGCGTTTCGGGGACCTGGTCGAGCAGGCACTGGCCGGCGGATTGACCGAATGGGCGCAACGCCCCGAAGGTTGGCTGGCACTGGTGCTGTTGCTCGATCAACTGCCGCGAATGATCTTTCGCGACACCCCCAAATCCTTTTCCGGCGATCCCAGGGCTCAGGCACTGGTAGCGCAAGGCATTGCCGCGGATTTCGATCGGCAACTGCGACCGATCCAGCGGGTGTTTATCTATCTGGTGTTCGAACACTGCGAAAATCTGGCGGTGCAGAACGAAGCGGTTGCGCGGTTTCTCGATCTGGTTGAACAGCAACCCGAGGTGGATCGGGCGGTGTTTGCCAGCAACCTGGATTACGCCGAACGGCATCAGAAGATCATTGCGCGGTTTGGTCGGTTTCCCCATCGCAATGCAGTGTTGGGGCGTGAATCTACGGCTGAGGAGCTGGAGTTTCTCTCTGGGCCAGGATCGCGCTTCTAGCTTGTCGTTGTTGCTGATGCCGCCATCGCGGGCAAGCCCGCTCCCACAGGGTTCGGCGTCGAACTCAAAACTTGTGCACACCACGGAACCTGTGGGAGCGGGCTTGCCCGCGATGAGGCCAGTGAGAGTGCCTTAGATCCGGAAACTACCCACCAACTGCTTCAACCGCGCCGCCTGCTGTTCAAGATCCGCACATGCACGCAAAGTCGACTGCAAGTTCTCCACACCTTCCTGGTTCAGCGTGTTGATCTCGGTGATGTCGACGTTGATCGACTCCACCACGGCGGTCTGTTCCTCGGTCGCGGTAGCTACCGACTGGTTCATCCCGTCGATTTCACCGATGCGCTGCGTCACACTGCTCAGGCGCTCGCCGGCCTGGTTGGCGATGCCGACGCTGCTTTCGCTCTGGCGCTGGCTGTCGGTCATGGTGCTGACCGCTTCCCGGGCGCCGACTTGCAGCTCCTCGATCATCTTCTGCACTTGCTGCGCCGAATCCTGAGTGCGGTGGGCGAGGTTGCGTACTTCGTCGGCCACCACGGCAAAACCACGGCCGGCTTCACCGGCACGGGCCGCTTCGATGGCGGCGTTGAGGGCCAGCAGGTTGGTCTGTTGCGAGATGCTGGTGATCACCTCAAGAATCTGCCCGATGTTCACCGTGTTGCTGTTCAGGGTTTCGATGTTGCCGCACGAATCGCTGATTTTTGCCGACAGCTGGTGCATCGCGGCGATGGTTTTATCCACAACTTGCTGACCGTCTTCGGCCAGGCTGCGCGCGTCGCTTGAATGTTGCGAGGCGAGGGCGGCGTTCTGGGCGATTTCCTGGGCGGCGGCACCGAGCTGGTTGATCGCTGCCGCGACGCTGCTGGTGCGCGACGCCTGCTGATCGGAGTTGAACATCGACGAGTTCGAGGCTGCCACTACGCGCAAGGCAACTTCGTTGACCTGACCGGTAGCCGAAGAGACTTCGCGGATCGAGGTGTGGATACGCTCGACGAAACGGTTGAACGAGGTGCCCAGTGCACCGAATTCATCTTGGCCGTGAATGGTCAGGCGTTTGGTCAGGTCGCCCTCGCCCTCGGCGATGTCATGCATGGCACGGCCCATGATCAGCAACGGCTGCATCAGCACGCGGATCAACATGCTCAGCAGCGCGATGATGATGACCACGGCGATGACCATGGCGATGATTGCCGAGGTGCGGAACTCGCTGAGCATCGAGAATGCTGTTTCCTGATCCAGCACCAGCGCCACGTACCAGTCGGCCGACGGTACACCGTTAACGTGGGTGAATGAGATGAACTGGGTTTTGCCGTTCAGTTCGACTTCCTTCAAGCCCGGGCTGACTTTCGGCGCGCCGTTGGGGTAGGCGTCGGTCAGGCTCTTGAGCACCAGTTTGCTGTCCGGATGGATCAGGATCTTGCCGTCGGCGCTGACAATGAACGCATGGCCATGACCACCGAAGTTCAGCGAGTTGATGATTGTGCTGACGCTGGACAGGTCGATGTCCGCACCGGCGACGCCAATCATCTGGTTCTGGTGCTTCACCGGCGTGGCCACGGTGATTACCAGTTTTCCCGATGACGCCGCGATGTAGGGTTCGGTGACGATGGTCTGTTGCGCGTTGTCGGCCGCCTTGTACCAGCCACGGGCGCGCGGATCATAGTCCGCGGCGCGGTTGCCGGTCGGGACCGAGAACATCACGCCATCGGTGCCGCCGAAGTAGCTCAACTGGAAGTTGCCGGTGTAGGCCGGCAGGTCGATGGCGCGCTTGAGGTTGGCCTGGGCACTGCCATCCATGGCGATCTGCTGGGACAGTGATTGCAGCAATTGGATGCGGCTTTCCAGCCAGGTCTGGATGTTGCTGGTGGTCAGGCTGCCGAGTTCCTGCATCGAGGACTCGGTGCTGCTACGTAGGGTTTGTCGCTGGCGGTAATCGTTGAACAGGATGAAACAGGCGAATGCCACGGCCACCACGAGAGCGGCTGCCAACAAGATCTTGTGGCTGAATTTCATGTTTCTAGTCATTAAATGATCTACCGCGCAGTGGCTGGTCAACAAGGGGGCGTCAATTTGCCACAGTCGAGGGCTTGGCGCTGCTTTTATGTCGACTGGCCAGCGCCAAAGATTAGGTGGGTTTTGACGAAAACCGACGAAATACTCAACGACGCGAGAAAGTGGCTGATTTATCGGTAAAAGGCGGACGAGTGGCCTAATAAATAGCCGGACGGTCGGGGAACCAGATTAGGGTTTTCTCTTCTAAGCTTCTGGTTGGCAACATGCCACCCCTCTTCCGTTCCAGGAGTTACACCATGTCGCTGCGTTCTATCGCCTTGCTCTCGTTCTGCGTGTTGTTGGCCGCATGCAGCAAGATCAATCAGGAAAATTACTCGAAGCTGTCGACCGGCATGCCCAAGGCCGAGGTTGAAACCTTGCTGGGCAAACCCGCCGACTGCTCGGGCGCACTCGGCATGTCCAGCTGCACCTGGGGCGACAAAAACAGCTTTATCAGCGTGCAGTATGCCGGTGACAAAGTGCTGATGTTTTCGGGCCAAGGCCTGAAGTAAACCGGGGCTTTTCGCCCACGGGAGAAAAAAATAATGAAGCGGTTCCTGATCGTTCTTTTTGCCGGCCTGGTATTGGCCGGCTGCGCCTCTTCTGGCGTAGATCCGTTGGCGCCCAAGACCGTCAACAGCGTCAACCTCAAGCGCTACCAGGGAACCTGGTACGAATTGGCGCGTTTGCCGGTGTATTTCCAGCGCAACTGTGCGCAATCCGAAGCCCATTACAGTCTTAAGCCTGACGGTGAGATGGCGGTGCTCAACCGCTGTCTGACCTCGGAATGGCAATGGGAAGAGGCCAAGGGCAAGGCTTATCCACAGGTGCCTGGCAAGGCCGACAAACTGTGGGTCGAATTCGATACCTGGTTCTCGCGACTGATACCCGGTGTGTCGAAGGGAGAATACTGGGTGTTGTACGTCAGCGATGATTACAAGACCGCGATTGTTGGCGACCCGAGTCGCCATCACCTCTGGCTGCTGTCACGGACCCCAACGGTCAATGGCGTGGCGCGTGAAGAACTGCTGAGCAGGGCGCGTCAGCAGGGGTATGACACGACACGGCTGATCTGGCGTACGTCGGATAGCAAGATGGCCAAGACCTCGAACTAACGGTCATCGAAGAGCAAAAACGATGGGAGCGAGCCTGCTCGCGATAGCGGAATGTCAGTCAACATTTCTGTTGAATCTGACGGTCCTATCGCGAGCAGGCTCGCTCCCACATTTTTTGCGTCAGCCCAAGATATCGCGCAGGACTTGGGTGAATGCCCGATTGCTCTCTTCTTCGCCGGCATGCCGCCCATCGCGCACGACCCACTGGCCATTGACCAGCACATCTCGCACCTGGCGATCGCCACCGGCAAATAACCAACGATTGAGAATCCCGTCGCCACTGGCGGTTGCCAGGTACGGATCGTTGCCGTCGAGCACCAACCAATCCGCGCGCTTGCCGACTTCCAGGGCTCCGATCGACTGGCCCAACGCCTGGGCGCCGCCATCCAGTGCCGCGTCGTACAGCGTGCGGCCGACCATCGGCTGATTCGCGCCATACAAACGATTACGCCGCTGATCACGCAGACGCTGGCCGTATTCCAGCCAGCGCAATTCCTCCACCACGCTCAACGACACATGGCTGTCGGAACCGATGCCCATGCGCCCGCCCTGCGCCAGGAAGTCCACCGCCGGGAAAATTCCGTCGCCGAGGTTGGCTTCCGTGGTCAGGCACAGGCCGGCGATGGCGCGGCTCTTGGCCATGAGCGTGACTTCTTCCGGGTTGGCGTGAGTGGCGTGGACCAGGCACCAGCGTTGATCGACTTCGGTGTTTTCGTACAGCCATTGCAGCGGACGGCGACCGCTCCAGCTCAGGCAGTCATCGACCTCCTTCTGCTGTTCGGCGATGTGAATGTGCACTGGGCACTGCTTGTCGCTGGCCGTCAGTACTTCGCTGATCTGCTGCGGTGTGACCGCGCGTAATGAGTGGAAACACAGGCCGAGCGACTGCGCCGGTTGCTGCGCCAGGATCGGCTGCAAGCGCGATTGAAGTTTCAGATAATTCTCGGTGCTGTTGATAAAACGGCGCTGGCCTTCGTTCGGGGCCTGGCCGCCGAAACCTGCGTGGCTGTAGAGCACCGGCAGCAAGGTCAACCCGATACCGGCGGAACTGGCCGCCTGGCTGATGCGCAGTGCAAGTTCGGCCGGGTCCGCATACGGCTGGCCATTATTGTCGTGATGGACGTAATGAAATTCCGCGACCGACGTGTAACCGGCCTTGAGCATTTCGATGTACAGCTGACGGGCGATAACGCCGAGTTGATCCGGGCTGATTTTTCCGACGAGCCGATACATCAGATCGCGCCAGGTCCAGAAACTGTCATTTGGATTACCCGCCACTTCCGCCAAGCCGGCCATGGCCCGCTGGAAGGCGTGGGAGTGTAAATTCGGCATTCCTGGCAGCAGCGGACCGCTCAACCGTTCGGCGCCATCTGCGTGGGAATCGGCCTGGATATGGGTCAGTACGCCATCGGCGTTGACTTCAAGACGTACATTGTTGGCCCATCCACTAGGCAGCAGCGCGCGTTCGGCAAAGAAGGCGGACATGGTTCAGCACCCCATCGTGTGTTATTTGTATATACATATACAGACGTTTGCCTGCTCGGTAAACTCCGGCAAGCTAGCAACTTCTAACCGATGAACAAGGATTAACCGTGCCGACTCCGCCTGCAGTCTCCCCGTTGGCCGCGAACATGGGCGACAGTCCGGCGCCCTTGTACGCCCGCGTCAAACAGATGATCACCCAGCAAATCGACAGTGGAAACTGGCCGCCGCACTACCGCGTTCCATCGGAAAGCGAGCTGGTCAACCAGCTGGGTTTCAGCCGCATGACCATCAACCGCGCCCTGCGCGAGATGACGGCCGACGGCCTGTTGGTGCGTATGCAAGGGGTCGGAACGTTCGTCGCTGAGCCGAAAAGTCAGTCTGCGCTGTTTGAAGTACACAACATCGCCGACGAGATCGCCTCCCGTGGCCATCGTCACACGTGCAAGGTGATCACCCTCGAAGAAGAGGCCGCCGGTTCCGAGCGTGCCCTGGCCCTGGACATGCGTGAAGGCCAGAAGGTGTTCCACTCGCTGATCGTGCATTTCGAAAACGATATCCCGGTGCAAATCGAAGATCGTTTCGTCAACGCGCTGGTGGCGCCGGACTACCTCAAGCAAGACTTCACCCTGCAAACGCCTTACGCCTATCTGAATCAGGTCGCGCCATTGACCGAAGGCGAGCATGTGGTCGAAGCGATTCTCGCCGAGCCGTCCGAGTGCAAGTTGCTACAGATTGAAAAGGGCGAGCCGTGCCTGCTGATTCGTCGTCGCACCTGGTCCGGCCGTCAGCCAGTGACCGCCGCCCGTTTGATCCACCCCGGTTCCCGTCATCGTCTGGAAGGACGGTTCCATAAATAAAGAGCCATAAATGAGCCAGTTGAAAGTTTTACGCGCAGCAGATTACCCGCGCATGCCGTGGAAAAACGGCGGTGGCAGCACTGAAGAAATTACTCGCGATACGGGTGTAGGTCTTGATGGTTTTGGCTGGCGCCTGTCGATTGCCGACATCGGCGAGTCGGGCGGTTTTTCCACCTTTGCCGGTTATGAGCGGGTGATCACCGTACTGCAAGGCGAGGGCATGACCTTGCGCGTCGATGGTCAGGACACGCGGGCGTTGTTACCCCTGGACCCGTTTGCTTTCAGTGGTGAAAGTCATGTGTCCTGCGCATTGCTCGGTGGGCCGATTCGCGACTTCAACCTGATTTATGCGCCGGACCGTTACAGTGCGCGGTTGCAGTGGCAGGAAGGCAAACAGCGGTTTTTTAGTGAAGCCAGGACTCTGCTGGTGTTCAGTATCAGTGAAGCGCTTGAAGTGAAGGTCGGTAACAGCGCATCGCGCCTCGGTCGCCATGATTGCCTGCAACTGGACGGTAACGTCGGTCTGCTGGACGTCGCCATCAATGGCTCATGCTGTGTCATTGAGCTGACTGCACGCTGATCCAATACCGGGTCGCCTCTATCGCGGGCAAGCCCGCTCCCACAGGAATATCATCGTCCTTGTGGGAGCGGGCTTGCCCGCGATGCTTTTCGTCCTCGCAAATCCGTTCCCCGCCGCGCACCACTTTGTTACCGAACGCCCCAGCGTGGCACAAAACCACGCTCAAGTAACAGCCTTCGCCCCTTCCGCAAAATCCCCTCGAAAAATTTCATCTGCGCCAGAACCCTTGATCCAGGCGCTTTCCAGCCCTTTCAGAATTTTTCTTGAATGCTTATCCAACAAGTTGGCCGCTTGATTGCATATGCTTGTATGTACAAGTAAAGACGTATGTGTATGAGTCACGAAGACTCAACCATCGTCCACTGATTCGCTGATGTGCACTGATGCCCATCGGCTTGCTCACCCACTGCCTGGGTTGGTTTGGATTGATTGCTGAGGAGTTCTTTTCGTGACTGAGAATAAACCTACGACCGCTTCTTTTACTAAGCACCGTGATGTTGAAATCCGCGCTGCCCGTGGTAACAAGTTGACCGCCAAGAGCTGGCTGACCGAAGCGCCGCTGCGCATGCTGATGAACAACCTCGACCCGGAAGTCGCCGAGAACCCTAAAGAACTGGTGGTTTACGGTGGTATCGGTCGTGCGGCACGTAACTGGGAATGCTACGACAAGATCGTCGAAAGCCTGACCAACCTGAACGACGATGAGACCCTGCTGGTGCAATCCGGCAAGCCGGTCGGCGTGTTCAAGACCCACAGCAACGCCCCGCGAGTGCTGATCGCCAACTCCAACCTGGTACCGCACTGGGCGAGCTGGGAACACTTCAACGAACTCGACGCCAAAGGCTTGGCCATGTACGGCCAAATGACCGCCGGCAGCTGGATCTACATCGGCAGCCAGGGCATCGTCCAGGGCACCTACGAAACCTTCGTCGAAGCCGGTCGCCAGCATTACAACGATGACCTGAAAGGTCGTTGGGTCCTGACCGCAGGCCTCGGTGGCATGGGCGGCGCTCAGCCTTTGGCTGCAACCCTGGCTGGTGCGTGCTCGCTGAACATCGAATGCCAGCAAGTGAGCATCGATTTCCGCCTCAAAACCCGTTACGTCGACGAGCAAGCCAAAGACCTCGACGACGCACTGGCCCGTATCGCCAAATACACCGCCGAAGGCAAGGCGATCTCCATCGCCCTGTGTGGCAACGCCGCTGAAATCCTCCCGGAAATGGTTCGTCGCGGCGTACGCCCGGACATGGTCACCGACCAGACCAGCGCCCACGACCCGCTCAACGGTTACCTGCCAGCCGGCTGGACCTGGGACGAATACCGCGCTCGCGCCAAGACCGAACCTGCTGCCGTGGTCAAAGCCGCCAAGCAATCGATGGCCGTGCACGTTAAAGCGATGCTGGACTTCCAGAAAATGGGCGTGCCGACCTTCGACTACGGCAACAACATCCGTCAGATGGCGCAAGAAGAAGGCGTGGAAAACGCATTCGACTTCCCAGGTTTCGTACCGGCTTACATCCGTCCACTGTTCTGCCGTGGCATCGGCCCGTTCCGTTGGGCTGCGCTGTCGGGCGACCCGCAGGACATCTACAAGACCGACGCCAAAGTCAAAGAACTGATCCCGGACGATGCCCACCTGCACAACTGGCTGGACATGGCCCGCGAACGCATCAGCTTCCAGGGGCTGCCAGCACGTATCTGCTGGGTTGGCCTGGGTCTGCGCGCCAAGCTCGGTCTGGCGTTCAACGAAATGGTGCGCAGCGGTGAATTGTCCGCGCCTATCGTGATCGGTCGCGACCACCTGGACTCCGGTTCGGTTGCCAGCCCGAACCGCGAAACCGAATCGATGCAGGACGGTTCCGACGCTGTGTCCGACTGGCCACTGCTCAACGCCCTGCTGAACACCGCGAGCGGCGCGACCTGGGTTTCCCTGCACCACGGCGGCGGCGTCGGCATGGGCTTCTCCCAGCACTCGGGCATGGTGATTGTCTGCGACGGCACTGACGAAGCGGCCGAGCGTATCGCTCGCGTGCTGCACAACGACCCGGCCACCGGCGTCATGCGTCACGCCGATGCCGGTTACCAGATCGCGATCGACTGCGCCAAGGAACAGGGGCTGAACCTGCCGATGATCACCGGCAAATAAAAAACCAGCCACCCTCAGTGGGTGGCCATACACAAAAGCTGTAGGGGCGAGGCTTGCCCGCGAACGATGCGCCTCGGTGTGTCAGAAAGCACGCCTTCGCGGGCAGTCTCGCTCCTACAGAGGTCAAACCAACACCGAATAACAATCCACAGAGGTTGAACAATGGCTGTTAATGACGATCGTGCAGGCAGTAAACCGTTGATCGAGAAACGTTCGATCGACTACATCCCGGAAGCGGAGAGACACGGTCGTCTGTTGAGCCAGTTCACCCTGTGGATGGGTGCCAACCTGCAAATCACCGCGATTGTCACGGGTGCATTGGCGGTGGTGCTGGGCGGTGACGTGTTCTGGTCGTTGATCGGTTTGCTGATCGGGCAATTGCTCGGCGGCGGCGTGATGGCACTGCATGCGGCGCAAGGGCCCAAGCTTGGCCTGCCGCAGATGATCTCTAGCCGGGTGCAGTTCGGTGTTTATGGCGCGGCCATCCCGATCGTACTGGTGTGCCTGATGTACCTGGGCTTCACCGCAACGGGCACCGTGCTTTCCGGCCAGGCGCTGGGCCAGTTGTTTGGCGTCAGCGACAGCGTCGGTATCCTCATTTTCGCCAGTGTCATCGTGCTGGTCACGGTGCTCGGTTATCGGGTGATTCATTTCATCGGCCGTGTCGCCAGCGTCATTGGCGTGATTGCCTTCGTTTACCTGTTCAGTCGCCTGATGAGCCAGACTGACGTTGGCGCACTCCTGCAAATCCGCCACTTCAGCTGGACCAGCTTTCTGCTCGCGGTGTCGCTCGCGGCGTCCTGGCAGATCGCCTTTGGCCCCTACGTGGCTGACTATTCACGCTACCTGCCGAGCAGCACGTCTTCGGTGAAAACCTTTTTCGCCGCCGGCGCCGGTTCGGTTATTGGTGCGCAGGTGGCGATGATCCTCGGCGTGTTTGCCGCCGCCATGGCCAACGGGCAATTCGCCGGCCACGAAGTGGCTTACATCGTTGGTTTGAGCGGCAGCGGTGCCACCGCTGCGCTGCTGTACTTCAGCATCGCATTCGGCAAGGTCACCATCTCTACGCTGAACTCCTACGGCAGCTTCATGTGCATTGCGACCGTCATCAGCGGTTTCCGTGGTGACCTGCGGGTAACGCGCTTGCAGCGTCTGGTCTTCGTGCTGGTCATCGTCGGCACTGCGACCCTGATCGCATTGCTCGGTCAGCACTCGTTCCTCGGTGCCTTCAAGTCCTTCATCCTGTTTTTGCTGGCTTTTTTCACGCCATGGAGCGCGATCAACCTGGTGGACTACTACTGCATCACTCGCGAGCGCTATGACGTGCCGGCGCTGGCCGATCCGAACGGTCGCTACGGCCGTTGGAATCCTCTCGGTATCAGCGTCTATGTCTTCGGTGTACTGGTGCAACTGCCGTTCATCTCTACCAAGTTCTATACCGGTCCGCTGGTGGACGATCTGGGGGGTGTGGATATTTCCTGGATCATCGGTCTGGTGCTTCCCGCAGCCCTGTATTACGTGTGCGCGAAAAAATGGCACAGCGCAGTACCCGATCAACTGATCCTGCCGGTCGAGCAGGACAGCGTTGTACAACCTAAAACAAGCGGGACCGGTCGCGCTGCGGCGCAGGCCTGATTGGACGTGGACAGGGCTGGATGCCTCTTGACTGCCGTAAGCCAACTCATGATTAGGAGCGTCACACAATGAAATCGAACAAGACCCTGCTGACCACATTGCTTTCCATGGGCCTGCTGGCCAGTGCCGGCGCCACTCAGGCGGCTGGTTGGTGCGAGTCGGGCAAACCGGTGAAATTCGCCGGCCTGAACTGGGAAAGTGCCATGCTGCTGACCGACGTGCTGCAAGTTGTGTTGGAGAAAGGCTACGACTGCAAGACCGACAGCCTGCCGGGCAACTCCATCACCATGGAAAACGCCCTGAGCAGCAACGACATCCAAGTGTTCGCCGAAGAGTGGGTCGGCCGCAGCGAAGTCTGGAACAAGGCTGAGAAGGCCGGCAAAGTCGTCGGTGTCGGTGCGCCGGTGGTGGGGGCTGTCGAAGGCTGGTACGTGCCGCGCTACGTGATCGAAGGCGACGTCAAGCGCAAACTGGAAGCCAAGGCTCCGGACCTGAAAAACATTGCCGACCTGGCCAAATATTCCGCGGTGTTCAAGGACGCCGAAGAGCCATCCAAAGGCCGTTTCTACAACTGCCCGGCCGGCTGGACCTGCGAGCTGGATAACAGCGAAATGCTGAAAAGCTACGGCCTGGAAAACAGCTACACCAACTTCCGTCCAGGCACCGGCCCGGCGCTGGATGCGGCGGTGCTGTCGAGCTACAAGCGTGGCGAGCCGATCCTGTTCTACTACTGGTCGCCAACCCCGCTGATGGGCCAGATCGACGTGGTCAAACTGGAAGAAAAACCGGGTGTCGACAAGCGCGTGACCATCAAGGTCGGCCTCTCCAAGACTTTCCACGAGCAGGCCCCGGAACTGGTGACCGTGCTGGAAAAGGTCAACCTGCCGATCGACCTGCTGAATCAGAACCTGGGGCGTATGGCCAAAGAGCGGATCGAGTCGCCAAAACTGGCCAAGATCTTCTTGAAGGAACATCCTGAAGTCTGGCACGCGTGGGTGAGCGAAGACGCAGCCAAGAAAATCGACGCGGCCTTGTAGGTTGAGCCTCTCCGACTGTCGGCAACGGCAGTCGGATGCTTGATCGCAACCCCTTGATTGAGAGTCTCTTATGTTTCCCGAAAGCTTTACCTTTTCCATCGCCGACTGGGTCAACGGTTGGGTCGATTCGCTGGTCACCAACTACGGCGACGTGTTCCGCAGCATCTCCGACACCCTGCTGTGGGCCATCGTCAATCTTGAAGGGCTGCTGCGTGCGGCGCCCTGGTGGCTGATGCTGGCAATCGTGGCGGGCGTGGCCTGGCACGCGACCCGCAAAGTCGTGACCACGGCGGTCATCGTCGGCCTGCTGTTCCTGGTGGGCGCGGTCGGTCTCTGGGACAAGCTGATGCAGACCCTGGCGCTGATGATGGTGGCGACGGTCATCTCGGTGCTGATCGGCATTCCGTTGGGCATTCTTTCTGCGCGCAGCAATCGCCTGCGTTCGGTGTTGATGCCGTTGCTGGACATCATGCAAACCATGCCGAGCTTCGTGTACCTGATTCCGGTGCTGATGCTGTTTGGTCTGGGCAAGGTTCCGGCGATTTTCGCCACGGTGATCTACGCCGCACCTCCGCTGATCCGCCTGACCGATCTGGGTATTCGCCAGGTTGACGGTGAAGTGATGGAAGCGATCAACGCCTTCGGTGCCAACCGCTGGCAGCAACTGTTCGGCGTGCAACTGCCGCTGGCCCTGCCAAGCATCATGGCCGGGATCAACCAGACCACCATGATGGCCCTGTCGATGGTGGTGATCGCCTCGATGATCGGTGCCCGTGGCTTGGGTGAAGACGTATTGGTGGGGATTCAGACCCTCAACGTCGGACGTGGTCTTGAGGCCGGTCTGGCGATCGTGATTCTGGCAGTGGTGATCGACCGCATTACACAGGCGTATGGTCGGCCACGGCATGAGGTGAGCAAATGAGCAACGCAGCCATCAGCAAGATCGAAGTCAAAAACGTCTTCAAGATTTTCGGTAACCGCTCCAAGGAAGCACTGAGCATGATTGGCCAGGGCAAAACCAAGGATCAGGTACTGGCCGAAACTGGTTGTGTGGTCGGCGTGAACGACCTGTCGTTGAGCATCGCCACCGGTGAGATCTTCGTGATCATGGGCCTGTCGGGTTCCGGCAAGTCGACCCTGGTGCGCCACTTCAACCGCCTGATCGACCCCACCAGCGGTGCGATCCTGGTGGACGGCGTGGACATCCTGCAATACGACATGGAAGCCCTGCGTGAATTTCGTCGGCACAAGATCAGCATGGTGTTCCAGAGCTTCGGCCTGCTGCCGCACAAAACCGTGCTGGATAACGTCGCCTACGGCCTGAAAGTGCGTGGCGAGAGCAAGCAGATGTGCGCCGAACGCGCGCTGCACTGGATCAACACCGTGGGCCTGAAGGGCTACGAAAACAAATACCCGCATCAGCTTTCCGGCGGCATGCGCCAGCGTGTGGGCCTGGCTCGCGCACTGGCGGCGGACACCGACATCATCCTGATGGACGAAGCCTTCAGCGCCCTCGACCCGCTGATCCGCGCCGAAATGCAGGACCAGTTGCTGGAACTGCAAAAGACCCTGCACAAGACCATCGTCTTCATCACTCACGACCTCGACGAGGCCGTGCGCATCGGCAACCGCATCGCGATCCTCAAGGATGGCCGACTGATTCAGGTCGGCACACCACGAGAGATCCTGCATTCGCCGGCGGATGAGTATGTGGACCGGTTCGTACAGCGGCGGGCGGCGGTGGTTTGAGAAATTTGCGGTGATCGGGCGGGCCTCATCGTGGGCAAGCCCGCTCCCACAGGGATTGGTTGTGTTGCACAAATTTTGTTCACACAACAGAACACTGTGGGAGCGGGCTTGCCCGCGATGAGGCCAGTAAAGCTGCATCAATATTCAGGTTGTACGCATGAGGTTAATGATGTCCCAGGCTGAAAAAATCGTTATCGCCGATGCCCCGTTGCGTTGGCAGGATGTGGTCGCGGTAGCCCGCCATGGCGCGCAGCTCGAGCTATCGGCCCAAACCTGGGCGCGGATCGAAAATGCCCAGGCGATCGTCCAGCGCATCGTCGCCAGCGGCGAGCGTGCCTACGGCGTCAATACCGGCCTGGGCGCTTTGTGCAACGTCTCGCTCAAGGACGAACAACTCAGCCAGCTGTCGCGCAACACCTTGCTCAGCCATGCCTGCGGCGTCGGTGCACCGCTGGCCGACGAGCAGACCCGCGCGATCATTTGCGCCGCGATCCACAACTACAGCCATGGCAAATCCGGCATTCATCGCCGGGTGGTCGAAGCCCTGCTGGCGCTGCTTAACCGTGGCATCACCCCGCAAGTGCCGTCCCAGGGGTCGGTCGGTTACCTGACCCACATGGCCCACATCGGCATCGCGCTGTTGGGCGTCGGTAATGTCAGCTATCGAGGGCAGATCGTTTCTGCACAACACGCTTTGAGCGAGGAGGGCCTGCAACCGGTTCAGCTCGGCGCCAAGGACGGTTTGTGCCTGGTCAACGGCACGCCGTGCATGACCGGCCTCAGTTGCCTGGCCCTGGCCGATGCAACGAACCTGGTGCAGTGGGCCGATGTGATCGGCGCCATGAGCTTCGAGGCCCAGCGCGGGCAGATTGCCGCGTTCGATGCCGAGATCATCGCGCTCAAACCGCATCCGGGCATGCAACAGGTGGGTATCAATCTGCGGGCGTTGCTTGACGGCAGTGAAGTGATCGCCAACAGCAAAGGCATTCGCACTCAGGATGCACTGAGCATCCGCTCGATTCCGCAAGTGCACGGTGCTGCCCGCGATCAGCTTGAACACGCCAGGAAGCAGATCGAAACCGAACTCAACGCCGTCACTGATAACCCACTGCTGCTGGGCACGCCGGAGAATTTCCGTGTCATGTCCCAGGCCAATCCACACGGCCAATCAGTTGCTTTGGCGGCTGACTTGCTAGCGATCGCCATGGCCGAAATCGGCTCCATCGCCGAGCGTCGCCTGGACCGCTTGGTCAACCCGCACGTCAGCGGTTTGCCGGCCTTTCTGGTGGCCAATCCGGGCGTGAACTCCGGGATGATGATCGTGCAATACGTCGCCGCGTCGCTGTGTGCGGAAAACCGCCAGTTGGCGCAACCGGCGGTGCTCGATAACTACGTCACTTCGGGCTTGCAGGAAGACCACCTGAGCATGGGTACCAACGCCGCGCTGAAGCTGCATCGCGCGTTGGAAAACTGCACGCAGATCCTCGCCATCGAGTACCTGCTGGCGGCCCAGGCCTTTGAATTCCTGAAAGCTGACTTTTCCAAGGGCTCGGGCTCGGGCTTCGGCGCCGGCACCGGTGCCGCGTGGCGCCTGCTGCGCGAACGTATTCCGGCTTACGACCAGGACCGCTGGCTGGCACCGGACATCGCCAGCGCCGCTGCTGTTTTGAAAGACCCGATTTTGTTGCACAAAGCTGTACCGAACCTCAACTGATTTCCACAACCACCAGCGTGCCAAGGCGCGGCCCCTCCAAAAGGCGGGACGCGACGGACAACGGATATCTCCGGAGCGTCTGGTTAGTTAATAAAAATGCTCTCAAAAGGAGAATGAATGTGACTGCGCTTAATTTGATTCCCGGCCAACTGAGCCTTGCCCAACTGCGTGATGTGTATCAGCAACCGGTCAAAATCACCCTCGACGAAAGCGCTTCGGCGCAAATCGAAGCCAGCGTTGCCTGCGTGGAACAGATCCTCGCCGAGAACCGCACCGCGTATGGCATCAACACCGGTTTCGGCCTGCTGGCCTCGACCCGCATCGCCAGCGAAGACCTGGAAAACCTCCAGCGCTCGCTGGTGCTGTCCCACGCCGCCGGTGTCGGCGAGCCGATCAGCGACGCCTTGGTGCGGCTGGTCATGGTGCTCAAGGTCAACAGCCTGAGCCGTGGTTTTTCCGGCATTCGTCGTCAGGTGATTGATGCACTGATCGCGCTGATCAATGCTGAGGTTTACCCGCACATTCCATTGAAAGGTTCGGTCGGCGCGTCCGGCGATTTGGCGCCGTTGGCCCACATGTCGCTGGTGCTGCTGGGCGAAGGCAAGGCGCGCTACAAAGGCGAATGGCTGCCCGCCACCGAAGCGCTGAAAGTCGCCGGTCTGACACCGCTGACCCTGGCAGCGAAAGAAGGCCTGGCGCTGCTTAACGGCACTCAGGTGTCCACCGCCTACGCCCTGCGTGGTCTGTTCGAAGGCGAAGATCTGTTCGCCGGCGCCTTGGCCCTTGGCGGTATGACGGTCGAAGCGGTACTGGGCTCGCGCTCGCCGTTCGATGCGCGTATCCACGCCGCTCGCGGCCAGAAAGGCCAGATCGACGCCGCTGCCGCTTACCGCGATCTGCTGGGTGAGCGCAGCGAAGTGTCCGACTCGCACCAGAACTGCGAAAAGGTCCAGGACCCGTACTCCCTGCGCTGCCAGCCGCAAGTCATGGGCGCCTGCCTGACCCAGTTCCGTCAGGCCGCCGAAGTGCTCGCCGTGGAAGCCAACGCCGTATCGGATAACCCGCTGGTGTTCGCCGCTGAAGGTGACGTGATCTCCGGCGGCAACTTCCACGCCGAACCGGTGGCCATGGCCGCCGACAACATGGCTTTGGCCATCGCCGAAATCGGCTCCCTGAGCGAGCGCCGCATCTCGCTGATGATGGACAAGCACATGTCGCAACTGCCGCCGTTCCTGGTGGCCAATGGTGGTGTGAATTCCGGCTTCATGATCGCTCAAGTAACCGCGGCGGCTTTGGCCAGCGAGAACAAAGCGCTGTCTCATCCACATTCGGTGGACAGTCTGCCGACGTCGGCCAACCAGGAAGACCACGTGTCCATGGCCCCGGCGGCGGGCAAGCGTCTGTGGGAAATGGCCGAGAATACTCGCGGGATTCTCGCGGTGGAATGGTTGGCTGCGGCCCAGGGGCTGGATTTGCGCGACGGTCTGAAAACCTCGCCAAAACTGGAAAAGGCTCGCGCCATCCTGCGCGCAGAAGTGCCGTTCTATGAGAAGGATCGCTTCTTTGCGCCGGACATCAACGCGGCGAGTGAGCTATTGTCCACGCGTTGCCTGAATGATCTGGTGACGGCGAAGTTGCTGCCTAGCCTGTAATGGCCTCTTCGCGAGCAAGCCCGCTCCCACAGTGGATCTCCAGTGTTCACACAACCCCTGTGGGAGCGAGCCTGCTCGCGATTCGATTTTGTATTGGATAAGAATAATTAAGGACGAAAAATGCAACAGTCAGCAAAAGGTTTGAAACGCGGGCTCTCTGCCCGACATATTCGCTTCATGGCACTGGGGTCGGCGATCGGCACCGGGCTGTTTTACGGTTCTGCCTCGGCCATTCAAATGGCCGGCCCTGCGGTCCTGCTCGCTTATCTGATTGGTGGCGCGGCGGTGTTCATGGTCATGCGCGCCCTTGGCGAGATGGCGGTGCACAACCCGGTGGCCGGCTCATTCGGCCAGTACGCCAGCACCTATCTGGGGCCGATGGCGGGTTTCATCCTCGGTTGGACCTACGCGTTTGAAATGGTCATCGTCGGTATGGCCGACGTGACCGCGTTCGGCATTTACATGGGCTTCTGGTTTCCGGAGGTCTCCCGCTGGATCTGGGTGCTGGGCATCGTTTCGGTGGTCGGCGGCTTGAACCTGTGCAACGTCAAAGTCTTCGGTGAAATGGAGTTCTGGCTGTCGCTACTCAAGGTCGCGGCCATCGTCGCGATGATCCTTGGCGGTTTCGGCATCATGCTGTTTGGCATCAGCAGTGCGCCCGGTGCCCAGGCGACCGATATCAGCAACCTCTGGACCCAGGGCGGCTTCATGCCCAATGGCGTGGGTGGCCTGATCGCATCGTTTGCGGTGGTGATGTTTGCATTTGGTGGCATTGAAATCATCGGCGTTACGGCCGGTGAAGCCAAAGACCCGCAGCGTGTGCTGCCCCGGGCGATCAATGCCGTACCGCTGCGTATCTTGCTGTTCTACGTGCTGACGATGCTGGTGCTGATGTCGATCTTTCCGTGGCAGCAGATCGGCAGCCAAGGCAGCCCGTTCGTACAGATTTTCGACAACCTGGGGATCAGCTCGGCGGCGACCATCCTCAATATCGTGGTGATCTCGGCGGCGGTGTCGGCCATTAACAGCGACATCTTCGGCGCGGGTCGCATGATGTATGGCCTGGCTCAGCAAGGGCACGCACCCAAAGGCTTTGCCCGTTTGTCGCGCAGGGGCGTGCCGTGGCTGACAGTGATGGTGATGAGCAGTGCGCTGCTGCTGGGCGTGTTGCTGAACTACCTGATTCCGGAAAACGTCTTTCTGTTAATCGCCTCCATCGCGACCTTTGCCACGGTGTGGGTCTGGCTGATGATTCTGTTCACCCAAGTGGCCATGCGTCGTTCCATGAGTGCCGAGCAGGTCGCGCAGTTGAAATTCCCAGTGCCGTTCTGGCCCTATGCGCCGATGGCGGCGATTGCCTTCATGCTGTTCATCTTCGGCGTGCTGGGCTATTTCCCGGACACCCAGGCGGCTCTGATCGTGGGTGTGGTCTGGATCGTGCTGCTGGTGCTGGCGTACCTGACGTGGGTGAAACCAGCGGCAGGAAAGACGGTACCAGTGGAGCAGGAACCTTTTTTTTCTCGTCGATAACCTAACGGAGGCCAAGGATGAAAACGCTCTGGCAACACTGCCACGTCGCAACCATGGCGCAAGGCGTCTACTCGATCATCGAGGACGCGGCCATCGTGACGTCAGGTGCGCACATTGAATGGGTGGGTCCGCGCGGCGAACTGCCGGCGGGCGAGTACCCGGCCGTCAATGATCTCAATGGGGCCTGGGTCACACCAGGCCTGATCGACTGTCATACCCACACAGTGTTCGGCGGCAATCGCAGCGGTGAATTCGAACAACGTCTGCAAGGCGTCAGCTACGCGGAGATCGCTGCAAGCGGTGGCGGCATCGCCAGCACCGTGCGCGCCACCCGCGCTGCCAGCGAAGATGAGCTGTTCGCCAGCGCTGCCAAGCGTTTGAAAAGCCTGATGCGCGACGGCGTGACCACGGTCGAGATGAAGTCCGGCTACGGCCTGGACCTGGCCAGCGAACGCAAAATCCTGCGGGTGATCCGCCGTCTCGGCGCCGAGCTACCGGTCAGCGTGCGCAGCACTTGCCTGGCCGCCCACGCCTTGCCGCCGGAATACGCAGACCGCGCCGACGCCTACATCGATCACATCTGCAGCGAAATGCTCCCGGCCCTGGCCGCTGAAGGGCTGGTGGATGCGGTGGACGCTTTCTGCGAATACCTGGCTTTTTCGCCGGAGCAAGTCGAACGGGTTTTCGTTGTTGCGCAGAACCTCGGCTTGCCGGTGAAGCTGCACGCCGAGCAATTGTCGTCGCTGCACGGTTCGAGCCTGGCGGCGCGCTACCACGCACTGTCCGCCGATCATCTGGAATTCATGACCGAAGACGACGCCATCGCTATGGCCAAGTCCGGCACCGTCGCGGTATTGCTACCCGGCGCGTTCTACTTCCTGCGGGAAACCCAATTGCCACCGATGGAAGCTCTGCGCAAACACGGGGTAAAAATCGCCATCGCCAGCGACCTCAACCCGGGCACTTCGCCGGCGTTGTCGTTGCGCTTGATGCTGAACATGGCCTGCACCTGTTTCCGTATGACCCCGGAAGAGGCCCTGGCGGGTGCAACAATTCACGCCGCCACTGCGCTGGGCATGGCCGAAACTCACGGTTCGCTGGAAACCGGCAAAGTCGCCGACTTCGTCGCCTGGCAAATCGATCGTCCGGCCGACTTGTCATATTGGCTGGGCGGCGACCTGGAAAAACGCGTCGTGCGTCACGGCGTCGAAACAAGCGTTTAGGAGAGCAGTTGTGGATAAGGTTCTGAACTTCAAACAAGGCCGCGTGCCGCTGCTGATCAGCATGCCCCACGCCGGCCTGCGCCTGACCCCGGCGGTCGAAGCCGGGTTGATTCCCGATGCGAAAAGCCTGCCGGACACCGATTGGCACATCCCCAAACTTTACGAATTCGCCGCTGAGCTGGGCGCCAGCATCCTGGCGGCCGAGTACTCGCGGTTTGTCATCGACTTGAACCGGCCGTCCGACGACAAGCCTTTGTATGTCGGCGCCACCACCGGTCTGTATCCGGCAACGTTGTTCGACGGCATTCCATTGTTCCGCGAAGGGCTGGAGCCGTCGGCTGCAGAACGGGCGACTTATCTGGAACAGATCTGGACGCCGTACCACCGCACCTTGCAGGAAGAACTGGCACGGCTGAAAGCCGAGTTCGGCTATGCGTTGCTGTTCGATGCGCATTCGATTCGCTCGGTGATCCCGCATCTGTTCGACGGCAAGCTGCCGGACTTCAACCTCGGCACCTTCAACGGCGCCAGTTGCGATCCGCAGTTGGCCACACAACTGGAAGTGATCTGCGCGAAGCACACCGATTACAGCCATGTGCTGAACGGTCGCTTCAAGGGCGGGCACATTACCCGGCATTACGGCAATCCGGCCGTGAACATTCATGCCGTGCAACTGGAGTTGGGCCAGTGCACCTATATGGAAGAGTTCGAGCCGTTCCGTTACCGCCCGGATTTGGCGGCGCCGACGCAGGTGGTGCTCCGGGAGTTGCTGCAAGGGTTGCTGGCGTGGGGGCAACAACGATATCGAGCATAAACACTCACCTGTGGGGAGGGGGCTTGTCGGAACGCCGCACCGCCCCGTTCGGCTGCGAAGCAGTCGTAAACCCGGTCAGCGCGGTAAATCTGTCGGAAATCGATTGAATGGTTTGGGGCCGCTTCGCGGCCCAACGGGGGCAAGCCCCCTCGCCACAAGTAGTAACTTGCCTCGATACTGATTGGGGCTGTCGCCACCGTGCAAAACACGGTCGCCACAGGTCACTTTTGCCGACTCGGCGCTGCGTAACGTTGTGGGCACGGTGCACAAAGACACCGGGCCCACAATAATCTGCTGCCGAGCGAGCCTTCCCGATGAAACGACTGTTCAACCGCTGTCTGTTAATCCTCACCGGCACTGCTCTTCTGAGCACCAGCGTTTTCGCCAACGACCCCGCTTCCTGCAAGACCGTGCGCATGGGCGTGGTCAACTGGACCGACGTCATTGCCACCAGCGGCATGGCCGAAGTGCTGCTCAATGGCCTTGGCTATGAAAGCAAGCATACCAGCGCCGTACAGCAAATCATCTTCGCCGGCATCCGCGACAAACGCCTCGATATCTTCCTTGGTTACTGGAAACCGGCGATGGACAAGAACATCGCCCCGTTCGTCGCTGCCAATCAAGTGAAGGTCATGGACAAACCGAGCCTGGCCGACGCCCAGGCAACGCTCGCCGTACCTGACTACGTCGCTGCCGCCGGCCTGAAAACCTTCGCCGACATTGCCAGATTCAAGGATCAGTTGGGCGGCAAGATTTACGGCATCGAGCCGGGCAGCGGCGCCAACACCACCATCAAAACCATGATCGAGACCAACCGCTTCGGTTTGAAGGACTTCAAGCTGATCGAGTCCGGTGAGGCCGGGATGCTTGCGGCCGTGCAACGGGCGGTCAATCGCAAGGAGTTCGTGGTGTTCGTCGGCTGGACCCCGCATCCGATGAACATCAACATGAACATCGCCTACCTGACCGGCAGCGAAGACGTCTACGGCCCGAACGAAGGCGCGGCGACCGTTTCCACCGTGACCGCGCCGGACTATGCCGAGCGTTGCCCGAACGTGAACCGTCTATTGGAAAACCTGACCTTCACCGCCGCTCAGGAAAGCCAGCTGATGGTGCCGATCATGGAACGCAAGACACCGCAGGACGTTGCCAGGCAATGGCTGCGCGATCATCCCGAAGACCTTCAGCGCTGGCTGGCGGGTGTCAGCAGTTTTGATGGCAAGGAAGGTGTGGCAACCGTTCAAGCCAGTTTGAAACACTGACTGGTCGAGCGAGACCACCGTGACGAGGAAGACGCAGAACCTGTGGGAGCGAGGCTTGCCCGTGAAGAACGATGACGCGTAATACCTGAAAACTGCGGCGCATTCTTCGCGGGCAAGCCTCGCTCCCACAGGATTAGCGTCGTTCAATTTTTTGAGTTCCTCTATTGGGCTGGCTGCGGCACATGGCTTCTTATCCACTCTCTGAACAAATGGCGGCTTTCGTCGAGAAAACCATCAGCTTCAACAGCACCGACCGCAGCCTCACCGGTTGGCGTCAGGCCTACCGTGAGATGTGCCGGGCATTTACTCCGCCCTGTCCCGAGGGGCTTAAGGTGGTCGATTTCGAGTTGGCGGGAGTGGCGGTGCGCGCCTGGCAACCGTCGGCCGAATCACCGACCAGCGGCTGGCCCTGCGTTGTGTATTTGCATGGCGGTGGTTGGGTGGTGGGGGATCTGGATTCCCACGCCTTCATCTGCGCCGAACTGGCGTCGACGCTCGGCGCGTTGGTGATCGCCGTCGATTATCGGTTGGCGCCGGAACATCCGTTTCCGGCGGCGTTCGATGACTGCCTGAGTGTCTGGCGCGCGTTGCGCACGGGGCCGTTTCAGCTCGACCCGACGCGGACGCTGGTGGCCGGCGACAGCGCTGGCGGCAACCTTGCCGCTGCGCTGTGCCTGGCCTTGCGCGATGCCGGCGAACCGGCGCCCTGTGCACAGGTTCTGATCTATCCGGGCCTGGGCGGCGATCATCGATTGGTATCGCGCAGTGAGTGCGCCGACGCGCCATTGCTCAGCAGCGGCGATCTGGATTGTTATCACGCATTGTATTTACGCGGCACCCGACAACCGGGTGCCTATGCGATGCCGTTGGTCGCCGACGATTTCAGCGGCCTGCCGCCGACGTTGGTTGCCGTGGCGCAGTTCGATCCGCTGCGCGACGACGGCGTGCTTTACGCCGAACGACTCAACGCCGCCAGCGTTAACGCAACGCTTTATCACGGCGAGGGGCTGGTTCACGGTTGTTTGCGGGCGCGCAGGAAGGTGGCCGAGGTCGACCGACTCTATGAAACCCTGCTCGGCTATTTGGCTGAGAAGACGGGCTGACAAACGCTGACGCTGCGAGGGGCATGCTCATTGAAGTAATTCGGGTTTATGATGCCGGACGGCAGAATAATAGAAGTCCCTACAGGGATGACCTCGACCCCTTACGGAGCGCGCAATGCAGACTTTGTACCCGCAGATCAAACCCCACGCCCGGCACGATCTGGCCGTCGATAAAACCCACACGCTGTATGTCGACGAAAGCGGTTCACCGGAAGGTTTGCCGGTAGTGTTCATTCACGGCGGCCCCGGCGCCGGGTGTGATGCGCAAAGCCGCCGGTATTTCGATCCGAACCTGTATCGCATCGTTACCTTCGACCAGCGCGGTTGCGGTCGCTCCACGCCCCACGCCAGCCTGGAAAACAACACCACCTGGGATCTGGTCGCCGACCTTGAGCGGATTCGCAAACACCTGGGTATCGACAAATGGGTGCTGTTCGGCGGTTCCTGGGGTTCGACCCTGGCCCTGGCTTATGCGCAAACCCATCCGGAGCGCGTACACGGTCTGATTCTGCGCGGGATTTTTCTCTGCCGTCCCCAGGAAATCGAATGGTTCTACCAGTGTGGCGCCAGTCGTCTGTTCCCCGATTACTGGCAGGACTACATCGCGCCGATCCCGCTGGACGAACGCGACGACTTGCTCACGGCATTCCACAAACGCCTGGTCGGCAACGACCAGATCGCCCAGATGCATGCGGCCAAGGCCTGGTCCATCTGGGAAGGCCGTACCGCGACCCTGCGTCCGAATCCGCTGGTGGTCGACCGTTTCTCCGAACCTCAACGTGCGTTGTCCATCGCCCGTATCGAATGCCACTACTTCACCAATAACGCTTTCCTGGAGCCGAACCAGCTGATCCGTGACATGGGCAAGATCGCCCATTTGCCCGGTGTCATCGTCCATGGTCGTTATGACGTGATCTGCCCGCTGGACAACGCCTGGGAGCTGCATCAGGCCTGGCCGAACAGCGAACTGCAGGTGATTCGCGACGCCGGCCATGCGGCGTCCGAACCGGGGATCACCGATGCCTTGGTACGCGCCGCCGATCAGATGGCCCGTCGCTTGCTCGACCTGTCGCCTGACGAAGCATGAAGGGCCTGCTGCAGCGCGTGCGCGGCGCGCGAGTCGAGGTCGCGGGAGAGGTGGTTGGTGCGATAGATCAGGGGTTGCTGGTGCTGGTGGCGGTCGAACCCGACGACACGCAGGCCAGCGCCGACAAACTTCTGCATAAACTGCTTAACTATCGAGTATTCAGTGACGCCGAGGGCAAGATGAATCTGTCCTTGGCGGATGTGGGCGGCGGGTTATTGCTGGTCTCGCAGTTCACCCTGGCCGCCGATACCAAAAACGGGTTGCGTCCGAGTTTTTCGACGGCGGCCCCTCCGGCCTTGGGCGAGGCGCTTTTCGACTATTTATTGGGCAAAGCGAAACAGGTGCATGGCACTGTGGCATCAGGTAGATTCGGCGCGGATATGCAGGTGCACCTGGTCAATGATGGCCCGGTAACCTTCCTGTTACAGACGTGAAAGTGCTTGAAACATCTTTTTAAGGGCATTTCGGCTGAAAACAGGGGTTTTTCCCGATAAATACTTGGTTTCCCCTGATGCGTTGTAACGCGGCCTACTAGATAATCGCGCGCTACGGGGATCAGCGTTCGTTGGTCCATTTTGACTTAGGTAGAGACTTGTCCGGGACCTGTTGGGGAATCATTTTGCCCCATGGGAGTCGGAACAATGCTCGCCAACTTGGCAAGAGTGGTCTGCAGGGTCGGTTTTTCCACCGTACACCGTGCTGGCACTTTAACTGGCCGTTGGTTTTTTGATCTGTTTTCGGCGAGGGTTGCTCGTGATTGTTAGTCCCTGTAATGCACCAAAATTGTCTGCCAAACGGTTTCGAAACGCACTGGTAGCGGGCTCTGCTCTGCTCTGCCTGTTCAGCGCCGGCCAGCTTTGGGCATTCAATCTGGATGACGTATCGGTCAAGGCAAAAGAGCTGGCCGGGCAAAAATACGAAGCCCCGCGCAGTAACCTGCCGAATGAATTTCGTGAGATGAAATTCGCGGATTATCAAAAAATTCGCTTCCTCACCGAAAAAGCCGAGTGGGCTAACCAGAAAACCCCATTCAAGCTGTCGTTCTATCATCAGGGCATGCACTTCGATACGCCGGTGAAAATCAACGAAATCACGGCCAACACCGTCGAAGAGATCAAATACGACCCAAGTCGTTTCGATTTCGGCGATATGAAGTTCGATCCTAAAGCCACTGAACAGCTGGGTTATGCCGGTTTCCGTGTGCTCTACCCGATCAACAAGGCCGACAAGCAAGACGAAATCATGACCATGCTCGGCGCGAGTTACTTCCGCGTTGTCGGCAAGGGCCACACCTATGGCTTGTCCGCTCGCGGCATGGCCATCGATACCGCCTTGCCTTCCGGCGAAGAGTTCCCGCGTTTCACCGAGTTCTGGATTCAACAGCCGAAGCCGGGCGACAAGCACCTGGTGATCTTCGCCCTGCTGGATTCGCCGCGCGCCACCGGTGCCTATCGCCTGACCCTGCGTCCGGGCAGCGACACGGTCGTCGACGTCAAGGCCAAGATGTTCCTGCGTGACAAGGTCACCAAACTCGGCGTTGCACCGCTGACCAGCATGTTCCTGTTCGGCGCCAACCAGCCGTCGAAAGTGCTGAACTACCGTCGCGAACTGCACGACTCCAGCGGTCTGTCGATCCATGCCGGCAACGGTGAATGGATCTGGCGCCCATTGAACAACCCGAAACACCTGGCCGTGAGCAACTTCTCGATCGAGAACCCGCGCGGTTTCGGTTTGCTGCAGCGTGGCCGTGACTTCAGCCACTACGAAGACCTCGACGACCGCTACGACAAGCGCCCAAGCGCCTGGATCGAACCGAAAGGCGATTGGGGCAAGGGCTCCGTCGATCTGGTGGAGATTCCTACCGCTGACGAAACCAACGACAATATCGTTGCTTTCTGGAGCCCGGAAAAACTGCCAGAGCCTGGCCAGTCCCTGGACGTCGCTTATCGCATGCACTGGACCATCGACGAAGCCTCCCTGCATTCGGCGGACAGCGCCTGGGTTCAACAGACCCTGCGTTCCACGGGTGACGTGAAGCAGTCGAACCTGATTCGTCAGCCGGACGGCAGCGTGGCCTACCTGGTGGATTTCCAAGGTCCGTCCCTGCAGGATTTGCCGGAAGATGCCGATGTGCGCAGCCAGGTGAGCGTGGGTGACAACGCGGAGCTGGTCGAGAACAGCGTTCGTTACAACCCTGAAACCAAGGGCTGGCGCCTGACCCTGCGGATGAAGATCAAGGATCCGGGCAAGTCCACCGAAATGCGTGCAGCACTGGTCAAGACCATCACGCCTGCCGAGACGATCAAGACCACGGCGCCAGCGTCCAGCTCTTCCGTTGCCAAGGCCGACAAGATCGCCGCCCGTCAGCAGGAGAAGAAGGACAAGGAAGCCAAGCAAGCTGAAGCGCAAGCCCAGCAAGTCAAGGACACCAAGGAGAAGGACAACAAAGACGCCAAGCAGCCTGTCGCTGCCGAAGCGGCCCCTGCCACACCGGAATCGGCACCGACTGAACAAGTCCTGACCGAGACCTGGAGCTATCAGTTGCCTGCCGATGAGTAATTCACAAGTACAGCCACAAACGCTTGCCGAGTACCTGGCGCATTTGCCGATGACCGACGAGCAGCGCGCAGAACTCGCGGGCTGCAAGTCTTTCAGTGAGTTGCACGAACGTCTGTCGTCCCAGGCGTTCGACTCGCCGACCGATGCCGCCCAGGCGTCGGTCGGGCGGCGCCTGACCCTGAACACCGCCGAAGAACTGGCGGATGCGCAAATGTTGGGACTCGACGCCAGTGGTCGGGTTTGCCTCAAGGCAGCCCCGCCGATCCGTCGGACCAAAGTCGTTCCGGAGCCATGGCGCACCAATATTCTGGTGCGTGGCTGGCGTCGGCTGACCGGTCGCACCAACCCGCCGAATCCGCCGAAAGACGAGAACGTGCTGCCGGCAGCTCGCTGGCGCACCGTCGGTTCGATCCGTCGTTACATTCTGCTGGTGCTGATGCTCGGTCAGACGATCGTCGCCGGCTGGTACATGAAAGGCATCATGCCGTACCAGGGCTGGTCGTTCGTCGATCTTGAAGAGGTGCTGCACCAGCCGCTCTTGCAAACTGCGGCCCAGGTGCTGCCTTACGCGTTGCAAACCAGCATTCTGATTCTGTTCGGGATTCTGTTCTGCTGGGTGTCGGCCGGTTTCTGGACCGCGCTGATGGGCTTCCTCGAGTTGATCACTGGCCGCGACAAATACCGCATTTCCGGCGCCAGCGCCGGCAACGAGCCGATCGCCAAGGATGCACGCACCGCATTGGTGATGCCAATCTGCAACGAAGATGTGCCGCGGGTATTCGCCGGTTTGCGGGCGACCTTCGAGTCGGTTGCTGCCTCGGGTAACCTGGATCGCTTCGACTTTTTCGTGCTCAGCGACAGTAACGACGCCGATATCTGCGTCGCCGAACAGCAGGCCTGGCTGGACGTCTGCCGTGAAGCCAAGGGCTTCGGCAAGATCTTCTACCGCCGCCGCCGTCGTCGCGTAAAACGTAAAAGCGGCAACCTCGACGACTTCTGCCGTCGTTGGGGCGGTGACTACAAGTACATGGTCGTGCTCGACGCCGACAGCGTAATGAGTGGCGAATGCTTGAGCAGCCTGGTGCGCCTGATGGAAGCCACGCCGGACGCCGGGATCATCCAGACCGCGCCGCGTGCGTCGGGCATGGACACTCTTTATGCGCGTATGCAGCAGTTCGCCACCCGTGTGTACGGTCCACTGTTCACCGCTGGCCTGCACTTCTGGCAGTTGGGCGAATCCCACTACTGGGGCCACAACGCGATCATCCGCATGAAGCCGTTCATCGAGCACTGCGCCCTGGCGCCGTTGCCCGGTAAAGGCGCGTTCGCCGGTGCGATTCTGTCCCACGACTTCGTTGAAGCGGCGCTGATGCGCCGGGCCGGCTGGGGCGTGTGGATTGCCTATGACTTGCCGGGCAGCTACGAAGAACTGCCGCCGAACCTGCTGGACGAACTCAAGCGTGACCGTCGCTGGTGCCACGGCAACCTGATGAACTTCCGACTGTTCCTGGTCAAAGGCATGCACCCGGTACACCGTGCGGTGTTCCTGACAGGCGTGATGTCTTACCTGTCGGCGCCGTTGTGGTTCTTCTTCCTTGTGCTGTCGACAGCTCTGCTGGCGACCAACACGCTGATGGAGCCGCAGTACTTCCTGGAACCGCGTCAGCTCTATCCGTTGTGGCCGCAATGGCACCCGGACAAGGCAATTGCACTGTTCTCGACAACCATCGTGCTGCTGTTCCTGCCGAAGTTGCTGAGCATCATCCTGATCTGGGCCAAGGGCGCGAAAGAGTTCGGTGGCAGGTTCAAGGTGACGCTGTCGATGCTGCTGGAGATGTTGTTCTCCATGCTGCTGGCGCCGGTGCGGATGATTTTCCACACCCGTTTCGTACTCGCCGCGTTCCTCGGCTGGGCCGCGACCTGGAACTCGCCGCAACGTGACGACGACTCCACACCGTGGAGCGAAGCGGTCAAGCGTCACGGTCCGCAAACCGTGCTGGGCTTCTTCTGGGCGCTGTTGGTGATCTGGCTGAACCCGAGCTTTCTCTGGTGGCTGGTGCCGATCGTCGGTTCGCTGATGCTGTCGATTCCGGTGTCGGTGATCTCCAGTCGTGTGGGTCTGGGTCTGAAGTCCCGTGACGAGAGCCTGTTCCTGATCCCTGAGGAATACAATCCGCCGCAGGCATTGCTGGCGACCGATCAGTACACCCACGAAAACCGCTGGCATGCACTGCACGACGGCTTCGTTCGGTCGGTAGTGGATCCACAGCAGAACGCGTTGGCGTGCGCGCTGGCGACGTCCCGTCACCGTCAGGCCGAGCCGATCGAATGGCTGCGTGTCGAGCGGGTTCGTCATGCGATGAAGGCCGGGCCTGAAGGGCTGACCAACAACGAGCGTGTGGCCCTGTTGAGTGATCCGGTGGCACTGGGTCGCTTGCATGAGCAAGTCTGGAGCGAAGGCCATGCCGAGTGGCTGCAGGCCTGGCGCACTTCGGTGGATGCCGATCCGCATGCGCCGCTGTTGCCGCTCAAACCGTTGAGCGTGCAGCCTCAGTTGGCATAATGAAAAACCCCGCGAAAGCGGGGTTTTTTTGTGCTGATGATCATTCCCGTGTTCTGCGTGGGAGCGATCAAACAAATCCCCCTCTACCCCTTGTGCAAACGAACAAGTGCGTTAGCATCCGTCCCCGAATTGGTGCGCCCGGACAGCTTTCTGTTCGTATCTGCCGGTTTCCTACAGGAAATCTGCGGTTTGCGTGCCTCACAATGCGATGGTTTTGGGGGCTTGAAGATGAAGAAGTATCTGTCGATGCTGCTGGTCGGCGTCACGGCATTGGTTGCAGTCAACGCGGCGCAGGCCGGTGCCATCGATGACGCGGTCAAGCGCGGCACGCTGAAAGTCGGCATGGACCCGACCTATATGCCGTTCGAAATGACCAACAAGCGCGGCGAGATCATCGGCTTCGAAGTCGACATCCTCAAAGCTATGGCCAAGGCCATGGGCGTCAAGCTGGAAATGGTTTCCACCGGCTACGACGGCATCATCCCGGCCCTGCTGACCGACAAGTTCGACATGATCGGCAGCGGCATGACCCTGACCCAGGAACGTAACCTGCGGCTGAACTTCAGCGAACCCTTCATTGTGGTCGGCCAGACGCTGCTGATCCGCAAGGAGCTGGAAGGCACCATCAAATCCTATAAAGACCTGAACACCGCCGACTACCGCATCACCTCCAAGCTCGGCACCACTGGCGAGATGGTCGCCAAAAAACTCATTTCCAAAGCCAAGTACCACGGCTACGACAACGAACAGGAAGCGGTGCTCGACGTGGTCAACGGCAAGGCCGACGCCTTCATCTACGACGCGCCTTACAACGTCGTGGCGGTGAACAAGGTCGGCAATGGCAAACTGGTGTTTCTCGACAAGCCGTTCACCTATGAGCCCCTGGCTTTCGGCCTGAAAAAAGGCGATTACGACAGCCTCAACTTCATCAACAACTTCCTGCACCAGATCCACGAAGACGGCACCTACGATCGCATCCATGACAAGTGGTTTAAAGACGCCGCTTGGCTCAAGGACATGGAATAAGGCTGAGCAGGCGACCGGTCGCATAGACCGCGTCGCTCCATTCGCGGGCAAGCCCGCTCCCACAGTTGATCTGACTGAACACAATTTTTGTGTCCGGCGCGGACCCTGTGGGAGCGGGCTTGCCCGCGAAGGCGGCCTCCCAGGCAATACAAATCCCGGAACCTGCAATGAAACAGAAAAAAGCCCAATGGCCCTGGCACGTATTAACCGTGCTGGTGCTGATCGGCCTGGCTGGCGCGTTGTATTACGCCACCTCGCTGATGTCCTACGAATGGCGCTGGAACCGCGTGCCACAGTACTTCGCCTACCACGCCGAAGAGTCCCTGCGCGCGGCCGACATCTCCACCGTCAGTGAGTTGGTACGCAAGGGCGACAAGGCTGAAGTCACCCTGCGCAATGATGCCGGGGATGAGCAGCACCTGACGGTCGACGACAACAGCCTGCAAGTCGCGCAAGGCGATGATGTGGCCGAGGGCGATGTGATCGGTGTGACCCGGCATTGGGCCGCCGGCCCGCTGCTATGGGGCCTCTGGACCACGTTATGGTTGTCCCTGGTGTCTGGCGTGCTTGGTCTGCTGATCGGCTTGGCCACCGGGCTGTGCCGCCTGTCGAAAAACCCGACCCTGCGCGACCTGTCGACGATCTACGTCGAGCTGGTGCGCGGTACGCCGCTGCTGGTTCAGATTTTCATTTTCTACTTCTTCATCGGCACCGTGATGAACCTCTCCCGGGAGTTCGCCGGAATCGCGGCGTTGTCGCTGTTCACCGGTGCTTACGTGGCGGAGATCATCCGGTCTGGCGTGCAGTCCATTGCCCGTGGTCAGAACGAAGCGGCGCGCTCCCTCGGTTTGAGCGGTGGCCAGTCGATGCGCCACGTGGTGCTGCCGCAAGCGTTCAAGCGCGTATTGCCGCCGCTGGCGGGACAGTTCATCAGTCTGGTCAAGGACACCTCGCTGGTGTCGGTGATCGCAATTACCGAACTGTTGAAAAGCGGTCGCGAAGTCATCACCACTTCGTTCTCGCCGTTCGAAATCCTGTTCTGCGTGGCCGGGCTGTACCTGTTGATCAACCTGCCGCTGTCGAAAATCGCCAGTCGGCTTGAGCGGAGGCTCGCGCAAAGTGATTGAAGTCCGCGATCTGATAAAAGTCTTCGACACCCGCGGCCAGGTGGTTCGCGCGGTGGATAACGTCTCCACCCAAGTGGCGAAAGGCGAAGTGTTGGTGGTGATCGGCCCGTCCGGTTCCGGCAAATCGACCTTTCTGCGCTGTCTGAATGGCCTGGAAGAATTCGATTCCGGCTCGGTGAGCATCGACGGTCTGCAACTGGCCGACCCGAAAACCGACGTCAACGCCTACCGCCGCGAAGTCGGCATGGTGTTCCAGCATTTCAACCTGTTCCCGCACATGACCGTGCTGGAGAACCTCTGTCTGGCTCAGAAAGTCGTGCGCAAGCGCGGCAAGAAGGAGCGCGAGGCCAAGGCCATGGTGTTGCTGGAAAAGGTCGGTATCGCTCAGAAGGCCCACGAGTTTCCATCGCGCCTGTCCGGTGGTCAGCAACAGCGCGTGGCCATCGCCCGGGCATTGGCGATGGAGCCCAAGGTGATGCTGTTCGATGAGCCGACGTCGGCGCTCGACCCGGAAATGGTCGGTGAAGTGTTGGATGTGATGAAGACCCTGGCCGTGGAAGGTATGACCATGGTTTGCGTCACCCACGAAATGGGCTTCGCCCGGGAAGTGGCGGATCGGGTGCTGTTCTTCGATCAAGGCAAATTGTTGGAAGACGCCTCACCGGCCGAGTTCTTCGATGCGCCGAAAGATCCGCGTGCGCAGGCGTTTTTGCGTCAGGTTCTCTAACGGCGGCGACCTTACGACCGCCATCGCGGGCAAGCCCGCTCCCACAGTATTTTCGGTGTTCATGCGATGTGCGTAACACCGCTGAACCCTGTGGGAGCGGGCTTGCCCGCGAAGGCATCACCTCGGTTCTGAGTGAACCGAAATCACTGCATCACCTCAAACCTTGAACTTGCCCACCAGCATCTGAAGATGCGTCCCCAACCGCGCCAGCTCGACGCTGGAGGCCGCGGTTTCTTCGCTGGCGGCCGAGGTCTGCTCGGACACGTCACGCACGTTCAGCACGCTGCGGTTGATCTCTTCGGCCACTGAGCTCTGTTGCTCGGCGGCAGCGGCGATCTGCTGGTTCATCGACTGGATGGCCGACACGGTACGGGTGATGTTTTCCAGTGAGCTACCGGCACGGCGGGTCAGTTCGACGCTGCTGTCGGTCAGGCTGCGGCTGTTGTCCATGATCGTCGCCACTTGCTGAGTGCCGCTTTGTAGGCCGACGATCAGCTCTTCGATTTCTTCGGTGGACTTCTGGGTGCGCTGGGCCAGGCTGCGGACTTCATCGGCGACCACCGCAAAGCCACGCCCGGCCTCACCGGCACGGGCGGCCTCGATGGCGGCGTTGAGCGCCAGCAGGTTGGTTTGCTGGGCCACGGATTTGATCACGTCGAGCACGCTGCCGATCTTGTCGCTTTCGCGCTTCAGGTCGCCCATGGCGGCAGTGGAGTTGCCGACTTCGAGGGCCAGGCGCTCGATCTGGGCGATGGCTTCACCGACCACCCTGTCACCCTCGCGGGCCTGCTGGTCAGCGGCGACGGCGGCTTCGGATGCTTCCTCGGCGTTGCGCGCGACTTCCTGCACGGTGGCGGTCATTTCGTGCATGGCGGTGGCCACTTGATCGGTTTCAACCTTCTGACTGTTGACCCCGGCGCTGGTCTGCTCGGTGACGGCAGACAGTTCTTCAGCGGCGCTGGCGATTTGGGTCACGCCGTCACTGATGCCGCCGATCAGCTCCCGCAGGCTGACGACCATCCGCTGCAGGGTGCTTTGTAATTGACCCAGCTCGTCGTGGCGAGTGACCTCAAGGTTATGGCTCAAATCGCCCGAGGCAACACGCTCCACTGCTACCAACGTCTGTTGCAGTGGAACAACGATCTGCCGCGTGATGACCCAGGCGGCGAGCAAGCCAAATGCTAACGCCAGGACGGTCACGATGATCAGCGTGCTTTTCGCTTGGGCCGTCTCTTGGTCACGCTTGTCGGTTTGCGTGCGGGTCAGTTGTGCACTCAGGTCATTCAAGTGGATCTCTTGATCCACCATCTTCTTGAGGGCGGCGGCGCTGGCCACCTGCGCGTCGCGGAACTGGCTGACTGCGACGCGGTAGCCCTTGAGCGATTCGGTGGCTTGTTGCAGGTTGGCGGTGTGTTGTTCCGGCAGTTTGCCCGGAAGGCTTTCAAGGTTCTTCAGGGCGTTGTCGATGGCATCCAGCGCGGGTTGCTCGGCTTCGGCCTTGCCGCTGTAGGTATAACCGCGAACCTGGAAGCGTGCTTGCTGGAGCAGTTTGCTCAGCTCGACCACGCTGTTGAATTGAGTGACGCTGTCGCCTTGCAGCAAGGACTTTTCGACTTCTGTCACCTTGGCCACAGCGTTGTCGGCGGTGGCGCCGAGCTTGGATCGGGCCGATTCACGGTTCTGTGTCGCCTGATTCATGTCGGCAAAGGCGCGTTTGTACTCACCGAGGGCGGCCAGTTGTTGACTGAGTATTTCCTTGCTCGCGGGGAGCACAAACATTTTGAGAGCAACCTGTATGCCATCATCGAGCTTGCCCACGAGTTCGCTGACGGCTGCTGGACCTTGTTCGCCACGGCGCATTTCGTAGTCGAGACGGGCAGTTCGCAAATCCTTGCCCAACTCGTTGAGATTGGAGATGTAACTCTGCTTGTCTGCGCGACTGATCACACTGCCCAGGCTATTCCAGCCAGTGAAGGTGATCAGCAGAGTCATGAGCAGCACGAGGCCAAAGCCGACACTCAACTTGCGATTGACGCTTACATTTCCCAGTTTCTCGGCTAGCCAACGGTACATGCTGCTACTCCCCTCGGACCATTAATCGGTTTTATGGGGACTGTATCGGCAGGCAGACGAGCTTCTGTAGGCGAGTAAACACTTGTGGCGAGGGAGCTTGCTTCCGCTTGGGCGCGAAGCGGCCACCGCTTTTTTCCAGCAAGACCGCATTCACCGGATTTACGACTGCTTCGCAGCCGAGCGGGACGGTGCGGCGATCCGACAAGCTCCCTCGCCACAAGGTAAGTGTCTGGGGTTAGAAGAGGCGTGCGAGCAACGCAGTGACGGCGGTTTCGACCCGCAGGATGCGCTCGCCAAGCTGCACCGGTTGCAGGCCGGCCTTGGCCAGCAGGTCAATTTCGTAAGGAATCCAGCCACCTTCGGGGCCGATGGCCAGCGTTACCGGCTCGTCCAGGCCACGGGGGCAGGGCGGATAGTGGCCGGGATGGCCGACGAGACCGAGGGTGCCTTCGGTGATCGCTGGCAGGCGATCTTCGACAAAAGGTTTGAAGCGCTTCTCGATGACGACTTCCGGCAGCACGCTGTCCCGGGCTTGTTCAAGCCCCAGGATCAACTGCTCGCGAATCGCCTCAGGTTCGAGGAACGGGGTTTGCCAGAAGCTCTTCTCGACGCGATAGCTGTTCACCAGCACGATGCGCGGCACACCCATGGCGGCCACGGTCTGGAACACCCTGCGGAGCATTTTCGGGCGTGGCAAGGCCAGTACCAGGGTCAGTGGCAGCTTGGTCGGCGGCGGTTGATCGAGGGTGACGCGCAATTCGGCTTCGTCGGCGTCCAGGCGCAGTACTTCGGCGGCACCCATCAGCCCGCCGATACGCCCGACGCGCATGCTGTCACCCACTTCACAGCGATGGACTTCCTGCATATGGGTCAAGCGGCGATCGCGCAGGATCGCCCGGTCGGCCGCAATGAAATCGGCCTCCTCGAGGAGCAGCAGGTTCACGCTTGGGTCGCTGGCGGCTGGTCGTTGTGATCGTCAGCCGGTTTTTCGTCCGGGTGCTCACTGCGTTTGCTGATCAGGCTGCCGAACAGGACACCGATCTCGAACAGCAACCACATCGGTACGGCCAACAGCGTCTGCGAGAAGATGTCCGGCGGTGTCAGGATCATGCCGACCACGAAGCAGCCGATGACCACGTACGGGCGGATTTTCTTCAGGTAGGCGACGTTGACCACGCCGATCCACACCAGCAGCACCACGGCCACCGGGATTTCGAACGCCACACCGAAGGCGAAGAACAGTGTCATGACGAAATCGAGGTAGCTGGTGATGTCGGTCATCATTTCCACGCCGGCCGGGGTGGCAGCAGCGAAGAACTTGAAGATCAGCGGGAACACCAGGAAATAGGCGAAGGCCATGCCGGTGTAGAACAGCAGGATGCTGGAGACCAGCAACGGCACTGCGATGCGCTTCTCATGCTTGTACAGGCCAGGCGCGATGAACCCCCAGATCTGATGCAGGATCACCGGGATTGCCAGGAACAGCGAGACCATCATGGTCAGCTTCAGCGGCGTGAGGAACGGCGAAGACACGTCGGTTGCGATCATCGTCGCGCCAGCCGGCAGGTATTGGCGTAGCGGCGTGGAGACGAAGGTGTAAATCTGCTGGGTGAAGGCAAACAACCCGGCGAAGATAATGAAAATCGCCGCTACACAGCGCAGCAGACGGGTGCGCAACTCGGTGAGGTGCGAGACCAGTGGCATGTGCTGGTCGTTTTCGGGGAGATCGCTCATGGGGCTCGCGGCGGCAATGTTGGGTCATGAGGGGCGGGGGCTGTCGACGCCGCCGCAGGAGGAACGGGTTCGACCGGCGCGATAACCGCTGCCGCTTCAGCTGCTTTTGCGGTTTCCGTCGGTGCAGTGACCGGCGCAGCCTCGGCGACCGGCGCATGAATCGTCTGCGTCGCCTCAGGTTCAACCGGCGTCGTCTCCTGCTGAGTCGGCGTGAAAATCTTCCGCGCCTCCTGCTCCAGGGACAGAATGTGCTCGTTGTGCAGTTGCCGGCGAATCTCGTCGGCACCGATTTCACGCTCAACTTCCTGTTTGATCGCGTTGAAGCTGCGCTTCAGCCGCCCGACCCACAGGCCAGCGGTGCGCGCAGCGCCCGGCAGGCGCTCGGGGCCCAGCACCAGTAGGGCGACGAGGCCGACGAGCAGCAGTTCAGAGAAGCTGATACCAAACATTAGTCAGTGCTCACGAGTCTTTGCGGATCGGCTCTTCGACTTTTTGCGCCTGCACATCGATGGTGTGCGGCGGGTTCACAGACGTTGTGGCCTGTGGCTGGGTCGGCGGAACCGGTTGGGCCGGAGTCGCAGTCGGGTCGGCCGGTTTCTCTTCGTCGTTCATGGCCTTGCGAAAGCCCTTGATCGACTCGCCCACGTCAGTGCCGAGGTTTTTCAGTTTCTTGGTGCCGAACACCAGCACCACGACAACCAGGATGACGATCCAGTGTTTCCAGTCAAAAATGCCCATGTTGCGTTCCTCTAATAATTATTCAGGCGGACGGACGCGAGGCTTTCTCGGCGTGTCCGGACAGACCGAAGCGACGGTCCAGTTCATCGAGCACAGCCTGTGGATGTTGCCCCAACTGGGCAAGCATGACCATGCTATGGAACCACAGGTCGGCGGTCTCGTAGATCACATCGCTGCAGTCACCGCTGATGGCGGCATCCTTGGCGGCAATAATGGTTTCGACCGACTCTTCGCCGACTTTTTCCAGAATTTTGTTCAATCCTTTGTGGTACAGGCTGGCGACGTACGAGCTGTCGGCGGCGGCGCCTTTGCGCTCTTCCAGCACCTGGGCCAGACGGGTCAAAGTGTCACTCATGAGTATGTCCTGCGCAGTAGATAGCGTGCGGGTCTTTGAGAACCGGGTCGACGGTTTTCCAGTCGCCGTTTTCGAAGACTCGGTAGAAGCAGCTCTGACGGCCGGTATGGCAGGCGATGTCGCCGATCTGCTCGACCATCAGGATGATCACGTCAGCGTCACAGTCCAGGCGCATCTCATGCAGGGTTTGCACGTGGCCGGACTCTTCGCCCTTGCGCCACAGCTTGCCACGGGAACGTGACCAGTAAATGGCACGGTTCTCGGCGGCGGTCAATTGCAGTGCTTCGCGGTTCATCCAGGCCATCATCAGGACGCGTCCGGTCTTGTGATCCTGGGCAATCGCCGGCACCAGTCCATCGGCGTCCCACTTGATCTCGTCCAGCCAGTTTTTCATCTTCGACTCCGACAGCGGGCTCTACTTCTATAGCTGAGCCCAGGCGTTCAAACAGTGTGCCAGCCGATGATCCAACTGGCTATCGGCGAACGACCAGATACAAGCCGATAGCCACCATGATTCCGGCGGGCCAATGCCCCAGT
The DNA here is from genome assembly GCF_024168645.1 of Pseudomonas sp. GGS8. Classification (NCBI taxonomy): domain Bacteria; kingdom Pseudomonadati; phylum Pseudomonadota; class Gammaproteobacteria; order Pseudomonadales; family Pseudomonadaceae; genus Pseudomonas; species Pseudomonas sp. GGS8. Next base: position 1,451,330 of record NZ_JALJWF010000001.1, on the reverse strand, counting down.
TCGTGTAACGGGCCACCGGCTGCGAGTATCGTGCCACCCGCCAGATGAGCGGTACCGAGCAGGCGCAGGAACACGTCGTCCTTGCGCCTGTGCCACGGCGGCGTCGGGTCGTTGGCGGGAGGTTGGGACACACGCTCAAGCAGGTCGCGGGCCATGTTGGCCAGGTGCGGGATTTGCTCGAACTGGCTTTGCACGTTGCCCAGCAAGGCTTTGGGGCTGACGCGCTCGCGCATCCAGCGTTCGAGGAACGGCTGGGCGGTGTTCCACAGATCGAGGTCCGGGTACAGCTGACGGCCCAGGCCTTCGATGTTCAACAGGGTTTTTTGCAGCAAGACCAACTGCGGCTGCACTTCCATGTTGAAGCGTCGGGCGGTCTGGAACAGGCGCATCAGCACCTGACCGAAGGAAATATCTTTTAACGGTTTTTCGAAAATCGGTTCGCACACGGTGCGGATCGCCGCTTCGAACTCGTTGAGTTTGGTTTCCGCCGGTACCCAGCCCGAGTCGATGTGCAACTGCGCGACGCGCCGGTAATCACGTTTGAAGAACGCGAACAGGTTGCGCGCCAGATAGTCCTGGTCTTCCGGGGTCAGGCTGCCGACGATGCCGCAGTCGATGGCGATGTACTGCGGGCTCCAGGGCTGCACGGTGCTGACGAAAATGTTGCCGGGGTGCATGTCGGCGTGGAAGAAGCTGTCGCGGAATACCTGGGTGAAGAAGATCTCCACACCACGCTCGGCGAGCATTTTCATGTCGGTGCGCTGATCGGCCAGGGTCGCGAGGTCGGTGACCTGAATCCCGTAGATGCGCTCCATCACCAGCACTTTCGGTCGGCACCAGTCCCAATAGACTTGCGGCACATACAGCAGCGGCGAACCGTCGAAGTTGCGTTTCAACTGGCTGGCGTTGGCCGCCTCGCGCAGCAGGTCGAGTTCGTCGTAGATGGTTTTTTCGTAGTCGCTGACCACGTCCACCGGGTGCAGCAAGCGGGCATCGGCGGAGAGTTTTTCCGCAGCGCGGGCAAGAATGAACAGCCATGCCAGGTCCTGGGCAATCACCGGTTTCAGGCCCGGGCGGATCACCTTGACCACCACTTCTTCACCGGTTTTCAGCTGCGCAGCGTGCACCTGCGCCACCGAGGCGGAGGCCAGCGGTTCGACGTCGAAACGTGAGAAGACTTCACTGATCTTCTTGCCGAGTTGCTCTTCGATCAGCCGGATCGACACTTGCGAGTCGAACGGCGGCACGCGGTCCTGCAACATCATCAGCTCATCGGCGATGTCTTCGGGCAGCAGGTCGCGGCGTGTCGAAAGGATCTGGCCGAACTTGATGAAAATCGGCCCAAGGTCCTGCAACGCCAGGCGCAATCGTGCGCCACGGCTCAGGTCCAGGGGCTTGCGCGGGAACCAGCGCCACGGCAAGGCATAGCGCAGCGCCAGCAGAAACCAGGGCAATGGCAGGGCGAACAGCAGGTCATCGAGGCGGTAGCGGATCACGACGCGCTGGATGCGCAACAAACGGCGGACGGCAAGCAGCTTCATGCGTTATCGCTTGGGTCGAGGGATCGGGAAAGGCGCTCGAAACGCGCCTCGAGTCGTTCCAGATCGAGCTTGATCTGGTCCAGTTCACTGAAACGGGCTTCGGCTTCGCGCTGACCGACGAGGGTGCGCGATTCTTCGGCCAGGTACTCGCCCAGGTTCTGGTTGAGGCTGGCGAACCCTTGCTGATACCAGCGTGCACGACTGCGCAGGTGACCGCCAACCAGTTGCGTGGCCACAGGTCCCAGCCAGCGTGAGAGTTCGTACTCCCAGTCCAGCTCAAGGTCCTGCAGGATCGCCGCGAGTTCCAGCAGTACGCCGCTGTCGCCGTCGAGTTCCACTTCCGGGCCATGCAGCACGGAAGTCTTGTCTTTGCTCGTCGCCAGTTTCAGCAGGCTTGAGGCCGGTGCGCGCAAGGTGCAGTCGGCACCGGTTTCCCACTGGGAGGCGAGCATCAGGCCTTCATCGCTGGGCAGGATGAACACTTGCAGCGCCGGGCTGCGGCAGTCGACGGCAATTACCTTGCCACTCAAATGCGCCAGCCGTGGCAGCGCCGTGCTGTCGAGACGCAGCACCCGGTTCAGACCGAGCTCAACGCTGGCGAGCAGGCCGGCCAGCAACATCAGGGTTTGATGCCGCGGTGCAGGGCGACGATGCCAGCGGTCATGTTGTGGTAGGTCACGCGGTCGAAACCGGCCTCGACCATCATCGACTTCAGGGTTTCCTGATTCGGGTGCATGCGGATCGATTCGGCCAGGTAGCGATAGCTTTCCGAGTCATTGGTGATCAGCTTGCCCATCAACGGCATGAAGGCGAACGAATAGGCATCGTAGGCTTTGGACATCAGAGCGTTGGTCGGCTTGGAGAACTCCAGCACCAGCAGACGACCGCCGGGCTTGAGCACGCGCAGCATCGAGCGCAGGGCGTCTTCTTTATGCGTCACGTTGCGCAGGCCGAAAGCGATGGTCACGCAGTCGAAGTGGTTGTCCGGGAAGGGCAGCTTTTCAGCGTCGGCCTGGACGAATTCGACATTGCCGGACACACCCAGATCCAGCAGGCGGTCACGACCGACCTTGAGCATGGATTCGTTGATGTCGGCCAACACTACCTGACCAGTCGGTCCCACAAGATGCGAAAACTTTTTGGTCAGGTCGCCAGTGCCGCCGGCGATGTCCAGCACGCGGTTACCGGCACGCACGCCCGACAGTTCAATCGCGAAACGCTTCCACAGACGGTGCATGCCGCCCGACAGGAGGTCGTTCATCAAGTCGTACTTGGCGGCTACCGAGTGGAAAACCTCGGCGACTTTTTCCGCTTTCTGGCTTTCCGGAACGTTTTTGAAGCCGAAGTGAGTGGTGGGTTCGGCATCGCTGCCTTTGCGCTGATCAGTCATATCGCTGTCACCAAAAGAGAATGCGGGCATTCTAATCCCGGTGGCCTGCTTTGTCTTGGCAAGGCTGAAGGTAAGATATAGAGAAGCCGGGACGTTTTGACGCAGTAACGGTCAAGATGCCTCAGGAAGTATTCATAAAGCAGGAGTCATTCGATGGCCCATATCAGTGTTGAGCGTGCCCACGGCCTGGGTAAGGAAGCGGCCCGCGAGAAGGCCGACAAGTTGGCGCAGAAGTTGTCCGATCAATATGGCCTGGAGCCGCAGTGGTCCGGCGACACCCTGAACCTCAAGCGTTCCGGTGTGAAAGGCGCGGTGCATGTGGGCGAGGATTCGATCAGGGTCGATGTCGAACTGGGGCTGTTGATGTCCGCCATGAGCGGCACCATCAAATCGGAAATCGAAAGGGCTCTCGACAAAGCCCTCGCGTAACTCGATCTAATCGTGAAATGCGATCTCTGTGGGAGCGGGCTTGCCCGCGAAGGCAGTGTTCCAGTCACAGAATATGTGGTGGATGTACCGACCCCTTCGCGGGCAAGCCCGCTCCCACAGGTTCGGTGGCGTTCCTACCTACTTGTTTATGTCATTTGTTAGGGTGCTGTTTCTAATTTTTCTCCCTACTTTGTGCCTGAGCCCGACACTTTCGCGGGCAGTTCCTCAACCCTTCTGCGCGTGAGGTGGACCATGGCCAAAGTTATTTTGAAGAAAAAAGTCGACGTTGAGACCAGCACTCTGAACGACGTCAAATCGTATGCCCGCAAGATCTGGCTGGCGAGCCTGGGTGCTTACACCAAGGTCGGTCAAGAGGGTGGCGAGTACGTTCAAGAGTTGATCAAGGCTGGTCAAGCTGTTGAAAAGAAAGGAAAAAAAGTAGTTGCTGAGAAACTTGAAGCGGCTAATGCCGAGATCGATGAAGCCAAGAGTGAAGTGACTACTTTCAAAGGCAAAGTCGAACTTCAACTCGACAAAGTCGAGAAGGCTTTCGATACGCGTATCGCAAGTGCCTTGAATCGTATCGGCATTCCGTCTAAACATGACGTGGAGACACTCTCTGCTAAGCTCGATGAGCTGACAGCATTGCTCGAACGTGTCGCGCGTAAATCTTAAGGAGAACGGGATGGCTGGCAAAAAGAATACTGAAAAAGAAGGCAGCTCGTGGATCGGGAAGGTCGAAGACTACTCCCGCAAGATCTGGCTGGCTGGTTTAGGCGTGTACTCGAAGATTGATTCTGACGGCAGCAAACTCTTCGATGCATTGGTTAAGGACGGCGAGAAAGCCGAGAAGCTCACCAAGAGCGCTGTCGGCAAGAAAGTCGATGCTGCCAAGGACTCCGCTTCGTCGGCCAAGTCGCGCATCAGCGGCGTGAAAGATCGCGCACTGGGCAAGTGGGATGAGCTGGAAGGGGCTTTCGACAAGCGCCTGAACAGCGCCATTTCGCGCCTGGGTGTGCCGAGCCGCAATGAAGTCAAAGCACTGCACAGCAAGGTCGATACCCTGACCAAGCAAATCGAAAAACTCACCGGTGCCAAGGTTGCGCCTGTTGCGGCGAAAACCGCGGCGGCCAAACCGGCAGCTAAAAGCGCTGCCAAACCATTGGCCAAGGCTGCCGCGAAACCTGCAGCCAAAACTGCTGCTGCGAAACCTGCAGCCAAAGCGGCCGCTAAACCCGCTGCAAAAGCTGCTGCTAAACCAGCCGCTAAACCGGCGGCCAAGCCTGCAGCTAAAACCGCAGCGGCCAAACCCGCTGCTGCGAAAAAACCAGCAGTGAAAAAACCGGCAGCCCCGAAAGCGGTCGCCCCGAAACCAGCAGTGGCTGCCGCCAAGCCGGTAACCCCGGTCAGTACGGCAAACTCCGGCACTGCGCCGACCCCTGCTGTAACCCCGACTGTCGCACCGACTCCATCGGCGCCAACCAGTCAGTCCTGATTTCCAGGACGCAAAAAAACGCCCGGCCTGTAAAGGTCGGGCGTTTTTGTTTGAGCGTTGAAAAGATCTTAATGCTCTTCCAGATACTGCAACGCCAACCGCTCGGTCGCGACTTTCACCGGCGGCAACAAATGCGGCGCCACCAGCATCATGATCTGGTACACCACCAGTCGCACTTCACCTTCACGGTCGAGAATCCGCTGATAGTCCAGCGAGAACAGCAAGGTCATGGTGATTTGTTCCACCAGTTGCCCCAGCGCCTGGGTGTCACTGACCAACTGCCCCAGAGCCTTCAACTGCGCCAGCAATGAAGCCAGTGTGCGCTTCAACGCATTGAGCAGGTTGCGTATCCCCTTGGCCAGTTTCGGCAGGCGGCCGGCAAGGTTCGACAGGTCCTGGAACAGAAACCGGTATTGGGCCAGGCGTTCGACGATCAGGTGCAGGAACAGCCAGTAATCTTCGGGGGCCAATTCCACATCGGACGGTGGATCGAGCAAGGGCGTCAGTTCGGTCTGGAAGCGTTCGAACAGCCCCAGGATCAGCGGCTCCTTGCCGTGGAAGTGGTAGTAGAGGTTGCCCGGGCTGATGCCCATTTCGTTGGCCACCTCCATGGTGGAAACGTTCGGTTCGCCCTTCTGATTGAACAACTGCAGGGCACATTCGAGAATCCGGTCGCGGGTTTTCATCCAGTCTTCTTAATGGTCGAGTCAGACCACGGCCATTGTCGGCCGTGGTTCGTTGAACGTCAGCGCACGCGCACGTAAGTACCGGGTGCCGCCTCCATCGGTGGATAGTTCTGGTTGCCGAGGGTCATCTGGGTTTCGCGCAGTGCGCCGGAGCGTTCCTGAATCCAGCTCAGCCATTGCGTCCACCAACTGCCATCGACGCGTTTAGCGTCGTAATACCAGGCCCGCGGGTCGCTGCTCAGTTTCAGGTTCTCGACGTAGTTGGCTTTCGAATTGTGCGGCGGGTTGAGAATGCTCTGCACATGGCCGCTGCTGGACAGCACGAAGCGCCGCTCGCCACCCAGCAGCAAGGTCGAGCGATACACCGCATCCCACGGGGTGATGTGATCGTTCATGCCGGCCACGCTGAAACTGTCGACGGTGACTTTCTGCAGGTCGATCGGTGTGCCGCACACTTCCAGTCCGCCCGGATGATTCAGCGGGTTGTGCTTGAAGAAATCCAGCAGGTCGCCATGAAACGCTGCCGGCAGGCGTGTGTTGTCATTGTTCCAGTAGAGGATGTCGAACGCCGCCGGCTCTTTGCCCAACAGGTAGTTATTGACGAAGTAATTCCAGATCAAGTCGTTGGGGCGCATCCAGGCAAAAACCCTGGCCATGTCGCGACCTTCCAGAACGCCCTTCTGATACGAGCGGCGCTTGGCCGCTTCCAGGGTCTGTTCATCGACGAAGAGGGTTGCCGGGCTTTCAATCTGACTGTCGAGCAGGCTCACCAGATAGGTCGCGCTGGACACCCGCCGTAGTTGTCGCTTGGCCTGCAAGTGCCCTTGCAGCGCGGCGATGGTCAGCCCGCCAGCGCAGGCGCCCATCAGGTTGACCTCGCGCGCACCGGTGATCGCCCGGCATACATTCATGGCTTCTTCGGCGGCTTGGACGTAAGACGACAGCCCCCATTCGCGGTGACGCACATCGGGGTTACGCCAGCTGATGATGAAGGTCTGCAAGCCGTTTTTAAGGGCGAACTGGACGAAGCTGTTGTTGGGGCTCAAGTCGAAAATGTAGAACTTGTTGATCTGTGGCGGCACGATCAGCAACGGTTTGGAATACTGTTTTTCGCTCATTGGCTTGTACTGGATCAGTTCCAGCAGCTCATTGCGAAACACCACGGAGCCGGTGGTGGTGGCGACTGTCTTGCCCACCTCGAACGCTTGCCTGGTGACTTGTCTGGGCAAACCGTCGTTGTGCAGCAAGTCGTCAAGCAGGTGGCCGATACCCCGCACCAGACTGTGACCGCCGGAGTTGAAGATCTCCTTGATCGCCAGCGGATTGAGCAGGGTGTTGGACGGCGCCACGGCATCGTTGATCAAGGCAAAGGCAAAGTGGGCGCGGGCGCGGTCGTCCGGGCTCAAGTTGCTCTCGTCGATCCAGTTTTTGACCTCCTTCTGCCAACTCAGGTAGGCCTGCAAGCTGCGACGATAAAAAGGGTTGAGGCTCCACGTCGGGTCGGCAAAGCGACTGTCTTGCGGATTGATCGGGTGCAGGGTCTCACCCAACAGCACGCGGCCGAGCTGGCCGCCCAGTTTCAAGGCGTGCCGGGCCGTGTACACCGGATTGCGCAGGCCGTGGGCGGCCAGGCTGCGCAAGGTTGAAAGCAAGTCCCGGCCGCGCAGACCGGTAACCGCACTCTGTGCGTTAATGAATGCAGCGGGAGTGGGCGAGGAGCCCTTCGCTGGTTTGTCGCGCATGAGTCAACACTCCTTCGTCATCAGGCCAAAAACAAACTCACCGAACAAAACACCATAGACGTTGTTGCGGATTGTTGCGCGGTACGACGTCCTGTCGACGCTCTTTTCCTGAACCAAAGCCGGGGCGGTCAACTGCCCGATGGCGCCGGATGCGGATGCATCACTGCGCGCTGACGTTCCTCTTCGAGAAACTTCATGATGATCGGTGCCACCGCTTCGGCCCGAGTAATCAAGAACAGATGCCCGTCGTCGATGATGTGCAGTTGGGCATTGGGAATTCGCCAGGCCAGCATGCGCATATTGATCAGCGGGATCAGTGGGTCGTCGTCGCCGGCCAGCACCAGGGTCGGCTGTTGGATCTTGTGCAGCCAGTGAATGCTGGTCCAGCCGAACCCGGCGAACAGCTGCCAGTAGTAGCCCAGTTTGCCTGCCGAGCGAACCCGCGCGGCGTGACTGGCCGCCAGGGTTGGATCGCGACGGAACGAGCCGCCATAGATCATCGGCGCGATGCGAATCACATGGGACGGTTGGATGTAGCGTCGTGGGCTGGCCATCATCCACAGCACTTTCGGTTTGCCCGGCACCATCACTGTGCCGGCCGCCGTGGCTGCCAGCACCAGCTTCTTGCAGCGCTCGGGATAGTCATAGGCAAATTGCTGCGCCAGGGCGCCACCCCATGACACGCCGATCACATTGACCTGCCCGTAATCGAGATAGTCGAGCATTCGCGCCGTCAGTTTCGCCAGGCCCGAAAAGCGATACGGCCGGCTGGGCGTCGATGAGCCGCCGACACCGGGTACGTCGAAGGCGATGACTTCCAGATCCGGATCCAGAGCCTGGACGAACGGAAATATCAGCTCCAGGTTGGCGCCGATGCCGTTGAAAATCAGCAAGGGCGTCAAGTGAGGCTTGCCGGGGCGTACCGCGGTGCGGAGGGTCTGCCCATCCAGGTTGACGGTACGAAATACGAACGGTTGCGGCATGCTTCGGGGCCCTGTGGGTCGCTATCTCTAATTCTTCCTCATCCACTGTGGGAGCGAGCCTGCTCGCGATTGCGGTGTGACAGTCAACACAATGGTTGGATGTACCGCCGTCATCACGAGCAGGCTCGCTCCCACAGGGTGAGGTGTGTCAGTTACCGCTCATGCACATACGTGCCTGGCGACGCTTCACCCGCGGGATAGGCCTTGTTGCCAAGGTTGGCGGGGGACTTCTTCAGTTTGCCCGAACGCTCGGCCTGCCACGCCTGCCAGTGCAGCCACCAGGAGTCGGTGTGCTTGGTGGAGTTTTCCATCCAGTCCTCGGCTTTGACCGGCATGTCGGTGCTGGTCATGTAGCGCGCTTTCGGATTGCCGGGCGGGTTCAGAATGCTCTGGATATGCCCGCTGCTGGACAGCACGAATTCGACCTTGCCACCGAACAGTTGTGCCGACTTGTAGCAAGACTTCCACGGGGTGATGTGGTCGTTGGTGCCGGCCAGGGAAAAGATGTCGGCATCGACTTGTTTAAGGTCGATCGGCGTGCCGCACACTTCCAGTGCGTTGGGGCGGATCAATGGGTTGTTTTTGAACATCTCGATCAGGTCGCCGTGGAAGGCGGCCGGCAGGCGAGTGGTGTCGTTGTTCCAGAACAGAATGTCGAACACCGGTGGCTCGTTGCCCAGCAGGTAGTTGTTGACCCAGTAGTTCCAGATCAGGTCGTTGGGGCGCATCCAGGCGAAGACTTTCGCCATGTCGCGACCTTCCAGCACGCCGGCCTGATAGGAATGACGCTTGGCGGCTTCGAGGGTCTGCTCGTCGACGAACAGGGCCACGTCGCTGTCGAGGGTGGTGTCGAGCACGCTGACCAGCAGCGTCAGGGCGTTTACCTTCTTCTCGCCGATCGCTGCGTAATGACCCAGCAGGGCGGTGCAGGTGATGCCGCCGGAGCAGGCACCGAGCATGTTCACGTCTTTGCTGCCGGTGATCGCGGTGACCACGTCGACCGCTTCCTTGAGCGCTTCGATGTAGGTCGACAGACCCCACTCGCGTTGTTCCTTGGTCGGGTTGCGCCAGCTGACGATGAACGTCTGCACGTTGTTGCGCAGGCAGAAGCGCGCCAGGCTCTTGTCCGGGCTGAGGTCGAAAACATAGAACTTGTTGATTTGCGGCGGCACCACCAGCAGTGGGCGTTCATGCACTTGCTCGGTGATCGGCTTGTACTGGATCAGCTCCAGCACGTCGTTGCGAAAGACCACCGCGCCTTCGGTCACGCCCAGGCTCTTGCCGACTTCGAACGCGCCCATGTTGACCTGGCTCGGCATACCGCCGTTGTGGATCAGATCCTTGGCCATATGGGAGAGGCCATCGAGCAGGCTTTTGCCGCCGGTTTCAAAGAAGCGTTTGATCGCCGCCGGGTTGGCCGCCGTGTTGGTCGGGGCCATGGCTTCGGTCATGAGGTTGATCACGAAATGCCCGCGGGCGACGTCCTTGGGCGAGAGGTTGCTCTTGTCGATCCAAGTGTGGAGCTCCTTGCGCCACGCCAGATAAGTTTGCAAATAACGTTTGTAGAGAGGGTTCTGACTCCAGGCCGGGTCGAGGAAACGGCGGTCGTCGCTTTGCGGCTGAAGTTCGGATTTTCCGAACAGCACGTTCTTGAGTTCGATGCCGAAATGGGCGACGTGCCTGGCACTGTGGATGGGTTGTCTGATGGCCTGGGTCAGCACCATTCGAGCGGAGCCCAGTAGATCCTTTCTACGCAGCCCAACAACAGGATTCAGTCCCAAGGTATTTTCTGAAGCCTGGAATTTCAGGTCATCGTTTTGCTTGTTACTCATCTACGACGCTCCATTGTCCTGAGGCGAGTACCTGAGCCCAGCTGTGTAGTCACACAGCAAACGCCAGGTACTACTGCTCGGGTGACCGTTAATTGCATAGCTGCTTTTCAGTTCAGAGAGCACTGCACGGAACTTGCCAGCTCCATTGGTTACCCGAGTTTAATTTTTTTCGCAAGCGGGCCAATCGTTGACCCGGCAGCCAAGCATTCAAACAGATGGAATTAGAAAATGCCCTCTAAATACCCCGAGGCCTGACCTAGAGCATCAGCTTGACGACCGATTCGTTCGGATCACGGGTCTTTCCAGCCGCTTTGAGTTCGGCAAGATAATCGTTCCACAGATCCTCTTGGCGTACGGCCAACTGGTACAGATATTCCCAGGTGAACAGTCCGCTGTCGTGGCCGTCGTCGAAGGTCAATTTCAGTGCGTACTGACCGGCCGGTTCGACCTTGCTCAGGCCTACGCCGATCTTGCCAAATTGCAGGATGGGTTTGCCGTGGCCCTGAACCTCGGCGGAAGGGGAGTGCACGCGAAGGAATTCGGCGGGCAGGTGATACTCCTCGCCCGACGCGTATTTGAGCGTCAGGGTTTTCGAGGCTTTGTGCAGTTTGATGTCGGTGGGGAGTTGGGTCATGGCCTGGCGTCCGTTCTGAGTGGATCGACAGGGATTGCGGGTCGACGCTGAACCTGTGGGAGCGGGCTTGCCCGCGAAGCTTCTATCGCCCTTGAGGACGCCTTCGCGGGCAAGCCCGCTCCCACATTTTTATCCCTGCAGATCCGCTATCGCTGTAAGTATGGCTTACAGGATATAACGGGACAGGTCTTCGTTCTGTGCCAATTCGCCCAAGTGGCTGTTGACGTAATCGGCATCGATCAGGATTGGCTTGTCCTCGTGGGTGCTGGCCAGATCGCCGGCGCTGAACGACACCTCTTCAAGCAGGCGCTCCAGCAAGGTGTGCAGGCGACGGGCGCCGATGTTCTCGGTTTTCTCGTTGACCTGCCAGGCAATCTCGGCAATACGCTTGATGCCATCGGGCTGGAATTCGATGAGCAGCCCTTCGGTTTTCAGCAGCGCGCAATACTGCTCGGTGAGCGATGCATGCGGCTCGCTGAGGATGCGTTCGAAATCTTCCGGGCTCAGGGCCTTGAGTTCGACGCGAATCGGCAGGCGACCTTGCAGCTCCGGCACCAGATCGCTCGGCTTGCTCAGATGGAACGCACCGGAGGCGATGAACAGGATGTGGTCGGTCTTGACCATGCCCAGCTTGGTGTTGACCGTGCAGCCCTCGATCAGCGGCAGCAAGTCGCGCTGTACGCCTTCACGGGATACGTCGACGCCACCGGTATTGCCGCGCTTGGCGACCTTGTCGATTTCGTCGATGAACACGATGCCGTGCTGTTCGACAGCTTCCAGCGCCTTGGCCTTCAACTCTTCTTCGTTGACCAGGCGACCGGCTTCTTCGTCGCGAACCAGTTTCAGCGCTTCCTTGACCTTGAGCTTGCGGCTCTTGCGCTTGCCCTTGCCCATGTTGGCGAACAGGCTCTGCAACTGGTTGGTCATTTCTTCCATGCCCGGTGGCGCGGAGATATCGACGCCGGTGATTTCGGCTACTTCGATTTCGATCTCCTTGTCATCCAGCTGACCTTCACGCAGGCGTTTGCGGAACAGCTGACGGGTGTTGGAGTCTTGGGACGGGGCGGCGTCGTCGTTGCTGAAGCCCATGCGTGCCGGGGGCAGCAAGGCGTCGAGAATGCGCTCTTCGGCGGCGTCTTCGGCGCGGTGGCGAACCTTGGTCATTTCCTGTTCGCGTAGCAGCTTGATCGCAGCGTCCGCCAGATCACGAATGATCGATTCGACGTCGCGGCCGACATAGCCCACTTCGGTGAATTTGGTCGCTTCGACTTTGATGAACGGCGCGTTGGCGAGTTTGGCCAGGCGACGGGCGATCTCGGTTTTACCGACACCGGTCGGGCCGATCATCAGGATGTTCTTGGGGGTGACTTCGACGCGCAGCTCTTCGGGCAGCTGCATCCGGCGCCAGCGGTTGCGCAAGGCAATGGCGACGGCGCGTTTGGCATCGTCCTGGCCGATGATATGGCGATTGAGTTCGTGGACGATTTCACGGGGGGTCATGGGCATAGTAATTGGCGGTCCTCAAGCAAAAGTGAGCCGTGGCGCTAGGCCAACACAGGCTTACTCAGCGAGATCCTGCTCCTCGATGGTGATGTTGTGGTTGGTGAACACGCAGATATCGCCAGCGATGCCCAAAGCGGTTTCGACGATTTCCCGGGCTGACAGGTCGGTCTTTTTCAACAGCGCGCTGGCCGCCGCCTGGGCGTAGCCGCCGCCGGAACCCATGGCGATCAGGCCTTCTTCGGGCTCAACCACGTCACCGTTGCCGGTGATGATCAGGGAGGCATCTTTGTTGGCGACCGCGAGCATGGCTTCGAGGCGGCTGAGGGAGCGGTCGGTGCGCCATTCTTTGGCGAGTTCGACAGCGGCGCGAACCAGGTGGCCTTGATGCTTCTCGAGCTGGCCTTCGAAACGTTCGAAGAGGGTGAAGGCGTCAGCGGTGGCCCCGGCAAAGCCGGCGATAACCTGACCGTGGTACAGGCGGCGAACTTTCTTCGCGTTGCCTTTCATCACGGTATTACCGAGCGAAACCTGGCCGTCGCCGCCCATGACGACTTTGCCGTGGCGGCGAACTGAAACGATGGTGGTCAAGGGAGAGTCTCCACGCAGCGGGGCGAAAATGCCTTATGCCAACTCATATGGGGGTGGTGGAGCGTTTTTCAACTGTAGGATGCGGCGGGGGACGAGTGGTTTGTCACTGGTGAAGGGGGATGCAAGTGAATCCCTGTGGCGAGGGGGCTTGCCCCCGTTGGGGCGCGAAGCGGCCCTAAATCGGTCGCCGCGATTGGCCAGACAGACCTTGGCGGTCGATTTTACGACTGCTTCGCAGCCGAACGGGGGCAAGCCCCCTCGCCACAAAAACAGATTGCTCCCTCAGTTGAGGAAGTAATCAACGGCTCTGGCGTTGCTGTAACAACAAGTTGCTGAAGCCGCTGCCCGCCAATTGTTTCTGGGCAGTGGTCAGTTGTTCGCGGTTGCTGAACGGGCCGACCAGCACCCGGTACCAGGTCTCGTCCTTCACCGTGCCGGACTCAACCGCCACGGCCTGACCCAACAGGATGATCTGTGCCCGAACCTTGTCGGCATCGGCTTGCTTGCGGAACGAGCCGGCCTGCAGGAAGAACTTGGTCACCGGCGCCGCTTTAGCCACCGGTGGCGCTGGCGGCGGGGTGATGCCGGCCAATGCCGCCTGAGCCCGGGCCGTGTCGATCTTCGCCGCTTCCGCAGGCGTCACTGGCGTGGTCGGTACGGCCGGCACTTGTGGCGTCGGCAGGGTTTTCTCCGGCACCGCATCCGGCGGTACGATCACTTCCGATTCCGGCAGCAAGGTGTAGAAGTCGTACTTCGGCTTCACTGGCTGCGTCGGGCTCGGCGGGGTCTTGTTGGCTTCGGCGATCTTGGTGGCTTTCTGCTGCTGCTCGACCTTCTCGCGCTTGACGCTGTCACTGCCCTTGCCCGGCTCCAGTTTCATCAGGAACACAATGAACGCGCCGACCGTCAGGCCGATGGCCATCCACAGCCAGCCCGGAATCGGTTGCTTTGCAGGAGCTTGGTAACGGCTGGCGCCACGCTTGGGTGCAGGTTTTTTCTTGGCAGCCAACTTACATACGCTCCAGAGTTTCCAGACCCAAGAGTTCCAGGCCTTGCTTGAGAGTGCGGCCGGTCAGTGCGGCAAGGCGCAGACGGCTTTGCATTTGCACCGGGGTGTCGGCGCTGAGGATCGGGCAGTTCTCGTAGAAACTGGAGAACAGGCCGGCAACATCGTACAGGTAGGTGCAGAGGATGTGCGGTGTACCTTTGTCCGCCACGTTATTCAGGATTTCGCCGAACTGCGCCAGTTTCGCCGCCAGCTCATGTTCGTGCGGCGCTTCGAGGACGATCTGCCCTTCGACTTCGCTGAAGTCCTTGCCGAGTTTGCGGAACACGCCGGCCACGCGGGTGTAGGCGTACAGCAGGTACGGCGCGGTATTGCCTTCGAAGTTCAGCATCAGGTCGAAGTTGAAGCTGTAGTCGCTGGTGCGGTGCTTGGACAGGTCGGCGTACTTCACCGCGCCAATGCCCACGACTTTGGCGATGTTGCGCAACTCGTCTTCGGCCAGCTCCGGGTTCTTCTCCTTCACCAGTGTGTAGGCGCGTTCCTGGGCTTCGGTCAGAAGGTCGATCAGCTTCACGGTGCCGCCGTCACGGGTCTTGAATGGACGACCGTCGGCGCCGTTCATGGTGCCGAAGCCCATGTGTTCCATTTCCATCGGGTGCGTCACGAAACCGGCCAGGCGCGCGACCTGGAACACTTGCTGGAAGTGCAGGGCCTGGCGCTGGTCGACGAAATACAGTGCGCGATCGGCCTTGAGCTTGCCGCTGCGGTAGCGCACGGCCGCCAGGTCGGTGGTGGCGTAGAGGTAGCCGCCGTCGGCCTTGACGATGATCACCGGCAGCGGATCGCCATCGGCGTTCTTGAACTCGTCGAGGAACACGCATTGAGCGCCGTTGCTCTCGACCAGCATGCCCTTGGCCTTGAGGTCGTTGACCACGTTGATCAGGTCGTCGTTGTAGGCGCTTTCACCCATCACGTCGGCCATGGTCAGTTTGACGTTCAGCAATTCGTAGATTTTCTGGCAGTGGGACAGCGAGATGTCCTTGAACTTGGTCCACAGCGCCAGGCAGTCCGGGTCGCCGGCTTGCAGCTTGACCACCAGGCCACGGGCGCGGTCGGCGAACGCTTCGGATTCGTCGAAGCGTTGCTTGGCGGCGCGGTAGAAGTTTTCCAGGTCCGACAGTTCGTCGCTGGTAATCGGGTTTTCCTGCAGGTAAGCCATCAACATGCCGAACTGGGTGCCCCAGTCGCCGACGTGGTTCTGACGGATCACGGTGTCGCCGAGGAATTCCAGCACCCGGGCCACGCCGTCGCCGATGATGGTCGAGCGCAAGTGGCCGACGTGCATCTCTTTGGCCAGGTTCGGTGCTGACAGGTCAACCACGGTGCGCTGCACTGGACCGGCCTTGCGTACGCCGATGTGGTCGTTGGCCAGGGCCGCGTCCAGACGAGTCGCCAGGGCTTGAGTGTTCTGGAAGAAGTTCAGGAAGCCAGGGCCGGCGATTTCGGTTTTGGAGACGTTCTCGTCAGCCGGTAGCGCGGCGATGATTTTCTCGGCCAGGTCACGGGGTTTCATGCCGGCTGGCTTGGCCAGCATCATCGCGATGTTGCTGGCGAAGTCGCCGTGAGTCTTGTCACGGGAGTTTTCCACCTGGATCGCCGGCGACAGGCCTTCAGGCAACACACCTTCGTTGACGAGTTGGGTGATGGCTTGTTGGATCAGCTGGCGAATGGTGTCTTTCATGGTCTTCTCTTTCGACCGCAGGCGCGGCGGCGCTTCAGTGCGCTGGTGGAAAAACTGGGCATTATCCGTTGCGAAGACGGGCTTGCCAACTATAGCGGGCAGGTTATGGATATGTGGTGACAAATCGGCCGCCTTCGCGGGCAAGCCCGCTCCCACAGGGTAAGTGGTATGACGTGGAGCATGTAAACAACGCAGATCCCTGTGGGAGCCGGGCTTGCCCGCGATGGCGATCTTGAATTCAATACAAATCGACGGGGTCCACATCCAGAGACCAACGCACCGCCCGCCCGCTCGGCATCTGCTCCAACGCCAGCAACCAACTGCTCAGCAATCGATGCAGCGGCGCTCGGGCCGTGGCTTGCAGCAGCAATTGTGCGCGATAACGCCCGGCCCGGCGCTCCATTGGTGCCGGCACCGGCCCCAGCAACTCGATACCGGTCAGATGCTGCTCGCCCAGAAGTCGCTCGGCCTCGCTGCACGCCTCATCCAGAAAACCTTCGGCCTGCCCCGGTTTATGCGCTTCGGCCCGCAGCAGCGCGAGATGCGCAAATGGCGGTAACCCGGCGGAGCGGCGTTCGCTCAATGCCTGTTCGGCGAAGGCGAAATAGCCCTGCTCGGTCAGTTGTACCAGCAGTGGGTGGTCCGCCAAGTGCGTCTGGATGATCACTTTGCCCGGCTCTTCGGCTCGGCCCGCGCGCCCGGCGACCTGGACGATCAACTGCGCCATGCGCTCGCTGGCGCGGAAGTCACCAGAGAACAGTCCGCCGTCGGCATCGAGAATCGACACCAGGGTCACGCGAGGAAAGTGGTGCCCTTTGGCAAGCATCTGTGTGCCGACCAGAATGCACGGCTGGCCTTTCTGGATGGTTGCGAATAATTGATTCATCGCGTCTTTGCGCGAAGTGCTGTCGCGGTCGACCCGCAGCACCGGGACGTCCGGGAATAGAATCCCCAGGCGTTCCTCGGCGCGCTCGGTACCGGCGCCCACGGGCCGCAAATCGACCTTGCCGCACTTCGGGCAATGCCGGGGCACTCGTTCGACGTAGCCACAGTGGTGGCAACGCAGTTCGCCTGAACGCTGGTGCACGGTCATTCGCGCGTCGCAGCGCTGGCATTCGGACATCCAGCCGCAGTCGTGGCAGAGCAGCGTCGGGGCGAACCCTCGGCGGTTGAGGAACACCAGCACCTGCTGGCCGGCGGCGAGGGTCTGACCGATGGCTTGCTGCATCGGTCCGGAAATGCCGCTGTCCAGTGGACGACTTTTCACGTCCAGGCGCAGGAAGCGCGGTTGCTTGGCGCCACCGGCCCGCTCATTCAGGCGTAAGAGACCGTAACGGCCGGTGTAGGCGTTTTGCAGGCTTTCCAGCGACGGCGTGGCGGAGCCGAGCACGATCGGGATGTTTTCCTGTCGGGCACGAACCAGCGCCAGATCGCGGGCGTGGTAGCGCAAGCCTTCTTGCTGTTTATAGGAGCCGTCGTGCTCTTCATCGATGATGATCAGGCCGGGGTTCTTCATTGGCGTGAACAGCGCCGAGCGGGTGCCGATAATAATGTCGGCTTCGCCGTCCCGTGCGGCCAGCCAGGCGTCCAGGCGCTCACGGTCGTTGACGGCGGAGTGGATCAGCGCGATGCGTGCATTGAAGCGCTGCTCGAAGCGCGCCAGGGTTTGCGGGCCGAGGTTGATCTCCGGGATCAGCACCAAGGCTTGCTTGCCGGCCTCCAGCGTTTCGCGGATCAGCTGCAAATAGACTTCGGTCTTGCCGCTGCCGGTGACGCCAGCCAGCAGGAACGCGTGATAACTGTCGAACCCGGCCCGAATCGCTTCATAAGCGGCGCGCTGCTCCGGGTTGAGCGGCAATTCCGGTTGTGCCAGCCAGTGTTCGTGGCGAGCGCCGGGCGCGTGCCTGCGGATGTCTACCTGCACCAGATCCTTGGCCAGCAACAGATCGAGGCTGTCCTTGCTCAGCATCAGTTTGCTCAGCAACTGATGGGCGACGCCGTGGGGATGTTGAGCCAGGGTCGCCAAGGCTTCACGCTGCCGCGGGGCGCGTGCGATGCGCGGGTCATCGAGGCTGGCGCCGGGCGCGGCGGACCAGAACCGCTCCTGACGGGCTTCGGCCAGCTCACCCTGACGCAGCAACACCGGCAGCGCCCAGCTCAACGTGTCGCCGAGGCTGTGCTGATAATACTGGGAGGTCCACAGGCACAGCTTGAACAGCGCGGGTGGCAGCGGCGGTACGGCATCGAGCAGGGCCAGCGCCGGTTTGAGCTTTTCTGTCGGGACTTCGCTGTGGTCGGTGATCTCCACCAGAATCCCGATCATCTCCCGCCGGCCGAACGGCACCCGCAAACGCATGCCCGGGTGTAACTGGGCGCGCAGGACTCCGGCCGGGGCGCGATAGTCGAACAGGCGGCGCAGGGGCGAAGGCAGGGCGAGGCGCAGAATGGCGTTGGGCACGCGATTGTTTTCTCGATAGGGGAGCGATGACGAAGGCCGGGAGCCTAGCAGACGGTCGGATCGGTGTCCTCCATCAGGAAAGCGTTCAAGTGTTGGCGAGTGGATTTTGATGCCAGGCAAGGCGCTACGACGACCCATAGCGCGCTATGGGGAGGAGTAGCAACGCAGCATGGCATTATAAGACGCCGTCAACATTGAACAGTCTTTCCTGATGGAGGGTACCCATGACAGCTTGCGTGATCGGCATTGTCTGGTAGAATCCGCGGCCTAATTACGTGCGGTATTCAACAATAGTGTTGGGTGGCGGCACGCTAGCCTGAGGAAGACACCATGAAAGCTGATATCCATCCAGAATACCCAGCAGTTGCTGTTACCTGCAGCTGCGGCAACAAGTTCGAAACCCGTTCGACCTACGGCAAAGCCCTGGCGATCGACGTTTGCAACGAATGCCACCCGTTCTACACCGGTAAGCAAAAGACTCTGGACACTGGCGGCCGCGTTCAGCGTTTCGCAGACCGTTTCGGTGCTTTCGGCGCGAAAAAGGCCTAAGGCCGATCAACTTGGGAAGCCGTTACGGTTTTTCCATGCTGATGAAAAAGGCGTCCCTCGCGGGCGCCTTTTTTATGTCTGCGATTTGGCTTTCCGGTGCCCAGGCCTTCTGCCCGGCGCCGAGCGGGCTGACGCCAGTCGCGGTGCAGCGGGTGGTGGATGGCGACACCTTGCGTCTGAGCGATGGGCGCAGCGTGCGCATGATCGGTTTGAACACACCGGAGCTGGGTAAGCAGGGGCGTTCCGACGAGCCGTTCGCCGTGGCCGCGCGCAAACGCCTGGAAGCCTTGGTGGCCGCCAGCGACGGGCGGGTCGGTTTGCTGCCGGGTAAAGAAAGCAAGGACCATTACGGCCGCACCCTGGCCCATGTCTACAGCGTCGATGGCGCCAACCTCGAAGCGCAGATGCTTGCTGAAGGTCTCGGTTTTCAGGTCGCGGTAGCACCGAACGTCGAATTGGTCGGCTGCCAGCAGGCGGCGGAACGCAGTGCTCGTCAGGCCGGCCTCGGGCTGTGGCGACAGTCACCTGTGCTGAAAGCGGAGCAGATCAACGCGTCCGGCTTTGCCGTGCTCAGTGGCCGTGTGAGCAAGGTTCAGCGCAATCGCGGCGGGGTTTGGATCGAGTTGCAGGATTCAGTTGTATTGCGGGTTGCACCCAATATGCTGGGGCAATTCGATGGCGCGTCGCTTGAACAGCTCAAAGGCAAGCAAATCGAGGCTCGTGGCTGGGTCGTGGATCGTTCGCGCCGTGGCGGGCTGAAACCTGGACAGGCACGCTGGCTTTTGCCGCTGACCGATCCGGCGATGTTGCAGGTCGCACCGTAAGAAAAAATTGTAGACATTTATTCTATCGATTGTGAACAGTCTATCCCTTGTGTTCCGTGGCTCTTGGCCCAAAGTCGTAGGGCAGGGCGCTTGACAGGGGTGACTGGTCAGTCTTGTAGGGACTTTGCGACACGAGTATCCTCGGCGGTCCGTCTGTCCAACAGTAAAAAGCGGAATGCCCACATGTCTGATTTGAAAACTGCCGCTCTCGAATATCACGCCAATCCTCGTCCAGGGAAGCTGAGTGTCGAGCTCACCAAGGCCACTGCTACCGCCCGCGACCTGTCGCTGGCCTACAGCCCCGGCGTAGCCGAACCAGTACGCGAAATCGCCCGCGATCCTGAACTGGCCTACAAATACACCGGCAAAGGCAACCTGGTTGCAGTCATTTCCGATGGCACCGCGATTCTGGGCCTGGGTAACCTCGGTCCATTGGCTTCCAAGCCGGTGATGGAAGGTAAAGGTGTTCTGTTCAAGCGCTTCGCCGGCATCGACGTGTTCGACATCGAAGTCGACTCCGAAAGCCCGCAAGCCTTCATTGACACCGTCAAGCGTATCTCCATCACCTTCGGTGGCATCAACCTGGAAGACATCAAGGCACCTGAGTGCTTTGAAATCGAACGCGCTCTGATCGAGCAGTGCGACATTCCGGTATTCCACGATGACCAGCACGGTACCGCGATCGTGACCGCTGCCGGCATGATCAACGCCCTGGAAATCGCCGGTAAAACCCTGCCGGAAGCCAAGATCGTCTGCCTGGGCGCCGGTGCTGCCGCCATCTCCTGCATGAAATTGCTGGTGAGCATGGGCGCCAACATCGAAAACATCTACATGGTTGACCGTACCGGTGTGATCCACTCCGGCCGTGACGACCTGAACCAGTACAAGGCTGTGTTCGCTCACGCGACCGACAAGCGCACCCTGGCTGACGCGCTGCAAGGCGCTGACGTGTTCGTTGGCCTGTCCGGTCCGAACCTGCTGAGCGCTGAAGGCCTGAAGTCCATGGCGGCCAACCCGATCGTGTTTGCATGCTCGAACCCGGATCCGGAAATCTCCCCGGAACTGGCACACGCCACTCGCAACGACGTGATCATGGCCACCGGCCGTTCGGACTACCCAAACCAGGTCAACAACGTACTGGGCTTCCCGTTCATCTTCCGTGGTGCCCTGGACGTTCGCGCCAAGCGCATCAACGAAGAAATGAAAGTGGCTGCCGCCAACGCCCTGCGTGAACTGGCCAAACTGCCAGTGCCTCAGGAAGTGTGCGACGCCTACGGTGGTATCAAGCTGGAATTCGGTCGTGAGTACATCATTCCGAAACCAATGGATGCCCGTCTGATCACTCTGATCTCCGATGCCGTGGCCAAGGCTGCGATCGAGACTGGTGTGGCGACGCTGCCGTATCCGAAGAACTACCCGCTGAAAAGCGTGGATGACGTGTTCAACGGCTAAGCCGTTGTAACGCTTCAACCAAAGGCCCCGGCTCATTCTGAGTCGGGGCTTTTTTATATCTGAGAGATTTGCATCGTTTGTAAGGGCCTCTTCACGCGTGCAAGCCCGCTCCCACAGGGATCGCGGTGATTCACAGCTCCTGAGAACGCCACAGAACCTTGTGGGAGCGGGCTTGCCCGCGAAGGGGGCAGGTCATTCAACGCATAACCGACAGGCAATAAAAAGCCCCGCACTTCTGTCGAAGGCGGGGCTTTTTGGTGTGCGGCGATCAGAACAAATCGATCGGCGCCGCTTCGTCCGCAGGCAGCGGGCTACCCGGTGCGTTGCCGTTACCCAGCTCGTTCACCGACGGCGGCGTGTCTTCGGCCTTGAACAGTTCGAAGTAGGCGCCTGGCGTGCTTGGGGTGGCTGCACGGCCGCTGACCGGGTCGACCCGCAGACTGAGGATGCCTTCCGGTTCCGGTTGGGTATGAGGTGGCTTGCCTTTGAGAGCGGCGCCCATGTAGTTCATCCAGATCGGCAGGGCGACGGTGCCGCCGAACTCGCGTTTGCCCAGGCTTTCCGGTTGGTCGAAGCCGGTCCAGACGGTGGTCACGTAGTCGGCGTTGTAGCCGGAGAACCAGGCGTCCTTGGATTCGTTGGTCGTACCGGTCTTGCCCGCAATGTCACTGCGGCCCAAGGCCAGCGCACGACGACCAGTACCGAGTTTGATCACGTCCTCAAGCATGCTGTTGAGAATGTAGGTGGTGCGACCATCGATGATACGTTCGGCCACCGCTGGCGCTTGTGACACTGGCTGGGTGCCCGGCGCTTCGCCTGGGATGGCGTTGACCGTGAAGGTATTGGCGGCCGGCACGGCGATGCCGTCGCTGACTACGTTGCCTTTCGGAACGCTCGGCGGGTTGGCAACGAACAGTGTGTCGCCGTTGCGGCTTTCGATCTTGTCGATGATATACGGGGAAATCTTGTAGCCGCCGTTGGCGAAGGTGCTCCAGCCAGTGGCGATCTCCATCGGCGTCAGGGTCGCGGTGCCCAGTGCCAGGGACAGGTTGCGTGGCAGGTCCTGCTTGTTGAAGCCGAACTTGCTGATGTAGTCGATGGTGCGGTCGACGCCCAGCGCTTGCAGCAGGCGGATCGAGACCAGGTTGCGCGACTTGTAGAGCGCTTCACGCATACGGATCGGGCCGAGGAAGGTGTTGGTGTCGTTCTTCGGGCGCCAGACCTTGTCCAGGTATTCGTCGACGAACACGATTGGTGCGTCGTTCACCAGGCTGGCGGCGGTGTAGCCGTTATCCAGAGCGGCACTATAGACGAACGGCTTGAAGCTCGAACCCGGCTGACGCTTGGCCTGCATGGCGCGGTTGTAATTGCTCTGCTCGAAGGCAAAACCGCCGACCAGCGAACGAATGGCGCCGTTCTGCGGATCGAGGGACACCAGTGCGCCTTGGGCCTGCGGAATCTGGCTGAATTTGAGCGAATTGTCTGGCTGACGTTGTACGCGAATCAGATCACCGACCTGTGCGACATCCGACGGCTGCTTCGGATTGGCGCCCATGCTGTTGGTGTTCAGGAACGGACGGGCCCACTTCATGGTGTCCCAGGCGACGTGTTCTTCGCCGGTGCGGGTCAACACCTGCACGCCGTTCTTGTCGACCTGGGTCACGATCGCCGGTTCCAGGCTGCTGATGGTCCGCTGCTTGGTCAACTCCAGGGTCCAGGCCTCTCGGGTTTTACCTGGCAGGCGTGACTCGGGGCCGCGATAACCGTGCCGTTGATCGTAGGTCATCAAACCTTCGTGAACCGCGCTGTTGGCCATTTCCTGCAAATCGCTCGGCACCGTAGTGGTGACGCGGAAACCTTCGGTGTACGCATCGCTGCCATAGCGACCGACCATTTCGGCGCGGGCCATTTCGGCGACGTACGGTGCGTTCACTTCCGGGGTCGGCACATGGTAACTGGCGTTCAGCGGTTCGTTGATCGCCGCGGTGTAATCGGCTTCGGTGATCTTGCCGAGTTTGTACATGCGCCCCAGGATCCAGTCGCGACGTTCCTTGCTGCGGGCCGGGTTGGCCAGCGGGTTGAAGCGCGACGGGGCTTTTGGCAGACCGGCGATCATCGCCATCTGCGCCAGGCTGACGTCACGGATCGACTTGCCGTAATAGACCTGTGCCGCCGCCTCGATGCCGTAGGCGCGGTTACCCAGATAGATCTTGTTGACGTACAGCTCGAGGATCTCGTCCTTGGTCAACTGCCGTTCGATCTGCAGGGCCAGGAGGATTTCGGTGGTCTTGCGCGAGAAGCTGCGTTCGCTGGTCAGGAAGAAGTTCTTCGCCACCTGCATGGTGATGGTGCTGCCACCGGACTGAATGTGTCCGCTTTTTACCAGCTGGGTGGCGGCACGCATCAGGCTGCTGGGATCGACGCCGTAGTGGTTGGCGAAATTGTCGTCTTCAGCACTTAGTAACGCATTAATGAAATTGGGGGGAATGTCGGCGAAACGGATCGGCGTACGGCGCATTTCGCCAAATTCTGCGATCAACTTGTTGTCGCTGCTGTACACCCGCAAAGGAATCTGCAACTGAATACTTCTCAGCGCCTCCACAGATGGCAATCCAGGGCTAAGGTAAAGAAAAGCGCCGCTCAGACCCAGGAGCAGTCCGCAGAAAACGGCGACGATGGACCAACCGAAAAATTTCAGCAGACGAATCAAGGCTTTTGGATATCCAGGGCAAAGAATGAATTAGGCATCAGGGTTCAGGCTATAAAGAGAATGACCCGCGCTTGCAGTGAAAGCGGAAAAACGCCCGGCATTATAAGCATTTTTCCGCGGGAAGCGTCATTTGCGCTTCTGTCAAGACGGGGGTATTGAACGCAATGGATATTACAGAGTCCGTAACTCACGGATAGTCATAGGGAATTGGTAGTGCTAGGACTCTTCAATAAAAAAACCAATGCGCTTCTGGGGATCGACATCAGCTCAACGTCGGTGAAGCTGTTGGAGTTAAGCCGCCAGGGCGACCGTTATCGGGTCGAGGCCTATGCGGTCGAGCCGCTGCCCGCCAGTGCCGTGGTCGAAAAAAATATCGCCGAGCTAGAAGGCGTGGGGCAGGCGCTTGCGCGCGTGCTGCTCAAGGCCAAAACCAGCCAGAGGAACGTCGCCGTGGCGGTCGCCGGCTCGGCGGTGATCACCAAGACCATCGAGATGGACGCCGGTCTTTCCGACGACGAGATGGAAAACCAGCTGAAGATCGAGGCCGATCAGTACATCCCGTATCCGCTGGATGAAGTGGCGATCGACTTCGAAGTCCAGGGCGCGTCGGTGCGCAACCCCGAGCGGGTCAATGTGCTGTTGGCCGCGTGTCGCAAGGAAAACGTCGAGGTTCGTGAAGCGGCCCTTGCCCTGGCCGGGCTGACCGCGCGAGTGGTCGATGTCGAAGCCTATGCCCTGGAGCGATCGTTCGGCCTGCTGGCAACCCAGCTGGCCGCCTCTCAGGAGCATCTGACCGTGGCGGTGGTCGATATCGGCGCCACCATGACCACCCTGAGCGTGTTGCATAACGGGCGGATCATCTACACCCGCGAACAATTGTTCGGCGGCCGACAACTGACGGAAGAAATCCAGCGCCGTTATGGCTTGACGGTCGAGCAGGCAGGGTTGGCGAAGAAGCAGGGCGGTTTGCCGGACGATTACGCCAGTGAGGTCTTGCAGCCGTTTCGTGATGCGTTGGTGCAACAGGTTTCGCGCTCATTGCAGTTTTTCTTTGCCTCCGGCCAATACAGTTCGGTCGATCACATTCTCCTGGCCGGCGGCACTGCCTCGGTCCCGGGGCTGGACCGGTTGATCGAGCAGCGTCTGGGGACGCCGACGCAGGTCGCCAATCCATTCTCCGACATGACTCTGAGCAGCAGGGTCAACGCCAGTGCCCTGGCGAGCGATGCGCCGGCACTGATGATCGCCTGCGGGCTGGCCCTCAGGAGTTTCGACTGATGGCACGGATCAATCTTTTACCCTGGCGTGAAGAGCTGCGCGAAGCGCGTCGCAAACGCTTTTTACTGGCGTTGGTCGGTGTGCTGGTGGGATCGGTCGGGGCGCTGCTGATCACAGACCAGATCATTAACGGCGGCATTGATCGGCAAGTTGCCCGTAACGATTACATTGCCAAGCAGATTGCCGTGGTTGACGAGCGGATCAAACAGATCAGCGACCTGAAGGCCCGTCGCCAGCAACTCGTCGAGCGCATGCGCATCATCCAGGACCTGCAAGGTAACCGACCGATCAGCGGGAGGATTTTCGATCAGTTGGCGCGGACCTTGCCGGACGGTGTGTATTTCACCGAAGTGAAAATGGTTGGCAAAACCTTGTCCATCACCGGCGCGGCGGAGTCCAACAATCGTGTTTCGGATTTGATGCGCAATCTTGATGCGTCCGACTGGTTCGATGCGCCCAATCTCACGGAAGTCAAAGCGACCACTGCCGGTCAGCTGGATCAGGCCAATATTTTTCAGTTGACCGTCCGTCAGACTCAGCCGGCAATTGTGGGGGTGGCTAAATGAGGCCGTCCGAATGGCTCAAAGGGTTGCGCCAGATCGACTTCAACGATCTGGACACCAACAACATGGGTTCCTGGCCAGCGGCGATCAAGGTCCTGGCGAGCGTTCTGCTGATGGTTCTGGTGCTGGCCCTGGGTTACAGCTTTTTGATCAGCGACCTGCAAAGCCACCTCGAACTCAAGCGTGAGGAAGAGTCGACGCTCAAGGAGCAGTTCGCGACCAAAGCCCACATGGCGGCCAATCTGGAGCTGTATACCCAGCAGATGAAGGAGATGGAGAACTCCTTCGGCATGTTATTACGGCAATTGCCCAGTGACACCGAAGTGCCCGGCCTGCTGGAGGACATTACCCGCACCGGGCTGGGCAGCGGCCTGGAGTTCGAAGAGATCAAGCTGCTGCCGGAGGTCACCCAGCAGTTCTACATCGAACTCCCTATCCAGATCACCGTCACCGGCGCTTATCACGACCTGGCCACTTTCGTCAGCGGCGTGGCGGGATTGCCGCGGATCGTCACTCTGCATGATTTCGACCTGGTGCCGGCCAATCCCGACGGCGGTCCTAAGTTGCGCATGAGCATCCTTGCCAAGACCTACCGCTACAACGACAAGGGGTTGCAGAAATGAGCCCGATTCGTTGCCTGTCGATGCTTATGTGTCTGGTCGTCCTGGCCGGTTGTGGCGGCGATAATGGTTTCAGCGACATCGACGCCTACCTGAATGAAGTGCGCCTGCGGGCCCCCGGCAAGATTGAGCCAACGCCGACATTCCAGTCTTATCCGACATTCACCTACAGCGCTGCCAACTTGCGTAGCCCGTTTTCTCGCCAGGTCAGAGTCGATCTGGCTGGCCAGAAGCATGGCTCGCGCAACGTCAAGCCCGACCCCAACCGGGTCAAGCAGTACCTCGAAGGCTTCAACATCGAGCAATTTGAAATGGTCGGCACAATCTCCAATGCCTCCGGCTCCTTTGCGCTGTTGCGCGGGGCGGGCGGTGTGCATCGGCTGAAAGTCGGCGATTACCTGGGGCGCAACGACGGGCGGATCGTTGCCATCAGCGGTTCGCAAGTCGATGTGGTCGAAATCGTTCCCGATGGCGAAGGCGCCTGGCTGGAGCGGCCGCGGACCATCCCTTTGAAAGAGCACTCATAGTGGAACTCGAACAATGAACAGGATTTTCTCAACCTTCGGTATTTCGCTATGGATAGCGTTTCTGTCGCCGATGGTACAGGCGGCCAACCTCAAAGCGCTGGATGTCGCCGCGTTGCCCGGTGACCGTGTCGAGCTGAAGTTGTCGTTCGACGGACCGCCACCGCAGCCTCATGGCTATACGACTGAGCAGCCTGCGCGGATTGCGCTTGATTTACCGGGGGTGACCAATCAGCTGGCGAACAAGAGTCGTGATCTGGGCGGCGGCAATGCCCGCAGCGCCACGGTGGTCGAGGCCAAGGACCGCACACGGCTGATCATCAACCTGACGCAATTGACGCCGTATAACGCGCGCGTCGAAGGCAATAATCTGTTCGTGGTCGTCGGGCAGGCGGCCGGCAACAAGGCGTCAAAACCGATTGCCAGCGCGCCGCGCGCAGCCGCTGCGGTGCCGACGCCCGCCAGAGTCAGTGCTCCTGTGGGCAAGGCCATCCGTGGCGTGGATTTCCAGCGCGGCACCCAGGGTGAGGGCAATGTGGTTATCGATCTGTCGGATCCGTCCATTGCCCCGGACATCCTGGAGCGTGATGGCAAGATCATCGTCGGCTTCACCAAGACTCAATTGCCTGAACGGTTGCGCGTGCGCCTCGACGTCAAGGATTTCGCTACCCCGGTGCAGTTCGTCAACGCCAGCGCTGCAGGCGACCGGGCCATTATCAGCATCGAGCCCAGCGGCGCCTTCGATTATTCGACCTATCAGACCGATAACAAACTGACCATCAGCATCCGGCCGATGACTGTCAATGATTTGCAAAAACGTAACGCCGAACGTTTTGCCTACAGCGGCGAAAAACTCTCGCTGAATTTCCAGGACATCGATGTGCGCTCGGTGCTGCAACTGATCGCCGATTTCACCAACCTCAATTTGGTGGCCAGTGACACGGTGCAGGGCGGCATCACGTTGCGTCTGCAGAATGTGCCGTGGGATCAGGCGCTGGATCTGGTGTTGAAAACCAAAGGCCTGGATAAGCGCAAGATCGGCAATGTGCTGCTGGTGGCACCGGCCGATGAAATCGCCGCCCGGGAACGTCAGGAGCTGGAGTCGCAGAAGCAAATCGCCGAACTGGCGCCTCTGCGTCGCGAACTGTTGCAGGTCAACTACGCCAAGGCTGCCGATATCGCCAAGCTGTTCCAGTCGGTGACCAGTGCCGAGGCGAAAGTCGACGAGCGCGGTTCAATCACTGTCGATGAGCGGACCAACAACATCATTGCCTACCAGACCCAGGACCGCCTCGACGAACTGCGTCGCATCGTGGCGCAACTGGATATTCCGGTGCGTCAGGTGATGATCGAGGCGCGCATTGTCGAAGCCAACGTCGATTACGACAAAAGCCTCGGCGTGCGCTGGGGCGGTTCGGTGCAGAAGGGTAATTGGAACGGCTCCGGGGTCAACGGCTCTTCGACCACCGTCGGCACGCCGGGCAGCACCAGCACCAACTCGCCGTTCGTCGACCTTGGCACTTCCTCCAACACCTCAGGGATCGGCATCGCCTTCATTACCGACAATGTGCTGCTAGACCTTGAGCTGACGGCCATGGAGAAAACCGGCAACGGGGAAATCGTCTCGCAGCCCAAGGTGGTCACGTCCGACAAGGAAACCGCGAAAATCCTCAAGGGCACCGAAATCCCCTATCAGGAAGCCAGCTCCAGCGGTGCCACTTCCGTGTCCTTCAAGGAGGCCTCGCTGTCCCTGGAAGTGACGCCGCAGATCACCCCGGACAACCGCATCATCATGGAGGTCAAGGTCACCAAGGACGAACCGGACTACCTGAACAAAGTGCAGGATGTACCGCCGATCAAGAAAAACGAAGTCAACGCCAAGGTATTGGTTAACGACGGCGAGACCATCGTGATTGGTGGGGTTTTCTCAAATACTCAGAGCAAGGTTGTAGATAAGGTGCCATTTCTCGGTGATGTGCCGTATCTTGGCCGCCTTTTCCGGCGTGACGTGGTTTCGGAGAAAAAATCCGAGCTGCTGGTATTTCTCACTCCGCGTATCATGAACAATCAGGCGATTGCTGTGAGTCATTGATTCTGTGCGAAATTTGATTCTTGTTGGACCGATGGGGGCTGGAAAAAGCACCATCGGCCGGTTGCTGGCCAAAGAGCTGCGCCTGCCGTTCAAAGATTCCGATAAGGAAATTGAATTGCGCACGGGCGCCAATATCCCGTGGATTTTCGATAAGGAAGGCGAGCCGGGCTTTCGTGATCGCGAGCAGGCGATGATTGCCGAGCTGTGCGCGTCCGACGGCGTGGTGCTGGCGACCGGTGGCGGAGCGGTGATGCGTGAAGCCAATCGCCGGGCGCTGCACGCCGGTGGACGGGTGGTCTATCTGCATGCGTCTGTCGAGCAGCAAGTGGGCCGAACGGCTCGCGATCGCAATCGGCCGCTGTTGCGCACCGCCGATCCGGCCAAGACCCTGCGGGATTTGCTGGCGATCCGTGATCCGCTGTATCGGGAAATCGCCGATCTGGTGGTGGAAACCGATGAGCGGCCACCGCGTATGGTGGTGCTCGATATTCTCGAGCGCTTGCAGCAGCTGCCGCCCCGTTAATGCGCGGGGCGAAATGCGCTATCCTCGGCGTCCTGTCGCAGCCGCTCAAGTTTGTGGCGGATGGCTACCGGACGGCGTCACACCAGCAGACGCCATGGAATTCGTAAACTCAAGGCAGGACGCCTGATTCCATCTTCACTGTGGGGACACATGCAGACACTCAAGGTCGATCTAGGCGAGCGCAGCTACCCGATTCATATTGGCGAAGGTTTGTTGGACAAGCCTGAGCTGCTGGCCCCGCATATTCGCGGGCGGCAGGTGGCGATCATTTCCAACGAGACTGTCGCGCCGCTCTACCTCGAGCGTCTGACCCGTAGTCTGGCGCAGTTCTCGGTCATTTCCGTGGTGCTGCCCGACGGCGAGGCCTTCAAGACCTGGGAAACGCTGCAACTGATTTTCGACGGTCTGCTGACCGCGCGGCACGATCGCCGCACCACGGTGATCGCCCTCGGTGGCGGTGTGATCGGTGACATGGCCGGTTTTGCCGCCGCCTGTTACCAGCGTGGCGTCGACTTCATCCAGGTGCCGACCACGTTGCTGTCGCAAGTCGATTCCTCGGTGGGTGGCAAGACCGGGATCAATCACCCGTTGGGCAAGAACATGGTCGGCGCCTTCTATCAGCCCAACGTGGTGCTGATCGATACCGCCACCCTCAACACCCTGCCGGCCCGCGAACTGTCTGCCGGGCTGGCGGAAGTCATCAAGTACGGTTTGATCTGCGACGAGCCGTTCCTGACCTGGCTCGAAGAAAACGTCGATCGCCTGCGCGCCCTGGACCAGGCCGCCCTGACCTACGCCATCGAACGTTCCTGCGCGGCCAAGGCTGCGGTGGTCGGTGCCGACGAGAAAGAGACCGGCGTGCGCGCCACGCTCAACCTCGGCCACACCTTCGGCCACGCGATCGAAACCCATATGGGCTATGGTGTCTGGCTACATGGTGAAGCAGTCGCTGCTGGCACCGTAATGGCTCTGGAGATGTCCGCGCGCCTGGGCTGGATCAGCGAAGAGGAACGTGATCGCGGTATTCGCCTGTTCCAGCGCGCCGGTCTGCCGGTCATCCCGCCGCAAGAGATGACCGAAGCCGATTTTCTCGAACACATGGCAATTGACAAGAAAGTGATCGACGGTCGTTTGCGCCTGGTGCTGCTGCGCCACATGGGCGAAGCAGTGGTGACCGACGATTATCCGAAAGAGGTTTTACAGGCCACGCTGGGAGCGGATTACCGCGCCCTGGCTCAGCTTAAAGGTTAATAAGATCCCGATGACTAGTTTGCATGCCGACGAGGCTTTCCTCGGCCATTACCAGTTAAGTCATGACCCTTTCGCTCCACGGGTGCCTGGCTTCAAATTCTTCCCGGCCCAGCGCAAGCCGGTGCTGGGACAGCTGCACCACCTGGCTCGTTACAGTCAGCTGTTGCTGGTGGTCACCGGCCCGCAAGGCAGTGGCAAAACCCTGTTGCGTCAGGCCCTGGTGGCCAGCACCAACAAACAGTCAGTGCAGAGCGTGGTGGTTTCCGCCCGTGGTGCCGGCGATGCGGCTGGGGTGCTTAATCAAGTGGCCCAGGCGCTGAATATTGCCCAGGCCGAGATCGGTGCGATCCTGGCTCAAGTGGTGCAGCTTGCGCTTACGGGGCAGGAAGTCTATTTGCTGGTGGATGACGCCGAGCAACTCGACGAGTCCGCTCTGGAAGCCTTGCTGGCCCTGGCTGCCGGCGCGCCGGAGGGTCGTCCGCACGTATTCCTGTTCGGCGAGTCCTCGCTGATCGCTCAACTTGATGCGCTGAGCCTTGAGGAAGAGCGCTTTCACGTCATCGAGTTACAGCCCTACACCGAAGAAGAAACCCGCGAATATCTGGATCAGCGTCTCGAAGGCGCTGGCCGGGGAATCGAACTTTTCACTGCGGATCAGATCTCTGATATTCACGAAAGCTCCGACGGTTGGCCTGGCGCAATCAACCAGGTCGCCCGCGATGCAATGATCGAAGCCATGATTGCCAGCCGCTCAGCGGTCAAGCGTCCAAGTATGGGGTTCAACATGCCGAAGAAACACGTATTGGCGATTTCCGCCGTCGTCGTGGTCGCGGTAGCTGCCGCCTGGTTGATGCCGGGTCGCAACAAAGCACCGACCACCGGCGCACCTGCCAACGAACAGGCGCAACTGCCGCTGGGCCAGGGCACGCCAAAACCTAACAGTGCAGGCGCTCCCTCCGTGGAGTTCGCCGGTAACTCACAACCGATGCCATTACCGCTGGTCGGTAACTCGCAGCCGGTGATGCGTGGTCCATTGGCCGAAGCGGCTGGTGGCATTACCGAAGGCGATGATGGCGTGCCGGTCGAAGGCTCCAGCGCCACACCGCCGACCGTGACCACCACTGCGCCGCCGGTTGGCGTTCCAGCGGGGCCAGCGCCAGCACCAGCCGCCAAACCGACACCTGCCCCGACTCAGGTCGCGATTGCCAAGCCTGTAGCGCCTGTGGCCAAGCCAGCCCCTGCGCCTGTGGCCAAACCGGCTCCAGCGCCCGCCAAGCCAGCCGTCGTGGCCAAACCTGTCGAGAAGCCAGCTGCCGTGGCCAAAGCCGCCGGTGGCAACTGGTACGCGGGCCAGGCACCGGGTAGCTACGTGGTGCAAATCCTTGGCACCAGCTCCGAATCGGCCGCGCAAAGTTTCGTCAAAGAGCAGGGCGGGGAGTACCGCTACTTCAAGAAAGTGCTCAACGGCAAACCGCTTTACGTCATCACTTACGGTAGTTTCGCCAACCGCGATGCAGCCGTTACTGCCATCAAGGCCTTGCCAGCGAAGGTTCAGGCTGGTAAACCTTGGCCTCGCACTGTCGCCAGCGTCCAACAGGAACTGGCAACAACTCGCTGAAGATTCGGCGGCCTTACCCAGGCCGCCTCTCCAAGCACCTCAAAATTTCTACAAGCGCATGCCGCCTCCACAGGCCGCGTGCCTTGTGGTGTCTGCGTCACAGTAGTCTTTGAGTCGCGGCGGTCAAAATTAAAAAAGTTTTGACTAGCACAGCATATCGCTTTAAACCTTTCACAAATGCGACATAGATTTGCGACATTTCGTCGTCAAATTTGTGAGCCTCTGTGTCGGTGTGTACAATGACCTCCCTTTTGCCCCGCAAAGCTGGCGTACGTTCGGCGTGGATGGTAACTGGTTGAATTGAAAAGAAATTTGCCTCGGTAAGAGGCAGCCTGGTGAGAAAGTGTCTATGAAAGCAGGTCTGTACCAACCAGATGAATTCAAGGATAACTGCGGTTTTGGCCTGATAGCCCATATGCAGGGCGAGCCCAGTCATACCCTTTTGCAAACGGCCATTGAGGCCCTGACCTGCATGACCCACCGCGGTGGGATCAACGCCGACGGCAAGACCGGTGACGGTTGCGGTCTGCTGATTCAAAAGCCGGATGTGTTCCTGCGTGCCATCGCCCAGGAAACCTTCGGCGTCGAACTGCCCAAGCAATATGCCGTGGGCATGGTCTTCTTCAACCAGGATCCGGTGAAAGCCGAAGCCGCTCGCGAGAACATGAACCGCGAGATCCTGGCCGAAGGCCTCACGCTGATCGGCTGGCGCAAAGTGCCGATCGACACCAGCGTACTCGGCCGCCTGGCCCTTGAGCGCCTGCCGCTGATCGAGCAAGTGTTCATCGGTGGTGAAGGCCTGAGCGATCAGGACATGGCGATCAAGCTGTTCAGCGCTCGTCGTCGCTCGTCCGTGGCCAACGCCGCCGACGTCGATCACTACATCTGCAGCTTTTCCCACAAGACCATTATTTATAAAGGCCTGATGATGCCGGCGGACTTGACCGCCTTCTATCCAGACCTGAGCGATCAGCGCCTGCAAACCTCGATCTGCGTGTTCCACCAGCGCTTTTCGACCAACACGCTGCCGAAATGGCCGCTGGCGCAGCCGTTCCGTTTTCTCGCCCACAACGGCGAGATCAACACCATCACCGGCAACCGCAACTGGGCTGTGGCTCGTCGCACCAAGTTCACCAACGATCTGATGGATCTGGAAGAGCTCGGCCCGCTGGTCAACCGTGTCGGTTCCGACTCCTCCAGCATGGACAACATGCTCGAGCTGATGGTCACCGGTGGCATCGACCTGTTCCGTGGCGTGCGGATGATCATTCCGCCTGCGTGGCAGAACGTCGAAACCATGGACCCGGATCTGCGTGCGTTCTACGAATACAACTCGATGCACATGGAACCGTGGGACGGCCCGGCCGGCGTGGTCATGACCGATGGTCGTTACGCGGTGTGCCTGCTCGACCGTAACGGTCTGCGTCCGGCGCGTTGGGTCACCACCAAGAACGGTTTCATCACCCTGGCCTCGGAAATCGGTGTCTGGAACTACCAGCCTGAAGACGTGATCGCCAAGGGGCGTGTTGGCCCGGGGCAGATCTTTGCCGTGGATACTGAAACCGGTCAGATCCTCGACACCGACGCTATCGACAACCGCTTGAAGTCCCGTCATCCGTACAAGCAATGGCTGCGCAAGAATGCCCTGCGCATCCAGGCGACCATGGAAGACAACGACCACGGTTCGGCGTTCTACGACGTCGATCAGCTCAAGCAATACATGAAGATGTACCAGGTCACGTTCGAAGAGCGCGACCAGGTGCTGCGTCCGCTCGGCGAGCAAGGCTACGAAGCTGTCGGCTCGATGGGCGACGATACGCCAATGGCCGTGCTGTCCCAGCGCGTGCGTACGCCGTACGACTATTTCCGTCAGCAGTTCGCGCAGGTCACCAACCCGCCGATCGACCCGCTGCGCGAAGCCATCGTCATGTCGCTGGAAGTCTGCCTCGGCGCCGAGCGCAACATCTTCCAGGAGTCGCCGGAACACGCCTCGCGCGTGATCCTCAGCTCGCCGGTCGTTTCGCCGGCCAAGTGGCGCTCGCTGATGAACCTCGATCGTCCAGGCTTTGAACGCCAGATCATCGACCTCAACTACGACGAGAGCGTCGGCCTCGAAGCCGCAGTGCGCAATGTCGCCGATCAAGCTGAAGAAGCCGTGCGCGCCGGTCGCACCCAGATCGTGCTGAGTGACCGTCATATCGCCCCGGGCAAGCTACCGATTCACGCTTCGCTCGCCACCGGCGCGGTACACCATCGCCTGACCGAAAAAGGCCTGCGTTGCGACTCCAACATCCTGGTGGAAACCGCTACCGCTCGCGACCCGCATCACTTCGCGGTGCTGATCGGCTTCGGTGCTTCGGCGGTTTATCCGTTCCTGGCTTACGAAGTGCTGGGCGACCTGATCCGCACCGGTGAAGTGCTGGGCGACCTCTATGAGGTGTTCAAGAACTACCGCAAAGGGATCACCAAGGGCCTGCTCAAGATCCTGTCGAAGATGGGCATTTCGACCATCACGTCGTATCGCGGTGCGCAGTTGTTCGAAGCGATCGGCCTCTCCGAAGAAGTCTGCGAACTGAGCTTCCGTGGCGTGCCAAGCCGCATCAAGGGTGCGCGTTTCGTCGACATCGAAGCTGAGCAGAAAGCCTTGGCGGCCGAAGCCTGGAGCCCGCGCAAGCCGATCCAGCAGGGCGGTCTGTTGAAGTTCGTCCACGGTGGCGAATATCACGCCTACAACCCGGACGTGGTCAACACCTTGCAAGCCGCAGTGCAGCAGGGCGACTACGCCAAATTCAAGGAATACACGTCACTGGTGGATAACCGCCCGGTGTCGATGATCCGCGACCTGCTCAAGGTCAAAACCCTGGACACGCCGCTGGACATCAGCGAGATCGAACCGCTGGAATCGGTGCTCAAGCGCTTCGACTCCGCGGGTATTTCGCTGGGCGCCCTGTCGCCGGAAGCTCACGAAGCCCTGGCTGAAGCCATGAACCGCCTCGGTGCGCGTTCCAACTCCGGCGAAGGCGGCGAAGACCCGGCGCGCTACGGCACCATCAAGAGCTCGAAAATCAAGCAAGTGGCGACCGGCCGTTTCGGTGTGACCCCGGAATACCTGGTCAACGCTGAAGTGCTGCAGATCAAAGTCGCCCAGGGCGCCAAGCCCGGCGAAGGTGGTCAACTGCCAGGCGGCAAGGTCAACGGTCTGATCGCCAAGCTGCGTTATGCAGTACCTGGCGTGACCTTGATTTCGCCACCGCCGCACCACGACATCTATTCGATCGAAGACTTGTCGCAGCTGATTTTCGACCTGAAACAGGTCAACCCGAAGGCACTGGTTTCGGTGAAACTCGTGGCTGAAGCAGGCGTCGGCACCATCGCCGCCGGTGTGGCCAAGGCCTACGCGGACTTGATCACCATCTCCGGTTACGACGGCGGCACTGGTGCATCGCCACTGACGTCGATCAAATACGCGGGTGCGCCGTGGGAGCTCGGCCTGGCCGAAACCCACCAGACCCTGCGTGGCAACGACCTGCGCGGCAAAGTCCGGGTACAAACCGACGGCGGCCTGAAAACCGGCCTCGACGTGATCAAGGCCGCGATCCTCGGCGCTGAAAGCTTCGGCTTCGGCACCGCGCCAATGATCGCCCTGGGCTGCAAATACTTGCGCATCTGCCACCTGAACAACTGCGCCACAGGCGTCGCGACTCAGAACGAGAAGCTGCGTAAGGATCACTACATCGGGACCGTCGACATGGTGGTGAATTTCTTCACCTACGTCGCCGAGGAAACCCGTGAGTGGCTGGCCAAGCTGGGTGTGCGCTCCCTCGAAGAGCTGATCGGCCGTACCGATCTGCTGGAAGTCCTCGAAGGCCAGACCGCCAAGCAGCACCACCTGGACCTGACCCCGTTGCTCGGCAGCGATCACATCCCGGCAGACAAGCCTCAATTCTGTCAGGTCGACCGCAACCCGCCGTTCGACAAAGGCCTGCTGGCCGAGAAAATGGTCGACATGGCCACCTCGGCCATCAACGACCTGAGCGGTGCCGATTTCGCCCTGGATATCTGTAACTGCGATCGTTCCATCGGCGCGCGGATCTCCGGCGAAATCGCGCGCAAGCACGGCAATCAGGGCATGGCCAATGCGCCGATCACCTTCCGCTTCAAAGGCACGGCGGGTCAGAGCTTCGGTGTGTGGAACGCCGGTGGTCTGAACATGTACCTGGAGGGCGACGCCAACGACTACGTCGGCAAGGGCATGACCGGCGGCAAATTGGTCATCGTTCCGCCGAAAGGCAGCCTCTACAAGACGCAGGACAGTGCCATCATCGGTAACACCTGCCTGTACGGCGCCACTGGCGGCAAGCTGTTCGCCGCCGGCACCGCGGGCGAGCGTTTCGCGGTGCGCAACTCCGGTGCTCACACTGTGGTGGAAGGCACGGGCGATCACTGCTGCGAATACATGACCGGTGGTTTCGTCTGCGTCCTAGGCAAGACCGGTTACAACTTCGGCTCAGGCATGACCGGCGGTTTCGCCTACGTGCTTGACCAGGACAACACCTTCGTTGACCGGGTCAACCACGAACTGGTGGAAATCCAGCGGATCAGCGGTGAGGCGATGGAAGCCTATCGCAGCCACCTGCAACGCGTGCTGAACGAATATGTCGAGGAAACCGACAGCGAGTGGGGTCGTAACCTCGCTGAAAACCTCGATGACTATCTGCGTCGTTTCTGGCTGGTCAAGCCCAAGGCTGCCAACCTGAAATCGTTGCTTTCCAGCACCCGTGCCAACCCGCAGTGATATGCGCCTGAAGAGTTTGATGAGGTTTTAACAATGGCTGAACGTCTGAATAACGACTTCCAGTTCATCGATGTCGGGCGCAAGGATCCGAAGAAGAAACTGTTGCGTCAACGCAAGAAAGAGTTCGTGGAAATCTACGAACCGTTCAAACCCCAGCAGTCGGCCGATCAGGCCCACCGCTGCCTGGGTTGCGGCAACCCGTATTGCGAATGGAAGTGCCCGGTGCACAACTTCATTCCC
Source organism: Pseudomonas sp. GGS8 (assembly GCF_024168645.1). Classification (NCBI taxonomy): domain Bacteria; kingdom Pseudomonadati; phylum Pseudomonadota; class Gammaproteobacteria; order Pseudomonadales; family Pseudomonadaceae; genus Pseudomonas; species Pseudomonas sp. GGS8. The sequence continues at coordinate 1,414,263 of NZ_JALJWF010000001.1, read as the reverse complement.
AACTGGCTCAAATTGGTGGCCGAGGGCAACATCCTCCAGGCCGCCGAGCTGTCGCACCAGACCAACACCTTGCCGGAAGTCTGCGGCCGGGTATGTCCTCAGGATCGTCTGTGCGAGGGTGCCTGCACCCTCAACGACGGTTTCGGTGCGGTGACCATCGGTTCGGTCGAGAAGTACATCACCGACACCGCGTTCGCCATGGGCTGGCGCCCGGACATGTCCAAGGTCAAGCCGACCGGCAAGCGTGTCGCAGTGATCGGCGCCGGTCCTGCGGGCCTGGGCTGTGCCGACGTGCTGGTACGCGGTGGCGTGACCCCGGTGGTGTTCGACAAGAACCCGGAAATTGGCGGCCTGCTGACCTTCGGCATCCCCGAGTTCAAGCTGGAAAAGACCGTGCTGAGCAATCGCCGCGAAGTCTTCACCGGCATGGGCATCGAGTTTCGCCTGAACACCGAAGTGGGCAAGGACGTGACCATCGAGCAACTGCTCGAAGAATACGATGCCGTGTTCATGGGCATGGGCACCTACACCTACATGAAGGGCGGCTTTGCCGGTGAAGACCTGCCGGGCGTCTATGACGCGCTGGACTTCCTGATCGCCAACGTCAACCGCAACCTGGGCTTTGAAAAGTCGCCGGAAGATTTCGTCGACATGAAAGGCAAGAAAGTGGTGGTACTGGGCGGCGGCGACACGGCGATGGACTGCAACCGTACCTCGATTCGTCAGGGCGCCAAGTCGGTGACCTGTGCCTATCGTCGTGACGAAGCGAACATGCCCGGCTCGCGTAAAGAGGTGAAGAATGCCAAGGAAGAAGGCGTGAAATTCCTCTACAACCGCCAGCCGATCGCGATCGTCGGTGAAGAGCGTGTCGAAGGCGTAAAGGTAGTCGAGACCCGTCTCGGCGAACCGGACGCCCGTGGTCGTCGCAGCCCCGAGCCGATTCCGGGTTCCGAAGAGATCATCCCGGCCGATGCCGTGGTCATCGCGTTCGGTTTCCGCCCAAGCCCGGCGTCGTGGTTCGAGCAGTTCAGCATCCAGACCGACAGCCAGGGCCGCGTGGTGGCCCCGGAACAAGGTCAGTACAAGCACCAGACCAGCAACCCGAAAATTTTCGCCGGTGGCGACATGGTGCGCGGTTCCGACCTGGTGGTGACGGCGATCTTCGAAGGCCGCAATGCCGCTGAAGGGATCCTGGATTACCTGGGCGTCTGATCACGTTCCACCTGATTGAAATGCAATACCTGTGGGAGCTGGCTTACCAGCGATAGCATCACCTCGGTCAGCCTGACAAACCGAGTTGTCTGCATCGCAGGCAAGCCAGCTCCCACAGTGCTTTGCGGTGTGACGAAACTGCATTTTCGCCGCGACAAATTGACCCGATAGACAAAAGGAACGGCTCTTACCGTGCCTTTTGCGTCGCGCTCTGAGAAAATGCCCGCACTTTTTTTCCGGATGCCGACATGACTGCCCTGAAGAACGACCGTTTCCTCCGCGCCCTGCTCAAGCAACCCGTAGACGTCACCCCCGTGTGGATGATGCGTCAGGCCGGCCGCTACCTGCCGGAATACCGCGCCAGCCGTGCCCACGCCGGTGACTTCATGAGCCTGTGCATGAATCCGGAGTTCGCTTGCGAAGTCACGATGCAACCGCTCGACCGCTATCCACAACTGGACGCGGCGATCCTGTTCTCCGACATCCTCACCATTCCCGACGCGATGGGCCAAGGCCTGTACTTCGAGACCGGTGAAGGTCCGCGCTTCAAAAAAGTCGTCAGCACCCTGGCTGACATCGAAGCCCTGCCGATTCCTGATCCACAGAAAGACCTCGGCTACGTCATGGACGCAGTCAGCACCATCCGCCGCGAACTGAACGGCCGCGTGCCGCTGATCGGATTCTCCGGCAGCCCATGGACCCTGGCCACCTACATGGTCGAAGGCGGTTCGTCGAAAGACTTCCGCAAGACCAAGGCCATGCTCTACGACAACCCGCAAGCCATGCACCTGCTGCTGGATAAGCTGGCGCAGTCGGTGACTTCGTACCTCAACGGCCAGATCATGGCCGGCGCGCAAGCGGTGCAGATCTTCGACACCTGGGGCGGTAATCTCTCGGCGGCGGCGTACCAGGAATTCTCCCTGGCCTACATGCGCAAAATCGTCAGCGGCCTGATCCGCGAACATGAAGGCCGCAAAGTGCCAGTCATCCTGTTCACCAAGAACGGCGGCCTGTGGCTGGAAAGCATCGCCGACGCCGGCGCTGATGCACTGGGCCTGGACTGGACCTGCGACATTGGCGAAGCCCGCCAACGCGTCGGCAACAAAGTCGCCCTGCAAGGCAACATGGACCCGACCGTGCTTTACGCCAAGCCAGAAGCCATCCGCGCCGAAGTCGGTCGGATCCTCGCCAGTTACGGCAAGGGCAGCGGCCACGTGTTCAACCTCGGCCATGGCATTACGCCGGAAGTTGATCCGGAGCACGCAGGCGCCTTCTTGCGCGCGGTGCATGAGCTGTCGGCGCAGTATCACGAGTGATCGTCGCCCAATAACAAAAACGCCCGGCATCTGCCGGGCGTTTTTGTGTGTGGTTCAGAAAATGATAAGTGGATGCAGTTCATTGTGGGAGCGGGCTTGCCCGCGATGGCGTCATTTCATACAACACATATGCTGGACCGACCATTGCTATCGCGGGCAAGCCCGCTTCCACAGGGTTGTGCGTCAGGCTTTCAAATTCTCCAACGGCGGCAACTTCGCCAGCTTCAACGCCACCAACAGTGCAATCACCAGCAATCCGCTGATGAACAGCCCGATCCCGCTCCAGCCACCCAAGTACCAGGCCACACCGCCCGCCGTACCCGCGATACTCGAGCCGGCGTAATAGCTGAACAGGTACAGAGATGATGCCTGGCCCTTGGCTTTGACCGCCCGGCGGCCGATCCAGCTACTGGCCACCGAATGCGCGCCGAAGAAGCCAAAGGTGAAGATCAGCATGCCGATGATCACCACCGGCAGCGGGGTAAACATCGTCAACGCAAGGCCTGCGAGCATCACCACAATGGTTGCCCAGAGCACTTTGCGCCGGCCGAGCTGGTCGGCCAGGGCGCCGATCTTCGCCGAGCTGTAGATGCCCGACAGGTACACCACCGAGAGCAGCCCGACAAAGGCCTGGTCCATGTGATACGGCTCGGCCAGCAAGCGATAGCCGATGTAGTTGAACAGGGTAACGAACGCGCCCATCAGCACGAACGCTTCGACAAACAACAGCGGCAGGCCGGCGTCGCGAAAGTGCATGGCGAAGCCGTCGAGCAGGCTGCGCGGGTGCAATGAACGAGCGCGGAAGTTGCGCGACTCGGGAAGGATTTTCCAGAACACCGCTGCGGCAACCAGCGCCAGGACGCCGATGACCAGCATTGCCGTATGCCAGCTGACAAAGTCGATCAGCACCCCGACAATCAATCGTCCACACATACCGCCGATGGCGTTGCCACCGATGTACAAGCCCATGGCCAGGCCGATGTGCTGCGGGTGGATCTCTTCGCTCAAGTAAGTCATCGCCACCGCCGCCAGACCGCTCAACGACAGCCCCACCAGTGCCCGCATCACCAGCACGCCTTGCCAGCTCGGCATCATCGCGCTGGCGATGGTGCACAGTGCGGCAGCGAACAGTGCGGCGACCATCACCGGTTTGCGTCCGATACGATCGGAGATGGGGCCGGTGATCAGCAAGCCGATGGCAAGCATGCCGGTGGCGACCGACAGGATCAGGCTGCTCTGGGCCGCATTGATGGAAAACTCTCGCGACAGCAGCGGCATCATCGGCTGCACGCAGTAGAGCAGGGCAAAGGTCGCGAAGCCGCCGCAGAACAGCGCCAGCACCGTGCGCATGAACATCGGTGTGCCTTTTTCGATGTAAATGTCGTTTCGTTCAGCGACAACATCATTCAGCGCGGCGGGCGGAGTTTCATGGACGAGTGGGGCGACAGCAGTTTTCACTTCGGACCTCGGAGGGTGCAGCCGATCAGGCAGTGAAAAAATCATATAGCTGGCTAATGTTTCTATCCAATATATTGTTCGACCTGTTTGATAGGTTTAACGACCTAATGGAGTTTTCATGGAATTGCGTCACCTGCGCTACTTCATCGCCGTCGCCGAAGAGCTGCATTTTGGCCGCGCCGCCCAAGTGCTGGGCATCTCGCAGCCGCCGCTGAGCCAGCAGATTCAGGCGCTGGAGCAGGAAGTGGGGGCGCGTCTGTTCGAACGGACCAATCGTCGGGTCGAACTCAGCGAGGCCGGTCGGTTGTTTCTGGAAGAGGCGCGGCTGGTGCTGGCACAGGTCGACAAAGCGGCGGATGTGGCACGGCGGGCACAACTCGGTGAACTGGGTGAACTGAAGATCGGCTTCACCTCGTCGGCACCGTTCAACTCGACCATTCCCCAGGCAATTTTCTCGTTTCGCCAGCGCTTCCCGGCGGTGCACCTGAATCTGCGGGAAATGAGCAGCACGCAAGTGGCCGATGCGTTGGTGGATGAGTCGATCGAAGTCGGCATCATGCGACCGTTGGGCTTGCCGGACTCCCTCAGCGTGGTGGAACTGATGCGCGAGCCATTGGTGGCGGTGCTCAGTTCCAAGCATCCGCTGGTGGATGGCAGCGAAGAAGGCCTGTTCCTGTCAGCCCTGGCCCTCGAACCGTTTGTCTTTTTCCCACGCAGCTATGGCAGCGGTCTGTACGCACAGCTGCTCAGCCTGGCGCGGGACGCGTGCTTCAGCCCGCACTTTGCTCAGGAGGCTGGCGAGGCAATGACCATCATCGGGCTGGTGGCGGCGGGTTTGGGGGTGTCGGTGTTGCCGGCGTCGTATCAGCGGATGCGTATCGATGGTGTGGTGTATCGGCCGTTGCTCGATCCGGAAGCAGTGTCGGCGGTGTGGCTGGTGCAGCGCAAGGATCAAAAGTCGCCGATGGCGAAGGCGTTTGTGGAGTTGTTGACGCGTAAGATTGAGCCTTTGAAGCGGTAACGACGGGTGACCTCACTGAGGTCACCCGTTTTTCTTTACCAGGCACTACACCGAGACCTGCACCTGCAATCGTCGACCAATGACATCCATCAAATCGCAGCCATCGCGCAACGACGTCACCAACACCCGCGCCAGCTCACTGTAAATGCCCTCGCTAGACGCGAAATTTTCCAGCAGTTGGGTCGCGGTGCGAATGCGGTAGGCCGCGGTTTCGTGCAACACGTCCAGCGGTGCTTCGGTGTCGATCACCAACGATGCGATGGTGCAGTCGATGCCGGTGATAGGCATGTATCGATCCATGACAAAAAACCTCCATTTGGTAACAGAACGGTACTACTCAGCATTGGCTGTTTGAGGGAGCTGCCGACCCATCGGACAGGTCCAGTTTGTCTAGCACCCGATTGACCAATAACTCCCCCAGCACGGCCAGTTGCTGGATTGCCAACGCCACATTGCGGCGCGAGCCTTCGAGTTCGCCGGCCAGATCGGTGCTCATGACATTCAGCGATGCGAGGGTTTCGCAGGCATGACAGAGCAGGGATTCCGTGTCGGCATCGGGGACGATGGTGAAGACGTGGCTGACAGGATCGGGACGGTCTGGATTGCGCAGGCGGGCGCTGACGCGGCGTTCGGTGATTTCGGAGAGCTTGGGTAAGTCGACGGTGTTGTCGGATGATGAATTTTGCGAATCCGAGGGGGTAGGGGGGATCTTTTTCATATTGGAATTCCCTTCAAGATTTAAGAAGCCACTAACCCCATGCAGTAAGCCAAGATTGATTGGCGGCGTGCAAAGGAGAGTGGAGCGGTAGATTTATTACCAGAAAATTCTATTTAATTAATCAAATAAATGAACATTTGCACAATTAAATGATTCATTTCTTGTCAAGTAAATTCTGTAGGGATTTGCTGTAAGAAATGAATGTGGGAAGTTTCGCAAGGTTGAGTGATCAATAACAACGGGATGGCATTTCAAGAGTCGGGAGTGAAATATTATTTAACGATTGTTTGCCAAGTTCGCGACATTAATTTTTGTACAGCTCCTGGAGGTGTAGGATGCTGGTATCTCACAGCGGCGCCTCTGTAGCTTCAGCAAGGGTGCAGTTGGCTCAGGCAATAAGTGGTTGATATTTAATGTATAAGAAAGAAAAAACAGAAAACTTGAAGAATAATATTAAATACTTGATAAAAAGTCGTGGGGAGACGCAGCTGTCCTTGTGCAATGCAAGTGGGCTAACCCGAACTACGATATACAATATCCTGGAAGGGAGGGTGGTGAATGTTCAACAATCTACAATTCGCAAGATTTCTGATTTTTTTGGAGTGTCTTATAAAGAGATAGAAACTGTTGATTTTGAAGAAAAGGAAATCATAGAAAATAGCGTATCTTTGCAAGGCAATATGAACCCAGCAGCTGTCCCTATTATTAAAGAGAGCTTGCTTGAGCAGAGTCTTGGCAAGAGGATTGGCGAATTGGTCGCAACCCATCCGCTGACTTACTACTTCGGTACGGCCTGCAATTTAATCGGTGTGCTTCTGGAAAATGAAATTAGCGGTGTAAATGATCCGGGGGATTTGTTAATAGTTAAAAAGGGCTTGCCGAGTAGCAATAAAGAAAAATTGGTGTACGACAAGACGACGAAACGGTTGTCCATAACCAGTGAACCTTGCTGTTGCTCTGACGTTGTTCTTGTAATTGGGGAGTTAATGGGGGAGAGGTTCAATGGATAGTGTTTCGGAAAACAAAAAGTATAAGCTGTTAGGGTTTGAGAATAGTAAGGGACTTGCCGTTGTCATGATTGTCTCAACGGGAAAGGTCATCAAAGTTAGGCTCGATGATTTATTGAAAAGTGAAATACTGGATGATTTAAGCAGGTCAGAGATGAAGTCGGTGTACAGGAAGTTTTATTCTGGCGGAGCTGCATTGACAGCGTATGAGGTAAATGATCGGCATGAAAGGTCGTGGATGGTTTATGTCGCTCTCAATCTACTGCTGTTTGCACTATATATCTTCACTAATATTGCCGCGACAAAGCTTGTGTATATTGGATTGCTTGGTGTTGTCGTGACGCCTGGAGTTTTTCTGTACCCGCTGACATTTTTAATAGTCGATATGTTAAATGAGTTTTATGGTCTTAGATTGGCAAGAAAAGCCATATTGTTTGCATTCGCAAGTAATGCGCTCATTACTGTTTTGCTGAGTGCGACCAGCTATCTTCCTGGCTTGTCAGGTTGGAAGCTTGATGCGCCTTACGGCGAGGTCATGACGCACGTGTCCTCGGTGTTGATAGCATCCTCAGTGTCTTTTATTTTTTCTGAATATGTAAATTCATTTTTGCTGAGCAAAATAAAGGAGCTTACGAATGCAAGGTTGTTATTTTTGCGAGTGTTTTTAAGTACGTTTTTTGCGGTGATAATAGATAGTTTTATTTTTTGTTTTGTTGCGTTTTACGGCACCATGACGAATGCGGAGTTACTTAATATCGTTTATGTCCAGATCGCCATAAAAATGTGTTTCGCTGTTTTTAACGTTTTGCCTGCGTATGGAGCAAGATCCTTGTTTAAGAGGTATGTGGCTGGAACACAGGCTGCGTAAAAGGCAGGGGATGAGGCTCCCCCCTGCACGGTTAAACGCTATTTAATTTGCAGTTTTTCCTTCAGGCTTTTCATCACCGTTGATTTGTTTTCGAGATACACATTAAAGCCTTTTGCTCGAAGATTGCACGCCTCACAGTCACCACATCCACTGCCTTTTACTCCGTTGTAGCAAGTCAGTGTGTGGTGCTGAATCAATTCAAGCTTTCCATAATGATCGGCCAGAGCCCAAGTTTCAGACTTGTTCAGCCACATGAGCGGTGTTTCAATTCGTAGTTTATAGTCCATCCCCAATTCAACGGCTGTATTCATCGCTTTGATGAATTCATCCCTGCAATCCGGATAGCCTGAAAAGTCGGTTTCACAAACACCTGTGATTACAGATGTGGCGCCAACTTGATAGGCATAAATAGAAGCCAGCGTTAAAAAAAGAATATTTCGACCGGGTACGAAAGTGTTTGGCAGGCTCCCCCCTGAACTGGCGGTGGTTGGGACGGGAATGTTGTCGCGAGTCAGGCTGCTGATCGCTAACTCATTTAATAATGAAGCGTCGAGCACCTTGTGCACTGTCACACCAAGTTTTGCCGAAAGCTGTTGCGCCACTTCAATTTCTGCGCGATGGCGCTGACCGTAATCAAACGTAATGCAGTGTATTTCATCATAAGTTTGCAATGCATGGATCAAACAGGTTGTTGAGTCTTGTCCGCCACTAAAAACAATGACTGCCTTGTTATTCATGTTGTTCTCATCCTTGGGGTAATCCCGACATGTCGCTGGGGAACATGGACCCTACCGGGAAGCTAAAACTCTGGCTGTGGGACGTTTCCGAAATGACATGCTCCGCTTTCCTTTTGTTTCTTGGCATCCTTGCGTTCATTGCTTTTGTAGAAACAGACGATGTTGGTCACAGCGTTGTTTGTCGTTTGATGCAGACTGATGATTGCCGTCGGGATATCCTGTCAGCGGCTCACGCGTATGCCTACCGGATCTTGTGCGGTTCTTTGCCTCCATCGTTGAAAGCTTCGGCTCCATACCACGTACTCAGCAGTCAGTGCTTTAAAGGCTTCGAGGATCGGCTTGTTCACGGCCCAGTTGCCGTGGCGATTTTGGTACACATGAGCTTCACCGAACATCAGACGGATCTCCCGCACGGCGAAGGCTTGCGGTAGATAGTCTTGTTTACGGTATTCGGCCAACATCCATTGGGCGATGCGCATGTCTTCATCTGTCCAGGTCATGGCGTGGATTCCTGCTTAGGCCACTTGGGTCACAACGGCTTATCGGGACGGAAGAGGTGTTGATTGAGAATGCGTTCAACCTGTTGCGGCGTCTTGCACGAGAACCACAGGTTAGCTGGGTAAATCACCATGACCGGGCCGTGGTCGCAGCGGCCAAGGCAGCCCGATGCGTTGGCGCGCGATGTTCCTGGTGCACCCATTTTGGCGAGCTTGCGTTTTGCTGCGCTGAGCAATTCATGAGCGCCTGAGCCCGAGCAACTACGGCGACCATCAGGGCGCAGGTTGGTGCAGATCAGCACATGGTGTTCGTAGGCCAGGGTCGGATTTTCTGCATCATTCATAGGTGGTCACGATCTCTGTTCAAACTTTGTCGGCAGGAACCGCGACTTGCGATGGTTCCAGATTGAGGGCGAGTACGCTCGTCAGCACAATGATCGTTCCGACGATGACCATGGCCGAAGGGCGTTCACTCAGAACCAACGAGGCCATCAACATCGCTGTGGGCGGTATCAGGTAAAGCGAAATGGAGGCGCGGCTCACATTGCTGTGCGCCAGTACGTATGCCCAGGCGAGGTACGCAAGGGCGCTGGGGAAGATGCCCAGAATGAGCACCGCCAAGTTGGCCGAAGTTGAAGCGTTTTGCGCTTCGCTCCACAGGCCCGGGACATACACAAGGAGCAGCACCGTGCCGGACCAAATGGTGTAACACACCATCGTCAGCCCGTCGTAACGTTGGGAGTGGCGTTTTTGCAAGGCGAAATACAGACTCCAGGACAGCGCCGCCAACAGGATCAGCAGCCCGTGCGCGTCCAGCTCACCAAAACCACGGTCCCCGGTGACTACCACAGCGGCACCGAGTAGGCCGCACAGCACACAGATCCATTGCCAGCCGTTCACCCGGTCCTTGAACGCGAAATGCGCCAATAGCGTGCTGAACAGCGGCGTGGATTGTGCCAGTACGCTGGCGGCCCCGGCGCTAACGCCTTGTTGGCCATAGTTGAGGGCTATGTGATGCAGGCTGACGGCGAGGAATCCCAGCACGGCCAGCAGTGGCAGGTCTTTAAGGCGGGGCAGGGAAATACGCACCACCAACGCGACCCCGGCCATGAACGTTGAGGCGATGAGAAATCGCACCAGCGCGAGATGACCGGGCTCGTAAGCCTTTAGCCCGATGTGGATTCCAATGGGGGAATAGGCCCAGCAAAGGATTACAAAAACCGCCGCCAAAGCGACTTTTACGCTGGGCCTTGTATTCATCAAATCGTCATCCCGGACGCAACACGATTTTGCATGCTGGGCATGGCATGGGCTATGCCGTTCCAGTACTGCTCGGTGATGACCAGGAAGCGGTTGAATGACGTGCTGACTTCCTCTATGTGTTGGTCGGTGGTGCATTCCTGGGTGGCGGCTTTTACGGCCTGGATCTTGTGTTCTTTTTCTGCATCCCCGATGTGGATGTAGAAATACTCGCAGTGCTCATGAAAGTCGTCGTTATTGGCATACAGGTGCTGATAGTTACGTGCTCCTTCGTACAAACGGGTGAGCATCGAATAGGCCAGCCACTCCTGAGCCAACAATGTGCCGAGCACGTGGCGCGGATTATTGCTGTCACCACCGTCGGTATAAAGACTCAACTGCTCGCGGCTGAACGCAATAGTGCTTTCAAGCACAGGCACGGACATAAGTTCATCCATGCTGTACGGTCGATCAGCGAGACGACTGAGAAGGTCAATCAAATAACTTTCCAGCAGGGCAAGGTGGGCCTTTTCCGGGTTGCCGTAGCCCATCTCGGAGTACAGGTTTTTGACGATTTCGACCTGAGCGTATAGGTCGTCAGTGCCTATAAATGACAGGGCAACCATACGAGAGGTCTGCGTGGTACGGGCCAGATAGTTTCGAGCAAACACCTCAACGTCGGCGAGGGGGAGCGAGCCACCCATCCATCGTTGGTAGAACGCGTTATTCAATGCTTTATGGGTGAACACACTTTCGGCGAGGGACTGGATTTTTCGCTCAACTAACTCCATAAAAAACTCCTGCTCATCAAGGGATATGAAAGGGCGACGGCGTCACGCGATGCGTGCTAATTGGAGTATCAAAAACACGTCACCTCACTACAAGTGACTTAAACTGATCTAAACATTCACTCTGGGTGAGTCATGGAATTGTCCCAACTGCGCATGTTCAAGACGGTTTACGACCTTGGCAGCATCGCGCGCGCCGCCGAGTTGTTGCACTGCGTGCCGTCCAATATCACCGCACGCCTCAAGTCCTTGGAGCGGGAGCTTGGCACGCCACTGTTTTTCCGCGACGGTCGAGGGCTGCGGATCACTCCTGCCGGGGAGGTATTTCTTGATTACGCGACGAAAATCCTGGGTTTGGCTGATGAGGCCCGGCGCGCGGTAGCGCCTACCAATACGCCTGGCGGCCCTCTGCGCATTGGCGCCATTGAGTCTAGTGCTACGGGACGGCTGCCCCGGTTATTGGCCAAGTACCATGCGCTGTACCCGCAGGTGTCGCTGGAGTTGAGCACTGGCACTTGGGCTCAACTGCTGGATGATACGCAGCATCACCGACTTGATGGGGTGATCGTGGCGGTGAACATTGAACGCCCCGGGCTCAAGCGTGCAGTGGTGTACCGTGAAGATTTAATCCTCATCGCGTCCGCATCCCATGGGCCTTTACGCACGGCGGCGGATCTGCAAGGCAAGGAGATTTTCATGTGGCCTCCAGGCTGCCCATACCGCTTCGCGCTCGAACAATGGCTGTTGCGCCATGACCAGGTGTTGCCGATTGTCAGCATCGCAAGCTATGGCGCCATAGTTGGCTGTGTCAGTGCCGGTGCCGGCGTTTCGCTGGTACCTCGCGGGATCTATGAGCAATACCGCCACACTGCAGGTTGGCAAGGATACGAATTCCCGGAGCTGACGAGTATCGACAACCTGTTTTACTGGCATGAAAACTCAGGTCGACACCCTGCTCGGGAGGCGTTTTTGGCGCTACTGCAGACAGAGTTCGAGGGCCCAGCGGTATTAGAAGGGAAGATTCGTGCACCTCAGGTAGAACCAGACTGATCGGAACAGGGGGCGAGTCTTGAGTTACTAAACCTTCGCCAAATCCCCCCTCAACGCAACCCCAGCCATGATCGCCCCTGCGTGGCATTCATAGGTCTTGGCATCCTTGCGCTCGTTGCGCTCGTTGCGCTCGTTGCGCTTGTAGAAGCTGACGATGTTGGTCACGGCGTTGGCGCCGGCATGCTGGTCTCCTTGACCCTGGTATTTCGTTTACGACCAGCGGCGGAAGATCAACGAGGTGTTGACCCCACCAAAAGCGAAGTTGTTGTTCATCACGTACTGGTTGCTCATCTGCCGGAATTCACCGCGCAGGTAATCGAGCTTGCCGCACTGTGGATCGACCTCATCGAGGTTGAAGGTGTGCACGTACAGGTCGCGGTTCATCATTTCGATGCTGAACCAGGATTCCAGCGCGCCGCAGGCTCCCAGGGTGTGGCCTAGGAAGCTCTTCTGCGAGCTGATCGGCATGTGTTCGCCGAACAAACTGTTGGTCGCCAGTGTTTCGGCAATGTCGCCCTGTTCTGTCGCCGTGCCGTGACCATTTACATAGCCGATGGCGCTTGGGTCGAGCCCGGCGTCTTCCAAAGCCAGCTCCATGGCCCTGCGCATGGTGATCAGCTCGGGACGGGTGGCATGCTGGCCGTCGGCGTTGCTGCCGAAACCGACGATCTCGGCGTGGATGCGGGCGCCACGCGCCAGGGCGTGTTCGAGTTCTTCGAGCACCAGCATGCCGCCGCCTTCACCAATGACCAGGCCATCGCGGCCGCTGTCGTAAGGTCGTGGACTGGTTTGCGGGGCATCGTTTTTCAGGCTGGTCGCGTAGAGCGCATCGAACACCATGGCCTCGGTCGGGCACAGCTCTTCGGCGCCGCCGGCGAGCATCAGCGGCAGGCGGCCGAACTTGATCGACTCGTAGGCGTAACCGATGCCTTGGCTGCCGCTGGTGCAGGCGCTGGAGGTCGGGATCAGTCGGCCAGTGAGGCCGAAGAAGATGCTGATATTCGCTGCCGTGGTGTGCGGCATCATCCGCACGTAGGAGTTGGCGTTCAGGCCTTCGGCCACCGAATTGAGCAGCATTTTGCCGAACGCCTTGATCTCGTCGGTGCTGCCGGTGGACGAGCCGCAGGACACGCCCATGCGCCCGTCCTTGATCGACTCATCACCCAGCAGCCCGGCGTCCTCCAGGGCTTTTTCCGCTGCGCCGACGGCCAGCCGCGATACCCGGCCCATGCTGCGCAGTTGCTTGCGCGTCCAGTGGCCGGGCACCTGGAAGTCGTCGATCGGGCCGGCCAGGCGGGTATTGAGTTCGGTAAAGCGATCCCACTCGTGCATGCGACGGATGCCGCTGCGGTTGGCGGCGAAGTTGCCGGCGATGGTGTCCCAGTCGCTGCCCAGTGAGGTGATGCCGGCCATGCCGGTGACGACGACGCGCTTCATCAGCACAGGCCTCCGTTGACGGCCAGAACCTGGCGGGTGATGTACGAGGCTTCCGCCGACATCAGGAAATTCACTGCGCTGGCCACCTCTTCCGGGGTGCCCATGCGTTGTGCGGGGATCATTTTCATCAGTTCTTCCACCGGCACGTTTTCATCGAGCATCGCCGTGTCGATCAGGCCGGGTGCGACACAGTTAACTGTGATTTTGCGCTTGCCCAGCTCAATCGCCAACGCCTTGGCCGCGCCGATCAAACCGGCCTTGGATGCGCTGTAATTGACCTGTCCACGATTGCCGATCAATCCGGACACCGAAGTAATGCAGACAATCCGCCCGGCGGCGCGACGACGGATCATCGGCATCATCACCGGGTGCAGCACGTTGTAGAAACCGTCGAGGTTGGTGCGCATCACCACGTCCCAATCGTCCTCGCTCAGGGCCGGAAAAGCACCGTCGCGGGTCAGGCCGGCGTTGAGCACTACGCCGTAATAAGCGCCATGGGCTTCGACATCGGCTTCAAGGATGGCTTTGCAGCTGGCGCGGTTGCTGACGTCGAATTGCAGGATGCGCGCGTTACGGCCCAAGGCTTGCACTTCGGTTTTGACAGCTTCGGCGTCCGCCAGGCCGCTGCGGCAGTGCAGCACGATGTCATGCCCGGCCCGGGCCAGACGCAACGCGATAGCGCGGCCGATACCACGGCTGGAACCGGTGACCAGTACGGATTCAGTCATCACTCGACTCCTTGGGATTCATGTAGATATTGAGCGGCTTGAGGCGGGCGGAACACGTTCAGCCGGGCGGTCGCGTGGATGCCGGGGGCGGTGATGTGGCATTCGAACACGCCCATGCCGTTGTCGTCTTCCAGCGAGCGTATCCCATGGATGGTCAGCTCGGTGCCGGCAGGGAAGTGTTCTACGTTGCATTCGAATTTGCGGCTGCCGAGCAGGAAGCCCAGTTCCACCGCATTGCCTTTCTGGCGCGCATGGCAGCCGGCGTAAGCGGCGACGCTCTGGGCCATCAGCTCGATGCCGACCCAGGCCGGCAGGCTGCCGTCGGGGCGATTGAACAGGCCGCCGGGCTTGACGGTGAGTCGGGTGTAGATCTGCTCGTCGTCGAACGACAGGATCTGATCGATGAGGATCATGTCGCCGGCATGGGGCAACAGTTCGGCGATCGGCCAGGCAATCATGGGGCGTCTCCGATAATCAGGCTGACGTTATTGCCACCAAAGGCAAAGGAATTACTCATCAGGTAGCGGCGTGCAATGGACGTCAGGTGGTCGGTCGGGGTCACCCAATGCAACGCCGGCAACTCGGGGTCGGGCTGACTATCCCAGACATGAGGCGGCAGGGCATGCTCGTGGTTATCCGCGCTCAGGCTCAACCAGCAGAACGCCGCTTCCAGGGCACCAGCCGCGCCGAGGGTATGGCCGGTCATCGGTTTGGTTGACGAGCAGGGTACGCCTTGCGGAAACAGAGCCGTCACGGCCAGGCTTTCCATGGCGTCGTTGTGTTGGGTGGCGGTGCCGTGCAGGTTCAGATAGCTGATCTGTTGGGGTTGCAGGCCTGCACGGCTCAAGGCTTTGTGCATCGCTTGCCGGGCGCCACGGCCGGTGGGTTCCGGCGCGGAAATATGGTGCGCATCGGAGCTGGCGCCACTGCCGAGCAGGGCAATTGGCTGGCCGTTACCGGCGGTTTTACTCATCAGGAACAGCACCGCGGCTTCGCCGATATTGATGCCGTTGCGGTTTGCCGAAAACGGGTTGCAGCGCTGTTCGGATACGGCTTCCAGGGCCGAGAAACCGTTGAGGGTCAGCTTGCACAAGCTGTCGACTCCACCGCACAACACGGCATCGCACATGCCCAGGTCGAGCAGTCGCTGGGCACTCATCAGCGCCCGGGCACTGGAGGTGCAGGCGGTGGAGATCACATAGGCCGGACCGCTCAATTGCAGCCAGTCGGCGAGAAATGTCGCCGGTGCGCCGAGCTCCTGCTGCTGATAGTCATAATCGGCGGGGAACTGATGTTCGCGGATGTAATGGGCCAGGCCGCGGCTGGCCTCGTCGATGCCCGAGGTGCTGGTGCCCAGAACGACGCCGATACGGTCACGGCCATAGGTCTGGATCGCCTGCTCGATGTCTTGGCGAATTTGCAGCGCGGCCTCCAGCAGCAATTGATTGTTGCGACTGCTTTGATGAGCCAGCTCAGGCGGAATCGGCGTCAGTTCACCGCGCACCGCCGCCACTGGCAACGAGCGTTCCATCACCCAGCCGGCCTCGCTGCGCATGCCCGAGCAATCGCCGGCAAACAGGTTGCGGGCGACTTCCTGCTTGTCGCGGCCGAGGGCACAGATTATCCCGAGAGCGTTCAGGTAAGCGGTCATGGCGTGTTTTCGCCTAACGGAGTGACGCGATAGTGCGGGCCTTGGGACACGTTCAATTCAAAGCTCGGTGGTTGCGAAAGATTTGGTTGTGAATAGCGGATGTTCCAGCGCGCTGACAACGACCGTTGTCCGTCATGCTGCCGGGCGGTGGGATAGTTGCCGTGCAATTCGCCTTCAGGGGTCAATGCAAACAACAGGGCGGCGAACAGCTCCCGTGCTTCCGGATTGGGCGGTAGCAGACCGTCAGCTTGCCATTGGCCATCGATCAGTTTCTGTCGTGCCACGGGAATCCCCAGCGGGTCCATCATCGACCAGCGAATGCCCGGGCCTTCACGCTGGATCACCAGCAGCCAGTCCTGACGCTGCTCGGCCATCTGCCGTTCGATGTGCAATTGCAGCGGCAACGCCAGGTTCGGGGTTCGCTCGGGCAACGGCGTCTGGCTGGCGCAGGCGCTCAGCAACAGGACACAACCCAGAAGCAGCAAACGGATCATCAGACACCCTCTTCAAGGGGCTTGCGCGCGACCACATTGACCAGGGTTTCTTCCCGTTGGCCAAAGGGTTTTGGCTGGCGCAGGCCGAAGCGTTCGAGCAGGCCGAAATCCTTGGCGCGACTCCACCACAAGTAAGGGTAAGACACGTTCTGCGGGCCGAATTCAAAACCCTGCCGACGAATCATCTCCAGGTAGCCAGCGGCGCTCTTTTGCACGTGCATCGGGTGGCGGAACAGCCAGCGAATCACCCACGTATCAATGTAAGCCTCGGTGGACTCGGCGAACAGCAAATAGCCGCCCGGCTTGAGCACCCGATAGAACTCGGCCAGGGCCTGATCCTGCTCGACCAGGTGATGGAAGGTCTGGTGACAGAACAGCAAATCGACGCTGGCGTCCGGCACGTTGATGCTGGCGCAGTCGCTGCCGATCAGCTCTACCTCCATGCCCTGGCGGGCTGCTTCTTCGCCGCTCAGGTTCAGGCTGTGAGGGTCGGCATCCAGCCCGATCAGATGCTTGGGCGCGAAGGTCTGGCGCAGGTACTGGAACGACTTGCCCTGACCGCAACCGGCATCCAGCAAGACCGGATGACTGGGCAACGGTGTGCTGAACAGACCACGTAAATCATTGATCGCCACTCGCAATACATGGTGCTGCCAGGTATGGCTGCGCAGGAACCAGAAACCGAAACGGGTTTCTTCGACGTAGTTATCGCTCAAGTAACTCATGTCGCATCCCCGGCGCACAGGTCCGAGATCATCCGCAGTCGACGTTTGGCTTCGCTGACGAACGGGTTGCGTTCATCCCAGGCGTAACCGGCGAGGATCGAGCTGATCATGCGGCGGATATCTGCTGTGCCGCCCTGATAGAAAATCACATCCTGAAAGGTCCCGGCGTACCAACCTTCGACGTAGCAGCGGAAGGTGTCGACGCCGCGCTTGAGCGGTTCGGCGAACTCGGTTTGCCAGTCGACGCTTTCACCTTGCAGTTGGCGGTGCAGTACGCCGGCGGCCATGCTCGCCGAGCGCATGGCGATAGTCACGCCGGAGGAGAACACCGGGTCGAGAAATTCTGCGGCATTACCCAACAAGGCGAAGCCAGGGCCATGCAGGGTTTTGACGTTGGCCGAATAGCCGCCGATGGTCCGCGCTGGGGTATCCCATACGGCGTTGTTCAGCACCCCGGCCAGGCTTGGGGTTTCATTGATGAAGCCGCGCAGGCAATCGTCCAGATTCTCAGTGCGGCCTGCGAAGTGTTCGGCGGCCGCCACCACGCCCACCGAGCAACGGCCGTTGCTGAACGGAATGGTCCAGAACCAGATGTCGCGTTGGGTCGGATGGGTGGTGATGAGGATTTTTTCCCGTTCGAAAGCCGGGCTGTCGATACAGTCTTCGACGTGGGTGAATACCGCCTGGCGCACCGGAAAGTTTGACGGTGCTTCAAGGTCCAGCAAGCGCGGCAGCACGCGACCGTAGCCGCTGGCATCGAGCACGAAATCGGCCTCGACGCGGTATTGGCTGCCGTCTTCGCGAAGCACATCGAGCTGCGGTTTCGCCAAGCTGAAATCGACGCTGACGATGGCCTCGCCGTAGCGGACATCGACACCTTGCAGCTCAGCCTGATCGGCCAGCAGCTTGTCAAAGTCGGCGCGCTGGACCTGGAAAGTGGTCGGCTTGCCGTTGCTGAAGGTCTCGCCGAAATCGAAGGTGCTGTACTGATCGCCCCAGGCGAATGCCGCACCGTTCTTCAACTGGAAACCGGCCGCGTTTACCGCCTCGAGCATGCCGGCTTCTTCGACGAAATCCAGGCAGTGGGACAGCAGGCTTTCACCGATGGAAAACCGTGGGAAATGCTGGCGTTCGATCATCAGCACATCATGACCTTTGCGCTTGAGCAGCGCAGCGGCGATGGCCCCCGAGGGGCCGGCACCGATCACCACCACCTGACGATGTTCCATTTCAACTGTTGGCACGGGAGCTCCTTGCCGGGGCGGCGATGTTCAAAGGAATTCGGTGCATGCCGGCGAGTGCCGGCAGCAGGGTTGCGATCAGGCCCATCAACATCAGCGCGAAATACAGTGCCGGGCTGATGAGTTGTTGTTGCAGCAGCAGGTTGAGAAAGACGATCTCGCTCAAGCCGCGGATATTCAGTAAAAGGCTTTCCCGCCAGCGGCTGGCACCTTCAAACGAGACACCGGCCCAGCCCAGGCCCAGCCAGTTGCCCAACAGTTTGCTGGCAATCGGCAACAGCAAAAGGGCGACCAGTTGCATACCGCCGAGGCTGTCGAGGGCGCTGTGCACGTTGATCTGCACGATGCCGAACGTGAGGATCAGCGGGATGGCGATCCAGGTCTGCAAGCGACTCATCCACGCCGTCGGCAATGGCAGCACCAATGGCACCTTGAGCGCGGCCATGCACAGCAGGTAACCGATGCCGAAAATCAGCGCATTGAGCTTGAAGTGTTCGGCGACCACCAGCAGTGCGAAGAAGCAGCCGCAGTACAGCAACGGTTGGCGCAAACCGAGCAGTCGCAGCAACAACGGCAGGCAGGCACCGGCGAGCGGCAGCAACAGGCTGCTCAAATGCAGGCTGCCTTGGGCGAACGCGAACAGGGTCCAGCAAGTCAGGTCGATCAGGATCGCGGTCTGCACCAGCCGCCGGGTGGCGGCGGGCGGGTAATTGATGTGTCGCAGGTACAGGTACAACACCGGAATCGCGGTGATGGCGAACAGCAGGCCGACCGCCAACGAACTGATCCACGGCTGCGGCGGCAGCAGCCAGACCGCTGTCGCCAGCCCGCAGGCAAACGGAATGCAGAAACTCGGCAGGGCGATTTTCAGGCTCTGGCGATCCAGTCGCAGGTCGATCACGTCGCTGAGGATGTGCCCCAGCAGCAAGGCAAAGCTCAGGCTGTAGAGGTTTTTCAGCCAACCCGGCGAGATCAGTTCGGCACCGCTCAATTGCCAGCCCGGTTCGATCCAGAAGTACATCAGCAGCGGCAGGCCGAAGGTTGCCAGCAATAACTGGCTGACGATCGGAATCAGACCGAAACGTCGGCCTACGCGGGTGGCCACGGCGAACAACACCAGGGCCATCAGCCAAAACGCCGCGACCATCACGCTGCAGGCTCCGCAACCGGGGCGGCGTGGGCTTGGCGTCCGGCCCACGGCGCCAGGATGAAGCTGTACGCCAGGCCGAGGCTCACCGACAGGCCGAAGTTGCTCACCGCCGGCGTGCTGGACACTGCCAGCAGGCCAAACGACAACCATGTGGTTGCGGCTGCCAGCATGGTGCCCAACAGGCTCGCCGCGGCGCCGCCGATCTGTTCGCGCATGAGGATCGCGTAGTCGACGCTGATGGCCGTCACCAGCAGCAGGCCGAACAGGCTGAACAGCGTCAGCGGCTGACCGAGCCAGCCGAGGCTTGCCAGGCTGCACAGGGCCGCCAGCAGTGGCAGGGAGACGATTCGCAACGCGCCGCCGAGACCGAATGGCAGGATCAGCACCAGCACGATCAATACGCAGGAGGCGAGTTTCAATTCAGCGGCGCTGATTTGAGTTGCGGCGAACACCTTGTTCAGGTCGCCGAGGCGGTCGACCAGTTGCACACCCGGCAAGTCCAGCGCCTGGACCTGCAACAGCGCGGGATTGTTCAAGCCTTGCAGGCTGACCATCGCGGCCACGCCGTCATCGGCAGGCCCCAGCCACAGGGTGCGATAGGGCTCGGCCAATGGGCCGGCCAACGCTGTGTCGATGTCTTCGACGGGCAGTGCCTGCAACTTCGCCAACTCGGCTTGCAAGGCGTCAACAGGCACGCCAAGGTCGAGCAACGGTTGCCAGAACTGCGGCAGCTTGCTCAGTGCTTCACGCACTTTGCGCTGTTCGCTCGGCTGGCTGACCAGTTGGTTGAGCGACAGGTAGCCCTGGAGTTTCTCCAGGTTGACCAACTGATCCAGGCGCTCGTTCAGGGCCGTCTGGCGTTCGAGCAGTTCCTGCTGATTGGCCGCGCGTATCAGGAAGAACTGGCTGGTGGGTTGATAGCCAGTGATGCGTGCGATGGCCTGGGCTTCGTCGGTCAACTGCTGCGGTGTGCCGATCCATTGGCGAATGTCGTTTTTGGTCTGCAGCTGCAACAGCCCTCCGACACAGAAAGCGATCAGCAGCGCCAGCAGCACTGGCGTGCGAACGTATTTGAGTACTGTTTCACGCAGATTCAGCAAAAATTCGGCAATGCGCATCGGCCATTGCGCCGGACGCAACTGCACGCCCTTGAGCAGCGCCGGCAGCAGGCACACCGCCGACAGATAGGCGCCGAGCAGGCCGGCGGCGGAGAACACGGCAATTTGAGTCAGGGCCGGGAACGGCGTCCAGGCCAGTGCCAGGTAGCCGATGCAACTGGTGATCAGGCTCAGCGTCAGCCCCGGCAGGGTCAGGCGCAAGGCCGGCCAGCTGTGCCAGGGTTTCAGGCTCCAGCTTTTGGACAGGTAATGCAGCGGGTAATCCACCGCCACGCCGATCAGGCTTGAGCCCAGCACCAGCGTCATCACATGCATCTGACCGAACAGCGCCACGCAGGCCACCGCGCCGAACAGCATGCCCACCAACACCGGAACGAACGCCAGCAACACCCGCCAACGCCGGAAGGCCAGCAACAGCAACAACAGAATCCCCATGGTGGCGCCGCCACCGACCCAGGTAATCTCACGAGCGGCTTGCCGTTGACCGCTGGCGGCATACAGCAGGCCGCTGGCGGCGAGCAGTTGCACATCCGCCTGGGCGGCTTCTTCGCGACTGTGCTGGAGCAGGTCGGCCACTTGCAGCGGCAGGTTCATGTCGAACGCGTTGCCGGCGGTTCGCGCCCGCAGCATCACCCAGCTCTTGCCATCGGCATCGGCGACCAATGCGCCGCTCCCGATGTCCAGTTGCACCGAACCGCGCTGTGGCTGGCTGTTCTGGATGCGCCCGGTCAAGCCAAGCCAGTCATCCTGGCTCGGCACCAGGCTGAACCCGCTGAACGGGTCGAACAGGGCTTGCACCCGTTGCTGGATAAAGGCGTCTGGATGCTCGATGAGTTGCTGGCGATCGGCTGCGGACAGCATCGCCAGTCGGCCTTGCAGCAATTGCGTGCGCAGTGCCGGCAAGTCGGCTTGCAGGTTCCATTTGACCTTTTCGAACACACCGCTGGCTTGCCACTGTTCACCGAGTTTTTGCGCCATGGCGATGGCTTGCTGGCGATCCTTATGGCCGACCAGCACCAGCATTTCCCGGTTCAACGGTTCTTGCATGCGTTGTTCGGCGCGCAGTTCCAGGGCGTCCGGCGCGCTGCCTGGCACCAGTTCCATCAGGTTGGCGGACAGCGGAGCGCCGTCGCGCCACTGCCAACCGGCGAGCGCGAGCACCGCCAGCAGCAGGATCAGAAACAGCCGTGGCAGCATCCGTTCACTCGGCAAAGTCATGTTGCTCCGCATCGCTCAAAGGTTGGGCGCTGGTACTGTCCTGCATGCGCAACAGGGTTCGGTCACCCTGGGTTTCGAGCAGCTCGATGTTGTGCACCAGCTCGCCGCCGTCAATGTTGATCTGATTGAACACCTGCTTGAGCAGCATCGAGCGCGGGGTCAGGGTCAGTTTCCAGTTCTGGGCATCGCCGCTCAGCGACAGCTCGAAATCCCGTTGCAGGCCACTGCTGTCGCCTTGCAACACGGCGAGGAACAAACGGTTCTGTTCGGCGCCGGCACTCTTGTTCGGCAGCATTTGCCAACCGCTGGTATCCCGCCGGGCAATGCCCTTGTCGCTGATGCGGTAGTCCTGTTGCAGCGGCGTTTTCAGCAGCCAGAGCAGGCCGTGATTTTTCGCCAGAACGAAGGTGCCCTTGCTGGTCAGCGGCTGGGGTAGGGCGCGCAGGTGTTTTTCCTGGATGAAATTGCCGTGGATCACATCGGGTTTGGCCAGTTGATCGCTCAGTTGCTGCAGATCGAAGGCCTGCGCCAATGATGAAAGCCCGAGCAACGCGAAAGCGCCTAGGTATTTGAAAACTGCATTCATGACAGCACCCTTTCAACCGCGTCGGTAAACACCTTGGGTGAAGCCAACTGCATTTCGCGGCTGCTCATGTCGACCGCGACCTGCACGGAACAGGCGCGGGTCAGGCGTTCGCCGGTGCTCAGATCGCTGATCAGATAACTGATCTTCAGGCGGTTTTCCCACTCCACCAGACTGGCGCGCACATTCAGCTTCTGGCCGAACACGGCGCCGCGCACATAGCGCAATTGCAAGTCGATCACCGGCCAGGCGTAACCCGACGCAACCATGGCGTCGTAGTTGTGGCCGATCCTGTCCAGCAGCGCACAACGGGCGACTTCCAGGTATTTGACGTAATGGCCGTGCCAGACCACGTTCATGGTGTCGACGTCAAAGAACGGGACGAGGATTTCCGTATCGGTGTGAAGCACTCCCTTGCTACGCATGCAGCCTCCAGTGTTGCTCGGCGATGCGTTGCAGGCACAGGCGCAATTCGCCTTCCAGGGCACGGTCTTCGATGACTGGCGGGAAGTCTTTGGCCAATTCTTCGTGCATCGCGGCCAAGGCCGGTGGCAGTGGACGCGCGTCTTCAGCCTGGCCGCGCAGCCAGACGCCTTGATTGGCGGCCAGCAGCGTGGCAGCGGCGACCTGTTCGGTCAGCTCCAGCACGCGGATGGCGTCGCGGGCGGCAATGGTGCCCATGCTGACTTTGTCCTGGTTGTGGCACTCGGTGGAGCGCGAGAAGACGCTGGCTGGCATGGTGTTCTTCAGGGCTTCGGCGGTCCAGGCGCTGGTGCCGATCTGCACCGCCTTGAAACCGTGGTTGAGCATCGCTCGGTCGGCGGGGGCGCCCGACAGGTTGCTCGGCAAACCGTGGTTGTAGCGTTCGTCCACCAGTAGCGCGAGCTGACGGTCGAGCAAGTCAGCGACGTTGGCCACCAGGTTTTTCAGGCTGTCCATGGCGAACGCGATGTGGCCGCCGTAGAAGTGTCCACCGTGCAGCACGCGTTCGGCTTCGGCGTCGATGATCGGGTTGTCGTTGGCGCTGTTGAGCTCGATCTCGATGAACGAGCGCAGCCAGTTCAGGCTGTCGGCCAACACACCGAGCACGTGTGGCGCGCAACGCAGGGAGTAACGGTCTTGCAGGCGATGCAGCGGCGCGGTCGGCGCGTCGATCGCCAGATCCTTGCGCAACCAAGCGGCAACTTGCATCTGCCCGGGATGGGGTTTGGCGGCGAACAGACGCTCGTCGAAGTGCTCCGGGTTGCCCTGCAAAGCGACCACGTTCAGCGCGGTGATGCGCGTAGCCAGTTGCAGCAGGTAGTCGGCACGGGCGTAAGCCAGGCACGCAAGGCCGGTCATCACGGCGGTGCCGTTCATCAGCGCCAAGGCTTCCTTGGGGCGTAATACCAGCGGTTGCCAACCCAGTTCCTTGTGCACATCAGCCGCTTGCCGGCGTTCGCCGCGGAACATTACTTCTCGCTCGCCGGACAAAGTCGCGGCGACGTAGGACAGCGGCGTCAGATCACCGCTGGCGCCCACGGAACCTTCTTCCGGAATCAGCGGCAGGATGTCGTGTTCAAGGAACGCTTGCAGGCGCTCCAGCAACTCCACGCGCACCCCGGACACGCCGTGGCACAGTGACTGCAAACGCGCCGCCAGCACCGCGCGGGTAGCCTGGGCGTCGAGCAGTTTGCCCAGACCGCAGCCGTGGAACGTGTACAGATGACGGGGCAACGCCTCGACGTGGTGCAGCGGCACGGCCACCACACAGGAGTCGCCATAACCGGTGGTCACGCCATAGATCACGCCTTCCTTGTCCAGCAGGGAATCAAGGAATTGCGGACCCTTGGCGATGCGCTGGCGAAACTCGGGGTCGCCCTGCAACTGCGTCGGCACCTGACGGTTGGCCAGGGCCAGCACGTCTTCGATGCGCAATGGGAGTTCGCCGAAGGTTACCGGCTCAAGCGTTGGCGTCGTCATCGGTCTTCCAGAAAGGGTAAAAGTTGAACCATTGTTGGGGCGCTTCGAGGCAATAGTGACCCAGGCGTTCGGCGTAGCGTGAAGCCCACTGATGAATGACCTGTTCGCGGTCGCTGCGTTTCCATGCCACCGCCTCGGTGAACGGCTCGAGGGTCAGTCGATAGTCGCCCGTGGGCTTCTTCAGGCACAGCAGCAGATTGACCGGGCATTTCAGCAGACCGGCCAATAGCCAAGGGCCTTGAGGGAAGGCTGCCTGATGGCCGAGAAAATCCACCGTCACACTGCGCCCGCCATGCAACGGCACACGGTCGCCGGCAATTGCCAGCCATTCGCCGCGTTCCAGGCGTTCATGCAGTTGCAGCATGATCATCGGGTCGAGCTCGCTGACCTGAATCAGCCGCAGATTGGTCGCCCCGGCTTCGCCCAGCAGACGGTTGAACTGTTCGGCGTGCTTGGTGTGCACCAGCACGTTCATGGTGACTTTCTCGCCGATTTCGGCCAGTGCCCGGCAGACTTCAAGATTGCCCAGGTGCGCGCCCACCAGCATTTGCCCGCGTGTGCCGCGCAGTTTATTGCGCAGCAGCGCCGGGTCGATGATTTCGATCTGCTCGATGCTCAGCTTGCCGTTCCACACGTCGAGTTTGTCGAGCATCGAGTCGGCGAAGGCCATGAACTGGCCGAACACCCGCCAATGGGTCGGGCGCAATTCGTTGCGTCCGCTCCAGTCGGCGAGCCGCTGTTGATATTGCCAGGCGCTTTGGCGGGCGCTGCGCCCGAACAGGAAAAAGTACAGCACGATGCCGTACAGCAGCGGGCTCAACAGTCGTCGGCCCAGCACTTTTGCGCAGAATGCGGTGAACTTCATCAGCCAGAAACTGCCGCGTTCCTGGCGGTCGGCCCAGTGCTGTTTGTCTGCGTTGCCGTTCATGCCCGCCACCGTCGCCAGAGGATCACCGGTGCCCGCAGCAACATGCCGAAGAACAGCCGGGTGTGCATGCTCGTAATCAGTACGTTGTCGTAGAACAGCCGGAAATGCGAAACGCCATCCAGCGGGTAATGGACCCTGGTTTTCAGCCACTGCATCGGCAGATTGCGCCAGGCCAGGCGCACCAGGATGTCGGAGTCGAAGTCCATGCGTTTGCCGATCCTGGCCGAGTCGATCAGTGCCAGGGTCGGTGGCAATGGATAGACACGGAAACCGCACATCGAGTCGCGAATCTGCAGCGACAGGGTGTTGATCCAGACCATGACGTGAGTCAGGTAGCGCGCGTACAAACGACCTTTCGGCACGCTGGCGTCGTATTGCGGATAGCCACAGATCACCGCCTCGGGATGGTTGCGCGAGTATTCGATGAAGACTTTGACGTCTTGCAGGTCGTGCTGGCCGTCGGCGTCCACCTGCAAGGCATGGCTGAAGCCCAGGCGCGAAGCTTCCCGCAGTCCGGTCATCACCGCGCCACCCTTGCCTTGATTGACGGTGAGCCGGATCAGATAAACCCTGTCGCGCAGGGCCAGTTGGTCGAGTACCTTGGCGCAGACGGCGCTGCTGGCATCGTCCACCAGAATGCAGGGCAGGTCGCAGGCAAGCAGCGCATCGACCACGGCAGTGATGGCGGTTTCATGGTTGTAGACCGGGATTATGGCGCAGGGGTTATGCATCGCTGGCAGCCTCCAGCAAAATCCGCCCGCTGGAGCAGGTGGCGGTTTCGTTGCGATAGGCGAAATACAATTTGCCGCGCGCCGGATCGAAGCGCAGGTGTAACTGGATTTCATCGCCAGGGCGCACCAGTTGCTGGAATTTCAGCACTTCCATGCCGGCGAATTTTGCTGGCAGGGTCATCAATTGCTGGGCCAGGCTCAATGCCCAATCCACCTGCACCACGCCGGGCAGTACCGGCGCCCGGGGAAAGTGCCCGCTGAAGTACGCCAGGTCTGGCGGGACCGCCAATTGCAGGTTCCACTCACCTTCGACTTCGACCTGCTCCAGCACTTGCGGCACCTTTGGGCGGGGCGCCAGCAGCAAGGCTTCAACCTCTGCCTGGGGCAGTTTGCCCTGCGCGTTCAGCGGCAGTTGTCGCAACAGGCGCCAGCGTCGTGGCAGGGCCAGCGTTTCACAATGCTGGTTCAGATGCTGACGCAACGCTTGCGTGAGGCTGCGTCGTCCCTGATTGCGCAAGGCATGCAGGCCTTGCTCGCTGAGCACCAGCAGCGCGCCCAATGAGGCGCGATTTTCCTGAACCACACCCAGGCGCGCTTCGGCGACCCAGGCGTGAGCCATCAACGCGTGTTCGAGCATCGGTAGCGAGATACGTTTTTCTTCCAGTTTGACGATCCGGTCCAGTCGCCCCAACAGCTCGAAACGGCCGTCGGCGGCGATGCGCGCGGCATCGGCGGTGTGTTCGATATAGCCGGCCGGCAAGTACGGCGACGCAATCAGCAGCGCGCCATCGCTGTCCTGGCTCAACTCCACGCCTGCGAAGGGCTGCCAGAGATCCTGGCCCTGACGCCAGGCGATGCCGCCGGTTTCCGAGCTGCCGAGGATCTCGGTCGGCCATTGTTGCAGGCGTTCGTAAAGGCTTTGCGAGGCTTCGGCGGGTAACGCGCCACCGGAGGAGAACACTCGGCGCACTGCGCTCAGCGCTGGCCAGTCGAGGTTGTCGCCCATGCGCTTGAGCAATGCCGGGCTGGCGACCCAGGCGAAGGCCGGGTGTTCACGGCTGGCGCGTTGCAAGTCTTCCGGGAAAGCCAGTTGCTTGCGCACGAACGAACGCCCGGCGCACAACGGCCACAGCACCCGAAACAGCAACCCGTAGATGTGCTGGGTGGCGACGCTGCCAATGATGCAGGCTTCGCCCAGATCCGCGCCCCACAGGTGCTCCAGCGCTTCGACTTCATTGGCCAGTTGGCGCAGGGTTTTGTCAATGCGCTTGGGTTCACCACTGGAGCCGGAGGTGCACAGGCTCAGCTGACAACGATCCAGGTCCAGCGGGTGGGCCGGCAGCGGCGGATGCCGATAATCGCTCAGGTGTGCATCGTCGGCCTGATCGGTCAGCCACAGATCGACCTCGGTCGACCAGCGCTGGCGCGTCTGCGCTTGCAGGTCGGCGGGCAGCAATACGCTGACCCCGGCACGCCAGGCGCCGAGCAGGGCAATGGCCAGGTCGGCGGCGTCTTCAAGGTGTACGGCGATGCGCTGCACACCCTGGGCGTGCAGGCCGGCAGCCAGGCTCAGGGCCCGGTCGCACAATTGCGCGTGATTCAACGCCGGTTCGGCCGTCACGGCACGCTCCGGCTGAGCCTTGAGCAACAGTTGCTCAAGTTTTATCCAATTCATGGGTGGCCTCGTACCCGTTGTCGTATGAGCCATTCAATGGCGAACATCAGGCCGATCAATCCATAGGAGATCAGGCCGGTGTACAACATCCACCAGCTCAGCGGCGCCCAAAGGGTCAGGGCGGCGGCGCACAAACCGTTGCAGAGAAAAAACACGCTCCAGGCAATTGTCACCTGGCGGGTGTAGCGAATGGCCCTGGGCGGTAATTCCGGTTCCCGCAGGCGGGCCAGGCGCTCGACCATCGGCGGGCCGTATTTCAGGCTAAGACCGAACAGCGCCAGCATGAACGCGCTGATGAGCACCGGGTACCAGCGCAGCAGCACCGGGCTGTCGAACACTGCCAGCAGCAGGCAGAACGCGATGGCGGCCGTGGACATCCACAGGCTGCCGGGGCGCCGTTCGCCGGTCAGCGCTCGCGCCAGCCACAGGCTGCCCAGCAGCAGACCGAACTGCCACGGGGCAAAATGCTCCATGCCGAAATACACCGCAAAGGGGTACAGCAGGCCTGCGAGCAGCAGGCCAAGGCCAATCAGTCGGCTCATGCGGCGGGTTGAACCAGACGGTAGACCGCCTCGACCACGTCGCTGACGGTGCGCACTGATTTGAATTCTTCGGCGGCGATTTTCTTGCCGGTCTGGCGTTTGATGTGATCGATCAGGTCGACTGCATCGATGCTGTCGATTTCCAGATCCTGGTACAGGTTGGATTCCAGGCTGATGCGCTCGGGGTCCAGCTCGAAGAGTTCGACCAGAGCATCGCGCAGGGTGTTGAAAATATCGTCACGAGTTTGCATGGTCCGGTCTCAAGCTGCCTGTGTTGCACTGACGAACGCCGCAAGGCTCGCCACGTTGCTGAAGTGTTTACGGGTGTCTTTGGCGTCGGCATCGATTTTGATGCCGTACTTTTTCTGGATCGCCAGGCCGAGTTCCAGCGCGTCTACCGAATCCAGGCCCAGGCCTTCGCCGAACAGCGTCTGGTCGTCGCCGATGTCGTCGACGCTGATGTCTTCGAGGCCCAGGGCTTCGATGATCAGCTCTTTGATTTCCTGCATCAGGCTAACGGTGTTCTGATCGCTCATCTTCGGCGAGCTCCTTGATAAAGTAAGAGTGCAAATAGTCATTGAGCTTGCGCGAGGCCTGGGGTGCAGGTCCTTGCGTAGCGAAGGCCTGTGGGTCTATATCGGCCCCGACGCAGAAACTGAAGTGCACGCGGCGTTTGGGGATCCGATACCAGGGTTCGGCCTTGGTCAATGTGGTCGGGTTGACCTTGATAATTACCGGGGTGAGGATTCTCGCACCGCGCAGGGCGATTGCCGCCGCCCCCCGATGAAAGGCCGGCGGTTGGCCGGGCTGGGTCCGGGTGCCCTCGGGGAAAATGATCAGGGTCTGACCGCTTTTCAGCGCCTCGGCAGCGGCGTCGAGCATGTCCATGCTGCCATCGTTGCTGATGTATTCGGTACAGCGTAGCGGACCGCGGGTGAACGGGTTTTCCCAGAGGCTTTTCTTGACCACGCAATTGGCGTGGCGCACCAGACCGATCAAAAACACCACATCGATCAATGAAGGGTGGTTGGCGACGATCATCTGGCCTGGCCGTCCGAGTTTTTCCGCCCCCTGTATGTCATAAGTCAGCACGCCGCTGCGCGCCATGAAACGAATGAAAAACCAGAAGCACCGGCTGACCGTCTGCCGCGCTCGCAGACGATGGGCCTGGACGCCTCCCGGCAGGCAATTCAGCAGCGGGAACACCACCAGTCGCAGGCACAGGCTGCTCAACCCGAACAGGGTGAAGCTTGCGGCAGTGGCCAGCAGGCGCCAGTAGTAGGCGTCGCGGTTTTTATCGGTTACGGGTTGCGTTGCCAGGTCCATACACGATTTTTCCAGGCATGTTGGCAGGTAGTCTGCTGGCCGAGCAGGGTGTGCATCAGATTCAGTGCATGCGGCCAGTGGGGGTTGGACAACGCTTGCGAGGTGCTGTTCAGCGACAGCTGCCACTGATTACCGGGGGTAATCAGCAGGCCGATCGCGTAAGGGAAAGGCACATCATCGATCCAGGTCGAGTAGGCGGCGGGCGGTTGCTCTTCGGTGACGATCAGCAGTACCGCGGGCGCGCCTTCCTCAAGCAGCGTCGCGGCCTCCAGCATGCCGTGTTCAAGGCCATCGCCGGCGGCGGCGAGGGCGGTCATTTCGCTGGTTTCGCCGCGCATGATCGACCACAGGCCGATCACCGCGTTGTGCACCGACAGGCTGAACTGGGTGGGCGACAACGGTTGGTCGGTCGCCAGATCGCTGAGAATCTCGAAGGTGCGCGGTGTTTCGCCGTGGCGGGAAATAAAGACCAGCGGTAGGTCCTGGCGACCATCGGCCAAGGGCCAGCCGACACTGAACGCCATCCGCGCCAGGCGGCTGAGTCGCCGGCGCTGCATGGCCGGCAGGAACGACACATCCGGGGCGGCATCGCTGGGCTCGAGCACGACCGGTTGTCGGCTCCAAGCCTGCCAATCATCCACGCTTTCAAGCCCCGGGGCCCACGCGCGCCATTGGGCGATGTTGAAGTTGATCACAGACATTCATCCCGCCCCTGCGGGCTTCCTTGACGTGGTGAGTCGCAAAACCGCGGCTGACCTGACATGGCGCTTAACGCCGAGTGGCGCGCATTATCCCGGTGCTGCGGGCGTGTAGCAAATACTGGTTACATTTTGCGCAACGAAATGTACCGTCTGGTTCGCGAAAGGCTGTCGTTTGGCCATTATCCTCAATGCGGCGGACATGTCTGTCGGCACTGTCGGCTATCAATGGACGAGTTGGCAGCTTTTCCGGCCAGAGATTTGCCTATGACTGTGTAGTCTAGATGCTGGCGAGGTAGCTAAGCAGCGATGTGGACTACTACACTCGGTCATTCTTTGATACACGGAGGTTTAGACATGCGGCGCGTGGTGTTCAATCAGAAAGGTGGCGTGGGCAAATCAAGTATTGCCTGCAATCTGGCGGCGGTCAGCGCCAGCGAAGGCTATCGCACGCTGTTGGTGGATCTCGATGCCCAGGCCAACTCCACTCAATACCTGACGGGGCTTACCGGTGAGGATATCCCGATGGGTATCGCCGACTTCTTCAAGCAGACCTTGTCGTCCGGGCCGTTCTCGAAGAAAGGTCAGGTCGACATCTACGAAACTCCGTTCGACAACCTTCACGTCATCACTGCCACCGCCGAGCTGGCAGACTTACAGCCCAAGCTTGAGGCCAAACACAAGATAAACAAGCTGCGTAAGTTGCTCGATGAGCTGGACGGTGATTACGACCGGATCTACCTCGACACCCCGCCAGCGCTGAATTTCTATGCCGTCTCGGCCTTGATCGCCGCTG
Source organism: Pseudomonas sp. GGS8 (assembly GCF_024168645.1). Classification (NCBI taxonomy): domain Bacteria; kingdom Pseudomonadati; phylum Pseudomonadota; class Gammaproteobacteria; order Pseudomonadales; family Pseudomonadaceae; genus Pseudomonas; species Pseudomonas sp. GGS8. Next base: position 1,383,349 of record NZ_JALJWF010000001.1, on the reverse strand, counting down.
ATCGTGTGCTGATCCCCTTCGACTGCGACAGCTTCTCGCGCCAGGCGCTGTATGGTCTGTTGGCGGAAATCGAAGAGTTGAAGGACGACCACAATGAAGGGCTGGAAGTCGAAGGCATCGTCGTCAACCAGTTCCAGGCCCGCGCCAGTCTGCCGCAGCAAATCCTCGACGAACTGATCGCCGAAGGGCTGCCGGTGCTACCGGTGTACCTGGCCAGTTCGGTGCGCATGCGCGAATCCCATCAGGCCAACACGCCGCTGATCCACCTCGACCCACGGCACAAACTGACCCAGCAATTCGTCGATCTGCATGCTCTGCTGGAAAATGCCTGACTTCTACATTGTTCAGGGATTTCGGGATCGTTATCAGATCCCCTGACTGCGCAACCAGTTCATCAACTGCGGTAACGGGAAGGCCCCGCTCTGACGAGCCACTTCCCGGCCGTTCTTGAACAGAATCAGGCTCGGGATCGAGCGAATCCCCAACTGCGCCGACAACTGCTGATTCGCCTCGCTGTCCAGCTTGGCCAGCCGACACTTGCCCGCCAACTGCCCCGCCGCCTGCTCGAACACCGGCGCAAACGATTTGCATGGCCCACACCAATCCGCCCATACATCCACCAGCAACGGCAGGTCACCCTTGATCTGACTGGCGTAATCGCCTTGTTTCAACTCGAACGGCTGGCTCAACAAGACCTCAGCCTTGCAGCGGCCGCACTTTGGATGATCGTTGAGGCGCTCGGCGGGAATGCGGTTCAGGCCGTTGCAGTGGGGGCAGGGGATGAGGAGTGGGTCGGTCATGATTGGCTCTCAGTTGGGCAGTCCATGAAACTGATCTGGAGTCGAAGGTGGTCTTTATCAAGGAGATAGGTTTCAGGGCCCTTACCTTTTTCAGTTGTGCAGAGGGCCGCGTTCACTCACGACGAACAGCTGATCTCCAGATGTTTGCCCCATTCCGGTGGCCGCTCGGCGTAGCTCTCCATTCCAGGCTGCTCCTCGAACGGATTGCTCAATACCGCGTGCAAGCGACGAACTTCTGAATAGTCGCCGCTTTGCGCCGCATCGATGGCTTTTTGCGCCAGATAATTGCGCAGGATGTACAGCGGATTGACCGCATGCATTCGTTTGCGGCGCTGCTCCTGATCAATCACGCCTTCACGGGCAACCCGGGCGGCGTAAAGCTCGCCCCACGCATCGAAGCCCTTGATGTCGACAAAGTCATCGCGCAACCGGGCGACAGCCAGTTCCGGTGACTCATCGCCCAGGCGGCGCAAGAACAGGCTGTAATCGACGCCGCTGTTCTGCATCAGTTGCAGAAGTTGCTCCAGCAGCTTCTGGTCGTCGTCTTCAGCTGTGGTGAAACCGAGGCGGCGGCGCATCAGGTCCAGGTAGTGGGCCTGGAACAGTGGCAGGTACAGGCCGAGGGTTTCGCGCAGGGCTTCGACGCTGATGAACGGCGTCAGGGCCTGCGCGAGGGCGCTGAGGTTCCACTGGCCAATCGGTACCTGGTTGCTGAAGGAGTAGCGGCCCTGGTCATCGGAGTGGTTGCAGATGAAGTGGGCGTCGAAGTCGTCGAGGAAGGCGAACGGGCCGAAGTCGAAAGTGATGCCCAGGATCGACATGTTGTCGGTGTTCATCACGCCGTGGCAGAACCCGTAGGCCTGCCATTTGGCGATCAGTTCGGCATTACGCTCGACGATTTCGCGGAACATCGCCAGGTACGGCTCCGGCTGCTCCAGGCAGTGCGGGAAGTGCATGGCCAGCACGTGCTCGCCGAGTTCTTTCTGCTGCTCGGGGCGCTTGGTGTAGTAGAAGAATTCGAAATGCCCGAAGCGCACATGGCTCGGCGACAGGCGCAGGACCATGGCGGCGCGTTCCTGTTTCTCACGCCAGACCGGCGTGTCGGAGCCGATCACGCACAATGCGCGCGTGGTGGGAATGTTCAGGGCATGCAGGGCTTCGGAGGCAAGAAACTCGCGGATTGACGAGCGCAGCACCGCCCGTCCATCGCCCATGCGTGAGTAAGGCGTCTGACCGGCCCCCTTGAGGTGCAGGTCCCAATGCTCGCCGGCTTCGTTATAGACCTCGCCCAGCAACAGGCCGCGACCGTCGCCCAACTGCGGGTTATAGGAGCCGAACTGATGCCCGGAATAGACCATCGCCCGCGGCTCGGCTTCGGCCCACAACTTGTGGCCGCCGAACAGCTCGGCGAACACCGGCGTTTCGGCCTCGGCCGGGTCCAGGTCCAGCAGCGCCATGGCGGCGGGGCTGGCGACCACCAGTCGTGGAGCCGCGATGGGCTCAGGCAGCACATGGCTTGAGAACGCGTCGCCCAGGCGGGCGAAGCGATTGTCGAAGGTCAGTTCGTCGAGGGCTTTCAACGGCCATCTCCAGCAGAATGTCCGAGCATTCTGCTAGGGATAGCGCGCTTAGTCGAGTTCGACAGTCGGTGGCTCTTGCCGTGGTTTGCTGGTGGGTACCGGAACATTGGTTTTGGTTTCCGGCTCAACCGGGACCATTTTGTATTCCTGGCCCTGCAGGTTTTTGAGATAGACCTCCATCTGCCGGAACGAGATGTTGATGTGCTGCTTCTTGAATTCGCGATTGATGAAGCGGTTGACCTCATCGAGCACCGGGTTACGGTCGCCGAGGTCGCGCACATGCATGCGCAACTCGTGGTCGAGGGTGCTTTCGCCGAAGTTCAGGAAGTACACCTGGGGTTCCGGGTCCTTCAGCACGCGCGGGTTATTGCGGGCCGCCTTGAGCAGCAGCTCTTTGACCAGGTCCAGGTCCGAGCCGTAGTCGACGCCGAGCTTGAGGGTTACCCGGGTGATGGTGTCGGTCAGCGACCAGTTGATCAGTTGCCCGGTGATGAACGTCTTGTTCGGGACGATGATGTCCTTGCGGTCGAAGTCGGTGATGGTCGTGGCGCGGATGCGGATCTTGCTCACCGTGCCCGACAGGTTGCCGATGGTGATGGTGTCGCCGATCCGCACCGGGCGTTCGAACAGGATCATGATGCCGGAGATGAAGTTGGCGAAGATTTCCTGCATCCCGAAACCGAGACCCACCGACAGCGCCGCCACCAGCCATTGCAACTTGTCCCAGCTCACGCCGAGGGTGGACAGGGTCGAGACGAAACCGACGCCGGCGATCACATAAGACAGCAGGGTGGTGGTGGCGTAGGAACTGCCTTGGGCCAGGTTCAGCTTCGACAGCACAAACACTTCCAGCAGACCTGGCAGGTTGCGCGCCAGCGCGAAGGTGATGCCGATGATGATCAATGCACCAAGCATGTCGCCGATGCTGATCGGTACCATGCTCATGTTGGCGCCGGTGCCGCTGGTGTATTCGTAGAGGGTGATGTTGTCCAGGTACGAGAACACCGAAATCAGGTCCGACCAGACCCAGTACAGCGCCGCGATGAAACCGCCGAGCAGCGCCAGACGGATCAGTCGAAGGGACTGCTCGTTGACTTTCTCGATGTCCAGGGTCGGTTCTTCGATCACCGCTTCACCATCGCCGGCCTCTTTGGCGGCCTGGCGTTTGGCCAGGGCGCGCTGATAAGCCAGGCGCCGTGCCGCAACGCTGAGGCCACGCACGAAGGTGGCTTCGATCACCAGCCAGAACATCAGCAAGTACAGGGTGTTGATCAACCGGTCGCTGAGTTTCAGCGCGGTGTAGTAATAGCCGAAGCATACGGCGACGAACAGCGCGATCGGCAGAACGGTGAACATGACCCCCACGGCCTTGCGGAACAGCGAGGCGTTTTCGTGGGTCGGGCTGCTGACCAGCAGGCGGCTCAGCAGCCAGGCCATCAAGGCGTAGCAGGTCAGCACCACTGGCATGCCGAGTACGTCATCGGCCAGCGCCGCCGGTTGCAGTTCGGCGACCGCTACCACGGTCACCAGGGCCATCACCACCAGCCCGAGCCGGCGGATCCAGCCCTGAAGGAATTCGACCTGGGGCTTTTCCCAGCGGAAATGCAGTTCGGCCACGCCACCCGGCGCGAGGATGCGGTAGGCGGTGTAGAACACCAGCCAGGCCTGGGCCATCTGCAACAGCGCCGCACCCATGTTCGCGTTCTGGCCGCGGGCGTCGATCTGCAACGCCAGACCGCACAAGGCCAGGCCCAGGGAAACCGGCATCGCCAGCAGAATATTGATCAGAATCGCTTGCGGCGTGTGCCACTGGCTGTCGCGCTTGAAATGGCCGATGTCCTGGTGAACTTTGTTCAGGCGGGCATAGAGATTTTTGCGGCGCCACAGCAGCGCGCCGATCAGCAAGGCCAGCGGCAGGAACAGCAGCGGTCGCTGTGTCAGGCCATCGGTCAGTTCGCTCAGGCTCGAAGCCCACGGCAAGGTAGTGACCTGGCGTTGCAGGCGTTCCGGCACGCCGTGCATCCATTCAAGATCCAGCGGCTTGTTGCTGGGAATCCAGAACATCTGCTCGTCCAGCGTCGCCCGCAGACTTTGCGCGGTGCTGAGCAGTTGTTTCTGATTGAGTTGCAGCGTGATGGATTCATTGAGCACCGCGCTCAATTCGCGATTCAATCGCTCCAACAGGTCCGCGCGGGTGGTGGCCAGGTCCAGCAGGCTCTTGCGCAGTTGCGGGGTGACTTGCTCGGGCGGTTGAGTTGCCAGCAGGTTGTCGACATAGGTAATCGGGTTGCTGAGCAGTTCCCGTTGCTGGCTGACTTCGAACTGATACAGGCGAATGTCTGCAATCTGGTCGGCCAGGTCGCGGTCGAGCCTGAGACGTGGCAGAGCCTGCTTTTGTTTGTAGAGAATCTTGGAGAGCAGCAGGCTGCCCTTGAGCACGTTGATCTGTTCGTCCAGCGCCGAGTCGCTCTGGGTCACGCTGTCCAGTTGCTGCTTGGTCTGCAGGTTCTGTTGAGTGACTTCGTTGAGGCGGTCGGTACTTTTGAGCAAGTAGTCGGAGAGTTTCAGGTTGGCCGCGCTTTCCGTGGCCAGCAGGCTGCTGCCGCCGGCCTTTTGCGCTTCGATGGACTGCTGGGTCACTGTCTCTTGCGACTGGGCCAGACGTTTCTGGTTGATCAAGGTTTGCAGGTCCTGGATCTCCTGATCCAGGCGATCGGATTTTTCCGACAGCAAGTCATGCTGGCTGTTGCCCAAGTCCTGCAACTGGCTGTTGCCGGCCAGTTCCTGGCGCCGCAACGGGATCAAGGCGTTCAGGGCCGCGAGTTCGGCGTTGAGTTGATCGCGTTGCTCGGCGGTCAGGGTCTTGCCGCTGTCCTTGCCGAGCTTGAGGATGTTGTTGATCTGCTGGATGCGCGTCTGGCTGGCAGATATCTCGGCCTGGGCGCGCTCGGGGCGGGTCTGGGCGGTAATGATCAGGCTGTTCGCTTCGGCCAGGGCTTTTTGCAGATCGCTTTGCTGAGTCGAGCGTTCGGTCAACAGTTGTTCGAGCAGTTGAATCGTCTCTTTGGTATAGCGCTGCCCCACCGGCACCACTTTGGTGGCCTTGAGGCGGGTCAGTTCACGCTGGTTCTCGATGTTCTGTCTTGGTGCGTTGGCCAACTGTTGCTTGAGATTGATCAGTTTCTGGTCGTAATCACGTCGGTTGTTGAGCTGGGTGAGCGTGCTCTGCAGGACCGCTTGCAGGGCTTTCTGATCGGCCTCCGGCAGTTTGCGGTCGGCGATCTTGTCCAGGCTCGCCTGCACGGCTTCGCTGGACGGCGGCTCGGCGGCTTGCAGTGTGCCGATGGATAGACTCAAGCCCAGCAGGGCCATGATGAAAAAAGTACGCAGAGTTGACATAGAAACCGATCGAAAACGAGATGAAGGATGGAGTTTAGAGGAACAAGCCGGGACCCGGGCGACTTCCTTCGGGGAATCTGACGCCTACTTTACCAATCTTGTTCCCTTCCATGACCGCGACGGTCCAGAGGGTGTTGTTCCACTCCACCTGGTCACCGACGACTGGAGCGCCGCCCACTTTCTGGGCAATGAAGTGACCCAGGGACATGTTCGGATCGATGCCCTCGACTTTCAATCCGTACAGGGCAGCAACCGCGCTCAGCTGGGCATCTCCTTCGAGTACGAAGTCGCCGAAGAAACGCAAATCCAGCCCCCGTTGCGGTGCCTGGCTGAAGAGTTTTCCGAGGGCCGGAAGGTTGTGTTCATGGCCGATCACGCAGAGCAAATCATCGACTTCGAGCACCGTACTACCCGACGGATGGAGCAGTTGCTGGCCACGAAACAGGGCTGCGATACGGGTGCCTTCGGGCATTTTCAGCTCGCGAAGGGGGGAGCCGATGCACCATTTCTCGGCACCGAGGCGATACACGAACAGCTCCCACTCGCTGGTGACATGCACTTCCAGCGCCGATCGGGAGATCGGCAGGGGCTCCGGCGGGACGGTCACTTTCAAAAGCTTGGCGACCCACGGCAGGCTTGTGCCCTGCACCAACAGCGACACCAGCACGATAAAGAACGCCAGATTGAAATACAGCTGCGCGTTGGGCAGCCCTGCCATCAACGGGAACACCGCCAGAATGATCGGTACGGCGCCACGCAGGCCAACCCAGGAAATGAAGGCCTTCTCGCGTCCATGGAATGCCTTGAAAGGCAGCAGGCCAGCCAGCACCGACAGCGGGCGGGCAAACAGAATCATCCACAGCGCCAGGCCCAGCGCCGGTAAAGCAATCGGCAGCAGGTCATGGGGCGTGACCAGCAGCCCCAGCACCAGGAACATGCCGATCTGGGCCAGCCAGGCCATGCCGTCGAGCATATGCAAAATGCCGTGACGGCTGCGCACCGGGCGGTTGCCGATCACCAGACCGCACAGGTACACCGCCAAAAAGCCGCTGCCGTGCAGGGCGTTGGTCAGGGCGAACACCACCAGGCCGCCAGCAATCACCAGAATCGGATAAAGGCCGGTGGCCAGGTGGATACGGTTGACCAGTTGCAGCATCAGCCAACCGCCGCCGAGGCCGATGACGCCGCCGATACCGAACTCACGCAGCAAGTGCCCGAGCAGGCTCCAGTGCAGGCCGGTCTGGCCGCTGGCGAGCATGTCGATCAAGGTTACGGTGAGGAACACCGCCATCGGGTCGTTGCTGCCGGATTCGATCTCCAGGCTCGCGGTCACCCGTTCGTTCAGGCCTTTGCCGCCCAGCAGCGAGAACACGGCCGCGGCATCGGTGGAGCCGACGATGGCGCCGATCAGCAGGCCCTGAATCAGGTTAAGGTCGAACAACCAGGCCGCTGCCATGCCGGTCAGTCCGGTGGTGATCAACACGCCGACCGTGGCCAGCGACAGCGCCGGCCACAACGCCACGCGAAAACTCGCCACCCGGGTGCGCAAACCGCCGTCGAGCAGGATCACTGCCAGGGCGAGGTTGCCGACCAGATAGGCCGTGGGGTAGTTATCGAAAATAATACCGGCGCCGTCGACACCGGCCGACATGCCCACCGCGAGGATGATCACCAGAATCGGGATCCCGAGGCGCGATGAAAGTGAGCTCACCAGAATGCTCGCACCTACCAGCAACGCGCCGATCAAGAACAGGCTGTTGATGGTTGTTGCATTCAAAGGCAGTACTCCAGAAGCGTAAAGGCGGGCGCACACTGACCATGCAGTCCGCGTGCCAGCGATTCTAACCTGTTGAAATGTGATGCTGTCAAAAAGCTTTTGACGGCGATCATCCCCTGTGGCGAGGGGGCTTGCCCCCGTTGGGTCGCGCAGCGACCCCAAAGCCGGCGCTGCGGTGCGCCAGGTTCAACGCGTGGGTTAATTTGCGACTGCTTCGCAGCCGAACGGGGGCAAGCCCCCTCGCCACAGGGGGCAGCCGTTACAGGCTAAACCGCCCAACCATGTTGTTCAGGTCCAGCGCCAGGCGCGACAGTTCGTTGCTGGCCGCACTCGTCTGGTTGGCACCGGTGGCCGATTGCACCGACAGATCGCGAATGTTCACCAGATTGCGGTCCACTTCACGGGCCACTTGCGCCTGCTCTTCGGCCGCGCTGGCGATCACCAGGTTGCGCTCGTTGATTTCGACGATGGCGCTGTTGATGGTGTCCAGCGACAGGCCGGCACCACGCGCGATGTTCAAGGTCGACTCGGCACGCTCGGTGCTGTTACGCATCGAATCCACGGCGTGTTCGGTGCCGCTCTGGATGCTGCCGATCATGCGTTCGATTTCGCTGGTTGACTGCTGGGTGCGATGGGCCAGGGCACGCACCTCATCGGCGACCACCGCAAAACCACGACCGGCTTCACCGGCACGGGCCGCTTCGATGGCAGCGTTCAACGCCAACAGGTTGGTCTGGTCGGCCAGGCCGCGAATCACGTCCAGCACTTTGCCGATGTCTCGCGACTCGTTAGCCAGATCGCCGATCAGGGTGGCGGTGCTCTGCACGTCGGCGCTCATGCGTTCGATGGCGCTGACGGTTTCCTGTACCAGGTCACGGCCGTCGCCCGCCGAAGTGGTGGCGTTCTTCGAGGCTTCGGAAGTGCTCACGGCATTGCGAGCGACTTCTTCCACGGCGCTGGTCATTTCGTTGACGGCGGTGGCGGCCTGTTCGATTTCGTTGTTCTGCTGGGTCAGGCCACGGGCGCTTTCGTCGGTGACGCTGTTGAGCTCTTCCGCGGCGGAGGCCAGTTGTGTGGCCGAACCGGAAATCCGTTGCAGGGTGTCACGCAGTTTTTCCTGCATCTTCGCCATCGCGGCGAGCAGACGACCGGCTTCATCTTCGCCATCGACGGTGATCGGCCGCGTCAGGTTGCCTTCGGCGATTTCTTCGGCGGCGCTCAGGGCGTTGGCGATCGGCTGGGTGATGCTGTTAGTCAGCAGCCAGGCGAACAGCAGGGTCAGGCCGGTGGCGATGACCAACAGGGTCACCACCAGGTTGAACGCCGAGGAATACTGGTCGGCGGCTTGTTGGTTGGTGTCGATGGTCTGCTGGGTGTTGATCTCCAGCAAGCGATTGAGCACGGTGTTCATGGCTTCAGAGTTGTTCAGCAAATCGGTATTGACCAGTGTGCGCTGTTCGTCGATCTGATTGTTGCGCGACAGGCTCTTCATCCGGTCTTCGATCTGGCGGTACTGCCCCAGCAACTGCACATACTGATCATAGGCTGCACGCTCCTGCGGGCTGGCGATCAGTTTTTCGTAGCCGGCCTGAGCCGCCCGAATCTGCTGGTTTCGGGTTTCCAGCAGCTCGATAGTTTTCTGCTGGACGTCCGGTTCGCGATTCACCAACAGGCGGTAAGCCAGGACGCGCAGGCGCAGGGTCAGCTGGGTGAATTCGTCGAGGCTTTTGATGCTCGGTACGCTGTTCGAGGTGATCTCCTCGGCGGCGCCGCGGATTTTGCTCATCTGGTTCAGGGCGAACACACCCAGGATCAGCATCATGGCGCCAATCAGGGTGAAACCGAGGAACGCCCGCGGTGCGATATTCATATTTCGTAGGGACATGGTGTTCACCGAAAAAAGCGCCTCCGTGCGAGGCTGAGACTGTTGTATGAATGACTTATCGGTCATACGACTAAAGTCTTGAGTCGCTGTGCGCATTTGTCGCAGAAGGGCCGCGACGACGAAGTGCAGGAACCAGAACCGCCAATCACAGTCTCTAAAGCTCACGAGGAAGGTCGACCGCCAGGAAAATCAAGGCCTTGCGCCTGCATAACCCTGGCATCCACAGTGACTTTTCTTTATCGTACGCGCCCTTCGAAAATGCCCGGAAAATCAAAATGTTAGAAGCATCCCTAAGCCAATTGGAACAACTGGTCAGTGACCTGGTGCAACAGAACCAAGCTCTGCTCGGCACCAACCAATCCCTGAGTGCGGAGCTGGCCCAGGTCAAGGATGAAAATGAAAGCCTGCAACTGAGCCTGATGGAACAGGAAGAGAAACAAGGCGCCACCGTTGCACGCATTCAGGCCTTGGTTGAGCGCGTCAGCGCCGGCCCTGTCAGCGCATGAGTTACGGCGCCGCAGGGGTAAAAGTCGTCTCGATTCTGGGTGAAGACTATTCGATCAAGGCGCCGGCCGGGGAAGAGCAGACCCTGCTGGACGCCGCCTTAATGTTGAAGGCCGCTCTGGCCGAGACCAAAAAGAAATACCCGACGCTGATCGGTGACCGCTTGCTGGTGCTGGCGGCGATGAATCTGTGCTCGCAGCAGATCGAAATGCAAAAGCGTCACCAGCAGGAACTCGACCGTTACCAAGAGCAAGTCAGCGCCACGGTTGAAGTGATCGCCAAGACGATCAACCAGGCCTGAGCGGCTTTGCGCACAACCAAAGAATAAATTGTCGATTTAGTTGTATACAATCGGCATGGCTGTTGCAGTGTTTCAGCCCTTTATTCTTTGGGGGTGCTCCATGCAGTTCTGGCGACGCAGTATTCAATGGCAGTTGATTCTGAGCATGGGCGCCGCCCTGCTGGTCAGTATTCTGATCGTGGTTGGCATTTATACCCTCGTGGTCAACCGCCTCGCCCAGCGCTATCTGGTCGAGCAGGCGCTGCCGTCGAGCATCGAAGCGATGCGCAACGACATCGAACGCATCCTCGTTCAACCCCTCACCGCCGCCAAGGACATTGCCAGTAACAGCATGGTGCGTGACTGGCTGGCCGGGGGCGAAAACAGCGCCCAAACCGTCGGCTTCGTCAGTTATCTGGAAGGCATCCGTGCCGAGCACAAAGCCTTTACCGCGCTGATCATAGGCACCGCTTCAAACCATTACTTCACCGAAAAGGGCCTGGACCGCACGCTCAGCCGCTCCAATCCCAACGACGCCTGGTTTTACTCGTTCCTCGACAGCAATCAGCCGCGCACCCTCAATATCGACAATGACACCGCCACTGGCGAGTTGGCGCTGTTCATCGACCTCAAGGTCGAGCAGGCCGGCAAAGTCGTGGGCGTTGCCGGGCTGGGCCTGAGCATGAAAGAGCTGTCGGAGCTGATCCACCACTTCAACTTCGGTGAGCGCGGCAAGGTCTATCTCGTGCGTTCCGACGGTTTGATCCAGGTTCATCCCGAGGCGCAGTTCAGCGGCAAACGTACGCTGGTCGAGCAAATCGGCGCTTCGGCGGCGCAAGCGGTGATGGGGCAGCTCTCTACCTCCACCGCGTCTGCCAGCAGCAGTTTTGCCCGCGATGGCGAAGAGTTTCTGGCCTTGAGCCTGCCACTGCGTGATCTGGGCTGGACCCTGGTGGCCGAAGTGCCGCAGTCGCAGATCTACGCCGAAGCCCGACGCGCGATGTGGATGAGCAGCGGCATTGGTCTGGCGGTGGCGTTGGTTTGTCTTTTATTGGTGGTGTTGCTGGCTCGTGGATTGGTGCGGCCGATTCGTCAGGTAACAGCGGCGTTGGTTGCCATCGGTAGCGGTGGTGGAGATTTGACCCACAGGTTAGATTCCAGCCGCGCCGATGAGCTGGGAGACCTGGCTCGTGGTTTCAATCGGTTTCTGGAAAGTCAGCGCGACATGATCGGCGAAGTGCTGACCACCAGTGAGCGTTTGCGCACGGCGGTCGGTCAGGTGGCGCGGGTGGTGGACAACACCGCTGAGCGTTCCGGGCGTCAGCAGGAAATGACCGACATGGTCGCCACCGCCGTTCACGAGATGGGGCTGACCGTGCAGGAAATCGCGCAGAACGCTGGCAATGCGGCGGTCGCTTCGCAGACCGCGCGGGATGAAGCGCTGCAGGCACGGGAAGTGGTGGGTGGGTCGATCCGGCACATCGAAAGCATGTCCGACGAAATTGGCGTCGCCGCTGGAGCGGTGGGCGAGTTGGCCCATCAGGTGGCGTCCATCGATCAAGTGTTGGCGGTGATTCGCGGGATTTCCGAGCAGACCAATTTGCTGGCGCTCAACGCTGCCATTGAAGCGGCGCGGGCCGGGGACATGGGGCGCGGGTTTGCGGTGGTGGCCGATGAAGTGCGGACCCTGGCGCGGCGGACTCAGTCGTCCACTGACGAGATTCAGCAGATGATCGGCAGCCTTAAGCAGGGCGCGGAGAACGCGGTGTCTTCAATGCACGCCGGGCAATCGGCAACCGGCACGGGGGTTGAGTCGAGCCAACGCACCGGGGTGTCGTTGACGACGATTACCGGGCAGGTCGAGCGCATCAGCGACATGAATCATCAGGTGGCCACGGCGACGGAAGAGCAGTCGGCGGTGACGGAAGAGATCAACCGCAACGTTCAGGGGATTTCCGATCTGGCGCGGGCCACGGCGGGGGAAGTCAGGGCTTGTCGTGAAGACTGTCAGACGTTGCAGCGTCTGGCCGATGATTTGGCGCGGCAGATGAGTCGTTTCAAACTCAGCTAAAAATTATGTTGGCAGTGCCGACGCCATCGCGGGCAAGCCCACTCCCACAGGATTTAGGTGTTGAGCACATTATCTGTGAACAACAGAGATCCCTGTGGGAGCGGGCTTGCCCGCGATTGGATGTCAGCTTCGCCACAAAGCTGCGATCAAAACCACTCATCCTGCATGCTCAGGCACACATCATCCCGCGCCTCCAGAATCGCCAGCTCATGGTGGCAACCCGGCACTTCCCACGTCAGAAAATACCGCGCCGCCTGCAGCTTGCCTTTATAGAAGCTCACATCCGCCGCATTCCCCTTGGCCAACCCTTCCTCGGCGCGAATTGCCTGTTCCAGCCAGCGCCAGCCGATCACCGTATGACCGAACACTTTCAGGTACAGCGCCGAGTTCGCCAGGCTGCTGTTGACCTTGCCGTGGGCCAGATCGGTCAGCAGGCCGATGGTCACGGTTTGCAGGCGAGCCACCAGTTTTTCCAGTGGTTCACGCAATGCATTTAATGTTTCGTACGCCTGTGCCCGCTCGGCGGTGTCGGCGATCAGGCGGATCAGTTGCTTGAGTCCCGCGCCACCGCTCTGCGCCAGTTTGCGCCCCAGCAAGTCCAGCGACTGAATGCCGTGGGTGCCTTCATGGATCGGGTTCAGGCGATTGTCGCGGTAATACTGCTCCACCGGGTATTCACGGGTGTAGCCGTGACCGCCGAGAATCTGGATCGCCAGTTCGTTGGCCTTCAGGCAAAAATCCGAGGGCCAGGATTTGACGATCGGCGTCAGTAAATCCAGCAGCTCATGGGCCTGTTTGCGCTCGGCCTCGCTCTCAAGGGTCGTGGTGTCGTCGAACAGCCGCGCCGCGTACAAGCCGAGGTCGAACGCGCCTTCGACGTAGGCTTTCTGGGTCAGCAGCATGCGTTTGACGTCGGCGTGCTGAATGATTGCCACCGGTGCGATGGTCGGATCCTTGCTGTCCGGCACCCGACCTTGCGGACGCTCGCGGGCGTATTCCAGGGAATACAGATAGCCGGCGTAACCCAGCATCACCGCGCCCATGCCGACGCCGATTCGCGCTTCGTTCATCATCTGGAACATGTAGCTCAAGCCATGGTGCGGCTTGCCCACCAGATAGCCGACGCACTCGCCGTTATCGCCAAAGTTCAGCGCGGTGGAGGTGGTGCCGCGCCAGCCCATCTTGTGGAACAGCCCGGCCAGCAGCACATCGTTGCGCTTGCCGAGACTGCCGTCATCGTTGACCAAAAACTTGGGCACGATAAACAGCGAGATCCCCTTCACCCCGGCCGGCGCGTCCGGCAACTTGGCCAGCACCATGTGCACGATGTTTTCCGACAGCGGGTGATCGCCGCCGGAGATGAAGATCTTGTTGCCCTTGAGTCGATAGGTGTCGTCGGACGCCGGCTCGGCGCGGGTACGAATATCCGACAGTGACGAGCCGGCGTGGGGCTCGGTCAGCGCCATGGTGCCGAAGAAGCGACCGTCGATCATCGGCTGCAGAAAACGCTGCTTCTGCTCATCGGTGCCGAAGCTTTCGATCAGGTTGGCCGCGCCCATGGTCAGGAACGGGTAGGAGGTCGACGCCGCGTTGGCCGACTGAAAATGCGCGAAGCAAGCCTGGGACAGCAGTGTAGGAAGTTGCATGCCGCCGGCATCGAAACTGCGCGCGGCGTTGAGGAACCCGGCTTCGAGGAAGGCATCCACCGCCGGTTTCACTTCCGGAATCAGAATCGCCTGACCGTCCTCATAGCGCGGCTCGTTCTCGTCACCCTTACGATTGTGCGGGGCGAAGAACTTTTCGGCGATGCTGCGGGCGGTGCCGATGGCGGCATCGAAGGTCTCGCGATTGTGCTCGGCAAAACGTTCACGCTGGGTCAGGCCCTCGGCATCGAGGACTTCATACAGCTCGAAAGCCAGATTGCGGGAACTGAGCAACGTCTCGGACATGGCGGCCTACCTTTATTTGGGATGGACCGAGTCTAGGCGGGGGAATAGAGGTTGAACAGGATGATTGATGAGGGTGATGGTGGGGTGCGGGCAACGCTAATCAAATGTGGGAGCGAGCCTGCTCGCGATGACGGCTGCACATCCAAGAAAGATGCGGCTGACAGACCGCTATCGCGAGCAGGCTCGCTCCCACAGGGTTTGGTGAACCAGGCATCTATTGCGGGTGCCTGGTTTTGATGCGGTTTAACCGATGGTCATCAGGCTGGCATTACCACCCGCCGCAGCGGTGTTCACGCTCAACGCCCGCTCGATCACCAAACGTTCCAGCGCAATGTTGGTTTCGCCTTGGGACAACCCATGAACCCCGACAATCGCACCGGCACGCTTGGCCACTTGCTGGCACACCGCACGCAACTGGTCGGAATGGCCATGATGCAGAACCGCATCGAACACCACTTCGTCCTTGGTCCAGTCGGCCACCCGCTTGATCCGCGCCTGAATTTCCTTCGGCAGGCGTGCGAACAACGCCTTGCCCGGTTCAGCATCCGGCCACACCGCCGAGCCGCCGACAGCCAACACCGCCGCCAGTTGAGTCAGCAGATCGCCTTCGACGTCCGCCAGGCACAGCACGTGTTCGCGCGGCAGGATGGCGTAGCTGTTGCGCTCGCCGGTCGGGCCGGCCAGCACGCGGGTGATCCCGCTTTGCGATTGCGCCGCGAACTGTACGCACAGGGCGCTCAGGTCCGTGAGCTTGTTGCTGTCGGCCCAGGCTTGCAGCGCGGTCAGCGGTTTGCTCATGGCGTCACGCAGACGCACGTCCGGTGCGGCGATAGCGTCGCCGCGCGCGAAGGATTGTTCGATCGCATTGGTAGGACGTGTCGACAGCAAACGGTACAGGTACAGCGGGCCACCGGCCTTCGGACCGGTACCCGACAGACCTTCGCCGCCGAACGGTTGCACGCCGACCACGGCACCAACGATGTTGCGGTTGACGTAGACGTTACCGGCGTTGACGTTGTCGATCACCTTGGCGATGGTCTCGTCGATGCGAGTGTGCACGCCCAGGGTCAGGCCGTAGCCGGACGCGTTGATCTGGCCGATCAGTTGGTCGATGTCTTTGCGCTTGTAGCGCACCACGTGCAGCACCGGCCCGAAGATCTCCCGTTGCAGCTCGTCGAAGCTTTCCAGTTCGATCAGGGTCGGCATCACGAAGGTGCCGCGTTTGACTTCTTCGCTGTTGGCAATCGCCACCTGGTACACATTACGACCTTTGTCGCGCATGGCCTGGATGTGCTTCTCGATGCCAGCCTTGGCTTCGGCGTCGATCACCGGGCCGATGTCCACGGACAGGCGCTCCGGGTTGCCGAGACGGCATTCCGCCATGGCGCCCTTGAGCATTTCGATGACACGGTCGGCGGAATCTTCCTGCAAGCACAGCACCCGCAGTGCCGAGCAACGTTGACCGGCGCTGTCGAAGGCCGACGACACCACATCGATCACTACCTGTTCGGTCAGTGCCGAAGAGTCGACGATCATCGCGTTCTGGCCGCCGGTTTCAGCGATCAGCGGAATCGGACGGCCCTGGGCATCCAGGCGACCGGCGACGTTGCGTTGCAGCAGGCGCGCAACTTCGGTGGAGCCGGTGAACATCACGCCCTTGACCCGATCATCGCCGACCAGGCGCGCACCGACGGTTTCGCCACGGCCCGGCAGCAGTTGCAGCACGCCTTCCGGAATCCCGGCTTCGAGCAGCAGGCGCACGGCTTGAGCGGCGACCAGCGGGGTTTGTTCGGCCGGCTTGGCCAGCACCGGGTTACCGGCGGCCAAAGCAGCAGCCACTTGGCCGCTGAAGATTGCCAGCGGGAAGTTCCACGGGCTGATGCACACCACTGGGCCCAACGGGCGGTGGGCGTCGTTGGTGAAATCGTTGCGTGCCTGCACCGCGTAATAACGCAGGAAGTCCACGGCTTCACGCACTTCGGCGATGGCGTTGGCGAAGGTCTTGCCGGCTTCGCGAGCCAACAGGCCCATCAGCGGCTGGATCTCGCCTTCCATCAAATCGGCGGCACGTTCCAGAATCGCGGCGCGTTCGGCCGGCGGCGTGGCCTGCCAGATTGGTGCAGCGTTCAGGGCGCATTGGATCGCGTTGTCGACGTCTTCGACGGTGGCTTCCTGCACATGGCCCACCACGTCACGCAGATCCGATGGATTCAGCACCGGCGCCGGGGTTTCAGTGCTGGACGCGCAACCGAGCATCGGCGCGGCTTTCCAGTCGTTATGAGCGGTGGCGAGCAGAGCGCAGGACAGCGACGCCAGACGATGTTCGTTGGCCATGTCGATGCCGCTGGAGTTGGCGCGCTCGGCACCGTACAGGTCACGCGGCAGCGGGATGCGCGGGTGCGGCAGGCCGAAGCCGCCTTCCAGCGTCGCCATCTGCTCGATGCTGGCCACTGGATCGGCCACCAGCTCCTGGATCGAAATCGACTGGTCGGCGATGCGGTTGACGAACGAAGTGTTCGCGCCGTTTTCCAGCAGGCGACGTACCAGGTACGCCAGCAGTGTTTCGTGAGTACCGACCGGTGCGTACACACGGCATGGACGGTTCAGCTTGCCTTCGGAAACTTTACCTACAACCTGTTCGTACAGCGGTTCGCCCATGCCGTGCAGGCACTGGAACTCGTACTGACCGGGGTAATAGTTCTGACCGGCGATGTGGTAGATGGCCGACAAGGTGTGGGCGTTGTGCGTGGCGAACTGCGGGTAGATGACTTCCGGCACCGACAGCAACTTGCGCGCGCAGGCGATGTAGGAAACGTCGGTGTACACCTTGCGGGTGTACACCGGATAGCCTTCCAGGCCTTCGACCTGGGCGCGCTTGATTTCGCTGTCCCAGTACGCGCCTTTCACCAGACGGATCATCAGGCGATGACGACTGCGGCGCGCCAGGTCGATCACGTAGTCGATCACATACGGGCAACGCTTCTGATAAGCCTGAATCACGAAACCGATGCCGTTCCAGCCGGTCAGTTGCGGCTCGAAGCACAGGCGCTCCAGCAGATCCAGCGACAGCTCGAGGCGGTCGGCTTCTTCGGCGTCGATGTTCAGGCCGATGTCATATTGCTTGGCCAGCAGGGTCAGCGACAGCAGGCGCGGGTACAGCTCTTCCATCACGCGCTCGTACTGGGCGCGGCTGTAACGCGGGTGCAATGCCGACAGCTTGATCGAAATGCCCGGGCCTTCATAAATCCCACGACCGTGGGAGGCTTTACCGATCGAGTGGATGGCTTGTTCGTACGAAGCGAGGTACTTCTGGGCGTCATGTTCGGTGAGGGCGGCTTCACCCAGCATGTCGTAGGAATAGCGGAAGCCTTTGGCTTCGAACTTGCTCGCGTTGGCCAGGGCTTCGGCGATGGTTTCACCGGTGACAAACTGTTCGCCCATCAGGCGCATGGCCATGTCGACGCCCTTGCGGATCATCGGCTCGCCGCTCTTGCCGATGATGCGGCTCAGGGAGGAGGTCAGGCCGGCTTCGTTGTGGGTGGCGACCAGTTTGCCGGTCAGCAACAAGCCCCAGGTGGCGGCGTTGACGAACAGCGACGGGCTGTTGCCCAAGTGTGGCTGCCAGTTGCCGGTGCTGATCTTGTCGCGGATCAAGGCATCGCGGGTGCCTTTGTCCGGGATGCGCAGCAGCGCTTCGGCCAGGCACATCAGCGCCACGCCTTCCTGGGACGACAGGGAAAATTCCTGCAACAGGCCCTGAACAATCCCCGCACGGCCGCCGGCGCTCTTCTGATTGCGCAGTTTCTCGGCAATCGAGGCGGCGAGCTTGTTGGTCGCTTCGGCCATCGGTGCCGGCAGGCGCGCCTGTTCGATCAGCATCGGCACCACTTCAGGTTCCGGACGACGGTAAGCGGCAGTGATCGAGGCGCGCAGTACCGATTGAGGCAGGATGCTTTCAGCGAATTCCAGGAAGCACTGGTGCGCGTGATCGACGTGGACCTCGCCCACCTCGTCAACTTCCTTGCCGTTCAAGCCATTCAGCTCGGACAGGGTTGCACCACCCTCGAGTTTTTCCAGGTAATTGAAAATTGCCTGCTTGATCAGCCAGTGCGGCGTGCGATCAATCGAGGTCGCGGCGGCCTTGAGGCGTTCGCGGGTCGGGTCGTCAAGTTTGACCCCAAGGGTGGTGGTAGCCATATTTTTATCCTCATGTTTGCCACGACCGCGTGGCATCAGCTGACGGCAAGATTAGCTGTGCGCTGGTTGAGGTGCAACCGGGTGCAACCCTTTTTTTGCCGGAATAATAAGCAGCTCGTCAGGAAATAAATTCTGGTTCATCCATCCCGCGCCTGCTTGGTGCTTTTGCTTCTAGCACAATCCGGAAAACGCCCTAAAAAGGAGCAAAAACCGACTGTTTGCAGGTAAATCCGACTAGGTGCAACTTATTCGAGCGAAACTGGTTGCACCTTATTTGCTTTGTTGAATAGCATTCGCGGCCAAGGTGCAACCTGGTCAAAAAGATCGGTGCACCGGCTGATGGCTTTCCTGGGGAAACATCAGTCATAAATGCGCGGGCCCCCGAATCGTCTGTCAAACGTCGTCGTTTGCGAGCAGTTCACCAGCCGCCGCTACATAAAAACAATGCCAGGGCGTAACTCAATGAGCGTAAGCAATCCAACCCTGATCACGTTCGTGATCTACATCGCAGCAATGGTGCTGATCGGCTTCATGGCCTATCGCTCCACCAACAACCTTTCTGACTACATTCTGGGCGGTCGTAGCCTGGGCAGCGTCGTGACCGCACTCTCTGCCGGTGCTTCCGACATGAGCGGCTGGTTGTTGATGGGCCTGCCGGGCGCTATCTACATGTCTGGTCTTTCCGAAAGCTGGATTGCCATCGGCCTGATCGTCGGTGCTTACCTGAACTGGCTGTTCGTCGCCGGCCGTCTGCGCGTGCAGACCGAGCACAACGGCGATGCACTGACCCTGCCGGACTACTTCTCCAGTCGTTTCGAAGATAAAAGCGGCCTGCTGCGGATCATCTCCGCGGTCGTGATCCTGGTGTTCTTCACCATCTACTGCGCGTCCGGCATCGTGGCTGGTGCCCGTCTGTTCGAAAGCACCTTCGGCATGTCCTACGAAACAGCGCTGTGGGCCGGTGCTGCGGCGACGATTGCCTACACCTTCGTTGGCGGTTTCCTGGCAGTGAGCTGGACCGACACCGTACAAGCCACGCTGATGATCTTCGCCCTGTTGCTGACGCCGATCATCGTGCTGCTGGCCACTGGCGGCATCGACACCACGTTCCTGGCCATCGAAGCGCAAGACCCAAGCAACTTCGACATGCTGAAAAACACCACCTTCATTGGCGTGATTTCGCTGATGGGCTGGGGCTTGGGCTACTTCGGCCAGCCGCACATCCTGGCGCGTTTCATGGCGGCGGATTCGGTCAAGTCGATCGCCAACGCTCGTCGCATCTCCATGACCTGGATGATCCTGTGCCTGGGCGGTACCGTCGCTGTAGGATTCTTCGGCATCGCTTACTTCTCGGCAAACCCAGCCCTGGCCTTGCCGGTGAGCGAAAACCACGAGCGTGTGTTCATCGAACTGGCGAAAATCCTGTTCAACCCGTGGGTTGCCGGTGTGTTGCTGTCGGCCATTCTGGCGGCGGTGATGAGTACCCTGAGCTGCCAATTGCTGGTGTGCTCGAGTGCCCTGACCGAAGACTTCTACAAAACCTTCCTGCGTAAAAGTGCTTCCCAGGTTGAGCTGGTCTGGGTCGGCCGTGCCATGGTGCTGCTGGTTGCGCTGATTGCTATCGCTCTGGCGGCTAACCCGCAAAACCGTGTACTGGGTCTGGTCAGCTACGCCTGGGCAGGTTTCGGTGCCGCGTTCGGTCCAGTTGTCCTGATCTCCGTGATCTGGAAAAACATGACCCGCAACGGCGCACTGGCCGGCATCCTGGTGGGCGCGATCACTGTGATCGTCTGGAAACACTTCGAACTGCTGGGCCTGTACGAAATCATTCCTGGGTTCATCTTCGCCAGCCTGGCGATCTACATCGTCAGCAAAATGGGCGCGCCGACCAGCGGCATGTTGCTGCGCTTTGCCGCGGCCGAGAAGGATTTCCGCCTGAACCAGTGAGGGGGATGAGCTGATGCTCTGACCTTTCGCTGAACATGAAAACGGTCCGCTTCCTTTTGGAGGCGGGCCGTTTTTTTTGCGCTTTTACGTTTGGCGCAAGGCGCGAAGCATCGAAGTTCCTCTGTGGGAGCGGGGTCGCTTTTGAGGGAATGTCTGTAGTGCTTTATTCCGATTTTTGAAGGAAAAATCCCTAAAAAAGTAGGGAGAATCTGATTTCCCTGTCCCTCCATCAACAGCCCTTGTCGCTCATGCAGAATCGCCCGCCTTCATTCTGCAGAGACACATCGGATGTTCGCGCCTGCCAATCAACCGCGTTTCACGTTGACCCTCGACGGCGTCCAGAATGAGCTCAAGGTGCTTGAGTTCACGGGCAAGGAAGCCATCAGCCAACCCTACCGTTTTGACCTGGAACTGGTTAGCGAGCGGCCCGACATAGAGCTCGAAAGCCTGCTGCATCGTCAGGCGTTTCTGAGTTTCGATGCGCAAGGCTCCGGTATTCATGGTCAGATTTTTCGCGTCGGCCAGAGCGATTCCGGACACCGTCTGACGGGCTACCAGATCAGTCTGGTACCGCGCCTGACGTACCTCGGGCGGCGTATCAATCAGCGGATTTTCCAGCATAAAAGCGTGCCGGCGATCGTCGCGCGAATCCTCAAAGACCATGGCATCCAGCGCGATGCCTTCGAGTTCCGGCTCGGCAGCGACTACCCCGATCGCGAGTACTGCGTGCAATACGCCGAAAGCGATCTGGCGTTCATCCAGCGCTTGTGTGCCGAGGTCGGCATCCACTACCACTTTCAGCACAGCCTCGACGGGCATCTGCTGGTGTTTGGCGATGACCAGACAATTTTCCCCCGACTGCCCGAGCCGACGCTGTATCTGCCGGGCAGCGGGATGGCCGCGGATGCACCGGCGATCAAGCGTTTCAATGTACGGCTGGAAACCCGCACCACCGCAGTCACCCGTCGGGACTACGACTTCCAGAAACCGCGTTTGCAACTCGAAAGCCGCCTCGACAGCGAACAGCGGCCAGTGCTGGAGGACTACCACTTCCCCGGCCAATTCACTGACCGTGAACACGGCAAACACCTGACTCAACGAGCGCTGGAGCGGCACGGCGCGGATTACCGTCAGGCCGAAGGTCGAGGTGACGAATCCGCTTTGGTCAGCGGGCATTTCCTACACCTGGCCGAACACCCGCGTCAGACGTGGAATGACCTGTGGCTGATCACC
Organism: Pseudomonas sp. GGS8; assembly: GCF_024168645.1. Taxonomy (NCBI): domain Bacteria; kingdom Pseudomonadati; phylum Pseudomonadota; class Gammaproteobacteria; order Pseudomonadales; family Pseudomonadaceae; genus Pseudomonas; species Pseudomonas sp. GGS8. The sequence goes on along the minus strand of NZ_JALJWF010000001.1, from coordinate 1,361,727 downwards.
GAAATCGAACACCGTGGCCGTCAGCCGCAAGTGCTGGAGGAGTCGGCCACCAGCGACAGCCCGGATGATTTCCAGGGCTACCGCAATACCTTTCTGGCGACGCCGTGGGACGTTTCTTTTCGCCCACCGCTGGGGCCGGAAAAACCACGGATGCTCGGCTATCAACCCGCCGTGGTCACCGGCCCGGCTGACAGCGAAATCCATTGCGACGAGTACGGTCGGGTCAAGGTTCAGCTCGCCTGGGACCGCGACGGTCAGCTCAACGAACACTCCAGCTGCTGGCTGCGCGTAGCCACAGGTTGGGCTCACGACCGTTACGGCAGCGTGTTGATTCCTCGCGTCGGCATGGAAGTGTTGGTGGGGTTTATCGATGCCGATGCCGACAAACCGCTGCTGATGGGTTGTCTGCCCAACGCTGCGACGCCGGTGCCCCTCGATCTGCCGGCCGACAAGACCCGCAGCATCTTCCGCAGCCAAAGCAGTCCCGGTGGCGGCGGTTACAACGAAGTGCGCATCGAGGATCGTAAGGGCGCCGAGGAAATCTATCTGCGCGCCCAGCGAAACTGGACTCAGCACGTGCTGAACGATCAACAGGTGCAGGTCGATAACCAGCGCAGCATCGTCGTCACCGGCACCGCCCGCCATGAGTTGAAGTCCGACGAAAAGCGCATCACCCACGCTCAACGCCAGACCGAAGTGCGGCGGGACGATCACCTGGTGGTGGTCGGTGACCGACACATTCGCGTGACCAGTCAGGCCCTCAACGCCAGTCAGCAATTCCACGTCAGCGCCGGCCAGCAAGTGGTCATCGACGGCGGCGCCAGCGCGACCATTCAGGCGGGCGGGCAGTGGATCAGCATCGGCCCCGGCGGAATTTTCAGCAGCGTGCCGATTCAGGTCGGCGGCGCACCGATGGCGGCCATGGCTTCAGTACCGAGCTTGCCGGATGTGCCATTGAAACTCGCAGCCGCCCCGGCGGCGCTGCTCAGTGCCGCGCAGATTCTCAGCCTGCAAAGCGACGCGCCGTTCTGCGAAGAGTGCGAGCGCTGCAAGGACGGTGTCTGTGCCGCCTGATGTCCTGTCCCCTCGCGCCTGGCTGGAACGCCAGCCACTGCAACCGTCGGAGCAACTGTTCGCGATTTTCAGCGGCGCCAGTGCCGCTGAACCGCTGAAAGCCTGGCAGTGCTCGATCACTGCACAAGCGCCAAGCCCGATCTGGGCCGGCACTGCCTACGCCGAGTGGGAAGCGGTGATGCCCTATGTCGGAATCGTCGCCGCTGACAGTGAGTTTCTGGAGTGGGTCGCCGCCGCTGAGTCCCGCGATTGGGGTTGGCTGGCGGTTTCTTCTGCCACTCAAGACGCGCTGGTCGAGCATTTGCGCAGCCTTACACAAGTCCTGATGCCCAATGGCAACGCGGTGTTTTTTCGCTATTGGGATGGGCGTTATTGGCTGCCGATTCTGCAGTCTGCCGAGGTTGATGCCGCGCAACTGATGCCGGTGATCGGGCGCTGCCTGATCAATGGCCAAGCCTTTGAAGTCGGTGGCAGTGCGCTTAAAACCGCCAGGGTTTTCCCTTGGTGGGAAGTTTCTGAATCGCTGCTCAAACACCTCGCCACCGAGTCCGCGACAACACACATCAACAACCTGCTGAAGTGGTTGAGCGAAGACCGCCCAGACCTGTTTGAAGCGTTTTCCGAAAGTGTTTTGCGGCACAAGGTCGCGAGTTTTCTTGAGGCGTCGGACCTGCCCCATGCACCGAAACAAGCGTTGGTGGATTACCTGATGGCGGAGCTGAACTGATGGATCAGATTGTGCGCATCGAGCAGGAGCTCGACAGTTTTCCGAACACCCTGTCCCTCTACCGTGAACAACTCAAGCACTGGTTCAACCAGGCCGCCGACAAGGCCAGCCATGTGGTGGATCTGCCATCGCTGATGGGCATGGAACGGATCATCCGGTTCGGAAGCTCCAGCACCGCAGTCAGCAGCAGCGACGATGATTTTTTCTCCACCGTCGTCCAGTGCCCGAAAGGCGGAAAGCTCGAGATCGAGAGCAAGTTCGAATCGGTTTATGACATTCCCGTGGGGAATATTCAGGTCGATGTGATTGCGCAGGAGAGCGGGGAGTCGACGCCGGTCACGCTCGATGAACACGGTAAGGGACAGTTCACCGGTACACCCGGCAAGTTCTACCGCATTCACATTCACAACGAAGTCACAGCGCAGCACGTTGAAGATCTTTTCTCTTCCTACGATGGCCTGACGAAGGAACTCGACAGCTGGCTGCGTGAGGAATGGCAGACGTTCAAGCCGAAGTGGTCGCAATCGTCTTCGGTGGCTGTAGGCAATGGAATGCTCGCGGGCAGTTGGGCAGCGATCGAGGGCGTGTGGGACAGCATCGGCCTGCTGTCGGGCATTCTCAAGGATCCGGCGAAGTTTGGAGAGCGGTTGGGCGAAAGCGCCGCAGAGCTGGAGAAGCTCGCCAAAACCGCACCGGATGTCATGGAAAAAGCGCAGTTGCTAGTCAGTGACGAAGCAGCGCTGTGCCTGCTGGTGCGTTGCGCCAGCCTGTGGCTGGACATGCTGCCACCGAGCGAAATCGCCGGCAAAACCGCCGAAGCGGTGTCGATGGTGGTGGTGCAGTTGCTGATCGACATCCTGATTGGCCTCGTCCTGACGTTCGCCGGGGCGGGCGCCGGCATCGCCTATTTGACGATGCGTCTGGCTGATCGAGCCGCGCAGTTGCTCAGTGCCGTTCTGCGTCTCGTGAAGGCGATGTTCACGATCATCAATAACTTCATCAGCTACGTCGACCGCTACAAAAAAGTCGCCGCCCGTGGCATTGCAGCGGGTCTGAAAAAAGGTCGGATGCAACTGCGCTGGGATGCCAAACGCAATACCACGCTGAAAAAAGACGAACACCACGACGACTCCCCGGATCAGGCGAAAAATCCCAACGGCGACAGCGCCACGTGCGTGCCGTCCACCTGCAAGAACGGCTGCCCGGTGTCGATGGTCACCGGCGAAGAACTGCTGACCCTCACCGACGGTTCGCTGGACGGCCTCCTGCCGTTCGACTTCACCCGGCTCTACCGCACCAGCGCCGCCGAGATCGACTGTGGCCTGGGCTTTGGCTGGAGTCATTCGCTCGCCCATCGGCTGGAAATCGACAGCGACACGGTCATCTGGATCGACCACGAAAACCGCCGCACGACGTTTCCATTGCCGAGCAGCGAACGCCCGGCGATCCACAACAGCCTGTCGCGCGCGGCGATTTATCTCGGCGATGACCCCGAGGAACTGATCCTCGCCCAGGCTGGCGACGACACGCGGTTCTACCACTTTCATAGCGGTCGGCTGACGGCAATCAGCGACGCGTACGACAACCGATTGCGCATCACCCGCGACCGCCAGGAACGCATCCAGCGCCTCGACAACGGTGCCGGCCGCGCCTTGCTGTTGCGTTATGACCGCGCTCATCTGATCGCCGTCGATTACCAGTGTTTTCGTCCGGCCCAGACCCTCGCCGAGGCGTGGCACACCGAACAAACCTTGGTCAGTTACCACTACGACGAACGCGATCAACTGATCGAAGCGAGCAACGCCGCCGGCGAAAGCGAGCGTTACGACTACGACGACAACCACGTAATTTTGCAGCGGCAACTGGCCGGTGGCGCGAGTTTCTTCTGGGAGTGGGAACGGTCTGGCAAGGCGGCGCGTTGCATCCGGCACTGGGCGTCGTTTGCGCAGATGGACACGCGTTATGTCTGGGACGATCAGGGCAGCGTCACGGTCCAGAACATCGATGGCAGCGAAGAGGTTTACGTCCACGACGACCGAGCGCGACTGGTGCGCAAGGTCGAACTGGACGGCGGCGAACACCTCAAGGCCTATGACGAGCAGGGCCGGTTGGTCGCCGAGCAGGATCCGTTGGGGGCTGTCACCGAATACCGCTATGACGACGTCGGACGGTTGGTGGCGCTGATTCCGCCGGAAGACGAACCGACGTCCTACGAATACCGCAACGGTTTCCTGTATGCGCGCTATTGCGGCAAAGCGGTGTGGAAATATCGGCGCAATGCCCAGGGTGATGTCACCGAAGCGACCGATCCGGAGGGCCAGGTCACCCATTATCACTACGACGACAACGGTCAGTTGCTGTCGATCCGTTACCCGGACACCAGCCGGCATGTGTTTGTCTGGAATGGCTTGGGGCAACTGCTCGAAGAAACCTTGCCGGACGGTGGTCAGCGGCGGTTTTCCTACGATGTGCTGGGGCGGCAGCTTACTCGTCAGGACGAACACGGTGCGGTCACCCAGTACCAATGGGACGCCGTCGGCCGACTGATCCAGACGACGCTACCCAACGGCGCCACGCGCGCGTTCAGCTACAACGCCTACGGCAAGATCACCGCCGAACGCGACGAACTGGGCCGCGTCACCCGTTACGAATACGTCGACGATTTGCACCTGGTCAGCCGCCGGATCAACCCCGATGGCACCCAGCTCCAATACCGCTACGACAACGCGCAGCTACTGCTCACGGAAATCGAAAACGAGTCCGGCGAAAAATATAGCCTGGACTACACGCCCAACGGCCTGATCCGACAGGAAACCGGTTTCGACGGCCGCCGCACCGCCTACGTCTACGACCTCAATGGCCACCTGCTGGAAAAAACCGAGTTCGGCGACGACGGCTCGCAGCTGGTGACGGCTTATGAGCGGGATTCGGCCGGACGGTTGCTGGTCAAAACGTTGCCCGATGGCATCCAGGTCGAATACCGCTACGACTCGCTGGGCCGACTGACCGGCGTCGACGACGGCCACGATCACCCGCTGGAGTTCGAGTACGACCAGCAGGACCGGCTGATCACCGAGCATCAGGGCTGGGGCACCCTGCGCTATGGCTACGACGCCTGCGGCCAGCTCAACCGCCTGCGCCTGCCGGACGGCAGCAAACTCGATTACCACCACGCCAAGGGCGGCGCGCTCACGGCTATCGACCTTAACGGCGCACGGCTCACCAGCCACCAATTCGTCTTCGGCCGCGAACAGCAACGCCAGCAAGGACAGCTGACCAGCCAGTACCACTACGACGAACAAGGCCGGTTGCAAGCCCACGCGATCAACCAGTCAACCAAACCGCTGTACTTGCGCCACTACAGCTACGCCGTCAACGGCAACCTGGCGAGCATCGCCGACAGCCGTCATGGCCAGCGCAACTATTACTACGACGCACTCAACCGCCTGACGCGGGTGCGCCACACCCGCGACGACCCACCGGAAACCTTCGCCCACGACCCGGCCGGCAACCTGCTGATGCAGGACCGCCCCGGCGCCGCGAAGGTGCTGGGTAATCGCCTGCTCATGCAAGGCGACTGCCATTACGACTACGACGCCTTCGGCAACCTCATCCGCGAACGTCGCGGCACCGGGCAGAAACTCGTCACCGAGTACCGCTATGACTGCCAGCATCGGCTGATCGGCGTCACCACGCCGGACGGTCGTTGCTCAAGCTACCGCTACGATGCCTTCGGCCGCCGCATCAGCAAAACCGTCGACGGCAAAACCACCGAGTTCTTCTGGCAGGGCGACCAAGTCGTCGCTGAAAGCTGCAAGGAGCATTACCGCAGCTACGTCTACGAACCGGGCAGCTTCCGCCCGCTGGCCATGCTCGACGGCAAAGGCCCGCGCAAGGCTTGCCCGTTCTACTACCAACTCGATCATCTCGGTACACCGCAGGAACTGACGGATTTCGGTGGCGAGATTGTCTGGTCGGCAAAGTACAACGCCTACGGCAAAGTCACGCGCCAAACATTCGGCGGGGGCGAGCAACTTGAACAACCGTTACGGTTTCAGGGCCAATACTTCGACGCCGAGAGCGGCCTGCACTACAACCGGCATCGATACTATGATCCGGAGGTTGGTCGGTATCTGACGCCGGATCCGATCAAGTTAGCGGGCGGGCTGAACCAGTACCAGTACACGCCGAACCCGACGGGGTGGGTTGATCCGTTGGGGTTGAGCGGGAATTGCCCGCCGCCGAATAAGCCGGGGTGTGGGGCACCGGATGATACGACTGGCGTTGGGGTTGATGAGGGTGAGCCGCCGCTGCCGAAGCTGACAGGTGATCAGCGGAGGGCGCGGATTGATGAGTTGGCTGAAGCAAATGCTAAGAGGCGGGTCATAGAGTTTGAGAAAAAGTACGGCATGCACACCGTGGCAAAACATAATCCGGAAATACCTGGCAAAGCGCTAAAGCAGAGATCTATTGATGGCAGTCACCCAACAAAGAAAGGCAAAAAGGAGAAGATTAACCCCAGTTCCCAGTTTAAAAGCTGGTTGCTCCAGATGCATGCAATAAATGATGCTGTTTCTAGAATGAGTCGAAAGCCTCCAGCTCCCACGGGTTTTACTCAATCAGGGGATCCCGTTGTAAGGAGAGAAATGCCGGGTGGCGGTAGAGGGTATAAGCCTAATAAAAAGGATTTACAAAACCCGAAATATATAGATGAGTTAAATTATTCAGAGGTTAGGTTTCGTCAAGGTGGTGTAGTTAAACCCTATACTGCATTCCCAGATTAGGATAAGTGAAAATGTTAAAGTGGCCTATGTATGATCTTCCTTTCGAGCCGACACTGTTGTATTGGTTGGGAGGTATTTCTATTTTTGATCGTGAGGAAACCCTTGGCGAGGCTTTGTGGGTATATAATCCGAATGATAAGTCTGATAGAGAAAAAATTATTAAGTTGTTTGTGTTAAGTAATCTTGAGTGTCTGCCGTATAGACACCGATTTTTTATGTTTAAAATCCTCGAAGATGCCTTGATGCAGGAAAGTTTTGACTTTTCTACTCAGTTTGAAAGCGACTACGACGCCAATACGTCTATGGCTTGGGATGAAACAGAGATAGACGATCCTCGTGGTTTTTTTGAAGATATATATAAGTTGGCAATCGAAGAATGGAAAGACGACCTACATAAGGCCCGTCTTGAAGACCAATCTACTTGGTGACAGAGAGGGGCATGAGGAGGCAGCGAAATTTCTGGGCAAGGTCGTCGGAAGTTTCCTTCAAGTCGTAGCGGTTTTCATGAACTGGTGCGGAGTGAACTCCATGGATAATCTTTGGCTGTCACTGCAAAACACAGTGACAGGGTGTAGGAACCCTTGGAGATTCACCGCGTGTCAGCGCTGTCGTTTGATTGCGGCACTTAATTCGTGTCCGTAAGATCGTTCATGGCGGCTGTGCGCGGGACACGCTTCGGCGTGGCTGAGTCTGGTGGATCCTCAGTTTCCTACTCTCGCGTACGCTGCCACCCAAGCCCGTAGGAAAGGCCGTTGGTAGCTTGAATTTATCCACCAAGGTCTATCAAAAATGAAAACATTTACACCCGATCCACCCTACGAAAAACCAATCCCCCATCCCGAAAACCGCTTCATGGCGCTCACCGGCAACTGCACCGACATGCCCACACTGTTCGTCGATACCCACGCGCCGCTGGATATCTTGACCGACGCTGCCAGCTATCGAGTTCGCGCCGTTACTCAGGTACTGGAAAACATGTCCATGCGCGGTTCGGTCGAGTGCGAATCCTTCATTCTTAGTGATTTTGCCTTGCTCTGTGCCATTTCGTTGCGCGATGGGTGTGATGTGCTGGATGTGATTGGGCGGCGGTTGCGGGCTCGGTCTTCGGACTAGCGCCGAGTAGCTTTTGTGGCGAGGGAGCTTGCTCCCGTTGGGCTGCGTAGCGGCCCCAAAACCTGCAACCCGGTTTTGTCAGTTGTACCGAGGGGTTTGGTTTGGCGACTGCTTCGCAGTCGAGCGGGAGCAAGCTCCCTCGCCACAGGGATTGTGGGGCTGCAACTGCCCGCTCGGCCGCGAACCCCTGACGTTCGTCTCTGTACAAGGTAAACTTCCCGGCCTTCGCAGGAGCAGCCATGAATTATCGTCACGCCTTCCATGCCGGCAATCACGCCGATGTGTTCAAACACCTGACTTTGACCCGCCTCATCGCCTTGATGTCGCGCAAGGAGCAGCCGTTTGCCTATCTCGACACTCACGCCGGTATTGGCCTGTATGACCTTCAGGGCGATCAGGCCAGTCGTACCGGTGAGTACCTGGAAGGCATCGCGCGGTTGTGGGATCAGCCGGATTTGCCGGCGCTGACCGCCGATTACATGAAGGTGCTGCACGACATGAACCCGGATGGCCAGTTGCGCTATTACCCGGGGTCGCCGGAGTTGGCGCGGCGCCTGACGCGGCCGCAGGATCGGGTGATGCTCAATGAGAAGCACCCCGAAGACGGCTTGCTGCTCAAGGACAACATGGCCGGTGATCGTCGGGTGAAGGTTCACTTGGGCGAAGGCTGGCATGTGCCGCGGGCAATGTTGCCGGTACAGGAGAAGCGGGCGGTGATGTTGATTGATCCGCCGTTCGAGCAGCTCGATGAGATGCAGCGCTGTGCGGCGTCGCTGAAAGAGGCGATTGGCCGGATGCGCCAGACGGTGGCGGCGATCTGGTATCCGGTGAAGGATCAGCGGGCGTTGCGGCGGTTTTATCAGGACTTGGCCGGCTCGGGCGCGCCGAAGTTGTTGCGGGTGGAGTTGTTGGTGCATCCGCTGGATACGCCGAACAGCCTGAACGGCTCGGGGTTGGCGATTGCCAATCCGCCGTGGGGGCTGGAGGAAGAATTGCGTGAGTTGCTGCCGTGGTTGTCCAAGAAGTTGGGGCAGACCCAGGGTGGGTGGCAGATGGATTGGTTGATCGCCGAGAGCTGATCAGTTGCATGTGTGGCGTCTAGTCGGACGCCTTCGCGGGCAAGCCCGCTCCCACAGAGATTTATGCCGATCACATAACCTGTGGGAGCGGGCTTGCCCGCGATGCTTTTCAGGGCCCGAAAATCAGATCGGGCACGTCACGCCAGTACCGCCAATCCCGCAATACCCTTCAGGGTTCTTGGCCAGGTACTGCTGGTGATACGTCTCGGCGAAGTAGAACGTCGGCGCTTCTTCGATTTCGGTGGTGATGGTGCCTTTGCCAGCCTTGGTCAACTCGGCCTGGAATATTTGCCTGCTGTGCTTGGCTGCAGCCAGTTGAGTCGGGTTGGTGGCATAGATCACCGAGCGGTATTGGGTGCCGATGTCGTTACCCTGGCGCATGCCCTGGGTCGGGTTGTGCAGTTCCCAGAACATCTTCAGCAGCTGTTCGTAGCTGACTTTTGCCGGCTCGTAGACCACCAGTACCACTTCGCTGTGGCCGGTCAGGCCCGAGCAAACTTCTTCATACGTCGGGTTTGGCGTAAAGCCGCCGGCGTAACCCACCGCCGTACTGACCACGCCTTCACGCTGCCAGAACTTGCGCTCCGCGCCCCAGAAGCAGCCTAGGCCGAAGATCGCGAAATCCACGTCCATCGCGAAAGGGCCCAGCAGCGGGGCGTCGTGGACGAAGTGTTTCTCCGGTACGGTCATCGGGGTTTCGCGGCCAGGCAGAGCTTGTTCTTTAGTCGGGAGCACGTTTTTGTTCACCAGAATTTCCGAGCGCAGAACCATGATCAGTCCTCTCAGTCAGGTTGAGATGTAAATACAGACTGCCAGTTTGCCCAATGCCGTCCAGTTACGCACTACCTCTATGGGAGCGACCTGTGGCGAGGGGGCTTGTCGGAACACCGCACCGCCCCGTTTGAGTGCGTAGCACTCACAAGCTCTTTGGTACATCAGAGATTTTGGGGCTGCTTCGCAGCCCAACGGGGGCAAGCCCCCTCGCCACAGGTCGCTCCCACAGGGGATGTCGCTGTCAGACGAATGGGCCGCGTGGGTAGCGTTTGAGCTTTTCGATCAGCTCCGAACCCGGAATCGGACGGTCGAACAGGTAGCCCTGGCCGACGTCGCAGCGGTGACGGCGCAGGAAGGCCAACTGCTCGGCCGTCTCGATGCCTTCGGCCACGACCTTGAGTTTCAGGTTGTGGGCCATGGCGATCACGGCGGAGGTGATTTCCATGTCGTCCTGGTTGTCCGGGATTTCGTGGATGAAGCTTCGATCGATCTTGATGATGTCGATCGGGAATTTTTTCAGGTAGCTGAGCGACGAGTAACCGGTGCCGAAGTCGTCCATCGCCAGGGTCAGGCCCAGACGCTTGAGCTGATCGAGCTGCAAGTGCGTGTCTTCGGTGGCTTCCAGCAGCAGGCCTTCGGTCAGTTCCAGCTCCAGCAGGTTCGCCGGCAGCGCTTCTTCTTTGAGGATGTTGGCGATGGACGCCACCAGGTCCGGGTCGGAGAACTGCTTGGGCGACAGATTGATCGCCACTTGCAGGTTGCCCAGGCCAGCGGCGGTCAGGTCTTTGCTCATGCGGCAGGCCTGGCGGGCGATCCATTTACCGATCGGGATGATCAGCCCGGTTTCTTCGGCCACGCTGATGAATTGGTCCGGGCGGATCATGCCCTTTTCCGGATGGTTCCAGCGCAGCAGCGCCTCCATCCCCAGCAAGCGACCGCTGCGCAGGCACAGCTTGGGCTGGTAGAACACGTCCAGTTCGTTCTGGGTCAGGGCGCGGCGCAGGTTGTTTTCGACGAACAGTTTGTAGCTGGCTTCAGCGTTCAGCGCTTCGGTGAACACTTGCACCTGATGTTTGCCGTTGGCCTTGGCCTTGTGCAGCGCCAAGCCGGCGTTGCGCATCAGCGTCTGTGGGTCGCGACCATGTAGCGGCGCGCAGGCCAGGCCTACGGAGCCGGTGACGCTGATCAACTGGTTGTCGACGAACATCGGTTTGTCGAGGGTTGCCAGCAATTGATTGGCAACCAGCTGGCCCGCCGAGAGGTCAGTGTCGTCCAGCAGCACCGCGAATTCGTTACTGGCGAAGCGCGCCAGACTGCCGCTCGAACTCAGGCTGTTGCGCAGGCGCCGCGCCAGGCTGATCAACAGTTTGTCGCCGGTCTGGTGGCCGAGGCTGTCGTTGATCCGCTTGAAGTTGTCGATGTCCACCAGCAGCAGGCTGATCGGCGTATCGCTGTCTCGGGCAAAGCGTTCATCGAGGTTGCGGATGAATGCCGGACGGTTGCCGAGGTTGGTCAGGTTGTCGGTGTAAGCCAGGCGCTCGATGCGTTGCTGGGCGAGCTTGGTCTGGGTGATGTCTTCGTAGATGCCGATGTAGTGGGTCAGCTCACGGTTGTCGCCATAGACCTTGGAAATCGACAACTGGCCCCAGTAGGGTTCGAGGTTTTTACGCCGGCTCTTGAATTCGCCCTGCCAGCTGTTGCTCTTGGCCAGCGCCGACGGAGCGTCGAACAGCAGTTCGCTGAGGTTTTCCAGGGCTGGCAGTTCCGACAGCCGCTGGCCGTGGACTTCCTCGGTGGTGTACTGGGTGATCGCGGTGAAGCTTGGGTTGACGTACTCCACCACGCCGTCGCAATTGACCAGCAGAAAGGCGTTGGCGCTTTGTTCCACCGCACGCTGGAACAAGTGCAGGGCGCTGGTGGCGGTACGGCGGTTGTGGTTGTTGATGACTTGGGCGAATTGATCCGCCAGTTCGCCGGCAAAGGCGATTTCGTCCGATTGCCAGGCGCGGGTCGCCCCGATCTGTTCCAGGCAGAGCACGCCGACCACCTGGCCATCGACACGGATGCTGGCGTCGAGCATGGCGTTGACGTCGCGCGGGCGCAGGTACTCGGCGATTTCCCGGGTGCGCGGGTCGCGCATGGCGTTGTGGGCGTCGATGGCGCGGCCAGTGTGCAAGGCGTCGAGGTAATCGGGAAAACCACTGGCGTCGATGGGCTCCGGCAGTTGGTGATTGCGGGTGGCACGGTGATAGGCCGAGATTGGCGTCAGTAGCGAGCCGTCGAGGTTCCACAGGCTGGCGCAGTCGATTTCATAGATGTCGCAGGCGCTGCGGGTGATCAGTTCGGCGGCTTCTTGCAAGGAATTGTTGGTGCTGTAGCGCTGGCGGGTCAGCAGCAGGATCAGGTCTTGCTGGGCACGCACCCGGTCCAGGTGCTGCAGTTGTTCCTGCTGGGCACGTTGATTGAGTTCCAGGGCGATTTGCAGGCGTGAGTTCTGGGTTTCCAGATCCAGCGCTGGCAGTAAGGGTTCGCCGTCGAACAGACCGTCCACCACCATCAGGTAGCCGCGCAGCAGGTGTCGATTGTGTTGTTTGTAGGCTTCGCCCAGTTCCAGCAGGCTCAGAACGCCGGCGGCGGTGTGCAGGGTGTAGCGGATCAGGTAATGCGGGTTTTCGGTGAGCTGTTGCTGGATCGTGTCGTGCAGTTGATAGCGCGCTTCGGGCTCCATCAGGCTGGCGTACGGCGAACCGACCAGAGCACAGAGCTCCACCGCCGGCAGGCCGAACTGTCGTTCGCAATTAGGATCGAGAAACAGCAGCGCCCAGCTTGGTTCATTCAGCCGTTCGAAACGCAGCATGCCGAGCCGCGAGGGCACAGGCAACTGCGTCACTACCTCGGCCACCATACGGCTGGCGGCATCGGGTTGGCTTTTCATTGAGGGAAACTCGCTTCGAATATGCTGATCGCGCCGGGCTCTCGCCCTCTTTACTGTTGCCTGCAGCAAGGTTGCATCATTGCGACACCGACTGACAAGAGACATGAAGGCCAAGTGCTATAAGAATATGTCGGCAGGCGCACAGTTTTCTCCAGCGAGGCGTCAAAAAGTAATGTTGTGGGCCAAAAGATTGCAGCCCGTAGGGGCTGCCGAAGGCTGCGATCTTTTCCAGGGATCAATGCAATTTGATGCTGATCGACTGCAATGGCTTACCATCCCGATCGTGATAATTGACGCGAACCTGCTCGGCCTCGACGATCAGATGCGCGAAGTTGTCCTGGCTGATCACCTCGCTGGTCAGTTCATGCCGATAGTCGCCCGCCGCTGTTCGGGCCAGGGCCTGCTCGAGGATGAAGGTCGATGCCTTGGCGTACGGCAGCAGTTTGCTGTTGCACAGCGGTGAAGACACGATGGTGTGGACTTCAAAATCCGGGTCTTCGCTGTGGGTCAGACGACTGGTGAGGGAGCCGTGAACATCGCCGGAGATGAACAAGACGTTCTTGATGCCGCGTGTACGAATCGTCTCCAGCAGCCGTAGCCGTTGCTCCGGGAAGGCTTTCCAGGCGTCATCGCCGTTAAGTTTGCGGTCGGGATAGAACATGACGCTGGTGACCACGAATTTGACCCGGGCCCGGCTATTGATCAGCCATTTGAGCAGCGCCTGTTCCTGTTCTTCATCAAGGATGCGCCGGTCGCTGGCCGACAGATTGCGTCGGGTTCGACTGTCGGTGATAAACCATTCGATATCACCCTCGGAGAACTGATACCAATACTGTTCCAGTCTTTTGCTTACTTGCCCATTGGCCAGCAGTTCATACGTGGGGCTGTGACTGGCTTGATATAACTCATACGCTGCAATGGCATTGTTGTATAAGTGATCATCGTCCTTGCTTTTATTCGCGGGCCAGTTGTCTTCAATTTCATGGTCGTCGAGGATCATATAAGTCGCAATGCCCGACATTAACTTGGAAATATGAGGCTGCGAAAAGGCTGTGCGGTACTTCTTGAGGATGTCTTGGTATTCCCGGTCGGGGGCCACAAGGTTCAGGTCATCGACGTAAATCTGGTCGCCAGTCATCAGCATGGCGCTGATGGGCGGTTCGGCGCGTTCCGCCAGGCTGTTGATCGAGGCAAAAATCCGGTCGCCCCACTGTGGGGCCAATGCAATGCCGGCGGTCAATCGCAAGTAACGACATGAGCCGATGACATAGGCTCGCGGCTGGGTGGTTTTGCTGGACTGTGTGCGCAAGCGGTAAATCTCCCGCGGCCATTGCAGCGGCAGTTCCTGAACCGTCTCCACGGTATGCACTGGGCTCATGGGGCTGAACCAGCCTGCCTGGTATTCATAGTCGGTGTCGCTGGCCAGATCGTTGAGTGCAATCACATCGGACATGTCACGCAAGGCGGACAGTTTTGCAAATACTCCTTTGGACCAGTATGGCTCACCGGTGCGTCGATAACGGATGCCCGCAAATACCAAGGCATCGCCCTGTAATTCACCGCGCAAGAAAATACGCGCATGGTGAGTGGTGGTGTGGCCGATAATTGGGCCGACAGTTGGTTTGAACATGTTCGAATCCATTCGAAGTAATGCTAACTAAGCAGATTAAGTCGTCGAGGTTTCTATATGAAACCTCCAAACTAAGCCTAGTTATTGGCTGGAAAAAAATATCGGGCGGAAGTGGACTGGGGTTGTAGGTGGCGTAAGCCGTGAATGTAGGAATAAAGTGCGGATGAGGGCTTTTTTCAGGCAAAAAAAGCCCCGCCAAATTGGCGGGGTTGAGGTACGAGCGTGGCGCTCGGAAAACGTGGAACGCGACTGGCCCTCCGGTCAGGGAGGGCCGGCCGGTGTTACAGCAGAATGGTGCGGATGTCTGCTAGCAGGTCGCTCAGACGCTTGGTGAAGCGTGCAGCAGCGGCGCCGTTGATCACACGGTGATCGTAGGACAGAGACAGCGGCAGCATCAGTTTCGGCTGGAAGGCTTTGCCGTCCCAGACTGGCTGGATGGTTGCCTTGGAAACACCGAGGATCGCCACTTCCGGCGCGTTGACGATCGGCGTGAAGCCGGTGCCGCCAATGTGGCCGAGGCTGGAAATGGTGAAGCAGGCGCCTTGCATCTCGTCCGACGAAAGCTTCTTGGTCCGGGCCTTTTCAGCCAGGGAAGCAGCCTCGGCGGCCAGTTGCAGGAGGCTCTTCTGGTCGACGTTCTTGATGACCGGTACCAGCAGGCCATCCGGGGTATCGACCGCGAAACCGATGTTCACGTACTTCTTGCGGATGATCGCTTTGCCGCTTGGTGCCAGCGAGCTGTTGAAGTCCGGCAGTTCCTTGAGCAGGTGTGCGCAGGACTTGAGCAGCAGTGGCAGGATGGTCAGCTTGACGCCGGCCTTCTCGGCCACGGTTTTCTGGGCGTTGCGGAACGCTTCCAGCTCGGTGATATCCGCCGAGTCGAATTGCGTCACGTGCGGCACGTTCAGCCAGCTGCGGTGCAGGTTGGCAGCGCCGACCTGCATCAGGCGGGTCATCGGCACTTCTTCGATTTCGCCGAAGCGGCTGAAGTCCACGACCGGAATTGGCGGGATGCCCGCGCCGCCGGTTGCACCAGCCGCAGCGGCCGGAGCTTCCTTGGCCTTCTGCATCATGGCTTTGACGTAAACCTGAACGTCTTCCTTCAGGATGCGACCGTGCGGACCGCTGGCGCCGACAGCGCTCAGCTCGACGCCGAACTCGCGGGCCAGTTGACGCACGGCAGGGCCGGCGTGAACTTTCGCGCCAGGCTTGGCAGGAGCAGCAGCCGGGGCAGCAGCAGGAGCGGCGGCAGCCGGAGCAGCAGCGGCAGGCGCTGGAGCACTCGGCGCAGCAGCGGCAGCCGGGGCTGCAGCAGGTGCCGCGCCTTTGACTTTCAGCTTCAGGATCAGGTCGCCGGTACCGACTTCGTCATCCAGCTTGATGGAAACGCTTTCCACCACGCCAGCGGCCGGCGATGGAATTTCCATGCTCGCCTTGTCGGATTCCAGGGTGATCAGCGACTGGTCGGCGGCAACGGTGTCGCCCGCCTTGACCAGCACTTCGATGATCTTGGCCTTGCCAGCCGAACCGATGTCCGGGACATGAATGTCCTGAACGCTGTCGGCAACCGGTGCAGCCGGCGCCGCGGCGGCTGGCGCAGGAGCTGCGGCAGCAGGCGCAGCAGCCTGGGCAGGAGCGGCAGCAGCAGGGGCCGCAGCACCCGCCACTTCCAGATCCAGAATCAGATCGCCCGTGCCGACTTCGTCGTTGAGCTTGACGCTGATGGCCTTGACCACGCCAGCGGCGGGCGAAGGGATTTCCATGCTGGCCTTGTCGGATTCCAGGGTGATCAACGACTGATCAGCCTCGACGGTGTCGCCGACCTTGACCTGGATCTCGATGATCTGGGCCTTGCCCGACGAACCGATGTCCGGCACGTGCACTTGCTGAATGCTGGCAGCCGCCGGCGCGGCAGCAGGAGCCGTTGGCGCAGGTGCGGCAGCCGGTTTGGCTTCAGCTTTGGCTGGCGCAGCGGCCGCCGCAGGGGGCTGTATAGAGGCTGGGGCAGCGGCACCTTCGACTTCCAGTTCCAGCAGTTCGTCGCCTTCTTTCAGGCGATCGCCCAGCTTCACTTTCAGGCTCTTGATGATACCGGCCTTAGGCGCAGGCACTTCCATGCTCGCCTTGTCCGATTCCAGCGTCAGGATGCTCTGGTCGGCTTCGATACGGTCGCCGACCTTCACAAACAGTTCAATTACTTCACCTTCACCGCTGCCGATGTCAGGTACGCGAATGAGTTCGCTCACAGAGTGTCTCCTCAGCAGTCCAGTGGGTTGCGTTTTTCCGGGTTGATACCGAACTTGGCGATGGCTTCAGCCACCACTTTAGGTTCGATGTCACCACGGTCAGCCAAGGCTTCCAGGGCTGCCAACACCACGAAATGACGGTCTACTTCGAAGAAGTGACGCAGCTTCTTGCGGCTGTCACTGCGGCCGAAACCGTCGGTGCCCAGGACTTTGAATTCCTTGGACGGGACCCACTGACGAATTTGTTCAGCGAACAGCTTCATGTAGTCGGTAGACGCAATGACCGGACCTTTACGGCCGTTCAGGCACTCTTCGACATAGCTCAGCTTAGGCTTCTGGCCAGGGTGCAGACGGTTAGTGCGTTCAACGGCCAGGCCATCGCGACGCAGTTCGTTGAAGCTGGTAACGCTCCATACGTCGGCGCCGACGTTGAACTCTTCACGCAGGATCTTCGCCGCTTCACGGACTTCACGCAGGATGGTGCCGGAGCCCATCAGCTGAACGTGGTGCGCCGCTTCGCGGGTGTCTTCCTCGAGCAGGTACATGCCTTTTTTGATGCCTTCTTCGGCACCGGCCGGCATGGCTGGCTGCTGGTAGGACTCGTTCATTACGGTGATGTAGTAGAAGACGTCCTGTTGCTCTTCGGTCATCTTCTTCATACCGTCCTGAATGATCACCGCCAGCTCGTAGCCGTAGGTTGGATCGTAGGTGCGGCAGTTCGGGATGGTGGCAGCCAGCAGGTGGCTGTGACCGTCTTCGTGTTGCAGGCCTTCACCGTTCAGGGTGGTACGGCCGGCGGTGCCGCCGATCAGGAAGCCACGGGTACGGCTGTCGCCAGCGGCCCAGGCCAGGTCGCCAATACGCTGGAAGCCGAACATCGAGTAGAAGATGTAGAACGGCAGCATTGGCTGGTTGTGGCTGGAGTACGAAGTACCGGCAGCGATGAAGGAGCTCATGGCGCCCGCTTCGTTGATGCCTTCTTCAAGGATCTGGCCCTTCTGGTCTTCCTTGTAGAACATCACCTGGTCTTTATCGACTGGCTCGTAGAGCTGGCCGACGGACGAGTAGATGCCCAACTGACGGAACATGCCTTCCATACCGAAGGTACGGGCTTCGTCCGGGATGATCGGTACGATGCGTGGGCCGATTTCCTTGTCCTTGACCAGTTGCGCGAGGATCCGCACGAAGGCCATGGTGGTGGAAATTTCACGGTCGCCCGAGCCGTCCAGGATCGCCTTGAGGGTATCCAGTGGCGGGGTCGGGATGTTGAAGCTCTTGGCGCGACGCTGAGGCACGAAACCGCCCAGTGCGGTACGGCGCTCGCTCAGGTAGCGGGCTTCGGCGCTGCCTTCTTCCGGTTTGAAGAACGGCAGGTTTTCCAGTTCGTCGTCCTTGACCGGGATGTCGAAACGGTCGCGGAACAACTTCAGGCTGTCGACATCGACTTTCTTGGTGTTGTGCGCAGTGTTTTTCGCTTCGCCGGCACCGGTGCCATAACCTTTGATGGTCTTGGCCAGGATGACAGTCGGTTGTTCTTTGTGGTTGACCGCTTCGTGGTACGCCGCGTAGACCTTGTACGGGTCGTGGCCGCCACGGTTGAGTTTCCAGATCTCGTCGTCGGACAGATCGGCAACCATCGCCTTGAGTTCTGGCGTGTTGAAGAAGTGTTCACGCACGAACGCGCCGTCTTTGGCTTTGTAGTTCTGGTACTCGCCGTCGATGACTTCGTCCATGCGGCGTTGCAGGATGCCGTCGACGTCCTTGGCCAGCAGTGGGTCCCAGAAGCGGCCCCAGATGACTTTGGTCACGTTCCACTGAGCACCGCGGAACACGCCTTCGAGTTCCTGGATGATCTTGCCGTTGCCGCGAACCGGGCCGTCGAGGCGCTGCAGGTTGCAGTTGATGACGAAGATCAGGTTGTCCAGCTTCTCGCGGCCGGCCAGGGAGATCGCACCGAGGGATTCCGGCTCGTCGCACTCGCCGTCGCCCAGGAAGCACCAGACTTTCTGTTTGCCTGGCTGGATGAAGCCACGGTGTTCCAGGTACTTCATGAAGCGTGCCTGGTAGATCGCCTGGATCGGACCCAAGCCCATGGATACGGTCGGGAACTGCCAGAAGTCAGGCATCAGCCATGGGTGAGGGTAGGACGACAGGCCCTGACCGTCGACTTCCTGGCGGAAGTTGTTCATCTGGTCTTCGGTGATGCGGCCTTCCATGAACGCACGGGCGTAAACGCCTGGCGAGGTGTGACCCTGGAAGTAGATCAGGTCGCCGCCGTGTTCGTCGGTCGGGGCCTGGAAGAAGTAGTTGAAGCCGATGTCGTACAGGGTTGCGCTGGAGGCGAAGCTGGAGATGTGACCGCCCAGGTCAGAATCTTTCAGGTTCGTGCGCATCACCATGGCCATCGCGTTCCAGCGTACCAGCGAGCGAATGCGGCGTTCCATGAACAGGTCGCCAGGCATGCGTGCTTCGTGGGTAACGGGAATGGTGTTGCGGTATGGCGTGGTGATGGCGTAAGGCAATTGCGAACCGCTACGGGTTGCGAGTTCGCCCATACGGGTCATCAGATAGTGAGCACGGTCTTCGCCTTCTTTGTCGAGAACCGATTCCAGGGCGTCCAGCCATTCCTGGGTTTCGACGGGATCGAGGTCTTGCATGGCTTGCTCCAGGGCGGAAAGGCTTCCAGAATCGGTTGCCTGAGTTTGCGACTGGCCTTGTGGGCAGACGATATAAATTCTTGGATTGCCGATAGGTTGTTCCGGCGGCGTGTAGTTTTACTACAAATCTTCGGGCATTTCAGCCTTTCGAATGTATAGACGAGTAGTAAAACTACAGATGATTGGCTTGTGGCCTCCGGCTGCGTTGTGAGAATAATCGTTAAGGTTGGTCTTTTGCCAATCGAAAAAGGTGGAAGCTTGATGACCGCTGCCAAAAATAAAGAAATTTCAGCTATTTCTAACCTTTGTTCGACAGTCACTCACGTAGCGTGTTTTCACGAATCACTACATGCAGCCCTTCACACGCCGATCAAGGATAGACCATGAGCCTCCCTTCGCTTGCCGAACTGCCCGATGGGCTCCTGCCGTTTGTCACCCGCGCCGAGCAGTCGTTCCGCACGACTGTCGGGGTTCTTCCCGACGACCATGGCCTGTCTGCCTGGACGCCTGAGCGCTGGGCGCAATTTGCCCGCGTCACCGCTGCCAGCGACTTTGTGATTGAACACAGTCTGCGTGACCCTTTGATGTTGCTGGAACTGGTGCAGTCCGGCGAACTGGACCGTGCCTTGGCGCCAGGCGAGTTGTGCGCACAGATTGCGACGGCGGTGAGCGCCGCCGAAACTGACGACCAGCTTGGTCGTGTCCTGCGCCGCCAGCGTAATCGTCACCAGGTGCGGATCATCTGGCGCGACCTGACTCGCCAGGCCGATCTGGTCCAGACGTGTCGCGACCTCTCGGACATGGCCGATGCCAGCATCGATCAGGCCTATCAGTGGTTGTACTCGCGGCATTGCCAGCAGTTCGGTGTGCCCACCGGGCGGCGCAGCGGCGAGCCGCAACAGATGGTCATCCTCGGCATGGGCAAGCTCGGTGCGGTGGAGTTGAACCTGTCGTCGGACATCGACCTGATCTTTGCCTACCCCGAGGGCGGCGAAACCGTTGGCGTGAAACGCTCGCTGGATAACCAGGAATTTTTCATTCGCCTCGGCCAGCGTCTGATCAAAGCGCTGGACCCGATGACCGTCGACGGTTTCGTGTTCCGCGTCGACATGCGCTTGCGGCCTTACGGTTCGTCCGGCGCTCTGGTGCTGAGCTTCAATGCGCTGGAACAGTATTACCAGGATCAGGGTCGCGACTGGGAACGCTACGCGATGATCAAGGCGCGGGTGGTGGCTGGCGATCAAGTGGCTGGCGCCCAGTTGCTCGAGATGCTGCGGCCGTTCGTTTACCGGCGTTACCTGGACTTCTCGGCCATCGAAGCGCTGCGCACCATGAAGCAGTTGATCCAGCAGGAAGTCCGGCGCAAGGGTATGGCCGACAACATCAAGCTTGGCTCCGGCGGCATCCGTGAAGTCGAGTTTATCGCCCAGGCCTTCCAGCTGATTCACGGTGGTCGCGACCTGAGTCTGCAGCAACGTCCTCTATTAAAAGTACTGAGCACTCTGGAGGGGCAGGGCTACCTGCCGCCGGCGGTGGTCAGCGAGCTGCGCGAAGGCTACGAATTCCTGCGTTACACCGAGCACGCGATTCAGGCGATTGCCGACCGCCAGACCCAGATGTTGCCGGACGGCGCACACGATCAGGCGCGCATTGCCTTCATGCTCGGGTTTGCCAACTGGACGGCATTCCACGAACAACTGATGTACTGGCGTGGCCGGGTGGCCTGGCACTTCGGTCAGGTGATTGCCGATCCCGACGAAGAGCAAGGCACCGAGAGCGAAGTGGTGGTCGGTGGGGAATGGCTGCCGCTGTGGGAAGAAGCCCAGGACGAAGAAGCCGCGTGCCGCCAACTCGAAGAGGGCGGTTTCGCCGATGCCGCCAAGGCGCTGAAAGCATTGGCCAGTCTACGCGGCAGCCCGCAATTGCGTGCCATGCAGCGCCTGGGGCGGGAGCGCCTTGATGCTTTTATTCCGCGCTTGCTGGCTCAGGCCGTGGAGCACGCCAATCCCGATTTGGTGCTGGAACGTGTGTTGCCGCTGGTTGAGGCCGTGGCGCGGCGTTCCGCCTATCTGGTGCTGCTGACCGAAAACCCCGGCGCGCTACGCCGTCTGCTGACACTGTGCGCGGCAAGCCCGTGGATTGCCGAACAGATCACGCGCTTTCCGTTGCTGCTCGACGAATTGCTCAACGAAGGCCGGTTGTTCAAACCGCCGCTGGCGCCGGAACTGGCGGCCGAGTTGCGCGAGCGCCTGACGCGGATTCCCGAAGACGATCTCGAACAACAAATGGAAGCCCTGCGGCATTTCAAGCTGGCGCACCGCTTGCGCGTCGCCGCTTCGGAAATCGCCGGTAGCCTGCCATTGATGAAGGTCAGCGATTACCTGACCTGGCTCGCCGAAGCGATCCTCGAACAAGTGCTGGTCCTGGCCTGGCGCCAGACAGTGGCCAAGTACGGTACACCGCTGCGCACCGACGGCAGCGTGTGCGACCCTGGATTCATTATTGTCGGTTACGGGAAAGTCGGCGGTCTGGAGTTGGGGCACAGTTCGGACCTGGACCTTGTGTTCATCCATGACGCGGATCCGCATGCGGAAACCGACGGCCCGAAACCCATCGACGGCGCGCAGTTCTTTACCCGGCTCGGGCAACGGATCATTCACTTGCTGACGGCCCAGACCAACTCCGGTCAGCTGTATGAAGTGGACATGCGCCTGCGACCGTCCGGTGCTTCCGGTTTGCTGGTGAGTTCATTGGGGGCGTTTGCCCGGTATCAGGAGAACGAGGCCTGGACCTGGGAGCATCAGGCGCTGGTGCGGGCGCGGGTGCTGGTGGGTAGCCAGGATGTAGGTCAGGCATTCGAGAAGGTTCGCGCGACGGTATTGGCCAAATCGCGGGATCTGTCGACCTTGCGCCAGGAGGTCAGCGAGATGCGCGCCAAGATGCGCGATAATCTCGGCAGCAAGAGCACGGCGGCGGGCATGGCGACAAATGCCTTCGAGGCCACGGCGCCGTTCGATCTCAAGCAGGACGCTGGAGGTATCGTCGATATTGAATTTATGGTGCAATACGCGGCTCTGGCGTGGTCTGAAACACATCCGTCATTGCTGCGCTATACCGACAATATCCGCATTCTGGAAGGGCTGGAGGAGGAGGGGTTGATACCCGCCGAAGACGCCAGCCTGTTGCGTGAGGCCTATAAAGCCTACCGCTCCGCCGCTCACCGGGAGGCCTTGCAGAAGGATGCCGGCGTGATACCGGGCGACCAGTTCGTGGATGAACGACGGCAGGTCATGCGGATCTGGCGTGAGTTGGGGTTAAGCTGACATGAGTGTGGCGGGCTTTTGTGACGAGGGAGCAAGCTCCCTCGCCACAGAGATTTATGCTAACTGACATGGATGTGTATTAAATTTATCCGACGAGCCCCAACCGGCTCGTCCAAATGACCTGGCGGTTCACCCCGCAGGTGCTGGATTCTCGAGGCGGGGAGGCGTATGCCTCCCCGGTTCGTTTTTGGAAACCACATGAAAATTCTGATCGTTGGGCCCAGTTGGGTCGGTGACATGGTGATGGCGCAGACACTTTTTCAGTGTCTCAAACAACGCCACCCGCAGTGCGAAATCGACGTGCTGGCCCCCGAGTGGAGCCGGCCGATCCTCGAGCGCATGCCCGAAGTGCGCCAGGCCTTGAGCTTCCCGCTCGGCCACGGCGTGCTGGAGTTGGCGACGCGTCGGCGCATCGGTAAATCCCTGGCCGGTCAGTACGACCAGGCCATTCTGCTGCCCAACTCCCTGAAATCGGCGCTGGTGCCGTTTTTTGCCGGCATTGCGAAGCGCACCGGCTGGCGTGGCGAGTTCCGCTACGGCCTGCTCAATGACGTGCGCACGCTCGACAAAGAGCGGTATCCGTTGATGATCGAGCGCTTCATGGCCCTGGCCTTTGAGCCTGGCATCGAGCTGGCGAAACCTTATCCACGACCGAGCCTGCAGATCGACCCGGTGACCCGCGACGGTGCGCTGGCCAAGTTTGGTCTGGCGCTCGACCGCCCGGTGTTGGCGCTGTGCCCCGGCGCCGAGTTTGGCGAATCCAAGCGCTGGCCGTCCGAGCACTATGCCAAGGTCGCCGAGGCGAAGATTCGTGAAGGCTGGCAAGTCTGGTTGTTCGGCTCGAAAAACGATCACGCGGTGGGCGAAGACATTCGTGGGCGGCTGATTCCGGGGCTGCGTGAAGAGTCGGTGAACCTCAGTGGCGGCACGTCCCTGGCCGAGGCCATCGATCTGCTGTCCTGCGCCGACGCGGTGGTCTCCAACGACTCCGGGCTGATGCACGTGGCCGCCGCGCTGAACCGCCCGTTGGTGGCGGTGTACGGCTCGACGTCGCCGGGTTTCACGCCGCCGCTGGCCGAGCACGTCGAGATCGTGCGCCTGGGTATCGAATGCAGTCCATGCTTCGATCGCACCTGCCGTTTCGGTCATTACAACTGCTTGCGCCAGCTCATGCCCGCAGCGGTGAACGAAGCCTTGCAGCGGTTGCTGGGCACTGTGGTCGAGGTCAAATAGTTTGCGGGTACTGTTGATCAAGACTTCTTCGCTGGGCGACGTGATTCACGCGTTGCCAGCGTTGACCGACGCGGCACGGGCGATCCCCGGCATCAAGTTCGACTGGGTAGTGGAAGAAGGTTTCGCCGAGATCCCGACCTGGCACCCGGCCGTGGGCAAGGTGATTCCGGTGGCGATCCGTCGCTGGCGCAAGAACATTTGGCAGACCATCAAGAGTGGCGAGTGGAAGCGCTTCAAGCAAAGCGTGCGCGCGACGAAATACGACCTGGTGATCGACGCTCAGGGCCTGCTGAAAAGTGCGTTGCTGACTCGCTATGCCAAAGCGCCGGTGGCCGGGCTGGACAAGAACTCGGCCCGCGAACCGATTGCCGCGCGCTTCTATTCCCGACGTCTGGCCGTGGCCCGTGGGCAGCACGCGGTTGAACGAGTGCGTCAGCTGTTCGCGGTGGCACTGGGTTATGACCTGCCTAAAGGCCTGGGTGATTACGGCCTGAACGTCGAGCGGCTGGTGGAATTGCCGCGCAAAAATCCGTACGTGGTGTTTCTCCACGGCACCACCTGGGACACCAAGCACTGGCCCGAAGCCTATTGGCGCGAGCTGGCCGAGCGAGTGGGGTATCTCGGTGTGGCGGTGAAGCTGCCGTGGGGCAACCCGGTCGAAAAGGCCCGCGCCGAGCGCATCGCCAAAGACATGAAACACGTCGAAGTGCTGCCCAGGCTGAACCTGGCGGGTGTTGGCAAAGTCCTGGCCGGGGCGCAAGCCTGCGTGGCGGTGGACACCGGTCTCGGTCATCTGGCCGCAGCGCTGGACGTGCCGACCTTGTCGCTGTTCGGCCCGACCAATCCGGGCCTGACCGGCGCCTACGGCAAATCGCAGATTCACATGGCCAGCGACTTCCCTTGTGCGCCGTGCCTGCAAAAGAAATGCACCTATCAACCGACGGCCGACGATGCTCGTCGGTTTGACCTGAAACGCGAGTGGCCCCTGTGCTTCACGCGTCTGAATCCCGAGCGTGTCGCGAGCCGACTGAGCACGTTGTTACTGGCTGAGGAGCTGCGCTGATGCAATTGGCATTTGTCTTGTACAAGTACTTTCCTTTTGGCGGCTTGCAGCGTGACTTCATGCGCATCGCCCTTGAATGCCAGCAGCGCGGCCATCAAATTCGTGTCTACACGTTGATCTGGGAAGGCGACATCCCGCCGGGCTTCGAAGTGTTGGTGGCGCCGGTCAAGGCGTTCTTCAATCATCGGCGCAACGAGAAGCTCACCGACTGGATGGAAGCCGATCTGGCCAAGCGTCCGGTTGACCGTCTGATCGGTTTCAACAAAATGCCGGGTCTGGACGTTTACTACGCCGCCGACGGCTGCTTCGAAGACAAGGCGCAAAACCTGCGCAACTCGCTGTACCGTCGTTGGGGCCGCTACCGGCACTTCGCCGAGTACGAACGCGCGGTGTTCGCCAAGGACGCCAAGACCGACGTGCTGATGATTTCCGAAGTCCAGCAGCCGCTGTTCATCAAGCATTACGACACGCCGATCGAACGTTTCCATCTGCTGCCACCGGGCATCGCCCAGGACCGTCGTCGCCCCGCGAACGCCGATGAAATTCGCGCCGGGTTCCGCGCCGAATTCAACCTGAAAGACGATGAGCTGCTGTTGGTACAGATCGGTTCCGGGTTCAAGACCAAAGGCGTGGACCGTAGTCTCAAGGCCCTGGCCGCGCTGCCCGCCGAGCTGAAAAAGCGCACCCGGCTGTTTGTAATTGGCCAGGACGACCCCAAAGTATTCCAACTGCAGAGCGCCACTTTGGGGCTCGGCGATAACGTGCAGTTCCTCAAGGGCCGCAGCGATATCCCGCGTTTCCTGCTCGGTGCCGATCTGCTGATCCACCCGGCGTACAACGAAAATACCGGGACGGTATTGCTTGAGGCTTTGGTGGCCGGATTACCGGTGCTGGTGAGCGCAGTGTGCGGTTACGCCCATTACATCGCCGAGGCTGACGCCGGTCTGGTGCTGGACGAACCCTTCGATCAGGCGCAACTGGCTCAGTACCTGACCGGCATGTTGAACGACACCGATGCACGGGCGGCCTGGAGCCGCAACGGTCTGGCCTTCGCCGGGACGGCCGACCTCTACAGCATGCCGCAGCACGCGGCCGATGTGATTCTGGCGGAGCACGCTTAATGAAGTTGATGCTGGCTGAACCGTTCAAGAGCCTCTGGGCCGGACGCGACCCGTTCGCCGAAGTCGAGGGCCTCAAGGGCGAGGTGTACCGCGAGCTCGAAGCGCGCCGGACACTGCGAACTGAAGTGGACGGCCACGGG
Source organism: Pseudomonas sp. GGS8 (assembly GCF_024168645.1). NCBI lineage: Bacteria > Pseudomonadati > Pseudomonadota > Gammaproteobacteria > Pseudomonadales > Pseudomonadaceae > Pseudomonas > Pseudomonas sp. GGS8. The sequence goes on along the minus strand of NZ_JALJWF010000001.1, from coordinate 1,335,828 downwards.
TTCTTCGTGAAGATCCACCGGGGCATCGGCTGGGGCGAGATTTTCAAGAACCTGCTGACCGCCAAGCTGCCGGTGCTTGGCGCGGGCCAGGAGTGGAAGGCCATCCAGCGCCTGCAAGAAGTCGGTGTCCCAACCATGACTGCTGTCGCCTACGGCGAAAAGGGCAGTAACCCGGCGGACCAGCATTCGTTCATCGTCACCGAAGAGCTGGCGCCCACCATCAGCCTTGAAGATTTCAGCATCGACTGGGTCAAGCACCCGCCGGAGCCAAAGCTCAAGCGCGCCCTGATCGCCGAAGTCGCGCGCATGACCGGCATGATGCACCGCGCCGGGGTCAACCATCGCGACTGCTACATCTGCCACTTCCTGCTGCACACCGATAAACCGGTGACCTGCGATGATTTCAAGTTGTCGGTGATCGACCTTCACCGCGCCCAGACCCGTCCGACGATTACCCAGCGCTGGCGCAACAAGGACCTGGCGGCGCTGTATTTTTCGGCGCTGGAGATCGGCCTGACCCGCCGCGACAAACTACGTTTCCTCAAGGGGTACTTCCAACAGCCTCTGCGCCAGATTCTGGCTGAAGAAGCCGGGTTGCTGGCGTGGCTCGAGGGCAAGGCCAGCAAGCTCTACGAGCGTAAACAGCGATACGGGGATGCGCTCTGATGTCGGGTTGGAAACTGGAGCCGGCCTACAGTGACCTGGCAGAAGATTTTGGCAGTCTTGATGCGGTTTTTGCCCTCACGGGCGAGCAACTGACCAGTGATCCGCTGTCCGAGGTCATTCGTGTCCAGCGCAACGGCGTCAACTATTACGTCAAACGTTACGTCAGTGCCGGCAAAGGCCTGCGCCGCTACTTGGGTACACCCCGGGTGAAAGCCGAGTGGCAGAACCTCAAGCGTTTCGCCAAGTGGGGCATTCCCACCGCCGAAGTGGTGGCCTGGGGCCTGGAGCGGCACGGCGTGGCGTACGCCCGTGGGGCGATGATCACCCGCGAACTGTCGCATACCGAAGACTTGTCGGCCCTGGCCAACCGGCATGATCCGAAACTGGCGGACCGCGCCTGGGTCGACACCGTCAGTCGCCAATTGGCCGGTTACACCCGGACCATGCACGACAACCGTTTTACCCATAACGATTTGAAGTGGCGCAATCTGTTGGTCGACGATGAGCCCCGGCTGTTCCTGATCGATTGCCCCAACGGCTATTTCTGGCGCGGCTTCTGGCTCAAATACCGTATCACCAAAGACCTGGCCTGCCTCGACAAGGTCGCCAAGTATCACCTGTCGGCCACCCAGCGCCTGCGCTTTTACCTGCAATACCGCCAATGCGCCCGGCTCAATGCCGCGGACAAGAAACGTATTCGGCACGTGGTGAGATTTTTTGAGGGACGCGAATGACTGATTTTCTGGCTGCTGAAGACCGTGCGCTGTTCGAGCGTCATGGTCTCGGCACCTTCGACGCACTTTGGGCCAAACAGCTCGATGCGGTGGACGAGCCCAACACCGGCCGGGGTGGCTGGAGCAGTGTGTTCAGGCTGGATCTGGACGGCCATGGCTACTACCTCAAGCGCCAGAGCAACTACCTGACGCGCTCCCGGCATTCGCCCTTTGGCGAGCCAAGTTTTGCCCGTGAATTTCGCAACATCAGTCGTTATCGGACACTGGGTATTCCGGCGCTGCAGGCGGCATTTTTTGGTGAGCGCAAGGTCGACGGCGAAGTTCGGGCGATTCTGCTGACCCGCGCGCTGGACGCTTGGGATGATCTGGATTCGCTGTTGCAGCGCTGGTCAGAGCTGAGCGCGACACAGCACTCGGCCATTCTCAAGGCTTGTGGGCAACTGGCGCGACGCCTGCACGGTATGCGTCAGGTCCACGGTTGCTTCTACCCCAAGCACATTTTTCTTCAGGCCACCGGTGACGGCTATCAGGCGCAATTGATTGACCTGGAAAAAACCCGGCCGCTGTTTTTCGGCCGGCGTGATCGGATCAAGGACCTGGAGCCGTTGCTGCGTCGGGCGCCGGAATGGAGCGAAAGTCAGCTGCGCGAGTTGTTGGCGGTTTATCTGGATAAGCCGCTCAACAGTTCGCGGGTGAGCCGTTGGGTATCGCGTCTGAGTGCGCGGCGCAGTAACAAGGAGGCGCGTTGATGCGTTTGTCCGAACTGAAAAACGCCGGCCGCAGCCCGAACCTGCCACTGAGCATTCCTCTGGCCGATGCCGCGGGGCCTGCCGAGTTGCAGCTGCTGAGTCTGCTGCGGGTGTTGCCGGGGCAGCGTTATGTCGGGGCTGGTGTCTGGCGCGGCCGGCCGGTGCTGGCCAAGTTGTTGGTCGGTGGTAAAGCGGCGCGGCATTTTCAGCGTGAACTGGACGGCGTGCGCTTGCTTGCCGCTCAGGGGCTGACCACACCATTGTTATTGGCCGATGGTCTCAAGGACGGCGAGGGCGGCTGGCTGTTGTTCGATTTCCTTGAGGGCGCCGAGAGTCTGGGGGATGCCTGGAAGCAGGTCGAACACTTGCCCGCATTGGCGGATGAACAATCCGCGGTGTTGGCCGAGGCGTTGGGCGCCATCGGCCAACTGCACAGCAAAGGTCTGTGGCAGGAGGACCTGCACCTGGACAACCTGCTGCGCCATGGCGGTCAGTTGTATTTGATCGATGGCGCCGGGATCTGTGCCGAAACGGCGGGCAAGCCGCTGTCGCAACAGAAAGTCCTGGAGAACCTCGGGGTGTTTTTCGCCCAGTTGCCCAAAGTGCTGGAACCCTTCACCGAAGAGTTGTTGGTGTATTACCTGCTGAGTAACGGCGAACACGCGTTGCCTATGGAGGCGTTGCAAAAACAGATCGATAAGGTCCGTCGCTGGCGTTTGAAGGACTTTCTGATCAAGGTCGGCCGCGAATGCACGCTGTTCAGCGTCCGGCGCGGTGCGTTCGGCTTGCGGGCGATTCGCCGTGAGGAAGAAGTCGCGATGCTGCCGGTGCTGGCGCAGGCTGATGCCTTGCTCGATCAGGGGCATCTGTACAAGACCGGCGGCGCGGCGAGCGTTGGCAAGGTCGAGGTGGCCGGGCGTACGTTGGTGGTCAAGCGTTACAACATCAAAGGCTTTGCCCACTGGCTCAAGCGTTTTTGGCGCCCGAGCCGCGCCTGGCACTCTTGGCGCGAAGGCAATCGCCTGGCGTTCCTCGGTATTGCCACGCCAAAACCATTGGCGTTGCTGGAAAAGCGTTTTCTCTGGCTGCGCAGCCGGGCGTACCTGGTGACCGAGTATTTGCCGGGGCCAGACATCATCGAGCGCTTTGCGCCGTACGTGGAGAGCGGGGACGCGCCCGAGGCTGAGCTGCAGGCTCTGGATTACCTGTTCGCCGAGCTGATTGCCGAGCGGATCAGCCATGGCGACTTCAAGGGCCACAACCTGTTCTGGCAACAGGATCGCTGGGCGCTGATCGACCTGGATTCGATGTGTCAGCATGGTTCGCTCAGCAGCTTTGCCCCTGCGTATGCGCGGGATCGGGCGCGGTTCATGCGCAACTGGCCCGAGAGCAGTGCGTTGTACCAAGTGATTGATCAGCGTCTGCCCAAAGATATCTCCGGCGCTGCTTGAATCGGGTCTTCGACCCTATCGCGGGCAAGCCCGCTCCCACAAGGTTAGCGCTGAACCTGTGGGAGCGGACTTGTCCGCGATGGCGCCAGATCAGTCTCCCGAGATCTGGAGGACAAGTTCTTATGAATCGTCCTACATGATCTGCAGAGCCCATGAACTGTGCCCTGAATAGCCACGATGCTAGTTTGCCTGACGTTCTCGGAGGGCAGATTTTGACGATAAAAATGGCTGTGATGCTGAGCTCTTTTTCACTGGCGCTATCCGGCTGCGGGACCGCTGTCACAGTGCTTCAGGATGACGAAGAGGCCGCCCGCGGCCTCAGAAAGCAAAAGACCTACTGTCAGTCCATTCCCCGTACCTACAGCGGTTTGGCCCACGACTTTTGCCTCCTCCATGCGCCTCCCGATCCCACGGGGATTCTGGTGCCGTTCGTATTGCTGGACTTGACCTTGTCGGGTGCGCTGGACACCGTTGTCCTGCCATACACGATTTACCGGCAAGCAACGGATGGCAATATCAGGATTTACTGGCGGCCGGGTCGAGGATGAGAAGAGCCGATGATTCATAAACGATGCACCGGCTTCATAGGCTGAACAGCGTTGGTACTGTAATCCACTGCTATCAGGCAGAACGCTACTTCAATGCAAAATCGATGACTCTGGTATTCCATCGCAAGCTTGGGGCGATTTCTGTCAGACAAGCCTTGCGCAAACCGTTCCCGTCACCATGAGCTGGGACATTCAATCCAATGTCAGTGTGATTGACATTCCTTGCTATAATCCCGCCCTTTAGCTGTCTCTCGCCCCTTGCGAGGGCACATTAATTTTTGAGGCGCGTTGCGCCTGCATGCAGACTAAAGAGGCTTGACCCCTGTGGCATTGACGATTCTTGGCCTGTCCGGCGCCCTTAGCCATGATCCTTCCGCAGCCTTGTACATCGACGGCAAGCTGGTCGCGGCGGCTGAAGAAGAGCGTTTCGTGCGCGATAAACATGCAAAGAACCGCATGCCTTACGAATCGGCGAAATTCTGCCTCGAGCAGGCCGGCATCAAGCCATCCGACGTTGATGTGGTGGCTATTCCGTTCGCGCCGATCAGCCTGTTCGGCAAGGCTCGCTGGCACTACGCCAAACGCTACTGGTACGCCCCGGACCGCGCCCTCGACGCGATCCTGATGGGTAACCGTCGCTACAAGCGCTATCGCAACAAGATTGTCTGGTGCCTCGAGCAATTGGGCTTCGATCCGAAAAAGATCAAGATCGAGCCGGTCGAGCACCACTTGGCCCACGCCTCCAGCGCCTACCACTGCTCCGGTTTCAAAGAGAAAACCGCGATCCTGGGGATCGATGGCAAGGGCGAATACGCCACGACATTCTTCGGTTATGGCGAAAACGGCAAGATCCACAAGATCAAGGAATTCTTCGATCCGGACTCCCTCGGCGGCCTGTACGGCGCGATCACCGAGTTCCTCGGCTTCGAGATGCTCGACGGTGAATTCAAGGTCATGGGCATGGCGCCGTATGGCGACGCCAGCAAATACGATTTCTCCCGCCTGGCCTCGTTCGAAAACGGTGAGTTGGTGATCAACACCGACTACGCCAACGTCATCGGCCTGCGTCGTTATAAAGAGAAGGGCAAGGGTTTCTACTTCTCGCCGAAGCTGATCGAGTGGCTGGGTCCGAAACGCGAAGGCGACATCGCCGACGAGCCCTACATTCACTACGCCGCAAGCATGCAAGCGCTGTTCGAGAAACTGGCGCTGCAGATGATCGACCATTACCTGGGCGATGTGCTCAAGGAAACCGGCAAGCTGGCCTTCGCCGGTGGCTGTGCGTTGAACGTCAAGCTGAACCAGAAGATCATTGCCCGCGACGACATCAAAGAGCTGTTCGTCCAGCCTGCGTCTGGCGATGCCGGTACCGCGGTGGGTGCGGCAGCTTACGTGTCTCACGCCCGTGGTGTGCCGGTCGAGAAGATGGAGCATGTCTACCTCGGTCCGTCCTACAGCAACGAAGACGTGATCGCGGCCTGCGCCCGTCACGCCGACAAGCCAAACTGGCGCAAGCTCGACAATATGCCGGAGCAGATCGCCAAGATCATGGTCGATGGCAACCCGGTGGCCTGGTTCCAGGGCCGCATGGAGTTCGGCCCGCGTGCCTTGGGCGGTCGTTCGATCATTGGCTGCCCGAGCGTGGCCGGCGTGGCGGACCGTATCAACCATCAGATCAAGTTTCGCGAGCGCTGGAGGCCTTTCTGCCCGTCAATGCTCGACACCGTTGCGCCGCAAATGATCAAGATCGATCACCCGGCACCGTTCATGACCTTCACCTTCGAAGTGGCTGAAGAGTGGAAAACCCGCGTGCCGGAAGTCGTCCATGAAGACGGCACGTCCCGGGCCCAGGTGCTCAAGCGCGAATACAACCCGCGTTACTACGACATGATGAAGGCGCTTGAAGTACTGACCGGCAACGGTGTGTCGCTGAACACTTCGCTCAACCGTCGTGGCGAGCCGATGATCTGCTCGCCGACCGACGCCTTGAACATGTTCTTCGGTTCCGACCTGCAATACCTGATCATGGAAGACATTCTGGTGGTCAAAGAAGGCGCGGACGCTTATGACACGCTCGGCTGAACGCCATGTGCTGCAGTTCTGTCACGGCTATGACGGGCCGTTTCTGGACTGCGCCCGGCAGTACGCCAGCCTGTTCGCGGGGACCGGTTATCGCGTGACCACGGTGTTTCTGACCGGGGCTGCCGATGTTGAAGTCGCCGCGAGCTGCGCGTCCGACGAAGTGTTATTCATGGAGTACAGCTCCAAGGCCATTCGTGGCCTGAAGCTGGGCGCCATCGGCGACCTGCGCAAGATCGCCGCGTCGCGCAACTTCAGTTTCTGCATCGCTCACCGCTTCAAACCGACCTATATCGCCTTGCTCGGCACTTCGTTGCCGGTCATTGGTGTGCATCACGCGTTTGGCGATTACCAGCGCGGTACCCGCAAACTGTTCGCGCATATTTTCCGCAAGCGCCTGAGCCTGCTCGGCGTCTCCGATGCGGTGCGTGACGACATGCGCCATTGCTTGCCGAAATGGCCGCAGGCGCGGATTCAGACGCTCTATAACCGGATTGATGTGCAGGCGTTGCAGACCAGCCAAGTGTCGGTTCGCGAAGCCCGGGAAACCCTCGGCTTGTCGATGGATGCCTGGATTGTCGGCAACGTCGGGCGCCTGCATCCGGACAAGGATCAGACTACGCTGCTGCATGGTTTCGCCACGGCACTGCCGGGGTTGCCGGCCAACAGTCAGTTGGTGATTCTGGGCAGCGGTCGGCTGGAGCAGGACCTCAAGGCCCTGGCGCGTGAACTGGGTATCGGCGATCGCGTGTTGTTCCTCGGCCAGGTGCCCGAGGCGCGTCGCTACTTCCGCGCTTTTGATGTATTTGCCTTGAGTTCCGATCACGAACCGTTCGGCATGGTATTGCTGGAGGCCATGGCCGCCGGTGTGCCGTTGCTCGCCACCGCATGCGGGGGCGCCAGGGAAGTGGTCGAAGGCGTGGGCATTCTGTTTCCGCTGGGCGATGCCGGGCACCTGGCTCAAGGGCTGCAACATCTGGCCGCGATGGACGAGCAACAACGCCGCCAGTGCGCCGAGCTGATGTTCGAGCGCTTGCGTGAACGCTTCTCCGATCGCGCGGTGCGCGATGCTTTCTGGCATTTGCCGCACGTCACCGAACTGGCACCGAGGAGCTGATGCTCAACCGACTTCAAGGCTGGCGCGAGCGTGGCTGGGCGCAGGTCGACGCCTCGACTTATGCCCAGGCCTGGCAACGTTTTGGCGGCAGCGTCGCGACTCATCCTCTGGTGGTCGAACGTCTGGCGCAGTTGGCCGACATTCCGGTGCGCTACCTGGCTTGGGAGCAGGGCGGCGAAGTGAAAGCCGCCATCCCGACCTGGGGGCGCGACCTGGCGCTGTCCAAGGACGTGCTCAAGCGCACAGGTAAAAAAGGCCTGTTCGACCTCGGCAATGCCGAACTGATCCTGCCGGCCGCCGCTGATGCCCAGGCACCACTGCGCCATCGCGGGCGTTACCTGTCGGCGCTGAGCGAAGGTCGTTTTACCGGTATCAAGCTGCAGGCCGAACAACTGGCCCTGGCCCGGACACCTGAAGAACTGTCGAAAAAGTTTCGCTACAACCAGCGCCGCGAATTGCGCCTGCTGGAAGAGGCGGGCGGTGTGGTGCGACCGGTTGCCGAGTTTTCCAGCAGTGAACTGGCGGCGATCTATTGCGACTTGTTCCAGCGTCGCTGGGGCTTTCCGGCCACCGGTGCCGAGCGCATGGGCGAGGTGATCGAGTTGTTGCGCGAGTTGCTGATCGGTTCGGTGATTTTCCTCAACGACGCACCGATTGCGACTCAACTGGTGTACCGCGTCGAGGCGCCGGAATGGATCAGCGTCGAATACGTCAACGGCGGTGTCGATCCCGAGACCCGCGATTTCAGCCCTGGCAGCGTGCTGAGCTTCCTCAACACCCAAAGCGCCTGGGAACATGCTCGTGCGTTGGATAAGCCCCTGCGGTTTTCCTTTGGTCGAACCGACCGTGAGTACAAGGACCGTTGGTGCAATTCTGTGCCGGTCTTCACGGTATGAGCCAACCCATGAGCCGCAAACAGCAACTGCTCAAGCGCCATCGGCGCAACAAACGCATCGGCCTGTTGATTGCGTTGATACTACTGATCGCCATCGGCGTGCTGGTGGCCTGGTGGCTGCCGCTGGTGCTTGCGGTGCTGGGCTGGATCGCCCACGAGGCGTGGTTTGCCGACCATCTGTTTTATTCCCCCCAAGACGATTACCAATACAGCTTCCCGCCGTATACCCCGCAGCCCAAGATCCATCTGGATGGTGAACGGCTGCGGCTGGATGAGGGCGTCATGCTGGTCGATGACGCCACGCTGGTACTGGCGCTGCGGGTGAAAAGTACTTGGCTGGGGCGCTTTATCGATCCGGTGGTCGAGTTGCTGGGAGGCGATAATCCCGACCGGCAAACCTTCGAGCGCGGTGTAAACGGCTTGCGTTACCTCAATCTCAGTGGCCAGGCACGGGTGCTGTCACAGGGTGAATTACGTTTGCGCGGGCGTTTCTGCCGATGGCTTGGTGAGCCAGTGCTTTGGGCGTTTGAGCATCCGGATTACAGTCGTCAACGGGTGATGGTAATCGCCCCGCACGCCGACGACGCTGAGCTGGCGGCATTCGGGCTGTACAGCAGCACAAGTCAAAGTTGGGTGGTGACCCTGACCGCCGGTGAAATCGAGGCCGGGCACTATCGACAGATGGGGCTCAATGACGTCGAAGCGTCCCGGATGAAAGGTTCACTGCGTGCCTGGGACAGTGTAAGCGTGCCATTGTGGGGAGGTGTCCCTCAGGAGCGCTGTATACAACTGGGGTACTTCTGCCTGCAATTGCCCGCCATGCAGAGAGCTCCGACCGAGGCCGTAGCGTCCCGCGAGGCACAGCTTGGCGATACCCGATATTTTCGACGGTTCAATCCGTTCGCCTTGGGCAGTGACGTAGATGGTCTGCCGTCCTGGAACAATCTGCTGGCGGATCTGCGTGAGTTGATCGAGCGTATCGAACCTCAGATCATTGTCTTGCCGCATCCACGCTTTGACCCTCATCCAGACCATCTGTGCTCGCAGCAGGCAGTGATGCAGGCACTAAGCGGAACGACTTGGCAACCCGACACGTTGTTGCATTACGCCAATCATTTGCACGACAACGATCGTTGGCCAATGGGCGATGCCGGTACAGGCATAGCGCTGCCACCGCAGATGGGTACGCATGAGCCGCTGCGGCCCTGGACGCTTTGCTTGTCCGCCGAAAAACAGTGGCACAAGGCCATGTCATTGGGCATGATGCACGACCTTCAGCCCCGGCCTCCCTTCAAGCGTCTACTTCGCCGGGCAATACAACGTTGCCTGGCGGCCCGACGCTGGCCGGCATTTGGCGAAAACGAGTTCTTCCGTAAAACAGTGCGACGCCACGAGTTGTTTTGGGTCCAAGAGCGGTCTGGAAAGAGAGAGTCCAATTGAAAGTTCTGTTTCTGGTTCAGAAGGAGCAGCGAGCGATCCTTGACCGACTGTATGACGGGATCGCCGAGCATTGCGAGTGCGACAAGCGTGAATTAAGCAGTGCAGAGCAGGACGACTTGCGTGGGTACTTTCGCAGGCATGTCGATGTGACCCTTTATGACCGGATCGTGTTTTTCCTGCGCTTCAAAAAAGAAATCAGACAGGTGAGGTTCATACAAACCCTGCCCAATCTGGTTATTCTTGAACACGATGCGTACCAGAATTACATCCCGTGCAAATACACCGGAAAATTCAGTGCCCATTACCGCAAGCTTCCTTGGGTACGGGTGATCAGCTCAGGTTTCATGATCAGCCAGCGTTTGCGTGATGAAGGTTTTGACGCGCATTTCGTGCCCAAGGGTTACGATCAGGCGCTGTTGCAAAACCGTCAACGTGAGCGTGATATCGAGCTGGGTTTCGTTGGCAGTCTCAATAGCGTGGCGTATGCCGGTCGCAAGGCCATGCTCGAGTCGGTAGCCGACCTCGAAAACTTGCTGATCACTCGCACCAGATCGGGTGAGGAGTACTGCGAGACGTTGAGCCGGATCCGTTATTTCGTGAGTGCCGATGTCGGCATGGGCGAATACATGATCAAGAATTTCGAGGCCATGGCCTGTGGTTGCGTGCTGTTTGCTTACGATCAAGGGGAAGCAGAGAATCGCGCGCTAGGTTTTGTTGATATGCAGAATATTGTGCTCTATCGAACACGCGACGAACTCAGAGAGAAACTCGCCGTGTTGCGCGCGTCCTCGCAGCTGACCGAGACCATTTCGTTGGCCGGTCAGGCTCTGGTAGAGCAGCGCTATACCTTCCGGGCGATGGGGCATGCGATTGTCGATGCCATGCGTGCGCCGTTGCGCGAGCGGGTGCCGCTGAGCTGGAAAGAGAAACTACGCTTGTCGTTGGGGCTGTGAAGCCGGGCGATTAAACAATCAATGGTGCGGTGTAAATAAATGCTGTTCAGCGATACTAGCGACATTTCGATCGTCATCACCAGTTGCGGCCGCTTCGATCTGTTGAAGCGGACACTGGAGACACTTGATCGGTTCAACACGGCTCCCATCCGTAAAGTGTTCATTACCGAGGACTCCGGCGACAGTGCCGTAGAGGCCTGTATTCCGGAGCACTGGAGGGCGCACACCCAGTTCTTCATCAACAATCCGCGTCTGGGTCAGTTGCGATCCATCGATGCTGCCTATGCTCAGGTACAGACGTCATGGATCTTCCATTGCGAAGACGACTGGGACTTTTATCGCGAAGGGTTTATCGAAGATTCCCAACGCCTGTTGGAGGAAGATCCACAGGCGCTGCAGGTGTGGTTGCGCAGCTTCAATCATGACCTGATGGTTCACAGCCCTTATGTGTTCCTGGGCGAACGAAAAGTCAGCCATGGCGTTCCTTTCTACATGCTGGGCTCGCACAAGGCCGACTGGCAGGGTTTTTCCTTTAACCCGGGGCTACGCCGTCGCGCGGACTACCTGTTGCATGCACCGTATTCCGGGTTGTCCGGTGAGAAAGACTTGTCGCGTCTGTATGCCGGGGAAAACCGCTATGCGTTGATTCTGGAAAACGACGCGGTATTGCACACCGGCTTTGGTGAGCATGTGGTGGTTCCACAGGAACGTGTGAACAAATTGAAGCGCAAACGTCTCGATCGGCTCAAGCTGATGGCAGCCCTTATTATCGGTTTGGCAACAGGTTGGGTGCTCCATGGAATTTAGCGGCGCGAAGCCTGGAAAGATCACCGTCACGTCTTATTTTGGAACGATGCTCTGTCTGTTTCTGTTGAGCTTCATAGTGGGCTGGTCGTCGAAGTGGACCAACAACCTGTTTTACGGACTGATGGTATCGCCGGGCCTGTTTTTCCTGATCAAGGAACGCGGTAATGGCTTGCTCAAGCAGCCGTTGATGTGGGGCTGGCTGGCATTTCTTCTGTGGTTTTTGGTGCCTGCGGCGATTGCCGGACACTTGCAGTTCTACAAGCACATTTTCTATGTGCTGATGTTCGTCATGGTGCTCGGCGCATTCACTGACCCCCAGTTCTTCCGCAGCCCTCTGTTTGTTCGTGCGCAGTTCTGGATCCTGGCGGTGTACATTTTCGCCTGCGCACTCTACAGCTGGGTAACCGGTGAGTATGCCGTCGGCAGTCGGGTGGCATTGCTTCCTGCGCGTTTGCAGAACGTTATATATGCCAGTATCTGGCTGTTGTGCGCATTGGCGCTGGCGTTGCCATTCTGGATCAGGGAACGCAAGTTCGTCGAAGCTGGCCTGGCCGTCGCTTTTTCGTTGTTCGCGGTGGTCTATATCCTGCAGGCACGCACTGCGTTGGTAGGTGCGGTGTTCCTGGCGGGTGTCTGGGGGCTTTACGGTATTTACCAAAAACCGCGGCTGGTCGGCGGCGTCGTGGCGATTGGTCTGGTGCTCATGGGGCTGTTGTTCCTGACGGTGCATAACGACGCCTGGTACCAGGCACTGTGGATACGCGGCGATTCGTACCGTATCGAGATTTTCGATGTCATGGTTGGCGAATGGCACCATTGCGGCTGGGTACTGGGTTGCGGTATCGACTTCCAAACCACTCAGCTACTCGATGGCTGGATGCCGATCCAGCATCCGCACAATATTTTCGTCTCGCTGGGGCTTTACAGCGGCGCAGTCGCACTGGTGTTGTTCATCGCACTGATGGCGGCCTCGCTTTGGCAGGCCTGGCGTGTGCGTGATGAGTGGGGCGTGTACCTGGCCTGTGCGCTGGTGATGCTGAACTTCGACGGCAGCTTGTTGATCGGCAATCCGGATGAGCTATGGCCATTGGTGCTGTTGCCGGCGGGGATGATCCTTTCTCGTGCGTTGCAGGCGCAGCGCCAGGCACTAGTGTAATACCTGACCTTCGTCCCAGCCTCAGGGACGAAGGTGTCTGGATCATTTTTGCAGAGCGATGCTCAGTTCTTCCGGTGAGCAGGTGCTCTGCGTCTGGCCATAATTCTTCATGAAGACTTCGCCGCGACCGTCGAGCAACCATAGGCGGTCTTGCGGGTATCGCACCATGTGCTTGAAGTTGCGCAGCCGTAGGCTCTTGCGCAGCGGACGGCGATAAACCCGCATGTCTGCAATATCGATCAGGCCCAGCTGATGCTCGGGCGTGAGCACTATATTGCCCAGGTGCGCCGAACGGAAGTAGATCCCGCGCTCATGCAAGGTGGCCATGAAGGCCCCCAGCTGACCGCGCAGTGGGTCGGCATCGTCCTGGGCATCCAGAAGTTGGCGCAGGGTCTGACCCGGTAACGGGTCGTAATGTACGGCATCGCGCTCGATGCTGGGGATGCGGTAGACCTGACGTATCGACGGGCAGGGAATCTGCCGCTCATGCAGTGCGTCGCAGTTGTCGGCAAAGCGTTTGGCGTAGGGGTACCAGGCAGCCGATGTCAGCAGGCGCTTGCGACGAAACAGCTTGAGGATCGAGCCGTCCGTCAACCGCAGAACCTTGTCCCCGGAGCCATCGGCTTCAAGGACTTGTGCTCCCTCGCGCAGGGCGAGGTATCGGGGGTGGTCAAGCACTTGCATCAATACTCCAGGTTTCGACGCCGTGAGGCATGGATAGCCGGTAATGTTACCGCAGCTCAGTGACTAAAATGGCCTGTGTTACACTCGCGGGCTCTTTTCTCATACAACGGGTTCTCATGACTAGCCCTGATTCGCCTGCGCCGTCGAGCTTGAAGATTTACCTGCGCCTGCTGTCGTATGTGCGCCCGTACTGGGGCATGTTCGCCATCAGTATCGTCGGCTTCGTGATTTTTGCTTCGACGCAGCCCATGCTGGCCGGGATTCTCAAGTATTTTGTCGATGGCTTGAGCAACCCGGAAGCAGTGCTCTTCCCCAATGTGCCTTATCTGAAGGACTTGCAGCTACTGATGGCCGTGCCGTTGCTGATCATTCTGATCGCCGCGTGGCAAGGCCTGGGCTCGTTTCTTGGCAACTACTATCTGGCGAAGGTTTCGCTGGGGTTGGTGCACGACTTGCGCGTCGAGCTGTTCAACAAGTTGCTGGTACTACCTAACCGTTATTTCGACACCCATAACTCCGGGCATTTGATTTCACGTATCACCTTCAACGTGACCATGGTTACCGGAGCCGCCACCGACGCTATCAAGGTGGTGATCCGCGAAGGCCTGACCGTGGTGTTTCTGTTTGCCTACCTATTGTGGATGAACTGGAAGCTGACGCTGGTCATGCTGGCGATCTTGCCACTCATCGCGATCATGGTCGGTAGCACCAGCAAAAAATTCCGCAAGCAGAGCAAGAAGATCCAGGTCGCCATGGGCGACGTGACCCACGTCGCGTCCGAGACCATCCAGGGTTATCGCGTTGTGCGCAGTTTCGGTGGCGAGAGCTATGAAGAACGCCGCTTTGCCGAAGCCAGCCAGGGCAACACGGACAAACAGTTGCGCATGACCAAGACCGGCGCAATCTACACACCGATGCTGCAGTTGGTGATCTACAGCGCCATGGCCGCGCTGATGTTCCTGGTGCTGTTCCTGCGCGGCGATGCGACCGCCGGTGACCTGGTGGCATACATTACTGCCGCAGGCCTGTTACCCAAGCCGATTCGGCAGCTGTCGGAAGTCAGTTCGACGATCCAGAAAGGCGTCGCCGGGGCCGAAAGCATTTTCGAGCAACTGGATGTCGAGCCGGAGGTGGATAAGGGTACGGTCGAGAAAGATCGGATCAGCGGTCATCTGGAGGTGCGCAACCTGAGCTTCACCTATCCGGGAGCCGACCGTGAAGTACTGAAAAACATCAGTTTCACCGCGGCACCAGGGCAAATGATCGCACTGGTGGGGCGTTCCGGCAGCGGCAAGTCGACTCTGGCCAGCCTGATTCCACGCTTCTATCACCATGAAACCGGCGAGATCCTGCTCGATGGCGTGGAAATCGAAGACTATCGCCTGCGCAATCTGCGTCGTCATGTTGCCCAGGTGACGCAACACGTCACGCTGTTCAATGACACGGTTGCCAATAACATCGCCTACGGTGATCTGGCCGGCGCGCCGCGTGCGGATATCGAAAAAGCTGCCGAAGACGCCTATGCCATGGACTTTATCGCCCAGCTACCGCGGGGGCTGGACACCGACGTCGGCGAGAATGGTGTGCTGCTCTCTGGCGGTCAGCGACAGCGTCTGGCGATCGCCCGCGCCTTGCTGAAAAACGCGCCACTGCTGATTCTCGATGAAGCGACGTCGGCACTCGATACGGAGTCTGAGCGGCACATTCAAGGCGCGCTGGATCGAGTCATGAAAGGTCGCACGACGCTGGTCATAGCTCACCGGTTGTCGACCATCGAGAAGGCTGACCTGATTCTGGTCATGGATCAGGGCCGGATCGTCGAGCGCGGCACCCATGCCGAGCTTCTGGCGCAGAACGGTTACTACGCCCGCTTGAACGCCATGGGCCTCGACGCCCCGACTGAAAACATCGCCTGACTCGATGCGAGGGTGAGCCTGGCTCACCCTCGCGTTCACCGGCGTGCAACGCGTCCGGTGGATTGTATCCAGACCTTTACGCTTCTTGACCAAACCGGAATAAATCTCGGCAACGCGCTTGTTAAGGTTCCTGAACGAACGTTGACTACAATCGAGGGGGGCCAGCCCTTTCGCGCGGGTACTGCCATGCTGCAACGATATCTCTGGAAGCTCTTGCCCAAGCAGCAGCGGGCTTTTCTGCTGGGGCGCCTGTCGGTCGTGGACCGTCAGGTGGTCAACAAGTCAATGTCGGCCAATCTGGGGTTTCCCAAGGCCTTCGAACAGCATTCCTGCCTATTCATTCATGTTCCCAAATGTGCCGGGAGCAGTGTGTGCGCGGCAATGTTCGATGGCTGGACCCCGGGGCACTTGCCGTTGTATTGGTACGAGCAGCAATTTCCCGAGCAGTTTGCCGCCAGTTTCAAGTTCGCCTTCGTTCGTGATCCGCTGGAAAGGGCCTACTCGGCTTATGCTTTTTTGCGCGGCAACGAGTTGGGCCGGCGCGACCAGGCGGCGCAGAGGCTGGTCAGCCACTACCGCGACTTCGATGATTTCGTTGCTCGCTGGCTGCATTCGGAGACGATCAGCCGACAAATGCATTTTGCCGCGCAAACGGATTTTCTGACCGACTCCCTGGGGCATTTGGCCCTGGATTTCATCGGCTACCAGGAGCATCTGGAGCGGGATTTTCGCCTGATCTGCGAACAAGTAGGCCACTCGGCAGTGTTACCTCACGTCAACGGCTCGCAACAGCGGCGTCCGATGCTTGCCCGCGATTTCTGCTCGGTGCGTACCCGACGGCTGGTGCGACGGGTGTACCAGCGCGATTACGAAATGCTCGGTTATGAATGAGACCCTGTCGATGCCTGTTCCAGAGATCAGGCCTTACGATTTATCACTGTCGAACCGCGACCGCGCCGCAATCAAATCCCAGCACCCGCGTTGCCTCTGGCTGACGGGTCTGTCAGGCGCGGGCAAGTCGACCCTGGCCAATGCGCTGGAGTCGCAACTCAATCAGCACGGGCTGCACACGTTCCTGCTCGATGGCGACAACCTGCGCAATGGGCTGTGCCGTGATTTGGGGATGAGTGCTGAGTGTCGCCGGGAAAATATCCGGCGCATGGCCGAGGTGGCACGGCTGATGGTCGACGCTGGTTTGATTGTGATTGTTGCGGCGATCTCGCCGTTTCGCGCCGAGCGTGATACCGCCCGGCGGTTGTTCGCTGAGGGCGATTTCATCGAGGTGTATGTGAGCACGCCCTTCGCGGTGTGCGCACAACGGGACCCAAAAGGTTTGTATCAAGCGGCCCGGCAAGGGCGGATCAAGAACTTCACCGGCATCGACAGCCCTTATGAGGCACCGCTGACGGCGGAGTGCGAGATTGATACCCAGGCGCTGCAACTTGAGGACGCTTGCCATCGTTTGTCGCAATTTCTGTTCAATAAATGAACAGAAATCCCTGTCGATTCATCCGGTTGCAGCCGCCCCGCAAGCCAGCGCCAACCCTGTGTTAATATCGCGCCCCTGTTCATTTTGTATGTGGGTTGCTCCATGAAGTTGTCCATGCCGCGATTCAATCAAGCCCCTGTCTTGGTGGTCGGCGATGTCATGCTCGACCGTTACTGGCATGGTGGTACCTCACGGATCTCCCCTGAGGCGCCGGTACCGGTAGTCAAGGTCGAGCACATCGAGGACCGCCCGGGCGGTGCCGCCAACGTTGCCTTGAACATTGCCGCGCTCGGTGCGCCGGCCTCGCTGGTCGGCGTGACTGGCGATGACGAAGCCGCCGACAGCCTGGCCAATAGCCTCAAGGGCGCAGGCGTGCGGGCGTTGTTTCAGCGCATTGCGCACCAGCCGACCATCGTCAAGCTGCGGGTCATGAGCCGTCACCAGCAATTGCTGCGTATCGACTTCGAAGAGTCTTTCGCAACTGACGCCCTGGCGCTGGGCGAGCAAGTCGACGAATTGCTCGAAGGTATCAAGGTGCTGGTGCTGTCCGACTACGGCAAAGGCGCGTTGAAAAACCATCAGGTGCTGATCCAGGCCGCCCGTGCCCGTGGCATTCCGGTGCTGGCCGATCCCAAGGGCAAGGATTTCTCGATCTACCGTGGCGCGAGCCTGATCACCCCGAACCTCAGCGAGTTCGAGACCATCGTCGGCGGTTGCGCCGATGAGCACGAACTGGTGAGCAAGGGCGCGCAGCTGATGCATGACCTCGACCTCGGTGCGTTGCTGGTAACCCGTGGCGAGCACGGGATGACCTTGCTGCGCCCGGATCATCCGGCGCTGCACCTGCCGGCCCGTGCCCGTGAAGTGTTCGACGTGACCGGCGCCGGTGACACGGTGATTTCTACCCTGGCGGCGGCGATCGCCGCTGGCGAAGAGCTGCCCCACGCGGTGGCCCTGGCCAATCTGGCGGCGGGCATCGTGGTCGGCAAGCTCGGTACCGCGGCCATCAGCGCACCGGAACTGCGTCGCGCGATTCAGCGCGAGGAGGGCTCTGAGCGCGGTGTGCTGGGCCTGGAGCAGTTGCTGTTGGCGGTCGATGACGCGCGTGCACACAAAGAGAAGATCGTGTTCACCAACGGCTGCTTCGACATCCTGCATGCCGGCCATGTGACTTACCTCGAACAGGCGCGCGCCCAAGGTGATCGCCTGATCGTGGCGGTCAATGACGATGCGTCGGTGAGCCGCTTGAAGGGGCCGGGTCGTCCGATCAACAGCGTCGACCGTCGCATGGCGGTACTGGCAGGTTTAGGCGCCGTGGATTGGGTGATCAGCTTCTCAGAGGGCACCCCGGAAAACCTGCTGCGCGCGCTCAAGCCGGACGTACTGGTCAAGGGCGGTGATTACGGGATCGACCAAGTGGTTGGTGCGGACATCGTCAACGCTTACGGCGGGACCGTGAAAGTACTGGGGCTGGTGGAAAACAGCTCGACCACGGCGATTGTCGAGAAGATTCGCCAGGCCGAGTGAGGCCATAAAAGATCGCAGCCTTCGGCAGCTCCTACGCGCCCGAAGGCTGCGATCTTTTGCTTTTGTGATGCTTCAAGAGCTGACTTTCTTACGCGGCACGATTCTTTTCAGCAGTTGCTTCGCCTTCCCGCGTAACCGGGCTAAACCCGAGTCTTTCCCCGGTGGGGTCAAACCCTGCTGCCGCACCCAATCCTTCCAGCGAATCCGCTCATCCCTCACCAGCCAGCCTTCCTGCCGGGCAAAACTCTCCGCCAGATACAGCCCGCGGGTACTCGCGGGGTACAGTTGATCCTTTTTCAGGGTATAGAGCTCAGCCATCGGCTGACCGTCCTGCAGTGGCATCAGGTACAAATCGGGACGTTTGCGATCGAGCCGGGCCACCAGTTGATCGCCCTCCAGCCGTTCGTCGACATGGAACAGGCTCAGGGATTTGGCTTCCTTGGGCACGTCCAGGCGCAAATCGTAGATCAATTGCAGCGATGCTGTCGGCAAGTGCACGTAGGCCCGGGGACGTTCGATCAGCGGCATGTTCGCGCAGCGCACCGGCCGCGCCGAGCCGGATAGTGGTGTCAGGCGAAACGGCAGGGCTTCGCGGTAATGCAGGGCTGCCGAGTAGGGCGCTGGCAGCCAGGTTTCGTTGAAGCGCCCGCTGAGCCAGCCTTCCGGCGTTTCCAGCAGGCATTCTTCGGCAATTTCCTGGGTTGCCGTGTGCAGCGGCAGGTTCAGCTCATGGGCCGGCACGTAACCGGAGATCAGCTTGAGCACCACATCGCCGCGGTCTTGTCGACGCTGACGCACCAACACCCAGTAATCGCGACTCTGCCAATGCAGGGTCAGGCGCACCGAAACCCCGAGGTTCGCCAGCTCCAGGGCAAACCGCTCGCTGTCGGCTACCGTCACCGGGCGACGACGTTGCAGGGTCTGGGAGAAATTCAACGGCATCCCGACGCTCTGATAACTCAAGCCTTCGGGTGTGGCTTCGACGAACAGCGGCAGGGTCTTGAAGTTGTTCGGGTTCTTTCTGATCAGCGTACGCGGCATGTCGGCTCCTGCTTAAGGCCGCGTGGGCGGCATCAATGGCTACGAAGGACCTGGGCAACGGTCGCGACGTTATGGGCGAGGTGCAGCGGATTGATGGTCCCGACAATAGCACTGGCTACACCCGGGTGTTCAAACAACAACTCGAAGCTGGCACGCACCGGATCAATGCCCGGGCTCAGGCAGACGTGGCCGCTGGCCAGGGCTTTCTTGACCAGGATTGCTTTGCCGTGAGCAGCAGCATAGTCAATGACTGCCTTCTCGTTCTGTTCGTTCAGATTGTAGGTGACCATCGCGCAATCACCTTGTTCCAGAGCCTTCAAACCACCTTCGACGGTTTTTCCGGAGAAGCCGAAGCCGCGAATCTTGCCTTCGGTCTTGAGCTCCGCGAGGGTGGCGTAGACCTCGCTGTCGTTAAGGATCGCCAGGTCGTTGCCGTCGGAGTGCACCAGCACCAGGTCGATAAAATCCGTTTCCAGACGTCGCAGGCTGCGTTCCACCGAGAACCGGGTATGCGCGGCGCTGAAATCATGGCGGGACTGCCCGTCGGCGAACTCTTCACCGACCTTGCTGACGATTACCCAGTCCTGACGCTGCCCACGCAGCAACGGGCCGAGACGCTCTTCGCTGCGGCCATAGGCCGGGGCGGTGTCGATCAGGTTTATGCCCAGGTCGCGCGCGAGTTTGAGCAGCATGCGGGCTTCGTCGTCGCCGGGGATCTGAAAGCCGTTGGGGTATTTCACCCCTTGATCGCGACCAAGTTTCACTGTGCCCAGGCCCAGGGGCGATACCAGCAGGCCGGTGCTGCCCAGCGGGCGATGCAGGTCATGCAGGGTCGGTTGGCTCATGGCAGCAGTTGCTCCCAGGCAGGGGCGCCTATCGGCGGTTTCGGCAGTTCCGGCAGCGGGGCCGGATGGCTCGGCTGAATACCGTCGCGTTGCAGTGTGGCGAAGACGCGGTCGGCGAAGTCCGGTGCCAGGGCAAGTTTGGTCGGCCAGCCCACCAGCAGACGATTCTGCTCGGCGAGGAAGGCGTTGTCCGGGCGGGTCAGGCCCGATTGCAGCGGCTCGGCGCGTTCGACCCGCAAGGTCGCCCACTGTGCGGTGCTCAGGTCGATCCACGGCAGCAGTTGGCCAAGTTCTTTCTGGGCAGCGGCAATTTGCGCGGCTGGCTCGCGGGCCACGCCTTCGGCTTCGGCGATGTCGCCTCCCACGTACCAGACCCACTGGCCATCGGCGGCCGGGTGAGTGGTCACGGTGACGCGCGGCTTCGGCCCGCCGCCCAGGCAGTGGGCGTACAGCGGTTTGAGGCTCGGGCCTTTGACGATGATCATGTGCAGGGGGCGGCGCTGCATGGCCGGTTGGCTCAGGCCCAGCGCGGTCAGCAGGTCAGCGGTGCCGGCACCGGCACTGAGAACGATGCGCTGGGCGCGGATTTCGCGTTCGTCGACTTTCAAACCGACCAGTTCGCCATTCTCCAGCAGCGGTTCGATGTGTTGACCGGCCAGCAGACCGTCGCCAGCCAGGTCAGCCAGGCGCTGAATCAGGCTTGGCACGTCGACCACCAGTTCCGTCAGTCGATAAACCTTGCCCTTGAAGCGCTTGTCTTGCAGCGCCGGCGGCAATTGATCACCTTTGACCTGATCGACCCGCCCGCGCACGGCTTTGCTGGCGAAAAAGCTGGTGAGGTTGCCAGCGAGGGTGCCGGGGGACCAGAGGTAATGGGCATCGGACAATACGCGCACGCCGGACAGGTCCAGTTCGCCGTCGCCGGCCAGTGCTTCACGCCAGCGACGCGGCATGTCGGCAATGGCTTCCGAGGCGCCGGTCAGGGCACCGTGCAACGCGTACTTGGCACCGCCGTGGATGATGCCCTGAGACTTCAGGCTCTGCCCGCCACCGAGACTGGCGCTTTCCACCAGCACGGTCGAAAAGCCCTGGCGGCGCAGGCGCGCATTCAGCCACAGGCCGGCGACACCAGCGCCGACAATCAGAACGTCGGTGGAAATAACGGATGGCATGCAGCGACCTCAGTGTTCAAGACGAGGGCGCAGTATACAGACTCGATGCGCAGGAGATTTGTTGGTGATCAATAGAGCGGATGCAAAACCTGTGGGAGCGGCGGTGCGGTGCTCCCACAGTAAATGGTGCTTCGGGTTTTAATGTCCCGCGGTCTTGGAGAACAGCTGAATAACCACGACGCCCAGCACAATCAACGCCATCCCCAGCATTGCCGGCACATCCAGTTTCTGCCCGTAGATAAACAGCGCCGCGACGCTGACCATCACGATGCCCATGCCGGCCCACACCGCGTAGGCCACGCCGACCGGAACGCTGCGCACCACCAGGGTCAGCATCCCGAAAGCAATGCCGTAACCGACGATGACCAGCAGCAGCGGCAGTGGCGTGCTGATACCCTTGACCGCTTTCATCGAAACGGTGGCGATCACTTCGGCGCAGATGGCGATGGCCAGATAGTAGTAAGCGGTCATGGGTCAATCCTCGTATGAAGTGTTGCTTCTGAGGTCGGCATTCTAGAGATCCGCCAGATGCGGTAAAGTCATTACCTATCTGTTCTGAAGATGGGTTGAGCCATGAACATGCAATGGAGTCTGGAACAGCTGCACTTGTTTGTCAGTGTCGCGGAACAGCGTTCCTTTTCCGCGGTGGCGCGGGATCAGCGCAAGGCGCAGTCGGCGGTCAGCAGTTCGATTGCGCTGCTGGAAGAAGACCTGGGCGTCAGCCTGTTCGATCGCAGCAGTGGTCGCCAGCCGAAACTCACCGAAGCCGGCACCGCGCTGCTTGAAGAGGCGCGGGAAGTGCTGCGCCAATGTGAGCGCCTCAACGGCCGGGCATTGGCGATGATGCGCGGTCAGGAAGCGAGTTTGCGGGTGGCCCAGGACGAGGCAATGCCTTATCAGGCAGTGGTTGAAAGCTTTGAAGCCCTGGCCGAACAATTTCCCAGTCTCGAAGTGCAGCTGACCAGTGCCGCCCAGGGCGACGTCGCGCGCAAACTGGTAGAGCGTCGGGCCGACCTGGGCTTGCTGTTCTATCACGAGCAGATTCCCGAAGCCCTAGAACGGCGGGTGCTGGGCAGCGTTGAAATGGTCACCGTGTGCGGCGTGGGGCATCCATTGGCGCCGCAGACGCGGGTCGATTGCCAGCAACTGGCGCAACATCGACAGTTGCTGATGTCCACGCAGTCCAGCGTCTATCCCGGCAGTGAGCCGGCCAGCCCGCAGGTCTGGCGCGCCGACAGTTTCTATGTGATGGCCGAATGGGTGATGCGCGGCCTTGGCTGGGCCTGGTTGCCGCGCCATGTGGTGCAGTACCCGGCGTATAAGAATCTGATGGTCGAACTGACCAGCGAATGGACGCCGCCGGCATTGATTGTGGAGCTGGTCTGGCGCCGCGACGAGCCTCTCGGCCCCGCAGCCCGTTGGCTGGCGGAACGTTTTGCCGTGCACTTGCAGGCGATCGGCTAAAAAACCGATAAACTCCGCCGCCATGAATAGAACTCTCTACACCGCGCTGTTTTACCTGGGGCTGCCATTGGTAGCGATTCGGCTTTGGCTGCGGGCGCGCAAGGCGCCGGCATACGCCAAACGCATCGGCGAACGTTTCTCCCTCGCGCTGCCGGCGATGAAGCCGGACGGCCTCTGGGTGCATGCGGTGTCGGTGGGCGAAAGCATCGCCGCGGCGCCGATGATCCGTGCCTTGCTGCAGCGATATCCGACGCTGCCGATTACCGTTACCTGCATGACCCCGACCGGGTCCGAGCGCATCCAGGCGCTGTTTGCCAACGAACCGCGCATTCAGCACTGCTATTTGCCTTATGACTTGCCTTGCGCTGCGGCGCGATTCCTTGATCGGGCCCGGCCGAAACTGGCAGTGATCATGGAAACCGAACTCTGGCCCAACCATATCCATCAGTGCGCCAAACGTGGAATTCCCGTGGCCCTGGCCAATGCGCGACTGTCTGAGCGCTCGGCCAAAGGCTATGGTCGCTTCCATAAACTGACCCAACCGATGCTCGCCGAGATGAGTTTGTTCGCGGTGCAGACCGAAGCCGAGGCGCAGCGTTTCCGCGATTTGGGTGCGCGCCCGGAAACGGTCGAAGTGACCGGCTCGATCAAGTTCGACCTGACTATCGACCCGCAATTGCTGCAGCGTGCTGTCGACTTGCGCGGACAATGGCAGGCGCAGGAGCGCCCGGTGTGGATCGCGGCGAGTACCCATGAAGGTGAAGACGAAGTGGTGCTCGATGCCCATCGTCGGCTACTGGCTAATCATCCCGATGCCTTGCTGATTCTGGTACCGCGTCATCCGGAGCGCTTCAACCCGGTGTTTGAGTTGTGCCGGCAAAAAGGTTTCGCCACGGTGCGGCGTTCGACGGGCGAGCCGGTGACCGCAGACACTTCGGTGCTGCTGGGTGACACCATGGGCGAGTTGCTGTTTCTCTACGCCTTGGCCGACAGTGCTTTCGTCGGTGGCAGCCTGGTGCCCAACGGCGGCCATAACCTGCTGGAGCCGGCGGCCTTGGCCAAACCGGTGCTCAGCGGGCCGCACCTGTTCAACTTCCTCGAAATCGCCGCGCAGTTACGCAGCGCCGGAGCGTTGGCCGAAGTCGATGATGCCGAAAGTCTGGCGCTGGCGGTGCAGCGGCTGTTCGAACTGCCGCGCGATGCACAGCGGATGGCGGAGGCGGGGCTGAAGGTGATGCGCACCAATCAGGGCGCGTTGCAGCGCTTGCTGGATGGGTTGGGGCGGTTGATCGACAAGACTTGAGTTTGTCACCCACCCATGGTGGCGAGGGAGCAAGCTCCCTCTCCACAGGTTTACCTTTTATTGATGAGCGGGATTAGCTCGTAACTGCTCCGCCGCAGCCTTCGCCAGATCCGGCGGCAAGAAGTCCTTGTCCGGGTTGTAGTCGGCTTTGAGATAACGCGTCAGGTCCTGCAAATCCCCCGGGTTCAAAGTGCCGGCGGCCTGCTTCAGGCGCAGATTGTCGAGGATGTAGTCGTAGCGCGTGTTGTTGTAGTTGCGCACCGAGGTGTAGAGCTGACGCTGGGCATCGAGTACGTCGACGATGTTGCGCGTCCCCACCTGATAACCGATTTCGGTTGCCTCCACTGCACTCTGGTTGGAAATGATCGACTGCCGACGTGCCTGCACCTGCTCAACGTCGGTGTTGACGGCGCGGTGCAGGTTGCGGGTGTTTTCCACGACCTGGCGACGCAGGGCTTCACGTTGTTGTTCCGTTTGATCCAGCCGTGAATAAGACTCACGCACCTGGGAGCTGGTGAGCCCGCCGCTGTAGATCGGAATGCTCAATTGCAGGCCGACGGTGCGTTGTTCCACATCGCCGCCGTAACGCACGCCGGTCGCGCTCGGGTTGGTAAAGCCGAGGGCGTCGTTGTCACCTTTCTTGTATTGCGCGACTGCATCCAGAGTGGGCGCATGCCCGGCCTTGCGCTGCTTGAGGGTTTCTTCGGCGGCGCTCACCGCGTAGTTGCTGGCCAGCAAGTTCAGGTTCTGTTTGGCAGCGGTATCGACCCAAGCCTTGGCGTCGTTTGGCGCCGGCGGCAGGATCGGCAAGGTGTGGACAATGCCCTGAATCGAGTTGTACTGACGGTTGGTCAGGGTGATCAGTGCTTCGAACGCGTCATCCACCTGACGTTGAGCAAGAATCCGGTTGGCCCGCGCCGTGTCGTAACTGGCCTGGGATTGCAGCACATCGGTCTTGTCCGACAGGCCGACGTCGAAGCGCTCGTTGGACTGGTCGAGCTGGCGTTTGAACGCTGCTTCTTCGGCCTTGGTCGAGGCCAGGTTGTCCTGGCTGCGCAGCACGTTGAAGTAGCTTTCGGCACTTTGCAGGATCAGGTTCTGTTCGGTGGCCGAGAGTTGCAAGGCGGCCTGTTCGTTGACGTCCTTGGCGGCCTGGAACTGGAACCAGCGGTCGGCGCGGAAAATCGGTTGTGACAGGGTTGCCTGATACACCGTGCCGCTGCGGGTCGAGGTCACCGATGGCTGATCGAGCGCGGTACGGGTGTTGTTCATATCGGCACCGGCCGACAGGTTGGGCAGCAGCCCGGCGCGGGCCTGAGGTACGACTTCCTTCTGGGCGCCGTATTGGGCACGGGCGGCGGCAATATCGGCGTTGTTATCCACCGCTTCCTGATAGACGCTGACCAGGTCGGTCTTGGTCGATAAGGGCGCTTCTGCTGCCCAAGCCATTCCATTGGACGCACAAGACACGGCAAGGGCCAGTGAGAGTTTGCGCAGCATGAGGCCATCCCTAAAAATTACGCTGATAATTTGAGCGCCAAGGCTACGGCGCGGCGCCCTGCAGCGTCAAGGCGCGGCGCGGCGTAGCGAGTGTAGTTGCACGTACGTACGACAACAATCCGCTAATTGCGCCATTCATCATGGTGTTTACCGCGGTATTGGCGTTCTTTGCCGGTTATGTCTAGACTGGCCGAGTTCTTGTCGGGGTGCCTTGCTATGAGGCTGAGATCGAATAATTTCGGATCCCGTTGAACCTGATCAGGTTAGCGCCTGCGTAGGGAACAAGATTTCTCGTCACCCGGCGAGTCCTCTTGTGCTTCGTCCGGGATGTTGTTCGACCATCGAACACCCCTCGAGCATCGAGCACAGCACCTGCTGGAATCTCCAGCGCCCGTGCGTCCATTCGTTTACAGGTTCGCTCCGACAAAAATCCACTGCCTGGATGTGTGTCTGGAGAGCCCGTGATGACTACAAAATCAAAAATCGCAACCAACCTGAGTGACTCGGCCAAGGTCGATCAGCAATCGGTTCAGCCGTTTACCCGCTCGCAAAAAATCTATGTTCAGGGCACACGCCCGGACATCCTCGTGCCAATGCGCGAAATCAGCCTGGATGTGACCCCGACCGACTTCGGCGGTGAAATCAACGCGCCGGTGGTGGTGTATGACACCTCGGGCCCGTACACCGACCCCAACGTCATCATCGACGTGCGCAAAGGCCTCGCCGATGTGCGGTCGCCGTGGATCGAGTCCCGTGGCGACACCGAGCGCCTGTCCGGCCTGAGCTCCAATTTCGGCCAGGAACGCCTCGCCGATCCGGAACTGACCAAGCTGCGTTTCGCCCACGTCAACAACCCGCGCCGCGCCAAGCCGGGTGCCAACGTCAGCCAGATGCACTACGCCCGTAAAGGCATCATCACCGCCGAGATGGAATACGTCGCCATCCGCGAAAACATGAAGCTCGAGGTGGCCCGCGCCGCCGGCCTGCTGGACCAGCAACACGCCGGCCACAGCTTCGGCGCCAGCGTACCGAAAATCATCACCCCGGAATTCGTCCGTGAAGAGATCGCCCGCGGTCGCGCGATCATTCCGGCCAACATCAACCACACCGAACTGGAACCGATGATCATCGGCCGTAACTTCCTGGTGAAGATCAACGGCAACATCGGCAACAGTGCCTTGGGTTCGTCCATCGAAGAAGAAGTGGCGAAACTGACCTGGGGCATTCGCTGGGGTTCGGACACGGTCATGGACTTGTCCACCGGCAAACACATTCACGAAACCCGCGAATGGATCATCCGTAACTCGCCGGTGCCGATCGGTACCGTGCCGATCTATCAGGCGCTGGAGAAGGTCAATGGCGTCGCCGAAGACCTGACCTGGGAGCTGTTCCGCGACACGTTGATCGAACAGGCCGAGCAGGGCGTCGACTACTTCACCATCCACGCTGGCGTGTTGCTGCGCTACGTACCGCTGACTGCCAAGCGCGTGACCGGCATTGTCTCCCGTGGTGGTTCGATCATGGCCAAGTGGTGCCTGGCGCATCACAAGGAAAACTTCCTCTACACCCATTTCGAAGACATCTGCGAAATCATGAAGGCCTACGACGTCAGCTTCTCGCTGGGCGATGGCCTGCGTCCGGGCTCGATTGCCGACGCCAACGATGAAGCGCAATTCGGTGAGCTGGAAACCCTCGGCGAACTGACCAAAATCGCCTGGAAGCACGACGTGCAGTGCATGATCGAAGGCCCGGGCCACGTGCCGATGCAGTTGATCAAAGAGAACATGGACAAGCAGCTGGAGTGCTGCGACGAGGCGCCGTTCTACACCCTCGGCCCACTGACCACCGACATCGCGCCGGGTTACGACCACATCACCTCCGGCATCGGTGCGGCGATGATTGGCTGGTTCGGTTGCGCCATGCTTTGCTACGTGACGCCGAAGGAACACTTGGGCCTGCCGAACAAGGATGACGTGAAGACCGGGATCATCACCTACAAGATCGCCGCTCACGCCGCCGACCTGGCCAAAGGGCATCCGGGTGCACAGATTCGCGACAATGCCTTGAGCAAGGCGCGCTTCGAATTCCGTTGGGAAGACCAGTTCAACCTGGGTCTCGATCCGGATACCGCACGCTCGTACCACGATGAAACCCTGCCGAAGGATTCGGCCAAGGTCGCGCACTTCTGCTCCATGTGCGGGCCGAAATTCTGCTCGATGAAGATCACCCAGGAAGTCCGTGAATACGCGGCCAACCAGCGGATCGAAACCGTCGATGCCGACGTCGCCAAGGGACTTGCGGAGCAGGCTGAGCGGTTCAAGCAGGAAGGTAGTCAGCTGTACAAGAAGGTTTGATCTGATCCGAAAGGTCGGGGCCTGAGAGGGCCCCATCGCGGGCTTGCTCGCGATAGCGATCAAAAAAACAACAAATGTTCCTCTGAGATAACACCCCTTGAGCATTCAACCCAGCACTTACTCCCCGGATACCGCGGTGCCGACCGACAAACGTGTCTTCGGCGGCCGTGATCTGTTTTCCCTGTGGTTCTCCCTCGGCATCGGCCTGATGGTGTTGCAGACCGGCGCGCTGCTCGCTCCGGGTCTGGGCCTGTCCGGCTCATTGCTGGCGATTTTTCTCGGCACGCTGGTTGGTGTGCTGTTACTGGCCGCTGTCGGTGTGATCGGCAGTGACACCGGCCTGTCGGCGATGGCCGCACTCAAACTCAGCCTCGGTGCAAAAGGCGCGAGCCTTCCGGCGGTGCTTAATCTGCTGCAACTGATCGGTTGGGGTTCGTTCGAAATCATCGTGATGCGCGACGCCGCCAGCCTGCTCGGCGCCCGTGCATTCAGCGAGGGCAGCCTGTGGTCGAATCCGCTGCTATGGACGCTGTTCTTCGGTGCGCTGGCCACCTTGCTGGCGGTCAGCGGCCCGCTGACTTTCGTGCGCAAGATCCTGCGCAAGTGGGGCATCTGGCTGTTGCTGGCCGCGTGCATCTGGCTGACCTGGAACCTGTTCGCCAAGGCCGATCTGGCAGCGTTGTGGGCGCAGGCCGGTGATGGTTCGATGCCGTTCGCCGTGGGCTTCGACATTGCGATCGCGATGCCGCTGTCCTGGCTGCCGCTGATTGCCGACTACTCACGCTTCGGCAAGCGTGCGAAGAATGTGTTCGGCGGTACGGCGTTGGGTTTCTTTATCGGTAACTTCTGGCTGATGAGCCTGGGCGTGGCGTACACCCTGGCGTTCGCGCCGAGCGGTGAAGTGAATGCCTTGCTGTTGGCGCTGGCCGGTGCGGGCCTGGGGATTCCGCTGCTGCTGATTCTGTTGGATGAATCAGAAAATGCTTTTGCCGATATTCATTCGGCGGCGGTGTCCAGCGGGATTCTGCTGCGTTTGAAAGTCGAACATCTGGCCTTGGCCATCGGTGTGATCTGCACGCTGATCGCTTGCCTGGCGCCATTGGCCCAGTACCAGAATTTTCTGCTGCTGATCGGTTCGGTGTTTGCACCGCTGTTCGGTGTGGTGCTGGTGGACCACTTCATCCTGCGCAAACGCAGTGCTCGTGTGGCATCGGCTGCCTTGCGCTGGCCGGCGTTGCTCGCCTGGTTGGGCGGGGTGAGCACCTATCACTTGCTGGCCAATCTCTATCCGGACATTGGCGCAACCCTGCCGTCTCTGGTACTGGCAGGGCTGCTGCAACTGCTGCTCGGTCGAGCCTTCAGCTACGGCCGGGAAACAGCTCAGGCTTGAGAATGCCGTTCAGGCGTGGGTAGGGGATCTTCAGTTCGACGTGGCCCAGCGCGTAAGGCGCGAGGGTGCTCACTTCGTACTTGAGGATCACCCCGCCGTAGGTCAGCGCCACGTTCTGGGTTTTCACGAAGGGCCAGCTCTTGACGAACTCCGGCTCCTGATCGAGTTTGGTGCTGATCAACCAGCTGTTGTGCGCCACTTGGGCCGCTTTCCAGAACGCTTCTTCCTGCCCCGGGATCACCATGTCCGATAGCGTCAGCACCTTATGCTGCTGACGCGAGTAGTTGATGAAGCCGCGGCCCGGCGTGCCATGGGCACCGCCGTTGTCCAGGTAGCTGGACAATTCAATGATCACCAAGCCGTCATGCTGCTCACGTACCTTGGCTTGCAAGTAGCTGCTGTAGCGCGGTTCGGCGCTGTTCAAAAACTGCTCGCGATACGCTGCCAGCGTCGGTGCTGCAGGGGTGTCGGGCGAGGTGCGGGTCATTTGCAGCAAACGTTTTTCGATGATGCCGTCAAGCGCAGGCTCAGCCGGGAAGCGCAGCGTATCGATGTTCACCAGTGGGCAGTCAGGGTTGGTGCAACCCGGTTTCAACTGTTCGGAAGCGTCGCGGGTGGTTTCCAGCGGCGCCCGGTAATTGGGCTGGAAAAGACTCTGGCACGCACCCAGGGTCAGGGCGATGGCGGCCACGGAGGCGATCTTGAAAAGCGACATGGGCGTCCTTAATGAAGCAGGGGAAGGCGAAAAGTTACCGGCTTCGACTCTCAACGAAGCAGTCAGTTCGCCACTAAGCTAATTAGAGTTGGTTTCGCCCTCACCGTCTATCCCGCTGACTGTAAAGGGGCTGCATCAAACATCGCGGGCGCGTTAGGATGGCGCGAAGTCGAGGTTGCAAGTAACAAAAAGGAGCCTCGTAACGGATTTGCAGTAAACGAGGATTGTCATGACTGATTTTGCCAACGCCATTCCGACCGCCGTTGATATCGTTCGGCGCGAAAAGTGCTACGAGGGCTTCTACAAACTCGACCGCGTGCACTTGCGCCACGAATTGTTCGACGGCGGCATGAGTCGCGAGATCAATCGTGAAGTGTTCTTGCGCCACGATGCAGTGTGTGTGCTGCCTTATGATCCACAGCGCGACGAAGTGGTGCTGATCGAGCAGTTTCGCGTCGGCGCCATGGGCAAGACCGACAATCCGTGGCTGATCGAACTGGTCGCCGGTCTGATCGACAGGGATGAAATACCGGAAGAAGTTGCTCACCGCGAAGCGCAGGAGGAAGCTGGACTTGTATTCGGGGCGCTCTGGCCGATGACCAAATATTTTCCATCGCCGGGCGGCAGTAACGAGTTTGTGCATTTGTACCTGGGGCGTTGTGACAGTGCCGGGGTTGGCGGCCTGCATGGGCTGGAGGAAGAGGCAGAAGATATTCGCGTCACGGTCTGGGCTTTCGAAGATGCCCTGCAAGCCGTGCGCGACGGACGTATTGCCAACGCGGCGAGCATCATTGCCTTGCAGTGGCTGGCTTTGAACCGCGTGGAAGTGAGGGGGTTATGGTCGTAAACAAGCTGCGCGATCGCTATCGGGTCGACCTCGCGGGGCTGCAAGCTTCTTGCGAGGCCAACTACGCGCGCCTGATGCGGCTACTGCCGGACATGCGCAACGATCCGGCGGCCCGGCGCATTGCCGTGACCCAGGGTGATCAGATGCTTGGCGTGCTGGCCCTGGAAGTGCTGCAAGCCTGTCCATACACCACCACCCTGCAAGTGCGTCAGGAACACAGCCTGCCCTGGTTGCCGGTGCCGCAACTGGAAGTGCAGGTGTATCACGACGCGCGCATGGCCGAAGTTATCAGCGCCGAACATGCACGACGCTTTCGCGGCATCTATCCTTACCCGAACGCCGCGATGCATCAGCCAGACGAAAAGGCTCAACTCAATCTGTTCCTGGGGGAATGGCTGAGTCATTGTCTGGCTTGCGGACACGAGTACGCCGTTGTGCGCTAAGAGTGCTGTGTAGTTGTGAACTGCTTCAGGTTCACAGGTTTCCTCTTTTGATCGTCCCCCAGCATAATTGCGGCACTTTCCAATCCCGTGATCACGCCCTGGGAGAACGCCTTGCCGAGCGTATCCACTTTGACCACCGCCGATCCGGCGTTGCTGGTGCAACTCTCCGACAGTCATCTGTTTGCCGAGGCGGACGCGACGTTGCTGGGCATGAATACCCGTGACAGCCTGCAACAGGTGATCGAGCTGGTATTGAAGCAGCAACCGCAGATCGATCTGATGATTGCCACTGGCGATCTGTCCCAGGACGGGACGCTGGAGTCATACCAGCTGTTTCGCGACCTCACCCGGCAGATCGATGCCCCGGCGCGCTGGATTCCCGGTAATCATGATGAGCCGCGGATCATGGCCGAGGCGGCGGTGCAGAGTGCGCTGCTGGAGCCGGTGGTGGATATCGGCAACTGGCGGGTTACATTGCTCGATTCGGCGGTGCCGGGGTCGGTGCCGGGGTATTTGCAGGATGAGCAATTGCAATTGCTGGCCCGCTCGTTGAGCGAAGCGCCGCAGCGGCATCATCTGGTGTGCTTCCATCATCATCCGGTGTCGATCGGGTGTGCGTGGATGGAGCCCATTGGATTGCGCAATCCAGAAGCGTTGTTCGCGGTGCTGGATCGATTTCCGCAGGTGCGTGCGGTGCTTTGGGGGCATGTTCATCAGGAGGTTGATCAAGTGCGCAACGGTGTTCGCCTGCTCGCATCGCCCTCGACCTGCATCCAGTTCGAGCCGGGCAGCGACGATTTCAAGGTGAGTGAGCAGGCACCGGGGTATCGGTGGTTGCGGCTGTTGCCAGATGGGCAGCTTGAAACTGGCGTTGAGCGCGTGACCGGGTTCGATTTCCAGATTGATTACGGTTCCAACGGCTACTGATTTCTTTGTCATTTTCAAAGGCCGAGGCGCGGCCATCGCGGGCAAGCCCGCTCCCACAGGGGATTTGTGAGCACCTCAGATCCGTGTGGGAGCGGGCTTGCCCGCGATGGCGTCGGCTCAGGCAACATGAATCCCACGCATATCCCCGATTCCCCCGACTCCCTGTAAACTCCGCCTTCTTTACCCGACGCACAGGGAGCTCAAATGTCTGGTTCGATCCTTTATATCCACGGTTTCAACAGCGCGCCTGCATCGAAAAAGGCCTGTCAGTTGATGAATGTGATGGAGCGGCAGGGCTTGAGCGATCAGTTGCGTGTGCCGGCCTTGCATCACCATCCTCGCGAGGCCATCGGTCAGCTGGAGCAGGCGATTGCCGAGCTGGGGCGGCCACTGCTGGTCGGCAGCTCACTCGGCGGCTACTATGCGACTCACTTGGCCGAGCGCCATGGCTTGAAAGCCCTGTTAATCAACCCTGCCGTCAGCCCGCACCGGATGTTCGACGGATTTCTGGGGACGCAGAAAAACCTGTATACCGGTGAGACCTGGGAAATGACCCACGACCACGTGACGGCCCTGGCCGAGCTGGAAGTGCCGGCGCCCCAGGATCCGCAGCGGTTTCAGGTGTGGTTGCAGACTGGTGATGAAACGCTGGATTATCGCCTCGCCCAGCAGTATTACCGGGCCTGTGCCTTGCGCATTCAGGCCGGCGGCGACCATAGTTTCCAGGGTTTTGCCGCGCAACTGCCGGCCATACTGAGTTTTGCCGGCATCGGCGCAGATTTGTATCAGGCAATCGATTTCACAGCACTGTGAGTCCTTGCCTCTTTTTCACTGGAACACTGACGACGAGACCCCATGGCCACTCCCAGCGCTAGCTCTTATAACGCAGACGCCATCGAAGTCCTCTCGGGCCTCGACCCGGTGCGCAAACGCCCCGGCATGTACACCGACACCAGTCGGCCGAACCACCTTGCCCAGGAAGTCATCGACAACAGCGTCGATGAAGCCTTGGCCGGGCACGCGACGTCGGTGCAGGTCATCCTGCACGCCGATCACTCCCTGGAAGTCAGCGATGACGGCCGTGGCATGCCGGTGGACATTCACCCGGAAGAAGGGGTGTCGGGTGTCGAGCTGATCCTCACCAAACTCCACGCGGGCGGCAAGTTTTCCAACAAGAACTACCAGTTTTCCGGCGGTTTGCACGGGGTGGGTATTTCCGTGGTCAACGCCTTGTCGACCGAAGTCCGGGTGCGTGTAAAACGTGACGGCAACGAATACCAGATGACATTCGCCGACGGTTACAAGAAAACCGAGCTGGAAGTCATCGGCACCGTCGGCAAGCGCAATACCGGCACCAGCGTGTTCTTCGCACCGGACCCGAAGTATTTCGATTCGCCGAAATTCTCCATCAGCCGCCTCAAGCACGTACTCAAGGCCAAGGCCGTTCTGTGCCCGGGGTTGCTGGTCAGTTTTGAAGACAAGGCCACCGGCGAAAAAGTCGAATGGCATTACGAAGACGGTCTGCGCTCCTATCTGGTCGACGCCGTCAGCGAATTTGAACGCCTGCCGGACGAGCCGTTCTGCGGCAGCCTGGCCGGTAACAAGGAAGCGGTTGACTGGGCGCTGCTGTGGTTACCGGAAGGTGGCGACAGCGTTCAGGAAAGCTACGTCAACTTGATCCCGACCGCCCAGGGCGGTACTCACGTCAATGGTCTGCGTCAGGGTTTGCTCGATGCCATGCGCGAGTTCTGCGAATTCCGCAGTCTGTTGCCGCGTGGTGTGAAGCTGGCGCCAGAAGACGTCTGGGAGCGTATCGCGTTCGTGCTGTCGATGAAGATGCAGGAACCGCAATTCTCCGGTCAGACCAAAGAGCGCCTGTCATCGCGTGAAGCGGCCGCCTTCGTTTCCGGTGTGGTCAAGGATGCCTTCAGCCTGTGGCTTAACGCCAACCCGGAAACCGGCATGTTGCTGGCCGAGCTGGCAATCAACAACGCCGGCCGCCGTCTGAAGGCCAGCAAGAAGGTCGAGCGTAAACGCATCACCCAAGGGCCGGCATTGCCGGGCAAACTCGCTGACTGCGCCGGGCAGGACCCGATGCGTTCCGAACTGTTCCTGGTGGAAGGTGATTCCGCCGGTGGTTCGGCCAAGCAAGCGCGAGACAAAGAGTTTCAGGCGATCCTGCCTTTGCGCGGCAAGATCCTGAACACCTGGGAAGTCGACGGCAGCGAAGTGCTGGCCAGCCAGGAAGTGCACAACATCGCTGTGGCGATTGGTGTCGACCCCGGTGCGGCGGACATGAGCCAGTTGCGTTACGGCAAGATCTGCATCCTCGCCGACGCCGACTCCGATGGTCTGCACATCGCAACCTTGCTTTGCGCCTTGTTCGTCCAGCATTTCCGCCCGTTGGTGGATGCCGGTCACGTCTACGTCGCTATGCCGCCGCTGTACCGCATCGACTTGGGCAAAGAAATCTACTACGCCCTCGACGAGGCCGAACGCGATGGCATTCTCGATCGCTTGGTGGCCGAGAAGAAACGCGGCAAGCCGCAGGTCACCCGATTCAAAGGCCTGGGTGAAATGAACCCGCCGCAGTTGCGCGAAACCACCATGGACCCGAACACGCGGCGTCTGGTGCAACTGACGCTGGGTGAAGATTTCGCCGAGACCTCGGAAATGATGGACATGCTGCTGGCGAAAAAACGCGCAGGTGATCGCAAGACCTGGCTGGAATCCAAAGGCAACCTGGCCGAGGTTCTGGGCTGATGCGGTTTGGCTGGGCCTTGGCGTGTGCGTTGCTGCTGACCTCGGTGACGATTTGCGCGGAGCCCGCGCCAGAGCTGCGCCTATTGTCCGAACATGCCGTCGATGGCATGCGCGGCGGCAATCTGTCGGGGCTGGCCCAGTGTGGCAAGGAGCTGTGGACCGTTTCGGATCGCGACGATGATCAAATCTATCGCCTCGACACGCGCGCCACCACTTGGCAAGCCGAAACCCTGCACATCGACGTACCCTTGGTACCCGACACCGGTTTGCCTTGGGGCTTGCGTGCGCGGACTTGGGCGGCATCGTTCGTGCGGGGCGGGGATCTGGATTTCGAAGGCATCACCTGTGACAGCGCGGGCAATCGTTACATCGTCAGCGAAGGCCACGCCGCGGTGTTGCAAGTACCGCCAACCGGGCCTGCGTCCTGGCTGAAAATCTCGCCGATGCTGGTTCGCGAAGCGCGGGCCAGCGGCCTGTTGATGCACTTCAATGCATTATTCGAAGGTCTGGCGATCAATCCGGCCGGTGACACGCTGTGGCTGGCCGCCGAACGTGAGCGCCGCGGTTTGCTGCTGATCAAGCGCCAGCAAACAGTGTGGGACTGCGACGGTAGCTGTGTGCTGCTGAGTGAAGGCGGGGCGGAAATGCAGCCGGCGCAATTTCCCCACGCCAGAGCGCGCCCTCGGGATTTTGCCGACCTGTCATTGTTCGACGGCAAGCTGTTTACCCTTGAGCGCAACGCCTTTCAGATCTGTCGCCGTGATGCGGTGACGACCAAGGTCGAGCGCTGCTGGTCGTTTGCTGCCGAAGCCTTGCAGGAAAACCGTCGTTATTCACAGCCCTTTGGGCTGGCGGAAGCGTTGATCGTGGACGTAGACGGTGCCTGGATCGGTATCGACAACAACAACGGTGCGCGCGCCGACGGTGAAGTACGGCCGATTGTGTGGCGCTTTGCCGCGCCTGAAGGTGGCTGGAGTGCCAAGCCATGAGTCAACAGCCGCCGGGCAAGCGCGCCGGTCGGGTGTTGATGGTGCTGGCCTGGGGCGCCGCGCTGTTTCTGGCGACGCGGTTCTTCGGTCAATGGGAGGAGCGTCAACAGAATCCCAACACCGTCGTCAGCTCTGAGCAGGGTCAAGGTTTTATCGAAGTGAAGCTGATCGGTAACAGCCAGGGGCATTTTGTCGCCACCGGCCAGATCAACGGCCAGCCCGTGGAGTTCATGCTCGATACCGGCGCGACCGATGTGTCGATCCCGGCCGAAATGGCTGAACGTTTGAAACTGGAAAAAGGCTTCGGGGTGACCCTGAGCACGGCCAATGGCTTGAGCGAGGGCTATCGAACCCGCCTCGACCGGCTGCAACTGGGCGCCATCGTGCTGCGTGACGTTCGCGCGCTAGTGGCGCCCGGTTTGCACGGCAATCAAGTGCTGCTCGGCATGAGCGCACTGAACAAACTTGAATTTACCCAGCGCGGTGGCACCATGCTGCTGCGCCAGACCACGAAATAATGAGGCCCGCATGAGCGACTCCCTTGATCTCAGCCTGGACGGTGTAGAACGCCGGTCACTGGCTGACTTCACCGAAAATGCCTACCTCAACTACTCCATGTACGTGATCATGGACCGTGCCTTGCCGCATATCGGCGACGGCCTGAAACCGGTACAGCGACGCATCGTCTATGCGATGAGCGAGTTGGGGCTGGACGCCGATTCCAAGCACAAGAAGTCGGCGCGTACCGTCGGTGACGTGCTCGGTAAATTCCACCCTCACGGCGACTCGGCGTGCTACGAAGCCATGGTGCTGATGGCCCAGCCGTTCAGCTACCGCTACACGCTGGTCGACGGCCAGGGTAACTGGGGTGCGCCGGACGATCCCAAGTCCTTCGCGGCCATGCGATACACCGAAGCGCGGCTGTCGCGTTATTCCGAAGTGCTGCTCAGCGAACTGGGCCAGGGCACCGCGGACTGGGGCCCGAACTTCGACGGCACCCTGGAAGAACCTCTGGTGTTGCCGGCCCGTTTGCCGAACATCCTGCTCAACGGCACCACCGGTATCGCCGTGGGCATGGCCACCGACGTCCCGCCGCATAACCTGCGCGAAGTCGCGACCGCTTGCGTGCGTTTGCTGGACGAGCCCAAAGCTACGGTCGAGCAGCTCTGCGAACACATTCAGGGCCCGGATTACCCGACCGAAGCGGAAATCATCACGCCGCGTGCCGACCTGCTGAAAATCTACGAAACCGGTCGCGGTTCGGTGCGCATGCGCGCGGTTTACCACGTCGAGGATGGCGACATCATCGTGACGGCGCTGCCGCATCAGGTCTCTGGCGCCAAAGTGCTCGAACAGATCGCCGCGATGATGCAGGCCAAACCGTCGAAAGCCCCGCAGATCGCGGACTTGCGCGACGAGTCGGACCACGAGAACCCTTGCCGCATCGTAATTATTCCGGTCAACAGCCGGGTCGATCACGAAGCGCTGATGCAGCACCTGTTCGCGACCACCGAGCTGGAATCCAGCTACCGGGTCAACATCAACATCATTGGTCTGGACGGCAAGCCGCAGCTCAAGAACCTGCGTGCGTTGCTGGTGGAGTGGCTGGAATTCCGCGTGCGGACCGTGCGTCGGCGCCTGCAATTCCGCCTCGACAAGGTCGAGCGTCGTCTGCACCTGTTGGACGGTTTGCTGATTGCCTACCTCAACCTGGATGAAGTGATCCACATCATCCGTACCGAGGAGCACCCGAAGGCCAGCCTTATCGAGCGTTTCGCCCTGAGCGAAATCCAGGCCGAGTACATTCTCGACACCCGTCTGCGTCAGTTGGCGCGGCTGGAAGAAATGAAGCTGCGTGCCGAGCAGGATGAACTGCTCAAGGAACAGGCCAAGCTGCAAGCCCTGTTGGGCAGCGAAGCCAAACTGAAGAAGCTGGTACGCAGCGAGCTGATCAAGGATGCCGAAACCTATGGCGACGACCGTCGTTCGCCAATCGTCGAGCGCGCCGAAGCCAAGGCGATGACCGAGCACGATCTGCTGCCGAACGAGAAAGTGACGGTCGTGTTGTCGGAAAAAGGCTGGGTTCGCTCCGCCAAAGGTCACGACATCGACGCCACCGGTCTTTCCTACAAGGCCGGGGATGGCTTCAAGACCTCGGCTGCCGGGCGTTCCAACCAGTTTGCCGTGTTTATCGACTCCACCGGTCGCAGTTATTCGGTCGCGGCCCACACCTTGCCATCGGCCCGTGGCCAGGGCGAACCGCTGACCGGCCGTCTGACACCGCCGCCAGGAGCGAGCTTCGAATGTGTGCTGATGCCTGAAGACGACGCGCTGTACGTGATCGCATCCGACGCCGGTTATGGTTTCGTGGTCAAGGGCGAAGACCTGCAAGCCAAGAACAAGGCGGGCAAGGCCCTGTTGAGCCTGCCGAACAACGCCAAGGTCATTCTGCCGCGTCCGGTGGCCGATCGTGAGCAGAACTGGCTGGCCTCGGTGACCACCGAGGGTCGCCTGCTGATCTTCAAAATCAGCGATCTGCCACAATTAGGTAAAGGTAAAGGTAATAAAATCATCGGGATTTCCGGTGAGCGTGTTGCCAGTCGCGAAGAATATGTCACGGACATTGCTGTTTTGCCGGAAGGTGCAACATTGGTGCTGCAAGCCGGGAAACGTACCCTGTCACTGAAGGCGGACGACCTCGAACACTATAAAGGTGAGCGTGGGCGTCGCGGTAACAAGCTGCCACGGGGCTTCCAGAGGGTGGATGCGCTGTTCGTCGAAAACCTCAATTAAGCGTCCTAGAGCGCTCGATCTACGATTTAACGCGTAGATCGACGCTTTGGCGCTGGAGTCGGAACGCATATTCACGGATGATATGGCCTTTCAAGCGCCGGCGTAGCCGAGTGTTCTTCATATTTTTTGAGTATTTTCACTGTGGTGAGCCTTGTGGCTACCACCTGGATGGGACGATGACTGCTCTGCGCCTTCCTTTTATTTTGATGCTCGCTGGCGTTCTTGGCCTGGCGGGTTGCAGCGTGCACCAGCCGGTGTCGCTGTATCAGCTGGACAGCGGAAGTCCGGCTCAGCCTGCGCAAAGCGCGGGCATGGCGGTCTTGTTGGGCCCGGTAACGGTTGCGGACTACCTGCAACGCGAAACCTTGTTGCAGCGTCAGCCGGATGGCAGTCTTCAAGCATCGGCCGACGGTCGTTGGGCGGGTAGCCTGTCGTCGGACATCGATCAGCTGTTGCTGCGTCAGGTCGCCGGTCATCTGGACAGCCAGCGCGTTGTCCTGGCGCCTGCAACGGTAGGTTTCACGCCGGATGTCCAGGTTCTGTTGACGATCACGCGTCTGGACTCGGGTGAGTCGCAACCGGCGATCCTGGATGCGCAATGGCGCCTGATCGACCGTCGTGGTCAGGTGCGTGATAACCGCATCATTCATCTGCAGGAACAACACGCCGGCGGCACGGCTGCTCAGGTTCAGGCCCAGGGTGTGTTGCTGCAGCGTCTGGCCGAGCAACTGTCGACAGCGCTCAAGCCACTGGCCAACCAGCCACCCATCGCTGAGGCACCGCGCAAACCGGCTGCCAAACCGGTAGCACCGGCGGCGGAACCAGAGAAGCAACCGAAGATCCCGATGGCTTCGCCGATTCGTACGGATATGGAAGTGTTCAGGTTTTGAGCCTGGATTGATCCAAAGCAAAGCCCGCCTTGTGCGGGCTTTGTTGTTTCTGCAGGTTAGATATCTCTGGTGCCTGCTCTGGCTTCATCGCGGGCAAGCCCGCTCCCACATGATCTCTGCGAATACAAAACTTGTGTACGACACAGGCACTGTGGGAGCAGGCTTGCCCGCGATAGCGTCCGTGCAGGCAACAAAAAGCCCGCAGACAATCACTCGTCTGCGGGCTTCTTTACAGCGGGGCTAGTGTTTACGCCCGGCGTTCGTGCATCCGCGCCAGTTGCCGCTCCAGCATCGACGGATAAGGCTCCATCAGGCGTTCTACGCAGCACGCACCCTCAGGGCTTGCAATCGGGCGGATCCGCGCGCGCTGGCGAATCAGCGCGTCGTCGCTGATCTTGCGTTCCACCAGCAGCAGGTTGCGGCTGTGTTGCGACAGGGCCAGTGCATCCTGAGCGGTTTCGGTTAGCAGCAGGTCGATCTGGCTCAAGCCGAACAGTTCGTCGCCCAGTGTCAGGCCCAACTGCAATTGCAGGGTGATGCCGCTGTCGGCGACTTCGATCTGCAATTGATGGCCCAGGGCGCGCAGCAACTCACCGCAGCAGATGGCGTTGGTCAGGTAGTCATCGCCGCTGTCTTCGGTGTGGAACAGCATCAGGGTGCTGCCATCGTTCAGAGTGTGCAGTTCGCTCTGGTAGAGCGACGCCGCCTGATCGAGGCAATCGCGGTAGCGTTTGAGCAGCTCTTCCAGACGTGCGCGGGGCAGGCGACGCAGTTGATCCTGTGCGCCCAATTGTACCGCCAGTACCGCGCTGTGTTGAGGTACGTTCGATACCTGCGGCTTTGCGACGGGTTTTGGCGCATTGTCTGTCGAATCGTCACGCAGATCGGCAAACGGATCTTCGTCGTCCTCGTCATCTTCGACCGTGCTGACAATGCGCCGCGGCGCGGGCTTGAGGCCTGCCACCGGTCGGGTTTCATCGAAGCTTGGATCACGCAGGTTGCGAACTTCGAAGGCCGGATCGGTCTCTTCGTCGTCATCGCTGTCGTTGAACTCGGGCTCCGGAACGGGCTCGGGTTCGGCCGGCTCCGGCGCGAAATTGGCGTGCAGCTGACGAGCGAGATCGCCGACTTCATCCTGACGCTCGGTGGCCGGGGTGTATTCGTCGATATTGCGCAGCCACACGCGCAATTGCAGCAGCGGCGTGGAGATATTGCGGCCCAGGCGCAGGCTCAAGGCCAGGGACAGGGCCAGCAGAATCGCGCTCAGAATGCCCATGCTTTGCAGGCTGATCGTCATCGGCTGCTGGAACTGATCCATGTCCAGGCTGATGCGCAGTTGCCCGGCGGTCACGTCCTGGAAGGTGATCTTGCTCTGGTACATGCCTTCGGCTTCGCCCAGCAGGCCGTGCTTGGGACGCTGACCGGCTTCGGCGAGGATGCGGTTATCCACGCTGTAGATGGCAGCGTGAGCCACCAGCTTGTTCTTGGTCAGGTTGTTGAGCAGCACATTCAGGCTGAGGATGTCGTTGGACACCAACAGCTCTGTGGCCGACGTAGCCGTCTGGGTGGTCAGGCTTTCGCCCAGGGCATCCGCCTGCTCGTGCATGGCCTGCTTGAACTGCAAACCCATCACACAGGCATAGATCACCAGGGCCAGAGCGACCAGGATCACGTTATGGCTGGCAATGCGCAATGCGATCGGTACACGGCGATGACGCAGTGCCCGGAAGATCAGCAGAAAGAAGTTATCGGTTTTTACTGGCGTGGGCCGGTTCACTTGAGCTCGGCTCTTTGTCCGTGAAGTTGACGCGCAGTATAGCGACAGGCCCTAGGCCGTCAAAGCGCTCGCGGTGCCCGATGGTCACTGAAAATGGGTAGAATGCGGTTTTTTTCCACCTGCGGGGGTGCGCCTTGCGCGAAATCGTCCTGATAAACATCACGGGAGTCGACCGTCCGGGTCTGACTGCGGCCATAACCGGCGTTCTGGCCCAGGGTGGTGTGAACATTCTCGACATCGGTCAGGCGGTGATCCACGACACGCTGTCGTTCGGCATCCTGGTTGAAATTCCCGACACCGAGCAAGGTAACTCAGTGCTCAAGGACATCCTGTTCAAAGGCTATGAGCTTGAGCAACAGGTGCGTTTCACGCCGGTGTCCGAAGAGGATTACCAGCAGTGGGTCGGCAACCAGGGCAAGAAACGCCATATCGTCACCCTGCTGACCCGCAAAGTGACCGCCGAGCAATTGCAACGTGTGAGCTCGATCACCGCCAAATATGGTCTGAACATCGACCACATCGATCGCCTGTCCGGGCGCATGCCGCTGGACACCCCGGCCGACAAGGGCAAGGGCTGCATCGAGTTTTCCGTGCGCGGTGAGGCGGCTGACCCGCAAGCGCTGCGGGCCGAATTCCTCAGCGTCGCGCAAGAACTGAACGTCGACATCGCTTTCCAGGAAGACTCGTTGTTCCGCCGTAACCGTCGTCTGGCGGTGTTCGACATGGACTCCACGCTGATTGAAGCCGAGGTCATCGACGAACTGGCCAAGGCCGCGGGTGTGGGCGAGCAGGTTTCGGCGATCACTGAGCGGGCGATGGCCGGTGAGCTGGATTTCCGCGCCAGCTTCAAGGAGCGCCTGGCCTTGTTGCAAGGGCTGGACGTCAGCGTGCTGGATTCCATTGGCGCTTCCTTGCGCCTGACCGAGGGCGCCGAAACCCTGTTCGCCGAACTCAAGCGCCTGGGCTACAAGACCGCGATTCTGTCGGGCGGCTTCACCTACTTTGCCAAGCAATTGCAGGCCAAGCTGGGCATCGACTATGTGTTCGCCAACGAACTGGAAGTGGTCGACGGCAAGGTCACTGGCGTGGCGGTCGAGCCGATTGTCGATGCGCAACGCAAGGCGGATTTGCTGCGTGAACTGGCGCATAAGGAAGGTTTGCGTCTGGAGCAGACGATTGCCGTGGGTGACGGTGCCAACGACCTGCCGATGCTGGCGATTGCCGGGCTGGGCGTAGCGTTCCGTGCCAAACCGCTGGTCAAGCAATCGGCGAAGCAGGCGATTTCCACTCTTGGGCTGGATGGCGTGCTGTATCTGCTGGGCTTCCGGGATCGCGACGGGCAGCTCTGAGTTTCAGGTCGCTCAGGCGGGCCTCTTCGCGGGCAAGCCTCGCTCCTGTAGGCGCGAGGCTTGCCCGCGAAGGCATCACCGCCGACTAATGCCTGACAATCAAAGCGACTTCCACAACGAATCAAACTCTTGCGCTACCCCGACCACGCCGCCTTCCGCGGCGTTTTCGTTTCTGGCTACCTCCAGCGAACGGTAGGCAAACTGATTGAAGCTGTTGGTGCTCGTTACCCGTCGCTCCAACTCGGCGGGGCGTTCCTGGCCATTGGTGTTGATCAATACCTTATTTCCTTTCTGGAACGGCAGGCGTGGCGCGAGCAGGGTAGCCGGCAGGTCGATGGCGCTGATGGCGGGCAGTAACAGCCCGCGCAAGTACTGGCTGTGTTCGTCGCTGGAGCGAATCAGTTGCAGGCCGCAGGGTTCGGCGTACGGCGCAACTTGCTCGATACCCATCTGCGTGCCGCCGCCCCGTACCTGGCGGATCCAGCGCACCACGGCGACGCTCCAGCCTTGACCGGCAGTATCCTCGATACCGACCATTTCGCCGGCCTGCAGCTCGGCAGGCACTGCGTTGGGCCAGGCCAGGCAATAACCACCAGGACTGTGATTGATCACCGGTAGCGCGTAGGTCGGAAAATGCTGTTGGCGGTCGGACGTCTCGTGTCTGTCATGTTTCTGAAGGTGTGGATATTCGATCTCTTCGTAGGGCAGCAGCGTGTCCGAGGTGCCATGGGGGGCGGCGTCGAAGGCCTGTTTCCATTGGTCCTTGGCGTGTCCTGCCGGCTCGGCTGCCGAGAACTGCGCGGGACGGGCGCCGGGTTTTTTCAGGATGTCGTTGAACGGACGTTTGCCGCCGAGATAAAAGTGCAGGGCGCTCATGCCCACGCACAGGGTCAATGTGCCGTGGCCGACGGTGCGCTGGAAACCGCGCTCGGAGGCCTGGCCCCAGGCGGCATGCAGGTGTTGCAGCGTATCCAGATTCAGCCCCGTCGGAACCGGCAGCGGCGATGCCTTGTCGGCCGATTGTTGCAGATGGGTTTCGATGGCTGCGACCAGGGGCTGCGGGTCGATCCCCAACAAGCGTTCCTGTTGTTCGGCAGGGAACTTGACGCGATAACGCGGGCCGCTGTCGAGGTCTGGGGCGACGGCAAACAGCCCGTTGTCCGGTTTGTCTGGTTGCAGCTTGATCCATTGGCTCCAGGGCTCCAGCACCTCGGCGAGCCGGGCGATCTGGTTCTGACGCAGTTGATTGCAGCGTGAAGCGCCCAGCAGGAGGGCGGCGACGTAGGCGTGCTCGATGCTCAGGCTTTGCGTCTGGCTGACCAGTTCATCGCGCACGTTCTGATGTTGCAGCTGATGTTCGCAGCCGATCCGGTACAGCTGATGCAGTTCCAGCCACAGGCCTTCGGGCACCGGGCAATAGAGTTCAGTGGCGCGGATCAACGCACCGTTCAGGCAATGGATCGCCCGTTGCAGCGCCTGGGTCAGCAGCGGTGCGCGGTCTTTGTTGAAACGCGGGGCGATGCGGACGACGATCTGTTTGTAGCCAATCGCCAAGTGGCTCTGCAGCGCCTGGCAAAGGTTGGCAATTTTGCGCGAACGTTCGTCGAGCACAATGGCCTGATGCAGGAAATGCCGCTCCAGGTGCTTGCAGACGTAATTCACCTCGGGCCGTAGCAGTTCGAGCAATGGCAGGCGATTGTCGCTGGGTGTGAGCAGTTGGTTGAGTTCGCTCAAGCCTTGATACAACTGGCGAGCGGTTTCGCCGATGTTGGCT
Organism: Pseudomonas sp. GGS8; assembly: GCF_024168645.1. Classification (NCBI taxonomy): domain Bacteria; kingdom Pseudomonadati; phylum Pseudomonadota; class Gammaproteobacteria; order Pseudomonadales; family Pseudomonadaceae; genus Pseudomonas; species Pseudomonas sp. GGS8. The sequence continues at coordinate 1,291,281 of NZ_JALJWF010000001.1, read as the reverse complement.
TTGGGCAGGTTGGCGATCCAGCGCTTGAGGTCGCGTGGTGTGGCTTCGCAGAAAGACAGGCGCGATTGCGTCGGGATCGGTGCGCGTAGCAGCAGGACAGGATTGGTCTCATTCATGCCGTGGACAAACTCCGACCGGGAAATGGGCAACGAATGACTTTGACTGTAGCAGCTATGAGCGTTGGAGGAGGGGGCGCAGCGGGAGGAAATGTCCGACCCCACGAAAGGTGTTCGTGGGATCGGATCGAGGGATCAGGCGGTTGGCAGACCGATGCCCTGGCCCATCTGCACTGGCGAAAGGGCGCCCAGCCCTTCGGCCCATTTCACTTGATCCGGTCCGAACAGCACGACTGCCGTAGAACCGAGCTTGAAACGACCCAGTTCCGCGCCTTTCTCCAGATGAATTGGCGCACGGGCGGCTTCGTCGTAGCGGAAGGTTTTCAGCTCACGTTTTGGCGGTGTGACCAAGCCAGCCCAGACGGTTTCGATCGACGCCACAATCATCGCACCCACCAGCACCACGGCCATCGGCCCGCGCTCGGTGTCGAAAATGCACGCTACACGCTCGTTGCGAGCGAACAGTTCCGGAACGTTTTCAGCGGTGGTCTGGTTGACCGAGAAGATGCGGCCGGGGATGTAGACCATTTCGCGCAGAGTGCCGGCCAGCGGCATGTGCACACGATGGTAGTCTTTCGGCGACAGGTAAATGGTGGCGAAATCGCCGCCCATGAAGGGCGCTGCGTTGGCCGCGTCGCCACCCAGCAGTTCCAGCACACTGAAGCTGTGGCCCTTGGCCTGGAAAACGCGACCATGTTCGATCGGACCGAGCTGGCTGACGGCACCGTCGGCCGGGCTGAGGATCGCGCCCGGGGTTGGGTCCAGCGGGCGAGCGCCGTCTTTCAAGGCACGGGTGAAGAACGCATTGAAGTGCTCGTAAGCGGTCAGGTCTTCGACCAGCGCCTGGGACATGTCCACTTGATAACGCTTGGCGAACCAGGCGGTAAAGGCGTTCTTGAACCAACGCACGCGGCATTCGGCAATGCAGCCAGCCAGTCGCGAGAGCAAGTGATGGGGCAGCAGGTATTGGCTGAGGATAAACAAACGCTTATTCATTAACTGTCCTTGAAAAAACTTAAATCTCTACGGGCGTGTCAGGGTGGTTGCCCCATTCGCCCCAGGAGCCGGCGTAGCCTTTGACCCGCGGATAACCGAGCGCCTTGGCCACCAGATAGGTGAAGCCAGAACGATGGTGTGTCTGGCAGTGGGTAATGACTTCTTTGTCTTTGGTAATGCCGAGTTGTTCCAGGATTTTCGGCATGTCGGTGCGGATACGCAGGTTGCGTGCCTGATCCATGCCGGCGGTCCATTCGAAATTGACTGCGCCGGGGATGTGCCCGCCCTTGGCCGCCAGCACTTTCTCGCCGGAGTACTCCAGCGGGCCGCGTGCATCCCAGATCGCCAGGTCAGCAGCACCGAGGCGGCTTTGCAGGTATTCGCGGGTGGCGACAGGTTCGTCGTGCAGGGTCAGGGCGACCGGGCCGCCGACTGCCGGCGGGATCTGGATCGACATTGGCAAGCCTTCTGCCAGCCAGGCCGGCAGGCCGCCGTTGACGTAGTGATACTTGCTGTGGCCGATGACATCCAGCAACCAGATAAAGCGCCCGGCCCAACCGCCGCCTTCGTCGTCATAGACGACGTAGACCGCATCAGGGTTGTGCCCCAGTTCGCCGAACAATGCTTCAAGCGCGGCGTGGCTCGGCAACAGGCCCGGCGCAGGTGCCTGACCCAGCTGAGTGCGTTTTGGATCGACAAAGCGTGCACCGGGGATATGCCCTTCGGCATAGCGGGCGCTGCTGGTCAGGTCCACCAGAATCAGTTCGCGGGAGTCGAGACGCGTGAGCAGGTCGCTCGGTTCGATCACCAGCGCCAAGCCAGAGAAGTCAGACATGTGAGGTCTCCAGAGCACAAAGGGGAGGATTGTAGCGCAGCGTCATGAGCGCCTGTTATCAGTTATTTTGGGGCAGGAAATAACGGTAAACAGGCTCTGGTGGTTAATGCCGGTCAGTCAAGCCGCAATGCGATCCGTAGCAGCTGTCGAAGGCTGCTACACGGCCCTAGCGGTGGCTAAAGCTGTGCAGGGCCTTTTCGATGCATTGCGCGGTTTTGCCGAAAGCTTGCACGGTGATTTCCGAGAATGGCCCGCCGCCCTGATCCGCTACCACGATCATGATCACCCGGCCGTTGTTGACCAGTGAGCGCAGCAGCAGGTGTTCGCCACTGAACGATTGACGCAGGCTGGCTGGCAGCAGGGCCGAGAATTGTGCGTTGTTGGCCGGCGTCAGGCGCACCTGGGCCTGTTGCGCGAGCAGGCGTTGCAGTACGGTGCTCTGGCTGACCACCAGGTTCAGGCCGGCCACTTCCTTGGGCAGCCCGGCGGTCTGGTGCACACGCAAATTGGCGTGTGTGCGGTCGGCCATCAGAATCATCACCCGCCGCATGCCACACGCCACCAAGGCATCCCGGGCCGATGTAGTCAAATGCATGGCATTGGTAAAACGGCTCGGCTCCACCAGCAATTCGGCGCATTGCTTGCGCCACTTCGCCAAGTCTTCGGCGGTCGGCGCCGGGGCGGGCAACAAACCGGCGTGAACGCGGTTCGCGCCCGGTGGCCAGATCAGCGACTCGGCCGAGTGCCAGAGGTCCGGCATGGCGTGTTGACGAGCGCTGTTGGCGGCCTGCTGGTGCAATTGTTGCTGCACCTCCTCCATAGGCATTTGCAGGTAAAGGCTAGTCAGGTATTGCCAGCGCTCGCAGTGGGGACTGTCCCAGGCGTGTTGTGACGACAGCGCCAGACCGTTGGCCAGCAGTACGGTATTGGCGGGCTGATTGAGCCAGCGGCGCAACGTCGGGTCATCATCGAGGCGGTTCTGTTGCCGCAGCGGGTGATCACTGTCGCGTGCGATGCGCAGGACTTTCACCAGTTCACGTTGTTCGCTGCGCAGCAGCCGATAACCTTGCTGCACCCAGATCGGCAAGTGCCAGGTGTCCACCAGCGCCAGACAGATATCCAGCAGGCGAACACCGAATAATTGCTTCTCGACTTTGCGCGCCGACTCGCCTTTATGGATGACCCGCAGCTCCCACTCTTCAAGCAACTGCGGATGGGTCAACGCCATGGGCCAGAGTGGCGAGAGAAACAGCAGGCTGCCCCAGTGGATGTCTTGCCACAGCCGTGCCAGACGACTGGCGAAAAAACCGTTGGCCTGTTGAGTGGCGTGCTGGCTGATCAGTTGAAGCTGGCGCAGGGCGACGGGGATCTGCGATTGGGGTTCGGCGGGCAAGCGCTCGAGTAATTCTTCAGTGCGTTTCAAACCGAGGCGATTGATCGCCACCTCAAGGTTTTCAGCAGGCTCGGTCATGCTGCCATGGGTGTGACGGTTGGCTTCGCGAATCACGCTCAAGGCCAGGGCCGGGCTTTCCTGCATCAGGTCGGCGATGTCGCGCAGCGAGCTGCGGTTATCGCGGATGGCTTTGCAGACACGGTCGTGGCTGGCTTGCGGAACCGGCAGGCGTACGCCATCGAGAAGCTTGACCCAGTCTTCAAGCGTGGTTGGTTTTGGCGTTGGGACGTTCGTTTCGTTAGCCATGTCTGGACGCGATCATCGTCTGCTTTACCTATGCCCTGAACGGGTCAAATTAGCTTTTCGCCTTAACTGGCTATAGTCTGGCGCAGTTTTGCCGATAAGTAGAAGAAGAGATTTTTTAACTTCCGAATATGACCTTGAACCCGACTCAGTAAGTGCTCTCCTACCTATGGCTAAAATTATCGGCATCATCGTCGTATTCGCGAGCGTGCTCGGCGGATACGTGCTTTCCCACGGCAAGATTGCCGCTCTCATCCAGCCTTTCGAGGTGATGATTATCGGGGGGGCGGCTCTTGGCGCATTTCTGCAGGCCAACCCTGGTTACATGACGATGCATGTGCTCAAGAAATCCTTGGGCATGTTCAGTTCACGTTTCAACCATACCTTCTACCTTGAAGTGCTGGGCCTGATTTACGAGATCCTCAACAAGAGCCGTCGCGAAGGCATGATGGCGATCGAGGGCGACATCGAAGATGCCGCCGCGAGCCCAATCTTCGCCAAGTACCCGGCGGTGCTCAAAGACGAACGCATGACCGCGTTCATCTGCGATTACCTGCGCATCATGTCCTCCGGCAACATGGCTCCTCATGAGCTGGAAGGCCTGTTCGACATGGAACTCTACAGCCTCAAGGAAGACCTCGAGCACCCGTCCCACGCGGTGAACGGCATCGCCGATGCCATGCCTGGTTTCGGTATCGTTGCGGCGGTATTGGGTATCGTGGTGACCATGGCCTCCCTTGGTGAAGGCGATCAGAAATCCATCGGTTTGCACGTGGGTGCGGCACTGGTGGGTACCTTCTTCGGTATTCTCGCGGCTTACGGTTTCTTCGGTCCGCTGGCCCACTCCCTGGCTCACGATGCCAAGGAAGAACTGAACACCTACGAAGCCATCAAGGCTTCGCTGGTGGCTTCGGCTTCCGGCATGCCGCCGTCGCTGGCGGTGGAGTTCGGTCGCAAGGTTCTGTACCCGGCGCACCGTCCTAGCTTCGCTGAGCTGGAACAAGCGGTTCGCGGTCGTTAAGTCATGGAAAATAACCAGCCGATAATCATCAAGCGCGTCAAGCGCATCGCCGGAGGGCATCACGGGGGCGCCTGGAAAATCGCCTTCGCGGACTTCGCGACGGCGATGATGGCGTTCTTCCTGGTGCTGTGGCTGTTGTCCACGGCAACGCCGGAACAGAAGATCGCCATCGCCGGTTACTTCAAGGACCCGGTCGGTTTTTCCGAAAGCGGCACGCCGTACATCATCGATCTGGGCGGTACGCCGACCCTGGCGCCGGAGAGCACCCTCAACCCCGAGGTCAAGTCCCAGCCTCAGCCGGACAAGGTGACGATCGACTCCGAACAGGTCGAAGGCATGGCCGAGCAGGTCGAGAAGGAACGCCTGGAGCTGTTGCTGCAAGAGTTGCAGAACAAGGTTGATGAAAATCCGCAGTTGCAGAAATTCAAGGACCAGATCCTCTTCGAGATTACCCAGGACGGTTTGCGCATCCAGATTATGGACGCTGAAAACCGCCCGATGTTCGACTCCGGCAGTGCGCGTCTGAAACCGTATTTCGAAGACATCCTGCTGGCCATGGCCGACACCATCAAAGCGGTGCCGAACAAGATCAGCATCAGCGGCCACACTGATGCCAAGCCGTACTCGGGCACCGGCGATTTCGGCAACTGGGAACTCTCGGCCAACCGCGCCAACGCGGCTCGCCGTGCATTGGTCGCCGGCAGTTATCCGGACGCTCAGGTCGCACGAGTCGTCGGTTATGCCTCCTCGGCGCTGTTTGACAGGGAGAACCCGTTCAATCCGGTCAACCGCCGCATCGACATCGTGGTGCTGACCAAAAAAGCCCAGCGGGCCATTGAAGGCGAACAAGGTGCCGAGCCGGCGCCAGTGCCGACGCAAGGGCAGGGCGGCCCGGGCGAAGTGCATGCGCCTCCAGCCGATCCGAACGCATTGCCGGCGGATAAAGAACCGCTGCCGGCACACGAGCTTCGTGAGCGTTTGAATCTGTTTGATAATCCGGCGCCGAAGCCGGGCGAGCCGCCCAAACCCGCTGTACCGCCCAAGCAATAACCTGCGGAAAAGCCACCATGAGTGGCTTTTCTGTTTCTGGCTGCGTCACTGCAGCGTCGCAATGACTCGACTCACTGCAAGTTTGTTTTCGGAATCACGGAAGATCAGTAATGGAAAGACTCAAGTCCTATTTTCAGCAACATGGCAACGCACCCTTCAAGTTTGGTGAGGGGCGGGTCAGTGGCTACATCTCGGCCACACTCGGGCTATTGAGCCTGCTGGCGGTATTCTGCTTTCTCTTTCCCGAATGGCTGACCACCGCCGAACTGCGCAAGGTGTACGACGAACAGTTTGCGCGCACCACGCTATTGCTCGGGCTGGTACTGTCTTTCAGCCTGGGCACCCTGAATATCCTGCTCAACAAGCGCAAGCGCCTGGGGATCACCGGACTTGTCGCCTCGGGTCTGGCGGTGTTTCTCGGCGGTACCAATGTGCAGATCAGCTCGATAGGACAGACGCCGTATTCGCTGGGGCTGGACTGGTTCGTCCTGGCTCTGCTGGTGTCGGCCATCGTCTTTATCCCTCTGGAAAAACTCTATTCCAAGGACCCCGAGCAAAACATTCTGCGTCCACACTGGCGAACTGACCTGACCTACTTTTTCGTCAGTCATATGCTGGTGCAGTTCATCCTGATTTTCATCACCGCCTCGTCGAGCTATGTGGCCGGTTGGGCGGTGTCGACGGACTTGCAGGCCCGCGTACAAAGCTTGCCGATCGTTGTGCAGTTTTTTCTGGCGGTGCTGGTGGCGGATCTCGGTCAGTACTGGCTGCATCGGCTGTATCACGTCGTACCGTGGTTATGGCGCGTCCATGCCGTGCATCACTCAAGCACGCATATGGATTGGCTCGCCGGTTCGCGTGTTCACTTCATCGAGATTCTGCTGACTCGCACCGGCGTGCTGGTGCCTTTGATGCTGCTGGGTTTTGCGCCCCAGGCGTTGAACGCCTACGTGATTCTGGTCGGCATACAGGCCGTGCTGGCCCACGCCAATGTGCGGATCAACGGCGGCTGGCTGAATTATGTGATGGTCCTGCCGCGCTATCACCATTGGCATCATGCCCGGCACAAGGATTACATCTACAAGAACTATGCGATCCATACGCCGCTGGTGGATATGCTGTTCGGCACCTTCAAGTTGCCACCCAAGGAGTGGCCGACGCGCTACGGGGTTTTTGGCAAGGACTTGCCAGGCGGTATTCTGCGCCAGCACTTGTACCCGTTTCAGAAGCCTGAGCTGAAGAAAGTCGAACCGAAACCGCCGGCAGCGGTTTCCTGAGGTCAAAAAAAAGCCGCGATCATCGCGGCTTTTTTGTCTGCTATTTCAATGAGCCAGGTGTGAACTATCAAACCGACCGCGCAAACTACTGGAGTTTGTCTTGATAAAATATTTGACTGCGGTCTTGGCCCTGGCTTGGGCAGTCGCACCTTCCAACAGTTGGGCCAAGGATGATCCGACCCACTCCCCACAGATTCGACGTCGCCGAAGTCCCGGTGAATGACGGCGTCCCCCATCCTGCCGACCAGCCGTCCCATTAATGTCGGGGCGGCTGGCGCGTCTGTTTAATAGCTGTTTTCAGGCAAGCTGGCGATGATCGAGCGATAGCTGTTCATCCGTTGCTGCTGCACGCGGCCGTCTTCCAGGGCCTTGAGCAAGGCGCAGCCCGGCTCGCGGTCGTGTTTGCAGTCGCGGAAGCGGCAGGTACCGAGCAGGTCGTTGAACTCGATAAAGCCGGCTTCGACGTCGGCGCGGCTGACGTGGCCCAGGCCGAATTCCCGAATACCCGGGGAGTCGATCAATTCACCGCCGCCGGGGAAGTGGAACAACCGCGCGGTGGTGGTGGTGTGGGTGCCCTGGCCCGATAGCTCGGACAGCGGGCCGACGCGGGTTTCGACTTCCGGCAGCAAGCTGTTGACCAGCGACGACTTGCCGACGCCGGACTGTCCGACGAACACACTGATGTGCCCATCCAATAGCTTTTGAAGTTGCTCCATGCCGTTGCCGTGGTGCGCCGACACTTCCAGCACCGGATAACCCAGCGTGCGGTAAACCGCCAGCAAGGCATTCAGTGCCGGGGCGTTCTGTTCGTCGATCAGGTCGAATTTGTTCAGCAGCAGCAACGGCCGGATACCTGCGTGTTCGGCGGCCACCAGATAACGGTCGATCAGGTTGGCGTGAGGCTCGGGCAGCGGGGCGAAGACGATGACGATCATGTCGACGTTGGCCGCCACCGGTTTGAGCTGGCCACGGCTGTCCGGACGGCAGAGCTCGGTTTTGCGCGGCAGTTGCGCCACGATCACGCCGATGCCTTGGTTGCCGGCACGCCACACGACCTGATCGCCGGTCACCAGCGCCGGCAGGTTGGCGCGCAAGTGGCAGCGGAATACCTGGCCGGCCAATTCGCCATCGAGGGCCTCGACTTCGACCTGGACACCGAAGTGCGCGATCACCAGGCCCGTCTGTTCCGGACCCAGGTCGCCCCCTTCGAGTGCCTCGACAGCCGAGGACTCGCGTTTGGCGGCGCGGGCAGCGCGCTCGCCCTGAATCTTTTCGATGCGCCAGTTTTGACGACGATTGAGTTGGCGTTTGGCCATGGGTGTTCCGTATGAAGAATGCAGCGATTAGGTAAAACGGCCGCGAGTTTAGCACGCCCGGCCGCCGGCCTAAGCTAAACTGCGCACCATTGCCTAGGAGCCGACACAATGCAAAATCCGCAGAATCTGATCTGGATCGACCTGGAAATGACCGGTCTGAATCCTGATACCGACGTTATCATCGAGATGGCCACTATTGTTACCGACAGTGATTTGAACACTCTGGCCGAAGGCCCGGTGATCGCCATCCATCACAGCGACGAGATCCTCGCCGGCATGGACGAGTGGAATACCCGTCAGCACGGCGGCTCCGGGCTGACCCAACGGGTTCGCGACAGTCGCATCAGCATGGCCGAAGCGGAAGCCCAGACCATCGCCTTCCTGGAGAAATGGGTGCCGAAGGGCAAGTCGCCGATTTGTGGCAACAGCATCTGCCAGGACCGTCGCTTCCTTTATACCCACATGAAGTCGCTGGAAAGCTACTTCCACTACCGCAACCTCGACGTGTCGACCCTCAAAGAGTTGGCCGCGCGCTGGGCACCGGACGTACGCGACAGCTTCAAAAAGGGCAGCACCCACCTGGCCCTGGACGACATCCGCGAATCGATCGCCGAGCTGCAGCACTACCGCAAGAATTTCATCAAGTTCTGATTCCGCGGGGCCTGCACTGGCCTCATCGCGGGCAAGCCCGCTCCCACAAGGTTGCTCGCCGACCCTGTGGGAGCGGGCTTGCCCGCGATAGCGTCCGCCCAGTCACCCTGTGATCGTGCGAGGTGAAAGTTCTTGGGTGCGCTCTTTTGGTGCTTCAGTGAAGTGAGTAGACTGCGCGCCTTCTTGTAAGGACCGCCACCATGTTGCTGATGCTCTACCTGATCGCCATTACCGCTGAAGCCATGACTGGCGCCCTGTCTGCGGGGCGTCGCGGCATGGACTGGTTTGGCGTGGTGCTGATTGCGTGCGTCACGGCGCTGGGCGGCGGTTCGGTGCGCGACGTGTTGCTCGGACATTACCCGCTGACCTGGGTCAAGCACCCGGAATACCTGGTGCTGACCTCCGTCGCGGCGATGCTGACGATCTTCATCGCCCGTTGGATGCGCCATCTGCGCTCGCTGTTTCTGGTGCTCGACGCCGTGGGCCTGGTGGCGTTCACCCTGATCGGCTGCATGACCGCTCTGGAAATGGGTCACGGCATGCTGGTGGCCTCGGTCAGTGGCGTGATCACCGGGGTGTTTGGCGGCATCCTGCGGGACATCTTCTGCAACGATATCCCGCTGATCTTCCGCCGCGAGCTCTACGCCAGCGTCTCGTTTGCCGCGGCATGGTGCTATTTATTTTGCGTCTACCTGCAATTGCCGGGTGAGCAGGCGATCCTGATCACCCTGTTCGGCGGCTTCCTGCTGCGCTTGCTGGCGATCCGTTTCCACTGGGAAATGCCCAAGTTCGTTTATAACGACGAAGCCTGATTTACACGCAGTCCCTGTAGCCGCTGCCGAAGCAGTCGTAGATGTTCAGATCCGTCGCGAGTCCTGCGGCCTCGAACGCAGCCTTCGGCAGCGGCTACATAAGTCCGTGTTGTTTCAGGGCCCATTCGACATGCTCGCGCACCAGTTCCGACGGATAGTCCCGCCGGGCCTTCAGTGCCTCCAGCACCGGAATGCTCGACGGCGCATTGCCCAGGCCGACCGCCAGATTGCGCAACCAGCGCTCGTAGCCGGCCCGACGTAACGGCGAACCTTCGGTGCTGCTGAGGAATTTTGCTTCGTCCCACATGAACAGTTCGGCCAGTTCGGCGTTGTCCAGGTTGTGCCGTGGCTTGAAATCGCTTTCCCCGGAAGGTCGCGCGAAGCGGTTCCATGGGCAGACGATCTGGCAGTCATCGCAACCGAACACGCGATTACCGATCAGCGGTCTTAAATCTTCAGGGATCGCGCTTTTCAGTTCGATGGTCAGGTACGAAATACAGCGACGGGCGTCCAGCACATAGGGACCGACGAAGGCATTGGTCGGGCAAATGTCCAGGCACGCTGTGCAGCGACCGCAGTGTTCGCTGGCGTGGGGCGGGTCCACTGGCAGTGGCAGGTCGACGAACAGTTCGCTGAGGAAGAAGTAACTGCCGGCCTTGCGATTCAAGACCAGCGTGTTTTTGCCGATCCAGCCCAGGCCAGCCTGTTCGGCGATGGCCTTTTCCAGCACCGGGGCGCTGTCGACAAAGGCGCGGTAGCCGAACGGGCCGATCACTGCCTGGATTTTTTCCGCCAGTTGTTGCACGCGTTTGCGGATCAACTTGTGGTAATCGCGGCCCAAGGCATAACGCGAGACGTAAGCTTTTTCCGGTTGGGCGAGCTGTTGTGCCATGTGCGTGTCGCCCGGCAGGTAGTCCATGCGCAGGGAAACCACGCGCAGGGTGCCCGGCACCAGTTCTTCCGGGTGTGAGCGTTTGCTGCCGTGGGCGCCCATGTAATCCATTTCGCCGTGGTAGCCGGCGGCGAGCCAGCGCTCCAGGTGCTGCTCATGCTCGGCCAGGTCGAGGCCGCTGATGCCGACTTGCTGAAAGCCCAGCTCGCGGCCCCAGTCCTTGATGGATTGTGCGAGAGCGGGCAGGTCTGTGGTAATAGCGGGCATGAGGCGAGAGAAACCGGAGCTGAGATGCGTATAATTCTGCCAGACATCGGAGCCTGAAGACGCATGCCGCACACTAAAGATGAATTACCCGACGCACTGTATAGCGCCGCGCAAGTCCGAGGGTTCGATGCGAGCCTGATCGCGGCCGGTACACCGGGCTTCGAATTGATGCAGCGTGCGGCGCGGGCGACCTGGCGTGCGCTGGTCCGCCATTGGCCGGCCGGGCACGAATTGAGCGTGGTGGCTGGTCACGGCAATAACGCGGGCGACGGTTACCTGGTGGCCGTGCTGGCCCGACGTGCCGGCTGGCATGTGCGGGTGTTGGCCGCCGGCGACCCTGGGCGTTTACAGGGTGATGCCGCGTCGGCGCATGCCGAGGCGGTGGCCGAAGGCGTGGCCATTCAAGGCTGGAGCCCGCACTCCGAATTACGTGGCATTGTGCTGGATGCCTTGCTCGGCACCGGCTTGACGGGTGAAGTTCGCGAGCCGTACGCCAGTGTCATCGCCGCAATCAATGCCAGCGGGCTACCGGTTGTGGCGGTGGATATCCCCTCGGGGTTGTGCGCCGATACGGGGCGCCGGCTCGGCACTGCGGTTCAAGCTGATCTGACGGTGACGTTCATCGGTTTGAAGGTGGGGTTGTTCACCGGTGACGCGGCGGATGTGGTGGGCGATTTGGTATTCAACGATCTGCACGTCGCCCCCGAGACATTTATCGGGGCCCAGATCAGTGCTCGTCGCCTGACGGCCGGTAATGTGCCGCGTCTGACCGGCCGCGCTCCAACTGCCCACAAAGGCAAATTTGGTCACGTATTGCTCGTTGGCGGTGATCGCGGTTTTGGCGGCGCCATCCTGCTCAGTGCACAAAGTGCCCTGCGCAGCGGTGCCGGCATGGTGTCCGTGGCCACGCGCCGCGAGCATGTTCCGGCCGCGCTTGCGCGTTTGCCGGAAGCCATGGTGCTCGGCACGTCGTCGGCCAATCAACTGATGGGCCTACTGGAGAAAGCCACGGTGCTGGTCGTCGGTCCGGGGCTGGGGCAGGCCGCCTGGGGACGCAGTCTGTTGTCGGCCGCGGCCAATGCGTCGCAGCCACAAGTCTGGGATGCCGATGCGTTGAACCTGTTGGCCGAAGGTGGCGTGAGCTTGCCCGCAGGTAGTGTCATCACGCCGCATCCGGGCGAAGCGGCACGATTGCTGGGGATATCGACAGCCGCCGTACAGGCTGACCGCCCGGCCGCGGCCCATGCGTTGAGCAAAAAATACACAGCGGTGGTGGTGCTCAAGGGCGCTGGCAGTCTGATCGCCAGCCCCGATGGGCGTCTGGCGCTGTGCCATCAGGGCCATCCGGCCATGGCCAGCGCAGGTTTGGGTGATGTGCTGGCCGGTCTGGTGGGTGCCTTGCTCGCTCAGGGCATGCACGCGTATGACGCGGCCTGCCTGGCGGTCTGGCTGCACGCCAATGCCGGCGAGCAACAAGGTAAAATCGGCCGCGGGCTGGCGGCCAGTGATCTGATTCCAGCCATTCGTCAGTTGTTGGAGGAGCAAGCACCGTGTCTGAAGTAACCCTGTACCTGGCCGATGAGCAGGCCATGAGCGATTTTGGCGCACGTATCGCCAAAACCACCGAAGGGCACGGTCTGATTTTTCTTGAGGGGGATTTGGGCGCGGGGAAAACCACGCTGTCCCGGGGCATCATCCGTGGCCTGGGGCATACCGGCGCGGTAAAAAGTCCGACCTTCACCCTGGTCGAGCCCTACGAGATCGGCGCCATCCGCGCCTTCCATTTCGACCTGTATCGATTGGTCGACCCCGAGGAGCTGGAGTACCTCGGCATTCGCGACTATTTCGAAGACGACGCACTGTGCCTGATCGAATGGCCCCAGAAGGGTGCAGGCTTTTTGCCAAAGCCCGACCTGACCATTACCATTAGCCCCCATGACAGCGGACGCTCGCTGAAAATTTTGCCACAGGGCTCGCGTGGCGAGTCGTGGTGTGCCGTTTTGGCATTGGAATCCAAATAGATGATGGGGTTAGGTATGCGCTTTCGCGCGTTGGTTGCTGCCGTAGGGGTATTGTTTTTGGCGGTGACCGTCGACGCTGTGGCCGAGACGAAGGTCAACAGTGTTCGCCTGTGGCGGGCGCCGGACAACACGCGACTGGTGTTCGACCTGACGGGGCCTGTCCAGCACAGCGTCTTCACCCTGACTGCACCGGATCGGCTGGTGATCGACATCAATGGGGCGACGCTCGGCTCGCCATTGAACGTCTCCACTGCCAACACACCGATCACGGCAATGCGTTCGGCTCAGCGTACGCCGACCGATTTGCGGGTAGTCATCGACCTGAAAAAAGCCGTCACGCCAAAAAGCTTCACCCTGGCGCCGAACGCCCAGTACGGCAATCGTCTGGTGGTCGACCTGTTCGACAACGCGGCTGACGCCGCACCAACGCCTGCGCCAACGCCGTCTGTGGCCACGGTGCCCGCAGTGCCCGTCACGCCGTCCGAGCCTTCGATCAAGCTGCCGCCCGCTCCGGCTGGCAAACGCGACATTATTGTGGTGATCGATGCCGGCCACGGTGGCGAAGACCCTGGCGCCTCGGGCTCTCGCGGCCAGCGTGAAAAAGACGTGGTGCTGGCTATCGCCCGTGAACTGCAGCGTCAGGTCAATGGCATGAAAGGTTTCCGCGCCGAACTGACGCGTACCGGCGACTACTTCATTCCATTGCGCGGCCGTACCGAAATCGCCCGCAAGAAGGGCGCCGATCTGTTCGTTTCGATCCACGCCGACGCCGCGCCTTCAGCGGCCGCGTTCGGTGCGTCGGTGTTTGCCCTGTCCGACCGCGGCGCAACGTCGGAGACCGCCCGTTGGCTGGCCGACAGCGAAAACCGTTCCGACTTGATCGGCGGTGCCGGCAACGTCAGCCTCGACGACAAGGACCGGATGCTCGCCGGCGTGCTGCTCGACCTGTCGATGACCGCTTCCCTGACTTCCAGCCTGAACGTTGGCCAGAAAGTCTTGAGCAACATCGGTCGCGTCACGCCGCTGCACAAACAGCGCGTGGAGCAAGCCGGGTTCATGGTGCTGAAGTCGCCGGACATCCCGTCGATTTTGGTGGAAACCGGGTTCATCTCCAACGCCAACGAAGCCTCGAAACTCGCGGCATCGAGCCACCAGCAGGCACTGGCACGCTCCATCAGCAGCGGCGTGCGGCAGTTCTTCCAGCAGAACCCGCCGCCGGGCACTTACATTGCCTGGCTGCGCGATTCCGGCAAGATCGCCCAAGGCCCGCGTGATCATCGCGTGAGCCCCGGTGAAACCTTGGCGATGATCGCCGTGCGTTATCAGGTGTCTGCGGCCACCTTGCGCAGTGCCAACAACTTGCAAAGTGACGAGCTGAGGATTGGTCAGACGTTGACCATTCCCGGCACAGAACTGGCGGCCAAAGAATGAATCAGGTGTTGACCAACACGGCGCGTATCGAGTTACTCAGCCCGCGGCTGGCGAACCAGATTGCCGCCGGTGAAGTGGTTGAACGCCCGGCCTCGGTGATCAAGGAGTTGCTGGAAAACAGCCTCGACTCCGGCGCCAGGCGCATCGATGTCGATGTAGAGCAGGGCGGCGTCAAGCTGCTGCGGGTGCGCGACGATGGCAGCGGCATTTCCGCCGATGACCTGCCCCTCGCCCTGGCTCGTCACGCCACCAGCAAGATTCGCAACCTGGAAGACCTCGAACAGGTCATGAGCCTGGGGTTTCGCGGTGAGGCGCTGGCCTCCATCAGTTCCGTGGCGCGTCTGACCCTGACTTCCCGCACTCGCGATGCCGATCAGGCCTGGCAGGTGGAAACCGAAGGTCGGGACATGGCGCCCCGCGTGCAACCGGCGGCCCATCCGGTGGGCACTTCGGTGGAAGTGCGTGATTTGTTCTTCAATACCCCGGCGCGTCGCAAGTTTCTCAAGACCGAAAAAACCGAATTCGATCACCTGCAAGAAGTGATCAAGCGTCTGGCGCTGGCGCGGTTCGATGTGGCGTTCCATCTGCGCCACAACGGCAAAACCATCCTCAGTCTGCACGAAGCCCATGATGACGCGGCCCGCGCCCGGCGCGTGTCGGCGATCTGCGGGGCGGGTTTTCTGGAGCAGGCGCTGCCGATCGAAATCGAGCGCAATGGTCTGCATTTGTGGGGCTGGGTCGGGTTGCCGACCTTCAACCGCAGCCAGGCGGACTTGCAGTATTTCTTCGTGAATGGCCGTGCCGTGCGCGACAAACTGGTGGCGCACGCGGTGCGTCAGGCTTATCGCGATGTACTGTTCAATGGTAGGCACCCGACATTCGTGCTGTTTTTCGAAGTCGATCCGGCGGGCGTCGACGTCAATGTGCACCCGACCAAGCACGAAGTGCGCTTCCGTGACGGGCGCATGGTTCACGACTTCCTTTACGGCACCTTGCACCGCGCCCTGGGCGATGTGCGTCCGGAAGACCAGTTGGCCGCGCCTGTCGCGACGGCCATGGTCCGGCCGACCGGTATCGAAGCCGGCGAGTTCGGGCCGCAGGGCGAGATGCGTCTGGCGGCCAATGCGCTGCTGGAGCAACCTCAGGCCCAGCCGTCCTTCAATACCTCGGCGGGTTCTGGCGCCGGTGCCGGTTATCAGTATCAATACACGCCGCGGCCTCAGTCCGGCGTGCCCGTTGCCGAAGCGCAGGCAGCCTATCGCGAGTTCTTCGCGCCGTTGCCCGAGGCCAATGCGGTCGCGCTGCCGGCCGGGCAGGACGACATTCCGCCGCTGGGCTACGCATTGGCGCAGCTCAAGGGCATCTACATTCTTTCGGAAAACGCCCAAGGCCTGGTGCTGGTGGACATGCATGCCGCCCATGAGCGGATCATGTACGAGCGCCTGAAAGTCGCCATGGCCAGCGAGGGGTTGAGCGGCCAACCATTGCTGGTGCCGGAATCCCTGGCGGTCAGCCAGCGCGAAGCCGATTGCGCCGAAGAAAACGTTGCCTGGTTCCAGCGCCTGGGCTTTGAATTGCAGCGCCTTGGCCCGGAAACCCTGGCCATCCGGCAAATCCCCGCGTTGCTGAAACAGGCCGAGGCCAACCGACTGGTCAGCGATGTGCTGGCGGATTTAATGGAATACGGCACCAGCGACCGGATTCAGGCGCACCTGAACGAACTGCTCGGCACCATGGCCTGCCACGGCGCGATTCGCGCGAATCGGCGCCTGGCCTTGCCGGAAATGAACGGCCTGCTGCGGGACATGGAAAACACTGAACGCAGCGGTCAATGCAACCATGGCCGACCGACCTGGACCCAACTGGGCCTGGACGATCTGGACAAACTGTTCTTGCGCGGTCGTTGATGAGCCAGTTCCCTCCCGCGATTTTCCTGATGGGGCCGACGGCCGCCGGCAAGACCGACCTGGCCATCGAACTCACCAAGGTCCTGCCTTGCGAGCTGATCAGTGTCGATTCGGCGCTGGTTTATCGCGGTATGGACATCGGCACCGCCAAACCCTCCAAAGAGATTCTGGCCGAATTCCCGCATCGTCTGATCGACATTCTCGACCCGGCCGAGAGTTATTCCGCCGCGGATTTCCGTCGCGATGCGTTGCAAGCCATGAGCGAGATCACCGCGCGGGGCAATATTCCGCTGCTGGTGGGCGGCACAATGCTCTATTACAAGGCTTTGCTCGAAGGTCTGGCCGACATGCCGGCGGCCGATGCGGACGTTCGTGCGCAAATCGAAGAAGAGGCTGCACGCCTTGGCTGGCAAGCCCTGCACGATCAATTGGCGGTGATTGATCCGCAATCCGCGGCGCGAATTCACCCGAACGATCCGCAGCGCCTCAGTCGTGCACTGGAAGTTTATCGCGTCAGCGGTCAGAGCATGACTGAGCTACGCTTGCGACAATCTGCGCAAAGTACTGAAGCAGCCGCTTCGGGACTGCAACAATTGCCCTATACTGTCGCGAACTTGGCCATCGCTCCGGCAAATCGCCAAGTACTGCACGAGCGCATTAAACAAAGATTCACAAATATGTTGGAACAGGGATTCATAGACGAGGTCGTAGCCCTGCGAGATAGAGGTGACCTGCATTCAGGGTTACCGTCTATACGTGCTGTAGGCTATCGACAAGTCTGGGATTACCTGGATGGCAAGCTGACGCAAGCCGAGATGCAGGAGCGTGGAATCATTGCCACGCGCCAATTGGCGAAGCGCCAGTTCACCTGGCTGCGCAGTTGGGCTGATTTACACTGGTTGGACAGCCTCGATTGCGACAATCTGCCGCGCGCCTTGAAATACCTCGGGACCATCTCCATATTGAGCTGAGTCCTTGCAATTGCCGTCTATCCTTGGGGGTGTGACGGCCCCAAGCCATCTGTTTACCTATTTTTTATATTGAATCCTTAAAGGAGTGCGGCACATGTCAAAAGGGCATTCGCTACAAGACCCTTACTTGAATACTTTACGTAAAGAGAAAGTGGGGGTTTCCATCTACCTGGTCAACGGGATCAAACTGCAAGGCACGATCGAGTCTTTCGACCAGTTCGTTATCCTGCTGAAAAACACCGTCAGCCAGATGGTTTACAAACACGCTATCTCTACAGTGGTGCCAGTTCGTCCAATTCGTCTGCCTAGCGCAACCGAATCCGAAGCAGGTGACGCTGAGCCAGGTAACGCCTGATAGGAGTCTCCTTTGTTCTTTGAGCGCCACGGTGGTGGTGAACGGGCAATTCTCGTTCACTTGGATGGTCAGGACCCTGAGGCGCGCGAAGATCCGCAGGAGTTTCAGGAGTTGGCAATTTCGGCTGGTGCCGAGACCGTCGCGTTTTTCAACGTGCCGCGTCATCGGCCAACCGCCAAAACCCTGATCAGCAGCGGCAAGGTCGAAGAGTTACGCGACCTGGTCAAAGCCGAACAGGTCGATCTGGTGATTTTCAATCACATCCTCACGCCCAGTCAGGAACGTAACCTCGAACGTATTTTCGAGTGTCGCGTGATCGATCGCACGGGTCTGATTCTCGATATCTTCGCCCAACGCGCTCGCACCCATGAAGGCAAGCTCCAGGTCGAACTGGCCCAGCTTGAGTACATGAGTACGCGACTGGTTCGCGGCTGGACTCACCTTGAGCGGCAGAAGGGTGGTATCGGTCTGCGCGGGCCGGGTGAAACTCAGCTGGAAACCGACCGGCGCCTGTTGCGGATTCGTCTGCGACAGATCAAGGGGCGCCTGGAAAAGGTCCGCAGCCAGCGCGAGCAGTCTCGTCGCGGGCGCAAACGTGCTGACATTCCGACGGTTTCACTGGTGGGTTATACCAACGCCGGCAAATCGACGCTGTTCAATTCGGTCACCGATTCCGACGTCTTCGCCGCCAACCAGCTATTTGCGACCCTCGACCCGACCTTGCGCCGACTCGAGCTCGATGACCTCGGGCCGATCGTTCTGGCCGACACCGTGGGTTTCATTCGTCACCTGCCGCACAAGCTGGTCGAGGCATTTCGGGCTACGCTCGAAGAGTCGAGCAACTCCGACCTGCTGCTGCACGTGATCGATGCGCACGAGCCTGATCGTATGGCCCAGATCGAACAGGTCATGGTGGTGCTCGGGGAGATCGGGGCACAAGACTTGCCGATCCTTGAGGTATACAACAAACTCGATTTGCTCGAGGGGGTTGAGCCGCAGATCCAGCGCGATGCCGATGGCAAGCCGCAGCGGGTCTGGTTGTCGGCCAAGGACGGTACCGGCCTGGACCTGCTCAAGCAGGCAGTGGCGGAACTGTTGGGCAGCGATTTGTTTGTTGGCACCTTGCGCTTGCCGCAACGTTTTGCTCGACTGCGTGCGCAGTTTTTCGAACTCGGTGCGGTGCAAAAAGAAGAACACGACGAAGAAGGCATCAGCCTGCTGGCCGTTCGCTTGCCACGGATCGAATTGAATCGACTCGTGAGCCGTGAAGGTCTGCAACCGATGGAATTCATCGAGCAACACACTTTGCAATAAAAGCCTGAGAAAGCGGTTGTGCCGCGGTGACAGGCATTCTGTAGCATTGGTCGGCGCGCCGTGGGTGCGTCTTTGCTTTATCAGATGGAGAGCGCTATGGCTTGGAATGAGCCGGGTGGCAACTCGAATAATCAGGATCCTTGGGGTGGCAAGCGCCGCAATAACGGCGACCGCAAGGGACCACCGGATCTCGACGAGGCCTTCCGAAAGCTGCAGGAAAGCCTGAACGGGTTGTTCGGTGGTGGCAAGAAACGCGGTGACGAGGGCGGTGGTCCGGGCAAGAGTGGCGGCTTTGGCGGCCTGCTCGGCATCGGTCTGACCGTGCTGGCAGCCGTGTGGCTGTACAGCGCTGTCTACGTGGTCGACGAGCAGGAGCAGGCCGTAGTGCTGCGCTTCGGCAAATACTATGAAACCGTCGGCCCGGGCCTGAACATCTATTTCCCGCCGATCGATCGCAAGTACCTGGAAAACGTCACGCGTGAGCGTGCCTATACCAAGCAGGGTCAAATGCTGACTGAAGACGAAAACATCGTCGAAGTGCCGCTGACCGTGCAGTACAAGATCAGCAACCTGCAGGACTTCGTGCTGAACGTCGATCAGCCGGAAACCAGCCTGCAGCATGCGACCGACAGTGCCTTGCGTCACGTGGTGGGTTCCACCGCCATGGACCAGGTGCTGACCGAAGGTCGTGAATTGATGGCCAGCGAAATCAAGGAACGTCTGCAACGTTTCCTCGATACCTATCGTACTGGTATCACCGTCACCCAGGTCAACGTACAGAGCGCAGCCGCACCGCGTGAAGTCCAGGAAGCTTTCGATGACGTGATCCGCGCCCGTGAAGACGAGCAGCGTTCGCGTAACCAGGCTGAAACCTACGCCAACGGTGTCGTGCCGGAAGCCCGTGGTCAGGCCCAGCGCATCCTCGAGGATGCCAATGGTTACCGCGACGAGACCGTCTCCCGCGCCAAGGGTGAGGCTGACCGCTTCACCAAGCTGGTGGCCGAGTACCGCAAGGCGCCTGAAGTTACCCGTCAGCGTCTGTACCTGGACACCATGCAGGAAATCTTCAGCAACACCAGCAAGGTTCTCGTGACCGGCAACAAGAATGGCCAGAGCAATCTGCTGTACCTGCCGCTGGACAAGATGGTCGAGGATGGTCGCCGCACCAGTACTCCGGTGACCGGCGCAGCAGCCAGCAGCAATGAAGTGAATGTGCGTTCGGCAGCCGATCTGCAGCAACAGCAAGCACGTACCAGGGAGAGTCGCTGATGAGCAATAAATCGCTGATCGCCCTTATTGTCGGCGTCGTCGTGGCGATCGTTGCCTGGAACTGCTTCTACATCGTGGCTCAGACCGAGCGCGCGGTGTTGCTGCAGTTCGGTCGCGTGGTCCAGGCCGATGTTCAGCCAGGCCTGCATGTGAAAGTGCCTTACGTTAACAAGGTGCGCATATTTGACGCGCGCCTGATGACGCTGGACGCACCGACACAGCGCTTCCTGACGCTGGAAAAGAAAGCCGTGATGGTCGATGCCTACGCCAAGTGGCGCGTGAAAGATGCCGAGCGCTTCTACACCGCGACTTCCGGCCTCAAGCAGATTGCCGACGAGCGTCTGTCCCGTCGTCTGGAGTCGGGCCTGCGTGACCAGTTCGGTAAGCGCACCCTGCACGAAGTGGTGTCCGGTGAGCGTGATGCGCTTATGGCGGACATCACCGCTTCGCTGAACAAGATGGCAGAGAAAGAGCTGGGCATTGAAGTTGTCGATGTCCGGGTCAAAGCCATCGACCTGCCGAAGGAAGTGAACCGCAGCGTGTTCGAGCGTATGAGCACCGAGCGTGAGCGTGAAGCTCGCGAGCACCGCGCCAAGGGTAACGAGCTGGCCGAAGGCATCCGTGCCGACGCCGACCGTCAGCGCCGCGTGCTGCTGGCTGAAGCCTATCGTGAATCCGAAGAGGTTCGCGGTGACGGTGACGCCCAGGCGGCTGCGATCTACTCCAAGGCATACGGCCAGGATCAGGAGTTCTACGCGTTCTACCGTAGCCTGCGCGCCTACCGTGAAAGCTTCGCGAACAAATCCGACGTCATGGTCCTGGACCCGAGCAGTGACTTCTTCCGCTACCTGGAAAAAGCCAAGCCTTGATACGACGTTGACCTGAATCATCCCCCGCCTGGCGGCTAAAGCCTCGGGCGGGGTGATCCTTTGGGAAAACGTGTGTATGATGCGGCAGCCGGGAAATTCCCGGCTTTTTTGCGTCTGCACGTTTGATTGCTGTTTTTATGCAGGCGCCCGAGTTGAATGACTCGACAGGTTTTTCGAGGAAAGTGGTTGGCGAAGCCGGTTTCAGGCTTTTCGCCCCGTTGTTCATGCGCGTGGTTTATACGCATGAGCCAATCATTTTCTGCTTCACTCAAGGCTTGCCCAAAGGCTTGCTGCCCGGATCATAGGGGAATGGCGTAATGGCAACGGTAGACCGCTGGCTGCTGCCAGATGGCATCGAAGAAGTACTGCCACCGGAGGCTGCGCGCATTGAAGTTGCGCGTCGCCAGGTGTTGGATCTGTTCCAGAGCTGGGGTTACGAGTTTGTCGTGACTCCCCATATCGAGTACCTGGAATCCCTGCTGACCGGCGCAGGCCAGGACCTTGATCTGCGCACCTTCAAGGTCATTGACCCGCAGTCGGGCCGGCAGATGGGTTTCCGTGCCGACATCACGCCGCAAGTGGCGCGCATTGATGCGCACACCCTGCGTCGCGAAGGCCCGAGCCGTTTGTGCTATGCCGGTAGCGTGCTGCATGCTCAGCCACGTGCGTTGTCGTCCTCGCGCAGCCCGATTCAACTGGGCGCCGAGTTGTACGGCGATGCCAGTCCGAGCAGCGACGTAGAGGTCATCAGTCTGATGCTGGCCATGCTGCAACTGGCCGATGTGCCGGATGTGCACATGGACCTCGGTCATGTCGGCATCTACCGTGGCCTGGCCCGTGCCGCCGGTTTGTCCGGCGAAGTCGAGCAACAGTTGTTCGATGCATTGCAACGTAAAGCCATCGATGAGGTCATTACCTTGACCGAAGGCCTGCCTGCCGATTTGTCGGGCATGCTGCGGGCGCTGGTTGACCTGTGTGGCGGTCGTGAAGTGTTGAGTGCTGCCCGCGAGCGTCTGGCCAATGCGCCGGCGCCTGTTCTGGCGGCGCTGGACGACTTGCTGGCCATCGCCGAGCGCCTGTCCACACGTTTCCCGGAGTTGCCGTTGTACTTCGACCTGGGCGAGTTGCGCGGCTACCACTACCACACCGGTGTGGTGTTCGCTGTGTTCGTACCGGGTGTTGGCCAGTCCATCGCTCAGGGCGGTCGTTACGACGACATCGGCGCCGACTTCGGTCGCGCCCGTCCGGCGACGGGTTTCTCTACCGATTTGAAAACCCTGGTGACCCTGGGGCGTGCTGAGATCGAGTTACCGTCTGGCGGTATCTGGATGCCTGACAGTACGGATGCAGCACTCTGGCAGCAGGTTTGCCAGTTGCGCAGTGAGGGTCAGCGTGTTGTTCAGGCATTGCCTGGGCAACCTTTGGCCGCCGCCCGTGAAGCGGACTGCGACCGGCAATTGATTCAGCAGAACGGGCTTTGGCAAGTATCGCCACTGGCTTCTTGAGTTTTCCTGCCGGCCGCCGCCGGCACCAAGTTTGCGCGAATGAGGACAAGTGTTATGGGTAAGAATGTCGTAGTCCTGGGCACCCAATGGGGTGATGAGGGCAAAGGCAAGATCGTTGATCTGCTGACCGAACATGCTGCCGCCGTAGTGCGCTACCAAGGTGGCCACAACGCTGGTCACACCCTGGTGATCGACGGCGAAAAAACCGTCTTGCACCTGATCCCGTCTGGCGTGCTGCGCGAAGGCGTGCAGTGCCTGATCGGTAACGGCGTGGTGGTTGCACCTGATGCCCTGCTGCGGGAAATCAACAAGCTGGAAGAGAAAGGCGTTCCGGTGCGTGAGCGCCTGCGTATCAGCCCGTCCTGCCCGCTGATCCTGTCCTACCACGTAGCGCTGGACCAGGCCCGTGAAAAGGCCCGTGGCGAGCTGAAGATCGGCACCACCGGTCGCGGCATCGGCCCGGCTTACGAAGACAAGGTTGCCCGCCGCGGTCTGCGCATCGGTGACCTGTTCCACCGTGAGCGTTTCGCCGCCAAGCTGGGCGAGTTGCTGGATTACCACAACTTCGTACTGGTCAATTACTACAAAGAGCCAGCGATCGACTTCCAGAAAACACTCGACGAGTGCATGGAATACGCCGAGCTGCTCAAGCCGATGATGCTCGACGTCACCGCAGAGCTGCACAATCTGCGTCGCGCCGGCAAGGACATCATGTTCGAAGGCGCCCAAGGCTCCCTGCTGGACATCGACCACGGTACCTATCCGTACGTCACCAGCTCCAACACCACCGCTGGCGGCATCGCCACCGGTTCGGGTGTTGGCCCGATGTTCCTGGACTACATCCTCGGCATCACCAAGGCCTACACCACGCGCGTCGGTTCCGGTCCGTTCCCGACTGAGCTGTTCGACGACGTCGGTGCGTTCCTGGCCAAGCGTGGTCACGAGTTCGGTGCCACCACCGGTCGTGCTCGTCGTTGCGGCTGGTTCGATGCCGTGATCCTGCGTCGCGCCATCGATGTGAACAGCATTTCGGGCCTGTGCCTGACCAAGCTGGACGTATTGGACGGCCTGGAAACCATCAACATCTGCGTGGGCTACCAGAACCAGGATGGTGCCGTGATCGACGCACCGACCGACGCCGACAGCTACATCGGCCTGGAGCCGGTGTACGAGCAGATGCCGGGTTGGAGCGAGTCGACCCTGGGTGCCAAGACCCTGGAAGAGCTGCCTCAAGCCGCACGCAACTACATCAAGCGCATCGAAGAGTTGGTCGGCGCGCCGATCGACATTATTTCGACGGGCCCGGACCGCAACGAAACCATCGTTCTGCGTCACCCGTTTGCTTAATAAGTTGTTGATGTAAAACGCAAAGGCCCCTTGATCGGGGCCTTTGTCGTTTATGCCTGTCGCACGGCATGACCTTTGCTGTGATTATCGCCTTCTGGTGTGCCACTAATTTAGTGGCGCCCAAGCGGAGGGATTTCTCGTGTCGGCCGTTCTCTCATTGTTACAAAGCCGTCTCCTGCGGCCTGTGTTCGTTACCCTTGGTATCGCCCTTCTGGTGCAAGTGCTGGTGGCTGTTGCTCTGACCCGGAGCACAGTGACAGCACTGGAAACTGATTTGGGCGTGCGCCTGAGCGCCGATAGCCAAAAGCTCTCCGGTGAGCTTGAGCAAGCCGGGCGTGAAGTCACGTCGAGCCTGGATAACCTGTCCAGCAGTACCCGTCAGCGCCTGACCGCCGGGCTGTCTTCGCGCCTGAAGGGCGAGCAGGCTCAACTGCGTGCGACGCTGGAGAAGGATCTGAAGGAATCGGCCAACGACATGGCGCAACTTCTGGCCTCGGTCGCACCCCGCGCCATGTGGGACAGCGACATTCCCACCCTGTCTGAATTCGCTCGCCGCGCCCAGCGCAATCCCAACGTGCTGTTCGTGGTCTATGACGACGCCACGGGCCAGCACCTGACGCGCTACCTCAACCGGGAGAACCCGATCAACAAGGCGCTTCTGGAGAAAGGCCAGGGCGAGCGGGCGCTGGACAAGGTGCTGGATGCAGCGAAGAGCGATCCGTCGGTCTACTACCTCGAAGCCTCGATCAACCCCAATGGAGTGGAAATCGGCAAGGTCGTGATGGGTGTCTCCACCGCCTCCGTGGAAACCGATCTGGCGGCGCTGGACAAGCGCTTCTCGGCGCTGATCGCCAGCAGCGATCAATTGGTGGGTGACAGCCTCAAAGGCGCAGCCGCCGACAGCGCAACGGCGATGCGCGGGCGTCTGCAGTCGGCGCAGTCCACCGCTTCTGAAATGAAAGCCAACACCACGGGCGCTGTGCAGGAAGCCGCGGGGGCTTTGCGTTGGCGCATCGGCATGGGCCTGGCGGTGGTGGGTTTCGGTGTGCTGCTGTTGCTGGCTGTGGTACTGGGGCGTCGAGTGGTCAATCGCCTGAAAATGCTTATTGTCGCGATGGATGACCTGGCCGCGGGTGAGGGTGACCTGACCAAACGCGTACAGATCAACAGTCAGGATGAGATCGGCGACATGGCCTCGGCGGTCAATCGCTTTGTGGATAAATTGCAGCCGATCGTGCGTGAGGCGGGCGATGTGGCCCAGCGTACCGGCGTGGAAATCGGCGCCATGACCCTGCGCAATGCCGGTGCCGATGCAGCGGCTGGCATGCAGCGCGATGAAGTGGCCGAAAGCTTGCGTGCATTGTCGCAAATGGCTGACGAGGCCCAGTCTGAAAGCCATGCCATGCAGGCCGCTTTGCGGCAGGTGGTGGACATTCGTCAGGCCACGGATGAGAACACCCGGACTTCGGCGAAAGTCGGCAGCTTGATCGAGGCATTGGCCGGACAAGTCGACACCGGCGCGAAAGTCATTGAGCGGCTGGCGCAGCAGAGCGAGCAGATTGAAGTGGTGCTGACGGTAATTCACGGGATCGCCGAACAAACCAACTTGCTGGCACTGAACGCGGCCATCGAGGCTGCGCGTGCCGGCGAGACCGGTCGCGGGTTTGCCGTGGTGGCGGACGAGGTGCGGGCGCTGGCGAGCAAGACGCAGAGCTCCACTGGTGACATTCAGGCGCACATCGTTGCGCTGCAGCAGGGTGCGCGCGAGGCCGTTGCGGCAATCGGGCAGGCTGGGCGTCAGGCCAGTGAGGGTTTGTTGGTGTTGCGCGACAGTGCGCGGCTGCAGCAGTCGGTGCAGGCGTCGGTCGAGCAGGTGCATGCGGCGATCGGTTTGGCGACCCAGGCCGCGGCGCATCAGGCGCAAGGTGCGCAGGCGGTGCGTGGGCGGGTTGAGACCATTCATGCTCAAGCTGAGAAAGCAGCTCAGGCGGTAGTGGAGACCACGGCCAGTGGCAAGGTGCTGGATGGGTTGGCGGCGCAGTTGAAGGCGAGCCTGGGGCAGTTCAGGGCTTAAGTTTTGTATTGTTTGTGCGGACGCCATCGCGGGCAAGCCCGCTCCCACAGGTACTTCTGTGAACTCACAATTTTGTGCGTAACAGAAGACACTGTGGGAGCGGGCTTGCCCGCGATAGCGATCTCAGCGACTCAAATACATCCGAGTCGTTAGTAGATAAACCGGCAACCCCGACACCACAATCAACAACGCCGCATAAGGCGCCGCCGCCGCAAACTCCACATTCGCGGTGTGCGCCCAGACTTCCGTCGCCAATGTATTGAGCCCGGTGGGGCTCAGCAGCAGCGTCGCCGTCAGTTCCTTCATCGCATCCAGAAACACCAGCGCAAACGCTGCGCCCAGGGCGGGAAAGATGATGGGCAACGTCACCCGACAAAACGCGCTGAAGGACGACGCCCCCAGTGTGCGCGCTGCCTCTTCCAGTTGCGGCGCGGCCTTGTTCAGCGCGGTGCGAATCGGTGCCTGCGCCAGTGGCAGAAACAACAGCGCATAGGCAATCAGCAGCAGCGCCGAGGTCTGGTACAGCACTGGCACATAATGCAGGGCGAAATACACCAGGGTCAGTGCAATCACCAATCCTGGCAGTGCATGCAGCAGATACGGCAAGCGCTCGGCCCAGATTGCCAGTCGGCCTTTATGGCGCACCACCAGCAACCCCACCGGTACTGCCAGCACCAGGCACAACGCTGCTCCACCGAGCGACAGCGCCAGCGATGACAGCAATGCTTCGCTGATGGCGGCCACCGGGAACGCTGCCGATGAACCCACCATCAGCCAGTACGCCAGCATTCCCAGTGGGATGCCGCTGCCGATGATCGCCAGCAGCAAGCAGTAAAGCTGCCCGGCTGTCGCCCACGGCCCCAGCCGAACCAGCTCCGCATGCCGCGCAGCGCCCTGGCCGGTGCGTACGTGTCGGCCTTTGCCGCGCACTCGCAACTCAAGCCATAGCAGCACCAGGCACAGCGCTAGCAACACCGCAGAAAGCATCGCCGCGTTGGCGTTGCTGAATTCCAGTTCGAACTGCTGATAGATCGCCGTGGTAAAGGTTTGCAGGCCGATGATCGACAGTGCGCCGAACTCCACCAGCATGTGCAGCGCAATCAGCAGCGAGCCGGCCAGCAGTGACGGCCAGAGCAGGGGCAGGGTGATTTTGAAGAATACACCCCAACGATTCTGCCCCAGGGTCCGGGCAGACTCTTCAAGAGAGGGGTCGAGATTGCGCAGCGTTGCCGCGACCGGCAGAAAGATCAGCGGGTACTTGGACAGGGTCATCACCAGAATCGCCCCACCCAGCCCTTCGAAGTGAGCACTCAGGGACACCCAGGTGAAGCTGCTGACAAATGCCGGCACCGCGAACGGCAGACACAGGATCACACCCCATAACCGCCGTCCCGGCAGATTGCTGCGTTCCAGCAGCCAGGCGAGTGACAAGCCAATTACACCGCAGGCCAATGTGACACCCAGCATCAGCGCCAGAGTATTGCGCAGCAGGCCAAACACGTAGGGCCGCCACAACAGATGCAGTGCCTCGGCCCAGCCGGCTTGCCAGGTTTTGAGACCGACATAGGCCAGCGGCAACAGGCTGAGTACCACCAGCAGCAGAACCGGT
Organism: Pseudomonas sp. GGS8; assembly: GCF_024168645.1. Lineage (NCBI taxonomy): Bacteria > Pseudomonadati > Pseudomonadota > Gammaproteobacteria > Pseudomonadales > Pseudomonadaceae > Pseudomonas > Pseudomonas sp. GGS8. The sequence goes on along the minus strand of NZ_JALJWF010000001.1, from coordinate 1,263,680 downwards.
AGCAGTAGCCAGATCGATGGCCGCTTGCGCCGTGGCGTGTAGCTCCTGCGCGCGTCGGGGGCGGATAACGAGGCGCTCATCAGTTCAAGCCAACATCACGTTCCAGGTCCAGGGCTTCTTCGGCGTTGCCGAGGTCGGCTGGGGTGACGTTCGGCGCTTGCAGTTCACTGAACGGCTTGAGGCCGCGATCCGATGCCATGCCCTTGTGCAGCGGGTATTCGGCGGTGGTCTGGGTGATCACGCGCTGACCTTCTTCGCTGGCCATGTAAGCGAGCAATTGCTGGGCTTCTTTTGGATGTTTGCTGGATTTCAGTACGGCAGCGCTGGACACGGTGATCAGTCCGCCGACGTCGCCACCGGTGAAGTAATGCAGTTTCGAATCGAGCTGGCCTTTTTCACGCTGCAAGGCAAACCAGTAATAGTTGTTCACTAGCACGGTGGCGACTTCGCCATTTTCCACGGCTTTCAGTGCAACCATGTTGTTGCTGTAGGTTTTGCCGAACGCGCGCAGGCCGGTCAGCCATTCTTCGGCAGCGTCCATCCCGTGGACCTTGATAATCGCCACGGCCTGTTCCTGGAAGGCGCCGCTGGAAGGTACGAAGCCGACCTTGCCTTGCCATTTCGGCTCGGAGAACTCCATCACTGACTTGGGCAGGTCTTTTTCGTCGATCAGTTTGGGGTTGAAGGCGACGACCCGGACCCGCGCGGTGATGCCGATCCAGGTGCCGTTGCCGGCAACGTAGTCCTTGGGCAGGACTTCAAGCGTGGCGGTATCGGCTTTCGCCAGCAGGCCTTGTTCGCCGAGCTTGTTCAGTGGTGGCGATTCTTCGGTGTAGATCACGTCGGCGGGAGAGCGATCGCCTTCTTCGACGATCTGGCTGGCGAGCTGGTTGCTGCTGCCCTTGCGCACATTGACGTGAATCCCGGTCTTGGCTTCGAAGGCTTTGGCGACGGCGTCGCCGACTTCCTTATGTTGACCGTTATAGAGTGTCAGGGAGACCGGGTCGGCGGCTTGGGTGAGGGGCGTGGCGAGTGTCAGGCCGAGCAGGGTGATGGTCAGGCCGCGGCGCAGGGTATTTCGAAGCATCATTCGCAGGGTTCCTCACTGGCGCATTGCAAAAACTTGAAACAATGATAAACGATATTGTTTCTCAAGTGCGCCTGGCAGAGCGGGTGAGGGTTTTGCTAGAGGGAATGGTGCGTGGTTTTGTGGCGAGGGAGCTTGCTCCCGTTCGGCTGCGGAGCAGTCGCAAAACTGGGCAATAGGGTGTGGCTGGAAGAATGGAGAGGGCCGCTTCGCGCCCCGGCGGGAGCAAGCTCCCTTGCTACAGGAGAAGTAATGGCTTGGGGTTTTCGAAAGCCAGAAACGCAAAAACCCGCTTTCGCGGGTTTCTGTGAAATTCAAGAACGTGACCTTGAATTTGAATTGGTGCCCAGAAGAAGACTCGAACTTCCACGACCTTGCGGTCACCAGCACCTGAAGCTGGCGTGTCTACCAATTTCACCATCTGGGCATGATCTTCAGCGTTGCCGCTGTTGATGTGGCGCACTATACGGAGAGCATTTTGATCTGTAAACCCCTGATTTGGTTTTAATATTTCAGAGGCTTAGAATGCAAAAACCCGCTTTCGCGGGTTTTTGTGTGAGCCTTGAAATTGATCTAATCTCAAGCTCGAAATTGGTGCCCAGAAGAAGACTCGAACTTCCACGACCTTGCGGTCACCAGCACCTGAAGCTGGCGTGTCTACCAATTTCACCATCTGGGCAGTATCGGCAGCGCTAGTGCGTCGTCGATGGCGCGCACTATACGGAGCGTCTTTTTAACTGTAAACCCCTGTCATCAAAAAAACTTGGAAAATTTTACCGACGGCATTCAAATCAGCTTTGCGGTGTCGATAAAGGGCTTTAGATGGGCTGTCATAGCCTGAAATTTCCCGTTTCATTACGCCTATGCCAAACTAACCCGCATATAGACAAGGTGAAAACTCTCTAATGGCCGATTGGCAGTCCCTCGATCCCGAGGCCGCTCGTGAAGCGGAAAAATATGAAAACCCTATTCCTAGCCGCGAACTGATCCTTCAGCACCTTGCTGATCGAGGTTCGCCTGCTAACCGCGAGCAACTGGTCGAAGAGTTTGGTCTGACCACAGAGGACCAGATCGAAGCCCTGCGCCGCCGCCTGCGCGCCATGGAGCGCGACGCTCAACTCATCTACACCCGTCGCGGCACTTATGCGCCGGTGGACAAGCTCGACCTGATCCTAGGCCGCATCAGCGGTCACCGTGACGGCTTCGGCTTCCTGGTCCCGGACGACGGCAGTGACGACCTGTTCATGAGCCCGGCGCAAATGCGCCTGGTGTTCGATGGCGACCGTGCCCTGGCACGTGTTTCCGGCCTCGACCGTCGCGGTCGACGTGAAGGCATGATCGTCGAAGTGGTGTCTCGTGCCCACGAGAGCATCGTCGGTCGTTACTTCGAAGAGGGCGGTATTGGTTTCGTCGTTGCGGACAACCCCAAGATCCAGCAAGAAGTGCTGGTGACTCCGGGCCGTAACGCCAACGCGCAGATCGGTCAGTTCGTTGAAGTGAAGATCACTCACTGGCCGACGCCACGCTTCCAGCCGCAAGGCGACGTGGTCGAGGTCGTGGGCAACTACATGGCGCCGGGCATGGAAATCGATGTCGCCCTGCGCACCTACGATATTCCGCACGTCTGGCCTGAAGCGGTCTTGAAAGAAGCCGCCAAGCTCAAGCCTGAAGTCGAAGAGAAAGACAAAGAGAAGCGCATCGACCTGCGTCATCTGCCGTTCGTGACCATCGACGGCGAAGATGCGCGCGACTTCGATGACGCGGTCTATTGCGAAGCCAAGCCGGGCAAGCTGCGCCTGTTCTCCGGCGGCTGGAAGTTGTACGTGGCGATCGCCGACGTTTCCAGCTACGTGAAAATCGGTTCGGCGCTGGATAACGAATCCCAGGTTCGTGGCAACTCGGTGTACTTCCCCGAGCGTGTGGTGCCGATGCTGCCTGAGCAGTTGTCCAACGGCCTGTGCTCGCTGAACCCGCACGTTGATCGGCTGGCCATGGTTTGCGAGATGACCATCTCCAAGTCCGGCGAGATGACCGACTACTGCTTCTATGAAGCGGTGATTCACTCCCATGCCCGCCTGACCTACAACAAGGTCAGTGCCATGCTGGAAACGCCGAAAGCCACCGAAGCGCGTCAGCTTCGTGGTGAATACACCGACGTGCTGCCGCACCTCAAACAGCTGTATGCGCTGTACAAGGTTCTGTTGGCGGCCCGTCATGTGCGTGGCGCGATCGATTTCGAAACTCAGGAAACCCGAATCATCTTCGGTTCCGAGCGCAAGATTGCTGAAATCCGTCCGACCGTTCGCAACGATGCTCACAAGTTGATTGAGGAATGCATGCTGGCGGCCAACGTGGCCACCGCCGAATTCCTGAAAAAGCACGAAATCCCTGCGCTGTATCGCGTTCACGATGGTCCGCCACCAGAGCGTCTGGAAAAACTGCGCGCCTTCCTCGGTGAGCTCGGCCTGTCCCTGCACAAAGGCAAGGACGGCCCGTCGCCGAAGGATTACCAGGCTTTGCTCGCGGGTATCAAGGATCGTCCGGATTTCCACCTGATCCAGACCGTTATGCTGCGCTCGTTGAGCCAGGCGGTGTACAGCGCCGATAATCAGGGCCACTTCGGCCTGAATTACGAAGCCTATACCCACTTCACTTCGCCGATTCGCCGCTACCCGGACTTGCTCACGCACCGGGCAATTCGCAGCGTCATCCATTCGAAAATGGACACCCCGCACGTTCGCCGTGCTGGTGCGATGACCATTCCGAAAGCACGGATCTATCCGTACGACGAAGCGACCCTGGAACAGCTTGGCGAACAGTGCTCGATGAGCGAGCGCCGTGCCGACGAAGCGACCCGCGACGTAGTGAACTGGCTCAAGTGCGAGTTTATGAAAGACCGCGTGGGCGAATCGTTCCCGGGTGTGATCACCGCCGTGACCGGTTTCGGCCTGTTCGTCGAACTGACCGATATTTACGTCGAAGGCCTGGTGCACGTCACCGCGCTGCCGGGCGACTACTACCACTTCGATCCTGTGCACCACCGCCTCGCCGGTGAGCGTACCGGTCGCAGCTTCCGTCTGGGCGATACCGTTGAAGTGCGCGTGATGCGCGTCGACCTCGACGAGCGCAAGATCGACTTCGAGATGGCCGAAAAAACCATCAGCGCGCCGATCGGTCGCAAGAAACGCGGCACTGAAACCGCTGCGCCTGCTGCCAAAACAGCAGTCGAGCCCGCGCCAGTCAAAGCCGGGCGTCGTCCTGCCAAGGAAAAGGCCATCGAGGCCTATCGCCCGAGCGATGCTGCTGTAAAAAATGCCGAGTTGCGCAAAAGTCGTGAAATGAAACAGGCGTTGCTGTCTGAAGCGAAAAGCGGCGGTAAAGCGGCGTCTGGGGGAAAGGGCGGGCGGTCGGCGCCTGACAAGGCCTCCGGCGGCAAGCCAGCCAAACCGAGCAAACACCGTAAAGGCCCGCCCAAAGCGGGTTCCGCTCCAGCCGCCAGAAGCGGCGGGGCGCGTAAACCTAAGGCCAAGTCATGAGTCAGTTGGAAAAGATCTACGGCGTGCACGCGGTAGAAGCGTTGCTGCGTCATCACCCAAAACGCGTCAAGCAGATCTGGCTGGCTGAGGGTCGCAGTGATCCGCGGGTTCAGACGCTGATCGAGCTCGCTGCCGAAAATCGCGTGGCCGTCGGTCAGGCTGAGCGCCGTGAGCTGGATGCCTGGGTTGAAGGCGTGCACCAGGGCGTGGTGGCGGACGTGAGCCCGAGCCAGGTCTGGGGCGAGGCGATGCTCGACGAACTGCTCGATCGCACCGAAGGCGCACCGCTGTTGCTGGTGCTCGACGGCGTGACCGATCCGCACAATCTCGGCGCTTGCCTGCGTTCGGCCGATGCGGCCGGCGCGCTGGCGGTGATCGTGCCGAAGGACAAATCAGCCACCCTGACGCCGACGGTTCGAAAAGTTGCCTGTGGTGCGGCGGAAGTGATTCCGTTGGTCGCCGTGACCAATCTGGCGCGCACCCTGGAAAAACTCAAACAGCGTGGCTTGTGGGTCGTCGGTACGGCGGGCGAGGCTGAGCAGGATCTGTATCAGCAGGACCTGACGGGTCCGACCATCCTGATCATGGGGGCCGAAGGTAGCGGCATGCGCCGCCTGACTCGTGACCTTTGCGATTATCTGGTACGCCTGCCGATGGCCGGCAGCGTCAGCAGTCTCAACGTGTCCGTCGCCACTGGCGTCTGCCTGTTCGAAGCGCTGCGCCAGCGCGGCGTCAAAGCCGCCGGGGCCGCCAAAAAGTCCTGATCCGGTTGTAATCCCTGTGGGAGCGAGCCTGCTCGCGATAGCGGAGTGTCATTCAGCATCAATGTTGAATGTTACGCCCCCATCGCGAGCAGGCTCGCTCCCACAGTGTTTTGTATTTGGACGAAGATTGGTGATTGTTCAAATAATCACCAATTGCCTTGCGCCTCCCTCGACCCTTCTCTACAATTGCGCCCCTTGCTGTGACGGCAGGCACGCATGTGTCTATCGCTGGCAAGTCCATTAGTGTCATTCACTCCTTGTCTGACCGCTTTTGAGCGGCAGGCTACAACCCGTAAGGAGCATTCATGCGTCATTACGAAATCATCTTTTTGGTCCACCCGGATCAAAGCGAGCAAGTCGGCGGCATGGTTGAGCGTTACACCAAGCTGATCGAAGAAGACGGCGGCAAAATCCACCGTCTGGAAGATTGGGGCCGTCGTCAACTGGCCTACGCAATCAACAATGTTCACAAGGCTCACTACGTGATGCTGAACGTTGAGTGCACTGGCAAGGCCCTGGCCGAGCTGGAAGACAACTTCCGCTACAACGATGCAGTGATCCGTAACCTGGTCATCCGTCGCGAAGAAGCCGTTACCGGCCAATCCGAGATGCTCAAGGCTGAAGAAAACCGCAGTGAGCGCCGTGAGCGTCGCGACCGTCCTGAGCACTCCGACGCCGATAGCGTTGATGGTGATGACAGCGACGCCAGCGATAACGCTGACGAGTAATCCACGGACCTTTTGAGGAGCCTATTACATGGCACGTTTCTTCCGTCGTCGTAAATTCTGCCGCTTCACCGCTGAAGACGTGAAAGAGATCGATTACAAAGATCTCAACACTCTGAAAGCTTACGTATCCGAGACCGGCAAAATCGTTCCAAGCCGTATCACCGGTACCAAAGCACGTTATCAGCGTCAGCTGGCCACCGCTATCAAGCGCGCCCGCTTCCTGGCCCTGCTGGCCTACACCGACAGCCACGGCCGCTGAGACCGGGCAGTCGACACGTAGCAAAGGATTGAATGCATGCGCGCCTTAGCTGAGTTCATCATGCGCGGCCGTATGCAGGCCACTCTGGTAGTGGCCGGATGCGCAACATTGCCGTTGTTGTATTGGTTGGGTGCTGCCGCCGGATGCCTTGTGCTCCTGCGGCGCGGATTGAAGGACGCCGTTGGCGTACTTGCTCTGGGGCTGCTGCCGGCGTTGATCTGGTGGCTTTACTCCGACGACCCTCGGGCACTTCTGGTGCTGCTGGGGTCTTCGAGCCTTGCGTTGGTTTTGCGCGCAAGCGAGTCCTGGAGCCGCGTGCTGCTGGTCAGCATAGCGATGGGATTGGTGTTTTCAGTGGTGCTGGGGGCGGCTTTTGCGCCCCAGATCGAGATGCTGGCGCAGGCTTTGATAAAAGTTATGCCGTCGCTACTCGGTGAGGTCTACCAGCAATTGTCGGTAGACGAGCAAGCGCGCTTTGCGTCCCTGATTGCACCGGTCCTGACCGGCCTGATTGCGGCCTTGTTGCAAATCGTCAGTGTGCTGAGCCTGATTGTCGGGCGCTACTGGCAGGCGTTGTTGTACAACCCGGGTGGTTTTGGTCGCGAGTTTCGCGCCATCCGAATCCCGCTGGGGCCGGCGATGTTGCTGCTGGCGTTAATGCTTCTGGGGCCAAATCTTGGCCCGCAGATGGCCATGTTGACGCCGTTGTGCAGTGTACCGCTGGTGTTCGCCGGGCTGGCCCTGATTCACGGGCTGGTGGCGCAAAAGCGACTGGCCAAGTTCTGGCTGGTGGGGTTGTACGTCACGCTGTTGCTGTTCATGCAGCTGATCTATCCGTTGCTGGTGGTCTTGGCCATCGTCGACAGCCTGATTGATTTTCGCGGTCGTTCGGCACCGAAAGATGCCGATAGCGCGAACGGTGAAGGTTAAAAGTTAAGAGGATTTTCACATGCAACTGATCCTTCTGGAAAAAGTCACCAACCTGGGCAACCTGGGTGACAAAGTGAACGTTAAGGCTGGTTACGGTCGTAACTACCTGCTGCCTTACGGCAAAGCTACCGCTGCGACCCCAGCCAACCTGGCTGCGTTCGAAGAGCGTCGCGCTGAGCTGGAAAAAGCCGCAGCAGACCGTAAAGCATCGGCTGAAAGCCGTGCTGCCCAACTGGCTGAGCTGGAAGTGACTATCACTGCCACCGCTGGTGACGAAGGCAAGCTGTTCGGTTCGATCGGCACCCACGACATCGCTGATGCACTGACCGCCTCTGGCGTTGAAGTTGCAAAAAGCGAAGTTCGTCTGCCGAACGGCACCATCCGCAACGTAGGCGAATTCGACGTAGCCGTGCACCTGCACGCCGAAGTTGAAGCCACCGTACGCGTTGTCGTGGTAGCAGCTTAAGCAGCACTTGTCGGCTGGCACCCTTGGGTGCTTGCCGGTAACATCGGGCACGATCCTGTTTACAGGTCGTGCCCTTTGTCTTTCTGCGGTTCCTGATTTTCACAACCCCTGCTTTTCCTAAACAAACCAAGTGGCCATGAACGATATCTCCGCTCCCGAGCAATACGATCTGCAAACCGCTGCCCTGAAGGTGCCGCCGCATTCCATCGAGGCCGAACAGGCTGTGCTCGGTGGTCTGATGCTGGACAATAACGCCTGGGAGCGCGTGCTCGATCAAGTCTCCGACGGTGATTTCTATCGGCATGACCACCGCCTGATCTTCCGGGCCATCGCCAAGCTGGCGGACCAGAACCAGCCAATCGACGTCGTGACCCTGGCCGAGCAATTGGACAAGGAAGGTCAGACGTCCCAGGTCGGCGGTCTCGGTTACCTTGGCGAACTGGCAAAAAACACGCCGTCCGTCGCCAACATCAAGGCCTATGCCCAGATTGTTCGCGAGCGGGCCACCCTGCGCCAGTTGATCGGCATCAGTACCGAAATCGCTGACAGCGCTTTCAACCCTGAAGGCCGCACCGCCGCCGAGATTCTCGACGAGGCCGAACGGCAGATCTTCCAGATTGCCGAGGCTCGTCCAAAAACCGGCGGCCCGGTCAGCGTCAACGACCTGCTGACCAAGGCCATCGACCGCATCGACACCTTGTTCAACACCGACAACGCCATTACCGGCCTGTCTACCGGCTATACCGACCTCGACGAGAAGACCAGCGGTCTGCAACCGTCCGACCTGATCATCGTCGCCGGCCGTCCATCGATGGGTAAAACCACCTTTGCGATGAACCTGGTGGAAAACGCCGTGCTGCGCAGCGAGAAGGCTGTCCTGGTTTACTCCCTCGAGATGCCAGGTGAATCGCTGATCATGCGTATGCTGTCGTCCCTCGGTCGTATCGACCAGACCAAGGTCCGGGCCGGTCGCCTGGAAGACGACGACTGGCCGCGCCTGACGTCGGCGGTCAACCTGCTCAACGATCGCAAGTTGTTCATCGACGACACGGCGGGTATCAGCCCCTCGGAAATGCGCGCCCGGACCCGTCGTCTGGTGCGTGAGCACGGTGAGATTGGTCTGATCATGATCGACTACCTGCAACTGATGCAGATCCCGGGTTCCAGCGGTGATAACCGGACGAACGAGATTTCCGAGATCTCCCGGTCCCTGAAAGCGCTGGCCAAGGAATTCAACTGCCCGGTAGTGGCACTGTCCCAGCTCAACCGTTCCCTGGAACAGCGCCCGAACAAGCGCCCGGTGAACTCCGACTTGCGGGAGTCGGGTGCGATCGAGCAGGACGCCGACGTGATCATGTTCGTTTACCGCGACGAGGTGTATCACCCGGAAACCGAACACAAAGGCATTGCCGAAATCATTATCGGCAAGCAGCGGAACGGCCCGATCGGCTTTATCCGCCTGGCCTTCATCGGCAAATACACCCGATTTGAAAACCTGGCGCCGGGTAGCTACAACTTCGACGACGATGAGTAATATCTACATCGCCTGATCGGGCCTCATCGCGGGCAAGCCCGCTCCCACAGGGATTACACCGAACTTGTGGGGGCGGGCTTGCCCGCGATGGGGTCGCCGCAATTTCCGACCATAGCCGTCGGAATTGGTCAAAATTTGTGCTATATTCCGCGCCCGCGAAATTCAATGAAAGCCAACACCGGTTATCGACATGCAAGCAGCCAAGCCGTTATTTGACTATCCCAAGTACTGGGCCGAATGTTTCGGGCCAGCGCCATTCCTGCCGATGAGCAGGGAGGAGATGGATCAGCTCGGCTGGGATTCCTGCGACATCATCATCGTCACCGGTGATGCCTACGTCGACCATCCGTCGTTCGGCATGGCGATCATCGGCCGGCTGCTTGAGGCCCAGGGCTTCCGCGTCGGGATCATCGCGCAGCCTAACTGGCAGTCCAAAGACGACTTCATGAAGCTTGGCGAGCCGAATCTATTCTTCGGTGTCGCGGCCGGCAACATGGACTCGATGATCAACCGCTACACCGCCGACAAGAAAATCCGTTCCGACGACGCCTACACCCCTGGTGGCCTGGCGGGCAAACGTCCGGACCGCGCGAGCCTGGTTTACAGCCAGCGCTGCAAGGAAGCCTACAAGCACGTGCCGATCGTGCTCGGCGGCATTGAAGCGTCTCTGCGCCGCATCGCCCACTACGATTACTGGCAGGACCGGGTGCGCAACTCGATCCTGATCGACGCCTGCGCCGACATCCTGCTCTACGGCAACGCCGAGCGTGCGATCGTCGAAGTCGCCCAGCGCCTGTCCTATGGTCACAAGATCGAAGACATCACCGATGTACGCGGCACCGCGTTCATTCGCCGTGATACGCCGCAAGGCTGGTACGAAGTCGATTCCACGCGCATCGACCGTCCGGGCAAGATCGACAAGATCATCAACCCGTACGTGAACACCCAAGACACCCAGGCTTGCGCCATCGAGCAGGAAAAGGGGCCGGTTGAAGACCCAAGCGAAGCCAAGGTCGTGCAGATCCTGGCCAGCCCGAAAATGACCCGCGACAAGACCGTGATTCGTCTGCCGTCGGTTGAGAAAGTCCGCGGCGACGCGGTGCTTTACGCCCACGCCAACCGCGTGCTGCACCTGGAAACCAACCCGGGTAATGCCCGCGCACTGGTGCAAAAGCATGGCGAGGTGGATGTCTGGTTCAACCCGCCGCCGATTCCGATGACCACCGAAGAAATGGACTACGTGTTCGGCATGCCCTATGCGCGCGTTCCGCACCCGGCGTACGGCAAGGAAAAGATCCCGGCCTACGAGATGATCCGTTTCTCGGTCAACATCATGCGTGGCTGCTTCGGCGGCTGCACCTTCTGCTCGATCACCGAGCACGAAGGCCGGATCATCCAGAACCGTTCCGAAGAGTCGATCATTCGCGAAATCGAAGAGATCCGCGACAAGGTCCCGGGCTTTACCGGCGTCATTTCCGACCTCGGCGGCCCGACCGCGAACATGTACCGCATCGCCTGCAAGACCCCAGAAATCGAATCCGCGTGCCGCAAGCCTTCATGCGTGTTCCCAGGCATTTGCCCGAACCTCAACACCGATCACTCGTCGCTGATCCAGCTCTATCGCAGCGCCCGAGCCTTGCCGGGTGTGAAGAAGATCCTGATCGCCTCCGGCCTGCGCTACGACCTCGCGGTTGAGTCGCCGGAATACGTCAAGGAACTGGTGACCCACCACGTCGGTGGTTACCTGAAGATTGCCCCGGAACACACCGAGGAAGGTCCGCTCAACCAGATGATGAAACCGGGCATCGGCAGCTATGACAAGTTCAAGCGCATGTTCGAGAAGTACACCAAGGAAGCCGGGAAAGAGCAGTACCTGATTCCGTACTTCATCGCCGCTCACCCGGGCACCACCGACGAAGACATGATGAACCTGGCCCTGTGGCTCAAGGGCAACGGTTTCCGTGCTGACCAGGTGCAGGCGTTCTACCCATCGCCGATGGCCACCGCCACCGCGATGTACCACTCGGGCAAGAACCCGCTGCGCAAGGTCACTTACAAGAGCGACGGCGTGACCATCGTCAAGAGCGAAGAGCAGCGTCGCCTGCACAAAGCGTTCTTGCGTTACCACGACCCGAAAGGCTGGCCGATGCTGCGTGAAGCGCTGACCCGCATGGGCCGCGCCGACCTGATCGGGCCGGGCAAGAACCAGTTGATCCCGCTGCATCAGCCGGCGACCGACAGCTACCAGAGCGCCCGTCGCAAGAACTCGACACCGGCCGGCAGCCACAAGGTTGCAGGGGAAAAGACCACCAAGATCCTGACCCAGCATACGGGCCTGCCACCACGTGCCAGCGATGGCGGCAATCCGTGGGACAAGCGGGAGCAGGCCAAGGCAGCGGCGTTCGCCCGCAACCAGCAGGCGGCCAAAGAGCGCAAGGATGCGGCTAAAGGCAAGGGGCCGAAGCCTGCGCGCAAGCCGGTTGTGCCGCGTTAATCTGCGCGCCATATCGCAAAACGCCAGCCTAAGTGCTGGCGTTTTGTTTTCTAGCGAGTGTGCGGCCTGTTTGCTAAGGTGACGCGCACTTCAATGGCTGCGCGGACAACCGATTTACCTGTATAACGCCCAATCCTGTGGGAGCCGGGCTCGCCCGCGATGACGGCGGCACAGGCATAAAGATTCACCCCCGATTCTCAAGGACGATTCACATGAGCAACCCCTTACCGGGCATCGGCATGGACTACAGCCCCTCCCAGTTCATGGCCCGCCAACGCATCGAAAGCCAGATCAACCTGCCACGCCTGTTCGCCGCCATCGATGCCGACCCCGGAATCGTCGGCGCGGGCGTGGTGTACATTGACGCTGAATTCAACGTAGTGACCCTGCGCGAGTTCAAGCCGATTTGCAGCATCACGCCCAAGCGGATCATTTTGCGCGAGGCGCAGAAGTACATTGCGCCTGCGCAGTTTGTCCAACAGGTTCAGGACAATCCCAGAGAGTCGCGACTGGTCGGAGAGGCAATCAATACCACGTTGTCCTGCGCGGGTGCAGTGATCGGCTGGATCGTAGTGCTCAGCGGCTCCGTGGCTATTCCGTTTTCGGCAGGGGCAAGTACGGTGGTCGCTGCGCTCGGTTATACCGCTGCGGCTGCCAGCTCAGTGCAGTGTTTTGCCAGCGGCTATCGGACCCGCAATGAGATCGTCAACCCTGCCCGTAACGATGAGCTCGACAGCGAAGAGTGGTACCAGTACACCATGATTGCGCTGGATGCTGCGTCCTTGGTCGGGGTAGGCGCATCCACGCTGACAACACTCAAACTGGTCAGGCTGAATAAGGCCACGACCGGGAAAAGTGTCAGGGAAGTGCTCAGGGGGCTGAATCGACAGGAACGTGCCAAACTGACCAAAGAACTATTGAGCATCAACGACCCGCGCTTGACGTCGAAGATGATCAAGTTGAAGCAGTTGTCGGGTGAATTGCCCAAGCGTTTCACACCCACCGAGGTCAAGCATGCAACGGTCACTCAGATAAAAGACGCCTTGGGCGCCGCTATCGGTTTTACCGGCAGTGCAATTTCGGGGAATGTCCGCACCATTGCCGTAGGCCTGTACGAGGAGGCTGAGCAATGAATGAGCTGCCCAGCACTCGCTATTTTCTATCGAAGTATTTCCCGGTCTTCATGGGGGCAATATTCGCGTCAATTTTTACCCTGGTCTTTGCGGTGCCTTTGTTTTTCGAAAGCTATTTTCGAAACCTTCCGTTGGCTGACAACGCCAAGTACTCTTTTTTCGGGGGGATCGCGCTGACCCTCATCGTCGTGCACTGCCATTTCATGGTCGCGCGCGGTCGCCCGCAATGGGTGCGGCCTCTGGTCGTACTCCTGGCCCTTTGTTTTCTTGGGGTATTGCCCACCATTGCATATGAGGTAAATCCCCTGATTTATGCTGTGACGTTGCTGTTCCCACTGCTGGCGCTATTGCTGCTCAACAGCAAACGTCACCGCGAGATGCGCCAGAAGCTGCTTGAAGTACGTCACTTGCGCCAAGCTGTTATTGCAAAGCACAAAGCCCGTTAGTTGGGTAGATTCAGCACCCGCCTCTCACACGTGCGCCACAAATATGTGCAGCCCTCGCACTATAACCGCAGCCACGGCGCCGTTTTGGTGCTGTACTGCACCGGGGTCTGTTGATAAAGCGCAATGACCGCCGCTCTGGCATAAGTCTTGCGCGCTTTGTGTCTATGCCCTGGCTCGCAGGAGGCCGCCGTGTCGATTCATGTCGCGTTGCACCACGTTACGCATTACCGCTACGACCGCGCCGTCGAGCTCGGTCCGCAGATCGTTCGCCTGCGCCCGGCTGCCCACAGCCGCACGCGGATACTGTCCTATGCGCTGAAAGTCTCGCCCGAGCAACATTTCATCAACTGGCAGCAAGACCCCCAGGGCAATTACCTGGCGCGGTTGGTGTTCCCGGAGAAAACCGATGAACTGCGGATCGAGGTCGACCTGCTGGCCGAGATGGCGGTCTTCAATCCGTTCGACTTCTTCCTCGAGCCCTACGCCGAGAAGATCCCTTTCGCCTACGCGGCGGATGAGCGCAAAGAGCTGGCGCCGTATCTGGAAACCTTGCCCCTGACGCCGACATTCAAGGCCTATCTGGACGGCATCGACCGCACGCCGCTGCCCAGCGTGGATTTCCTCGTCGCACTCAACCAGCGCCTGAGCGAAGACATCGGTTACCTGATTCGTATGGAGCCGGGCGTACAGACCCCGGAATACACCCTCGAACAGGCCTCCGGCTCCTGCCGTGACTCGGCGTGGTTACTGGTGCAATTGCTGCGCAACCTCGGCCTGGCGGCGCGATTCGTTTCCGGTTACCTGATCCAGCTGACCGCCGACGTCAAAAGCCTCGACGGTCCCTCGGGCACCGAAGTGGATTTCACTGACCTGCATGCCTGGTGTGAAGTCTATCTGCCCGGTGCGGGCTGGATCGGCCTGGACGCAACCTCAGGGCTGTTTGCCGGTGAAGGACACATTCCGTTGGCGTGCAGTCCCGACCCGTCCTCTGCGGCGCCGATCAGTGGTTTGGTGGAACCGTGCGAGTGCGAATTCACCCACGAAATGTCGGTCGAGCGGATTTGGGAAGCACCGCGGGTTACCAAACCCTACACCGAAGACCAATGGCAGGCGATTCAGGCATTGGGCCGACAGATCGATGCCGATTTGCTCGAGGGCGACGTGCGCCTGACCATGGGCGGCGAGCCGACATTCGTTTCCATCGATGATCCGGACGGCGCCGAGTGGAACACCGCCGCGCTCGGTCCAGACAAACGGCGCCTCTCTGCCGAACTGTTCCAGCGCATGCGCAAACATTACGCGCCCAAGGGTCTGGTGCATTTCGGCCAGGGCAAGTGGTACCCCGGCGAGCAATTGCCGCGCTGGTCGCTGAATTGCTACTGGCGCCGCGATGGCGTGCCGATCTGGCACAACAACGCGCTGATTGCCGACGAGCGGGAAGATTACGGCGCCGATGGCGAACTGGCCGGGCGTTTTCTGGCAAGTGTCGCCGAGCGCTTGAAAATTCCGACGCGCTTTGTGTTCCCGGCCTACGAAGACAATTTCTATTACCTCTGGCGCGAAGGCGCTTTACCGCAGAACGTCAGCGCTGAAGACTCTCGCCTGGAAGAGCCTTTGGAGCGTGCGCGCCTGCGCAAAGTCTTCAGCCAAGGGCTGGACAAAGTCATCGGTCAGGTCCTGCCGCTGGCGCGTACCGCCAAGGGCGATCAATGGCAGAGCGGTCGCTGGTACCTGCGCGAAGAGCACTGCCGGCTGGTGCCGGGGGATTCACCACTGGGGTATCGCTTGCCGCTCGGTTCGCAGCCATGGGTGAAAGCCGCGGAGTACCCGTTCATTCACCCCACGGACCCGAATCAGGATTTCCCTGAGCTGCCGGGCACCGACCAGCTACGAAATCACGCTCAACCGAAAACGGCCGACGAACGTGTGCCCGAGATCGACCAGTCCGCCGACTGGCTGACCCGCACCGCGTTCTGCGCCGAAGCACGCGAAGGTCGGTTGTACCTGTTCATGCCGCCGCTGGAGCGGGTCGAGGACTACCTGGAACTGGTCGCCGCCATCGAAGCCACCGCTGAGGAACTGCATTGCCCGGTTCTGCTGGAAGGCTATGAGCCACCGAGCGATCCGCGCCTGAGCAACTTCCGCATTACCCCGGATCCGGGCGTGATCGAGGTCAACGTCCAGCCGTCCGCCACCTGGGACGAGTTGGTGGAACGTACCGAATTTCTGTACGAAGAGGCGCGCCAGACTCGGCTGACCACCGAGAAATTCATGATCGATGGCCGGCACACCGGCACCGGTGGCGGTAACCATTTCGTCCTGGGGGGCGCGACCCCGGCTGACTCACCGTTTCTGCGCCGTCCCGACCTGCTGCGCAGCCTGATCAGCTACTGGCATAACCACCCGTCCTTGTCCTACCTGTTTTCCGGCCTGTTCATCGGCCCGACATCCCAGGCACCGCGGGTGGACGAAGCGCGCAACGATTCATTGTATGAACTGGAAATCGCTTTTGCGCAGATGCCGAAGCCGGGTGAAGAGTGCCCGCCATGGCTGGTGGATCGCTTGCTGCGTAATTTGCTGATCGACGTGACCGGCAACACTCACCGCGCCGAGTTCTGCATCGACAAGCTCTATTCGCCGGACGGCGCCACCGGACGCCTCGGCCTGCTGGAACTGCGAGCCTTTGAAATGCCGCCCCATGCGCGCATGAGCCTGGCTCAGCAGTTGTTGCTGCGGGCGCTGGTGGCACGGTTCTGGCGCGAGCCTTATGCGCCGCCGAAACTGGCGCGTTGGGGCACCGAGCTGCACGATCGGTTCCTGTTGCCGCACTTTATCGAGCAGGATTTCGCTGACGTCATCGTTGATCTGAATGCCGCCGGTTATCCGGTACGGGCCGAGTGGTTCGCCGCGCATCTGGCGTTCCGTTTTCCCAAGGTCGGCGACTACGCCGTCAGCGGCATCGAACTGGAATTGCGTCAGGCGCTGGAGCCCTGGCATGTGTTGGGCGAGGAGGGCAGCGCGGGTGGTACGGTGCGTTATGTGGATTCGTCCCTGGAACGCTTGCAGGTCAAGCTTACGGGGCTGCCGCCGCAACGCTATCTGCTGACCTGCAATGGCATCCCGGTGCCGTTGCAACCTACCGGTCGGGTCGGCGAGTTCGTCGCGGGTGTACGTTTCCGTGCCTGGCAACCGTACAACTGTCTGCAACCGACTATCCCGGTCCACGCACCGCTGGTGTTCGACTTGCTCGACACCTGGATGGGGCGTTCGCTGGGCGGCTGTCAGTACCATGTCGCCCATCCAGGTGGGCGCAACTACGACAGTCTGCCGGTGAACGCCAATGAGGCCGAGAGCCGGCGGATGGCGCGTTTCTTCCGCATCGGACATACGCCTGGGAAACTTCCGATACCGAACCTGGAAATCAACGACGAGCTGCCGATGACGCTCGATTTGCGACGTTTTTAAACCGTACGCGACGCTCGGATTTTTCGTCTATCCGGGCGTCATGAGCCTGCGTTAGTCTGACCGTTCTTTGCTGTCTGCCGAGCTTTCCATGCCTGACCTGCTTGACCGCTACCCGTTGACCGCGGGCACTTACCACGAACTGCTCGACGACAGCGGCGCCGTGCGCCCGCACTGGCGGCGGCTGTTTGATCAATTGCAACGCAGCACGCCAGCGCAACTGGTGCAGCGTCAGGCACTGCTGACCCGGCAGATCCAGGAAAACGGCGTGACCTACAACGTCTACGCCGACCCCAAGGGCGCCGATCGGCCGTGGGAACTGGATTTGTTGCCGCATGTGATTGCAGCCGATGAGTGGCAGCAGTTATCCGCCGGGATCGCTCAACGGGCGCGTTTGCTCAATGCTGTGCTGGCAGACCTGTACGGTCCTCAACGCTTGATCGCCGAAGGCCTGCTGCCGGCTGAACTGGTGTTCGGTCATAACAACTTCCTCTGGCCTTGCCAGGGCATTGCACCGCCCGACGGGACTTTTCTGCATCTGTATGCCGTGGATCTGGCGCGCACGCCTGACGGTCGCTGGTGGGTGACCGCAGACCGGACTCAAGCGCCATCCGGTGCCGGTTACGCCCTGGAAAACCGCACCATCGTGTCCCGGGCCTTCCCCGAGTTGTACCGTGACTTGAAGGTGCGGCACCTGGCCGGATTCTTCCGCACACTTCAGGAAACACTCGCCCGGCAGGCGCCGAGCGACGATGAAGCGCCATTGGTTGTCCTCCTGACACCGGGGCGTTTCAACGAAAGCTATTTCGAACACCTGTACTTGGCTCGTCAGCTCGGTTATCCGCTGGTGGAAGGCGGCGATCTGACCGTGCGCGATGCCACGGTGTACCTGAAGACCTTGAGCGGTCTGCGCCGGGTTCACGCGATCATGCGTCGGCTCGACGATGATTTCTGCGACCCGCTGGAGCTGCGCACTGACTCGGCCCTTGGCGTGCCAGGGCTGCTCGAAGCCGTGCGTCAGGGCCGGGTGCTGGTGGCCAACGCCCTCGGCAGCGGTGTGCTGGAGTCGCCGGGTTTGCTGGGCTTCCTGCCGAAGATCAATCAATTCCTGTTTGGCGAAGAGTTGATCCTGCCGTCCATCGCAACCTGGTGGTGCGGCGAAGCGCCGGTGCTGGCCCAGGCCCTGGAAAAGCTGCCGGAACTGTTGATCAAACCGGCATTTCCGTCGCAGAGCTTTGCACCGGTGTTTGGACGTGATTTGAGTGAAAAACAGCGCCAGGCTCTGGCCGAGCGCATGCAGGCACGGCCTTATGCCTATGTTGCGCAAGAATTGGCGCAACTGTCCCAGGCGCCGATCTGGCAGGCCGAAGGCGGGCAGTTGCAACCACGAGCCATCGGCATGCGCGTGTATGCAGTGGCCAGTCGGGACGGCTATCGAGTGTTGCCCGGTGGCCTGACCCGGGTTGCCGCCGAGGCTGACGCTGAAGCGGTGTCGATGCAACGCGGCGGCGCGAGCAAGGACACCTGGGTGTTGGGCGATCGCCCACCCAGCGGCGAACAATGGAAAGCCCAGCGCAACATTGGCGTTCACGATCTGGTGCGCCGTGATCCGTATCTGCCATCGCGGGTGGTCGAGAACCTGTTCTGGTTCGGTCGTTACTGCGAGCGTTGCGATGACAGCGCGCGGCTGCTGCGGGTCATGCTGGCGCGCTATGTCGATGGCGATGACCCGCAAGCCCTGGAGGCGGCGGTCGATCTCGGTGAACGCTTGAATC
Source organism: Pseudomonas sp. GGS8 (assembly GCF_024168645.1). NCBI lineage: Bacteria > Pseudomonadati > Pseudomonadota > Gammaproteobacteria > Pseudomonadales > Pseudomonadaceae > Pseudomonas > Pseudomonas sp. GGS8. Next base: position 1,245,066 of record NZ_JALJWF010000001.1, on the reverse strand, counting down.
TGTTGCCGGAGGAGGGCAAGTTGCCGCAGCGGTTGCTGGCGGCGCTGCTCGGCGATGATTGGCCGTTCAGCCTGCGTTCCAATCTGCAGCGTTTGCAGTGGGCGGCTTCGCAAGTACGCGGCAAGCTCTCGCGAGAGAACTGGCAAGCGCTGGTGGAGTTGCAGCGTGATGCGATGGAGCTGGAAACCGAAGAGCCGGATTTCGGCGAGTTGCTGGATTTCCTCAACCGATTGGTAATGTCGCTGGCGGCGCTGTCCGGTTTTGCCCTCGACGACATGACCCGGGATGAAGGCTGGCGTTTCCTGATGATCGGTCGGCGGATCGAACGGCTGCAATTTCTCAGCGGCAGTCTGGCGGCGTTTTTGCGCGGCGCCGGGGCTTTCGATCAGGCCGGGCTGGAATGGCTGCTGGAGCTGGGTAACAGCGGCATCACCTACCGCTCGCGGTACCTGGCGGTGGCGCAATTGATCCCGGTACTCGACCTGTTGCTGCTCGATGACCAGAACCCGCACGCGGTGCTGTTCCAGTTGAAACTGGTGACCCGTACGTTGAAACGCTTGAACGATGACTTTGGTGCGCCACGTGAAACAGGTCTGCCGCAGTTGGTGGAGCGACTGGCGCACTTCGATCTGGGCTGCCTGGAGAACTCGCTGTTCGGCGAGGCCAGTGTTCACGCCGCCGTGGAGGGGCTGGCGGATCTGCTGCAAGAGATCGCCGATGCCAGCGGGCAGGTGTCGGATCGCCTGGCCTTGCGCCATTTCGCCCATGTCGATGATGTCAGCCAGCGCACGGTGTCCGTCTGATGAGCGCCCATTACCAGATTTTCCACGACACCCATTATCACTACGACAGCCCGGTGTCCCTGGCCCAGCAACTGGCGCATCTATGGCCGCGCGACTGTACCTGGCAGCGCTGCACCGAACAGCAGTTGCAGATCAGTCCCGAGCCGACTTCGCGCCGGGATGAACTGGATGTGTTCGGCAATCCGCTGACCCGGTTGGCGTTCGAGCGCCCCCACGATGAATTGCTGGTCAACGCTCAACTCACCGTCGAAGTGCTGGAACGGCCGTCACTGGACTTCAATCAATCGCCGGCCTGGGAAGCGACCTGCAACGCGCTGACCTACAGCAGTCAGCCACTCTCGCCTGCATTGCTGGAAGCCTGCCGCTACCGGTTCGAATCGCCCTACGTGCATTTGAAGCGCAGTTTCGTCGAGTTCTCCGAAAGTTGCTTTCCTGCTGGTCGGCCATTGCTGCTGGGTGTTCAAGCGTTGATGGAGAAGATCTTCAGCGAGTTCACCTTCGATGCCGAGGCGACCCAAGTGGCGACGCCGCTGGTGGAAGTGCTGGAGAGGCGTCGTGGGGTTTGCCAGGACTTTGCGCATTTGATGCTCGCTTGCCTGCGCTCCCGTGGGTTGGCGGCTCGGTACATCAGCGGCTACCTGCTAACCCAGCCACCACCAGGCCAGCCACGGCTGATCGGCGCCGATGCGTCGCATGCGTGGGTGTCGGTGTTTTGTCCGGTGCTGGGCTGGGTGGATTTTGACCCGACCAACAATGTGCAACCGGCGCTGGAGCACATCACCCTGGCCTGGGGCCGGGATTTTTCCGATGTGTCGCCGTTACGCGGAGTGATTCTGGGCGGCGGCAGCCATGATCCCGAGGTTCGGGTAACCGTGATGCCATTGGAGTAACGGCGATCCAGTGTGGGAGTGAGCCTGCTCGCGATAGCGGTGTGTCAGTCAAATAATTGCTAAGTGTGCCGCCGTCATCGCGAGCAGGCTCGCTCCCACATGGGGATGTGCAAGTCAGTTCTGGAGGGGGATTTTCAGATGGGACTGTGAGGGTCAGCAACATCGTTGCTGACCCTGGACACAGATCCGGTGGGCCTGATCAGATCATCGGGCCCGGAGGGTCTCAGGCGTCGGGCGCCTGATCTTTCGGTGCTTCAACATCATCTTCTGCCGCCACTTCACCTTCTGCATCCGGGTTCAGTGCTGCTGCTTCTTCTTCAGCTGTAGCTTTCTTGCGCTGAAGCTTTTCCTCTTTCTTCTGCTCCTTGGCCAAGTCTCTCTGACGTTTGGCGAAGGAATAATTAGGTTTAGCCATGGGCGATCCTCTGGGGTCGAAGGTGAGGTTGAGCGGCGCATATTCTGCCCTGTATCGGCACCGAGCCGTTAGCTGGGTTTTTGCTCGGTCCATTTTGGCGGTACCGAGGGTTGCCAGGCGTCCAGTGCATCGAGCAGGGTTTGCGGCGACTCGCTCATTTGCAGCATGTCACGGTGCTGCCCGCGAACGAAGCCTTCGCCGACGATATGATCGAGAAAAGACGTCAACTTGCTGTAGAAACCGTTCACTTCCAGCAAGCCCAGCGGTTTGCCGTGATAGCCGAGCTGGCCCCAGGTCCAGACTTCGAACAGTTCTTCCAGCGTGCCCAGGCCGCCGGGCAGGGCAATGAAAGCATCGCTGAGCTCGGCCATTCGCGCCTTGCGCGCATGCATGCCGTCGACCACTTCCAGACGGGTCAGGCCGCTATGGCCGATTTCCTTGTCCTTGAGGCTCTGCGGAATGATCCCGATCACTTCGCCGCCGGCCGCCAGTGCGGCGTCCGCCACAATCCCCATCAGCCCGACAGCGCCGCCGCCATAGACCAGGGTCAGCTTGCGCCCGGCCAATGCTCGCCCCAAGGCGACAGCCGCTTCACGATAAGCCGGATTGGTGCCGGTGCTGGCACCGCAAAATACACAAACGGACGCTAAAGACATGCCTTACTCCATGGTCAATCAGGACCACAGAGTAAAGGCAGGCTTGCATCGTTCCAAGGGTTAAACCGCACGCTCAGGTGTTTCGTAAGTGCCACTGGCGCCACAGGCGTAGGCGGCCAACAAACTGCTCAACAAGCTGCTGAAAGACATGACAGGCGCTCCAGGTGAGTAATGATGGCCCTGATGATAGGGCCGTCCCAGACGTCTGGCTGGTAGATTGTTTCGATGAGTGTCATAGCCCGAAAGTTGTATACAATTTTTGATTCAGGTCATAGGAACTTGCGAAGATTTCAGGCAGTCTTCTGTCCATTAGCACTTTCGTTAACCCTGCCTTGGAGATTCACCATGTTTGCCAAACTTGTTGCGGTATCCCTGCTGACGCTGGCCAGCAGCCAATTGATGGCTGCCGAGTGCAAAACGACCATCGACTCCACCGATCAGATGTCCTTCAACACCAAGGCCATTGAAATCGACAAAAGCTGCAAGACCTTCACCGTTGAACTGACCCACTCCGGCAGCCTGCCGAAAAACGTCATGGGCCATAACCTGGTGATCAGCAAAGAGGCTGACATGCAGCCGATCGCCACCGACGGCCTGTCGGCTGGCATCGACAAGAATTACCTGAAAGAAGGTGATACCCGCGTCATCGCTCACACCAAAGTCATCGGCGCTGGCGAAAAGGATTCTCTGACCATCGATGTATCGAAACTCGATGCGGCCGGAAAATACGGCTTCTTCTGCTCGTTCCCTGGCCACATCTCGATGATGAAAGGCACTGTGACCCTGAAGTAATAGAATCAAGCGCATAAAAAAGCGTCCACCTGGGACGCTTTTTTTGTGCCTGACGGTTGACCGAGTCATCGTTCTTCGCGGGCAAGCCACGCTCCCACAGGATTTGCGTCGTGCCCATTACCGGTGTCCGAGACAAAGCCCTGTGGGAGCGAGGCTTGCCCGCGAAGGCGTCGGTACAGACGCCGACGTCCTTATGGCGCGAACGGCATCACGCGCTTGTGATGGGTCTTTTTATACGTGTCGCAAATGATCTTGAACGCTTCCTCGCGCACCGGTTCGCCGTGCAGGAAGGCGTCGATCTCGGCGTAGGTCACGCCGTGGGACGCTTCGTCCGGCTTGCCTGGCGACAGGTCTTCAAGGTCGGCGGTCGGGATTTTTTCCACCAGCGACTCCGGTGCGCCGAAGCTGCGGGCAATCGCCCTGACCTGATTTTTCACCAGGCCGCTCAGCGGCGCGAGGTCGCAGGCGCCGTCACCGAACTTGGTGAAGAAACCCATCACGGCTTCTGCCGCGTGGTCGGTGCCGATCACCAGGCCATGAGCCGCGCCAGCGATGGTGTATTGCGCGACCATGCGCATCCGCGCCTTGGTATTGCCCAATACGAAATCCACCCAGACTGCCTCTTTGCCTTCGAAGGCTGCCACTTCACTGGCCAGGGATTTGACTGCCGGGCCGATGTTCACCGTGTGGCGTTCGTCCGGGGCGATGAAGTCCACCGAGGCCTGGGCGTCGTGTTCATCGAACTGCGTTTGGTACGGCAGGCGCACGGCGATGAACTTGTAGCTGTTATCACCGGTACGCTCACGCAGTTCACGGATGGCGCGTTGGGCCAACAGGCCGGCGGTCAGGGAATCGACGCCGCCGCTGATACCGAGCACCAGGGCCTTGAGCCCGGCATTGACCAGGCAATCCTGAATGAAGGTGATTCGCCGGGCGACTTCAGCCTCAAGGGCGAGTTGATCCACGAACGGTGGTTGGACCTTGAGCTGTTCAGCAATCTCACGCTGTACGGCTTGCATGAATTCACTCCTTGCTTGATGTACTGGAAAGGGTGGCAGGTACTTGGAAAACGTGTCGCAAATAGGCGACGAAATTCGGGTCTTTGCAGTGAGTCTTGCCAGGCTCATCAGAAATCTTGGCCACCGGTTGGCCGTTGCATGCAGTCATTTTAAGCACGATGCTCATCGGTTCGACACCCGGAATATCGCAGGTCAGGTTAGTGCCGATACCGAAACTGACATTGATCCGACCGCGCAATGCCCGAAAAATCTCCAGAGACTTGGGCAACGTCAGGCTGTCGGAAAACACCAGGGTCTTGCTCATCGGATCGATGCCCAGCTTGTGGTAGTGGGCGATGGCCTTTTCCGCCCAGAGCACCGGATCACCGGAATCGTGCCGCAAGCCGTCGAAGAGCTTGGCAAAGAACAGGTCGAAATCGTTGAGGAAGGCATCGGAAGTGATGCAGTCGGTCAGGGCGATCCCCAACAGGCCACGGTACTCGCGAACCCAGCAATCGAGGGCGGCAATCTGGCTGTCGATCAGCCGTGGTCCGAGTTGCTGGTGGGCCATGATCCATTCGTGGGCCATGGTGCCCAGCGGCTTCATGTCCAGCTCGCGGGACAGGTGCACGTTGCTGGTGCCGACGAAACGCCCGGGGAAGTCATGCTTGAGCACGTTCACCACTTCCTCCTGCACACGGTACGAGAAGCGACGGCGAGTGCCGAAATCGGCTACCTGCAACTCGGACAATTCGTCGGTGCTGGCGTTGGCGGTCAGCCAGTCGAACTTGCGATAGAGCTGCTCGCGGGCCTGTTCCAGGACGATTTCCCGGTAGCGATAGCGGTTGCGCACTTCGCTGACCATGGCCAGCAACGGCACTTCGAACAGAATCACGTGCAGCCACGGCCCGCGCAGGCGGATGAACAGCTCGCCGTTTTCAATGCCGGTGTGGATATAGCGCAGATTGAAACGGAACAGCCCGAGGAAGCGCAGGAAATCCGGTTTCAGGAAGCTGATGCGCTCCAGGAAGCTCAATTGATCGGCGCTCAGGCTCAACTCGGCCAGGCGCTCGATCTGGAAACGGATCTCCGCAAGGTACGGGCGCAGATCCTCGTTGTTACGGCAACGAAACTCCCATTCGACTTCCACGTTAGGGTAGTTGTGCAGCACCGCCTGCATCATCGTCAGTTTGTAGAAGTCGGTGTCGAGCAGGTTCTGCACGATGCGATCGGCAAACACACTCTCGCTCATAACGGGTCTCCAGGCTGGCCGCGGTCTGTGGCAACGGCGTTGCAGCTGTTTTAATGAATGGGGCTAGTGGCGCATATCAGCGGTGAGGATTGCCAGCACTTTTTTAGATCGCAGCCGCTCCCACAGGGACTGTGGCAACCCTAATCAGGTTGCATGTCCGGACTCTCAATCTGCTCCAGCATCCACTTCACAAAATCCCGCACCTTGGGCACTTCCGCCGAATGCTCCGGATACGCCAGGTAATAAGCGTCGGTACTGGGCATTGCATGCTGCCAGGGAATGACCAGTTTGCCGTCGGCCAATTCCTCTTCCACCAGAAACTTCGGCAACAGCGCCACACCGCAGCCGACCTGGGCGGCGCGGATGCACATGTAGAACGTTTCGAAACGCGGGCCGTGGTAGCTGTGTTCGGTGTGGTAACCCTGGCTGTCGAACCAGTCGTGCCAGGCCTGGGGGCGGGAAGCGTTTTGCAGCAGGACCAGGTCGGTAAGCTGCGTAGGATCGGTGAATGGCGTGTCTGGCAGACTGCCCGGTGCACACACAGGAACAAGCTCTTCACCAAACAGTTTCAGGCATTCGGTGCCGGGCCGTGAGCCCTGGCCGAAATAGAACGCCAGGTCGCTGCGCCCTTGCAGCAGATCGTCGGCTTCCTGTTCGCTGCACAGGTCCAGATGGATTGACGGATGACGCAGGCGCCAGCCTTTCAAGCGGGGTACCAGCCAGCGCGCGCCGAAGGTCGGAGGCGTGGAGACGCGCAAGACTTCGGTGTCTCCGCCGTAGGAGCGCAGATAATGGGTCGACATTTCGACTTGGGTGAGGATTTTTCGCACCTCCACCAAATACAAATCGCCAGCGGGGGTCATTTGCAGGCGTCGGCGCACCCGGCGGAACAGCAGGTGCTGCAACAACTCTTCGAGTTGCGCGACCTGTTTACTCACGGCGCTCTGGGTCAGGTTCAGTTCTTCGGCGGCGCGGGTGAAGCTCAAATGCCGGGTCACGGCCTCGAAACACTGCAGCGCAGTGATCGATGGCAAGTAGCGTTTATTCAGCATCGGTTCTCCTTGTTCTTGTCTCTCTATGTGGCACGCTTGTTACCGGCAGATTCGCAGCATGAATAAACGGAATGATATCTCGCTTAATCGTCGTTTGTTGGAGAACCTCGGGAGCGCTAAAACTACAAGTCAGATCAGTCGAATCAATCCGGCTGCACGTTTTCTGTTTCTGCTCGAGGAGTGACCCATGGTTGCCGCATTGCTTGATCGTCTTGGTGTGAACCCGGCCCTGTACCAGAACGGCAAAGTGCCGGTGCACTCGCCGATCGATGGCAGCCGTATCGCTGCCGTGAACTGGGAAGGCGCCGCTGAAGCCGAGCAGCACATCAGTCGCGCAGATCATGCGTTCGAACTGTGGCGCAAGGTGCCGGCGCCGCGCCGTGGCGAACTGGTGCGTCAATTGGGTGACATCCTGCGCGAGTACAAAGCCGATCTGGGGGAGCTGGTTTCCTGGGAAGCCGGCAAGATCACTCAGGAAGGCCTGGGTGAAGTTCAGGAAATGATCGACATCTGCGACTTCGCGGTCGGTCTGTCCCGTCAGTTGTACGGTTTGACCATCGCCTCCGAGCGTCCTGGCCACCACATGCGCGAAACCTGGCACCCGCTGGGCATCGTCGGCGTGATCAGCGCGTTCAACTTTCCGGTTGCCGTCTGGGCCTGGAACGCGGCGCTGGCGCTGGTGTGCGGCAACCCGGTGATCTGGAAACCGTCGGAGAAAACCCCACTGACCGCGCTGGCCTGCCAGGCGCTGTTCGACCGCGTTCTGAAGAACTTCAGCGACGCCCCTCCGCACTTGAGTCAAGTGATTATCGGCGGTCGCGATGCCGGCGAAGCCCTGGTCGATGACCCGCGTGTCGCGCTGGTCAGCGCCACCGGCAGCACCCGTATGGGTCGCGAAGTGGCGCCGAAAATCGCTGCCCGTTTCGCCCGCAGCATTCTGGAGCTGGGCGGTAACAACGCGATGATCCTCGGCCCAAGCGCCGATCTGGACATGGCTGTGCGGGCGATTCTGTTCAGCGCCGTCGGCACTGCCGGTCAGCGTTGCACCACCTTGCGTCGCCTGATTGCCCACGAATCGGTGAAAGAAGAAATCGTCACCCGCCTGAAAGCCGCTTACTCAAAGGTGCGCATTGGCCATCCGCTGGAGGGTAACCTGATCGGGCCGCTGATCGACAAACACAGCTTCGACAACATGCAGGACGCGCTGGAGCAAGCCTTGAGCGAAGGCGGCCGGGTGTTTGGCGGCCAGCGTCAGCTGGAAGACAAATTCCCCAACGCTTACTACGTTTCGCCAGCCATCGTCGAAATGCCGGAACAGAGTGATGTGGTGCGCGACGAAACCTTCGCGCCAATTCTGTACGTGATCGGTTACACCGATTTCGAAGAGGCACTGCGCCTGAACAACGCCGTGCCGCAGGGTCTGTCGTCATGCATTTTCACCACCGACGTGCGTGAAGCCGAGCGGTTCATGTCGGCGGTGGGCAGCGATTGCGGCATCGCCAACGTCAATATCGGCCCGAGCGGCGCGGAAATCGGCGGCGCGTTTGGCGGCGAGAAGGAAACGGGCGGCGGTCGTGAGTCGGGCTCCGATGCATGGCGCGGGTACATGCGCCGTCAGACCAACACCGTGAACTATTCCCTGGAGTTGCCGTTGGCTCAGGGCATTACGTTCGACTAAGTGCATCCTTTGAACCCATGAAGAACACTGTGGGAGCGGCGGTGCGGCGATCCCACAGGGGAATGGTGTGTTGGTTAGGTTTCATTTTCGGAGTCTGGCAATGCCGTTACGCGAAGAGTGTCTTTGGGAAAAACTGACGCCGCAAAGGCCCGACCACGCGGCGCTCAAGGGTGAGGTGACGGTGGATGTCTGTGTCATCGGTGCCGGTTTCACCGGGCTGTCGGCGGCGGTACATCTGCTGGAGCAGGGCAAAAGTGTTTGTGTGCTGGAAGCGCATCGCGCTGGCCATGGCGGTTCGGGGCGTAACGTCGGGCTAGTGAACGCCGGGATGTGGATTCCTCCGGACGAAATCGAAGCCGGTTTTGGCAAGGCGGTTGGCAGTCAGCTCAACCGCATGCTCGGTGCGGCGCCGTCGCTGGTGTTCAGCCTCGTCGACAAATACAAAATCGATTGTCAGTTACGCCGTGACGGCACGCTGCACATGGCGCACAACGCGCGTGGCGAAGCGGACCTGCGCAGTCGCGAAGAGCAATGGAAGCGTCGCGGGGCACCGGTGGAGCTGTTGACCGGAACTGCCTGCGAGCAAGCCACGGGCACCAAAAAGATCGCCGCCGCGCTGCTCGACCGGCGTGCCGGTACGATCAACCCGATGGCCTACACCACGGGGTTGGCCAACGCGGCCATCGGCCTCGGCGGTCAGTTGTTCGATCATTCCCCGGTGACCCGACTCGAACGTCAGGGCCCGCGCTGGTCGGTGCAGACCGCCCAGGGTTCGGTGCTGGCCGAGCAGGTGGTGATCGCCTCCAATGCTTATACCGAAGGCGACTGGACAGAGCTGCGTCGCAACTTCTTCCCCGGTTATTACTATCAAGTGGCCTCGGTGCCGCTGACCGAAGACGCCGCGCAGCAGATTTTGCCTGGTGGTCAGGGTTCCTGGGACACCCGGCAGGTGCTCAGCAGCATCCGTCGCGATGCCGAAGGGCGGTTGTTGCTCGGCAGCCTCGGCAATGGCAATCAAAAACCGACCTGGTTCCTGAAAGCTTGGGCCGATCGGGTTCAGCAACATTATTTCCCCTACCTGCAACCCGTGGAATGGGAATGCACCTGGACCGGTTGCATCGCCTTCACCCCCGATCATTTGATGCGTCTGTTCGAGCCGGCGCCGGGGCTGGTGGCTGTCACCGGTTACAACGGTCGAGGCGTGACCACCGGCACAGTGGTCGGCAAAGCCTTCGCCGACTACTTGTGTAACGGAAATCCTCAAGCCCTGCCGATTCCCTTCGCACCCATGCAGCCATTGGTGGGTGTGGGGTTGCGAAGCTGCCTGTATGAGGCTGGTTTTTCTCTGTATCACGCGGGCCAGTGCCTGCGGATCGTGATCTGACTGTTGAAATATGTTGCTGGAAGCAGCACTTTTCAGTGAAGCGGCTAGCCTGTAATGGTGCGGGTTGTAGCAGTTGCGCACCAGCAGTGTGCAGTTCGGTGACGCGGGCTGTTACAGGCTGGTTGCACATCGTTTGGCGCTGCGGTTGCAATGATGGCGCATGCGGGTTGCGCCTTTTGAAAAAAATGGTTTCACCTCCCGCGGTTTAGACGGTTGCACACCCAATGAAAATGGGATCGAAACAGTCGAAATAACAAGAAAGCAGCGACTTTTTTCAGAATAAAAAACCGATGGCACGCCACTTGCTCTGCGTTTGTAGCTGAATCAAAGCTTCCGCTGAAGTAGCTGTGCTAACTAAAAAAACCTCAGGAGCACCATCACATGTCGCAGACGTTTTACAGGAAAGGTTTTCTGGCACTCGCAGTTGCTACTGCATTGGGTGTTTCTTCGTTTGTTCAGGCTGATGTCAAAATTGGTGTGGCGGGTCCGATGACAGGTGCCAACGCTTCCTTCGGCTTGCAATACATGAAAGGCGCGCAAGCTGCGGCGGATGCAATCAACGCCAAGGGCGGTATCAACGGCGAAAAAATTGTACTGGTCCAGGGCGATGACGCCTGCGAACCGAAACAGGCTGTAGCTGTCGCGAACAAAATGGTGCAGGACAAGGTTATCGGCGTTGTCGGGCACTTTTGCTCGTCGTCGACCATTCCGGCTTCTGAGGTCTACGCTGACGCCGGCATCATCGCAATTACTCCAGGTTCTACCAACCCGGCGGTCACCGAGCGCGGCCTGCCTGCCATGTTGCGTTTGTGCGGGCGTGATGACCAGCAAGGTATCGTCGCGGGCAACTACATTGTCGACGTCCTGAAAGGCAAGAAAGTTGCCGTCATCAACGACAAGGACACCTACGGTAAAGGCCTGGCGGATGCGACTGCCAAGCAGTTGACCGCCCGTGGCGTGAAACCGGTTCTTGAAGAGGGTCTGACCCGTGGCGAGAAAGACTTCAGCGCCCTGATCACCAAAGTCCGTTCGGTAGGGGCTGATGTCCTTTACTTCGGCGGCCTGCATCCGGAAGCCGGTCCACTGGTCCACCAACTGCGTGAGCAAGGTCTGAAAGACGTCAAGTTCATGTCCGATGACGGCATCGTGACTGACGAAATGGTGACGACTGCCGGTGGCGCTCCGTTCGTCGACGGCGTGTATATGACCTTTGGCGCTGACCCGCGCCTGATTCCAGACAGCAAGGCTGTCGTAGAAACCTTCCGCAAGTCCGGTTACGAGCCTGAAGGCTACACCCTGTACGCCTACGCCACGGTGCAAGCCCTGGCTGCCGGCTTCAACGGCGCCAAGTCGAACAAAGGTGAAGACGCCAGCAAATGGCTGAAAGAGCACCCGGTGGAAACCGTGATGGGCAAGAAGGAATGGGACAGCAAGGGCGACCTGAAAGTCTCCGACTACGTGGTTTACCAGTGGGATGCTGCAGGCAAATACCACCAGCTGGATAAACAGAAGTGAGATAAGCGCATCGCCAGGCCTGGGTCTCTCGACATAAATCGTGGGACGCAAGCCGGGCTTTGGTCATGGGTTCTGCAATCGTGCCGACCCGGTATTTTTCTTCTGAGCCACATGAACCCGGCCAGGTACGCCTCACAAGGGCTCTCCGACACCGGGTTCGCGGTGGCCTCTCAAGTTAGTGAGAGTGCATGATGGACGGTATTTTCCTGCAACAAGTTATCAACGGTCTGACTCTCGGATCGGTCTACGGCCTGATCGCCATCGGCTACACAATGGTCTACGGTATCATCGGCATGATCAACTTCGCCCATGGCGAGGTTTATATGATTTCCGCGTACCTCGCGGCGATCAGCCTGGCTCTGCTGTCTTACTTCGGTGTCGAATCCTTTCCGTTGTTGATCCTTGGTACCCTGCTGTTCACTGTCTTCGTGACCGGTGTGTATGGCTGGGTCATCGAACGCATCGCTTACAAACCGCTGCGTAACTCCACCCGACTGGCACCGCTGATCAGTGCTATCGGCGTTTCCCTGATTCTGCAGAACTACGCACAGATCGCTCAAGGCTCACGGCAGCAGGGTATTCCTACGCTGCTGAGCGGCGGACTGAGATTCGAAGTCGGTACTGGTTTTGTGCAGATCACCTACACCAAGATCTTCATTCTGGTCGCAGCGTTTGTCGGGATGGCCTTGCTGACCTACATCATCAAATACACCAAGTTGGGGCGCATGTGTCGTGCGACCCAACAAGACCGCAAGATGGCCTCGATCCTTGGGATTAACACCGACCGGGTGATCTCTTACGTGTTCATCATTGGTGCCGCCATGGCTGCACTGGCCGGTGTCTTGATCACGGTGAACTACGGCACCTTCGACTTCTACGCAGGCTTCGTGATCGGCATAAAGGCCTTCACCGCTGCCGTGCTCGGCGGGATTGGTTCGCTGCCTGGCGCCATGCTCGGCGGGATCCTTCTCGGCGTTTCCGAGTCGCTGTTTTCCGGCGTGATCAACTCTGACTACAAGGACGTCTTCAGCTTCTCGCTGTTGGTACTGATCCTGATTTTCCGTCCTCAAGGCCTGTTGGGTCGCCCACTTGTGGCGAAGGTATAAGTATGTCCGACACTAATAAAAACACTATCGATGTCAAAAAAAGCCTTGTCGACACGGTTCTGGCCGGGTTGGTTGCCCTGATTGTCTTCGGCCCAATCGTGGGCGTGGTTCTTGAGGGTTATAGCTACAACCTGCAGCCGACACGTGTGGCCTGGATGGTCGGGGCGGTGATGATCGGGCGTTTTGTCTTGAGCCTGTTTATGCAGACCGCCAAGGGTGTGAAGGTTCAGCAAAGCTTCGAAGTCGTCGGCTCAGGCGTGCATGTGCTGCCGCCTGATTACAAGTCGCGGCTGCGCTTGATCATTCCGGTCTTGATCGTGATCGCTATTGTCTTTCCGATCTTCGCAGACAAGTACTTGCTGACGGTGGTGATACTGGGATTGATCTATGTGTTGCTGGGCCTTGGCCTGAACATCGTGGTCGGTCTGGCTGGCCTGCTCGACCTGGGTTATGTGGCGTTTTATGCCATCGGCGCCTATGGCCTGGCACTGGGTTATCACTACCTTGGCCTGGGTTTCTGGACCATGTTGCCGCTATCGGCACTCATGGCGGCGATGGCCGGATGCATACTCGGCTTTCCCGTGTTACGCATGCATGGTGACTATCTGGCCATCGTGACTCTGGGCTTCGGTGAAATCATTCGCTTGATACTGACCAACTGGCTGTCCTTCACGGGAGGACCTAACGGTATGCCGGTGCCATCACCGTCGGTTTTCGGTATTGAGTTCGGGCGTATAGCGAAGGATGGCGGGATACCCTTCCATCAATTCTTTGGGACTGAATACAACCCAAACGTAAAGTTCATGCTCATTTATGGTGTGCTGTTCCTCGTTGTGATGCTGGTGCTGTACATCAAGCATCGCCTGACTCGCATGCCGGTCGGGCGCGCCTGGGAGGCCTTGCGCGAAGATGAAATAGCCTGTCGCGCCATGGGCCTCAACCATGTTCTGGTCAAGCTGTCGGCCTTTACCCTGGGTGCTTCCACTGCCGGTCTGGCCGGTGTGTTTTTCGCCAGCTATCAAGGCTTCGTCAACCCGACCTCGTTCTCGTTCTTCGAGTCGGCCTTGATCCTCGCCATCGTCGTGCTCGGCGGCATGGGGTCGACGGTCGGAGTGGTGATCGCGGCGTTCGTGCTGACTGTCGCCCCGGAACTGCTGCGCAGCTTCGCCGAATACCGCGTGTTGCTGTTCGGCGTCCTCATGGTATTGATGATGATCTGGAAACCGCGCGGTCTGATTCGTATCAGCCGTACCGGTGTGACTCCGCGTAAAGGTGCCTTGACTGAGAGGGCCGCGCCATGAGCGAAGAAATCGTTCTAAAGGTCGAGAACCTGATGATGCATTTCGGCGGCATCAAAGCCCTGAGCGACGTCAGCCTGAAAGTTAAGCGTAACTCGATTTTCGCGTTGATCGGCCCCAACGGTGCGGGCAAGACCACGGTGTTCAACTGTCTGACCGGGTTCTACAAGGCCACCGGCGGGCACATTGAACTTGACACTCGTGGTGTGAAAACCGACGTTATCAAAATGCTCGGGGAACCGTTCAAGGCGACCGATTTCGTTTCGCCGAAGAGCTTCGTCAGCCGGCTCCACTACAAGATGTTCGGTGGCACGCACCTGATCAACCGTGCCGGCCTGGCGCGGACCTTCCAGAACATTCGCCTGTTCAGGGAAATGTCAGTCATCGAGAACCTACTGGTGGCCCAGCACATGTGGGTCAACCGTAATTTGCTGTCCGGTGTGCTCAACACCAGGAACTACCGCAAGGCCGAGAGCGATGCCTTGGACCATGCCTTCTACTGGCTGGAAGTGGTGGATCTGGTGGACTGCGCCAACCGCTTGGCCGGTGAACTTTCCTACGGCCAGCAACGTCGTCTGGAAATCGCCCGAGCCATGTGCACCCGGCCCAAGATCATCTGCCTGGACGAACCGGCGGCGGGCCTCAACCCGCAGGAAACCGAGGCGCTCAGCGCGATGATTCGACATTTGCGCGACGACCACGATATTACCGTGGTGCTGATTGAACATGACATGGGCATGGTAATGAGCATTTCCGACCACATCGTGGTGCTGGACCACGGCAACGTGATCGCCGAGGGTGACCCTGAAGCGATCCGCAACGACCCGAAAGTGATTGCGGCCTACCTGGGCGCCGATGAAGAGGAAGTGGTATGACCAAACCCATCCTCGAACTCAAGGAGCTGGACGTGTTCTACGGACCGATCCAGGCCCTGAAGAAAGTCTCGTTGCACATCAATGAAGGGGAGACCGTCAGCCTGATCGGCTCCAACGGTGCCGGCAAGTCGACTCTGCTGATGTCGATTTTTGGCCAGCCACGGGCGGCTGACGGGCAAATCGTCTATCAGGGTGTGGATATCACTCACAAGTCGTCCCACTACATCGCCTCCAACGGTATCGCTCAATCGCCGGAAGGCCGGCGGGTGTTCCCGGACATGACCGTCGAGGAAAACCTGCTGATGGGCACCATTCCGATCGGTGACAAGTATGCCAAGGAAGACATGCAGCGCATGTTCGAGCTGTTCCCGCGCCTTGAAGAGCGACGCACCCAGCGGGCCATGACCATGTCGGGCGGCGAGCAGCAAATGCTTGCCATCGCCCGGGCGTTGATGAGCCGACCCAAACTGTTGCTGCTTGATGAGCCGAGCCTGGGGCTGGCGCCGATTGTGGTGAAACAGATCTTCGCGACCCTGCGGGAACTGGCCAAGACGGGCATGACCATCTTTCTGGTGGAGCAGAACGCCAACCACGCCCTCAAGCTGTCGGACCGGGCGTACGTGATGGTCAACGGCCAGATCCGCCTCAGCGGCACCGGCAAGGAGCTGCTGGTGAACGAGGAGGTGCGTAACGCCTACCTCGGCGGGCACTGAGTTCAGCCTTGCAACAACAAGCCCCGACGAGCAATCGCCGGGGCTTTTTTCTATCTATAAAACACCACCAACCCTGTGGGAGCGGGCTTGCCCGCGAAGGCGGTGTGCCAGGCAACATTGATGTCGAATGACACTCCCTCTTTGCGGGCAAGCCCGCTCCCACAGGGACTGCGGCAAATTGTGGAAAACAATATTCAAGACCTCTCAAAGCGCGACATAAAGCCGCTGCAAATTACTGTTTTGTCACGGTTTTGACTTGTCCCCGTTTGCTGTGGAGCTGGCTGTGAATAACGTGGGAGTAGCTGGCTGTAAGCCTTTGAATCCGTGGCCTGCAGGGCGGTGATTGTTTTTTGATCAGGTGTTTTTGGCGAACCTCAAGCCGGCTTTGTCAACCTTTTTGTTATGAGCGAACTCGGTATGAATCAAGGTGGACAAGCCTGTGGATAAGTCTGTGGTTAAACTCTGGAAAGACTCGGCTGAGGGCCGTGGTTGCTGGCTTGGCGCCATCGTTGCTCCGACCGCTCGGTCGTGCAAAATGCCCTGGGTTACACAGCGGGTGCCTCAGGGTCAAGAAAAAAACTTTCTGTTCTGCCCGCAAAGCCTTGTGGATAGCGGCTTGCAGCTTTTCCACTTGCCCCCGGAAACTGTGGACCGGCCTGTGGATAAGGTGCGTGTACATGGCTGCAAGCCACGGGGCATGGGGCGTTGCCAGCATTGATCGTTTTTTGTACGGTTTCTGCCATAGTTGCCGCTGTGGGCAAGGCCGGGCATGCTGCCGGTTGATTTTCTATTCCAAGGGCTGACTGTCAGCCGAAGCAAGGAGAACATGATGTTCAAAACCCTGTTTATTACCGGTGCGACCTCCGGTTTTGGTGAAGCCTGTGCCCGTCGTTTTGCCGAGGCCGGCTGGAAGCTGGTGCTGACAGGTCGTCGTGAAGAACGCCTCAATGCCCTGTGTGCCGAGTTGTCGAAGCAGACCGAGGTCCATGGCCTGGTGCTCGACGTGCGGGATCGCAAGGCCATGGAGGAGGCGATTGCCAGCCTGCCGCCGTCCTTCGCCAAACTGCACGGGCTGATCAACAACGCTGGCCTGGCCCTGGGCGTGGACCCGGCGCCCAAGTGCAATCTCGATGATTGGGACACCATGGTCGACACCAACATCAAAGGTTTGATGTACAGCACCCGCTTGCTGCTGCCGCGTTTGATCGCCCATGGTCGTGGCGCCAGCATCGTCAACCTTGGCTCCATCGCCGGCAACTACCCGTACCCGGGCAGCCACGTGTATGGCGCGAGCAAGGCCTTCGTCAAACAGTTCTCCCTGAATCTGCGCTGCGACCTGCAAGGCACGGGCGTACGGGTCAGCAACATCGAGCCGGGCCTGTGCGAGAGCGAGTTCTCGCTGGTGCGTTTCGCCGGTGACCAGGAGCGTTACAACGCCACTTACGCCGGTGCCGATCCGATCCAGCCGCAAGACATCGCCGAGACCATTTTTTGGGTGCTCAACGCACCGGCCCACATCAACATCAACAGCCTCGAGCTGATGCCGGTGAGCCAGACCTGGAGCGGCTTTGCCATAGAGCGTAATGGCGGCAAGGCGTAATTGCGGCGAGGGGCTTGCCCGTGGCGAGGGGGCTTGCCCCCGTTCGGGTGCGAAGCAGCCGCCTGCGATGCAACTGATAAAACACTAGGGCTGCTGCGCAGCCCAACGGGGGCAAGCCCCCTCGCCACAAAAAACTCAGCCGAGATACTCGAGCAACCCGCGATAACAGGTCGCCAAGTGATAAGGCGTGGTCGAAGGCATGTCCTTGCGGCTCACTTCGCCCTGCTCATCGCGACACTCATACCAACCGCCCGCATGCAGAAAGCGCTGGTGCAACGCCTGCAACTGGCGTTGCACCGATACTTCGCTGCTCGGGCGCAAGGTCAGGGCGCGCAGGTACTCGGCCTGAGCCCAGATGCGTTGGGTTGCGTCGCGAGGGCGGTCGTCCAGTTCCAGCATGGCGCGCACAGCACCGGTCTGCTGATCGACACCCCGTTGCTCGGTGAACGCAAACGCGCGCTCCAGCGAGGCGTGCAGTGTCGAGCCGCGCAGCAATGGCGAGGATTGCAGCAGGAAATACCATTCGAACTGATGGCCCGGCTCGAACCAGTTATCCACAGCTCCGAGCGGCTTCTCCATCAACACCGCGTGTTGCGGGTCGATAAAACGCTTTTGCATGGCTGTGCATAACTCGATGAGGGCTTTCTGTACGGCCACGTCTTCGCGCACCGACAGGGTGGCGAGGAAGGCTTCGGCCAAATGCATCAGAGGGTTCTGCAGTGGCCCGGAGTCGAGCGAGGACCAATCACGGTCCAGGCTGGCTTCATACAGGCCGTCGCCCGTGGCGAAACGCTGCGCCACCACTTCCAGCGCGGCGTTGAGTACCGACTCCACCAGCGGTTCGCGAACCTTATCCCAATAATGGGCGCAGGCGAACAGGATGAAGGCGTGGGTGTAGAGGTCTTTGCGCTGGTCCAGCGGCGTACCTTGCGGGTCGATGCTATAGAACCAGCCGCCATGCTCGGCATCGTGGAAATGCCGCTGCAAGGAACGGAACAGCGCCGCCGCGCGCGCTTCAGCCTGGGGCACCTGGCCGATCAGACTGGAGAACAGGTACAGCTGCCGCGCGCAGGCCATGGCCCGGTAGCGCTGAGGGGGCAGTGGTCGATGCTCGGCGTCCAGCGCTTCATAAGGCAATGCCATGTCGGCGTTCCAGCCAGGGCCTTGCCAGAGCGGCACGATCACGTTCTGGAAGTGCTGTTGCACCGAGGCGAACAGGGTGGTCAATTCAGGCTGGGAGGCAGAGCGGGAAACAGGCGGCATTGGCTGGCGTCGTCACGGCAGGGGCGATTGCGCGACATGGTAGCAGAGAGGCAGGCTTGAGAGAGGCGGTGTCTGATCGGACGCTATCGCGGGCAAGCCCGCTCCCACGGGGATCTTCGGTATTCACACAACCTGTCCGGCAGCGAATGTCCTGTGGGAGCGGGCTTGCCCGCGAAGGGGCCAGTTCAGACGCTAGAGAATCAACCCGCCAGCAACCAGACTCCGGTTGCCGCCGACGCCGCACCCGCCAGCCGAACCAACGGTGCCGCGGCCTGAGGCAAGACGCGAACCACCGCATAACCCGCGGCATGCAACGCCGCTGTCGCTGCCACAAACCCTGCGGCATACGCCCAAGGACTGGACATGTCCGGCAATTCCAGACCATGCGCCACGCCATGAAACAGCGCGAACAACGCGGTCGCCGCCACCGCCAGGCTCAACGGCGGACGCACTGCCAACGCCACCGCCAGGCCCAGCGCCAATACCGATGCCGCAATCCCGCTTTCCAGCGCCGGCAGGTCCAGCCCTTCAAAGCCCAGCAAACCGCCGATCAGCATGGTGCCGACGAACGTGCACGGCAGCGCCCAGCGCGCAGCACCTTTTTGCTGTGCTGCCCACAACCCTACGGCAACCATCGCCAGCAAGTGATCGAGGCCGCCGATCGGGTGGCTGATGCCGGCGATCAAGCCGTTGTCGCCATGGCCCGGGTGGGCGAAGGCAATGGCTGGGGTCAGCAGCAGGGCCATGGCGCCCAGAATGCGTTTCAGTGTCATGAATAAGCTTCCTTGTTGATAAGTGTGATCAGGCTGCAGTCAGCAAGCCCTGGCGTTCGATGAAGGCGATGATTTCTTCAAGGCCCTGGCCGGTTTTCTGGTTGCTGAAGACAAACGGCTTGCCGTTGCGCATGCGTTGGGTGTCGCTGTCCATCATCTCTAGAGAGGCTCCCACCAACGGCGCCAGGTCGATCTTGTTGATCACCAGCAAGTCGGATTTGCAGATGCCGGGGCCGCCCTTGCGCGGCAGCTTGTCGCCGGCGGAGACATCGATCACGTAAATGGTCAGATCGGACAGCTCCGGGCTGAAGGTCGCCGAGAGGTTGTCGCCGCCGGACTCCACCAGAATCAGATCCAGCCCCGGAAAGCGCCGGTTCAATTGATCCACGGCTTCGAGGTTGATCGAGGCGTCTTCGCGGATCGCCGTATGCGGGCAGCCGCCGGTTTCCACGCCGATGATCCGCTCCGGTGCCAAGGCTTCGTTGCGCACCAGAAAGTCGGCGTCTTCGCGGGTATAGATATCGTTAGTCACGACGGCCAGGTTGTAGCGCTCGCGCAGGGCCAGGCACAGGGCCAGGGTCAAGGCGGTTTTGCCGGAGCCGACCGGGCCGCCGATGCCGACGCGCAGGGGTTGTGTGTTCATGTGATTCTCCAAATGAAAAGGCCCTAGGAACGGAACAGACGGCTGTACTGGCGCTCATGGGCCATGCAGGCCAGGGACAGGCCGAAAGCGGCGCTGCCAACGTGTTCGGGATTGATTCGGGTGGCGTCTTGCTGCGCCTGTTGCAGCAACGGCAGCAGTTCGCTGGTGAGGCGTTGCGCGGCTTGCTGGCCCAACGGCAGGGTTTTCATCAACACCGCCAGTTGGTTTTCCAGCCAGCTCCAGAGCCAGGCGGCCAGCGCGTCTTGCGGGCTGATGTTCCAGGCGCGAGCCGCCAGCGCCCAGCCGAGGGCCAAATGCGGTTCAGGGCGTTGCTCAAGAAAGGCGCGGGCTGGCGCATCCAGTTCCGGCAAGCCGTTGAGCAGTTGCTGCAACGAATAGCCCATCTGTCGGCTCTCCTGATGCAACTCGCGGGTTTCGCGGCTGGCGCGATGCTCTTCGCAGCGTTGCAGCAATTGGGCCCAGTTTTCTTCGGCGGCGGCGGTGCAATGGGCAAGCAGCAGTGGCGCTTCGAAACGCGCCAGGTTCAACAGCAACTGATCACTGATCCAGCGTCGCGCGCTATCGGGATCATTGACCCGGCCGTTATCCACAGCCATTTCCAGACCTTGTGAATAGCTATAGCCGCCAATCGGCAGCTGCGGACTGGCCAGGCGCAGCAGCGCCCAGGCCGGGTTCATAAACGCACGCCGAACTGATGCAGTTTCGGCGGGTAGTTGAAGTCCTCGTCACCGTGGCGCGAGTGGTGATGGCCGCCGCCGTAGGCACCGTGTTCCGGCTGGAACGACGCTTCGATGTTCTCGGCCTTGGCGCCAAGCTGTTCGAGCATGGCCTTGAGCACGTAATCGTCGAGCAGGCGCAACCAGCCGTCGCCGACTTGCAGGGCCACATGGCGATTGCCCAGGTGATAGGCGGCGCGGGTCAGTTCGAAGGCATTGGCGCAGGTGACGTGCAGCAATTGTTCGGGGCGCGCGCAGACGCGAACGACGCGCCCGTCTTCGGCTTGCAGGCATTCGCCGTCATACAGCGGCGGCTGGCCGCGCTCCAGAAACAAGCCGACGTCTTCACCCTCGGCACTGAAACAGCGCAAGCGGCTTTTGCTCCTGGCTTCGAAGGTCAGGTGCAGCTCGGCGGCCCAGACGGGTTGAGGGTCGATTCTGCGATGAATCACCAGCATCGGAAGGCTTCCAGCAATGAACAATGCTCAGGCTAGAGCAAGGGGCTTGCCAATCGGGTGAGGGGTAGGAAATGCCTGTCAGAGCGAAGGGGGAGACTCAGAATGTTGCAGGACTTTGATTGAAGTTGGTGCGTGGAGGTTTTTTACGCACCAATTTGCGGCGCACAAAAAAGATCGCAGTCTTCGGCAGCTCCTGCGCAGGATTGCGATCCATGTAGGGGCTGCCGAAGGCTGCGATCTTTTTCTAACGGGTTATTCGGTACTGCCGAGTCCCTGCCAATGCTTCAGCCCGATAAAGATAAACCGCAACTGCTGGGTGATTTTCGCCTGTGGTGTCAGGTGCTCGGGCAGCGCTTCGGCCGGCGGATCGATGATGTCCGGCAGGGTCGCGAACACGCTTTTGACGATCAGATCGGCCATGACGCTCAGGCCGGCGATGTCCAGGTGCTGCAGTTTCGGCATCAGCGACAAATCGGCCGCCAGGTCCGAGCTGATGTCCTCGCGCAGGCGGCCGATGGCCTGGCGCACCGGCAGCGAGCCGCCGTACTGCTCGCGGGCAAGAAACAGGAACTGCGAGCGATTGGCCGTGACCACGTCGAGAAAGATCCGCACCGAGGCATCGATGATACCGCCCATGACGAATTCGTTATGGCGCACCAGGCGGATGGTTTCGCGGAAGGTCTGGCCGACTTCGCACACCAGCGCCAGGCCCAATTCGTCCATGTCGGCGAAGTGCCGGTAGAAACCAGTGGGCACGATCCCGGCGGTTCGGGTTACTTCGCGCAGGCTCAGGCTGCCGAATCCTCGGCCGCTTTCCATCAGGTGGCGGGCAGCGTCCATCAGGGCGTTGCGGGTCTGTTGTTTCTGTTCGGCGCGGGGCAGCATCGCAAGGGTGTTTTCTGGACAAGGACAGCGGCGCACTCTAGCAAATCGGCTTCGCTGGCGTCGAACGACTATCGGGGGATCACGCGGGGAATTACGGCTTCTATACAGTCAAAAGCCCAATCCGGGGATTGGGCTTTTTTTCCAGGCCGCCATGGGCTTAGCTCACAGCGCTGTTGCGTTCGATCACACGGTCACCACCACCTTCAGCCAGGGTTTGACCCTGTGGAGTGCGGTCGGTACCGTCAGCAGCCAGGGTTTGGCCTTGTGGAGTACGGTCGGTACCGTCAGCAGCCAGGGTTTGGCCTTGTGGAGTGCGATCGGTGCCGTCAGCGGCCAGGGTTTGGCCTTGTGGGGTACGGTCGGTACCGTCAGCAGCCAGGGTTTGACCTTGTGGAGTGCGATCGGTGCCGTCAGCGGCCAGGGTTTGGCCCTGTGGAGTGCGATCTGAACCATCCTGAGTGATCAGGCCTTTTTCTTTCAGGCGATCATTGCCGCCTTCGGCAACGGTCTGACTGAACACCGAGTGGCTGTCTTTGACTTGTGGAGTGGCCTGATCAGCGGCCGGCAAGGCAAAAGCGGTGCTGGCTAACATCGAAAGGGTCAGGCTAAGCAGTAATTCGCGTTTCATGATGGGTTGCTCCTTGGGAGGGCGATAAAGTGGGTACGAGGGCAATGCTACTCTCGATAAGTCGATACAAAAGTTCATAAACGCAATGGTAATAATCAACAGAATTGATTGTTCGGCCGCAGCGCTCTAGAACGGGCGTTTCCGGCGAGCTTTTTTGCACTGAGGTGGGTATTTTCGACCCGCTCTCGCCTCGCAAAAGTGCGGGTGCGGTAACACCGGATGAGGGAGCAGGGTGTCCCCGGCCGATTATTTGAGTGTTAAGTGCCTATTCGGTTAAACCTGCGCGCCATTTCCCAGTCCTAGATTTCATGGCAGGCCGGTTCTGGCCTAACGTTTCATCAGTGCGTCGCTGTCCGGGCGCTTAGTCGTATTCAGGAGCCCTGTGCAATGACGCGCACTCGTAAAATGCTTGCCTGGACCTCCGCCAGCCTCGTTGTGCTGCTGGCCGTCCTGGCGCTGATCATCGCGTTCTTCGATTGGAACCGGATCAAACTGCCACTGAACGCCAAAGTATCCGAAGAGCTGCATCGTCCGTTCGCCATCAATGGCAACCTCACGGTGGTCTGGCAGCGCGAGCCCGATGAAGGCGGCTGGCGCGCCTGGGTGCCGTGGCCACATGTGGTGGCCGAGGACCTGAGCCTGGGCAACCCGGACTGGTCGAAGCCACCGCAGATGGCCACTCTCAAGCGTGTCGAACTGCGCATTTCGCCACTGGCCTTGCTGACGCAGCGGGTGGTGATCCCGCGCATCGACCTGACCGAACCCAATGCCGACCTGCAACGTCTGGCCGACGGTCGCGCCAACTGGACGTTCAAGTTCGCCCCCAAAGACCCGAACGCCGAGCCGTCGAACTGGGTGCTGGACATCGGTGCCATCGGCTTCGACAAAGGCCATGTCACGCTCGACGACCAGAGCCTGAAAACCCGTCTCGACTTGCTTATCGATCCGCTGGGCAAGCCGATTCCGTTCAGTGACATCGTCGGCGACAAAGCGGCGAAAACCGCGCTTGAGAAGGGCGGTTCGCCGCAGGATTACGCGTTCGCGTTGAAGGTCAAAGGCCAATACCACGGCCAGAATCTGGTCGGCCAAGGCAAAATCGGTGGTTTGCTGGCCTTACAGGATGCCGCCAAGCCGTTCCCGCTTCATGCGCAAATAAAGATTGCCGACACCAGCGTCGAACTGGCCGGTACGCTCACCGACCCACTGAATCTCGGCGCCCTGGATCTGCGCCTGAAACTGGCCGGTGCCAACCTGGGCAATCTCTATCCGCTGATCGGCGTGACCCTGCCGGATACCCCGCCGTACGCCACGGATGGGCATTTGACTGCCAAGTTGCATGAGTCGGGCGGGGCGGTGTACCGCTATGAGGACTTTAACGGCAAGATCGGCGAGAGTGACATCCACGGCAACTTGGCCTATGTCGCGAGTCAGCCAAGGCCCAAGCTCAGCGGGTCGCTGGTGTCCAATCAACTGTTGTTTACCGACCTGGCTCCACTGATCGGCGCCGACTCCAATGCCAAGCAAAAGGCCCGCGGCGGTGAAAGCAAGCAGCCGGCGGACAAGATACTGCCGGTCGAGGAATTCAAGACCGAGCGCTGGCGCGATATGGACGCCGACGTTGAGTTCACTGGCAAGCGCATCGTCCACAGCGAAAAACTGCCGTTCAACGATCTCTACACCCATTTGGTGCTGACCGACGGTGTGCTCAGTCTTGAGCCCCTGCGTTTCGGCGTGGCGGGTGGCAATCTGGATGCGCAGGTCCGTCTGAACGGGCGCACCGAGCCATTGGAAGGCCGGGCCAAACTGACTGCGCGTAAATTCAAGCTCAAACAGCTGTTCCCCTCCATTGAGCGGATGAAAACCAGTTTCGGTGAGCTCAATGGCGACGCCGACCTTGTCGGTCGTGGTAACTCGGTGGCCAAGCTGCTGGGCACCGCCAATGGCAATTTGAAGATGCTGATCAATGATGGCGCGATCAGTCGCGAGTTGATGGAGCTGGCGGGGCTCAACGTTGGCAACTATGTGGTCGGGAAAATCTTTGGCGACAAGGAAGTGAAGATCAACTGCGCGGCGGCCAATTTCGACATCAAGTCGGGCTTGGCGACCACGCAGTTGTTCGTCTTCGATACCGAGAACGCGATCGTTTACATCGATGGCACGGCGAACATGGCGACTGAGCAACTGGACCTGACCATCAGCCCGGAATCCAAGGGCTGGCGCTTGATTTCACTGCGTTCGCCGCTGTATGTACGGGGCAAGTTCATCAAGCCGGACGCAGGGGTGAAACCGGTGCCGCTGATGCTGCGGGGGGCCGGGATGGTGGCACTGGGTGTGATTGCCGCGCCAGCGGCGGGTTTGCTGGCGCTGATCGCGCCGAGCGCTGGCGAGCCGAATCAGTGTGCGCCGTTGCTGGAGCAAATGAAGGCGGGCAAGGCGCCGGTGACGGTCAAGCCCACCAAGTAAACATTGGCGTTTGTTATGACGCCTTCGCGGACTTGCCCGCGAACAGAGTACCTACATGGGTATGCGTTCCCCTGTAGCGGCCGCAGGCTGCGATCTTGGCAACAGACCAGACAATCGAGCTTCCTCCTGCAACCACGCAAAAAACGCCCGGACCGGCGGATGCCGCTCGCGTCCCGGTACGCACAGTGCGCTGTATCCAGCCCCATCGACCTGAATCTCTCCCCGATAAGGCACCAGCAAACCACTGGCCACACTCTCCGACACCAGAATATTGCTCGCCAGCACCAAGCCTTGCCCGGCGATGGCGGCTTGCAGGGCGTAATGTTCTTCGTCGTATTCACGCACCGCTGGCTGCCCGGTCAGCCAGGTTTCGCCGGACTGCGCACACCAGGCCTCCCAGCCGTGGGCATACAGTTTGGAGTTGTGCCAGCGCACGCTGATCAACGTCGGCGTCCGACTGGCCGCCAGGGCCACTTGTTCAGGCGAGCCATAAACCCCGAAGGATTCGTCGAACAGGCACAAGCCATACAGGTTCGGGTAATCGTCGAGGCTGTAGCGCAGCACCAGATCGACACTGGCGTCCTGATGCAAATCGATGACTTCGCAGTGAGTGTCCAGCCGCACGTTGATGTTCGGATGCCGGGCATAAAACCGTCCGAGCCGAGGCACCAGCCAGAGGGCGGCGAAAGCGGCGGTGGTGGAGATCGTCAGGCTCGTGCCGCTGCGTTGCGGGCGCAAGGTATCGACGCTTTGCGCCACTTCCAGCAGGGCCCCATGCAGGCTGCGGAACAGCCGTTCGCCGCACCCGGTCAGGCGCACCTGGCGTGGCAGTCGTTCGAACAGCGCCACGCCGAGCCAGTTTTCCAGGGAGCGGATCTGGTGGGAAACCGCCGTCGGCGTCACGGACAGCTCTTCGGCGGCAGCCTTGAAACTCAGCAGGCGCGAGGCGGATTCGAAGGCGCGCAGGGCGGTCAATGGCAACGAGGCAAACATTTAAAACTCCATGGATGAAATAGATTCATCCAGACTGATTTTTGCTCATTTGAAGGCAGGCGGCTATGCGCTTCAAGCTGCAAGCACAAGCCGTTTCAGTTTAGCCCTTAAGGATATTCAGATGAGCACAATTCTTGCCATTCACTCCAGCCCCCGTGGCGAACGCTCTCATTCGCGGCGGTTGGCCGAGGTGTTTATTTCGGCCTGGCAGGTCCGTAACCCGCAGTCGCAATTGACCCGTCGTGAAGTCGGCCGGACGTTGATTCCGGCCGTCAACGAAGCCTTTGTAGCGGCTGCTTTTCATCCGGAGCCTCAAGCGCGACCGCTGTCGATGCAGGCCGACCTGGCACTCAGCGATGAGTTGGTGGGAGAGGTGCTCGGCCATGATCTGCTGGTGATTTCCACGCCGATGTACAACTTCAGCGTGCCCAGCGGCCTCAAGGCCTGGATCGACCAGATTGTGCGGCTCGGGCTGACGTTCAATCACACCCTGGACAACGGCATCGCGCAGTACGAACCGCTGCTGCGGGGCAAGAAAGCGTTGATCGTCACCAGTCGCGGCGGGTTTGGCTTCGGCCCCGGTGGCGAGCTTGAAGCGATGAACCATGCCGATCCGTTATTGCGCACGGCGCTGGGGTTCATCGGCATCACTGACGTCACGGTCGTCGCCGCCGAGGGCGAAGAATCCGCCGAGCGCACCTTCCAGGTTTCCGTGGCCGAGGCCGAGCAGCGTTTACTGGCGCTGGCCAGGGAGTTCTAGATGGCCTGGCTGTTCTTGCTGATTGCCGCCGGGTTCGAAGTCACCTTCGCCATGGGCATGAAGTACGCCGAAGGCTTCACCCGGTTCTGGCCTTCGGTGATCACCGTGGTGGCGGCGATCGGCGGGATTTATTTCCTGACCCTGGCCATGCGCGAATTGCCGGTGAGCATCGCTTACCCGATCTGGACCGCCATCGGTTCACTGGGCACGGTGTTCCTCGGCTTTGCGCTACTGGGCGAAAGCCTCACCGCGCTCAAGCTGGTGTCGGTCGGGCTGATTGTGGCGGGCGTGGTGGGGTTGAAGTAGGGTGGATGTCATCGACTGGTCGTCGAGTTGTCATCTTGGGTGGCGATGCTTGGCTGATGCCTTGCATCCGGCCTTGCTTCATCTCACCGATCACAAGGATGTTCATCCATGTCGCAAGGCTCCGCCACGCGTTACCCGTTGGTGCTGGTCCCGGGGATGCTCGGGTTTATCCGTTTGCTGATCTATCCGTATTGGTTCGGGATCATTTCGGCATTGCGCCGGGATGGGGCGACGGTGATCGCGGTGCAGGTTTCGCCGCTCAACTCAACCGAGGTGCGCGGTGAGCAATTGCTGGCACGAATCGAGGAAATCCTGCGCGACACCGGGGCCGAGAAGGTCAACCTGATCGGCCATAGCCAGGGCTCGCTCACCGCCCGTTACGCCGCCGCAAAACGCCCGGACCAGGTGGCGTCGGTGACCTCGGTGGCCGGGCCGAATCACGGTTCGGAACTGGCGGACTACTTGCACGATCACTATCCGGCTGACAGCGCCAGGGGCCGGTTGCTCAGCTTTTTGCTGTGGCTGATCAGCGCGTTGATGTGCCTGCTGGAAACCGGTTATCGCGGGCCGCGACTGCCGGTGGATATTCCGGCTTCGCACCAATCGCTGACCACGGCCGGCGTGGCGCTGTTCAATCAGCGTTATCCACAGGGGCTGCCTGACACCTGGGGTGGGCACGGCCCGGAAGTGGTCAATGGCGTGCGTTATTACTCCTGGTCCGGGACTTTGCAGCCGGGCAAGACCGATCGCGGGTGCAACCTGTTCGACGGCACCAACCGCAGTTGCCGGTTGTTTGCCAGAACCTTCGTGCGTGAAGCAGGACATTGCGACGGGATGGTCGGACGTTACAGCTCGCATTTGGGGACGGTGATTGGCGATGAATACCCCATGGATCACTTCGATATCGTCAACCAATCGTTGGGGTTGGTGGGCAAGGGCGCAGAGCCGGTGCGGTTGTTTGTCGAGCATGCGGCGCGGTTGAAGGCGGCCGGTGTGTGAACGGCAGTGAGACCGCGTTATCGTTCTTCGCGGGCAAGCCACGCTCCCACAGGTTTTGTGTCGGACGCCGGCAATGAGCACGACGCCAAACCTGTGGGAGCGTGGCTTGCCCGCGAAGGCGTCCGGTCAGGCGGCGCTGATCTTGCGGCCAAGCACGGTGGTCCACCGCTCCGACAAAATCACCCCACCCAACGTCAACACCCCGCCCACCAGGTGATACAGCGCCAACTGCTCATGCAGCACCACCGCCGCAATCAGCGCGGTGATCAACGGCAGCAGGTTGAAAAACAGTGTGGTCCGGCTCGGGCCCAGGCGTACCACAGCCTGCATCCATGCCAGCGGCGCAAGCATCGAGGCCAGCAGACAGGCGTAAAGCACCAGCGGAATGTTATGCAGGGTCGGGCCGATTTTCGGTGAGGCGAGGAACAGCGGAAACAGCACCACCACTGCAACCAGCACTTGCAAATACAGCAACACCAGCGGCGGCAAGCGCAGCTGCCATTTTTTCAGCAAGGTGCTGTAAACCGCATAAGCGAGCGTGGCGATCAGCATCATCGCGTCGCCCAGGTTCACCCCATGCTCCAGCAACGCGCCAAGGCTGCCGGACGAGACCACCACCAAAACCCCCGCAAACGACAGCACTGCACCGGCCAGGGCACCGGCGGTCAGGCGCTGCCCGAGGCTGACCATGGCCATGGCCAGCGACATCAATGGCATCAGCGACAGAATGATCCCCATATTAGTGGCCGACGTCAGCGTCGCGGCGAAATAGGCCAGGCTCTGATAAACCGCCATGCCCAGCACACCAAGGATGAAAATCCTCCCCAGGTTCGGGCGGATCACCGGCCAATGGGCGATCACCGGTTTAAACATGAAAGGCGTGAACAGAATTCCGGCCAGCAGCCAGCGGTAGAAGCCGATTTCGGCGGGGAAGATTGCGCCCACCGCGAGTTTGTTGATCACGGTGTTGCCGGCCCAAATGAAAATGGCCAGCAGGGGATATGCGTATTGCATCGGGAAAAAGCCAGAACGTTAATGAAGGGCGATTATCCACTTGTCTGGATCAAAGCCTATACTTCGATCCAGACAACCTGCCTCTGATTCCGGACAGCATGAGCAGTAAACACATCGACCTGCTGGATTTCAGCGAACTGCCGTCGGCGGTGTATTTTCGCTACGCCGACTTCAACGCCCACGAATACGCCGCGCCTCACCGGCATCCGTGGGGCACGCTGGAGTACGCAGCCCATGGTGTGTTGCACATGGATGTCGACGGCAGCCGCTTCATGTCACCGCCGCAGTACGCGGTGTGGGTGCCGCCCGAGACCGAGCACAGTTTCTATAGCCTTCAGCCGATCAACTACCGCTCGGTCTGCCTGGCGCCGGCGTTGTGCCGCAATCTGCCGCAACAAGCCTGCACCTTGGCGATCAGCGACATCCTCAAGGCGATCCTGAAAGACTTCGCCACTCGCGATGTGAAAATTCCCGAGCACGACGCGGACAACCGTCTGGCTCAAGTGCTGGTGGACCAACTGCAGCAGGCTCCGGTGCATGAGTGTTATTTGCCCTACGCCAGCAGTCCCGGATTACTCGGTATCCTTGAGTCTTTGCAGGCCACGCCTGGGGATAACCGGCCGTTGGCGTATTGGGCCGGGCAGATTCACGTCAGTGAACGCACCTTGTCCCGGCAGTTTGTCCGCGAGTTGGGCATGAGTTTCGGCGAGTGGCGGCAACGATTGCGGTTTCTGGCGTCGATCGACGCGCTGGACAGCCACCGCAGCATTCAGGAAATCGCCTTCGACATGGGGTACAGCACCGGCTCGGCGTTTATCGCGATGTTTCAGCGCCAGGCCGGGTGCACGCCGGAACAGTATCGGCGCAGCCACCTCGATAGCAGATGAACGTGTAACAGGCTTTGTCTACACTCCAGAGCGAGGCCGTACCCATCGGTACGGTAACAAGGAGAAAACTCCATGAAGATGTTGCGTGCCCCGTTGTTGATGATCGGTCTGCTGCTCTGCTCTCAGGGTTTCGCCGCCACTGCCCAACAGAACAAAATGACCACTTGCAATGCCGACGCCACCGCCAAGAGCCTTAAAGGCGACGAGCGCAAAGCTTTCATGAGCACCTGCCTCAAAGCCGCACCGGCCGCCGATGCCACCAAGCCCATGACACCTCAACAAGAAAAAATGAAAACCTGTAACGCCGATGCCGCTACCAAGGCCCTCAAGGGCGATGCGCGCAAAGCCTTCATGAGCGAGTGCCTGAAGAAAAAATAAACATCAAAAGATCGCAGCCTGCGGCAGCTCCTGCATGAGATCGCGCTCCCTGTAGGAGCTGCCGCAGGTTGCGATCTTTTCGGGGTGATGCCGCTTATGGGTCATCCGCTCGCTTCGGCGCCGGAACGCTGGCAGACTGCCAATCCTTTCACGTCGTTCGTTTTGAGGCTGTATGTCAGCGTTTTCTCAGCGTCAGGTCTTGTTGCTCATCAGTTGGGTCATCATCTTTGGCGGTTTGCTGCTGGTGATTCCTCTGCGATTGCTGCCCAGCCTGCTGGCCGGGTTGTTGGTGTTCGAACTGGTCAACATGCTCACGCCGCAATTGCAACGGCTGATCGAGGGCCGCCGTGCGCGCTGGTTGGCGGTGGCATTGCTGGGGACATTGGTGGTCAGTGTGCTGGCGCTGATCTTTGCCGGTGCGATCAGTTTTCTGCTGCACGAGGCGGAAAACCCCGGTGCTTCCCTCGATAAATTCATGGGCGTGGTCGACCGCGCACGCGGGCAGCTGCCGCCGTTCATCGACGCTTATCTGCCGGCCAGTGCCGCCGAGTTCCGAGTGGCCATCGGCGAGTGGATGAGCAAGCACCTGAGCGACTTGCAACTGGTGGGCAAGGACGCGGCGCACATGTTCGTGACGCTGCTGATCGGCATGGTGCTGGGGGCGATCATCGCCTTGCAGCGCGTGCCGGACCTGACCAAGCGCAAGCCCTTGGCCGCGGCGCTGTTCGACCGCTTGCACCTGTTGGTCCAGGCGTTTCGCAACATCGTGTTCGCCCAGATCAAAATTTCGCTGCTCAACACCTTCTTCACCGGGATTTTCCTCGCGGTGGTCCTGCCGATGTTCGGGATCAAGCTGCCGCTGACCAAAACCCTGATCGTGCTGACCTTCCTGCTCGGCTTGTTGCCGGTGATCGGCAACCTGATGTCGAACACCCTGATCACCATCGTCGGTCTGTCGCTGTCGATCTGGGTGGCGGTGGCGGCACTGGGTTATCTTATTTTTATCCACAAGCTCGAATACTTCCTCAACGCGCGCATCGTAGGCGGGCAGATCAGTGCCAAGTCGTGGGAGTTGCTGCTGGCGATGCTGGTGTTCGAAGCCGCATTCGGCCTGCCGGGGGTGGTGGCGGGGCCGATTTATTACGCGTATCTGAAGAGTGAGTTGAAGCAGGTGGGGATGGTTTGATCCAGTGTTGATCTACAGTGGCGAGGGGGCTTGCCCCCGTTGGGTCGCGAAGCGGCCCCCCTTATCTCCAAAAGAAGGGACTGCAGCGCAGTCCAACGGGGGCAAGCCCCCTCGCCACAGGGTTTCAGGTCAATCCATCGGGCCGTAACGCTTGGCCGCCTCGATCGCCAACCCGCTACCGATGCTGCCGAAGATATTCCCCTCAACATGCTGCGCGTTCGGCAACATCGCCGAGACGCTGTTGCGCAGCGCCGGAATCCCGCTCGAACCGCCGGTGAAGAACACCGTATCCACCTGATCGACCCGCACATTGGCGTCGTTCAGCAGTTGGGTGACGCTGTTGCGCACGCGCTCCAGCAGATTGTCGATGGCCGATTCGAACAGCGCCCGGCTCAACTCCACGCTCAACCCCGGCTCGATGCGGTCCAGCGGCACATGGCGGCTGTCGGCGTGGGTCAGCTGAATCTTGGTTTCTTCCACCTCCATGGCCAGCCAGTGCCCGGCGCGCTGGTCGATCAACTTGAACAGGCGATCGATGCCACCGGTGTCTTCAATGTCGTAACGCATGCTGCCCAGGGCCAGGGTCGACTTCTGCGAGTACACCGAGTTGATGGTGTGCCAGGTCGCCAGGTTCATGTGGTGGCTGGTGGGCATGTAGGCGCCGCTTTTCATCCGGCTGCCGTAGCCGAACAGCGGCATCAGGCCTTGCAGGCTCAGCTGTTTGTCGAAATCGGTCCCGCCGATGTGCACGCCGCCGGTGGCGAGGATGTCGTCATGACGGTTGTCGTGCCCGCGTCGCTCAGGGGACAGGCGCACCAGCGAGAAGTCGGACGTACCACCGCCGATGTCGACGATCAGTACCAGCTCTTCCTTTTCGATGGTCGACTCATAGTCGAACGCCGCGGCGATGGGTTCGTACTGGAACGAGACTTCCTTGAAACCGATGGCGCGGGCCACGTCCACCAGGGTGTTCTCGGCTTCCTGGTCGGCTACCTCGTCGTCATCGACGAAAAACACCGGACGGCCCAGCACCACTTCCTCGAACTCCCGATCGGCGGCGGTTTCGGCACGCTTTTTCAACTGGCCGATGAACAGCCCGAGCAGGTCCTTGAACGGCATCGCCGTGCCGAGGACGCTGGTGTCGTGCTTGATCAGCTTGGAGCCCAGCAGGCTCTTGAGCGAGCGCATCAACCGGCCTTCGTAACCTTCCAGGTACTCGTGCAGCGCTAGCCGGCCGTACACCGGGCGGCGTTCTTCCATATTGAAGAAGACCACCGAGGGCAGGGTTATCTTGTCGTCCTCCAGCGCGATCAGCGTTTCCATGCCGGGGCGCAGCCAGCCGACGGTGGAGTTGGACGTGCCGAAGTCGATACCACAGGCACGGGCTGGAGATGCGTTTTTCATGTCTTTCAAGTTCCGGTTAAAAAACGGCCGCGCAGTGTATGTCAGTGCGACGCAGATTCGAAGGCCGACTATCTGTTAAATCACATTGATCTGCGCTTGAAAGATGCGTCATCACCCCCAAACTTCCCTGCATAGGTTTGGCAATCCTTGGGCGACAGCAAGAACTGCGCCCGGCTGCCGATAAACTACTGATGCGCTGCCCGGTCACAAAATTGAGATTGATCAATCAAGACGCTGTAAACCAGAGCATGCTGTACCGAGTGGCGCGATTTCGATAATGGATGGTGATTCCCTCGATGGACTTCAAAGACTATTACAAGATTCTCGGCGTGGAGCCGACCGCGGACGATAAGGCGATCAAAGCCGCCTATCGAAAGCTGGCGCGCAAATACCACCCCGATGTCAGCAAGGAAAAGGACGCCGAGGCCAAGTTCAAGGACGCGTCGGAAGCCTATGAAGCGCTGAAGAGCGCCGACAAGCGTGCCGAATACGACGACTTGCGCAAATACGGTCACCACGGCCAGCCGTTCCAGGGCCCACCGGGATGGCAGAGTCGTGGTGGTTTCGGTGGCGGTGGTCAGGACACGGGCGATTTCTCGGACTTCTTCAGTTCGATCTTCGGCAACCGTGGTTCGGGTTTCGGTGGTGGTGGACGGTCGGGCCATAGCGCCGGTCGTCGAGGGCAAGACGTGGAAATGGAATTACCGGTTTTTCTGGAAGAAACGCTCTCGACCGAATCGAAAAAGGTCAGCTTCCAGGTGCCGCAGCACAACGCTGCCGGCCAGCATGTCAGCAATACCAGCAAAAGCCTGAACGTGAAGATCCCCGCCGGCGTGACCGACGGCGAGCGCATCCGGCTCAAGGGCCAGGGCGCTCCGGGCATCGGTGGCGGGGCCAATGGCGACCTGTACCTGACCATTCGTTTTGCGCCGCACCCCAAATTCGATGTCGAGGGCGAGAACCTGATCATCACCTTGCCGCTGGCGCCGTGGGAACTGGCGCTAGGCACCGAAGTCGCGGTGCCGACCCTGACCGGCAAGATCAACCTCAAGGTGCCGGCCGGCAGCCAGAATGGCCAGCGTATGCGCGCCAAGGGCCACGGCCTGATGCACAAGGCCGGCCACCGTGGTTACCTGTTCGTGCAGCTCAAGGCGGTGATGCCGAAAAAACTCGACCATGACGTCAAGGCGTTGTGGGAGGAGTTGGCGAAAAAAGCCGCTTTCGATCCGCGAGAGAATTTTTGATACCAAGATAAGGAGGAGCCCAATCATGAGCGACCCCGTGATCGTTCTATTGGACCTGGCAGAATTCTGTGAGGCGACCGAGTTGTCGGACGTGCATGTGATCGAGATCGTTGAACACGGCATCCTCGAACCACAGGGGACAGAGCCCAGGGATTGGCGTTTCACCGACTACGAACTGACATTGGCCAAGCGCGCCGCCAAGCTGCGGCGCGATCTGGAGCTGGAATGGGAAGGCGTCGCCCTGGCGCTGGACCTGCTTGACGAGGTCCAGCAACTGCGGGCCGAGAACCGCATGCTCAAGCAGCGGTTGGGGCGGCTAGTGATCGAGTAGCTGTAAACACTAAACCTGTGGCGAGGGGGCTTGCCCTCGTTGGGTTGCGTAGCGACCCCAAGTCCGCGCATTGCGGCTCTTCAGGCTGACCTCATGCGCCGTTCCGACAAGCCCCCTCGCCACAACGCGGTCTTG
Source organism: Pseudomonas sp. GGS8 (assembly GCF_024168645.1). Taxonomy (NCBI): domain Bacteria; kingdom Pseudomonadati; phylum Pseudomonadota; class Gammaproteobacteria; order Pseudomonadales; family Pseudomonadaceae; genus Pseudomonas; species Pseudomonas sp. GGS8. The sequence goes on along the minus strand of NZ_JALJWF010000001.1, from coordinate 1,210,552 downwards.
CGCCGTCACACCTTCCTGGGTAACACCACGGTAAACAGCGTGCCCTGCTCGGCGCTGGAACTGACCTCGATCGTCCCTTCATGGGCATCAACCACTTCCTTGACGATGAATAGCCCCAGACCGAGGCTGGTGCTCGGCCCGCCGAGCTCTTCGTCGGCACTGCGTACCAGCGGATCGAAGATCGTGCCGATCACCTCGGGTGGAATCGGCGTACCGTCGTTGTGCACGGTGAGGTGAACGCTGTCCGTTTCACCCCTGAGGGTCAGTTTGACCGCGCGGTGGTTCGAACCGTGTTGTAACGCATTGCCGATCAGGTTTTGCAGCATTTGAGCGAGCCTTCGGCCATCCCATACACCTTGGGTATCGCCTTCAACGCTCAGCGTCGGATCGCATTGCGGATGGGCAGCGCAGGCTTGGGCAATCGCTTCGCGCGCCGTTTCGGCCAGGTCCATGGGCGCCGGCTCGATCGGCAGGCGCTTGCCCAGGCGACTGCGGACCAGCTCCAGCAAATCGCCGACCATCACCGCCATGTGCCGAGCGCCACGTTGGATATGGATTGCGCACGTCAGCGCGTCGCCTTCGAGAGCGGCTTTGCGTAGCAGCAATTCCGTGGACATGCTCACTGCTTGCAGCGGTGCGCGCAGGTCATGGCCGAGGATCGCCAAAAAGATGTCCCGGGAACGATTGACCTGCTCGGCATAAGCCTCGGTGGATTCGGCCAGGGCTTCGTCGATGGCTTCGTTGAAACGGATCATGTCCTGAAAATAGGCGATGTCGGGGGCGTCCAGGCTATTGACCCACAGGCGGATCACGCACGCACGCAGATGACGGAACTCCGAGGTCATCTGCACCAGGTCGAAACCCACGGTATGGCGCAGTTCTCCATGGCTGGCGCCGGCCTCGTCCAGGCTTGGGGTCTTCTCCGGGCCTTCACCCTTGGCTTTGGCATGTTGTTCGCTGGCGGTTTGTGCAGTGGTCATGTCTCGCGCGGCGGCTAGCAGAATCGCCTTGGCGTGGTCGCGCAAGGCTGCTCGATCCATGCACTCGGCCGCCGGGGTGATCGTTCTGGCGAACTGCTCCCATTCATCGACGATGCGGTCCACGTGTTGCCTGATGAATTCGGATAAGCGCATGGCCGGCACACCTGACTGGAAACTCTTGGCATCTTAGCCCCTTTGCCGACGGGTAAAAACTACCGCTGACAAGGCGGATCAGGCTTGCGAGTTTTGCGGGTGGTATTTAATTATTTTTTAGATTCTCAAGTTGAGTGGTGTTGTTGGTTTTATCGCTTTTTCCTAACTATTTGAGCTTTTATTTTTGTCGTCATTGAATAAGCTGGGCGTTCTGTTGATCGCATAGGGATACATGCGTAATGAATGAAATATCAGAAGGATCTGTTTCGGGCACTTCTCCAGTGCTCGCTGTCGGTGAAAACATTTATCTGAATTATCTTGCAACCAAAGTCCCGGCGTTAATAAATAAACCCTCGGTATCAAAACTTGTATCAAATGCAATCCAGCCACCCGACTTTCCAGAGTGGTACGTCAAGGCCAGCGCTATCGACCGTCAGTATCTCAAGGAACTCATGAGTGAGCGCTGGCGATTGCAGGACAGTCTGGATGACACACTGGGCAATTTACAAAAGGACATCAATAAGTTCGCCGAACCCTTGCTTGTTCAGGCCCTGAAAGAAAAGCTGAACCTGGATCTGGATGTTCATGCGACATCGGTACGGCTTTATATTCCGGCCCTTCTGGGTTTTGGCATCGACACCAATGCCAGTCGGCTCAGGCGGTCAACGCTGCTGGAGGCCGCACTCCATAACTTCGAGGAGTCTGAAACCCGTGCTGGCGCCTTTCGTGATGGCTCCGGCATTTTCATTACCGACGCCGAAGGAGCCCTGAAGCGCCATTCATTGACCATCGAAAGTTTTGCGAGTCTTTGCAGGGAGCTGGATCTCGGTGCGCAATATCAGCGACACATCAAAGGGTTGCTGGCCCCTTCGGCGGTTGATGCCAAGGCCTCACTTGAGCAGCACTTCATCGGGACAGAAAAGGCTGCGTTCGCTGAGGCAGCGCTGATTGCCTATTTGAAGAGTGATATCACTTCTTATGCATACGGCAAGTTGCAGCAACTTCGGGATAATCAGGAAAACGTCACGATGGGCAATCGCCCGTTACAGTCTCATCGACTGTCTCTTTTGGGTGTGAAACTGTCGGGTATCGTGTTGTTCAGTGCAGTGGCTGATTCAACACAAGTAAAGCGAATCTACAATAGCCTGGTTCCGACCCACCAACGAACAATGATGGAGTGGTCGCGCAAACTGGCCATTTTGCCCGGGCAGGAGTTTGATCAATTCAAACTACTCAAGGCCTTTTTTGCCAACGGGCCAAGCGGTGTGGTCGACGAGATACAGGGTAGGAACGATATTTTCACGCAGAGCCGGCTCGATGGCGCCTTGATCGCCTACGTACCTGAAGACCCTGAACATCCTTTGAAGGAATACCCGTCCTTCACCGATTTCATGAAGGAGCTGACGAGCCAATTGCGCTCGTCGGACTATCAGCAGTTCTTCAGTCGGTTCGTACCGCAAAAAGACAAGGGCAGGTTTTTCGCACGCGTCAGGGAACGCTTCAGCACTTTCACCTGGCAGCAGCGGGATCCGTTGAGCATGGGGCCATGGTGGCGGGAAACTGCAGTGGAAAACCCCGATGCAGAGCCGATCACCAACGTGATTGAAGGCGCGCTCTGGCCTCAGCTCAGTCAATGGCGGTGCGACAAGGCCATCGCCGATGCGCGAAATATCGCCGTTCCCACTGACGATGAAGATGCCAATGCCCGTTGGGCACGACTAAACAGTTACGCGAGCATCGGCTGGAACGTATTCAACTTCGGCGCGATGCTGGTGCCGGGTTTGGGAGAGGCCATGCTGGGCATCATGGTCGGGCAAATGGTGCTCGAAACCATGGAGGGCATCGAAGACTGGAGCAAGGGAGACAAGGATGAAGCGGCAGCACTCCTGAGCGGTGTCCTGATCAATGCTGCCCAGCTGGCAATCATGGCGGCAGGGCATGTTCTACCAACGGGCGCGGCGGCAGCGGTCAAGCCTTCGACGTTTGTCGACCAATTGAAGCCGGTCGTGCTTGACGATGGCAAGACCCGTTTGTGGAATCCTGACTTGAGCCCTTACGAGCGTCAGGTTGATTTGGCTCCGGATTCAGCGCTTAACGAGCGAGGCTTGCATCGGCATGACGATCAGGAGTTTCTGTCACGCGATGGCAAATACTTCGCCGTACAAGACGATCCGCAGACGGGGCAATCGCGAATCCAGCATCCCGGCCGGCCGACGGCGTACAAGCCAAAACTCGAGCACAACAATGCTGGCACCTGGCACACCGAGTTCGACCGCCCCGTTGAATGGACCAAGACCGAGCTCATGCGAGGCTTGGGGGCAATAGTCGATGCGTTCGATGATGCGATGCTTGAGCACATCCGTATTGCCAGTGGTGTTGAAGAAGCGATGTTGCGTCAGCTGCATGTCGAAAACGAAGCGCCGCCAGCATTGCTGATCGACGAGATCAACCGGTTCAAAACATGGACGGACACGGGAAAGCTGCCCGCGAATGGTCTGCCACGCTCAAGCAATGCCGGCGCGCTGGTGCTTCAGGACGCCTATACCCAATTGCCCGCCCACATGGCCGAGGAACTGCTGAGCACCGCTGAACCGGCTGACTTGAAGGCGCTTGCCGAACAAAAGCGCATTGGGTTGCACTTGCAGCAACAGGTGCGAGCCGCTTTGCTGGAGTTGCGTCTGGCGCGTGCCTATGAAGGGCTTTTCCTTGATTCACTGCATGCTCTGGACACAGAGAGGCTGGCGCTACACACCCTGGAAACCTTGCCGAACTGGCCGAGCGATGTGCGCATCGAAATCCGCGAGCATTCGCTGACCGGCCGTCTGCGCGACAGTGTTGGCCCTGAAGATGCGCAGGTGCGCAAAGTGCTGATCAGCACGGACGAGGGTTATGAAGCGCGGGATGCTGATGATCACCATCTGCATGGCGTCGATGACCTGTTTTCATCGGTACTGCACGCCTTGCCTGACGTTGAGCGCAGAGCACTGGGCTATGAAATCAATCAGGGCGCGACGCTCAAGCGCACTGTTCAAAATGCACCGTTGGCGCGTGACAAGCTGCGTCCGATGCTGGTGGAAAATCCTTTGCGCAAGCCCGCCTACGATCCCGAGACGATGAAGCTGCGCGGTGGTATGCAAGCTTCTTCAGGCATTCAGCGACTCACCGGGCGACTGACCCCACAGGAACGGGTCAGGAGTGTGCGACCGGGTTGGACGGAGGCCGAAGCTCAGGCTTATCTGGATGCAGGCGGTCAGGGCAGCCATCCAGAGCAGCGAGCAAGTGCACTTGAAGCCGAATTCAATCGCCTCAACGCCAATTTCCGGCGCTGGCTGGATTCGCCGACCGAAGCCTTCAGGTATAGCGCGGCCGGGAGGGCTGAGTGGCAGTCCAGAAACTCACTGTATAAGGCCATTCGGCAGTGCTGGCAGCAAACCGCGCCCAGGGATGTGGACTCTTTCGGGAATCTACAGGGGACGGTGCTTGACCTCAGAAATATGCCCTTGGGGCGGCACTTGGGGACCATGCCCCCTCTGGACGCCAATTTTCAGCACGTGACCAGCCTGAACTTGCTGGGCACTGAAATGACCGACGCACACGCCGCCTTTCTTGATCATTTCCCTAGACTCCGTTCGCTCAACCTTACCGGCAACCAGCTCACGCAATTTCCTCGTGCCGTGAGGCGAATGCGGGGGCTGACGGAGTTGTATCTCGGCGATAACCGGATTGTGCTGGATATGCAGGGAGCTTCGTACTTTAGATGGCTTACCCAACTTCAAAGTATCGATTTGCAGGGAAACCCGTTAGGGCGAGTGCCGGATATCGGCGGTATGCGCATGTTGCATACGGTGATGCTGGGTGAGACCGGTATAAATACCTGGCCGGACGGATTGTTTTCTCAACCCCGGTTCAGACATTTTTACTTGAACCTGCAGCGCAATTTGTTGACGGTCATCCCTCAGGTTACGGCCGGCTCTGTGGAGGCGGAGCTGGTGGCGCGAACGGTATTGAATCGTGAGCAGCCATGGCTGTCGCCGGAGAATCTGGACACGCTCAGAAACTACATCAGGTCCGTCGGCCTGGACCCCGATCGCCCGTATCCGCCTCGTGGTGTGCGCGACAGCCTTGATTGGGAGGAAGGCTTGACGCGACCTGAGTGGGTGGCCAAACAGGATGTTTGGAACAGCGTTGAGGATGAGTTCGGTTCAGTACCTTTTTTCAACAAGATCAGGCAACTGACCCAGTCCAGCCATTTCAAGCACGACCTCGCATTCAGGACGGACATGACGAGCAAGGTCTGGAGAATGCTGGAAGCGATGTCCAAGGACAGCGAACTGCGGCGCAATCTTTTTGTCATGGGCAAGGATGAGGTCACCCTTTGTGTTGATGCCGGGGCACAGCTGTTCAACGCGATGGGGGTTGAGGTGCTGATCCACGAGGCCTATGCGCTGGGCAATCCGGCTCTGGTGGAGGCGGAACTGGTGCAGTTGGCCAGAGGTAAATCCCGACTGGATGAGTTGAGCCGGATTGCCCACAAGGAGGTCGCCGAGCGACTGCAGAACGGTGAGCAATTCAGGGTTCTCGATGCCAACGGCCGAGCCTCGGGAAGTATCGATGAGGTCGAGGTCCACCTGGCTTACATGACGGACCTGGCCGAACGGCTGGATCTGCCCTGGCAATCCCGTGACTTGCAATTTCGCACGCACACAGGTGTCACCCCCGAGATGATCGAAAGTGCCTATCAGCGGGTACTGGCTCTGGAAGCCGGCGACTTGTTGCGTGATTCGATCATCGAACAGCCGTTCTGGGACACGTTCATCCAGCGCTTGAATCGAAGCGCCTTCAAAGTCTTCAGGCGCCGAATCGATGCGACGACGGAGTTTTACATGGCGCTTGATAAGCGCGCGACCGAACCGAATCTATCGGTCAAGGCAAAGGCTTCTGTTAAAGAAGAATTGAGGGTCCTCGCCGCAGAGTTGGGTAAACCGGAAAGCGCGATTGCTCCGGGAGCGGTCATGACAGACGAGGCTTATGCCGCCGAGCTGGATGCGATCAACACCGAGATGAAAACGCTGATGAAGACCCTGACCCAGCAGGCGATGGATCGGGCAAAGCTGCAAAGGGTAGAGATTCCCTTTACGGTCGAACCGAGTAACTGATTGACCTGACCAATAACCATACCGGCACGAAGACTGACGCGCTTCGTGCCGGTTTTTTATACCTGGCCGAATATCAAAACAGGAAGTAACGCTGAGCCATCGGCAACACATCCGCCGGCTCGCACCACAGCAGCACACCGTCGGCCTTGACCTGATAAGTCTGCGGATCGACGTCGATGTTCGGCAGGTAATCGTTGTGAATCAAATCGGTTTTCTGCACCTCGCGGCAGCCTTTGACCACCGCGATTTTCTTCTTCAACCCCAAGGCTTCAGGCAAGCCCGCCTCCTGCGCGGCCTGGCTGATAAAGGTCAGGCTGGTGGCATGCAACGAACCGCCGTAACTGGCGAACATCGGGCGGTAGTGCACCGGTTGCGGCGTTGGAATAGACGCGTTGGCGTCACCCATCAGGCTGGCCGCAATGGCACCGCCCTTGAGGATCAGCGTTGGCTTTACCCCGAAAAACGCTGGACGCCAGAGCACCAGGTCCGCCCACTTGCCCACTTCGACCGAGCCCACTTCATGGCTGATGCCGTGGGTGATCGCCGGGTTGATCGTGTACTTGGCGATGTAGCGTTTGGCGCGGAAGTTGTCGTTGCCTTCGCCATCTTGTGGCAGCGGACCGCGCTGTTTTTTCATCTTGTCGGCGGTTTGCCAGGTGCGGGTGATGACTTCGCCGACGCGGCCCATGGCCTGGCTGTCGGAGCTGATCATCGAGAACGCGCCGAGGTCGTGAAGGATGTCTTCGGCGGCGATGGTTTCGCGGCGGATGCGGCTTTCAGCGAAGGCCACATCTTCGGCAATGCTCGGGTCCAGGTGGTGGCAGACCATCAGCATATCGAGGTGTTCGTCGATGGTGTTGCGGGTGAACGGCCGGGTCGGGTTGGTCGAACTCGGCAACACGTTGGCAAAGCCACAGGCCTTGATGATGTCCGGCGCGTGACCGCCGCCCGCACCTTCGGTGTGGTAGGTGTGAATCGTGCGGCCCTTGAAGGCGGCGAGGGTGGTTTCGACGAAGCCGGACTCGTTGAGGGTGTCGGTGTGGATGGCGACCTGGACGTCGTATTGGTCGGCCACTGTCAGGCAGTTGTCGATGCTCGCGGGCGTGGTGCCCCAGTCTTCGTGCAGCTTCAGACCGATGGCGCCAGCCTTGACCTGTTCGATCAGCGGTTCCGGCAGGCTCGCGTTGCCCTTGCCGGTGAAGCCGATGTTCATCGGGAACGCGTCGGCGGCCTGAAGCATGCGCGCCAGGTGCCACGGCCCTGAAGTACACGTGGTGGCGTTGGTGCCGGTGGCAGGTCCCGTGCCGCCGCCGATCATGGTCGTCACGCCGCTCATCAGCGCTTCTTCGATCTGCTGCGGGCAGATGAAGTGGATGTGCGTGTCGATGCCGCCGGCAGTGAGGATCATGCCTTCACCGGCGATCACTTCGGTGCTGGCGCCGACCGCGATGGTGACGTTGGGCTGGATGTCCGGGTTGCCGGCCTTGCCGATGGCGGCGATGCGGCCGTCCTTGAGGCCGACGTCGGCTTTGACGATGCCCCAGTGGTCGACGATCAGCGCGTTGGTGATCAACGTGTCGACAACTTCGGCCGCCAGTAACTGGCTTTGGCCCTGGCCGTCGCGGATGACTTTACCGCCGCCGAATTTCACTTCTTCGCCGTAGGTCGTGAAGTCTTTTTCCACTTCGATCCACAGCTCGGTATCGGCCAGACGGACCTTGTCGCCGACGGTGGGACCGAACATGTCGGCGTAGGCCTGACGGGAAATCTTCATTGGAATTCCTTGCACAAATTTATTGTGGCGAGGGGGCTTGCCCCCGTTCGAGTGCGAAGCGCTCGCAATCTAATTGATGAGGTTTTGTCTGATGAACCGGGGTGGCAGGTTTTACGACCGCTGCGCGGCCGAACGGGGGCGAGCCCCCTCGCCACAGGGACGGTGTCAGTCGAGCTCACCCATGATCCTGCCGGCAAACCCGAACACCCGGCGATGCCCGGCCAGGTCGACCAGCTCGACCTCGCGGCTCTGCCCCGGTTCGAAGCGCACCGCGGTGCCGGCGGGGATGTTCAGGCGCATGCCGCGACTGGCGGCGCGGTCGAAGGTCAGGGCGTCATTGGTTTCGAAGAAGTGATAATGCGAGCCGACCTGGATCGGCCGATCGCCGCTGTTGGCCACCTTCAGGCTGAGCGTGCGGCGGCCAACGTTGAGTTCGATGTCGCCGGGCTGGATCTGGTATTCACCGGGAATCATCAATGGGCTCCTTGGAGAATCTTGTAGTAGAGGGCGGTCGGTTTGTAGTGGCCGCTCGGGTCGCAGGCGTAGTCGGGGATTTCACCGGCACGGGTGTAACCCAGGGCCTTGTAGAAGTCTTCGGCGGGGGAGCCGGCCTCGGTGTCGAGGTAGAGCATGCCGCGCTTGTGCTGGCGGGCGGCGAGCTCAACGGCATGCATCATCTGTTGGCCCAGGCCGCGACGACGGGCATGTTCACGCACCAACAGTTTCTGCACTTCGGCGCGGTTCAGCCCATTGGCTTTCTGGCACAGGTTCAGTTGCACGCTGGCCTGCACCTGTTCGTCCTTGACCACCACCCACAGCAGCACGTTGCCTTTGTTCAGGTTGTCCTGGACTTCATCGAAATGGGCGCGGGCCTGCGCTGCGTCCAGATCCGCCATGAACCCGACGCTGGCGCCATAGCCGACGGCGTCGAGCAGCAGATCAATCAATCCCTGACGATAGTGCGCAAAGCTTTCAACATTGACGCGTCGCAGTTGGGCGGCGTTCATGGCGTATCACTCCTTGTGGGGACCAGGTGGCATTGCGCCCGGGTCGAGGATCAGTTGCATGAAGGTCAGGTCCAGCCAGCGGCCGAACTTGGTACCCACCTGCGGCATTTGGCCGGTGACGACAAAACCGGCCCGATCATGTAGCCGGATCGACGCGCCGTTACCGCTTTCGATGGCGGCGACCATCACGTGTTTGTTGCAGCCTTTGGCGCGTTCGATCAGCACTTCCATCAGTCGCGGCCCGAGGCCATTGCCGCGCTGGTCGTTGCGCACGTACACCGAGTGCTCGACCGTGTGGCGGAACCCGTCGAACGGCCGCCAGTCACCGAATGAAGCGTAGCCGAGTACGCTGTTGTCGCCGTCGACGATCACCAGCACCGGATAACCCTGGGCTTGCCGGGCGCTGAACCAGGCCTGGCGGTTGCCCAGGTCCACGGCCTGTTCGTTCCAGATCGCCGTGGTGTTGACCACGGCGTCGTTGTAGATGTCGCGGATCGCCGGCAGATCGGCGTGCAGCGCATCACGTATGTGGTAAGTCATGGCGCGGCCTCAGGCGATCGGTTGGTGGACGGTGACCAGTTTGGTGCCGTCGGGAAACGTCGCCTCGACCTGGATCTCCGGGATCATTTCCGGGATGCCTTCCATCACTTGTTCGCGGCTGAGCAGGGTGGTGCCGTAGTGCATCAGTTCGGCCACGGTCTGGCCGTCACGCGCGCCTTCGAGCAGCGCCGCGGAAATGTAGGCCATGGCCTCCGGGTAATTGAGTTTCACGCCGCGAGCCAAACGCCGTTCGGCCACGAGGCCGGCGGTGAAGATCAACAGCTTGTCTTTTTCGCGTGGGGTCAGGTCCATCGTAGAAATCCATCAGGGCAGATAAAAAGGTATTCGGATCTGTAAATACAAAACCTGTGGGAGCGGGCTTGCCCGCGATGAGGCCATGACATCTTGCAGAGATGTTGACTGTAGGACCGCTATCGCGGGCAAGTCGAATCGTCGCACCACCGCTCCCACAAAAAGCACACATCAGGTGCTCCATATTCTTGGCGGGACGGCTTCGCGGCCGAGCAACGCAGGCCGGAGCAATCGCCACAAATCAATTAGCCAACCCCGTGCCAACAACGCCTCGCTGGCCAGGCACCGGGCGACCAACAGCCCCGGCAATTGCGTCAGATCACCGCGCACCTCATTGGGCAGCGAGCGGCACTTTTCCAACAGTTCGCTATCAATCTCCCCGGTCACCAGCAACGTCGCAAACACCGGTTGCCCATCCAGCCCGATCGGCGAATCGAGCAAACCGTCAGCCCCGACAATGCGCTGGCGTTCGTGCCACAGCAATTGGCCGTCGCGGCGCAGGTCCAGGTGGGCCTGGAAGTGTCCGAGGTCGAAGCGTTCGCCACTGGCCGGGCGACCCAGCGCCACCACGTCCCAGTAGAACAGCCGGGCATCGCCCTCAAGATCAATGCTCGTGCTGAGTTCAGCCTGAGCGGCGCTGAAGATAATCGTCTCTTGCGGCAGCCATTCCAACGTAGCACCGGCAGCCACGCGCAAGTCGAGTTTCTGATAAGCCGGCCCGGCCGCGCGATACCACTTGGCGGCGCCGGGGCTGGTGATTTGCGCCCAAGCGTGCGTGCCGACGCTGGCCGAGATGTCCAGCCGATCACCGCCGGCAATCCCGCCCGGTGGGTGGACGATGATGTGCTGACACACTTCGGGACCTTCGGCATACAAGTGCTTCTGCACCCGCAGCGGGCCTTTATGACGGCGCTGCACCGGGCGGGTGCTATCGCCGAAACGGGCGTAGCCCAGTTCCAGCTCGGCATGCCAGCTTGGGGTGAACAGCGTGATAGGGGCAGGTAAATTCATGATTTTCTAATTATCGTCAGGACACTGCAGGTTAGATCGTAACCAGTCCGCGCACACCTTCGGCTTCCATATTTTCGCCACGACCCTGCTGCACGATTTCACCCCGGGACATCACCAGGTACTGATCGGCCAGCTCGGCGGCGAAATCGTAGAACTGCTCCACCAGCAAAATCGCCATGTCGCCACGGGCCGCGAGTTTTTTGATCACCGCGCCGATTTCCTTGATCACCGACGGCTGAATGCCTTCGGTGGGTTCGTCGAGAATCAGCAGCCGTGGTCGGCTGGCCAGTGCTCTACCGATCGCCAGCTGCTGTTGCTGACCACCGGACAAGTCACCGCCACGCCGTTGTTTCATTTGCAGCAGCACCGGGAACAGCTCGTAAATGAACGCCGGGACTTCCTTGGCTTCGGAGCCGGGAAACCGCGACAGGCCCATCAGCAGGTTTTCTTCCACGGTCAATCGACCGAAAATTTCCCGACCCTGAGGCACGTAAGCGATACCGGCATACACCCGCTGGTGCGGTTTGAACGTGGTGATCGGTTGGCCTTCCCAGTTCACCGCGCCTTCTTTGGCCGGCAGCAAACCCATCAGGCATTTGAGCAAGGTGGTCTTGCCTACGCCGTTGCGCCCGAGCAGGCAGGTGACTTCGCCGACCTTCACCTCAAACGTCAGGCCCCGCAGGATGTGGCTACCGCCGTAGTACTGGTGCAGCTTGTCGACTTGCAGCATGTTCAAAATTCCTTCTGTTCCACACAGAACCCTGTGGGAGCTGGCTTGCCTGCGATGGCGGTGTGTCATTCAACAAAGATGTTGGATGTGCAGGCCTCATCGCGGGCAAGCCCGCTCCCACAGGTTTTGTATTTGCTGGTCTAGCGGCCGAGGTAGACCTCGATCACCCGTTCATTGTCCTGCACCTGCTCCAGCGACCCTTCGGCCAGTACGCTGCCCTGGTGCAACACGGTGACGTGGTCGGCGATCGAGCCGACGAAGCCCATGTCGTGTTCCACCACCATCAGTGAATGCTTGCCCGCCAGGCGCTTGAACAGTTCTGCGGTGAATTCGGTTTCGGCATCAGTCATGCCCGCCACCGGCTCGTCGAGCAGCAGTAGTTGCGGGTCTTGCATCAGCAGCATGCCGATTTCCAGAAACTGCTTCTGGCCATGGGACAACAGTCCCGCCGGGCGATTGACCGAACTGGTCAGGCGAATGGTTTCCAGCACTTCGGTGATGCGATCTTTTTGTTCACCACTCAGGCGAGCTCGAAGGCTGGCCCACACCGACTTGTCGGTTTTCTGCGCCAGCTCCAGGTTTTCGAACACGCTCAGCGCTTCGAACACGGTTGGCTTCTGGAACTTGCGACCGATACCGGCTTGGGCGATTTGCACTTCGCTCATCTGCGTCAGGTCGAGGGTTTCACCGAACCAGGCCTTGCCGTGACTGGGGCGGGTCTTGCCGGTGATCACGTCCATCAGCGTGGTCTTGCCCGCGCCGTTGGGGCCGATGATGCAGCGCAATTCGCCGACGCCGATGTACAGGTTCAAATTGTTCAGGGCCTTGAAGCCATCGAAGCTGACGCTGATGTCTTCCAGGGTCAGGATGGTGCCGTGACGCGTATTCAGGCCTGGGCCGACGCGTTGGCCGAGGCCGATGGCATCGCGGCTGCTGCCGGCGTCCTTGTTGGGCTCTGGTGGAAAAAAGACCGGTTCGAGCATGAATTCAGCCGTTGCAGTGATCCTCATTGTTCGCCCCTTTTCTTCAGCAGACCGATCACACCCTTAGGCAGATACAACGTCACGACGATGAACAGCGCGCCGAGGAAGAACAGCCAGTATTCCGGAAACGCCACGGTGAACCAGCTCTTCATGCCGTTGACCACGCCGGCACCGAGCAGCGGCCCGATCAGCGTGCCGCGCCCCCCCAAGGCAACCCAGACAGCCGCTTCGATCGAGTTGGTCGGCGACATTTCGCTCGGGTTGATGATCCCGACTTGCGGCACATACAACGCCCCCGCCAGGCCACACAACACCGCACTCAATACCCAGACAAACAGCTTGAAGCCGCGCGGGTCGTAGCCGCAGAACATCAGGCGGTTTTCCGCGTCCCGTAATGCGGTCAGCACCCGACCGAACTTGCTTTGCGCCAGCCGCCAGCCGATGAACAGACTCGCCACCAGCAACAGCACCGTGGCGAAAAACAACACCGCGCGAGTCCCTGGTTCCGTGATGCCAAAGCCGAGAATGCTGCGGAAATTGGTGAAGCCGTTGTTGCCGCCAAACCCGGTTTCGTTGCGGAAAAACAGCAGCATTCCGGCGAAGGTCAGGGCCTGGGTCATGATCGAGAAATACACGCCCTTGATCCGCGAGCGGAAGGCGAAGAAACCGAACACCAGCGCCAGTAATCCCGGCGCCAATACCACCAGGCACATGGCCCAGAGGAAGCTGCTGGTGCCGGTCCAGTACCATGGCAATTCGGTCCACGACAGGAACGTCATGAACGCTGGCAAGCCATCACCCGAGGCTTGGCGCATCAGGTACATGCCCATCGCATAACCGCCGAGGGCGAAGAACAGACCGTGACCGAGGGACAAGAGACCGGCGTAGCCCCAGACCAGATCGAGGGCCAGGGCGACGATGGCGTAGCAAAGGATTTTGCCCACCAGCGTCAGCGTGTAGGCCGAGACGTGAAAAACGCTGACGGGCGATAACAGCGACAGCAGTGGCAACGCCAACAGCAAGACAAGGATCACCACGCCAACAGCGATGGTGACTTTGGGGCCGGCTTTTTTTGTCGCGGTAACGAGCAGAGGCTGGTTCATCAGTCGATCACCCGTCCTTTCAGTGCGAAGAGGCCTTGCGGACGTTTCTGGATGAACAGAATGATCAGCGCGAGGATCAGGATTTTGCCCAGCACCGCACCGATCTGCGGTTCGAGAATCTTGTTGGCTATCCCCAGCCCGAAGGCGGCGAGCACGCTACCGGCCAGTTGACCGACACCGCCGAGCACCACCACCAGGAACGAGTCGATGATGTAGCTCTGGCCGAGGTCCGGGCCGACGTTGCCGATCTGGCTGAGCGCCACGCCGCCGAGGCCAGCAATGCCGGAGCCGAGGCCGAAAGCGAGCATGTCCACACGCCCGGTCGGTACGCCGCAGCAAGCGGCCATGTTGCGGTTCTGGGTGACGGCGCGCACGTTCAAACCAAGGCGGGTCTTGTTCAACAGCAGCCAGGTCAGCACCACCACAAACAAGGCGAAGGCGATGATCACGATGCGGTTGTACGGCAGCACCAGATTGGGCAGCACCTGAATCCCGCCCGACAACCACGCCGGGTTGGCCACCTCGACGTTCTGCGCGCCGAACACCAGGCGCACCAACTGGATCAGCATCAGGCTGATGCCCCACGTCGCGAGCAGGGTTTCCAGCGGGCGACCGTAGAGGTGACGAATCACCGTACGCTCCAGCGCCATGCCGATGGCGGCGGTGACGAAAAATGCTACCGGCAGGGCAATCAGCGGATAGAACTCGATGGCTTGCGGCGCGAAACGCTGGAACATCAACTGCACCACGTACGTCGAGTAAGCGCCGAGCATCAGCATCTCGCCGTGGGCCATGTTGATCACCCCGAGCAGGCCGAAGGTGATCGCCAGCCCCAACGCCGCCAGCAGCAGAATCGAACCCAGAGACATGCCGCTGAAAGCCTGCCCAAGCATTTCGCCGATCAGCAGTTTGCGTTTGACCTGGGCCAGGCTGGTTTCGGCGGCGGTGCGCACGCCGGCATCGGCTTCGACGCCAGGTTCCAGCAACCCTTCGAGGCGGGTGCGGGCCAGCGGGTCGCCGGTTTCGCCGAGTAAACGCACCGCCGCAAGACGCACGGCCGGGTCGGTGTCGACCAGTTGCAGATTGGCCAGCGCCAGGCTCAGGGCGGCGTGAACGGTTTCGTCTTTTTCGCCAGCCAGTTGCTGGTCGAGGAATTTCAACTGCGCCGGTTTGGCGCTTTTCTGCAATTGCTGCGCGGCGGTCAGACGGGTTTTGGCGTCGGCGGCGAGCAATTGGTGGCTGGCCAACGCGGTGTCGATCAGACCGCGCAGGCGATTGTTCAGGCGCAGGGTTTTCGGTTGGCCATCGACGGTCAGTTCGCCTTGTTGCAGGGCGTTGATCAGTTCGATACGGATCGGATCGGGCTGCGCGGCCCAGGTTTCCAGAAGCTTGGCTTGCTGCACGGGATTGGCCGCGACGAAGTCTTCGGCGTCGCCGGCGTGGGTGGCCATCGGCAATAACAGCATGATGGCGAGAATGAAGCGGTAAAGGGCAGTGGGCATAAAAAGTCGCCTTGCGCGGACATTGTGGGAGCTGGCTTGCCTGCGATGCAGACGACTCGGTGTATCTGATGCACCGAGGTGATGCCATCGCAGGCAAGCCAGCTCCCACAGGGGTTGTGTCGGGCCTGAGCTCCGTGCCCAGCCCCGACATCCAATGGCTTAGTTGCTCTTCACCGCATACTCCGGCTTCTTGTCATTACCCGGAATGAACGGGCTCCACGGTTGGGCGCGGATCGGCCCTTCGGTCTGCCACACCACGTTGAACTGACCGTCGGCCTGAATCTCGCCGATCATCACTGGCTTGTGCAGGTGATGGTTGGTCTTGTCCATGGTCAGGGTGTAGCCGGACGGTGCGGCGAAAGTCTGGCCGGCCAGGGCTTCGCGGACTTTGTCGACGTCGGCGGACTTGGCTTTCTCGGCGGCTTGCGCCCACATGTGGATGCCGACGTAGGTGGCTTCCATCGGGTCGTTGGTCACCGCTTTGTCGGCGCCCGGCAGGTTGTGTTTCTTGGCGTAGGCCTTCCAGTCGGCGACGAACTTTTTGTTCTGCGGGTTCTCGACCGACTCGAAGTAGTTCCACGCCGCGAGGTTGCCCACCAGCGGTTTGGTGTCGATGCCGCGCAATTCTTCTTCGCCCACGGAGAACGCCACGACCGGAACGTCGGTGGCTTTCAGGCCCTGGTTGGCCAGCTCTTTATAGAACGGCACGTTGGAGTCGCCGTTGACGGTGGAGATGACTGCTGTCTTGCCACCGGCGGAGAATTTTTTGATGTTGGCCACGATGGTCTGGTAATCGCTGTGGCCGAACGGGGTGTAGACCTCTTCGATGTCCTTGTCGGCCACACCTTTGGAGTGCAGGAACGAGCGCAGGATTTTGTTGGTGGTGCGCGGGTAGACGTAGTCGGTGCCGAGCAGGAAGTAACGCTTGGCGCTGCCGCCTTCTTCGCTCATCAGGTATTCCACCGCCGGAATCGCCTGCTGGTTGGGTGCCGCGCCGGTGTAGAACACGTTCGGCGACATCTCTTCGCCTTCGTATTGCACCGGGTAGAACAGCAGGCCGTTGAGTTCTTCGAACACCGGCAGCACCGATTTACGCGACACCGAGGTCCAGCAACCGAACACCACTGCTACCTTGTCCTGAGTCAGCAACTGCCGGCCCTTTTCGGCGAACAGCGGCCAGTTCGATGCCGGGTCCACGACGACAGGCTCCAGCATCTTGCCGTTCACGCCGCCCTTGGCGTTGATTTCGTCGATGGTCATCAACGCCATGTCTTTAAGCGAAGTTTCGGAGATCGCCATGGTCCCGGACAACGAATGCAGAATACCGACTTTGATGGTCTCGGCGGCCTGGACAGTCCAGGTCATGCCCATCGCGGCAATGCTTGCCGTGAGTGTGAAAGCCTTGATCAAACTGCGACGCTTCATTGTGCGATCTCCATGAACGTTAAAGTTTTTTATGGTTGGCAGATGCGGACGACTGAAGGCTGTTTTGCAAGGGCTGTGCCCGGTCGGGGACGGGCAAGGAAATGTCGTATTAGAGCGGTTGCGGGGGTTGAGTGACGCACCATGAAGGGACGGGGCTGGCGCGTTGGTGCGAGAAGATGCGCCACATTGGGGCGAAGGATTGCCCCAATGCCGGTCAGTTAAGGTAAAGGCGCTGTGAATACAAAACCTGTGGCGAGGGGGCTTGCCCCCGTTCGGCTGCGAAGCAGTCGTAAAACCATTGCACGCGGTGTACCTGATACACCGCAGTTGCAGGTTTTGGGGCCGCTTCGCGACCCAACGGGGCGATGCGGCGTTCCGACAAGCCCCCTCGCCACAAAGGCTCTTTCCCAAAGAGCGGGGGATTACGCTGGGTCGACGTTATCCAGCGCCCGGTTCACCGCCAGCTCCGCCAGCATGATGCTCTGTTGAATCGCCAGCGCCGTGTAGCGCTGCGGGGCGGTCAGGTCGTTGGCGAAGTCGCTGGTCAGGACACTCGCCGTGGCTAACGATTCACAGGCGTGGGCCAGCAGGCTTTCGGTATCCATGTTCGGGGCGACGATGAACATGGTGCTGGGCGGCGGGTTTTTTCGGTGTAGGGCGCCGGGGGATCGAGATAGTAGTCGAGGGCGCGTTTTATGGCTTCGCGGTCTTTGAGCAGGTCTTCAGCGCGCAAGGTTTCGGGGTCGGGAGTGCTGGTGTCGTCGGCGGGTGGATCTGGTATGAGTTTCTTATTCATGTGACTACCTTGGTTTTCAAATGGGAGCCACCACTTGCCGTTTCTCACGCGGCAAAGAGGGAGGCAGCTGTGTGCGGGGTGAGAAACCGGGAAACCAAGAAACCGGCCGGACCGAAGCCCGCCCACACACAGCCGCCATAACGCATTTGCAGGCAGCGGATAAGCTGACGGCAATTATGCTGATACGAGTGCTGCATGGCTAATGTTTCCCGGGTTCTCACACCCGATCGCTGAGTGTTCAGCGACAGCCCAAGACTAGAGGGCTCCCGTCCGACGAACAACCTGAAAAAGGCGTGGGAAAGTTCCGTGTTTTGACACATCCGTTAAACATTCAAAAGCGGAACGCGGAGCGTCCCTGGCGGCATTCCCACGCGGAGCGTGGGAATGATCACCCTGTGGGAGCGGCGAGTCAGCGCCGGCGCATCAGACCGATGAAGAACAGCCCGCCAATCGCAGCGGTGGCGACGCCGATGGGCAAGTCTTCCGGGGCGATCAACGTTCGTGCGGCCACATCGACCCAGACCAGGAACAGGCTGCCCAGCAAGACACAGACCGGCAACAACCGACGATGCTCGGCACCTACCAACCGCCGCGCAATGTGCGGCACCATTAACCCGACAAAACCAATCGAGCCGCTGATGGACACCAGCACCCCAGTCATCAACGAGGCAATCAAAAACACCCGCAGCCGCACGGTACGGGCATTGAGGCCGAGGGTCACGGCAGTCTGTTCACCCGCCATCAACGCATTCAACGGCCGGGCCATGCCCAGTAGCAACACCAACCCCAACAACACACTGGCAGCCGGCACCGCGAGCAATTCCCAGCGCGCCAACCCAAGCCCGCCGAGCATCCAGAACATCACCGCCGAACTGGCGCGGTGATCACCGAGAAACAACAGTAGATTGGCGATCGCCATCATCACGAATGACACCGCCACGCCGCACAACAGCAGCCGATCACTGTCCAGCCGCCCATGACGATTGGCGATCATCAGCACGATCAGCATGCTCAGCAGCGCGCCGATAAACGCCGCAATCGGTAAGGTCAGCAGGCCGACGATTTCACCGACATGCAACACCACGATCACCGCGCCGAGGGTCGCGCCGGAGGTCACACCGAGCAGGTGCGGATCAGCCAATGGATTGCGCGTCACCGCTTGCAGCACCGCGCCGATCAGCGCCAGGCCGGCGCCCACCAGCGCGCCGAGCAACATGCGCGGCACGCGGATCAGCCAGACGATGTGTTCCTGGCCGGCGGCCCAGCTCTGCTCGCCAAAACCGAAGGCCTTGTACAGCAGAATCCGCCAGACCACCTCCACCGGCACCCGCGCCGGACCAAAGCCCAGCGACACCACGCACGACACCAGCAACAGCGCGCCGAGGGCCATCAGCAACAAGGCATAGCGACGATCGATCATTCGCCGTGGAAACCCTTGGCCAGGGTTTCGACCGCCAGCACGTTATCGATCCCCGGCGTGGCCTGCACGTACGGAATGACGATAAAGCGCTGGTTCTTGATCGCGTCCACCGATTGCAGGGCCTGGTTGTTCAGCAAAAACTGCTCCTTCTGTTCGGCGGTGACTTCGCCGTAATCGACGATCACGATCACCTGCGGATTGCGCTCGACCACGTTCTCCCAGTTGACCCGGGTCCAGCTCGCCTCGACGTCATCGAGAATGTTGCGCCCGCCGGCCGCGTCGATCAGCGCCTGCGGCATGCCCAGGCGTCCGGAGGTCATGGCCCGGTCTTCACCGCTGTCGTACAGAAATACCCGAGGCTTGTCGGTCGGCAGATCCTTGCGCACTTCGACGACTTGCGCCTGCATCTGGGCGATCACGGTGTTGGCGCGATCCTGCACGTCGAAGATTTTGCCGAGGTTGCGCAGGTCGTTGTAGGTGTCTTCCAGGCTGGCCGGTGGACGCTTCATCACGAACGCGCAGGACTCGGTCAACTCATAGACGTTGATGCCCAGCGGTTGCAGGGTTTGCGGCGTGAGGTCACCGCCCACGCGCATGCCGTAGTCCCAACCGGCGAAGAAGAAATCGACGTTGGCGTTGAGCAGGGTTTCCACTGACGGGTACTTGGCCGCCAGTTCCGGTAAACCGTCGAGGAGGGTCTGCATCTGGGGCGTCACCGATTTCCAGCCGGTCACGCCGCTGTAGCCGGCCATCCTGGGCTTGAGGCCGAGGGCGAGCATCATCTGGGTCATGTTGATGTCGTGGCTGACCGCGTGTTTTGGCGCTTGCTTGAAGGTGACTGCGCGGTTGCAGCTCTGGACAGTCAGCGGGTATTTCGTGGCCTCGGCGAAGGCATGGGCACTGCCCAGCAACAGCGCGACGCAAAGCAGGGAACGCAAAGTCATGGTTGGGTTATCCAGGTGATTCGTGGGTAGCCGTGCAAGGGATGGTCATCGATCAGGGCGTCGACGCCGAACACGTTGTGCAAAAGGTGTGTGGTCAGGACTTCTTTGGGGGTGCCGCTGGCCACGATGCGACCGTGATGGATCACGTACAGCCGATCGCAGAAGGCCGCCGCCAGATTGAGGTCGTGAATGCTCGCCAGCGTGCCGATCTGCAGGCGTTTGACCAGCTGCAGCAGTTCCAGTTGAAAGCGCGGGTCGAGGTGGTTGGTCGGTTCGTCGAGGATCAGCAATTGCGGTTGCTGGGCCAGGGCGCGGGCGAGGATTACGCGCTGCTTTTCACCGCCGGACAGGGTGGCGAAGGCGTGGTCTTCGAAGCCCTTGAGGCCGACCGATTCGAGGGCTTGGGTCGCGAGCTTTCGGTCTTCGAGAGTGTCGCCATCGAACAGACCTTTGTGCGGTGTGCGGCCCATGGCGACCACTTCATCGACGGTCAGGCCGAAGGCGTCGGGGAATTCCTGCAGCACCACGGCGATGCGTTGCGCGCACCAGCGTGAGGATTGCTTCCAGACGTTGTGATGCTCGAGTTTTACCTCACCGCTCTCGGGTTTGCTGAAGCGATAAGCGCACCGCAACAGGCTGGTCTTGCCGCTGCCGTTGGGTCCGATCAACCCGACGAACTCACCGGCGGCCACGTGCAGCGATGCGTCACGCAGCTGGAACTGGTGATGGCAATGGCCGTGACCCAGGGGTGTCCAGGCGAGGTTGGTGATGTTCAGCGAAGTCATTTCATTCCTGATGATCGTTCAAGCCTGCATACAGAACTGTGGCGAGGGGGCTTGCCCCCGTTGGGTTGCGCAGCGACCCCAAACCTGACACCGCAGTTTCTCCGGGTTTACCGCGTTGTCGGGTATTACGACTGCTGCGCAGCCGAACGGGGGCAAGCCCCCTCGCCACGCCAAGGATTCAATGCTGGCCCGCATTGTATTGGCTTTACGCGTACGCGCATCTCGTCTGCTTCATGATGAAACTGAAGTGGACTCAGTATGCCGGCCCAAGCGCGATAGCAGCCCCCAATCCAATAGCCACACGACCACCAGCGAAGCCCCTACCAACGGAAACATCACCGCCAGGGCGAACATGATGACCATAGCGGTTTTCCATTTCGGCAGGTCGTGACGCAACGGCGGCACACCGAACTTGCCCTGTGGCCGGCGCTTCCACCAGATCACCACGCCGCTGACGGCGCTGAGCAAAATCATCAGGCAGATCAGCAGCACGATGATCTGATTGAACGGGCCGAACATTTTGCCTTCGTGCAGCATCACGCCGACTTCCGTGGCGCGGGCGACGTTGCTGTAATGCTGCCAGCGCACGTCGGCGAGGACGTTGCCGGTGTATTGGTCGACATGCAGGGTGGCGTCGTTGCGCGGGTCGTCGGCGAACACTGCGAGGGTGAACACGCCGGTGGCGGTGGTCGGGAAAGTGATGCTGTAGCCGGGCTCGACCTTGCGCTGCACGGCGATATTTTGCACGTCTTGCAGGCTGATGGTCGGCACCGCCGGGCCGGTTTGGGTGCTGGCGTGAGCCATGTGTTCGGCGTGGTCGCCAGACAT
The DNA here is from genome assembly GCF_024168645.1 of Pseudomonas sp. GGS8. Taxonomy (NCBI): domain Bacteria; kingdom Pseudomonadati; phylum Pseudomonadota; class Gammaproteobacteria; order Pseudomonadales; family Pseudomonadaceae; genus Pseudomonas; species Pseudomonas sp. GGS8. The sequence continues at coordinate 1,189,103 of NZ_JALJWF010000001.1, read as the reverse complement.
TGGCATCGGCGTGTTTTCCATGGCCCACGGCACAGTCTGGCGCGTGGCGCTGTTGAGGCTGCGGGCCTCAACGTCGGATTTGGGCACGTCATTCCACATGGCGACCGGGAAGCGGTTCCAGAGGTCGGCGTATTGCTTGCCCCAGAACCCGGTCCAGGTCATGCCGCTGAGCAGCATCACCAGCAAAAACGCCGCGCCCCAGAACCCGGTCACTGCGTGCAAGTCACGCCACAGCACACGTCCGCGACGGCTGAGGCGCGGCCACAGCACGCCGGCGTACTGACCACGCGGCCACCACAAAAATACCCCGGAGACCACCAACACCACACCCCAACCGGCGGCCAGTTCCACCAGCCGATCACCGACGGTGCCGATCATCAACTCACCGTGAATCGAGCGCGCAACCGCTTGCAGATTCTTCTTGGCGTCTTGCTCGCCGAGGATGTCGCCGTGGTATGGATCGATGAACACGTTCAGTTCATGACCTTCATTGATCACCACAAATTGCGCGCTGCGTTCGGCATTCACTGGCGGTAAATATTGTTTGATCCGGCCTTGGGGATAGGCCTCTTTCACCCGTTTGAGCAGGTCATCGGCGGCCACGGCGTGATGACCGGCCGGGATGTTCAGCAGGCTGCCGTACATCAATGGATCGAGTTGCGGTTTGAACAGGTAGACGATGCCGGTCAGGGCCAGCATCACCATGAATGGCGCGACGAACAGGCCGGCGTAGAAGTGCCAACGCCAGGCCAGGTTGTAGAAATTCGGTTTGGGGTGTTTCATCAGGTGTGCTCCGCTAGGCGTGGTTCATTCTTGTTTAGTGCGGTTGCTGCGCAACCGATCGCGGGCAAGCCCGCTCCCACAGGTTCAACGTCGCCCATGTGGGAGCGGGCTTGCCCGCGATGCTCTTAAAAACTCATGTCGACCTTGGTCCAGAGCGTGCGCCCCGGTTCGTTGATGGCTTGCGGATCATTGGCCGGGAAGCCGAAACCGGCATTGCCGGCCAGGTTCAGGTGTTCGGCGTAGGCCTTGCCAAACAAGTTGTCGACGCCGCTGCTGACCTTCCAGTTCTTATTGATCCGGTATGCGCCGTTGAGCGAGAACACGCCAAACCCCGAGCTTTTGTCGAAGTCTTTGCCGACCACGTTGCCCTTGTTCTGGTCGATGCGGTTTTGCGCCGCGACCACCCGCCACAAGGCGCCGGCGCTCCAGTTTTCTTCGCTGTAGGTCAGGCCGAAACGTGCGTCCAGCGGTGGCATTTGCGGCAGGGCAGTGCCGTCGCTGCTGTTCTTGCCCCAGGCATAGGCCAGGGTCGCGTCGGCTTTCCAGTTGGCGGTCAGCTTGTAGGCCGCACCGAGTTCACCGCCCATGATTCGCGCGTCGATATTCTCGGCTTGCGAGGTGGCGCCCATCATCCCCGGCGTGTAGTTGAACAGGATGTAGTCACGCACCTGCCCGACGTAACCCGAGGCCCAGGCTTCGAGGTCGGCGGTCTTGTATTGCAGACCGAAGTCGAGCTGGGTGGTTTTCTCCGGTTTGATCGAGTCGAACGCATTCACCGAACCGGCGGGGCCTGAGTTGGGCGAAAACAGCTCCCAATAATCCGGGAAACGCTGGGCATGACCGAGGCCTGCATACAACGTTGTCGGGCTGTCGGCCAGGTCATGCTCATAACGCACGAAACCGCTGGGCAGGGTGTCAGCGCGGGTGTCGTCGGCGGTCGGGTTAGGGCGGGCCATCATCCCGGAGCCGATGGTCTGCCGATAATCCTTGGCCGAAGCACGGTCCAGGCGTGCACCGGTAATCAGCCGATCACGGTCGGCGGCGTACCAGGTCAGTTCGCTGAACACGCCGTAGTTGTGGAAGTCGGCGTCCTTGTTGCGGGGTACATCCTTGTAGGTGTCGACGCCCATAGCGCTGCGTTGGCGGTGCTCATTGGTCTGCGCGTCCAGGCCACTGATCAACTGCATATCGGCCCAGCGCCAGGTGGCTTTGATCCGCGCGCCGAGGGTCCGGCGGTCGACGTTGGAAGCCATGGGGCCGGCCATCATCCCGGTACCGGACGGCCTGCGCAGGGTGTAGTTGTCCATCACGTGGTCGGCGTAGTTGTAGTAGACCTGTGCCTCGACCTTATCCAGCACCTCACCGATGTTCGATTGCTCGAAGCGCAGGCCGAGGCTTTCGCGCAAGAACTGTGAACCGTCCATGCCGCGCCCGGCGTAACGGGCCTCCCCGTCGCCCTTGCCGGCAGTCAATTCCAGCAGGGTGTCGGCGTTCGGCGTCCAGCCCAGTGCGACATCGCCGTTCCACTTGTCGTAGCGTGACGGCACGGTGTCGTTGTTGCCGTCCTTGTAGTCATCGGAATGTGCGGTATTGCCGATCACGCGCACGTAACCCAACGGCCCGCCGGCAGCGGCGTCCAGCACTTTGTCGAAGCGGCCGTTGGAGCCGGCCAATACGCTGGCATTCACCCGGGTGCCAAGTTCGCCGAAGCTTTCCGGCTCCCGGTCGAACAGGATGGTGCCGGCCGATGCGCCGGGGCCCCAGAGCACGGTTTGCGGGCCTTTGATGACGGTGAGTTTGTCGTAGGTTTCCGGTGAGATGTACGAGGTCGGCGCGTCCATCCGGCCGGGGCAGGCGCCGAGCATCATGCTGCCGTTGGTGAGAATGTTCAGGCGCGAGCCGAACATGCCGCGCAGCACCGGATCGCCATTGGTGCCGCCGTTGCGCACCAGGGCGAAGCCGGGGATGGTCTTCAGATAATCACCACCGTCGCTGGCCGGCACCGGTTGGCGCGGGTCCTTGGGGTTGGTGACGACGGTCAGTGGCGAGCTCGGCGCGATGGCGGTGATCACCGTCGGGCTCAGTTCTTCGGTGTGGCCGGCGTGTTCATCGGCGAGCACCAACGGTGTCAGCAACAAGCCGCAAAGGGCGGCGGTGGCCTGCCTGAAGCGAACGCGGGATGGGTTCAGGGCAAAAGAAGCCTGGGCAGCGCCCAAACGTGTGTCAGCAGAAAACCTGGACATGACAATTTCCATCGAACAGTCGTAAACGACACGGCCGGCAGCCTGCGGCTGTCTTCTAAACCGTGTGAGATCGGAGGTGGGTGTTTACGCGACGATGGGCGGGGCGCGGGTGCGGGCGCCGGGGAAGAAGGTTTGCCGGGCGTGGCCCAGGCGAGTGGCGGGTGTGGTGAAGGTGGTGGCGGGCGGGGTGTCGAACGCGGTGAATGAAGCGCCACTGGTGAGCGCGGGGCAATTGAACAGCAGGCTGCAATAGCCGCACTTTTCCCACAGCGCGTGATGCTCGGCTTTTGGCGCGCAGTGTTCGGCGGCGGGTTGTGCGTCGTGGTCGGCGTGCTCCATCGCCGACATGTCCATGCTCATGTCCATCGACATGTTCATGGACATGCCCATCGCCATGCTCGAAGCAGCCGCGCGCGAATCCATCGGCATCGACTGAGAAATCAGCGGGCCGATAAAGATCATCAGCATGGCGAACAGGCTGATCCAGCTGCCGCGGGTCAGGCTCATTGGCTGACGGCGGCGCACGGATGGCCTGGCGCTATACGGGCGCATAGGCGTTTTCAACGGGGTCGATTACTGGGCGTGCATATGCTCTTGCATGCCGTCCGGTGCCTTTTTCTGCACCGAGACCTCGACCGTCACATCGCCGGACTTCTCGAAGTGCATCGTCAGCGGGAAGCGCTTGCCGTCGCTCAACAGGCTGCGGTCTTTCAACTCCAGCAGCATCACGTGGTACGCCATCGGCGCGAAGGTGACATCGCCGCCAGCCGGAATCTCGACGCTGGGCACTTGCTGCATTTTCATCAGATCGTTTTGCATCACATGTTCGTGCAGCTCGGCTTTGCCGGATATCGGCGATCCGACGCTGAGCAGCCGGTCAGCGGTTTTGCCACTGTTGTGAATCACGAAATACGCCGCGACGGTGGGCGCGTTGGGCGGTAATTCCTGCGACCACGGATGGGCGATCTCAAGTTCGCCAACCTTGTATTCGTGGGCATTGGCAAAACAGGCAGGCAGCAGCAACACAGCCAGGACGATGAGTTTGTTCAACATGGCAGTTCTCCAGAACGATTCAAAACGCAGGTCAATTGCGAGAAGGAATCACACCAGAGGGGACGCGCGGGGGTTGAGACTCGGCCATTGCTGGCGCGGTGTGGGAGTGTCGAGCGTGGCGGGCGGCACACTTCGATTGGCGTCGAATCGCGCGTAATACAACTGCGGCGCATGCCCCGGCAACGCCACCAACGGCGCGGAGCCCGAGCAACACCAACAATGCTGCATGTTGGAATGATCGTCGTTCTGCGGGGCTTTCTGCTCGATGTCACCCAGGGAAATCGCCACCAGCTTCGTGCCGCTGGACGAGCAGAAGCTGCCCCACAGCAACTGTTCGGCAGGCGATTTCGTCGTCTGCGCCATCGCTCCGGACATCGGCATGGCGAGCATGTTGAACAGCACTGCAAAGCAGGCGATCCAGGCAAATGCGAGCCGTTGTCGGGACATGAGGGCAGATCCGGTTGAGTGGGCGATCAGGCGTGGCTATTTAGCCTGATCAGGGATGATAAGTAAAAAGGCTGCGTGCGGTGTGGTGTCGCAGTGCAATCAGATAGCGCTGGCATGCAGCCGCAGGCCTAATGCTTTCATCACCTTCATGATAGTCGCGAATTCCGGGTTGCCAGTGCTGCCCAATGCTTTGTAGAGGCTCTCGCGACCCAACCCGGCATCACGGGCAATCTGCGTCATGCCTTTTGCCCGAGCGATGTCGTTGAGTGCGGCACGTATGAGTACTCCGTCACCTGCATCTTCTTCAAAGCAGGCATCCAGATAGGCGGCCATTTCTTCCGGCGTCTTCAGAAATTCGGCGGCGTCGAATCGGGTGAATTGTTCGGCCATGATTTACTCCTCATTTCCGATGTTTTGCGCCATTTGAAGAGCGCGTTTGATATCTCGTTTTTGAGTCGACTTGTCACCGCCCACCAGCAGCAGATAGACCACTGCCCCTCGACGAGTGAAATACATCCTGTAGCCGGGGCCGTAATGAACACGCATTTCATAAACAGCCTGGGGGCCTTACCCATGAGTGGCATGGGTGGTGTTGCAAGCTAGGATCAGGGGAATTGAATATAGAGTTGAAGCGCTTGCCGGGAACAGTCGGCCCGCTCCTGGAAAGTTGTCGGCAAAATCGCGAGGTCGTTCAGGTTCAGGAAATGTCTGACGCTGACAAAGCTAGCAAGACTTCATCCACTGCCCCAAACTCCCGCTCAACCTCCGGTAATACCGGCCGCTTCAACACCAGCACCGGCACTCCACGCTCCCGCGCCACTTCCAGTTTCGGTTCGGTGGCGGTGCTGCCGCTGTTTTTGCTGATCAGCACGTCGATCTGCCGGCGTTCGAACAGCTTGCGTTCGTCCTCGATCAGAAACGGCCCACGCGCGCCGATCACTTCGCAGCGCTCGTTGCCCGGATAAACGTCCAGTGCCCGCAACGTCCAGAATTGCTCCGGCGGGATTTCGTGCAGGTGTTGCAGCGGTTCGCGACCGAGGGTGAACAGCGGTCGGCGAAAGGGTTTCAGCGCGTCGATCAGCTCGGCCCAGTCGCTGACTTCGCGCCAGTCATCTCCGGCTTGTGGCTGCCAGGCCGGACGACGCAGGGCCCAGCAGGCAATGCCGCTCGACTTCGCGGCAATAGCGGCGTTGTGGCTGATTTGGGCTGCGTAGGGATGGGTCGCATCCAGCAGCAGGTCAATGCCTTCGTCACGAATGAACTGCGCCAGACCTTCAGCGCCGCCATAGCCGCCAACGCGGACCTGACAGTTCAGATCCGTCGGCACACGACCGACGCCAGCCAGGCTGTAGATGTGCTCCGGCCCGAGGGTTCGGGCGATGGCCAATGCCTCAGTGACGCCGCCGAGCAACAACACGCGCTTCATTGAAATACTCCCGCATGGCCGACAATCCCGCCCTGGCGATCGATGGCGAACACTTCGACCTGAACCTGCGCCGGCACCACGCTGCGGGCAAAGTCCAGGGCGTGCTGACACACCGCGTCGCCGAGGGCGATCCCGGCGGCGCTGGCCATGGCCAAGGCTTGCTGACTGGTATTGGCTTCGCGGATCGCCTGTTGCAACGCCGCATCGGCACCGACTGCTGCGGCCCATTCAGCCAGTTGCGGCAGGTCGATGCTTGAATGCCGACTGTGCAAATCCATGTGCCCGGCCGCCAGTTTGCTGATCTTGCCGAAGCCGCCGCACAGGCTGAGTTTATCCACAGGCACTTTGCGCAGGTGCTTGAGCACCGCGCCGACGAAGTCGCCCATTTCGATCAGGGCGATTTCCGGCAAGTCGTAGACCCGACGCATGGTGTCTTCGCTGGCGTTGCCGGTGCACGCGGCGATGTGCAGGTAACCGTTGGTTTTGGCGACGTCGATGCCTTGGTGGATCGAGGCGATGTAGGCCGCGCAGGAGAATGGCCGGACGATGCCGCTGGTGCCGAGGATCGACAGGCCGCCGAGAATGCCCAGTCGCGGGTTCATGGTTTTCAGCGCCAGGGCTTCGCCGTCTTCGACGTTCACCGTGACCTCGAAGCCGCCCTGGTAATCCAGCTCCTCGGCCAGCAACGTCAGGTGGTCGGTGATCATCTTGCGCGGCACCGGGTTGATTGCCGGCTCGCCGACGTTCAGCACCAGACCGGGCCGGGTGACGGTGCCCACGCCACGGCCGGCGCTGAAGCGGATGCCCGGTTCGCTGTGCAGGCGCACCTGGGAAAACAGCAGGGCGCCATGGGTCACGTCCGGGTCGTCGCCGGCGTCCTTGATCGTTCCGGCTTCGGCACCGTCGTCCGTCAGTCGACAGAATTCCAGACGCATTTGCACCCGTTTACCCTTGGGCAGAATGATCTCGACGGCGTCCGCTTCCACGCCGCTGAGCAGCAGGCGGGCCGCTGCGAGGCTGGTGGCGGTGGCGCAGCTGCCGGTGGTCAGGCCGCTGCGCAGCGGGGCGGGTTGTTCGGCGGTTTCGTCACGCATCGAGGGGTTTCGTCACATCCAGCAAGGTAATCGGCAGCGCCTGACGCCAGGTATCGAACTCGCCCAGCGGTTGCGCCTGAGCGACGTGAATGCGGGTCAGTTCTCCGCCATGCCGTTCGCGCCAAGCCATCAAGGTCACTTCGCTTTGCAGGGTCACGGCGTTGGCGATCAGCCGGCCGCCGGGTTTGAGTTGCGTCCAGCAAGTGTCGAGCACGCCCTCACGGGTGACCCCGCCACCGATGAAAATTGCGTCCGGGCGTTCGAGCCCGCTCAGGGCTTGCGGCGCGTTGCCGCGAATCAGTTGCAGGCCGGGAACGCCCAAGGCGTCGCGGTTATGTTCGATCAACAACTGCCGCCCTTCATCCGCTTCGATGGCCAGCGCCCGGCAACTCGGGTGAGCGCGCATCCATTCGATGCCGATCGAACCGCTGCCGGCGCCAACGTCCCACAGCAGTTCGCCGGGTGTCGGTGCAAGGCGGGCGAGGGTGATGGCGCGCACGTCGCGCTTGGTCAGTTGGCCGTCGTGCTGAAAGGCCGAGTCTGGCAGGCCGGCCAGGCGCGACAGGCGCGGTGTGTTTGTTTCAGCAATACATTCAATGGCGATCAGGTTCAGATCGGCAATCGCTGGGTCGCTCCAGTCGTTGGCTACGCCCTCGATGCGGCGTTCGGCGTTGCCGCCCAGATGTTCCAGCACGGTGAGGCGACTCGGCCCGAAACCGCGTTCACGCAGCAGCGCCGCGATAGCCGCCGGACTCTGACCGTCATTGCTCAGCACCAGCAAACGCACGCCGCTGAACAACTGCGCGTTGAGTGCGGCGAGGGGCCGGGCAACCACTGAAAGCGTCACCACCTCCTGCAACGGCCAGCCCATTCGCGCCGCAGCAAGCGAGCAGGAGGAGGGCGCTGGCAGGACCAGCATTTCAGCGTTGGGCACTTGCCGGGCAAGGCTGGCGCCGACACCAAAGAACATCGGATCACCGCTGGCCAGCACACAGACCGATTCGCCACGCAGCGCCAGAACGGGTTCAAGGGCGAAAGGGCTGGGCCATAGCTGCCGCTCGCCACGGATGCAGGCCGGCAGCAAATCCAGTTGTCGCTGGCCGCCAACGATCCGCGTAGCGCGCAACAGGGCGTGTCGGGCATTTTTGCCCAGACCCTTGAAGCCGTCTTCGCCGATTCCCACTACTGTCAGCCAGGAGGCCATGTTGTTCCTTAATCCAATGTTCATCGTCAAAGGCGACATGATAGCGCGGCTTCTGTCATCTGACGCTGGTCCATGGCCGGGAAAGCGTACTTCAGGTTGCAGACACTTAATGTTGACGAAAAGCTGTCCGTTGTAATGATTGTTTTGGTAGTTTGGTTTTTGTTCAGTTTGCGCAATCTTATATGTATTAAATATTTGGCCAATGGTTAAAGTTGGTCGCGACACTATCAAGGATGAAAAGAAACTTATATGGATAACGTGTTAGCTAAAGGTGTCATCGAACATGATGCACTGATGATAAATAATGTGCTGCTGATCGGCACGGCTGGCCAGACCGTCGCCGACAATGGCTTTGTCAAAAACTGCATTTTTCTGGCCCAGCATGGCGCGGATAAAGTCGCAAGGAGCGAGACGCAGCCGGGGCCCTGGTTCGACCATTACGCCGGTATGTTCTGGTCAATGGACTGGACGCTTGCCGAGCCGGTCGAGTACATCAAGCCGCAGTTCTCGGGGAGTTTGAAACAGGCCTGGTTGAAAGTGGCACGTCCCTACCTCTCGAGCGCTCAAATAGCACAGATTGAGTCAGTACTCGGAAAGCTGGAGAGTGACGCCGAATTGCTGACGAAGATCGCGGGTTTGAGCGGGAAAATATTTGGATTCAACATCGTCCCGGTCAGTTATAAGCCTAACGGCGATCTGGAGATGGTGGTCAGTCATGTCAGGTTGATCAAGCTGGGTATCACGACACCCTACCTGTTCTGGACAATAGATCAGAGTCTGTCTCAACTGGATATCCGGATTCGGCGGCTGGAGATCAAGCGTCGAGACATGGACGCCATTCGACACACCGTGGAAAAAGAAGCCCTGGCCCTTGCGCTCGAGTTCAGCGAGTACGAACTCTGATTCCGCGCAGGCCGAAGCCTTCTTTTGCCTGATTGATATTTCGGCAGCGTTTCCGACCGGCAGACTTTTCATGCGATCGAGCAAAGCAGGCATAATGGCAGCCCTTCGCCCTCCACGTGCATCCAGTCAGCCGGTCACTCATTGAACGAACGCCCGATGTCCTCCGCTTTACGCCCCTCGGCCTGTCCGGGGTTGCTGCGTATTGTCCAGGCGCTGGACGGCGGCATCTGCCGGATCAAACTCAATGGGGGTTCGATCTCGGCCGATCAGGCCGAAGCGGTGGCCGATGCCGCCGAGCGTTTCGCTGGTGGGGTGATCGAGGCAACCAACCGTGCCAACCTGCAGATTCGCGGGATCAGCAGTGAGCACGGCGCCTTGATCGACAGCCTGATGGCGGCCGGGCTCGGCCCGACCAGCGCGGCGGGCGATGACGTGCGCAATCTGATGCTCAGCCCCGGCGCCGGCATTGATCAGCAGATGCTGATCGATACGCGCCCGCTGGCCGAGCAGATCCTCGCCACGCTGCAAAGCGATGAACGCTTCCACGACCTCAGCGCCAAGTTCGCGGTGCAACTGGATGGCGGCGAAGGTCTGGCAATGCTCGAACACCCTCATGATCTATGGCTGTCGGCTGCTGAACGAGATGGTGAACGAGTATTTGTGTTCGGCCTGGCGGGTTGCCTTGTCGACCCGCCCGTAGGTGCAGTGTCGCTGGAGCAGGGGTATGTGCTGGTGGTCGCGGTGCTGGAGTTGTTCCTTGAATGGGCGCGCCCCGAGCAGACCCGCATGCGACATCTGCTCGCCGAATGCACGCTCGACGGGTTTGTCGCGCGTCTCTGCGAACGTGTGCCGTTGATGTCCATTGAGGGGGCGCAGCGCGAGGCCAGTCCAAATGCCTTGCACATCGGCGTTCATCCACAGCGTGAAGCCGGGCGTGTGTACATCGGTGCGGTGCCGCCGCTGGGCCGCCTGAATCCGGCGATGCTCAGAGGCGCCGCACGACTGGCCCGCGAACAGGGGGACGGCTCCTTGCGTTTTACGCCTTGGCAAAACCTGATAGTGCCCGGTGTCCATGGTGACGACGCGCGTCATGTTATCCACAACCTCGAACACCTCGGCCTGCGTTGCTCTGCCGATGATGCCCTGGCGCATCTCATTGCCTGCACCGGCTCGACCGGCTGCGGCAAAGGCCTGGCCGACACCAAGGGCGATGCCCGACAGCTGGCGGCGCTGTTGCAACGTCACCGCCAGACGCTGAACGTGCACCTGTCCGGCTGCCCGCGTTCCTGCGCGGCCGCGCACACTGCTCAAGTGACCTTGCTGGCTGTTTCTCCTGGTCACTACGACCTCTATTTTCGCGATGCAGCGAAGCCGGGTTTCGGTGCGCTGCACGCTCGCAACCTTACTATTGAAGCGGTCGCGGCTTTGCTCGACGCCCGCTCACGGAGCCCTTTAGATGCTTGATTACATCCGCGACGGTCAGGAGATCTATCGCAACTCCTTCGCGATCATTCGTGCCGAGGCCAACCTTGCGCGCATTCCGGCCGATCTGGAAAAACTCGCGGTGCGGGTGATCCACGCCTGCGGCATGGTCGAGGCCATCGACGGCCTGCAATTTTCCGAAGGCGCCGGCAAGGCCGGACGTGAGGCGCTGGCCGCCGGTGCACCGATTCTATGCGACGCGCGGATGGTCAGCGAAGGCGTGACCCGCACACGGTTGCCGGCCAACAACCCGGTGATCTGCACCCTGCGCGATGAAAGCGTTCCGGAGTTGGCCCGTGAGCTGGGCAACACCCGTTCCGCCACCGCGCTGGAGTTGTGGCGCCCGCATCTGGAAGGCAGCGTGGTGGTGATCGGCAACGCGCCGACCGCGCTGTTCTATCTTCTGGAAATGCTCGACGCAGGCGCGCCGAAGCCGGCGCTGATCCTCGGCTTCCCGGTGGGTTTCGTGGGGGCCGCCGAATCGAAAGCAGCGCTGGCGGCAGACAGTCGCGGCGTGCCGTTTGTCATCATGCAAGGCCGGCTGGGCGGTAGCGCCATGGCCGCCGCCGCCGTCAACGCCCTCGCCACGGAGATCGAATGATGCAGCTACCTGGACGCTTGATCGGCCTGGGCGTCGGCCCCGGTGATCCGGAGCTGATTACCGTCAAAGCCCTGCGCCTGCTGCGCGAATCGCCGGTGGTGGCGTATTTCGTCGCCAAGGGCAAAAAGGGCAATGCCTTCGGCATCATCGAAGCGCATTTGCAGGATGCGCAAACGCTGCTGCCGCTGGTGTATCCGGTGACCACCGAAGCGCTGCCGGCACCGTTGTCGTACGAACAAGTGATCAGCGATTTCTACGATGCGGCCGGCGAACAACTCGCCGCGCATCTGAATGCCGGTCGTGACGTGGCGGTGATCTGCGAAGGCGATCCGTTCTTCTACGGCTCCTACATGTACCTGCACGATCGACTGGCCGAGCGTTATGAAGCCGAAGTGGTGCCGGGTGTCTGCTCAATGCTCGGCGGTGCGTCGGTACTCGGAGCACCGCTGGTGTATCGCAATCAGAGCCTGTCAGTGTTGTCGGGCGTGTTGCCGCACGAGGACCTCAAGCGTCGCCTGGCCGATGCCGACGCGGCGGTGATCATGAAATTGGGGCGCAATTTCCCCAAGGTTCGTCAGGTGCTCGAAGAACTCGGCCTGGCGGAGCGTGCGCTGTACGTCGAGCGCGCGACCATGGCCAATCAGAAAATCGTCCCGCTGGATCAGGTCGAGCCGATGTCCTCGCCGTATTTCTCGTTGATCATTGTTCCTGGTGAAAGGTGGCAAGGCTGATGGCCCGTCCAGCTCCGGCGATTGTCATTCTTGGCAACGGCAGCCTCGCCACTGCGCGCAAGATCCAGCAGATCTACCCCGGCGCATTGATCCATGGCCTGGCCGAACGGGTTGACGGCGCGGACCGGACCTATCACGAGTTTGGCGCGACGCTGCGCGAGTTCTATCAGCTGGACACGCCGATCATCGCCTTGTGCGCGGCGGGTATCGTGATCCGCACCCTGGCGCCGTTGCTGTTGGAAAAGGGCGCCGAACCACCGGTGCTGGCCGTGGCCGAAGACGGCAGCGCCGTGGTGCCGCTGCTGGGCGGCCTCGGTGGTGTGAACGTCATGGCACGGGAGATTGCTGGCAGTCTCGACGTGGCAGCGGCGATCACCACCAGCGGTGAATTGCGCTTCGGCACCTGTCTGCTCAATCCTCCCAGTGGTTACGCCCTCGGTGATCTGGAACTGGGTAAACGCTTTGTTTCGGATTTGCTCGCCGGCCAAAGCGTGCGCATCGAAGGCGCCGCGCCGTGGCTGGCGCAAGCGCAATTGCCCGAGGATCCGCAGGCTCGGTTGTCAATCCATGTCGGCAGTGCCGAGCGCACGCCGGCGGCCAATGAATTGATGATCTACCCGCGCAGCGTGCTGGTGGCGGTGAACGCCGAGGTGGTGGATTTGCCAGTCGCGATTCGCGGGGCGCTGCATGAGGCAAACATTGCCGTGCAATCGCTGGCGTGCCTGCTGGCCAGCGATCTGCACATGACCAATCCGGCGTTGCGCGAAGCGGCGCTTGAGCTGGGCGTGGCGCTGCGGTTTGCCTCGGTCAGCGGCGACGTCAGCGAGTTGGCCCGCCACACCGTGCCGAACGCTACCATCGTGTCGGCAGATGCCGGCGTTGCCATCGCGATGGCCGGTCAGCCATTGGAGGTTGCACGGATTGGTCGTGCGCGCGGTCGTTTGGCTGTGATCGGCCTGGGCCCTGGCGCCGCCGAACTGATGGTGCCGGCGGTCAAGGCCGAACTGGCGCGCGCCAACGACGTGCTGGGTTATGAAACCTACGTGCGCATGGCCGGGCCATTTCGCGAGGATCAAGTGCTGCATTGCACCGACAATCGCGAGGAAATGCAGCGCGCTCGCCACGCCTTTGAACTGGCGGCCCAAGGGCGGTCGGTGGTGGTGGTGTCGTCCGGCGACCCAGGCGTTTTTGCCATGGCGGCGGCAGTACTCGAAGCGTTGCACGAGTCGAGTGAGCAGAGTTGGCATAGCGTTGATCTGGAAATTCTTCCGGGGGTCTCCGCGTCCCTGGCAACGGCTGCTCAGGCTGGCGCACCACTGGGCCACGACTTCTGCGTGATGTCCCTGTCGGACAACCTCAAGCCTTGGGCAATCATCGAGAAACGACTGGATCTGGCGTCTCAGGCCGACCTGGCGCTGGCTTTCTACAACCCGATCTCGCGTTCTCGTCCCTGGCAACTGGGGCGGGCGCTGGAGATTGTCGCGCAGCACCGCACCGCTGAAACGCCGGTGGTGTTGGGGCGGGACATCGGTCGTCCGGGGCAGACCCTGCGCATTATCACTTTGGGGCAGTTGACCCCGGATCAGGTGGACATGCGCACCATGGTGCTGATCGGTTCTTCCACGACCTGCACCTTCCCTCGTGCCGAGGGTGGCCAGTGGGTATATACGCCACGCTGGTACGGCGACAAACCTGCCGTGTAAGCCATCGCGGCCAGATCTGCTGGCCGCAGTCCCCTTCCGGTGCGTAAGATTTTTCATCACGCACCCACAGAAAAACGCTCGAATACCCACTGAACATTGACCGGACATGTCTGGAAAGTGCCTGCGGGCGCATCAGACAATTCCAGATCTGTCTCTTCATGTTCTGAAACAACCGACGCAGGCCGTTTGGCTTGCGGCCGCGAGCCGTTTGTTAATAAGCGTTTCTGCCCAAAACAAAAGTTACACTTGTTCGTGGGGTTTAAGTGTAATTAATTAATTGGCTGGTTGTTAGATTGAGGTTGTTATTTTTATCGCTTAGTATTTTTTCGATGTCGCAGCTTAAATAGTCTTTGTTTTGTCTGTTGCTCGAAAAATTGCAGCATTAGAACAGCTGTGCAAGTGGGTTTGGATCTTCAAAGTTAGAGTCTTCAGTGCTGGCTTTAAGTATTAGTTCGGATACGCAAGCGTCGACGGATGAATGGTGCTCGACGTTGCTGTCTGTGTGTATTTCCAAGTTTGTTACAAGGGTGTGGATGTGATGAATCAATATCAGGTGTCGACTACTGCGGGTAAGTCGTTTCTCCAGCATTTCAAATCAGATGATATTCAAACACTCGCCAGAGAGTTTCACACCGCGCCTGAATATGACGCGTTGATTGGCTATTACACAGCGTGCAAAAAGGATCAGCGATGGAGTGAGCAGATGGCGCCGTTGCTGTTGCTCAAAGACACGCTGGACTCACTGATTGACCAGCGAACCGCGCCGATATCGCCAGCGCTGGCCGACCTCTCTGCGCGGCTCGAGAACTATTCAAATCGACTCGTCCAGACGGTTCGGATGTTGAATCCGGTTGCACCGCAAGTGCCGAAAATAATGCACTTCGTTTGGGTGGGCGGGAGCGCAGTAGGCGCAATTCAGCGGGACTACATCAACATCTGGAAGGAGGTCATGGTCAAGGAAGGCCATACGTTCAACCTGTGGTACGACAGTGATGCAGTGCTGGCGTTCGAGATGAATCGGGTGATCCTGGAAAGTGCCAGGGCGCATGCCATGGAGTCGGGGGGAGCGACAATCGCCACGCCCCTGGAACTGGCCCGGATGATCGAGCATCGGGCCCGGGTGCTGAAGGTGCAGATGTCGGCCCATCTCGGCCAGGAACGCTGGGCGGGCAAGGCGGATGAGGCGCGTATTGATCTGATGGTCCGTGCCTATGGCAAGGACGAGGCCACCCTCATTGCTTTCAGACAAAAATGCCTGGACAGTCACTTGGCCATGGTGGATGAGCATCTGCGGTTGCGTGACGTTCGTGAGGTGTTCAAAGAGCATCTTTTATGGGACGTCTATGAGCGCGAGGTAGCAGGACGAGGGAACTTTGCCGCGGCCAGCGATGTGGTGCGTCTGCAGGTCGAAGCGCTTGAGGGTGGCCGCTACAGTGATGTGGATTACTTGCCGCAATTGAAGAGCCGCCTGGGCGGAGTCGATATCACGTCCTTCGGCGAAAGCGCGCAGATTGGCGTATTGCAACTCCTGCTCAATCACAATGAGTCGTTGATGCCCGGTCGCGACCCCGGTCGATACCCTGACCGCACGATGATTATTCCTGAACAACACAGGAAAGCATTAACCGAGTTTGCGCAGCAGCGTCCGGGTGTTAACGACATATTCTCGGTACCGGTAAATAGTGAAACGCCCATGGACGGTATTCGCATGGCGATTCAGAACAACGGTGAAATGAATTCACATATCGTGGCGCATGCCGGCGCTGGCTCGATCCAGGCCATTATCGAGTTGATCAGGTTCAACTACGATTTTCTGGCAACGTTTGAATCTCGATTGAATACGGCGGGTGCGGATTGGAGCAACAACACTGTCGTACAAGAGGTTCTCGTGGCAATGGTGAATGAAAAAACTGCCGAGGTGCCTGCGCTGTCACACACACGCCGCGAGTATCTACACAGACTAGCGAATGCCATTCGTAATTACTACAGTGACGGTATTCGCAATGAATCCCGAGGGACCATTGTGTTGACCGGGCCTGGGGCGGCTATTACAGGGCTTGAGGAGTACGTAGAGAAGCATCTGCTGTTTGATGGCGCTAAGGAGATTCGAGAGCGGTTGGAGTTGGCCGATGGCTACAATGTGAACACCGAAGAAGAGAAGGTTTCTGGCTGGACAATCAACGCAACACCGGAAGAGTGGCTGCAAAAGGAGCAAGCAAACTGGGCCGAAGGGAAACTGAAAACACGCTACCAGGGCAATTTTTCCGAGCTGTTGAAAGGGCAGACCCTAAGCTTCGAAAAGGGCTGGCCGATCATCGAGGGGCGACCCGTTTTGCTGACTGGAATCCTGCAGCGGTTGATGGATGAATTGGGGGAGCCCTTCATCCGTGCGATGAATGAAAAGCTCAGCGGTAAACTGAGCTTCGACAAAGCTTTTTCCCTGGACTTCGATGAACGTCAACGGATTCTGAACCAGCCCCTTACAGAACTTCCGGTTTCCCTTGGCTTCGATCCGATTGGCAATCTGAATGAAATGATCGTTCGCATCGGCCATGGGGCTCTGCCGCTCGATCACTTGAGTCCGGTTCATCGGGTGGTGCTCGGCGGCCTGTTCGGCGCTCCGACGCTGGACAATGCCGGTTTCGCCACCGCCTGGCAGCAGCTTGGCGCGCTCGCGCAAAGTACGTCTGACCGCGGTCTATCCGAGCGTTACATGGCTATCGAGCAGGTGCTGCTCACGCACAAAAGCCCCGAGTTCGAAGCAGCGTTTGCCGCTTTCAAAGCGCCGTTTGAACCCTCCCGGGAGAGCGCCCAGGTGCTCAAGATTCTCTCATTCGATAAACCGCTGACGCTTCGGCAATGGGGCGAGAGCGTGGCTCGCATCAGACACCAGACGGAGTACGAGCTGCGCACCTACATTCTTCAGCGCAGTGCCTCGGTGCGTAAAACGCTTCTGGAGGCAGGCGCGTCAATGGCCAGGTTGATGCCACAGGGGTTGCTGGTCAGGGGCGACGGCGACCCCGGCAGGCGCTGTTATCCACTGGCGCTGTTGATGGCGGCGGCGACTCATCAGGGTCGCGAAGCCGTACAGGCACTGAGCGGCAGATTGGCCAACGCGCATTTCTCACCCAGTGAAAGTGATACCCATGCATTTCTTCAGGCGCTCGACGATTTACGCGCCATTCCCCAGGCCGATTTTGCCGACAAGCTCGGCGCGTTGAGTTTCGACGGCGTCTTTGAGGCGTTGGCGGCTAAACCCGCACCTTGCACGTTGATGCTCAATACCGAAAACCACTCAATGATGGTGGCCAGGACCGGGACAGCCGAACACAGCAGCTGGTCTTTCTACGATCCCAATTTTGGTGTCTTCGGTTTTGACCGGATCGACAACCTCAAGCTTGGCATGAAGACACTGTTCAGCACGTCCGACTTGGCCAGGCAGTATGCGATCGAGTCGACGAATCGCTCCCCCTTCAATGTGATTGAGCTTGATGGCAAGCGCCTCGCCAGCAAGCGGTTAACGTCGAAACTGCAAGTGTCGGCGCTGTTGGGCAATGAATCCTTGAGCTCGGGAAAAAGCGTCACACCCTGGTCCCATCACGCCCAATTGCGCACACGGGCGCTTTCTGAAAACGCTCGATTGGGACGAGGCCTGTCCGAAAGGGATGCCAGCGTCTGGGCGACGAAGATGGATCAGGTCACAAAGAGGGTGAGAGCGGCGAATGAGCTGGGGAGTGAGTACGTTCCCGTCTTCGCCACCCTGCTGGCTCAACCGGATGACGGCTACACACTGTCGTTCATGGACGTCAAAACGCAACGAATCCGCGAGGTGACAACCAAAGAGCCGTTTCTCAAGCAGATCAAGTCGTTTCTGGACAAGAGTATCGAGTACCTGGCAGGCCCCGGCGATGGACATAAACCTGTCGACCCAACGGATGTTTTCGAGGGTAGCCGGCTGAGTTTTGCGTTTGGTTTCCAGGCGTTGATCACCGAGCTTCGAAATCGCGATCAAATTGCGCAGCCTGGAACAGAGTCGAACCTGGCCGTCGCCGTTCGTCTTCATGGCTACCTGGGTTACGCGCAGCTAGCCCACGGTATCGCTCTCGACACGCTGCAAATGGCCAACCTGGTTCGCCAGCTGGTGAACGCAGAGCGAGCGATCGCCGTCAGGACTGCTTCGGCGGGCGGGCGGCTGCTGGCGCGCGTCGCCGGCCCGGGGGTGGGGCAGGTATTGGGCGTGGTCAATATCGGTTTTGACATTTACGAACTCTACAACGCAGAAAACCACGAACAAAAGGCGCGTTTCGGCACTCAGCTGTTGTTCGATGTCAGTGCGGTTGTGCTCGATGGCGTCGCGCTGGTGGTCGGCGGGACTGCGGGTGCGGTCGCAGGGTTCTTGTCGGTGCCGTTGCTGGGTATCGGCATCGGCGTCACGGCGATTGCCGGCAATCTCGGGCAAATCATGGACAAGGCCGAGAAAGTGGCCGAACTGTTCACCCGGTTCAAAACGGCGTATAGCCCGCAGGCGTTTTCGGTCAAGGAAGGGGTTGTATCGATCATGCCCGAGTCGGTGGTGGACACGCTTGATCTTCGCGAAGGGGTGATGGTGTTCGGCAGTCAGGGGCTCTTTCGCTCTTTGGGCGGCTCAGGGCTCCCGCGGCCCGATGGCAACAAACAGAACGCCATTATTGTTCGCGAAAGCATGGGGCTGCCAAAACAGATCGCGATTCCCGGCCCGCGTGTTCATGGTCGATTCAACACTGTCCCGGCAGATTCGGCTTTGCTGCTGCCGGGTACACCCAAGTGCTATTACGGCTATGAGTATCAGCTGGGATCCGATCCGGAGGTCTTTGAGTGGAGTGATCTACTCTTGAACGTTGTCGGAGTCTCGACCCTCCTGCCTCGCAAGTCATATCCACAATATGATGTCTTGCGTGATCTTGAAGCCAGGGAAGAAGGTTTTTACTTCACCCACGCCAGACCTTTCCCACACATCCTCTATAAGCTCAATCCGGTCTATGAGTCCACGACCATTCACGTGCGTGTAGGCATTGAAACGCGGGCGCTCTACGTTCCTGAGTTACCGCGAGAGATGAGGGGCAAGCTCTCTTACCGCATCGACACGATGAGAGGGGCTTACTCTCTTGCCCTGAAGCCAGGACTCGTAGCAGTCCACCTCAGTGCACGCCCTGGTGACGGGCCGGTGAGCTGGGTTTTGATCGCCGACTGGATCACACCACAACAAGTCAGTGTCGTCGACGCGGGGTTGAGCATCGACGGTATCGAGCTGAGCATCGATACCGGCACCGACGTGTATGTTCGAACAAAAAACCTCGAAACCTACCGCGTTGACCGCGAACACCGACAACTGAGCCTGGCTTCACTTCAGGCGGCCGACGGACGTTACTCGCAGGCGGAACTCGACCGTTTGAAAGTGCTTCACCAGGAGCAGCGCCTGGGTGGTGCTTTAATACCTGCGGGCAAGTATTTGCTGCCTTTTGGCAATCCGGGAAAACCGCAATACACCGTGGGTTGGTACGAAGTGGCAAAAGAACGGTTCGTTTATGGCCGTCAATTCATGGGGCCGGTCAGCGAAAAACTCCAACTGGCAGCAGTGCAAGAAGATCACGCTTACTTCTATCACCCGGACCAATCCATGATATGGCGCGTCAATGCCATCACGGGTTTGACCACATGGCGCTACAGCGTTTTCAACCGGGGAAGTGAAGAAGCGCAGATCATCGGCTGCCTTGATCGGGGGGCTGGCGTCGTGCAAGTGACCCAGCGGGTGCGCCTGAGCAAAACGCAGCGCTACCTGGTGGCTTATCTGATTCACGGCCTGGAAATCTCGTTGGTATCGGTGTCGAGCGAACCTCCTGACTATTTTGATACTTTGAAAGATGTCGTTGCCCTGTTACAGCAGTTCGATATTCCGGCCGTCGCTGATGTCGACGGCTCCGAAGGGCAAACGTCCTGGAAACCGGCTTCCTTTGTTACGGTGACGTCAGGCGACCTTGACAAGCCGTCGCTGCCGAGATGGATCAACGGGCAGAGCCACCAGATCCTGACGCCACACCTTCCCGTCAGCGAATCCGCTGCGGCGCAGCACCAATTAAGCCTGCTGCCACCGAATGATCCGGACGCTACAGCGTTCCTGTTTCACGACGCGCTCAGTCAAAACCTCTATCACCAAGCCTTTACCGGCAATGAAGCGCAACGGGTTCCAATTCCAGGTAGCGTCATGCTCAGGATCAGCGACGGCGGGTACCTGGTCGTCAACGAGTTTGGATTGATGTTTGACGTTCGCCAGGACGCGAGCTTTTCCCTTAATGGCGTGACGGGGCAATGGCTGGATGCTCATCCAATGTGGATGAGCGATCTGCAAACCCTTGGCAAGCAATATGCGGTTTCGCTGATTTCGCTCTCCGGACTGTCGGACGTCACCGGCCAGTTGCCTGTCTACGCACGTTACCTGAACAACAAGCTGTTGATAGCCGATCTGATAGCTGAAAAAGGTTGCCGTCTGCTATCCGTCACCCGGGATGGCAAGCACGCCTGGTTACTTGGCCTGAGCACCGGCCACCTCTATCGTCAGGCGTTTATCGAGCCAGAGCAGTTGAGCAACGCATTCGGCAGCGGCAGGCGACTGATCAATGTCGACGCGCTCCCGCGACCGGAAAAGGTGTGGGCACCCTGGACATTTTCTGAAGTGCTGCCCTACGGCACCGGTTTGCGTGGCCGTACCCGTGACGGGGTCAATCTCGAACTGATTGAAGACGAGCCGGCCCGGATTATCAGCGTCGAGAATGCCTGGTCCTATCGTTACATGGAGTCGACTGAAGCTTTCACAGAACGCCTGAAAGATTTGGTGTCCGGTCAGCGCCATGCGCCTTACCTGCCGGTCGGGCACTCGAACGACCGTTACGCTTATTACGTACCCGAACTCAATCGTGTATTTGAATTTTCCGGCAGGGCTGACGGGCAGTGGGCGAACTTTCTCGGGACCAAGCGAGGGAGTGTTCCGCTGTTGTTCGATCCTGTGGACGGCTTGATCTTCAACCGCAATACCCGAGAGGTTCTGTGGGTCGCGGCGAACAAGGCCAGCCGTGAGGGGGACGTCATGACACTGGAGGTGGCCGGAGAGGTGAAAGACCTTCTGGCCCTGGTGCCCGACGGTGTCAGCACAGTGATTCTGGGAGGCGCTGAAACGGGGTCGACTTATCACGTATCGGACAACGACTGGCAGCACCTCGATTGCATCGTGGTCGATTGCACTGACTGGCCGGACGTTGGCGCAATGCCCACGCAACTGATACTGGCAACCGGAGCGCAGGATAACTGGCGTGTCGACAGGGCGGACAAACACCTGCTGTTCACCGACCCCGACAACGGCAACAGCCTTGTTTTTCGTTCGGCGCAATCTGCGGATTGGGCATTGACCCAGTCGTTGAACCTGAGTGTGCAAGTCCTTGGCGGTACGCTTGAGGTCAGCATCCATGAACTGTGGCAAACCCTGGTCGATCAGGGCGAAAACAGCCTTGAGTTCAAGGTGCTCGTCGAGAAGTTGAACTCGGTCTAAACCGAGGGCGGCAAATGGGTAAAGACACTCGTTAATAAGCGACAAGCCCGCTTCATGGGTGTCGGCGGCCTCGTCCTGAGGCCGCTTTTATAACGGTCTGTTATTTCTATTTTTACAGGGAAGTATCTTTATGGGTGAGCAAGCAGCTCGTCATGCGAACGGCTACGTCAATTTTATTGATCTATTTAAACTCTCCGATCTTGAACAGGCGTTACAGGAGCATAAAGGCACAGACGAATACGACGCGGTATTTCGATATTACTTCGCGTGTATCGCTGTGCTCGATTTCCCGAGAATGTTTGCGCCGCTGGGTTTGCTGCGCGAGGCCCTCGGGTCTTTTGTTGAACCCGGGCGCCGGCGTCGACGCGCAGCGGGAATGGAACGGCCAGCTGCACAGCAGGGCGACGCCGCTCCGGGTCTGACTGAGATCCGCAACAGGGTCGAAGGCTTTCAGGTACGCCTGTCCAACAGCATTGAACAGCTGAGTGCCGCGGCCACCGAAGTGCCGAAAAATCTACACTTTGTCTGGCTTGGCGGTGGCCTGGGAGCTATCCAGTGCGACTACATTAATGTCTGGAGCAAGGTGTTGGCCGGGCAGGGCTATGCCGTAAAACTCTGGTACGACAGCGACGCCTTACTGGCCTATGAAACCAACCGGATCATTGTCGAGGCCGCCAAGGCTGATGCGATGCTTAATGGCGGGCATCGCAGCGAATCGTATCTTGATCTTGTTGATAAATATGAGGAGCGGGCCATTGTCCTCAAACAACAAATGTTCGCACATATCAACAAAGCGGTAGCGCGCGGTGTTAACGCGGATGATGCACGAATGGATCTTCTGGTACGTGGATATGGCCAGAATGAATCGACCTTGAAAGCCTTGCGGGAAAAGAATAGCCAGAGTATCTCGGCAATGGGCGAAGGCGGCGTGGAGCTGCGTGATCTTGCCGCGAATGGAACACCGTTGCACATGCAGGCCATTTACCAACGGGAAATCAGTCTACGAGGCAACTTTGCCGCGGCCTCCGATGTGGTGCGCATTGAGGCCTTGATGGCTGAAGGCGGACGTTATGCGGATGTCGATAACCTGCCACCTCTTCATGAAATGTTGGGCGATGTAGACATCAGTCAATTCGGCACCGATGAGCGTCTGGGCATTTTGCAGTTGTTGCTGGATCACAACCCGCAATGGATGCCTGGTCGTGAGGCATTAAGAGGCAAGTACACCAATTACTTTGAGCGTATCCCTGTAGAACATCGCCCGGCGCTGGAATGGTTCGCTAAAAGTCGACCGCAGTTGAATAGTGTTTTTCGCGCACCCGAAGAACGCCTCGTTCGGCCGGACGGACTTCGAGCGGTTGCCGAACGGAGCAGCCTGAACAATGCGTTTCTAATGGCTCATCCCGGATCGGCGATGGTGAGCGCCGTGATGGATCGTTTCAAGCTCAACTACGAGATCGTTGATGCCACAGCACGCTTGGCCATGGAGAACCAAGTCGCCTCTAAGGACGTTGAGGCGATAAGTCGTATTGCGTCGCAGGTCGTCGAACAACAGTTCGGTCCTTTTCACGCTCTGCCAGCGGAAGAAGAGTTCGCCCTGCATTTTCTGGCAAAAGCTGCAGCCTTTTACTACAGCGACGGCATTCGCCCGCAAAGCGAAGTGACCATCTATCTGACCGGGCCCGCTGCGATTCGCGATGCACTGGCGGATTACGCAAAAATGCATTTCACCCCTCGTGCCGCGGGGGCCTGGCAACAGGATGTGGTTATTGACCCCCGCGTAACGGTGAACCGGGCCACCGAGGAGGAGCTGGACCACTCCTGGAAAGAAAACGAAAGTGACACCGTCGAATGGCTAAAAAACGAAAAAAAACGTTGGGAGGCCGGGCAATTCAAGGCGCGTTATGTGGGTAAAGTGGATCAGTTGTTAAAGAGTCAGACGATCCATTTCGACCAGGGCTGGCCAATCATCGAAGGTCGACATGTGTTGTCAACCGAATTGCTGCAATCCCTGGCGCACCACCTTGGCGAACCCTTTTGGCGAGCGATGAATCAGCGGACCACGGGTGAGGTGACTTTCGACAAGCCGTTGTCGCTAAGTTTTGACGAGCGTCAATCCATCCTTGCGCAGGAGATCGCGCTACCGCCGTCCTTGGTCGGTGAACCGGTAACCGGGGATTTGCCGCTGGATGAGTTGCTTCACCGAATCGGCCGAGGCACTTTGCAGGTTGAACAGCTTGACCCCCGGCAACGGTTGCTGATCGGCTCGATACTGGGGGCGCGAGCCATGGATCAACGCAACTTTGATCAGGTCCGCGCGCGGCTGGAGAACCTCGCCAACAGTGTGTCTGAATTGGGCGTGTCTCACCGTTACGGGGCTATTGAGCGGGAGTTGTTCAAAGCCAATCATCCTGCGTTCGTTGAGGGTCTGGCCAGTGCCTCGACCCCATCCGTAGCGTTGTCCGAGACCAGCATTGAGCTGAAGAAGCAGGCGCTGGAGCAGTCGCTAACCTTGCTGCAATGGGGGCGCCAGGTCGCCCGGATTCAGCAAGTAGCAAAACTCGAATTCCGTGACCGCATCAGCGAGCGCATGACCGATGTGCTGGAAAGCTTCGATCAAGGCAGTTTTAAACTGGTGCCGCAGGACTTGTTGCTTCAGGGCGCCGGTGACCGGATCGCAGGGCGTTGCTACCCGTTGGCATTGGCCATGGCGGCAGCGATCAGCAAGGGCAGCGACGCGGGCAATATCCTTCGTGGGCGGTTTTACCTGGCGGTCATTGAGCCCGGTACCAGCGAATCGAATGCATTCGTGAGCCTTATTGAAGAGCTTCGCGATGTCGACGTGCATGACCTCGGCGGGCCGGTAGTGCGCGCCGATCTGGCACAGGTGATCGCGACGCTTGAAGAGAAAACCGGCGGCGGCACGTTGATGCTCAACTCGGATAACCACTCGATGCTGTTGGCCAAAAGTTTCGCTGGCGAGCGCAGTACCTATCATTTCTACGATCCGAATTTTGGTGTTTTCGAATTTGATACGGCTGAAGCGCTCAGCACGGCATTGAGCCATTTTTTCGTTAGCCAGGAGATGGCGCGGCCCTACGCTGCTTATGGAGAGCTCGCTCGTCCGGCCTTTGATTTGATTGAACTCGACGCCGCTCGGCTCAATGCAAAGGTACTGCCGTCGGGTGCTCTGGTATCAAGTCTTTCCGACTCGGGCAGCCTGCCAGAACAGGCGCTCCGGGTAAGACAGCAGCTGGCCAGCGCGCGAGGGCAGTCGCTGGTCAACAATGGGGTGCTGGGCAGCTCGTTGCTGGAACTGGACGCCCACG
Organism: Pseudomonas sp. GGS8; assembly: GCF_024168645.1. Lineage (NCBI taxonomy): Bacteria > Pseudomonadati > Pseudomonadota > Gammaproteobacteria > Pseudomonadales > Pseudomonadaceae > Pseudomonas > Pseudomonas sp. GGS8. Next base: position 1,164,525 of record NZ_JALJWF010000001.1, on the reverse strand, counting down.
GGTGGGGTGGACAGATCGCGCAGGCGACACGGCAGTTGCAGGAGCGGCACGGGCTGTCGTCGAGCGCCGTTGTGTTGTTCGAGACCCTGGAGATCACCCCGGCAGGCGAATACAAAATCAGTCTGGTCGATACCGATCCGGCGCAGACCATTGTGCGCGTCACCACCGATGATCCTCGATTCCTGAGGATCAAGAACTACCTTTCGGACACCTTCCATACCTTGGCAGCGCAACCGCATGAAGCGGCGAGCTCGCCTGAGCTTACGGAGGCGAGCAGCGTCCATACGCTCAATGCCGGTTTCACCGTGCAGGCCTTGATGAATGCGCTGCGTCATCATGAAGGCGCGGCCAGCGGTGGTGACAAGGCACTGACCACTGCGATTCGCCTGCATGCCTACGTCAACTACGCCCAATTGGTTCATGGCAACGTGGTGGATGTGATTGGCGTTGTGACACTGGTGCGTCAGGCACTGGACGATGAAAAGCTCATCGCCCGCACCAGTGCACCGTTGGTGCAGAAGGCTTTGGGGCACGTGGTCAATGAAGGCGTAGGCACGGTGTTGGGGATGGTGAATGTCGGGTTTGATATTTACCAGTTGAGCCATGCCACCAATGACATTGAGAAGGCGCAATTCGGGACGCAGTTGGCGTTCGACTCCGCAAGCGCCGTGTTGGCGGCCGCCGGGCTGGGGGCGGCATTGGCCGGCGCCGGTACCGTGGCGGCGGTGCTGGGTGGGGCCGGGGTGATTCTGGGCGGGTTGGCGGTGGGCGTGGCTGCACTGGCTGAGGGATTTGCCACCATTGCCAAGGAAGCCAAAGAGGTTGCCCTGTTTTTTGAGGGGCTGGAAAAGGCCTATCTACAGGGTGGCTATCATCTGGACAAGGCCTCGAATGCCTGGATTGCGCATCCCTTGCTGGTATTCGCCGATCTTGATTTGCGCGCCTCCAGCGTCCGTTTCGACAGCCCCAGGCTGTTCCCGCTTCGTGACCATCTCGGGGTTCCCGATTTCGATGTGGATTACAACCGCGCCCTTGATATCCGTCAGGGCCTTGAGTTGCCGGACTCGGCGCGTTTTACGCCACTGCTCGGGCAGACGATCGTTTTGCCCTGCACCCCCAAGACCTGGTACGGCTATGAGTACAAGTTGCTGCCGTTTGTCACGTTTCGTCATGCCGGTGGATTCGATACGGCGCGTCGGCTCGAGAAAAAAAACGAACAGGGGCAATGGCAGTTCCTGTTTTCGTTCTACTCGTTTCCCGGCGAGTATGTGGTCAACCGGCTGAATCCTGTCTACAAACCCACGGTTTTCAACGTCCGTCTCGATAACGTTGAGCGCTCGCTGGTGGTGCCTGCACTGCCCAAGGCATGGCACGGTCTGGTTTCCTACCGGATTGAAGGTGCCGGCGCCCAATGTTCCGTGCTGCTCAATTCCGGGGTGAGCCTTGCACTGGATGCGCCGGGTCACACGGCCATGCGCTGGGTGCTGCTGGCTCCCTGGCTGGCGGAGACAGACGTCCGGATAGAACCCGCGGGTAGCCTCGTGTTGGGCGCGTTGGCGGTGAAGTTCACGGGGGGCGGCGTTCACGATGTGTTGCTCAAACTGGCGGGTAACTTGATCGTGCGCATCGATCTTGTTGCCCGTCGCCTGGCGGTGGTCGAAGAGGACGCCGAACCGGCGCTCGGGGAACAGGCATTGCTGGATCACTTCAAGTCATTGGCCCGTGAACATCGCCTGGCCATGCCTTATACCCCGGTTCATGAGTTTGTCGTTCCATTCGAAAATCCGGACGAACCCAGGAAGGTGGCCGCGTACTACGACTCGGCTCAGGATCGTTTTCTATACATACGCGATCCGGATGTGCTGTTGGCCGATGAAGCTGTGTTGGGCGCAGTGGTCGAGGGCTCGGCGTATTTCTATCATCCCGAGAGTTTTGAAGTCTGGCAGGTAGATGCAACGACGGGAACGCTGGCTCAACACTATCGTTTGCTTGTCGGCGATGACTTGGCGATTGTCCGTTGTGAAGCCGTCGCCAATGGCGGCGTCCAGATCGTTCAGCAGTTCACGCGAAAGGACGGCCCGCACGATGAACTGACCTACCTGATCCATGACCGGGCAGCATTGCTCGGCTCGATCACTCGGGGTCGGGATCCTGCACTGCAGACCGTTTTGCAGGCTGACACGCTCAAGGACTGGAAGCAGGTACTGGGCAGATATGTGTTGCCGGCAGAGACCGTCAATACCGTGAACTGGCGTCCCGGTGCACTGGTTTCGATTTGTTGGCAGCTCGAAGACAAGTGGCACGATCTGGTCTGGGTCCGCGAGGTTGACGGGTTGATCATCCGTCCGCCTGCCCGGCGTCACAGTGAGCGGGGATGGAAGAGTTCGATCCGGAATGACCTTCTGCTGATTGCGCCTGCAGGGGCAGAGGGCGAGGTGTTTGTGACGTGCGACCAGCCCGACCGACGCCTCGTACGACAGCAAAAGTCGATGGTCGATGGCCGCGTGCACTGGTCTTCCAGAGAGATTACCCCCTTGGGCCTGACCAATGTTGTCGCGGTTGAGCAGGGCTACCTCGCCCTGACCGACTCCGGCCTGTTCTTCAATGTAACGCCGGATGGCACGCTACGCCTGGGAGGGCTGAGCGAAACCTGGTTCAAGGATCGACCCCAGTGGTGGTCTGCACTGCCGGCGGTGTCGGTGCAATATCCGGTGTCGAGTTTCGCCCTCCTCGGGTTGACCAGCTACACGGGGAGCGCCGGTTTGTGTGCCTGGTACCTGGACGATCGGCTGTTGCTCGCGGATCTTGGCCATGGCAAAGAAGTGCGGTTGCTGAGTATCGCTCCAGACAATCAGGCTGCCTGGTTATTTGATCTTTCAACGGGCAGGATTTTCAGCCAGCGCTTTATCGATACGAAACATTTGAGTACGGCATTTGCCCAAGGAACCAGCCTTTTGCAGGCAGAGGCATTGCCGACCCCGATGCAGGAGTGGGCGCCCTGGATCTTTACCGACGTGACGGTGGAAGGCGCGGGCCTGAGGGCCACGACTTTCGAGGGCGTCGAGGTGGATTTACAGCACAACGAACCGGTACGGATTACGGGTGTGGACAGCCTCTGGGTCGCTGCACTGAAAGGTCCATTGAGTGAGGGGCTGGCGGCGCTGGCGAACGAACATCGATGCGCCGATTTTCTGTCCGTCAAAGACCCTGACAACCTTCAATGGTATGTGGTCCGGACCGGACGATTGATCCGAATTCCGAAAGCCACCATTACTGCGCCCTACACGCTGGTGGGCACCCGGCATCAAACCAATGTGATGCTGCACGAACACGGGGATGGTCTGTTGCACACCTATCCGCAGCAAAGCTCGGTCGGGCCGCTCGAGTATGTTCAGCGAAACGCCGAAGTCCTGGTGGTCGAGGGGCCGAAGACGGGAAATGACCTACTGCCGTTGATTGCCGATGATGTCAGCATCCTGGTGCTCAAAATGGGGCAAGGGACAACGACTGGCCGACTGACCCGAGCGGCATGGTTGAAACTTGAATCGGTCATCGTCGATTGTCGTTATCCGCTTGAGCAACCGCCCTTGATTCCGGGAAAGCTGATTCTGGACGCCTCAATCATGGATCAGTTATCGGTCAGCCTGGTCGATGAGCACTTGGTGATGAACGGCCTGGACAGCGGGCACAGCCTGATTTTTCGCGGTGTTTACTCATCGGATGTGACGTTGCGTGGTGACGTGATCCTTGCACTCAGCGGCTATCGATTGCGTGCAGTGTCGGAAATAGTGACCCAATTGCTGAGGCAACAAGGTGTTTCCGGCAGCGCAACGTTAACGGAGCTGATGGTGAATTATCAGATCGAGGCGCGCGCAGAACCGGCTTTTTAGAGCGCCTTGGCTGTTTACGGCACTAGGTAACCTTTCACCCCGGTGAAGATAATCTGTGCCGCCAGAGCGCACACGAACAATCCCATCAACCGGCTGACAATCTGCAACCCCTGGTCACCCAGAATCCGCTCGATGCGGTTCGACAGATACAACACTACGCCGACCGTAAAACTGGCCAGGGCAATACTGAGAATGGCCGTGAGCTTGTCGTCCCAATGCGGCTGGCTCACGCCCATCACCAGCAGGGCACCGATGGTGCCGGGGCCAACGGTCAAGGGAATGGTCAGCGGGACGATGGTCACGTCCTGCTGCACGTTGTCGGTCTGCACCGCCGATTTACCCTGGGCCATGCCCAGCGCCGAAATGAACAGCACGCTGCCGGCGCCGATGCGGAACGCGTCCACAGTGATGCCGAAGACGCTGAAAATCACTCGCCCGAACAGGTACAACAAGACACTGGACACCAGCGTGGCAGTGGCCACCTTCCAGGCCAGACGTCGTTGTTCCTTGCGTGAATAACCCCGGGTCAGGCTGATGAAGCAGGACAACACGAAGAACGGGCTGTAGAGCACTAGCATTTTCAGGTAAACGCTGAATAACACATGGAGCATGGTTTCGGCTCGCAGCAAGAGAGTGGTGAGGCGAAGTCTATCAGTCGACAATTGCGGGTGGGTATCCGGTTTTAAAGACTTTATTGTTTTTGTCTTCGTTGGCGTTGCCCTGAACTAAGAGTGTGGTCTTGATTTAATAGGGTAGTTGGATATGTTGTTACATGTTTGCATTTGTCGATGTTGGCTTTATTGGTTATTGTTTCTTTCGCAAGTTCATGGGGAACTTGCTTATGTATTTGAAAGGAATCTGTTGTGAATAACCAAGTCGTTAGTGAGCGCTATATTTCTGAATGTATTCAATCTTTGCGGGAATATGATATTGGTGATATGACTATTCACCCTCGTAGTATGTTTTCGGTGGGTGACAACGTTGACGAACCGTCGAAAGCCTCTATTGTGGGCGAAGGCGTGTTGTCCTTTAGCGCCGGCCTCAGTGGGGAGAACCGGTCGGATGCGCAGAATGCCTATCTGTATGCGACCCTTGCAGCGAACAAGGCATTTCCGCAGGACTTCCAGGGCAAAGAGTGGTATGCGCTGTTTAAGGAAGTCATGAGCAGAGCGGGTTGGTCGAGCACCAGCCTTTACTACAACGACTTGAATGTCAGCGGGACCAGTGTTCGCATGGACAAACTGGTGTTGGAGATTCTGGGCTCGGTGGTCGCTGGCGTTGCGCTGCCTGGTCCGACGACTGCATTGATGCTGAAAGTGGCGGGGGATGCAATTTCCGCCCTGCAAAAGCGCGATACGGCACTGACTGCTTATGAGCGAAATTTGTTGGCACATGGCGTAGGCGGAATCGCGGCCGGTGCGTGCACCGAAAATAATGGCGTCGCCACGATGGCCCTCGGTGCGGTGCGGTTTTTACGCAGGAACACGTCGACCAAAGTGCTGTTTGTGGATGTGGATACTCGTGATGTGAAACTGTATCGCGGTGAGGCAGTATTTGAAAAAAATGATCTGCTCGCCAAAGCCACTCGTGAAGTTATTGCGACCAGACTTATCGAACATGCCGGCAAAATTACTGACTATGACATCTAATTGAATGAGGAAGGGCAACCGATTATTGGCTGCCCTTTTTTATTAACGAGGGAATACTATGAGTTGTGATTATTCAGTGGCGGTTGTTGGGGCTGCTATCGTGATTGTTCCTGTATCTGATGGGTTGGCAGGTCATGATGATTTGGTCAACTCAGTATTCCTGGCGCAATTGGTTGCCAATAAACAGGTTGAGAAAGACCCGACGGCTGATTGGTACAACGTCTATGTAAACGTTTTGGATGATTTCTGGCTGCGGCAGATAAAGGCACGAGAGGAAAGGCTTATCACCGAACACAGTGGCGAGTCTGCGATCGACTGGGTTGCCGCAGCGATGGCAAAAGGTGCTCCGGGCGAAGGGCGAGTGGCTGCCGCGACATTGGCACGGGTGGCGAGTGTCTCGGGCACTGAACCTGCAATGAACTTGCTGCGCAGTCACATGCAAAAAGCGTCCGCAGATGAATCGACTGAAGTGACTGCGCCACCCAAGGTTGTGCGTCTGCTGGTGATTCTGGCGAGAACGCCGACCTCGGTCACAAGCGTGTACCTGGAGTTCAGGACTCCCCTGGAGATTAGCCCCAATCCTTTGGCGCAGCTGTATCGGGCCGAGGATGTGCAAGGCACTGTCAGCATGCGTTATGCTCGGGCCAATCTGTCCGAAGTCCTCTACGGTCCTGCGCGTGAGGCTGTCGCCTTCAAGATCAGGGAAAAGCTTGAGGGCCAGGTTGCGATGCAGAGTCTGACCGACGACGCTTCGGGTCTGATCGAATCGCACCACAAGGCTGCTCAGGAGGTTTGAGCCGTCGCTCGATTCTGCTGGTCACGTTGCGCAACCCAATGCTCGATCAGGTCGCGCAACTGCGACAGCTCGACCGGTTTGGCCATGTGCCCGTCCATGCCGGCCTGACGCGCGCGCTCTTTGTGCTCGGCGAGGATGTGCGCGGTTAACGCTACCACGGGGGTGCGAATCCGCTGGTTGCCGACTTCCCAGGCACGCAATTGCTGGGTGGCGGAGAAGCCGTCAAGGATCGGCATTTCGCAGTCCATCAGCACCAGGTCGTAACGCTGGGCCTTCATTGCCACCAAGGCTTCTTCGCCATTGCTGGCGGTATCCGGTTGCAGGTTGAGCTTGCCCAGCATGCCGCGGATGACCTTGGTCGAAATGCTGTTGTCTTCAGCGACCAGGATGCGGAAATCGCTGGGCACCTTGACCGGAAGGGTAGGGCCTGTGGGCAGGTGCTGCGAGGTGGCCGGGCCGTTGTTGCGCTGGTTCAGTTCGTCCGCCAGGGTGGTCTTGAGGGTGTAGCCGGCCACAGGCTTGGCGAGGATGCGCTTGATCCCGGAGTTGCGCGCGATGATCTTGCTCGGCGCATTGCTGATGCCGGTGAGCATGATCAGCAGAATATCGTGGTTCAGGCTTGGGTCTTCCTTGATCTTGGCGGCCAGTTGCATGCCGGTCATGCCGGGCATGTTCTGGTCCAGCAGGACCACGTCGAAATAATCGCGCAGGTGGGCCTTGGTACGCAGCAGCGCCAGCGCCTCCTTGCCGGACGGTACGGCGCTGACGTTCAGGCCCCAGGCGCTGCACTGCTGCACAAGCACCTTGCGACAGGTGTCGTTGTCGTCCACGACCAGTACGCGTGCGCCTTGCAACGGGCTGTCCAGGTCCGAGGTCGGATGTTCGAGACGGTCTGGGTCCAGTGGCAGGGTCAACCACAATGTGCTGCCCTGGTTGGCGCCGCTCTTGATGCCGAATTCGCCCTGCATCAAACGGATCAGCTGACGGGCAATCACCAGCCCCAGATTGCCCCCCAGGCTGGTAGCCGAAAGGAAATGCTTGCTGTGCAGCTCGGCGTGCATCAGTGCGTCGCGTTCTTCAGCCTCCATCGGCTGGCCGCTGTCCTGCACGGCGATGCGCAGCCGTGGTTTGGCGCTGCGTTCATCCAGGGCGACAACGATCAGAATCTCGCCTTCATCGGTTTTTTTCAGAGCATTTTCCAGCAGGCTCAGCAGGGTCTGGCGCAGGCGCGTCGGATCACCGCTGATGACGCGCGGTACCTGTGGCTGGATAAAGCTGATCAGCTCGATGTTCTGTTGTTCGGCCTTGGCGCGGAAGATGCTCAGGCAGTCCTCGATCAGGGCATTGAGGTCGAACTGCACGTCGTCCAGCTCGATCTGCCCGGACTCGAGCTTGGAGATGTCGAGAATTTCGTTGATCAGCGTCAGCAGTTCGTTGCCGGCGCTATGGATGGTCTGCACATAGTCGCGCTGCTTGACCGACAGCGGTGTGCCCAGCAGCAGTTCGGTCATGCCCAGCACGCCATTCATCGGGGTGCGGATTTCATGGCTGATTTTCGCCAGGAATTCGGCCTTGGCGTTGATTTCGGCATTGCTGGCAGCCAGGTCGCGACTGACGCTGAAGCGGTCTTCGGTGATGCTCCGCTGTCGCTCGCCCAGGGCCACACTCATCAACAGGCCACTGATGCAGATAAACACCAGCAAGGTGATGATCAGGCCTTGCGGGGCGACAAGGGTCAGCCCCTGCAGCGCCGGCAGGATAATCAACGTGCCGAGGTTGAACACCACCATGGCCGCCACGAACAGGCGCGCCGGGCGATAACCTTTTTGCCAGTGATGGGCACTGACGAACAACATGCTCAGGCCGGCCAGGGCAACCAGTGCGTACGTGATCAGGTTCAGCGGCAACGTGTTGACGAACAACAACAGCAGGCCGCAGACCACGATGAACAGGATGTCCCCCAGCAGCAGTTTGTTCAGCGGATGTGGGCCGAGCGGGGCGAAGAAGCGGTAGGCGAACATCAGGCCGCAAGGCGCGGTCAGCAGCAAGGCGAGATAGGCGCCGGGTGTTTGTACGACGGACCCGTTCGGCAACCATGGTCGGGCCAGGTTCAGCAGTAGCACCAGGCTGAGCAGCAGCAACCCTTCACACGCTGCCAGCCAGAGGCTACTGCGCGAGCGGGTGTAGGTGTAGCGGGTCAGGTTATGCAGGATCAGCATCCCGAGACAGCCAAAGAGCAGACCGTAGATCAGCGTCTGGTTCTGAGTGGCTGCGCTCATGACCGCCGATTGCAGGGTGATGTAAGGCCGCAACTGGTGTTCTGAGACCAGTCGCATATAAATGTCGAGGGTTTTGTCGCTTTGTGGCAGCGGCAACATGAAGTCGCTGCTGGGCAGGGGGCGCTCATCCTGAGGCTGCCCGGTGCCGGTATTCAATTGATCGATCAGCTGATCGCCGTCGAGCACATACAGATTGAGGTGCGACAGGTCTGGTGCGAACACCCTCAGCAACTGTTCGTGTTTGCCGGGCGCCAGCCTGAAACGCACCCAAAGCGCACCCTCGGGCCCGGCCGCGGTGAGGCGGTCGAGTTCGATGGGGCTGAATTGATTGGTGTAGCGGCTGGAGCGGATGTCGCTCAGCTGCAGGTCGCCCTGTTCGTCGAGCAATACCGCCCAGCCACTGCCTTGCGTGGCCTGGGCCGGGAGCATGCAGAGCAAGGTCAGCAGAGTGACAGTGAAGCCTATGGCAATCCTGAGCCAGCGCACGGCGAAATCCCTTCGTAGGTTGATGCCAGAATATAACTATGCGCGGCGCCGGAATAGTCCGGCAAGGGCTGCAAGCCCTTGCCTGGCCGAATGGATGGCTTATTCCTGATTTTCGCCACGCTCGCGGGCAATGGCGCGGTAGCCAATGTCCTTACGATAGAAGCAGCCTTCCCAGTCGATTTTAGCCGCCAGTTTGTAAGCCTGCTGCTGGGCTGCGTCGACGCTGGTGCCCATGGCGGTTGCGCACAGCACCCGACCACCGGCCGTCACCACCTGACCGTCCTTGAGTGCAGTGCCGGCGTGGAAGACTTTGCCTTCCAGTACCGCGGCTGCATCCAGACCGTTGATGGCTACGCCTTTGGCGTAGTCACCCGGGTAACCGCCAGCGGCCAATACGATACCGACGCTCGGACGTGGATCCCACTGTGCTTCGACCTTGTCCAGCGCTTGCGCCAGGGCCGCTTCGACCAGCAACACCAGGCTCGATTGCAAACGCAGCATCACCGGTTGGGTCTCAGGATCGCCGAAACGGCAGTTGAACTCGATAACTTTTGGGTTACCAGCCTTGTCGATCATCAAGCCGGCATAGAGGAAACCAGTGTAGATGTTGCCTTCCTCGGCCATGCCGCGCACGGTTGGCCAGATCACCAGGTCCATGACTCGCTGATGGACTTCGGCCGTGACGACCGGTGCCGGGGAGTAAGCGCCCATGCCGCCGGTGTTCGGACCGGTATCGCCGTCGCCGACGCGTTTGTGGTCCTGGCTGGTGGCCATCGGCAGCACGTTCTTGCCGTCGACCATGACGATGAAGCTGGCTTCTTCGCCGTCCAGGAACTCCTCGATGACCACGCGGGAACCGGCATCGCCAAACGCGTTGCCAGCGAGCATGTCGCGCACCGCGTCTTCAGCTTCGGTCAATGTCATGGCCACGATCACGCCTTTGCCGGCGGCCAGGCCATCGGCCTTGATCACGATCGGTGCGCCTTTTTCACGCAGATAAGCCAGGGCTGGCTCGATCTCGGTGAAGTTCTGGTAGTCGGCGGTCGGGATCTTGTGGCGCGCGAGGAAGTCTTTGGTGAAGGCTTTCGAGCCTTCCAGTTGCGCGGCACCGGCGGTCGGGCCGAAGCAATCCAGGCCGCGGGAGCGGAACAGATCGACAACGCCTGCAACCAGCGGCACTTCCGGGCCGACGATGGTCAGGGAAACGTTCTTCTCGGCAAAATCAGCCAGTTGCTCAAGGGCCAGCACGTCGATGGCGACGTTCTCGCACTTGGCTTCTATGGCGGTGCCGGCGTTGCCCGGGGCAACGAACACTTTCTGCACGCGCGGATCCTGAGCCACTTTCCAGGCCAGGGCGTGTTCACGGCCACCGCTGCCAATGATCAAAACATTCATTTCAAAAACCTCGGATGACGCTAATTCTGGGGAGCACCGCAGAGATGCTTTTCTGTGGGAGTGAGCCTGCTCGCGATGACGGCGTTACAGTCAGATTCAATGTGTCTGAAAGGACGCTATCGCGAGCAGTCTCACTCCTACAGTGGATCGGGTACTTAGTGACGGAAGTGCCGCATGCCCGTAAAGACCATCGCGATGCCGGCTTCGTCGGCCGCAGCAATCACTTCAGCATCACGCATCGAGCCGCCTGGCTGGATCACCGCAGTGATACCAACCTTGGCCGCGTTGTCGATACCGTCGCGGAACGGGAAGAAGGCATCCGACGCCATGACAGCGCCCTGCACCTGCAAGCCTGCGTGTTCAGCCTTGATCGCGGCGATGCGCGCCGAGTTCACGCGGCTCATCTGGCCGGCGCCGACACCGATGGTCTGACGGTTCTTGGCGTAGACGATGGCGTTGGACTTGACGTACTTGGCGACTTTCCAGGCAAAGATCAGGTCGTTGATTTCCTGCTCGGTCGGGGCGCGCTTGGTCACCACTTTCAGGTCTTCGCTGCTGATCATGCCGATGTCGCGGCTCTGTACCAGCAAACCGCCGTTAACGCGTTTGTAGTCCCAGGCCGGAACGCGGTCAGCCGACCACTCGCCGCAGGCCAGCAGGCGTACGTTGGCTTTGGCTGCCACGATGGCGCGAGCTTCTGCGCTGACGGATGGGGCGATGATCACTTCGACGAACTGACGTTCGACGATAGCCTTGGCGGTTTCAGCATCCAGCTCGCGGTTGAACGCGATGATGCCGCCGAACGCCGACTCGGTGTCGGTAGCGTAGGCCAGTTCGTAGGCCTGACGGATGCCGCCTTCGGCGTCCGGGCTCACGGCCACGCCGCACGGGTTGGCGTGCTTGACGATCACGCAGGCCGGTTTGACGAAGCTCTTCACGCATTCCAGTGCGGCGTCGGTGTCGGCCACGTTGTTGTACGACAGCTCTTTGCCCTGCAGTTGGGTCGCGGTGGCGATACCGACTTCGGCAGGTTTGGCTTCAACGTAGAACGCTGCGCTCTGGTGCGGGTTCTCGCCGTAGCGCATTTCCTGGGCCTTGATGAACTGGCTGTTGAAGGTGCGCGGGAATTCGCTGCGGCCGGAGGTCGAGAGGGTTTCAGCCGCCTGGTTCACGGTGCCCATGTAGTTGGCGATCATGCCGTCGTAGGCGGCGGTGTGTTCGAAGGCCTTGAGCATCAGGTCGAAACGCTGAGCGTAGGTCAGGCCGCCGGCCTTGAGGCTTTCCAGAACGTTGGCGTAATCGCTGGCATTCACCACGATGGCCACGTCTTTGTGGTTTTTTGCCGCCGAACGAACCATGGTCGGGCCGCCGATATCGATGTTCTCGATGGCGGTCGGCAGGTCGCAGCCTGGCTTGTTGATGGTGGCTTCGAACGGGTACAGGTTGACCGCTACCAGATCGATCGGTTTGATGCCGTGTTCGTTCATGATGGCGTCGTCGATACCGCGACGACCGAGGATCCCGCCGTGGATTTTCGGGTGCAGGGTTTTCACCCGGCCGTCCATCATTTCTGCGAAACCGGTGTAGTCCGCGACTTCCACTGCGGCAACGCCGTTGTCGCGCAGCAGCTTGAACGTCCCGCCGGTGGAGAGGATCTCTACGCCCAGGGCTTCGAGCTCTTTGGCGAATTCAAGGATCCCGGTCTTGTCGGAAACGCTGATCAAGGCGCGGCGGATCGGCAGGCGGGTGGTCTGGTCGGTCATCTCAATTTCCATCAAAAGCAAAGGAGTCAGCAAAAAAGGCGGCCGGTTTTACGCGGGCGCCTTTCTGGTTTGATTGAATGCTTACAGCAAATCGTACTGCTTGAGTTTCTTGCGCAGGGTGCCCCGGTTCAGCCCGAGCAGCTCACTGGCCTTGGTCTGGTTGCCCTTGACGTAGTTCATCACGCATTCGAGCAGGGGAGCCTCGACTTCGGAGAGCACCAGGTTGTACACATCCGTGACGGCAGCGCCCTCAAGGTGGGCGAAATAATTGTGCAGCGCCTTCTCGACACTCCCGCGAAGGGTCTGACCTTCTTCGCTCGGTGTATTGAGGTGCTGTTTCAAATTCACGTTGTCGCTCACGGGTGTTGTTCCACTCACTAAAGTCTCGGTCATCATCGTCATGCGGCCACCCCTTCTCCGTCCCCTATCAGGCTCTTGTAACGCTCGGCGAAGAAGCCCCGAACGTAGGCGCATTGTGCTTCCGTATCTTCCAAACGATTGAAGTGGGCGCGAAACTCCCTGGCGCCCGGCAAGGTTGCGAGATACCAGCCCACATGCTTGCGAGCTATGCGCACGCCCATGACGTCGCCATAGAAGGCATGCAGCGCGGCCAGATGCTCAAGCAGAATACATTCCACCTCGATCAGTTCCGGTGCCGGGAGTTTTTCACCGGTACGCAGATAATGGTCGATTTCACGAAAAATCCATGGCTGCCCCTGGGCAGCCCGGCCCACCAACAGGCCATCGGCACCCGTCGCGTCGAGCACGTACCGGGCTTTCTCGGGCGAATCGATATCGCCATTGGCGAAGACCGGAATCGACACCGCCTGCTTGATCGCGGCAATGGTGTCGTACTCAGCTTCGCCGGTGTACAGGTCGGCACGGGTGCGGCCATGCACCGCCAACGCCGTAATGCCTGCCTGTTCGGCGATCTTCGCCACCGTCAGACCGTTCTTGTTCGCCCGGTCCCAGCCGGTGCGGATCTTCAGGGTGACCGGCACATCGACTGCCGCCACCACGGCCTGAAGGATCTCGGTCACCAATGCTTCATCCTTCAACAGTGCGGAACCGGCGGCCTTGTTACAGACCTTCTTCGCCGGACAGCCCATGTTGATGTCAATAATCTGTGCACCCAGTTCGACGTTGGCCCGGGCCGCATCCGCCAGCATCTGCGCATCTCCGCCGGCGATCTGTACCGAGCAGGGCTCGGGATCGCCTTCATGGATCATGCGCATCCGCGATTTGCGGGTGTTCCACAAGCTCATGTCGCTGGTGACCATTTCCGAGACTACAAGTCCTGCGCCCAATCGTTTGCACAGCTGACGAAAGGGCTGGTCGGTGACACCCGCCATGGGGGCGAGGATCAAGCCGTTGTGCAATGTATATGGACCGATGCGTACCGCCGACATAGGACTTCCCTGTTGTGGGGCCGGATCATGAGAGTTCGAAAAAGGGTTGGCATGATACCCGCTCTCGATGACTGGATAAAGGCTGAATTGAACAAAATCTGAACAGCTAATTCGTTATCGCCAGAGGTTTGGTTTGAGCGGCCTGAGTCAGGAAACTGCCGTCAAGCCTGCAACGCTTGAGGGTTTCACTCCGGCGAATGGAAGCTCAGGCTGTAGTTCACCGCTTTGGGGCCTGGGTCGAGAATGTCCAGCGCGATGTGGATCGGCGTTTGCGGCGGCATTTCCGCCAGGCCTTCGAGATCGCCGTTGAGGTATTCGCCGGGCTTGAAGCGACGGCTGGCGATCAGGTGGCCGTTGAGGTCGGCAAAGCGCAGCTCCAGCAGCGGGAACGGCTGGGAGAAGGGTGCACGATTGTAAATGATGGCGTCGACCACCAGCGCACCGTTGAAGTCCGGGTGGCTGCGGACCACCAGATTGCTGCTTTTGACTTTCGCGATGTCGACCTTGGACGGCACTGTGCAGCCGATGTGCGGGCACAGTTGCTGGAACCACGGACGGTACTGGTCCTGGCGCGCCAGTTCGTCGAAGTGGTAGGCGACGTATTGGCCGACGAGGCCGGCGGCGCCGAGCAGGATCAGCAGCAACCAGAAAAAGCGCCGACCCCAGGGGGAGCGACGTCTTTGCCAATCCAGTTGCAACGGGTCGTCGGTCAGGTCCTGCAGCACTTCAGCGCGCAGGGCCGGTTCGCTGCGTTCACGGCGCTGGCGCAGAGGCTCGACCGAAGGCAGGTCATCGTCGATCTCATCGTCATCGGTTTTCGCCGACAGGCTGCCAAAAGGGATCGGGGCGTCGAGCGGGTCGTGCAGGCGCAGCTGCTGTATCTCGGGCTCATCGTCCAGTGGCATGGGCTCCATGGACAGCGAAGGCTCGGTGCGCGAGTGTTTGCTTGGCTCGATCGTCGGTTCGATCATCGGTTCTGGCGTCTGCACGTCGGCGATTTGTGCGCGATCGGCGGCCGATTCACTAAAAAGGCTGTCGGACCAAGGGGGTTCGTCGTGCTCGGCACTGTCGCGGCGAGCGCTGAGGCTGTCTTCGCGGGGGCGACCGAATTCCGTCGTCGGCTGGATTTCCCGCTGTTCGAGCCGGGCGAGTTCTTCGTCCAGGTCCAGGCTGTCCAGATCCATTTCGGCAGCGGTCCATTGCTTTTGGCTGATGGCCCGCTGTACCGGCGGTTCTACGGGCGCCGATGCAACCGGTTTTACCGCTTCCTTGCCGGCACGCTGCTCAAGCAGCTGCCTGGCGGCGTTGAACACCTGCAAGCACGAGCCGCAACGAACCACCCCACGGGCCACGCTCAACTGTGCATGGCTGACGCGGAAGCTGGTTTGGCAATGCGGGCACTGGGTGACGAAGCTATCGGTCATGCGGCAATCCGGTTTATGCAGGCGCTCATTCTAGCGCCGACGGCCAGTGATGCGTACCCAGCCGTCGCGATTGGCGATTGGGTCCAGATCGAAATCGCGAGCGTAGGCGGCGGCGACTTCTTCACCTTGTTCGGCAAGGATGCCCGACAGCGCCAGGCGACCACCTGGCTTGACCAGGCTGGACAGTTGCGGAGCGAGGGAAACCAGCGGGCCGGCAAGAATGTTGGCCACCAGCACGTCGGCTTGAACCTGCGGCAAATCTTCCGGCAGATAGAGCGGGAACAGCTCTTCGGCGATGTTGTTGCGTCCGGCATTGTCGCGGGAGGCCTCCAGGGCTTGCACGTCGATATCGGTACCGACGGCTTGCTTGGCGCCCAGTAGTAGGGCGGCAATCGCCAGAATCCCCGAGCCGCAGCCGAAATCCAGCACGTTGCAGTCTTTCAGGTCCTGGCCGTCGAGCCATTCCAGGCACAGTGCGGTGGTCGGGTGAGTGCCGGTGCCGAACGCCAGGCCCGGATCCAGCAGCAGGTTCACCGCGTCCGGCTCGGGGGCGGCGTGCCAGCTCGGGACAATCCACAGGCGCTGGCCGAAGCGCATTGGCTGGAAGTTGTCCATCCAGCTGCGTTCCCAGTCCTGGTCTTCGATCACTTCGCTGTGATGCTCGGGCAGCGGGCTCCCGGTCAGCAACTCGAGGTGGGCCAGCACACTGGCCGCGTCGGTGCCGCCTTCGAACAGGGCCAGCAGGTGCGTGTGCGACCACAGTGGCGTGGTGTTGAGTTCCGGTTCGAAGATTGGCTGATCTTCGGCGTCCATGAAGGTCACCGACACGGCGCCCACTTCAAGGAAAGCGTCTTCGTAGGTTTCGGCTTGTTCTGGGCTGATGGCGAGACGGACTTGCAGCCAAGGCATGGCGGGCACCTTTGAAAAATATAGATTGCAGCCTAGCGGGCTGCGAGAAGCGCGCAAGTTTACGCGAGCGCGGAGGTTTTGTGGGAGCGGGTATAAGCGCAGGGGCTACAGGTCCAGCTCTGCTCCTCGCATTCGCAACCATTCCTTTCTATCCCGGTAATCCGGCAACACCTTGTCGACCTCATTCCAGAACGCGTCTGAGTGATCTCGATGATGTAAGTGACACAGCTCGTGAACCACTATGTAGTCGATGATCGTCAACGGAGCCATGAGGCATTTCCAGTGAAAATGGAGCGTGCCGTTTTTCAGGCATGATGCCCAGCGATAGCCGAGCTCCTTAATATGGACGTCGCTAGGTTTTACCCCCACTTTATTGGCGAAGTACGCTACTCGCTTGCTGATTCTTGCGAGACCTTTTTCCTTATAGAACGCCTCGAAAATTCTTTGCGCTGCTTCATCTCCACCGGTATCTACTATGGTGCGCAACAGACAAAACCTACCGTCTTTCAGTTTAAGTGGCTCATCTTGTTCCTGAACCAATTGCAGGCGATAGCTGGAGCCGAGGTAAAGAAACGACTCTCCGCTTACCCATTCACGCGATACACGGGTTGCATTGAGGTCGCGCCATTGTGCCAGGTTGCGATATATCCACATCCGCTTGCTGAAAACAGTCTCATCCACCTGCTCGGCAGACATCTCCTTGGGCGGGCGTACCGTGATCAAGCCATCGCGCTCAATCACGATATCGGTCGTTCGGCGTTCCGAGCCGGGTAGCAACTGATACTCGATGTCTTGAACCTGACGGAATTGCATTTACACCTCTGCAGTAGGTATTGACCGGATCAATGCGTTATGGCGATTTTTTGCCAGCTTCATGATTTCAATCGCCACGCGTTCGCGATTCAGTTTGAGTTCTTCGATTCCGGCTTTAGTTATTTCAGTCTTGATCAGGCCGCGAACGCGCTTTTGCTTGTCCGGGTTTTGCCAAAAATCGATGCTGGCGATGGTTTCCTGAAGGATGCCTACGGTCGTTCCCATCAATGCCTTGAATTTAGGTTTGTCAGCCTCGGCAACTGTTCCGCCGTTGAAACCGATTTGAACGATGTGCTCATAGAAAGTGGTGACTTCTTTGCTCATGCCCTCTTCGCCTTTTTCTCGACCAACGATGGCTGCGCTTCTGAGTTCCGTGAGTTTTTTGACCAACAGATCCCACTCGTCTTCATGTTGCTCGATCAGTGCATCGACTTTTTCTGACAGGCTCTTGTAGAAGGCGGGGTCCTCGTCGTGATGGACGGTGCAATGCTTACGGATGGCATGTTCCATTTCACTGGCTTTTGCCTCGTTGTTATTGCCTGCGTGCGCTGCCAGTTTCTCCAGAAAATCCTCGGATAAAAGCTCTACTGGCTCAATCTTGGGATTGATGCCCAGGCTAATCAGGTGCTCGTTGATCAGCTCTTTTACCTTGGCACCCGCATCACCTAAGTCAAGGCTGGTGTCTTTGTAGCGCTCCTTGGTGATTTGCAGAATGTAACCAAAGCGTTTTGCAGGGATACGATAAGGCTGTGCTGAGGCGTGAGGCAGGATGATGTCCATGCTCATCAGGAATTTCTTGAGATAAACCTCGAAGTCCGCGCGTTGTTTCTCATCCTTCAATGCTTTTACAGCCTCATGCACCACGGCAGCGTCTGCATTCAGATTAGGCAGCGTGCCGGTCACGAAAGCCTTGATGTTTTTCACCCCCAAAGCCACGAAATGCTGTAGCAGGCGTTGATACCGCTCCTCCAGTACAGGCAGCTCAGACGTAATGTTTTGCATTCCGTCATGCAGCTCTTGTATTTCATCATTTGCAGCGTAAAGCGAAAGCGCGTCAGTCAGATGGTTGGCGAGGCCGATGTAGTCGACGATATAGCCACGTTGCTTGCCTTTTTTTACTCGATTGGTACGCGCAATTGCCTGTAGCAGCGTGTGCTCGCGCAATCTCTTGTCGATGTACATCACTTGTTCAATCGGCGCATCGAAACCTGTCAGCAACATGTCGCAGACAATCAGGAACGCGATGCCGGTGTTTGCCTTTTCCGGATCGTCGAAGTTGAACCCGAGGCAGAAATTTTCGACCGCTTTCATCCTCGCGCCTTGTTTACGAGCTTGCGTGATATAGGCCGCCTCATTGGTACCGTCTGAAGAGATCACCACTGCAGTCTTCAGAAACCGCAGCCGCTTGATCAAGTCATTGTCGGGCTCAGCTTTGATTTGCTCTTGTTCAATGCACTCGGCAAGCGCCGACTCAATCCCTTTTTGGTAACGCACACAGGCCAGTTTGGAGTGGCACACCACCTGAGCTTTGAACCCATTGGGCAAGATGTTCTCGATGTAGTGATTTACCAGATCGCGAGAAATTGCATTGATGCGATTTTCAGCCTCCAGAATGTCACCGGTGGCGCCGTACTTTTTCTTGATCGCTTGCAGTTCTTCTTCACTACGGTCACGGAACAGGTCCTCGAAGGCCTGATCAAATGCGTGTTTCTCATTCAGTGCACTGTCGGCTGTCTTACCCTCATAGAGTATCTGTAGGGTGGCGCCGTCGTTGACTGCATCCATCAGCCGATAGGTGTCGATGTATTCACCAAAGCGCTTGTGGGTTTTCTTTTCTCCGTGCCGTTCGGTCAGCAGCGGTGTGCCCGTGAATGCTACACGGGTTGCGTGTGGGAAGGCTCCGAACAGGTTGTCGCCCAGATCTGAGCCTTGAGTGCGATGTGCCTCATCGATCATCAGGATGATGCGCTCTGAGGAGTTCACAACCCCAAACAACTTACCCGAAGGCATGGCTTGGTAAGTTCCCAACGCCTCGGCCACGGTATTGCTGAGTGTCTGTTTCTGCTCCTGAAACTTGTGCACCATCACCATGTTGATGTCTGAGCTGTCGGTGCCCAGGTGCTGGCGCAGGTCCTGCCGACTCTCGATTACGTTTACGCGACCTCCGATCAGTGTGGCTGTTTTGCCTAACTGCTCTTCAAGGTCTTGCCGATCATTGACCAATACGATTTTGTAGTCTGAGAGGTCAACGTTAGCGCGTAGCATTCGCGCCAGAAATACCATGGTTAGCGACTTGCCTGAACCTTGGGTGTGCCACACGACACCGCTACGTTCGATCGCAGTCTTTCCATGGCGTAATCGTTCGAGGACTTTGTTGGCTGCGCGAAATTGCTGATATCGGCACACCACTTTCACGCGGTGTCCACCGCTGGTGTCCATGAACACCGAACTGGTACGAAGTATCTGCAAAATATTGGCTCGGCCGAGCATGCCGGCAATCAACTGCTGTTGCGGATTCATTCCTTTTAGAGCGCGATCATCCTGTGGGTAGAGCGTCTTCCAAGTATGAAAGTGTTCGGCCTCTGAGGAAATGGTGCCGTAGTCGGCTTCCAGACCGCTGCTGCGGATTAGTAGTAGGTTGCAGTGAAACAGGCGAGGCTCACCTTCTTTCAGCCCAACGCTGTCTTTATCCATGCGCTTGCGCATATAGCGCTGCAGTTGCACATAGGCTTCCTGCATCGGGTTGGCGCAAGTCTGTGAAGCTTTTTTGCACTCGACGACGCCAATCGGGATGCCATTCACAAACAGTACGATGTCCGGAATGATGAAGTCTCTGACGCAACCGGGAGTATCTACGCGAAACTGGTTAATGGCATGGAACTGATTGTTCTCTGGTGATTTGAAGTCAATCAAACGCACGACCGGGTCGAGTTCGCCGGTCAATTCATTAACATCAACCTGTGCCTTGAACAGCAAAGCCTGGATGGTTTCGTTGGCTTCCAGCAGCGTGCGATTGGGTTGGCTAAGGATCTGGCTACGTAGATCTTCCAACTGCCGATCCGTCAGCCATGGCTGCCCATCTTCCGCGCAGTTGTTTTTTCGCACGGTATGGTCGAAGACGTCGGGAAGTAGCCATTCGCGAAAGTTGTTGCGCAAGCTGATCTGCGCATCCTGCGGGACGCCTGAACCCTGATCGATGATCGTCCAGCCTTGTGCGGCGAGTTGCTGCAGGAAGGGGCGTTCGACTTCGCTGTACTCACTCAATTTGCATTCCTTGCGTTACTGTTTTTCAGCCATTTCTCGCCTTTGCTCGTCAAGCGATAGCGTTGCAGTCGGCTCTTGGGTTGCTCGGGTAGGGTCATTTCAAGTACCCCGGCGGCGATGGCCGGAAGAATGTATGCCTTGCGAAAGTGCTCAGCGTTCTTTAAACCCATCGCCGTTTGGAGCTCTTGCCGGCTCATGTCGTTATCTACGACGCTGAGCAAGGCCGCGACTTCCGTGGCGACTTCCATGGTGACTTCCATGGTGACTTCCATGGTGACTTCCGTTGTTTCGCTGTTTTGCGACTGTGGGTGTGCGGGTAGCCGTACGACGTAAGAGGTCCGGTCATCGTCAGTTTCGAACAGTGGGGCTGGTGAACCATTGGCGGCCATGACCTTGAGGATCTTGGGAATTCCTGTTGAACGGCCTTCGGTCAGATCCAGTTCTTTCAGAAACTCGCCAATGCGCCGGTTGCGGTAGCGACGGCTCACAGCACGGCCTTTGCGCAGGTCTTCCATTCGAATCGAGCGGTCTGGCCCTGGAAAACTCAAAATCACTAACTCTTCCTGGCTGATACGAACCTCGATCGGTTCGCGCACCTCATAGGAGCGGTGATACACGGCGTTGACCAACGCCTCTTCAATCGCGGCGAAAGGGAAGTTCCAGACCCGAGTAGCCTCAGCGCGATCCGGGTGTTTGATCACTGTTTCGTGTAGGTAATTGCGCTGGATATAGGCCAACGCTTCACGAGTCATGGTTGCTAGTGGCCCCGAGAAAATCTTCTCGTCAAATCGGTCGCCGCCGGCACCTTCAGGAAACCACACCACATCAATCTGTGTACCAGGGAAGAACTGCTTGGGGGCAGGGCTGAAGAACATCAAGCCTACATTTTTGGGCCATGGCGATTCGGGCGGGCCTCCCACAACATTCATTTGTCGGCCCAGGTCTTCGATAGATAAATTGTCTGCGTCATCAGCGAGTGCGCTGCCGACTTCCTCGAGAAAGCTTTGCATCAAAGGTTTGGACAGATTTTCGACGCGAGCACCCAGATGGAAGCGGTCATCAAAAGGCACCTTGGCAGCAAGACTTAAAAGCTCCTGTTCGGTTTCGCCTTTTGCTTCCACCGTGCTGCTATAGCGGCGAATGTAGTAGTGCAGGCTGCGGTGTTTCGCAGTGATTGCCGCCGGCGCTTTGTAGGGGCGGTTTTGCCCGCCTGGTGCCCACAATACGATCAGCTTGCGGCCTTCGACTTCTTCGACACTTAACACGGGGAAGTAGGCCGGTTGAATCGACTGGCAGGCAGCCAGCAATTCAAGCTGGATTTTGTCCAGAATGTTGTCGGCAAGGCCCACAGGAGGAAATATCGGCTGACCGTTGGTATCACAATCCTGCCCAATCACCACATAACCGCCGCCTAGGTTTTCAAAATCGTTGGCGAAGGCGCAGAGCGTGCGAATGATTGGGTCGGGATTCCAACCCGTTTTATATTCGATTCGCTCGCCCTCGACAGTCCGCTGGCGCAGGAGGTCGTTGAGGTTGATGGGCAGTTTTTCAGGCATGGGCAGGCTCTGGTTCGTCGACTTTGACTTGGACTTTGCCGGTCAGGAGGTCTTGCATTAGGCCGAGCTTTTGTTGTTTCTTTTTAAACAGATCATTCTGTAAAGAGAACAGTTGCGAGTCTACGGATTTCAGCCTTTCAGCAATCGCAACTTGTTCACCAATATCGATCGGGCAAGCAATTTTCAAACGCTTGAAGTACGGTAGCCCGATAGTCAGGATGGTACTGCCCATTGCAATATTTTCGAATGCGCGTTTCTGGAATTGGAGCCAGTAATACAGAAAGTGATTATTCATTTTTTTGTCGCACTTCCAGCACATAAAGTGCTGGCTGACTGCCATTGGCTCAGTGGTGATAGCACTCTTCCCGACACCAGCATCTCGAGAAAGGACGACAACTCCCGCAGGATGCAGAACAGCAGAGGAGTTCTGAATGCCTTTATGGCTAATTTTTAGTTCGGTGTCAGCGATGTAAAGCTGATCCAGCTTGTGGGAGTCTGCCAGTGAGACCCACTTGACTCCACCATTCCAGTATTCGGGATGGTTTTTATTGGGGGTGTGGCCACTTCCTCTCGAAGCAAGCCGATCAAGTAGATCGTATTGCCAATCTCTCGGGATCCACTCACCCTCTATTTTCTGATAGAGCTCCGGCGCTTGCTCGCGTGTTGGGCGCAGTTGGCCGTTGGGCAGCACACCTCGGGTGAACAGGTCATGCATCAAGCCAGCTTTGAGTTGATGGAATTTGGCAATTAAAACTTCCGTCTTTTGAATTGTAGTGTCGATAGCGGTAAGGATAGTGGCGATTTTTTGTTGGATTTTTACATCGGGGAAGTTTGCCTTTGCTTTAATGATATCTTTTGTTGAAAGGTGTTTTACCGTGGTTGCGGCCGTTGTTTCGTTGATTTTCTTAACAAATGGTCCTAGCCAGTGAAATAAGTAATCAAGAACAATGGTGGACTCGCTATGTACGTCAACTTTAAGTACTCGTTGATTCAGTAGCGCGTCACGGCCATTCCATCGGGCGACATGGAAATCTCCATCCATGCCAATAAGGATGTTGTTTTTCTTGATTATGTAGCTGGGTAGAAAAGAACCCTGAAAATAAGTTTCAGTTTGCGAGGTTAGAATGTCGCGAATTCGAATGAGCGGGAAGCCTTCGCTAGAGAATTTTGACGATGGAAATGGAAAGCCACTGGTAAGCTTTATATGTTCGCCAATTGCTACTTCCTTGAACCTACTCATACCCCAGCTCCACCAAAAAAGCTTGCAGAGCTTGCGCCGCTTCATAGCGCTCGGCCTCGATTTGTTTGGCCGTTACCGCATACTTGCCCCAAAGGTTTTCGATCACCGCGATACATGCTCGCTGATCAGCCCGCAAATATTGACGGTAACTATCAAACAGCACCTTGCCCAAGCGCTCGACAATTACCACACTAGCTTCATCATTGTTGATGTTCTCGCGGGCTTTTTCCACCAAAGCATCGCGGTTTTTCTCGGTCGATCTGATCAGCACCTTGAGGTTCTTAGCTTCGTCTTCCAGTGCCTTGTGCCGGGCCAGCTGCGCTTCGATACGCTCAACTTCACGTTGGTGGCTCTTCCAGTCCCCAAAACTGGTATCGCGCTTGGCCAGTTTCGTGAGACCGCGGGCTTCTTTCAGGCTGGACTTGAGGGTTTTTACCTCATCAGCCGGCAGAACACCGCTGTCATCGGTGTCTTCAAAGTCTTCTTCCCCTGCTGCGGCGAACAGCGCCTGCAACTCAGCCAAGCGGCTGTGTTGTTGCTCCAGTTCGGCCAGTACTTCAGGGAACTGGCTTTGCAAAATCTCTTCGTCCGGAATCAGCTCCGCGCCCCAACCGCTGGCGGCGATAGATTTGAAGTCGGAGGCGAGTGATTTGTAGTAATTGGCGAAGGCGCCACGTACTTGAAAGCTATTGAGCAAGTCCTGCTGCGCAAAAGTTCGTTCGATACTGTTCAGCAGTGTGGCGCGCATTTGGTAGACATTGTTTGCACGAGCCTGCTGGTTAGTAGCATCTGGTGCGAGTGCTTCGATGATAGGCAGGTGTTGTTGCCACCAGCCTTGCAGTTGCGCCATGAATTGTGCCTGGCGTTCAGTGACGCCGGGGTGGGTGTTTATGTACTCGGCAATCGCGCGCTTGTCTTGCAGTGCGGATGAGAAGTCGGCATATGGCACGCCGTTAGCCGCGGCCGGGCGAGGCACAAAGCAGCTTTCACGCAGTTGTGGATAGTTTTGCCAGAAGTGTTCCAGCGCATCGATCTCGCTGACAGGCACTCCACCGTGCAGGTGCGCGCGGACATCGTGCGGTTCCGGTGGTGGGGCGTTGTCTACATAACGGCGGATGTTGCAGTTGAAGTCTTCGTCAGCAATTTCGTTGATCGGGACGAGTCGCGCGTAGGCTGGAATGTTCTGCCCCGCCCGGTAGGCGTGCACGATCTTGTCAATGTCTTCAGGGCGCAGATGATTCTGTGCCTTGCCTTCCCGATACTCACGGTCAGCGTTGATGAATAACACATGGTCGCGGGTGGTGGCCCCGTCCTTGTTGAGCACCAGAATGCATGCCGGGATACCGGTACCGTAAAACAGATTGCTCGGCAGACCGATCACGGCCTCCAAATAACCTTTTTCGATGAAGTACTTGCGGGCCTCGCGCTCTTCGCCGCCACGGAACAGCACGCCATGAGGCATCACTGTCGCCATACGACCGTCATTTTTAAGCACTGACAGCATGTGTTGCACGAACATCAAGTCAGCCTTTTTGCCCTTTTCGGGCATCCACACTGGGAAACGGCCAGGATGCTTGATGTCCTTCTTGATGTAATTTTGGCTGAAGGGAGGGTTCGCCAATACTCGGTCGAAGCGTTGCAGCTGGCCATCGACAGCCACATGCTGCGGCTCACGCAGGGTGTCTTCGTTCCGAATCACTGCATGGGGAATGCCATGCAGCAGCATGTTCATTTTGCAGATAGACCAAGTGGTGCCCATCTTTTCCTGGCCATAAAGCTCCAGTTCGGATGCTTTGGCGCCGTGCTCGCGAAGATAGTCATGGGCTTGGATCAGCATGCCGCCCGACCCAACCGTCGGATCATAGATGCTCATGCCTTCCTTCGGGTCGCAGATCTCGACACAGATGCGCACCACCTCAGCCGGGGTGTAGAATTCACCCGCTTTTTTTCCTGCGGAGTCGGCGAAGTGCTTGATCAACCACTCGTAGGCGGTGCCCAGCAGATCCGGGAACTCGAAGTCCTTATCGCGCAACGGGATTTTGTCGAAGTTCTGGATGAAATTGACCAAAGTGTCGTCATCCAGAGAATGCTGGCCAATTTTTTTGTTGAAGCTGATGTGTTTGAGCACGTCCTGCAGCGCTTCAGAGTTTGATTCTTCCAAGGCCGAAAGCGCCTTGTTGAGTGTGGTTCCGACGTTTTCCTTGATGTGTTTCAAGGCCGGGCGCAGGTTCCATTTGTCGTCGACCCATGGTTTGTTCCAGCGGGCCGGCTCTGGCACGAAAAAGTATTTTCCTGAGTATTGGTCTGGATCCTCTAGATTCGCCTTAATGTCCTCTTCGCTCAGGCCTGCAACCTTGCCTTCTTTCTCTATTTCTTCCCAGCGTTGATCGAACAGATCACTGGCGCGCTTCAGAAACAGCATGCCGAAGATGTATTCCTTGTACTCACTGGCATCCATGTTGCCACGAAGGTCGTCGCAGGCGGCGAGCAGCAGGGTTTCAAGCCGTGCAAGAGTCAGTTTGGCGCTTGCCATAAATTTCAGTTCCTGGTCACTACCGGGTGTCGAGAGCCATTCAGGCCCTGCAAAACACAAAAGAATGCACGTCCGAGCAAGTGTGCTCAAGGGCGCGATGATTAGAGGGGGGATGATGCCTTCTTCAGAGCAGACTGTCTTGGAGGACTGTCAGACTATAGGCAGAAACCCGCATATCTCGTTTGTGCGGGCGATTATAGTCAGCGAGCGAGGGGGAGTCTTTACCGGATGGGGTGTAGCGTGTCGGATGGTCATGTTGCGTCAATCTTCAGAAACAACAAAGCCGCTCGAAAGCGGCCTTGTCATGTTCCGGCTGAAGCTTAGTGCTTCTCGCCAGCCAGCTTGTGCTCGAGGTAGTGAATGTTCACTCCCCCTTTGCAGAAGCCTTCATCGCGGGTCAGATCACGGTGCAGCGGGATGTTGGTCTTGATCCCGTCGACAACGATCTCGTCCAGCGCATTGCGCATGCGCGCCATGGCTTCGTCACGGGTTGCGCCGTAGGTGATCAGCTTGCCGATCAACGAGTCGTAGTTCGGCGGAACGGCATAGCCACTGTACAGGTGCGAATCGACGCGAACGCCGTTGCCGCCTGGGGCGTGGAAATGCTTGACCGTGCCTGGGCTCGGCATGAACGTTTTCGGGTCTTCGGCGTTGATCCGGCATTCCAGCGCGTGACCGCGGATGACCACGTCATCCTGGGTGAACGACAGCTTGTTGCCGGCGGCGATGCTGAGCATCTCCTTGACGATGTCGATGCCGGTGACCATTTCCGATACCGGGTGCTCTACCTGGACACGAGTGTTCATCTCGATGAAGTAGAAGCGGCCGTTCTCGTACAGGAACTCGAAAGTGCCGGCGCCACGGTAGCCGATATCGATGCACGCCTTGACGCAGCGGGCGAGGACTTCCTCGCGTGCGTTCTCGTCGATGCCCGGTGCCGGTGCTTCTTCGAGAACCTTCTGGTGACGACGTTGCAGCGAGCAGTCGCGGTCACCCAGATGGATGGCGTGGCCTTGGCCGTCGGAAAGCACCTGAACTTCCACGTGACGTGGGTTGGTCAGGAATTTTTCCAGATAGACCATCGGGTTGCCGAACGCTGCGCCCGCTTCGGAGCGGGTCAGTTTCGCCGAGGAGATCAGGTCTTCTTCTTTGTGCACCACCCGCATGCCACGACCACCGCCGCCGCCAGCGGCTTTGATGATCACCGGGTAACCGACTTCGCGACCAATGCGCAGAGCGGTTTCTTCGTCTTCAGGCAGTGGGCCGTCGGAGCCTGGAACGGTTGGAACGCCAGCGGCGATCATGGCGTGCTTGGCCGATACCTTGTCGCCCATCAGGCGGATGGTATCGGCTTTCGGGCCAATGAACGCGAAACCGGAGTTCTCGACCTGTTCGGCAAAGTCGGCATTTTCCGCAAGGAAACCGTAGCCTGGGTGAATGGCGGTGGCGCCAGTCACTTCAGCGGCGGCGATAATGGCCGGAATGTGCAGGTAGGAGTGAGCCGCGGAGGCCGGACCGATGCAGACGGATTCGTCTGCCAGGCCCAGGTGCATCAGCTCTTTGTCGGCCTTGGAGTAAACGGCGACGGTCTTGATGCCCATTTCCTTGCAGGCACGCAGAATCCGCAGGGCGATCTCACCGCGGTTGGCGATCAGAACTTTTTCCAACTTCGCAGTCATCAAAGGCTCTCCGCGATTCAAACGATGGTGAACAGCGGTTGGTCGAACTCAACCGGCTGGCCGTCTTCGACGAGGATGGATTCGATCACACCGCTGTGGTCAGCCTCGATGTGGTTCATCATCTTCATGGCTTCGACGATGCACAGAGTGTCGCCTTTCTTCACGGTCTGGCCGACTTCAACGAAGGATGGCGAGCTTGGCGAAGATTTGCGATAGAACGTGCCGACCATCGGCGAGCGGGCAACATTGCCGTTCAGCGTTGGAGCCGCTGGAGCAGCGGCAGCAACCGGAGCGGCGGCAGCAACTGGCGCCGGTGCCGGTGCATGCATCGGAGCCGGTGCGTAGTACTGCTGAGCCGGCGTCTTGCTGTGACGGCTGATGCGTACGGACTCTTCGCCTTCCTTGATCTCAAGCTCGTCGATGCCGGACTCTTCCAGCAATTCGATCAGTTTCTTAACTTTACGGATATCCATGAATCATCAACTCCCAAGGGTCGGTCAGGGGCGTTTAACGCTTGTGGTTCAAGCCGTTGCCTGTCTTTCAAGCTGCTCTAGTGCGGCCTCCAGGGCCAGTCGATAACCGCTGGCGCCAAGGCCGCAGATCACTCCCACCGCTACATCGGAGAAGTAAGAGTGATGGCGGAAAGGTTCGCGTTTGTGCACGTTAGACAAATGCACTTCGATGAATGGGATGCTCACTGCCAGCAGCGCGTCACGTAATGCGACACTTGTATGCGTAAAAGCTGCTGGATTGATCAGAATGAAGTCCACACCTTCGCCGCGAGCAGCGTGGATGCGGTCGATCAATTCGTACTCGGCGTTGCTTTGCAGGTAAAGCAAATGGTGGCCGGCATTGCGCGCGCGCTGTTCCAGATCCTGGTTGATTTGCGCCAGGGTGGTTGCACCGTAGACGCCCGGTTCCCGGGTGCCGAGCAGGTTCAGGTTAGGGCCGTGCAAAACCAATAGGGTCGCCATCTGCTGCTCCTTTGTTATCTGTGTGCAATCGTCAGAACCCGGCGACTATGCCGCAAAGCCTTTGTGACTGTCCAGTTCTGTGCAATAGCCAGCACGATGGCCGATGTTTGCGCGAAATATGTGACCGGGTGATTAAATCCGGTCATTTGCTTTCGCAACGCGTTTGGCGAAGTTGGTGGCGTTTATCTCGCCGATCACTCGCACATCGGTGCGTTCGACGCCGTCCTTGCCGAAAAACATCAGCGACGGAGGGCCGAACAACTTGTAGCGGTCGAGCAGGGCGCGCTGTTCGCTGTTGCTGGCGGTGATGTCGAAACGGATCAGTCGATAGCCTTTGAGACGTTCGACGACGTTGGCATCGTTGAGCACTTCGTGTTCGATGACTTTGCAACTGATGCACCAGTCGGCGTACCAGTCGAGCAGCAGTGGCGTGCCGGAGGATTTGGCTTCGGCGAGGGCGCGATCCAGTTCGGCTGGCGTGGTGATGGTTTGCCACGTGCTGGCGATTTGCGGTTGCTGCTCGTTGCTGGCGACGATGCGCGGCTGGCCAATGGGGTTAAGTGGATTGCTATGACCGCTCAACGCTCCGTACCAACAGGCCAATGCGTAAAACAGCAAGAACAGCCCGAGCAATTGTGCCAGGCGCTTTCTGGGTGGTTTGTAAACAAACTCCAGTGCCCCGAGAAACAAGCCTACGCCGCCCCATAACAGTCCGATCAGTAGCAGCGTTACCGGGCCTGGCAGCACACGACTCAGCAGGCCGAGGGCGACGCTCAGCAACATGATGCCAATGATGTTTTTGACCAAGAGCAGCCAGGGACCGCTTTTGGGAAGCCATGCCGCCCCGCCGGTAGCCACCAGTATCAGCGGCAGCCCCATGCCAAGGCCGATCATGAGCAGTTTCAGCGCACCCCCTACTGCATCGCCGCTGGCGCTGATATAGAGCAAGGCACCGACCAGTGGCGCGGTAACGCACGGAGAGACCAGCAAGCTCGAGACCACGCCCAGCACCGCGGCTCCCCACAACGAGCCACCTTGAGTGCGGCCGGCAATTCGGTTCAGGCGGCTGCTGATGGCGTAGGGCAGTTTCAGCTCGAAGACGCCGAACATGGCCAGGGCGAAAAGGGCGAAAAACATTGCGAACGGCACCAATACCCAGGCCGATTGCAGTCGGGCCTGAAGATTGAGCTGGGCGCCAAATAGACCCATTAGCGCACCGAGCGAGGCGAAGCACGCCGCCATTGGCAGAACATACGCCAGGGACAGTTTGAAACCACGCAATCCACCCACCTGATCGCGCAGCACCACACCGGACAGAATCGGCAGCATGGGCCATACACATGGGGTGAAGGTCAGGCCCACGCCAGCGAGAAAAAACAATGCCAGTTCGCTCCAGCTCCAGTTAGCCTTGGTGGGGGTGTTACCCGAAATAGCGCTGCCGCTGCCATCAATGCTCAGGCGCTCGGTCTCGGGCGGGTAGCACAGGCCTTTGTCGGCGCAGCCTTGATAGGTCACGGCCAGCGTAAAGGCGCGGGAGTCGGTGCGTGGCAGTTCTACATCGAGAATGCCGTGGTAAACCTCGACATCGCCGAAGTATTCATCATGCTTTTGTTCGCCCTTGGGCAATTGAGCCGCGCCGAGACCAACGTCGGCCGGGTCGGCGCGAAACTGGAAGCGATGGCGGTAGAGGTAGTAACCCTCCGTGGCGACGAAGCGCAGCTTGACCGATTGCGGTGTGCTGTCTACCAGGCTCAACTGAAAGGCTTCGCGCACCGGCAGGAAGTCGGCACTGTTGTTGATCGAACCCAGCGTGGAACTGGGGCGACTGTCCAGCAATCCGGCGGCGGAGGCCGGCAGGGCGAGCACTAAAAACAGCAGGCAGAGCAAACGGCGCATGACAATCTCGCGTATTGGAGGTGCGGGCATGATAGCTGAGTGTGCAATGTATGCGACTACGCCGATCTCCCGTAGGCGCTGCCAAAGGCTGCGATATTTTGACTTTGATCTTCAACGCTCGATCCGCCGCCAGGATCAACATCAAATGATCGCAGCCTTCGGCAGCTCCTGCAGGGAGGTGTTTCAGTCAGGCTTCGGGCTTACTTTGTTGGTTGATCGCTGGAGTGTTTACACAAGTTGATTGTTACAGGGGTGTAGTGGTTACTGTTGGTATGTCGAAACAGCGTGCTGCTGTGATACTCATAGACTTCCTGGTTGGTCGATACATTGATAGTTGAACCTTGGATATCGACCTTTATGGCTGGATCTCGGGTGACTAAAAACGGACCAGCGGTCTTGAGTTCAGACGCTATTTGCTCGTTGGATGTCAGTTCGCGATAGACATAGTATCGATAGCTGAACGGTACTGTTGCTCCGCCTCGATCATCTTTGACGCCGTAGATGAAGCCGTTTTCGCCAAGGGGTAGTTTAAGTACTACATCGGTCAGCACTGGGTTGCCGGAAGACATGAGCCATGTCCAGCCGATGTAAGCCAAGCATACAGCTAGCAGGGAGGAGGCGACGATTGTGTATGCAGTGTTTTTAGTAGTTCCTGAAACGGGCATACCTGACTCCCTTCTTGATCCATTCCTGATCCGCAGGATCATCGCCAAAAGGAGCCTCGCTCCACCAGCTTCCAAATTCTACTTTTGTCGTTTTTGCCTGTGTCTGGGCAAGGCCGGCGGCACGTAACAGAACATTCTCGGAAAACCCCGCAGCAATCCCGGTCGCGCCGTAATTGAAATTGCCAAAGGCTTCATAGTCAGGGGATAGCTTTTTGTAGTCCCAAGGGCCGCGATTTCTGACTTGGCTATAGAACCAGGAGTAAATGAATGCGGATCCCTCTTTCAAAACTTTTTTCTTGTGGAAGGCAATGGCCATGTTTTCCTCCACAGATACGCCTGGGGGCGACGTTGGAACTATCACGGGGCACTCCTGTGCACGCTCGATTGATTGAAGCGCTAAACTCTAGCATCAAAACGATGACTAAAAAGCACCGTATAGATAAACAGGAGTTTTCATACAAGAACTCAGGTGTCGATAATCTTGCTCGTTGGTAGCGTTCAGACCCGAGCCCTTAAACCCGAAATGCCTGCACCGCTGTATGCAACTGCCCACCCAATGTCAGTAAATGTTCGCCTTGGCTGCGCCCTTCACCAATCCTCAGCAAGTTATCCCCACCCAATTGATGAATCCGTTCACTGTGATCGCGGATTTCGCTGACAGCGCCGCTCTGCTGGGCGGTGACATCGGCGATGCGCACGGCGGTGTCGGCAATGGTCTGGATCGCCCCGACGATTTTATCCAGTGCACCGTCGGCCGCCTGGGCCTGATTGGCCGTGGCTTCGGCGTGTTCGACCTGGGCGCGCATGCCTTCGACCGACTGCCGCGCGGCGGTTTGCAGGCCGGCGATCAGCGTCTGAATCTCGGCCGTGGCACCGGCGGTGCGTTGTGCCAGTGAGCGAACCTCTTCGGCCACCACTGCAAATCCCCGGCCCATCTCCCCGGCGCGGGCCGCTTCGATGGCGGCGTTCAGGGCCAGCAGGTTGGTCTGGTCGGCAATCGAGCGAATCACCGTCAGCACGCCGCCGATGGTCGCCGACTCTTCGGCCAGATGTTCGATCATCTGTGCGTTGCCTTGCACTTCACCCACCAGCGCATGCAGACCCGTGAGGCTCAGGCCGATGACTTTCTGACCGTGTTCCACTGCAAGCCCTGCATGACGACTGGCGTCCGCGGCCTGGCTGGCGTCACCGGCGACTTGTTGAATCGTCGCCTCGAGTTCGCCGAGAGAGTCGCGGATCAACGCGGTGTCGCCGGCCTGATGCTCGGCACCGCTGTGCAGGTCGTTGCTCAATTCGGCGAGCGTCCGGCTGCTGCCGGCGACTTGCTCGGCATTGAGGCGAATGGTCCCCACCAGCTCGACCAGATAGGCGCGCAAGCGATTGAGCGAAGCTTGAATGTCATGCAGTTCGCGGTTGGTCGCACCCAGTTGAATGTCGCGACTGAAGTCGCCCTCGGCCCAGATCGAAAGGGCTGGTGCCAGATTGGTCAGGGTTCGGGCCAGGCGTCGCTGCAAGGTATCGATGAGCAAGGCGATCAGCAGAATCAGCCCGATCATCACGCCCTGCATCAGCCGCACTTCGCCCTGGATTTGCCCGTGCTGGGCGCGCACTACCGGTTCCAGCCCGGCGATGGCCTGCTGCACGGCGGTGATTTTCAAGTGAGTCGCGGTGCTGAGGTCGGCGCGTTTCTGGATCTGTTCGCGCGTGCGTGCCAGTTCAGTCGGGTAGCGGGTGAGCAGGCTGTTGAGTTCACGCTTGAGGCTGACGCCGGCGTCTTCGGCGACGGCTTTCTCGGTGTTCTCCAGGCCCATCATGGCGGAGAAGTCATCGGTGTTCGATTCGCTGCTGGCAGTCACCCCCAGCAGCGGCAAGGTGTTCAATTGTTCAGCTTGAACGCGGATGTTAGCGACTTCGCGCTCGACATCGGCGGCCAGTTCGCTGCGCCCGCTGCTGACCAGTTTATCCCGGGCCAGAGACAGCTTGCCCAGATGCAGGGAGGCCGCGAGCAAAGGCGTCAGGTACGCCGCGTTGCCGCTGGCGTACTGACTGAGCTGATCGAGGCTGGCGCCGAGCTCGCGTTCAGCTTGCAGCAGCAGTGCTTGTGGATCGCCCGCGAGTTTGCCGGCGGCCAGCAGGTCCGTCTTGCTGAACTCCTCCAGGTTCGACAGGCTGGGGCGCAAGGTGTCGGCCAGGGGCGGCGGCAATTCGCCGAGCTCCTTTTGCAGGCCGTCGATGGCCTGGCTGGCGCTGCTCAGGCGCAGGGCATCGCCGCTGGCCAGGTAATCCTCGACGTTGCGCGCCACTTCATTATGAAACTGCTGAGACAGGCCCAGGTAACGCTCCACCAACAGGTAGGGGCGTTCCAGGGCTTTTTGCGACCACCAGAGGGTAGCGCCGAGGGCCACGCAGACGGCGACCAGAAGGAGGGTATTGAGATTGGTCAACAGCTTCAGGCGCATTGCGGACTACCAACGGCAGAATGGTAAGTGCCTGAAGTTATTGCGTTTCCGTTACAGGGTTATGACCGAATCGGTCGATTCCGATGAAAAAGTGGCACTTTGCTTTGACTCCCGCGCGGCTTGCACGCGGTTGCGTCCGCCGTCTTTGGCGCGGTACAGCGCCTCGTCTGCCTGTGTGGCCATCATCAGGCTGTCGGAGTTTTCGTGTAGTTCGACGACGCCGGCACTGAAGGTGCACCAGAGGTCTTGGGGTTGAGCGGGGTAGTGGATTTCAGCAAAGCGTTGACGGATTTCGTCGAGCACCTTGTAGGCCGATTCAATATCGGTGTCCGGCATGACGATGGCGAACTCTTCACCGCCGTAACGGCCGATGAAGTCGGTCTTGCGCAACCGTTGCTTGAGGAACAGCGCCAGGCTCTTGATCACCCGGTCGCCCATGGGGTGACCGTGGCTGTCGTTGACCCGTTTGAAGTGGTCGATGTCGAGCATCGCAAAGCTCAGCGGCTTGTTTTCGCGACGGGCGCGGAATGAACAGTCTTCGAGCAATTGCAGAATGTGGGTGTGGTTGTACAAACCGGTCAGGCTGTCGCGCACCATCCGCGCTTTCAGATTGCGCGCCCGCGCCGCACGGTTGCGCACGGTGGTGATCAGGTGTCGCGGCTTGATCGGCTTGGTCAGGAAGTCGTCGCCGCCCTCACTCATGGCGTCGAGCTGCTTGTCCAGATCGTCTTCGGCCGACAGATAAATGATCGGCACGCTGACATAGCGGTCGTTATGGCGGATCACCTTGGCCAGTTCCGTACCGGTGCAGGCCGGCATGTACATGTCGAGGATGATCAGGTCAGGCTGGAAATCCGCCAGTTCGGCCATGGCCTGGATCGGTTCGATCAAGGTCCGTGTGACGATCCCGGCGCTGTTGAGCAGGCGCTCGGTGTGCAAGGCCTGCGCGCGGGAGTCGTCGATGATCAGCACTTTATAAGGTTCGTACTGGGCGACGCAGGTCAGCACTTCGATCTTTTCCAGCAGGCTCGAGGCTTCGAGGGTGCCGGTGAGAAACTCCTGGCCACCGGCGCGCACGGCGGCGAGGCGGGTCGGGGTGTCGGTTTCGTGCAGGCTGAAAAACAACAGCGGCAAGGGCTGCTCCAGGCCTTGCTGGGCTTCGGCCGCCAGTTTCAGGCCAATGCCGGCACCGCTGAAGTCGACGTCCATGACAATCGCCGCCGGTAACCGCTCGATCATCGAAGCGCGGAACGCGGCGACACTGTCGAGGGCTTGAGCACTGAGCCCGAAGAATTCGAGTTGCTTGGCCAGCCGTTCGGCCCGGTCGTGATCCTGCAGCATCACGTAGATCGGTTTGCGCAGCGGCGGCAGGAACGTGTGCTCGAGCTGATCACCATGGCGTAGGCCGGTGCGGGACAAGCGCTGCATCAAGCGGTTGAGGTCAGTGATCAATCCGCTGCTCAGGCGTCCGCGATTGGCGTCGACGGCCTCCAGCGACTGGCCGATATGACGGGCCAGCAGGGTGTGTTCCGGTTGTTCGAAACGTTCGGCAAAGCGCAGCAGGCGCAGATTGGCCTCGCTCAGCTCCGACAAGTCGGTGGTGGACCATTCATTGCGCTGCAGGCGTTGCCATATCTCAAGAATCTGACGTGCCTGATGAATTACCCGCTGGGCAAAGTGGTGCTTGAGGCGCTCACGGCTGGGGTCTTCTGGCTCGGTCATATCCTGACTAGTTAGGGTGCATGCTGAGGTCGACTGGTGGCTCTATGCTAGCACCTCTTTTCGATTGCATGAGTGTAGTACGTCAATAATCTGCAAAGCGACATCATTCAGTTTCCGACCGACTGGTCGCATAGGCTCAACGCTGTGCTTCATTTATAGTGATGGCTTCGATTGCAGTCATTGTATGGCTCGCTGTGTCCCGCAGGATTTAATGCGCGGCAAATAAAGGCACGATGGCGTAGGGTTGTAGTCGAACCGATGAACTCAAGTGATTGAAAGGATATCGCCATGCTGGACTGGAAGAACCGCACAGGCAGTGCGCCTGAGCGTGCCGCTGAACCGAAATCGGCCACCCGTAGTTATTTTGGTGGCCTGTTGTTCAGTCGGGCGCTGGCCACTCTGATTTGCCTTTACTTGTTGGTGGCTATCGCGCTGGGCTGGTACTGGAGCCAGGAACCCGCGTTGTTCCCGGTTCAGCAGAATGCCCAGATGGCGGCCGAGAAAGAAGGCAAGCAGATGGTGGTCGGGTACACCACGGTGGAAACCCTCAAGACCGTCGCCGGTACCTTGCTGACTAAACCGGGTGGCTATATTTCCAACGACCGTTTCCCGCCGGGCTTATGGATGGACAACATGCCGAGCTGGGAATATGGCGTGCTGGTCCAGGTCCGCGATCTGAGCCGTGCGCTGCGTAAAGACTTTGCCCGTTCCCAATCGCAGTCCGCTGAAGACGCCGACCTGGCCAAGGCCGAGCCGCGCTTCAACTTCGACAACAAGAGCTGGGTGCTGCCATCCAGTGAGTCCGAGTATCAGGAAGGCATCAATTCCCTGAGCCGTTATCAGGCACGTCTGTCGGGTCCTGACCAGAAAAGCGCGCTGTTCTATGCCCGCGCCGACAACCTGAACAACTGGCTGGGTGATGTGGGGACCCGTCTGGGCTCCCTGTCGCAACGGCTGTCGGCCAGCGTTGGCCGGGTCAAGCTCAACACTGCGCTGAAAACCGAAGTCACGGCGCTCGGTCAGGTGCCGCAGGTTGACGAAGAAGTGGTTGAAACCCCGTGGATGCAGATCGATAACGTGTTCTACGAAGCCCGCGGTCAGGCTTGGGCACTGTCCCATCTGCTGCGCGCCATCGAAGTCGACTTCGCCGATGTGTTGGCGAAGAAAAACGCCACGGTCAGCGTGCGCCAGATCATCCGTGAGCTGGAGGCCTCGCAAGAGCCGGTCTGGAGCCCGATGATCCTCAACGGTAGCGGCTTCGGTGTGCTGGCCAACCACTCGCTGGTCATGGCCAATTACATCTCCCGGGCCAACGCCGCGGTGATCGACTTGCGTCAACTGCTCAATCAGGGCTGAGTCATGGTAGATAGCGCTAAAGAGGCCGCCCACCGCGCGGCCTCCGATGCCGAACAGATCGCCTGGGTCGACGAGCAGGATAACCTGCTCGGCGCTCGGGTCCGCTCCGACCTGCGCGAGCGCGGGCTGATCGGGCGCGGCACCTACATCATGCTGTTCAATTCTGCCGGCGAGTTGTGCGTACATCGGCGCACCCTGAGCAAAGCGATATACCCCGGTTACTGGGACGTGGCGGCCGGCGGCATGGTGTTGGCCACCGAGACCTATGCCGAATCGGCGGCCCGTGAGCTGGAAGAAGAGTTGGGGGTGAGCGGTGTGGAACTGACTGCTCATGATCACTTTTTCTTCGAGGACACCGGCAACCGGCTCTGGTGTTCGGCGTTTTCGGCGGTGTGGGACGGCCCATTGATCCTGCAGCCCGAAGAGGTGCTGGAGGCGCGCTTTATCCCGATTGATCAGGTCCTGCTGGATATCCAGCAAAAGCCGTACTGCCCGGACTCTTTGGCAGCCCTGAAGCGCTATCTTCGCGCCCAAGGGGATGACGTCGCAAAAGAGCTGTAAATTGGCGCCGATTGGCTCTTAGCAAGTCGGCTTTTTGCCGTTACACTGCGCGACCTTTTCAAGCTGAACCGGCAGTGCCCGGCTCAGTAGCGCTGCCCCTGCCTGAGTGGGGCTTCGCGGTCGATAACCTTGCCCAAGGTTGCGATCAGTCTTTGTCCTCCCAAGAGGATTGCCGGTGGCCAAAAAAGCCGCATCCTTCGCCGCCCTAGGTGGCCTGGTATTTTCCACCGACGCAGGTCGTCATTGCCCGGAATGCAGTAAACCGGTGGACGCCTGCATCTGCAAACAAACCGTTATCCCGGCCGGCGACGGCATCGCTCGCGTGCGTCGCGAAAGCAAGGGTCGTGGCGGCAAGACGGTGACGACCATCACCGGCGTGCCGTTGGCCGAAGACGCGCTCAAGGAACTGGCCACCACGTTGAAGAAACGTTGCGGGACCGGTGGGGCGTTGAAAGACGGGATCATCGAAATCCAGGGCGATCATGTCGAGCTACTCTTGGCTGAGCTGATCAAACACGGTTTCAAAGCGAAGAAGTCCGGCGGCTAGCAGCCTCTGTGAAAACCACCCGCGGCTTGATCCAGTCCTGACTTCATTTTGGTCTGGCGTCGTCTCCATGGTTTTCACAGAGCCTGTTCATGACCGGTTTCTAAACTCACTGCGGTCAGCGAGGTCTACCCCCTCGTTGACGAACCGTCATTTTCATTCTTTAGACTGCGCCGGCCTGAACTCAAGGCGACGCTCTATGACTTCTTTATAGGGGACTTCGATGTCCGTAAGACGCACACGCAAAGATGATGGCAGCCAATGGACAGTTGCGGACAGCCGCAGTGTTTACGGGATTCGCCATTGGGGGGCCGGGTATTTCGCGATCAATGACGCCGGTCGCGTCGAAGTTCGTCCGAACGGCCCGACCAGTTCGCCTATCGACCTGTTCGAGCAAGTCGACCAACTGCGCAAAAGCGGTTTGTCCTTGCCGCTGCTGGTGCGTTTCCCAGACATCCTGCAAGACCGCGTGCGTCAGCTGACCGGTGCGTTCGATGCCAACATCGAGCGCCTGGAATACCAGAGCAAGTACACCGCGCTGTACCCGATCAAGGTTAACCAGCAGGAAGCGGTGATCGAAAACATCATCGCCACCCAGAACGTATCGATCGGCCTTGAAGCCGGCTCCAAGCCTGAGCTGCTGGCGGTACTGGCACTGGCGCCGAAGGGCGGCACCATTGTCTGCAACGGTTACAAGGACCGCGAGTTCATCCGTCTGGCGCTGATGGGCCAGAAGCTGGGCCACAACGTGTTCATCGTGATCGAGAAAGAATCCGAAGTCGGTCTGGTGATCGAAGAAGCGGCGTCGCTCAAGGTCAAGCCACAGGTCGGCCTGCGCGTGCGTCTGTCGTCCCTGGCGTCGAGCAAGTGGGCTGACACCGGTGGCGAAAAATCCAAGTTCGGCCTGTCGGCGGCGCAACTGCTGTCGGTGGTCGAGCGTTTCCGTGCTGCTGGCCTGGACCAGGGCATCCGCCTGCTGCACTTCCACATGGGGTCGCAGATCGCCAACCTGGCGGACTACCAGCACGGCTTCAAGGAAGCGATTCGTTACTACGGCGAACTGCGCAATCTTGGCCTGCCGGTCGATCACATCGACGTCGGCGGCGGTTTGGGCGTGGACTACGACGGTACTCACTCGCGTAACGCCAGTTCGATCAACTACGACATGGACGATTACGCCGGTGTCGTGGTCGGGATGCTCAAGGAATTCTGCGACGCGCAGAGCCTGCCGCACCCGAATATCTTCTCTGAAAGCGGCCGCTCCCTGACCGCTCACCACGCGATGCTGGTGGTTCAGGTGACCGACGTCGAGAAACACAACGATGACGTGCCGCAGATCGACAACAAGGAAGAGCTGCCGGAAACCGTGCAATGGCTGGTTGACCTGCTGGGCCCGACCGACATCGAAATGGTCACTGAAACCTACTGGCGCGCCACGCACTACATGAGCGACATCGCAACCCAGTACGCCGATGGCAAATTGACCCTGGCCGAAAAAGCCCTGGCCGAGCAATGCTATTTCGCCGTGTGCCGTCGCCTGCACAACTCGTTGAAGGCCCGTCAGCGTTCGCACCGTCAGGTGCTCGATGAGCTCAACGACAAACTGGCCGACAAGTACATCTGCAACTTCTCGGTATTCCAGAGCCTGCCAGACACCTGGGCCATCGGCCAGGTCCTGCCGATCCTGCCGCTGCACCGTCTCGACGAAGAGCCACTGCGCCGTGCGGTGCTGCAAGACTTGACCTGCGACTCCGATGGCAAGATCAAGCAGTACGTCGACGAGCAAAGCATCGAGACCAGCCTGCCGGTACACGGTTTGAACGAAGGTGAAGACTATCTGCTGGGCATTTTCCTGGTGGGTGCCTACCAGGAAATTCTGGGCGACATGCACAACCTGTTCGGTGACACCGACTCGGTGAACATCTATCAGAATGCCGACGGCAGCGTGTACCACGCCGGTATCGAAACCCACGACACCATCGAAGACATGCTGCGTTACGTGCACTTGTCGCCGGAAGAGCTGATGACCCACTACCGCGACAAGTGCGCCAGTGCCCGCATCAGCGCCAGCGAGCGCACCCAGTTCCTCGATGCCTTGCGTCTGGGCCTGACCCGTTCGTCTTACCTGTCTTCTTGAGGTAAGGCGCCGCGCCCCTCGGGTTGTCTGAAAATTCTCCGTACGTTGCGGAAATTTCAGATGACCTGGTGCGGAGCTTCTCTTTTTTCACGCGAAATGACCCACATTCCTAGCAATCCAAGCGATGTGGTCTTCTTTTCACGTAGGTCATTTCCTAAGTTGTACTTCGGCACTCTACTCGGCCATGTCTCTCAGCGAGAATCCCCGGCCGCCCCTCCTGTAGAGAATCGCCGATGTTCGATTCAGTCAACGAGCCGTCATTTCGTCTGGATATAGCGGGTCTTCCCGACCCCTTTGAGGTCTTGGCCTTTACCGGTAGTGAAGCCATCAGCGAGCCTTTTGCGTTCGACGTGGATCTGCTGAACGATGACCCGACGCTGGACCTTGCAAGCCTGCTGTACCGCTCGGCCTTTTTGCACTTCGGGCCGCAAGGGGAGGGTATTCACGGACAGTTGCTTGGCCTCGTCCAACCCGGCCATGGCGATGAACCCAGGCTTTGTCGTGTACGTCTGGGCCCCAGGCTTGCTTGCCTGGCCCAGCGCTTCAATCAGCGAATTTTCAGCGATCGCTCGGTGCCGGAGATTCTTGCTCAGGTGCTCAAGGAGCATGGGATTGCCGGCAAGGATCGTCGTTTCGACCTGAGCGGCGATTACCCGCTCCGTGATTTCTGCACGCAGTATCGGGAATCGGACCTGCAGTTTCTCCAGCGTCTATGCGCCCAGGAGCGGCTTCATTACTACTTTGAGCACCGCGCGCGCGGGCATTGTCTGGTCTTGGGCGACGGTCTGGGGCAGTTTTACCGTGGCGAAGAGAGGGGTTTCAAGGATGAGAGCGAACGACCGGGAGTGCATCAGTTCACGCTTCATGGCTGCGGGCAGATTGCCGAGGGGCAGACGAACCTGCCAACGCTGCGTAGCGGTCAACTGATGCCGCTGTCCGGCCATCCGTGTGCGGACTGGAATCGTCTCTGGCTATTGACCCATATCGAGCATCAGGGAGGACAGCAGCCAGGTTTTTTGTATCGCAACCAGCTGCGCGTCGTTACGCAGGAGGCGCCGTTCATCGCGACTCAACCGGTCGTGAAACCCAGGATGTACAGCCTGCAACGGGGATGGGTAGTCGACGTCGGTGAGTCTCGCCCCGATCCCTCCCGACCGGTTGCCGTGCAGTTTGACTGGATTTATCAGGGCGAAGGCGCAGCCCCCAGCCACTGTTGGTTGCCGTTGTCTGGCGAGCTGGAAGGTGCAGGTGTCATACCTTTGAGTGAGGGCGCGCAAGTGCTGGTGAGCTTTGTCGAAGGTGATCCCGACCAACCCTTGATCAGCGGATTTCTTCCCGGACCACTGTCCAGCGCAGAGTCAGCCATGACCGACCTGCTATCCGCCTCGACCACTGAAGCCGGCCGCGCAGTTGATGGTTTATTGGGTTTGCTGCAATCCAGCGAACCCTTGGTGCTCCTGTGCCTGTTGCCTGGCGGGGGCAGTTTCAGTCATTGCGCGCAATCCTTATGTACTTGCCGGGCAGCGATGCAGCTTGGCCAGAGCGGTGCGGCATGATTGCCGTTCAGGCGCCCGACTCGACCCCGCAGTGGCTGTTGCTCGATGTACCGGGCGTACCTCAGGCCGGTGCGATGCTGCGGCAACAGTTTGCTCATGCCCGATGGTTCTGGCTGTTCGAAGGCACCGAGTTTCATCCGTTGCGTGAGCGCGGGCCGGTGTTGGTCGACCTTCGCGAATGCCCGACACTCGCCGAGCGGTACTCAAGTGAGCCGCACACCTGGAGCGGGTTGCTGCTGGTCAGTGACGCCTCTTCATCGCAGTTGCTGGAGCATTTGCGCCGCATGCTCACCGTCACCTTCAGCCTGCATCACCGGGCCTTGTTGAGTTACTACAACCCTCAAACGGCGAGTTATTTTTTCGATGCCTGCGATGCCCGGGAGCTGAGTTGCTGGCTCGGTCCGATCAATCAGTTGCGCTGGTTCGGCGGTACCTGGGCCGACCGGGCCATTGGCTGTCAGGGCTGGCAGCAGTTGTTCAATCCGCGGCTTGCCGTCAGGCCGCTGGTCATCGAAGAAAACCTCAGCCCGCGTCAGCGAGACGCCTTGCAAACCTGCCTGCTGGAACAGCACGCCTGGCGCTGGAGCCGGTCCACCGGGACCGATTACAACAGCTTGTGGGCTCACCTGCAGGAAGGGCTGGAACTGGGTTTCAGCGAACGCCCGGTGCTCGATGGCTGGTTATGGCTGCGCTTGCAGCACCCCGACGCCGTGCCGGGGCAGCCATTGCCGGGAATCACCCAGCAGGAGCGCCTCGATAGCCTGCGCAACCTGTGGCAGAACGATCAACCCTGAACGAACGAGTTGAGGGGGCCGCTCGTCATCCTTTTAACCAGCCGTCGTTCTTGCGCAAGTACCAGGCGAATGTGCCAAGGGTCAGGCTGCGCAGCCACATGAACAACAGGAAGGTTATCCACAGCCCATGGTTGCCCAAGCCTTTCATCATCCAGGCGAAGGGCAGCAGCAGGATCACCGTCAACAGCATGCCGTTGCGCATTTCCCGGGCGCGGGTGGCGCCGATGAACAGGCCGTCGAGCACGTAGCTCCAGACGGCAATCAGCGGCAGGGCGGCGAGGTACGGCAGGTAGATGAAGGCGGTATCGCGCACGCTCTGGATGTTGGTCTGCATCTGGATGAACAGGTGCCCGGCGAACAGAAACAGCAAGGCAAACCCCAGGCTTGCCAGCAGCGACCAACCACACGCCACCACCAGTGAACGGCGCAGGGCTTCTCGATCGCGAGCGCCGATGGCATGTCCGCACAGGGCCTCCACGGCGTGGGCCAGACCGTCCAGCGCGTGGGCGGTCAGCAGCAGACCGTTAAGCAGCAACGCATTGGCGGCGACCGTGGCATCACCCAGTCGCGCACCCTGCACGGTGATCAGAAAAAATACAGATTGCAACGCCAGGCTGCGGATGAAGATGTCGCGGTTGACCGCCATTAGCGGGCGCCAGTTCTGCCACAGCGCCAGCGCAGCCCAGGCGATGTGGCCGGGATAAGCGAGCAGGGCTTTGCGGGTCATGAACAGGCCGATCAGCGCGCCGGTCCACTCGGCGATCACCGAGGCCCGCGCCGCGCCGATCACGCCCCACTCCAGGCCGAGCACAAACCACAGGTTGAGGGCGATGTTGACCAGGTTGGTGCTCAGCAGAATTGCCAGCGGAGCCCGGGCATTCTGGGTGCCGAGGAACCAGCCGACCAGCGCATAACTGGCCAGCGCCGCTGGCAGACCGAACAACCGCGTGTGAAAGAACTCTCGGGTCAGTTGATCCAGCTCCGCCGACGGTTGCATGAAGTGCAAGGCAACTCCGCTCAACGGCACGCCCAACGCCCCCAACAGAATGGCCAGGCCCACGGCCAACAACAAACCTTGCAGCAATATCTGCCGCAACGCTGCGCCATCCCCGCGCCCGGCAGCCTGGGCGGCGAACCCGGTGGAGCCCATGCGTAGAAAGCCCATGGCCCAGGCGAGAAAGGTATACAGACTGGCGCCCACCGCGACGGCGCCGAGCTGATGAGCATAGGGCAGGTGACCGATGACGGTACTGTCGACCAGCGCCACCAGCGGTACGGAAATGTTCGAGAGAATCATCGGGGCGGCGAGCGCCCAGACGCGGCGATGGGTCGGACGGTCGCGCCAGTCGGCAATCAGGTTGGACATGCAGGCTCCTTGGGGGCGCCTGCATTGTAGCGACGAACTCGGAATCTGCATCGAACCGTTGTGGGGGCGAGCCCCCTCGCCACATAAGCCCGCTTGTGGTGTTAGTGAATAATCCAGCTCAGCAACCACAACCCCAGCAGCAACCAGATAATCCCCATGATGATCGACGCGTTCATGAAGGCGCGGATTGCCGACCACAGCAGCATCAGCCCGAGGATCAACGTGATGATGCTGATGATCGAGGTTTCCATGCCCAATGCCTGGGCCAGCCCTTCGACAAAATGGCTGCCGGCGTTGCTCAACAGGTTGAACAGACCACTGAGCGTATCGATGATAAAGCGGATGACCGAACCGATTGCCTGGCCGAGCCATTCGAAAAAGCTTTCTACCTGCATGTGTACGTCCTGATGGAGTGGTGGCGTGGTTGCCGGATCCGAGCCTTGGGCCATTGATCGTGCTCCCGGGTTCCCCACAAGCATAGAGGGTTGCACTATTCCTGTGGGAGCGAGCCTGTGTGGCGAGGGGGCTTGCCCCCGTTGGGGCGCGAAGCGCACCTAAAACCAGTCACCGCGATCTCGAAATAGAAAGCGGTGACAGGTTTTACGACTGCTTCGCAGCCGAACGGGGGCAAGCCCCCTCGCCACATAGGCTCGCACCCACAAAGAATCGTTCCCGTCGCTCAGCCACTGCTACTTGCCTTCACCCGCCATCCCCCTGAAGCTATACGCCTTCAGGAGAGCCCGATGAACCTTGTTGAACTGACCGAACGCCTGCACGCCATTCGTGACCGCAATGACTGGCGGCAATTTCACAGCCCGAAAAACCTGGCCATGGCCGCGAGTGTGGAAATGTCCGAGCTGGTGGAAATCTTCCAGTGGCTGAGCGAAGACCAGTCACGCCAGTTGCCGGCGGACAAACTCACCCATGCCGGGCAGGAAATCGGCGACATCGTGCTGTATCTACTGCTGCTGTGCAGCGAGTTGGGGCTGGACATGAATGAAGTGGTACGCAGTAAGCTCGCGGACAGCGAACGGCGGTTCAGCTGATGAGCGACCGTCATTTCGATCAGTTGGCGACGCGCTTTGCCGAAAAAATCTACGGTGGCGCCAAAGGTGCGATCCGGCTCGCGGTGCTGCAGGCCGACCTGGCCGAAACCCTGCCGGATCGCCCGTTGCGCGTACTGGACATCGGCGCCGGCCTGGGCCACATGTCGTTGTGGCTGGCCCAGCGCGGGCATCAGGTGACCCTGGCCGAACCCGC
The DNA here is from genome assembly GCF_024168645.1 of Pseudomonas sp. GGS8. Lineage (NCBI taxonomy): Bacteria > Pseudomonadati > Pseudomonadota > Gammaproteobacteria > Pseudomonadales > Pseudomonadaceae > Pseudomonas > Pseudomonas sp. GGS8. The sequence goes on along the minus strand of NZ_JALJWF010000001.1, from coordinate 1,120,150 downwards.
CGAGCCGATGCTTGAAGGCGCTCGCCAGCGTTTCGCTGAAGCCGGGCAGACGGCGACGTTCATTCAGGCGCCATGGCAGGATTTGCTCGGTCAGCTCACCGAACCCTACGACCTGGTGCTGTGCCACGCGGTGCTGGAATGGCTGGCCGAACCCCATGCGATTTTGCCGGTACTGCATCAATTGACGAAGCCGGACGGCTGGTTGTCCCTGGCGTTCTATAACCGCGATGCGCTGATCTACCGCAACCTGCTCAAGGGCCATTTCCGCAAGATGCGCAAGAACGACATGGCCGGCGAGAAGCAGAGCCTGACGCCGCAACAGCCGCTTGATCCACGGGAGCTGGCAGCGCAACTTGAGGGGCTGTGGCGGGTCGAAACCCAGAGTGGAGTGCGGGTTTTTCATGACTACATGCCGGTGGAATTCCAGGCCCGCGCCGAACTGCTCGACTTGCTGGAAATGGAACTGGCTCACCGCCGTCACCCAAGCTTCGCCGGGCTTGGGCGCTACTTGCACTGGATCTGTCGGCCGATCTGACCGGAGTGCGCAATGAATAGTCGTTCAGGTTTACTGGTGATCTGTCTCGGGTTGGCGGCCTGTCAGGGCAGCAACCCTTACATCGCGACGTCCAATCCCTTGCCACCGGCACCGCCCCAGGCCGCCGGCACTTTCGACCGCAGCGCCTACCCGGCGCCGCCGCGGGATTACGGTCGCTACCGCAGCTGGGCCTGGCTCAACGGGCGCCTGCCAGCGGGCACGGCCTGGGCCGACTCGGCACAGGTGGCCGAAGTCGTCAGCAATGCTCTCGATCAACGCGGCTTGCGCCCGTTGCACGACAACCGCCCGGCGGACCTGTTGGTCAGCGCTGACCTGCGGCTGGAAACCCGCTTGCGTCAGGTGCAGGACGGCTCTGGTTACGGTGGCGGCTATGGCGGCGGGTATTACGGCGGTGGTTACAACCGCTACGGCACGGGTTACGGCATGTACAACACAGTGCCGGTCGTCCGTACTTATCAGGTACAGGTTGTGGTGGTGCGGGTCGATCTGTTCGACGCGAGTACCGGTCAACCCGTGTGGAGTGCCAGTGCCGAAACCAGCAGTCAGGGCAACGAGAGCGAACGTGCAGATGCCCTGCGTGTAGCTGTCGAAAAGGCTATGTCGGCGTATCCTCCCAGTTAGCTTCCTGGTCAGGAAGCACCCCGCAGGCGCATGTCTTCTATCGGAGAAAAATCATGTTCCGCCGTCTCGTTTTACTGGCCATGGCCGCGTTGCTCACTGCCTGCGCCGCCAATCAGGTCAATCATGACTTCGATGCCAGTCGCGACTTTGCCGCCTATCGCAGCTGGAGCTGGAAAGAGCCCGCTGTGCAATACCGTCCCGATGACCCCCGGATCAAAAGTGACCTGACCGAGCAGCGCATCCGCCAAGCCGTTGCCGATCAACTGGATCAGCGTGGCTTGCGTCCGGCCGCCGCCGGCGCCAAGGCAGACCTGAAGGTGCAGACCTACCTGATCGTTGAAGATCGCCAGCAACAAGTGACCACCTCCTATGGTGGCGGTTATGGTGGCCCATGGAACGGCTATTGGGGCGGGCCGATGTACAACGAAACCCGCAACGTCAGCTACAAGGTGGCGACCATCCAGATCGACCTGCTCGATGGCAAGGACGGCAAACTGGTGTGGCGCGGCAGCGACGAGCAGACCCTCAGCCGCACACCCAAGCCAGAGGACCGCAGCAATACGATACGCCAGACGGTCGGGCGCATATTGGCCAACTATCCACCGCGCTAAACACTGAACTAACCAACACACCACAGCCCTTGTAGGAGCGGGCCTGTGGCGAGGGGGCTTGCCCCCGTTGGGGCGCGAAGCGCCCCTAAAACCAGCAACCACAATCTTGAACTTAGAAAGTGGTGACTGGTTTTACGACTGCTTCGCAGCCGAACGGGGGCAAGCCCCCTCGCCACACAAGCCCCACAATAAGTCCATGTCCACATTGGGTTTTTGTTGGCTGGGGTGGCGAGTTGCCAGCAATCCGGCAAAGCCTTGTCTACACTGCTGTTCATCAACGAAGGTAGCCCTCGCAAGTGCGCCGGCAAAGGAGTGCGCCATGTCTCCCTGCTTGCAGTTTCGTAGCCCGGCCCGGCAACGGGGAGCGATCGGTTTGATGGCGGTGCTGACCCTCGGCATGGCCCTGGTGTTCCTGCTGATCGTGGTCGACAGTGGCCGCTTGTACCTGGAAAAACGCAGCTTGCAGCGGATAGCCGACATGGCCGCACTGGAGGCTGCCACGCGCAACGGTGATTGCGCCGTGGGTGCCACCGCCACTGCTTATGCCACTGCCAGCGTAAACCGCAACGGCTTCAACCTTCCTGACCCCACACGCAACCTGACGGTAGCCTGTGGCACCTTGAGCCTGGACGCCAACAATCTTCGGGTTTTTGCGGCTAACCCAAGCAGCAGTGAAGCCATTCGGGTGATCGTCAGTCATTCGGTGCTGCAGAGTTTCGCCGGTGGCGTTGGCGCCCTGTTCGGTGGTGCGCCGGTCGGGGCGACCCTCAACCTGACGGCGACCGCCGTCGCGGCGCTGCCGCCACCGCTGGCATCGCTGACCCTGCGCACCACGGCGCTGAGCATCGATAGCAGCAAGTCGGCCACCCTCAATGCGCTGTTCGGCGGTTTGCTCGGCGGCAGTCTGAACGTGTCCGTGGCAGGGTGGGATGGGTTGGTGAACACCAACATCAGCCTGCTGGGTTACCTTGATCGACTGAAGCTCGACCTCGGTCTCAGCGCCGCCGGGTATAATCAGGTATTGGGCGCTTCGGTGGCCGTCAGCCAGTTGATCCAGACCGCTGTCAATGTGCTGGACCCCGGCGGCACTCTCGGTGCGACGGCGACCATTGTCGGTCTGCAAGCACTCAAGGTAGCCGCTGGCTCCACGACTGTAGTGTTGAGCAATCTGCTGCACGTCGAGAGCGGTAGCGACATCTCAACGTTCGCGACGACGGTGAGTGTGTTCAACCTGATCGAAGGCGTCGTGCAACTGGCCAACAAGAAAAACGGTCTGGTAGCAACGGTGCCGATCAATCTGGCGGGGCTGGCGCAAATCACCGCCCGGGTGCAGGTACTGGAGCCGCCGCAACTCTCCGCGATCGGCAATCCGAAAAACGCCGCGCTGGATCCGCTGGGGCCCAATCGGATCTATGTGAGAACCGCACAGCTTCGCACATTGCTGTCGATCGATTTGCCGGCGCTGGACGCCATCGCGGCGCTGGTCAATGCGGCGGCGGATCTGGCAGGACCGCTGACCAACACCCTCAACGCCTTGCTCAATCTCAACCTGGTGGCGCTGCTCAACTCACTGACCTGTGCCATAGGCGTGCCCTGCCAGACGCCCGACATCATCGTGCTACCGGGGCCGATACGGCTCGACGTGGCGCTGGACGTCGCCAGTGCCGATAGTTACGTCACGGCTTACAGCTGCGTCAGCAACACCAACAAAACCCTGACCACCAGCACCAGTACGTCGTTGGCGAACCTGAAAATCGGCCGGATCGATGCGGCCAGCCTGTTCGGCAGCAACACCGCACCGCCGGCGGTCTCGGTGCAGCCGTTGAAGCTGATCGATATCGGCATTAAAACCTGTCGCAGATTGCTGTTCTTGCCCATCACCTGCGATCCGCGTGTACCCGGCGTCGGTGGTGGCCTCGATGTCGTTGCCGACACCAGTGTGGCGGCGAACACCAACATGCCCCATGTCTACTCCGCACCACCGGCCAACAGCCTGCCGAACATCAACCAGCCGCCGTTTTACTACTCATTTTCCACCAGCAGCATTGTCAGCAACTTACTCAACACCCCGGTCAACCTTCATGTGGATATGTATGGCCCGTCGGGCAGTCTCGTCGGCGGTCTGGGGGCGATCCTGAGCAGCGTGACCAGTGTGCTGGTCAGCGCAATCAACGGCGTGCTCAACCCGTTGCTCGACAGCTTGATCAACACCTTGCTGGTCAGTCTGGGGATTGACCTGAACAAGGTCGACGTCGGCGCCAACCTCAGCTGTCACTCGGGGCGCGCGACGCTGGTGATCTGATCGCCCGGGACAATCGGCAACTCAATACAGTACCGCGCGCCCTCGGCCGAGTTTCTTACGCTCAACCGTCCGCCCATGTTCTCGACGATGCCGTAACTCACCGACAACCCGAGCCCGGTGCCGACGCCCACCGGTTTGGTGGTGAAGAACGGTTCGAAAATCCGCTCCAGCAACCGCGGGTCGATGCCGCCGCCGTTGTCCTCGACCCATAGCCGTACCGCGTGTTCATCGCGTTCGGCGTACAACGAAATCCACGGTTTGAACGCCGGGTCGGTTTCGCGTTTGCTGAGCAATGCGTCCCGTGCATTGACCATCAGGTTGATCAGCACCTGTTCCAGCTGATCGACATAACCGCGTACCTGCACATCAAAACCGCTCTCGCTGACCCGCAGCTCGACGCCTTTGCCGCGCAGGCCTTCGGACAGCAGCGCCAGCGTGCCCTCGATGGCCTGAACCGGATTGAACGGCTGTTGCTCGATCTCCGAACGCCGGCCGAACACCCGCATGTGATCCACCACCTTCGCGGCGCGCTGGACTTGTGCGTCGATGCGATTGAGCTTGTCGGTCAGGTAATCGATTTGTGCATCGCCATTGCTCAGACGCTTGAGCACATTGACGATGGCCATGCGCATCACGTTCAGCGGCTGATTGATTTCATGGGCCAGCCCGGTGGCCATTTCGCCGAGGGTGGCCATTTTCGCGCTCTGGGTGAGCTGTTGCTGGGCGCGCCGGACCTCAGTGTTGTCGCGACCCACGGCTTGAATCTCCAGCAAGCGACCCTGATCGTCGAACACACCGCGATCCGACCAGACCCACCAGGCGTGTTCCCGTCCCGGCAGTTGCAGGTTGATTTCCGCGGTGCTGACCGGGAACTCCGGGCTCAGTCGACTGAGGCGCTGGAGGAACGCTTCGCGCTGTTCCGGCGACATCCAGTTTCCCAGATTCACCCCCGGCAACTGCTCGGGCGCACATTCCAGATAGGTTGCCAATGGCCGGTTGCCGAAGGTCAGCGTCAGGTCGGGACGATAGCGGCAGATCATCGCCGGGGAATCTTCCACCAGAATCCGATAGCGCTCTTCACTCTGTTTCACCTGTTCGGCGGCCAGGGTCGCCTCGGTGACATCCAGCCACAGGCCCACGGCTTCCACCGGCAACCCGAGGTCATCGCGCAGCAGTTTGGCTTCGTCGAGCAGCCAGTGGTAATCGCCGTGACTGTCGCGCAGTCGATATCGGGCGCGCACCGAACCCTCGCGCAACAGTTGTCGGGTGCGCTCGAAATAGCCGTCGCGGTCTTCGGGATGGACCCGCTCCACCAGCGCACCGGCGGCGCAATCGTCGAGCGACCAGCCGAGCAATGGCAACAGGCTGTCGCTGAAAAACGTCGGTTGCAACGCACCTTCGACATAGCGCTGCACGTAGATCACCGCCGGTGAGCTGGCGATCAGATTGTCTAGCCGGGCATGGGCGGCAGCGGCGTTCTGCTGCTGGTTTTTGATGTCGCTGATGTCGAGCATGAAGCCCACCAGACGGCGGTTTTTACCGATGCCCAATGCCTGGCCTTGCAGTCGATACCAGATCGGCGTTTGCGCAATGTCGGGGCGATGCAGACGTACGCACAACAGCAACGGCGCGCCTTCGTCCTGCAAGGCTTGCAAGCGAATCGTCAGTTCTTCACGGTCGGCGGGGTGAATCTGTTCGAGCCAGTCGTGCAGCGGCAAACGAGCGCTCGTAAGGTTCAGCGTATTGGCGAGCGACGGCGCCAATTGCACCTCGGCATGGTCACTAAAGACCTCCCACCAACCGGTACCGAGCAAGGCTTGCAGAGACTCCAGCCGCTCCAGTTGCAGATGGTGTTGATGTTCACGCAAGCGCTCCAGCAGCGGCCCGGCCAGGGCGGCGGTAAGTTGCAACCAGTCGCGCTCGCTCAGGTCGGGGGCACGCTCTTGCACCGGGTAAAAACCACACAGCAACCAGGCGACCACGCCCCGGGCGTTGTGATAAGGCACCGCGAAGCCTTCGGCATTGCCGAAAATGCTTTGCAGGCGAGGGTGCTCGCTGGGTGTCAGCTGTTGGGGGACTGAGCCATTCAAACTGTCGAGGCCGGTGCCCAGGCGTTGATTGATGTCCCACAGCCGGGGCGCGTCGAAGGCTGTGTAATGCTGGTGAATCAGCCAGCCCTCGGCCTGTTCGTCGAGCAAGGCCATGGCCATGCACGGGATCTGAAAGCGTAGGGCCAGACCTTGCAGTTGTTCCGCCAGCACCTCGGGCAGGCGCGTCAGGCTGCACAGGCGCAACTGTTCGCTGACCTGCGCGGCGAGCAACTGGCATTGCTCGCGGCTGCGCGCTTGTCGACGTTCGAGCAACAGGTCGCCGATGTCGATCAACTGCAACAACCATTCTTCGCCCAACGGCTGCACCCAGCCGCGCAGGTGCAGCGGTTGCCCGGCGAGGCTGAAAAAGTCCAGGTCCAGGTTTTGTCCTTGCCACTCGGCCGGTGTGCCTTCGACCGACAGGGCGCTATGGGGCATGAGGTAATCGAGCAGGTGCGGTGATTGCGCGTCGGGTATTTGTTGCGCCAGCAGATGCCGCAACGGACCGCTCAGCCGAATCACTCGACCTTCATCATTCAGATGCAGTTGCAAGCCGACACGTTGCACGCTCGCAGGGTCTGGCGTGTGCGGGGTCTGTGGCGGGTGACGATTGAGCAGACGCCCGAAGAGTTTGTCCCCGGAGCTCAAAACTGCAGGCTCGATTGGGCCGTGAGGGTCGGCGGCAGATTGGGCACCGAGCCGATCCCCGGCAGCACCAGGAACGGCAGCACTTGATTCAGTTTACTGGTGGGGTAGTTGATGGTGACCGTCAGCACGCCACCGGTGTAGGTGGCACTGGCGTCGGTGGCCACGTTGAAGTTCAGCGCAGCGGGAATCCAGGCCAGCTGCCGGGTCAGTTCGGTGGTGGCAACGGTCCGTACGGCGCTGTCGTAATTGGCGGTGCTTGGGTCCAGCGCCACACTGCGGCGCACCGCTTCGGCCGTGGATTTATTGAACGATTGCATCAGTAACAGCGGTAGGCTGTAACTGACCAACCCATAAAACACGGCGAAAAAAATCACGAACACCAGAGCGAACTCAATCGCCACGGCACCTTTTTGTTTGCGGGGGAGGCCTGTTTTCATGAGTGCGTCTACCCTGACAATTACTGCGTAGTGTCAGCATAGAATCATTCAGCCAAAACGGACGATTTTTACCCGATGCAGAGCCTTGTCCTACTCATCTGGCTGACGCTTTGCGCGGCACAGGATGCCCGAGAGCGCCACATCGCCAATGGCCTGACCGTTGGCGCAGGTGTGTTGGCGCTGGCTTATCTGTTGTGGACGGGTACCACATGGCTGGGGGCCGAAGCGGTGCAGGGCGGCTGGGCTTTGTTGTTGGCATTGGCCTTCACCTTGCCCGGTTATGCAGTGCGACATTTGGGGGCCGGTGACGTGAAGCTGATGGCGACGCTGGGCCTTGCGACGGACGGTATGCACCTGCTCGGCGGTTTTATGGGGGCCGGGTTGGCCAGTGCGTTCTGGCTGCTGCTGGCGCCAAGACTCTGGCTGCATATGGGGCAGAGGCTTAGGGCGCGTCTTCGTTACCTGCAGCCTGGCATGTCAAAAAAACAGCCCTTTGCACCATTCGTGCTGGTGGGTGTGTTGCTCACACTGGCCTGGATGCATTAGTCGGGGGGGGCACCTGTTCTATGTACATAGTTGGAAAGTGCGTCTACTTTCAAAACAGTTGTTGTACGGCCCGTGGTGTCGGTGCAGGAGCGGCCAAGCCAGACTTGGCATGGAGTGGCACGTGAACAAGCTTACCTCGGCAGTAAAAGTTCTTGTGGTTGATGATGAGCCGTTGATTGTCGAAGAACTTTGCGAGTTCATCGAGCGCAATGGTTATCGCTGTGTGCCTTGTCAGTCTGGCCATCAGGCGATCGAGCGTTTCAGCGAAGACGTGAATATCGGTCTGGTGTTGTGTGATTTGCAGATGCCTGACATGGATGGCATCCAGCTTGTCCAGGCGCTGCAACGGTTGTCCGGCAAGCACCGGGCGTTCGAGGCGATCATGCTCACCGGGCATGCGAACAAGCAGGATGTGATCAAGGCTTTGCGTACCGGGTTCGCCGATTACTATCAGAAGCCGTTTGATCTGGCTGAGTTGCTTGAAGGTTTGCAGCGCCAGGAAGTGGCCTTGCAAGAGCGGCAGAAAAACCTGCAGTTGGGGCATTTGAGTCAGAAGCTGCAGTACCTTTGTGAATCGATCGATGAGCTTTATCAGGATCTGGACAAGGTTCGTCGGGGAGCGTCCCCGGAGCCTGCGTCAGGTTCGGTTGACGGTGCGCGCAGTGAAACGGAGCGGGTGGTGGGGATGCCGGCGGTGTTCAATCAGCTGTCGCCGCGGCAGTTGGAGGTGGCGCAGTTGGTGGGCAAGGGGCAGACCAATTATCAGATTGCCTGTGAGTTGGGGATTACCGAGAACACGGTGAAGCTTTATGTGTCGCAGGTGTTGCGGTTGACGCATATGCATAATCGTACGCAGGTGGCGTTGGCGTTGTCGCCCGGGAATGCTGGGGGACGGCGGGTTTCTGCGCACTGAGTTTCTGTCTCTTGATCTTGGCGGCCTGGTAGCCGACCAGGTTCTTGTTGATCGGGTACATATCCATTTCTGCGGTAACGACCACCTATGGTTTCGCTCTTACAGCGAGTCCCTTTTGGCAAACGCCCCAAAAGGAACCAAAAGGTCTCGCCCTGAACGTACGGCCCCTCGCTAAGGCTCGGCGTTCCTTCGCTCCGGTATCCATCTGGGGGCATCGCCCTACGGTTGGCTTCGCTTCAACCTACATGCGATGCGTTCGACTGCGTCGAACGGCGCTGCGCGCCAATCCCCAGATGAACACCGGAACGAGGCCTCCCGAAGGGGCGGGTGAATCAAGATCAAAAGCTGGCGAGGCGAGCTAACGCTCCGCCTGTAGTTTGGCGGGTGTATGCCGCTCCATTGTGGGAGCGGGCTTGCTCGCGATGGTGGCCTTACAGGCAACGATGTTTATTGGTCGGTAAAAACGTCAGAACCTTCCCACATGTTTTTCAGGTTGTCCGTCGGAAGTGGAATCTCTAGCCTTTGTCCGTCGCTGACAATTCAGCGATCGGGCTTCGCGGTCCGCCGAACTGATGCATAATCGCACCACCTAACAACAGCACTTTCTGGTGTCTGTCGTTTCGTGTCATGGCGACTGTGCGCGGGATACCCTCGGGTATGCCGAGTTCTCGGTTCTCGGTCCGCGAACCCGCGTACAGCTGCCACCTCCAAATTGCGTCGCGGCAATTGGAAGTGGCTCCATTTCATAAACCGAGAGATTTCACTATGTTCAAAGCCACACCGAATCCCCCTGAAACCGACGACGTTTCCCCCTACGAATCCCCCGATTCCAAAAAACTCAACGAAGCCGCCGAACGCGCGCTCGACCACTACCTCAAGCCACCACCCAAACAACCCGAAGGCCGCAAACCAAGCAGGATGTTTCAGGTCGCCCCGGACATGGACAACGAAAGCCTGCTGGCCCATGTCTGCGAATCACTGGCCTCGGCCAGCGTCATGACCAGCGACATCGCCGCCTATGTCGACGCTCCGCAGCGGCATACGCTCCTGGCGATTCAGCAGGTGATCATGCTGGCCGAGCTGGCGGTGAATCGGGTGCTGGATAACGTCGACGTACCAAAACCCGCGCCACACTGCTAACCCCCTTGTAGGAGCGACCTGTGGCGAGGGGGCTTGCCCCCGTTTGAGTGCGTAGCACTCACAAGATCTTTGGACCACCAGAGATTTTGGGGCAGCTTCGCAGCCCAACGGGGGCAAGCCCCCTCGCCACAGGCTCGCTCCTACAGGATCGTCAGTCTTTCAAGAACCAAAAGCCCGCGCCAGAGCGGTGAAGCTCGGTCCGGCCAGCACGATCAGCAATGCCGGGAAGAGGAACAACATCATCACCACGGACATTTTGGCGGACATCTTGGAGATGTATTCCTGCAAGCGAGTCAGGCGTCGGTCATCGAGCAGCAGCTTGAGCGCCAGCAATGATTTCATCGCGCCGCCGCCCTGGTGGATCAACTGTTGAAGGATCACGCAGGTGTCGGTGAATTCGTCCACCGCGAGCAATTGGGTGGCCTTGTTCAGTTCTTCGCCCAGTTCCAGGCCGGAGTCGACCCGCGCCAGTATCAGGCGCAGTTCGTGGGTCAGGGACGGTAGCAGTTGTTTGCCTTCGACGCTCAACACTCGCAGTGATTGTTCCACCGCCATGCCGGATTCGAACAGGATGCGCAGCAGTGGAATGAAGGTCGATATCTCGATCGCCAATTGTTTTTGCCGCTGCTGCGCGGCGGCGGCCAGCAAGCGTTTGGGCAGCAGGTAGCCGAGGGCGGTGGCGAAGGTCGGGGTGATCCAGTGGTTGGTCACCTGCGGGAAGAACAGGCCTTGGATCAACAGGCTCAGGGCCAACGCAAGTACCGGCGTGCCGATCTGGCAGGCTGCGAACAGCGAGCGTTGTCGGGCGCTACGCCAGCCGAGGCGGTTGAGCAGCGTTTGGGTTTCGTTGTCCAGTTGGATCGAACGCTGACCGATGCGGCTGTCGCCCAGCATGTGGAGCCAGTGACTGACGCGAGGGTCGCTTGGCGGTTTGCCGTCCAGCCGTTGGGCCACCTGGCGCGCACGCCGGTGCTGGTCCAGCAGGCCGATGAGCAGCAACAGCGTGGCCGCCAGAAACAGCAGTGCGCTCATCAGCAGGGCTATTTTCATACGCTTCGCAACATGCGCCACAGCGCCAGGCAGCCCACGACCTGTAAACCGAACGCGGTCGCCAGCATCATTTGTCCCGAGCCGCTGTTCCACATGGCCAGCAGGTATTTCGGATTGGACACCAAAAAATAGCCGGCAAGCCCCACTGGCATCAGCCCCAGCACCACGGCCGTGACGCGGGTTTCGCCGGTCATGGCGCGCAGTTGGCGCGCCGCCTGGTCTCGTTCGCGGATCATTTTGATCAGGTTCTCAAACAGCTCACTGGCATTGCCGCCGTAGCGGTGATTGACCTTCAGACCCAGCGCGAACAGGCGAAACTCATCTTTCTCATACAGCTCGGCGAGGTCCGAGACGGCGTCCGGCAGGCTGACGCCCAAGTGCACGTTGCGCTGAACCCGACCCATGGCGTCTTTCAGTGGCGCTTCGGCGGCGTTGATGGCGCCCAGCACTGCATCGGCCAGGGTGCGTCCGGACTTCAGGCTGCGCACGGTGTGATCGAGCAGCGTCGGCAGTTGTTCGATCATGCGCTTGAGCCGGCGCTGATAGCGCCAACTGATGTACAGCCGCAGAGCCAGGGGTGGCGCCAGCAACAACATCAAAAAACCGAACCAGCCCGCAAGGGCAAAGCCCAGCAAAACGCCCAAGGCCCAGAGCAGCAGCCACGACCCGATACGCTCGGTGGGGCGCCCGAGGCCGGCACGTAGAAAGGCCCGCTCCAGGCCCGACCAGGATGATTTCGCCACGGTCAGTTGCGGTTGCCCCTGGGTCAGGCGGCCGAGGGTTCGGTCGATGCCGGCCTGGCGCAGACTGTTGTAGAACAAACGGATCGACACCCCCAACAGCGTCAGGCAAAGCAGGATGAGCAGCGCCGGTTTGAGCATGCCGTGACCCTCAATACGCCAAGGGAGAGAGCGCCGACTCGCGACGCAGTTTGTCGCCGGCGGGGTTGACTGCCTCGCGCAGAAAACCGCGGCCGGTGTGTCGGTCGAAGCGGAACAGGGTGTTGGTCACGTAGACGTCATCACGAATACCGACGACCTCCACCACTTCGCTGACGCAACGGCGGCCATCGGGCAAGCGAGTCAGTTGGATCACCACGTCCAGCGCCGCGCAAATCATTTGCCGCAGGGTGCGTTCGGCAATGAGCCGTCCGGTCAGGCCCACCAGCGTCTCCAGACGCAACAGCGCATCCTGGGCATTGTTGGCGTGCACGGTGCTCATGGAGCCATCGTGCCCGGTGTTCATTGCCGTGAGTACGTCGACCACTTCGACGCCGCGAATCTCGCCGAGGATGATCCGGTCCGGGCGCATCCGCAGCGCGTTGCGAATCAGGTCGCTGGCCTTCACTTCGCCATGGCCTTCGGCATTCGGCGGCCGGGTTTCCAGGCGTACCACGTGAGGATGGCCGAGTTGCAGTTCGGCGACGTCTTCGATGGTGACCAGCCGTTCGTGAGGGGCGATCAATTGGCTGAGAATGTTCAGCAGTGTGGTCTTGCCGGTGCCGGTACCGCCGCTGACCAGGATATTGCAACGCTTGCCCACGGCCTCCTGAATGAACTCGAAGATCGCCTGGTCGATGGTTTGCATCGCCATCAGGTCGGTGCTTTTGAGCATGTCCTTGCGGAATTTTCGAATCGACAGGCACGGGCCGTCGAGGGCAATCGGTGGAATGATCGCGTTGACCCGGCTGCCATCGGGCAGGCGCGCATCGACCATCGGCGAAGACTCGTCGAGCCGTCGGCCCAGGGGCGCGAGAATCCGTTGCATGACCCGCTCGACATGGTGGTCGTCGATGAACCGCAGGTCACTGAGGTGCAACACTCCCTCGCGTTCGACGAACACCCGGTGCGGGCCGTTGACCAATATCTCGGTCACCGCTGAGTCGCGCAGCAGCACTTCCAGCGGACCGAAGCCGGTGAGTTCGTCGACGATTTCTTCCGCCAACCGTTCCATCTCATACCGGGAAATCGCCAGGTGCAGACGGGCGATGTATTCGGCGACTTTGTCGGTGACGAACTGCGACAGCATGGGCTGCGACCCTTCCAGCAGGTTTTTTCCGGACTCTTCGATGGCGTCGATGATGTAGCGGTGCAGCACCAGTTTCAGGCCTTCGTGGTCGGTATTGCCGATCGGCCCGTGCGAGGGGGCGCCGAAGAGTTTTTCCCCGCTCACTGCACGCCCCTCAACCGGTTGAACCAGCCAGCCTTGGGTTTATCCAGGCCTTCGGAGCGCTTGGCCAGCCGTTCACCGAGGGCGCGCAGGCTTTGGGTCAGGCCTTCGCGTGGGGCCAGTTCGAACAGGCTCAGCCCCTGATTCTTGGCGTTGAGCCGTACTTCCGGGCTGTAGGCAAACACCGCGATCACCTCCATGCCGAAGCTTTTGCCCAAGGTGTCGGAGTCCGGCGCGGCGCTGCGCAGGTAGCGGTCCACCAGCAATCTGGCGTGGTCGAGCTTCAGGCCTTTTTCGCGCCAGCGGCTGAGCACTTCAAGGTTGCGTCGGCAGTCGAGTACGTTCTGATCGGTGTACCACAGCAACTTGTCGCAATGGCTGACGAAGGTGCGCAATGCTTCACTGTCCGACTGGCCGGTGAGGTTCACCACGATGTGCTGGAAATGTTGGCGCAAGGCACTGAGCAGCATGTACAGCTCGGCGGCGCTGGTCTGTTCGAGCGGTTCATCGTTGCTGGCGTAGGCGAGGATCCGCAGCCCGGCGTCGCAGGTGGTGAAGGCGCTGTCGATCAGCGTTGCGTCGAGGCGCCTGAGGTGGCGCAAGGCATCGCCGAAATGAAACGAACTCTCCAGTCCCAGCAGCGCCAGGCTGTCGCCACGGGGCAGTCCCAGATCCAGTAACAGCGTTTGCTGGCCGCTCTTTTGCACCACATGCGCCAGGTGGTTGGCGAGCAACGCGCCGTCGGCATTGTTCTGTGCGCCGTAAAGTACGGTCAGGCCACCTTGTGGAATCTGTTGTGTGTTCGGTGCCACGGTCGGCAGGCGTTTACTCAGACGTCGCACCAGGCCGGCGACTTCACTGGACCGCGAGCCGTAAGAGACAAAATCCCGCGCTCCGGCGCGCATGGCATTGAGCACCAGTTGGTTGTCCATGCCATCGCCCAGGGCCACGATCGCCAGCATCGGTTTGGCTTCCAGGGCTCCCTCGATCAACGCGCTCTGGGCCACCACATGCTCATGGTCCAGGCCCACGAACACCAGGCTGGCGAAGGTCACGTCCACCAGCGTCAAGAGCTCGTCGAGGTTGCCGCCACCGGCGCTGATCACTCGGCCCAAAGGGGCGAGCGCCCCTTGCAGCCACTCGAAGTCGGTGTTGTTGCGCGTGATCGCGAGGAAGGTCTGACTCAGGTTCTGGCTCTGGCTCATTGCGATAATCCGCCGTGTTTATCGACGTGGCCGTTTTCGAGGAAGTGCTGCGTGAAACATCTGCGCATGGGCGTCCTCGCTCGATTCAGGGCGTTTGTTGGGTGACGGCATTGCCGCGAATGACTTCCACGCTCGGCTTGCGCGGTGCTGCGCCTCTGGGGGCGGGGGATTGTGGTGTGCCGGCCAGGGCCAGTTGACTGAACTGCACCAGCTCGCGGTTGGCGTTGGCCAGGCTCGCCGATGAGTCGCGTTGGCCGGCCCAGTATTGGCTCAGGCGTTGTTCCTCGGCGCTGCGCACGGCCAGGCGCAAAACCCCGACCTGCGCCGCGAGCATCAGGCGGCTCAAGAGGGATTCAGGGACGGCGAGCAACACGGTGCGGGCGCTGGTGCGCAGTTGTTCCTGCTTGAGTTTCTCTTCATGGCTGAGTGCCGGGTTGGCAGGCTTGCCATCGTTCATCAGCCCCAACTGCTCGCCGACCCCGAGTACGCGCAACGCCGGGACCACGACCTGGGCTGACTGTTGGAGGTTGTTGGTGTCCATGCGCAGAAACAGCAGCACATCGACATAATCGCCGGGGCTCAGCTGGCCGCCGACATTGATCACATCATCCGCCGCCACGGCGAGGGCGCGTTCATCGGCGCGGATCATCAGCGCCAGCGTACCGCCGGCTTCGAAACTTTGGTCATTGAGCCAGCTGCCGGCGGTGAGCGCGCGCCAGGGTGTACGGCCAATGGCTTGATCGAGACGGGTCAGGCTGCCGGCCGGCGCGGTACGCAGTTTTTCCAGGGTCACGTCGGCGGCGGTGATCTGCTCGAACGGCGCGATATCACGCAGCAGCACCACCACCGGTTGGCGGGTCGGGTCGTCCACCGAAGCCAGTATCGAGGGCGTTGATGTGCCGGTTTGCGCGACAGGCTCGGGAGCCGGTTGACGACTCAGCGCCAGCCCCCAGTAACCGGCAATGATCGCGCCTGCCAGAAACAGCCCGGCCAGGCACAGAGTGACGCGGCTGTTCATGAAGGCACTCCCCCTTTCCTGCGCGTAACGCCCCCAAGAGCTCTAACGAGATGACTTCGCAATCAGGCAGTTATGAGCGTGGGACTATTTCGCTATTTGACGGTAGCGCAGGTAAAGCAAAATGCCATCACTGGGCGGTAAATATCTGACAAAAGTAACGGGCTGATGCCCAAAGTACTGTTTTGTGACGTTGATGAACCGGTTACTGCTTAAGTATTAATGCGTTCTTACAGTTGCTGGTCATGGGTTTGCCGACAATGCTGATGCTGGCATATGGGAATCATGTTGCGGTCGTGCAACATCCGCTGTCATTCAGGAGACGCGTCATGTCCTTCTCTAAAACGGTTCAGAAGATCAAATCCCACATCGCGTTTTACAAAGACCTTGCCAAAGATACCGAAGGCGCTTCGGGTATTGAGTACGCGATCATTGCAGGCATGGTGGCCGTGGTGCTGGCAACGTTTGTGTCACCCATCTCCACGGCGGTCACCGCAATGTTCAACACAATTTCAGCCGCGCTTTGATTTGAAGACTGGCAATGGGCAGTCATTTGCCAATCCTGCAAAGGGCTTCTAACGTCAAGGCTTAGTCCATTGCAGGTGTTACCCCATGAACGCTCCAGCGCTCCCTCGGCAACAGCTTCTTCTGGTCGATGATGAGGAGGATGCGTTACTGGAACTGGCGGAGTTGCTGGAGGGCGAGGGTTTTACGTGTTTTACGGCAACGTCGGTCAAGCTCGCCCTGCATCATTTGACTCGTCATCCTGATATTGCGCTGGTAATTACTGACCTGCGGATGCCGGAGGAGAGTGGCATGTCGTTGATCAAGCGTCTGCGTGAGCACACGGCTCGTCAGCATTTGCCGGTGATTGTGACGTCGGGGCATGCGGATATGGAGGATGTGAGTGACATGTTGCGGTTGCAGGTGCTGGATCTGTTTCGCAAGCCGATTTATCACGTGCGGTTGTTGGAGACGTTGAATAATTTGTTTCCGCAGCCTCGGGATTTGGTGGGTTCCTGAGCGTGTATCGCGCTGAACTGTGGCGAGGGGGCTTGCCCCCGTTCGGGTGCGCAGCAGCCGCCAAGCGCATTGTCTGACACACCGCATACTCAGGCTTCAGGGCCGCTGCGCAGCCCAACGGGGGCAAGCCCCCTCGCCACAAAACGCAATGTCGAACAATCAGGCAACCGGCCGCCACTGCCCCACCATATGCTCGATCTCCCCGGCACCCAACAACTGGAAATCCCCACTGGACCCTGCCGCGCTGGACATCAGCGTCACCTCGCTGGGCAAGCGCACCGGTTTTCTGAACTGCACCGCAATCTCGACGTTTGCCGTCGGTAAATGATCGCTCAGGGCTGCCAGCGTGCGCGCCTTGTTCCACAGGCCATGGGCGATGGCGCTGGGAAAACCGAAGAGTCTGGCGCTGATCGCACTCAGGTGAATCGGGTTGTAGTCTCCAGACACTTTGGCGTACCGGCGGCCAATGTCCGCCGGCGCTTTCCAGTGGGCCACCTCGGTCAGCGACAGTCTTGGTGCAAAGGCATCTTCGACGGGCTCACCTGCCAGTTTGACCCCGCGACAGAGCATCTGGCTTTCCGCTTCCCACAGCAGCCCCAACTGGTCATCGAGCGTCGTCACTAACTCGAAGGTGGCGCCCTTGGCATGGGGTTGCAGGTTCTGCACCTTCACGCTGACCCGCACGCGGCTCACGCCGCCCATGGGGCGCATGACTCGGATGCGGTTGCTCAAGTGAATCAGCCCCAGCAGCGGGAAGGGAAACGCCTTGGCGGTGAGCAGCTGCATCTGCAAGGCAAACGCCAGGATGTGTGGATACGTCGGTGGCAGCAGCCCGTTGTCGGCGAAGCCACACACTTTGCGATAAGCCTCCAGGCGTTTCGGATCGACATTGACCCAACAGTGATAACCCAGCTCAGGCAGTGCGGTGCCGGTGATTTTGCGTCGCGTCGCCGCTCTCAAATACAGCGTTTGCAGGCCCGGTTCGCTATTGAGTGTGTGCCAGTCGGTGGTCATGGTCAGGCTCCCAACACGCTTTGCCCGCACACGCGCAGCGCTTGCCCGGTAAACGCTCCGGTGCCCGGTTGTGCCATCCAGGCCACGGCTTCGGCGACGTCTTGCGGCAGGCCGCCCTGGCCCAACGAACTCAAGCGCCGCCCGGCTTCACGCACGCCGAAGGGCAGGTGCGCGGTCATCTGGGTTTCGATAAACCCAGGTGCCACCGCGTTGATGCTGATGCCGCGTTCAGCCAGCAACGGCGCCCAGGCCTGGGCCAGGCCGATCAGCCCGGCCTTGCTCGCGGCATAATTGGTTTGCCCGCGATTGCCGGCGATGCCGCTGATGGACGCCAGCAGAATCACTCGGCCGTTGTCGCGCAAGGTGCCGCTGTCGAGCAGTGCCTTGGTCAGCACTTGCGGCGCGTTGAGGTTGACTGCCAGCACCGCGTCCCAGAATTCCGGGGTCATGTTGGCCAGGGTTTTATCCCGGGTGATGCCCGCGTTGTGCACCACGATATCGACGCCGTCCGGCAAGTGTTCGATCAGTTGCGTGGCAGCGTCTTCGGCGCAGATGTCCAGGGTGATGCTGCGTCCGCCGAGGCGCGCGGCCAGGGCGTCGAGATCGGTTTTGGCCGGCGCCACGTCGAGCAGGATCACCTCGGCGCCGTCCCGGGCCAGGGTTTCGGCAATCGAGGCGCCGATGCCGCGGGCCGCTCCCGTTACCAATGCCTTGCGTCCTGACAACGGGCGAGTCCAGTCCATCACCTGCGTCGCACAGGCCTTCAAGCGTATGACTTGTCCGGAAATGAAGGCACTTTTGGGCGAGAGGAAAAACCGCAGCGGGCCTTCCAGTTGATCTTCAGCCCCTTCGCCGACATAGATCAGCTGCAAGGTGCCGCCGCTGCGCAGTTCCTTGGCCAGCGAACGGCTGAAGCCTTCCAGCGCACGTTGGGTGCTGGCGGCGAACGGGTCGCTCAACGTCTCCGGCGCCCGACCAAGAATCACCAGGTGCGCATGGTGATCGAGGTTTTTCATCAATGGCTGGAAGAATTCGCGCAGCTGTTTCAGCTGATCGACCTGCACCAGGTCACTGGCGTCGAACACCACGGCTTTGAGTTTCTGGCCGTGGCCGGGAATCCACGCGGTGGCCAGGGTCGGGTCGGTGCCGTAGCTGTAAATGGTGTCGGTCAGGCGGTTGGCGAGGGTGCTGACTTTTTCTGTCAGCGGGCCACCGCCAATCAACAGCGCCCCCTCGACAGGCCGCAGTCGGCCTGCTTGCCAGCGTTCCAGCCGTACCGGCGACGGCAGACCCAGGGCACCGACCACACGATGGCCGATGGACGAATTGGCGAAGTCGATATAGCGGTCAGACATGAATCACGCTCCAGAAGCCGGGGTTAAAAGTGTGGACCATGAATGGCAATTAGTCGTTCGATCCGCGAGATAAGGCCTACGCTTGAACATTGCAGGTAGGTTTGAGCTTGGGTTTAGCAGGTCTTTCAGGAATTGCAGCCCGCTCCCACAGGGATGTGTGTTCACCATTGACTATCAGAAGGAGCTTTTTTCATGACTCAGCTGCGCCGCGTCGCGATTATCGGTGGTAACCGTATCCCCTTTGCCCGGTCCAACGGGCCGTACGCCACTGCCAGTAACCAGGCGATGTTCACCGCAGCGCTGGAAGGCTTGATCGAGCGCTATAACCTGCACGGTGTGCGCATGGGCGAAGTGGCGGCGGGGGCGTTGCTCAAGTATTTGCGCGATTACGGCCTGACCCGCGAATGCGTATTGGGCTCGCGGTTGTCGCCGACGACGCCGGCCTACGACATCCAGCAAGCCTGCGGCACGGGGCTGGAGGCGACGTTGTTGGTGGCGAACAAAATCGCCCTGGGGCAAATCGAATGTGGCATTGCCGGCGGCGTCGACACGGCCTCGGACGTGCCGATCGGGGTCAACGAAAGCCTGCGCAAGATCCTCTTGCAAGCCAACCGCGCCAAAAGCACCGCCGACAAACTGAAAACCTTCCTGCAACTGCGTCCCCGACACCTGATCCCTGACTTTCCAAGCATCGGCGAGCCGCGCACCGGCCGCTCAATGGGCGAACACTGTGAGTTAATGGCCCAGACCTGGGGCATCCCGCGTGACGAGCAGGATCGACTGACCCTCGAAAGCCATCAGAAACTGGCGGCGTCCTACGCCGAAGGCTGGCACAACGATCTGATGACGCCGTACCTCGGCCTGACCCGCGACAACAACCTGCGCCCGGAGCTGACCCAGGAAAAACTTGCCTCACTGAAACCGGCCTTCGAGAAAAGTGCCAAGGGCACCCTGACAGCAGGCAATTCCACGCCACTCACCGATGGTGCGTCGGTGGTGCTGCTGGGCAGTGAGGAGTGGGCGAAGGCGCGCGGTTTGCCGGTGCTTGCCTATTGGCGCGATGGCGAGGCGGCGGCGGTGGATTTCGTCAACGGTGCCGAAGGGCTGCTGATGGCGCCGGTGTATGCGGTGCCGCGATTGCTGGCGCGCAACGGCTTGACCTTGCAGGACTTCGATTACTACGAAATCCACGAAGCGTTTGCCGCGCAGGTGCTGTGCACGTTGAAGGCCTGGGAAGATCCGGAGTACTGCAAAACCCGCCTCGGCCTCGACGCGGCGCTGGGTTCCATCGACCGCAGTCGCCTCAACGTCAAAGGCAGTTCACTGGCCGTCGGACATCCGTTTGCCGCCACCGGTGCGCGCATCGTCGCCAACCTGGCAAAGCTGCTGGATGCGGCGGGCAAGGGCCGAGGGTTGATTTCGATCTGCGCCGCTGGCGGTCAGGGCGTGACGGCGATTATCGAGCGTTGATTATTGAGGGCTAAGCACTGCCGCGTTTTGCTGGGCGGCCAGTTGCCGGTTGCGGTTGGCGTAACCCTCGGCCATCACCGAGCACACGATCAACTGTAACGGGTGGTAGATCATGATCGGCAGCAGGATCAACCCAAGGCCTGGGTTGGCGCCGAAGATCAACGCCGCCATCGGCGCCCCGGCCGCCAGGGACTTCTTGCTGGCGCAGAACACCGCGGCAATCTCATCGGCGGGGCTGAGCTTCAGCGCGCGGGCGGTGCGGGTGGTCATCCACAGAATGATCGCCAGCAGAATCGCACTGCCAATCAACGCCGTGAGAATCACGCTGTTGCCCTGTTGCTGCCACATCCCCGAGACCATCGAGTTACAGAACGCCGAGTACACCAGCAGCAGGATCACCAGTTTGTCGGCGATGTTGGTGTAGCGCTTGTGCCGGGCGAAAAACTTGCCCAGCCACGGCCGCAGCAATTGCCCGAGCACCAGCGGCAACAACAGCATGGCGCACAGATCGAGCAGGGTTGAACCCAGGTCGATGCCACCAGCGCCGCTGCCGACCACAAAACTCACCAGCAACGGTGTCAGGAAAATCCCCAATACGCTGGACAGGCTCGCGTTGAGAATCGCCGCCGGTACGTTGCCGCCCGCGCTACCGGTGAGGGCCACGGATGAGGAAATGGTCGAGGGCAGGGCGCAGAGGTAGAGGAAACCGAGCATCAGCAACGATGGGATGTGTGAGCCCAGCAGTTTGTCGCTCAGTAGCCAGATCAACGGAAACACCGCAAAGGTGAAGGTTTGAACCATCACGTGCAGCTTCCAGTTTTTCAGCCCGTGGCGGATCTGCTCGCTGGAAAGGTTGACCCCGTGCAGGAAGAACACCAGGAACACACCGATGTTGATCACATACTCAGCGTGCATTCCGCCGCCGGTGGCGCCAAACGTCGGGAAAAAATACGCCAGCAGCGTGGCGATCAGCATGCCGCACAAGAACCAGTCGGTGACCACGTGTTTGAGGTGTTTGAAGGCATGCATGACCGGCACCGAATACATTTGTAAGAATTGAAGACTTAGCCTAACGTCGGCCCTGTCAGCCGTCTTGCGACATAAGGCCAATCAATGCCGACTAACGGACAACGTTCCCTCGAGCGGACCATCCCGACGCTGACGGCGTTGCCGCGTCCGTTGTATGCGCGGGCGGAAAGCCTGAACGCCGGTTCGTGGACGCCGCCTCATCGTCACGATTGGGTGCAGTTTTCCTACGCCATCAGCGGTGTTCTCGGCGTGCACACCGCCGAGGGCAGTTTCTTTGCGCCGCCGCAGTGGGGCATCTGGATTCCGGCGGATCTCGAACATCAGGTCGTGACCTCGATGCGTGCCGAAATGCGCAGCCTGTATGTGCGCCGCGAGGACTGCCAATGGGCGGACGGGCGTTGCCGGGTACTGGAAGTTACGCCATTGGCCCGGGAGCTGATCAAGCGCTTTTGCCAGTTGCCGGTGGAGTATCCACAGGGCGACAGTCAGGAGGCGCGATTGGTGGGCGTGCTGCTCGATCAGTTGGCGAGTCTGCCGGAGGTGGGGTTTTCCTTGCCGTTGCCCCGGCATGAGCGATTGCTGGGTTTGTGCAACGAACTGATCGAAAGTCCCGAGTGCACGGTGACGTTGCAGGAATGGGCCGAGCGTTTGGGCATGTCGGAGAAAACCCTGATGCGGCTGTTTCAGCGCGAGACCGGGTTGAGCTTTCGCGGTTGGCGGCAGCGCATGCGGTTGTTGTCGTCGTTGAGTTTGCTGGAGGAGGGGGACAGCGTGACCAATGCCGCGCTGTCTTGCGGGTATGACTCGACGTCGGCGTTTATTGCGGCGTTCAAGGGGTTGTTCGGGTTTACCCCGGGGGAGTTGTTCAGGCAATAACGGCCCCATCGCGAGCAAGTCGGATCGCCGCACCGCCGCTCCCACAAGGACAACGCAAACCCTGTGGGAGCGGGCTTGCCCGCGATTGGCCGCGTAGCGGCCACCGGTATCTGGTCAGGTTCTGAAGCGGCGAACCAACCCATCCAGCTCATTCGACAATCCCGCCAGGCTCTGAGAGTCCAGCCGCGCCGAGTTCGCCAGTTCCGCCACCAACTGCGCATCGCCATGAATCTGGCTGATATGCCGGTTGATGTCTTCCGCCACCTGATGCTGTTCTTCAGCCGCCGTGGCGATCTGCGTGTTCATGTCGCGAATCACATCCACCGACTCACGGATCTGCCCAAAGCTGCTGCGTGCTTCACCGATGCGGGTCACCGATTGCTGAGACACCTCCAGGCTCGCATGCATCTGCTGCGTCACCTGGCTGGTGCGCTTGGCCAAGTTGCCCAGCAGGCCGTCGATTTCCGCCGTGGAATCGGCAGTTCGTTTGGCCAGGGCGCGAACTTCATCCGCTACCACCGCAAAGCCACGACCCTGTTCACCGGCCCGGGCTGCTTCGATGGCGGCGTTCAGCGCCAGCAGGTTGGTCTGTTCGGCGATAGAGCGAATGGTCCCGAGGATCGACTGAATGTCGTTGCTATCGCGCTCAAGCTGTTGCATCGATTGCGCCGATTGTTCGATTTCCTGGCTCAAGCGATCGACACTGCTCACCGCGGCATCAATCTGCTGCTGACCTTCACGCGCCTGGCGCTGACCGCTGTCGGCCGACTCGGCGGCCTGGCTGCAAGAGCGCGCGACTTCGTTGGCGGTGGCGACCATTTCGTGGAACGCCGTGGACACCATGTCCACCGCTTCACGCTGACGCCCGGCGGCTTCGGCCATGTCGCTGGACACCTGGGTCGAGCTCTTGGAGGTGGCGAGGATCCTGGTCGCGGCGCCGCCGATGTTTTGAATCAGATTGCGGATCGCCGCCAGAAACTGGTTGAACCAGTTGGCCAGTTGCGCGGTTTCGTCGTTGCCACGGATGTGCAGGTTCTTGGTCAGGTCGCCTTCACCCTGGGCGATGCCTTCCAGGCCGCTGGCCACGCTGCGGATCGGCCGCACGATCAGGCTGGCGAAACTGGCGCCGACGATGGCGAAGAACACCGCCAGTACTGCCGCGATGATCGCGATCAGCCAGGTCAGTTGAGTGGCCGCACTCATCACGTCGGTCTGCTTGATCAGGCCGATAAAGGTCCAGCCCAGTTGCTCCGACGGCCAGACGTTGGCCATGTAGCGCTCGCCATTGAGCTCAACCTCTACCAGCCCTTTGCCGGCCTTGCCGAGTTGCGCGTAGCCGTCACCGAGGCTGCTCAGGGCTTTGAAGTTGTGTTCCGGTTGCTTCGGATCGACCAGCACCGTGCCGGTGTTTTCCACCAGCATCAGGTAGCCGGTTTCGCCGAGTTTGATCTGTTTGACGATTTCGGTGAGCTGCTTGAGCGTTACGTCGATGCTGACCACGCCGCCATTGCTGCCGAGTTTGTTATCGATGGTGCGCACGGTGCTGACGTAGGTCGCGTCATCCTGAGCCCAATAATAGGCCTCGGTGCGAAACGGCTTGCCTGGCTTGGCCTGGGCCGCCTTGTACCACGGGCGCTGGCGCGGGTCGTAATTGCTCAGCTTCGCATCGTCCGGCCAGGACACGTAACCGCCCGCCGCCGTCCCGAGAATCGCATAAGCGTAGGCTGGGTGAGTGTTGCCCAGGTCCTGGAGAAGGGCGAAGACCTTCTTGTCCATCTCGCCTTGGGGAATGCTCTCGGCGTTGGCGCTCATGTAGGTTTTGAGGCTGTCGTCGGAGTTCTTGATCAGCGGTTGGGTCGCCAGGTAGTCAACGTTCTGGCTGATGCCATCAAAGAACAGTTGCATGGCATTGCTGACCTGACGAATCTCGCGGCCACTGCCGTCGACAAAATTGTCCTTGGCATCGCTGCGCAAGTTCAGCACAACGAGGGTGGCGACCAGCACCACGGGCAAGCAGGCGATGATTGCAAACGCCCAGGTCAACTTCTGTTTGATGTTCATCCGCGCTCCAGTTTTTCTTGTAGGCCCACGCAGTACTGATGACTCGCGGATTATTGGCAGCCGAAACGTTTGATATGCCCCGATCCTTGAGCGCGCCTTCTTGATGGTTGTCGAGGCGATTGTCAGACAATTCCTTTTCTCTCTAATGGCTTCGGCTGAGGCGCGGGGAAATTGAGGTCTTTTGAGAAAAATCCTGCGAACGCCAGGGATCGAGGTTAGATTCTGTCGCAAATACCTTGGCACTCCGTCGTCAACAAGTGGTTCTCGCTCAGCTATGATCGGGGCGGTCGATGAGTTTTGCCTGATTAATCCGGCACATTGTGTGCTTCTTGATGTTCATGGGAACGTTCATAGGTCGGCAACCCCTCCCGCGAATGAGAGGATTGCCGTATAACGAATGACTTTCGCGTGTTTGGTAATAAAGGACCCACAATAAAAGCTGATGAAGACTCCAAAACGCATTGAACCCCTGATCGAGGACGGTCTGGTCGACGAGGTGCTGCGCCCACTCATGAGTGGTAAAGAAGCAGCTGTTTATGTGGTGCGCTGCGGCAACGAGCTGCGTTGTGCCAAGGTCTACAAGGAGGCGAACAAACGCAGTTTTCGTCAGGCGGCCGAGTATCAGGAAGGCCGCAAGGTGCGCAACAGCCGGCAGGCTCGCGCGATGGCCAAGGGCTCCAAGTTTGGCCGCAAGGAAACCGAAGACGCCTGGCAGAACGCTGAAGTGGCGGCGCTGTTCCGTCTGGCCAGCGCGGGCGTGCGGGTGCCCAAGCCGTATGACTTCCTCGAAGGCGTGCTGCTGATGGAGCTGGTAGCCGACGAGTACGGCGATGCCGCGCCGCGCCTGAACGATGTGGTGCTGGAGCCGGACCAGGCACGCGAATATCACGCGTATCTGATCTCGCAAATCGTGCTGATGTTGTGTACCGGTCTGGTGCACGGTGACCTGTCCGAGTTCAACGTGCTGCTGACACCGACCGGCCCGGTCATCATCGACCTGCCGCAAGCAGTGGATGCGGCGGGCAACAACCACGCGTTCAGCATGCTGGAACGGGACGTGGGCAACATGGCGTCGTACTTCGGTCGCTTTGCACCGGAGTTGAAACGCACCAAGTACGCCAAGGAAATGTGGGCGTTGTACGAAGCCGGCACCTTGCACCCGGCCAGTGTGTTGACTGGCGAGTTCGACGAGCCGGAAGAGCTGGCGGACGTGGGCGGGATCATGCGCGAGATCGAGGCGGCCCGTCTCGACGAAGAGCGTCGCCAGGCAGTTCGGGCGGCAGACGATGCGCCACCGGGCAAAACCGAAGAACCGCCTCCACCGTGGATGCAGTGACCGGTTGACCCAAAACCCGGCTTTGGCCGGGTTTTTTGTCGATGTTTTTTTCGGGACCACGTTGTCTGCATCGCGGGCAAGCCCGCTCCCACAGGTTTTGTGTCGCCCCCTGATTCCATGATCGACACCTGACCTGTGGGAGCGTGGCTTGCCCGCGATGGGGTCAGACCAGACAATCCACAACGGCCACACTCCCCACATTCAAGGATTGATTGTGAACACGCCATTCACCCGCAATGCCCAACTGATCATCGCCGCCCGGCTGATTTCGGACTTCGGCGCTTTCCTCAACATGGTCGCCCTGGCTACCTACGTCTACCTGCTCAGCAATAGCGCCATGAGTGTCGGTATCTTCCTCGCCAGCCGTGTCACCGGGGGGATCCTGGCCAGCCTGATCGGCACCCGGTTCTATCGCCGCTGGGCCGGGCGCCTGCCGCTGATTGCCTTCGATCTGCTGCGCGCCGGTTTGCTGGGTCTGCTGTTGATGCTGCCAGTGGCCCAGCAAGCGCTGCTGTTACCGCTGATCGCGTTCGGCCTGGGGTTGGGTAATTCGATGTTTGCCATCGGCCTCAACAGCCAATTGCCGCACCTGATCGAAGAGGCGCAATTACTCAAGACCAACGCCTGGATAACCTCGGCGTCGTCTGCGGCGATGGTCAGCGGGAGTCTGGTGTCGGGGCTGTTGGTGGCGGGGTTTGGCTTTGAAACAGTATTTGCGCTGAACGTGGTCACGTACCTGCTGGCGGCGCTGCTGATTGTGCCACTGCGGTTTTGCGGACCGGCCCCCAGCGGTGATGAACCTCTTCACAAACAGGGCGAATGGCAGGCCCTGCGCCAGGGTTTGCGCACGGCGCCGGTACTGGCGGCGATGTTGGCCGTCGCCATGGCCGACACCTTGGGCAGCGCCGCGCACAACGTCGGTCTTCCGATCATTTCAAAACTGCTCACACCCGAGTCGGCCAGCACCACCCTGGGCCTGATGCTGGCGGTGTGGGCCTGCGGCAAGTTCATCGGTGCGCGAATCGCCAGTCGCCTGAAAGGCACGGACAACGCGCACCTTGAGCGGCGATTTTTCTTTGGCGTGTTGCTGATGTCCTGCGGCTTCATCCTGACGTTTCAGCAGCAGACCCTGTACGGTTTGCTGCTGTTTTCGTTGCCCGCAGGCTTGGGCGACGGGTTCTCGGAAGTCGGCCTGATGTCGCGTCTGCAACGTGAACCGGACAGCCTGCGTTTGCCGATTTTCAGCTTTCTGACGCTGCTGCAAATGACCGGGTTCGGCGTCGGTATGTTGATCGCCGCGCCGTTTTATTCCTGGTGGACGCCCGGCGCGGTGGTGCTGTTGTTCCACGGCATCCCCCTCACCTTGTTGCTGGTGGTGAAGGGGCTGGCGCTCAAGAGTGAGCGGGTTCGGCGCAGCAGCCCGAGGCCAGCTCCTTGAGGATTGGGCAGTCCGGGCGGTGGTCGCCGTGGCAGTGTTCTACAAGGTCTTGCAGGGTGTCGCGCAACTGACCAAGTTCGCGAATCTTCTGATTCAGCTCGTCGATGTGCTGACGGGCCAGGGCCTTCACATCGGCACTGGCGCGCTGGCGGTCCTGCCAGAGGGTCAGCAGTTTGCCGACCTCTTCCAGTGAAAATCCCAAATCCCGAGAACGCTTGATGAACGCCAGGGTGTGCAGGTCGTCGTCACCATAGACCCGGTAGCCACTGTCGGTGCGATGGGCCGCCTTGAGCAGGCCGATGGATTCGTAATAACGGATCATCTTCGCGCTCAGACCGCTCTGGCGAGCCGCTTGGCCAATGTTCATCGGTTGTCCTCCGGGTCTTTGGGTTTCCAGGTTTTCAACAGTAACGCATTGCTCACCACGCTGACGCTCGACAGCGCCATGGCGGCGCCGGCCAGCACCGGGTTGAGGAAGCCGAACGCCGCCAGTGGCAGGCCGATCAGGTTATAGACGAAGGCCCAGAACAGGTTCTGCCGAATCTTTGCGTAGGTCTTGCGGCTGATCTCCAGTGCCGCCGGCACCAGCCGTGGGTCACCGCGCATCAGAGTGATGCCGGCAGCGTGCATGGCAACATCGGTGCCGCCGCCCATGGCGATGCCGATGTCAGCAGCGGCCAGGGCCGGGGCGTCGTTGATGCCGTCGCCGACCATCGCCACCACACCGGTTTTTTTCAGGGCGGCGACGGTGGCGGCTTTGTCCGCCGGCAGGACTTCGGCGTGCACATCCTTGATGCCCAGCGCGTTGGCGACCACGTTGGCGCTGCCACGGTTATCGCCGGTCAGCAGGTGGCTGCTGATGTTGCGTGCGCTTAAGCGTTGCACCGCTTGCAAGGCGCCGGGTTTGAGCGTGTCACCGAAAGCGAACAGACCCAGCACCCGAGGCTCAGGGTTTTGTTCGATCAGCCAGGACAGCGTCCGGCCTTCGGTTTCCCAGGCGCTTGCACAGTCGGCCAATGGCCCGGCATTCAAGCCACTTTCTTCCAGCAAACGCCGATTGCCCAGGGCCAATCGCCGACCATCGAGGCTGCCGGCGATGCCGCGCCCGGTCAGCGATTGACTGTCGCTGACATCGGCCACGGTCAAACCGCGTTCAACGCAGGCATCCAATACAGCCTTGGCCAGCGGGTGCTCACTGCCACGTTGCAGCGCGCCGGCCATTTGCAGCAAGGCGCCTTCGTCACCCTCGATGGCACTCAAATGCGCGATGCGCGGCGTGCCCGAGGTCAGTGTGCCCGTCTTGTCGAACACCACGGCGCTGACTTCGTGGGCGTGCTCCAGGGCTTCGGCGTCCTTGATCAGAATCCCGTGGTGCGCCGCCACACCGGTGCCCGCCATGATTGCCGTCGGTGTGGCCAACCCGAGCGCACAAGGACAGGCGATCACCAGCACCGCGACGGCGTTGATCAATGCGGTTTCCAGCGGCGAGCCATATAGCCACCAGCCGATCAGGGTCGCCAGCGCGATCAGCAGCACCACCGGCACGAACACCTGGCTGACTTTATCCACCAGTTTCTGGATCGGCGCTTTCGCTGCCTGCGCGTCTTCGACCAGGCGGATGATCCGCGCCAGCACGGTTTCTGCGCCGAGGGCCACGGTCCGCACCAGCAACCGACCTTCGCCATTGATCGCACCGCCGGTGACCTTGTCGCCCGGAGCTTTGGGCACCGGCAGGCTTTCACCGCTGATCAACGCTTCATCGGCGTGGCTCTGGCCTTCCACCACTTCGCCGTCCACCGGGAAGCGCTCACCGGGTTTGACCATGACCAGATCGTTGAGGCGCAAAGCGCTGATCGCAACCTCCTGCTCGCGGCCGTCGATCACTTGAATGGCTCGCTCCGGACGCAAGGCTTCGAGGGCGCGGATGGCGCTGGCGGTCTGGCGCTTGGCGCGGCTTTCCAGGTATTTGCCCAGCAACACCAAGGCAATCACCACCGCCGAGGCTTCGAAATACAGGTGCGGCATGCGCCCGGCAGCGGTGGCCCATTCGTAAATGCTCAAGCCGTAGCCGGCGCTGGTGCCCAGAGCCACCAGCAAATCCATATTACCGGCACCGGCGCGCACGGCTTTCCACGCAGCGACATAGAAACGGGCGCCGAAGACGAATTGCACCGGCGTTGCCAGCGCGAACTGCACCCACGCCGGGAGCATCCAGTGCACACCGAAAGGTTGCAGCAGCATCGGCAGCACCAGCGGCAAGGCGAGGGCAATGGCCGCCAGCAAGGCCCAGCGTTCGCGCTGCAGGCGTTGTTGCTGATTATCGGTTTGCGGGTGTTCGACTTCCCAGACGCGGGCGGAATAACCGGCCTTGGTCACGGCGCCGATCAAGGTTTGCGGATCGACCTGGCCGAGCAGCTCAAGGTGCGCCCGTTCGTTGGCCAGATTGACGCTGACACTCTTCACCCCCGGTACTTTGGTCAATGCCCGTTCGACGCGGCCGACGCAAGACGCGCAGGTCATGCCGTCGATGCTCAATTCGAGGGTCTGCTGCGGCACGCTGTAACCGGCCCGCTGCACGGCGTCCATCAAGGCCGGCAGGCTGTCACTGGGCGCTTGCACACGGGCCTGTTCGGTGGCCAGGTTGACGCTGACGGCCGTGGCGCCGATGACTTTGCTCAAGGCACGCTCGACACGCCCGGCACAACTGGCGCAGGTCATGCCGGCGATCGGCAGATCGAAAGTGGTGGATTCGGACATCGGTCACGCTCCCTGTAGAAATTGCCTACAGGATCAACCTTGCCATGCTGGCAAGGTCAAGTGCCATGTCTCAGATCAAAAGATCGCAGCCGACTCAGTATTCCAAAGCCGCAGGCTTGAGGTACATCCCTTCCTGCGTCATCGCAAGCCGGTACTTCAACACATCTCCAGCCTTGAGTTTGATGTCCTGCGACCCCGGCGCGAGCATGCCCGGGTTGCAGCCCGGCGCCTGGCCTGGCAGCAGTTTCAGGCGCAGGGACACATTGCCCGGCGGCAGGTTGAACGAGGTGCTCTGTTCCTGGAACAGCCGCCCGGCCAACTGATCCTGGATGTACACGCCGATCTCGCAGGAAGTCGACACTTCCAGGCGCTCGCGGGAAATGATCAGCACGCCGTAGTCCTCCCCGGCGGCTTGAGCCGAAGGTGTCGCGGCAAAGAGGCTGAGGAAGCCAAACAGGCTGAGAGCTGACCAGCGCATGGCTGAATCTCCTGATGTCGAGTCATTGATGGGCGCAGCTTGGCCGAGCGCGACGCCGATTGCCAGCCCGGCAGCTTGTTTCAGAACTTGACCTTGCCATGGTGGCAAGCTCGAGACTGCGCGCAACCCTCATATAAGGGCTTCACTAAAGGAGATGTCCCATGCAAGTGTTCAACGTTGAAGGTATGTCCTGCGGTCATTGCGTCAAGGCCATCACTCAGGCGCTGCGAGCCAAGGATCCCGCGGCGAATGTGCGTATCGATCTGGCGGCAAAAGAAGTCGGCGTTGAAAGTGCGCTGACAGCCGATCAGGTGATCGCAGCGATCAGCGAAGAGGGTTATGGGGTCAAATTGGCCTGAGTTTTTAATAGTTAGTGACCTAACGGAATGTTCAAGGCGTCCGCGCCCGGCTAGACTGTTGGCCTGCCGATCCATGGCTAACCTGTCTGCCCAACCTGGACGCCTGATGAACCTCCGCACAATCCTGATTCTCGGCGCCTTGAGCGCTTTCGGTCCGCTGGCGATCGATTTCTACCTGCCGGCATTCCCGGCAATGGCGCTCGCTTTTGGCACCGACGAAAAACACGTTCAACTGACCCTGGCGGCCTATTTTCTCGGGCTGTCCATCGGCCAACTGGCATACGGACCCGTGGCGGATCGCTTTGGGCGACGGATTCCCTTGCTGACCGGTGTCGGCTTGTTCACTGCTGCGTCATTGGCCTGTACTTATGCGCCGAGTCTGGAGTGGCTGATTGGCGCACGTTTCGTCCAGGCGCTGGGCGGATGCGCGGGCATGGTGATCGCCCGGGCGGTGGTCAGCGATAAATGCGATGCGGTAGGTTCGGCGAAGGTCTTTTCGCAACTGATGCTGGTGATGGGCCTGGCGCCAATTCTTGCGCCGATGCTGGGCGGGTTGTTGGTCAACACGTCGGGTTGGCAGTCGATCTTTCTCGCGCTGACCGGTTTCAGTGCATTGGCCGGGGTGGCCGTGGCTCTCGGGCTGCCGGAAAGTCTGCCGGCCCATGTACCGCGCCAACCGTTGTCGGGCGCGCTACGCCAGTACGGTCGGTTGCTGGCAGACCCGATATTCCTCGGCCACGCCCTGACCGGTGGCGTTGCCATCGCCGGTATGTTTGCCTACATCGCGGGTTCGCCATTCGTCTTCATCAAACTTTATGGCGTGCCGGCAGAGCATTTCGGCTGGCTGTTCGGGATTAACGCGGCGGGGTTCATTCTGGTGGCCCAGGTCAATGCCCGGTTGCTGGCAAGGCGCGGTCCGGCCTTCTTACTGGCGCGTACCGTCTGGCTCTACCTGGCGGGCGGTTTGGCCCTGTTGGCGGTCAGCTCGCTGCACACTGCGCACTTGTGGCCGCTGCTGATTCCACTTTTTGTCTGCATCGCCAGCCTGGGTTGTATCGTGCCCAACGCCTCAGCCTGTGCGATGAGCGGACAGGGCGCACGAGCGGGCAGCGCCTCGGCGATGCTCGGTTGCCTGCAATTTAGCGTCGCCGCCGGGGCCGCAGCATTGGTAGGTGTTTTGCACGACGGCAGTGCCATGCCGATGGCCATGGTCATCAGCCTATGCGCAATTATTGTCGTGAGCGTAGCGATGCTCACCCGGCGTTTGCAGAATGCCCGGGCGCTGACGCAAGCCCAGGCCTGAGCACGGACTCAGCCAACAGCGCGCTGCTGACGATCGGGAATCTGATGGGGCGCGTGCAAGCGCGCTTCAAGCGTTTTAGTGAAGGCCAAGGCTTCGGCTTCACTGCGGAACGTCACAGCGTGTTGATCCAGGCGAACCTGCCAGCGGGATGTTGCCAGTTCTTTTATCAGGATCTTCATTGCGCAGCTCCTCTCGTAAAAGACGTCTCGTATAAGACATCACGTAAAAGACTATTCGCAGAGTTTTCGATTGTAGACCTGAATAAGATCGAAATTATGACGGAGGTCAACTCTCTGACTGACGGCAAAAGATCGCCGGCGCCCACGGACGCGCAGGCGCTGGCGACGCCTGCGATCTTTTGATTTTGCCGTGTCCCGGTCAGAACCCTTCAAGCACAATCTTGCCCTTGGACTTGCCGCTCTCCAGCAGTTCATGGGCACGACGCAGGTTGGCTGCGTTGATGGTGCCGAAGTGCTCGCCGACCGTGGTTTTCAGCGTGCCCGCATCGATCAGCCCGGCGACGCGGTTGAGCAGTTTGTGCTGCTCGATCATGTCGGCGGTTTCAAACAGCGAGCGGGTGTACATGAATTCCCAGTGCAGCGACAGGCTCTTGCGCTTGAGCTTGGTCACGTCCAGCGCCTTCGGGTCATCGATCAGCGCCAGTTTGCCTTGCGGCGCCAACGCCTCTACCAATTGATCCAGGTGTTGGTCGGTCTGGGTCAGGCTGGCGACGTGGGTCACCTGCTCGACCCCGGCACGTTTGAGGGCTTCACTCAGCGGCTGGCTGTGATCGATCACCAGATCAGCGCCCAGGTCACGCACCCAACTCTGGGTTTGGGCACGGGACGCGGTGCCGATGACTTTCAACCCGGTGAGCTGGCTGGCCAGCTGCGTGAGGATCGAGCCCACACCGCCAGCGGCACCGACAATCAGCAGACTCTGGCCTTCATCGGTTTTGCCTTCGCGCACTTGCAGGCGTTCAAACAACAGTTCCCACGCGGTAATGGCAGTCAGCGGCAGCGCGGCGGCTTCGGCGAAACCGAGGGTTTTCGGCATATGGCCGACGATGCGCTCATCCACCACATGCCGCTCGCTGTTGCCGCCGGCACGGGCGATGGAGCCGGCGTAGAACACCTTGTCGCCGGCCTTGAACAGCGTCACTTCGCTACCAACAGCCTTGACCACACCGGCCACGTCCCAGCCCAGCACTTTGGCCGCGCCACCTTCAGGCTGGACGTTCTGGCGGACTTTGGTGTCCACCGGGTTGACCGAAATGGCTTTGACCTCCACCAACAGGTCGCGCGGGCCGGCGACCGGTTCTGGCAGTTCGATGTCTTGCAGGGCCTTTTCATCGCTGATCGGCAGGGAGGCGTAGTAGGCAATGGCTTTCATATATAGGGGCCTGAGAGAGGGATGATTTTGATGGCACCGATGATTAGTGATTTCTCTGCAAGATAAAACCGGCTAAAAGAGCAGTCTCTTTCAATATTTTTTTGATAATCGGGGCTGAGGAT
Source organism: Pseudomonas sp. GGS8 (assembly GCF_024168645.1). NCBI lineage: Bacteria > Pseudomonadati > Pseudomonadota > Gammaproteobacteria > Pseudomonadales > Pseudomonadaceae > Pseudomonas > Pseudomonas sp. GGS8. The sequence goes on along the minus strand of NZ_JALJWF010000001.1, from coordinate 1,086,834 downwards.
GTTGCGTTTCGATGACTTGCAGGTGTTCGTTCGGGCAGCGGACCTGGGCAGTTTGTCGGCGGCGGCGCGGGTGATGGATATGTCGGCGGCAGTGGCCAGTGCCGCGTTGAAGCGCATCGAACAGCAACTCGGCGCGCGCTTGCTCACCCGCTCTACCCGCAGCCTGCGCCTGACGGCTGAAGGCGAGGGCTTTCTGGAATACGCCCGGGCCGCCTTGAGCAATCTCGATGAAGGCCGCCGCTTGCTGGCCAGCGGGCAGGATCAGGTCAGCGGGGTTTTGCAGCTGTCGGCGCCTTCGGATTTCGGTCGCAACCTGTTGTTGCCATGGCTCGACGAGTTTCAGCGTGAGCATCCGAAGCTAACGGTACGGTTGCTGCTGGGCGACCGCATTGCCGATCTGTTCCGTCAACCGGTGGACATCGCCCTGCGTTACGGCGAGCCGGAAGACTCGAGCCTGGTAGCACTGCCCATCGCAGCGCAGAACCGCCGCGTGCTCTGTGCGGCGCCGAGCTATCTGGCCCGGCATGGCGAACCGCAGCATCTGGAACAACTGGCGCAGCACAATTGCCTGTTGTTCATGCTTGGCAGTCGGGTCCACGATCACTGGAGTTTTCACGACGGTAAACGCGAAGTGAGCCTGACCGTCAGTGGCGATCGTTTCAGTGATGATGCCGATGTGGTGCGGCTGTGGGCCGTGGCGGGAGCGGGGATTGCGTACAAGTCCTGGCTCGATGTCGCCGCCGATGTGCTCGCCGGCCGCTTGAAAGTGCTGATGCCGGAGCTGCTCTGTGAGCGCGCACCGCTGAATTTGCTGTGCGCCCATCGCGCACAATTGAGTAAGCCGGTGAACCTTTTGCGGGAAATGCTTGCCAGCCGATGCGCTCGGATAAGCAGTCAATTTCCGAGGATATCGGGTGTCGATCATTAGTCGCAGGCAAATAGCGAAATTTCTGTCAGGAACTATCACCACCAATGGATTCCCGAGGGCAGGAACCGGCGGTTAACCCGCTTATACTAGCGCCCGCCTCATGTACGCACCGTCGATCTCGCAATGGCGAGTCCACGTTCGAGTCGGTCAGACCCTACGGTCATCACCGGACCTTCGTTGCACCCGCGAAGCAATGGCTTGGGTGAGTGGGTGGCTTTGCCCGGCTTATGGCGGTTTTCGCGTCTTGGCCGAAGACACATTACTGGTCAAGATGTCTCTGAGCAGTAGACGAAACGATTCAACAGGGAGTGAATACATGGAACATGCACCTTGCATCAGCCAGATCGCCACGTTGCTGGCTGACCCAAAGCGCAGCGCAATGATGTGGGCCTTGATGGACGGCTCGGCGCGGCATACCGAGGAGCTGGCGTTGCTGGCGGGCCTGTCGCCGTCTTCGGCCAGTGCGCATTTGGGGCGCTTGTCCACCGGCGGTCTGTTGAAAGTCGAAACCCGCGGGCGCAAACGGTTTTTCCGGCTTGCCGCGCCCGAAGTCGGCGCCGCGATAGAAGCCCTGGCCAGTGCTACCCTGGCCAGCGCGCCTCGGGACATTCCAGAGGTGTTCAAACGCACGAGCCCTATTGCCAAACCTCAGACGGCGCCTTCGTCACTGTTGCGGGCCCGACTCTGCGACGACCATCTGGGAGGCACCCTGGCCGCCGATCTTTACCAGCGTCTGCTGGATGCCGGCTGGATCGAGCAGCTTGATCAGCGGGTCATGATCACTCACAAGGGTTCCATGCAATTGGCCGCTCGCGGTGTGTTTATCCAGGCGCTGGCCCATCGCAACGGCAGAGTCGCCTGCGCGTGCCCGGACTGGAGCGAAAGACGCCCGCACATGGGCGGTTCTTTGGGCGCGGCCTTGTTGCAACTGTTCATGCAGTCCGGTTGGTTGAGCCTGCCCAGCGATTCGCGAGCCTTGCAGATCACGGCCACGGGGCAACGTGAAATCCATCGTTTCGCCAAGGAAACCGAGCTGGAAATGGCGCTTTAGAGCCATTGGGGGGGCGACGTCCGGGATTCTGGGCTTCAGGCGTCGTTCAGAGCTCTGGGCAGGTCGCATCCAGCAATAACCCCCAGCCACTATCACGCACACTCGATCCGGGGACTTTCGGATTGGGGGAATGTGGCATGGAAACACGAAGCTTCAGCGCGGCGGAACGACTGGAACGGCTGCCCATCAGTGGTTATCACCGCATCATTTTCATCATCATTGCCCTGGCGTTTTTCTTTGACTCCATGGACCTGGCGATGATGACCTTCCTGCTCGGTTCGATCAAAACCGAGTTCGGCCTGAGCACGGCGCAGGCCGGGTTGCTGGCCAGTTCGAGTTTCTTCGGCATGGTGGTGGGCGCCTCGCTGTCCGGCATGCTGGCCGACCGCTTCGGGCGCAAGCCGGTGTTCCAGTGGAGCATTGTGTTGTGGGGCATCGCCAGCTATCTGTGCTCCACGGCGCAGAACGTTGAAACGCTGACGCTGTTCCGAATCCTTTTGGGAATCGGCATGGGCATGGAGTTTCCGATTGCGCAGTCGATGCTGTCGGAGCTGATTCCGGCCAAGCGGCGTGGGCGTTACATCGCGTTGATGGACGGTTTTTGGCCGCTCGGTTTTGTGGCGGCCGGGGTGCTGTCGTACTTCCTGTTGCCGGTGATTGGCTGGCGCGACATTTTTCTGGTGTTGGCGGTGCCGGCGGTGTTCGTCCTGGCGATTCGTTTTTTCATTCCCGAGTCGCCGCGCTGGCTGGAACAGGCCGGGCATCATGATGTGGCGGACACGGTTTTGCGCCGCATCGAAGAACGGGTTCGGGCGTCATTGGGCCGTTCGGATCTGCCAGAGCCGATTCGCCTGCCACGGGTGGCGAGTCAACCGGGCAACTTCTTCTCCGCGCTGCGGGAAATCTGGTCGGCACAGTATCGCCAGCGCACGATGATGATCTGGAGCGTGTGGTTCTTCGCCTTGCTGGGTTTCTATGGCCTGACGTCCTGGCTCAGTGCGCTGCTGCAACAGTCGGGCTTCGCCGTGACCCAGTCGGTGTATTACACGGTGCTGATTTCCCTCGGCGGGATTCCCGGTTTCCTCATGGCCGCCTGGCTGGTGGAGCGTTGGGGGCGTAAGCCGGTGTGCGTCGTGACCATGCTCGGCGGCGGGGTGATGGCGTTTCTTTATGGCCAGAGCGCAGTGTTCGGCGGCAACGTCAGCCTATTGATAGCCTCGGGGCTGCTGATGCAGTTCTTCCTGTTCGGCATGTGGGCGGTGCTCTACACCTACACCCCGGAGTTGTACCCGACGTTGGCACGGGCCACGGGCTCGGGGTTCGCTTCGGCCATCGGCCGCGTGGGGTCGCTGCTCGGGCCAATGGTGACCGGGCTGGTGTTCCCGATGACGGGGCAGGGCGGGGTGTTTGCGCTGGGGGCGATGTGCTTTGCGATTGCGGCGGGGGTGGTGTGGATGTTCGGGATGGAGACCCGGGGCAAGACATTGGAAGAATTGAGCGAAGTAGAGATCGTCGGCTGAACACAGTCTCTGTGGGAGCGGGCTTGCCCGCGATGAGGCCAACTGCCTGACAGTCCGCTATCGCGGGCAAGCCCGCTCCCACAGGTTATTCGGTAGCTTTTAAGGTTTGACCAATCTGGCATCCAGGCTGTTCTGCGCCAAACGCTTGGCCTGATCCTGGGTCATGCCCAGATCGGTGTACAGCGCGTGGAAGTTCTCGGTGACATAGCCACCGAAGTACGCCGGGTCATCGGAGTTCACCGTGACCTTCACTCCGCGCTCGAGCATGTCGAGGATGTTGTGCTGGGACATGTGATCGAACACGCAGAGCTTGGTGTTCGACAACGGGCACACCGTCAGCGGGATCTGCTCGTCGATGATCCGCTGCATCAAGCGCTCGTCTTCGATGGCGCGCACGCCGTGGTCGATACGCTGGATTTTCAGCAGGTCGAGGGCTTCCCAGATGTACTCGGGCGGGCCTTCTTCACCGGCGTGGGCGACGGTCAGGAAGCCTTCGTGGCGGGCACGGTCAAACACGCGCTGGAACTTGCTCGGCGGGTGGCCCATCTCCGAACTGTCCAAGCCTACGGCGACAAACGCATTGCGGAATGGCAGCGCCTGGTCGAGGGTTTTCTGCGCTTGGTCTTCGCTCAAGTGGCGCAGGAAGCTGAGGATCAAACCGCTGGTGATCCCCAGTTGCTGTTCGCCATCCTTCAACGCGGCGGCGATGCCGTTGAGCACCACTTCGAACGGGATGCCACGGTCGGTGTGGGTTTGCGGGTCGAAGAACGGTTCGGTGTGAATCACGTTCTGTGCCTTGCAGCGCAACAGGTAGGCCCAGGTCAGGTCGTAGAAATCCTGGGAGGTGCGCAGCACATCGGCGCCCTGGTAATACAAGTCGAGAAACTCTTGCAGGTTGTTGAAGGCGTAAGCCTTGCGCAGGGTATCGACGTCGCTCCACGGCAGGGCGATCTTGTTGCGTTCGGCCAGGGCGAACAGCAGCTCAGGCTCCAGCGAACCTTCCAGGTGCAAGTGCAATTCTGCCTTGGGCAGAGCGTTCAGCCAGTCGTACATTTTTGAAATCTCATCAGGTGCAATGAGGGCATTCTACAGATGCCCGCAGAAACAATGAGTAAAACCTGACCAGCCGGTTCATTACACGGCTTCCTGTTCCCGTCGATAGGCATAAGTATCAGCAAAGCGCGAGAGCAGGAATTCGGCGCAGGTGGTGGGCGGATACTTCGCCGGATGCTGTTCGTCCTGACAGCCGGGCAGGCATTCAATGGCGGTGTCGGGATGCGGTTCGGCAAAGAACGGCATCGAGTACCGATCCACCTCCAGCGGGCTGATCACCCGATGCGGCGTTGACAGGTAACGGTCGTTACTCCAGCGCGCCATCATGTCGCCGAGGTTGACCACGAACGTGCCTTCAATCGGCGGTGCATCAATCCATTCGCCTTTTACGTTGCGCACTTGCAAACCGCCAGCGGCGTCCTGGTAGAGCAGGGTGATGCAGCCGTAATCGGTATGGGCGCCGGCGCCTTGCTGATCGAAGGCGCTGGCCGTATGGCGCGGCGGGTAATGAATCATCCGCAGCACGCTGACCGGTTCTTTGAAGCGGCTATCAAAGAAGTCACGCTCGATGCCCAATGCCAGGGTCATGGCCCGCAGCAGGGTTTGGGCGAGTGCTTGCATGTCGACGTAGTGTTGCTCCATCAGCGCTTCCCAACCGGGCATCGACGGATGACGGTTGGGCCCGCGCAAGGGTTTTTTCGCCAGCACCTCGGGGTGATCGACGGGCAGGTGCAGGCCCATGTCGAAGGTTTCTTTCAGGTCGCTGGGTTTGCTCGGGTCGAGTTGTTCGGTGGCGATGGCGCCATAGCCGCGGTGGTGGCGGGTCTGGGTGATGTCGATGGTGAGTTTTTCGGCGTTGGGCAGGGCGAAGAAGCGTTGGGCATGGTCGAGCACGGCTTCAATGCGCGACGGGTCGATCGGGTGGCCCTTGATATAGAAAAAGCCCCATTCGCGACAGGCGCGGTCGATGTCTGTGGCGACTGATTGCCAGGCTTGAGCGTCATCGCTGTAGAGGGGGGCGATGTCGATGATGGGAAGGCTGTTCATGGGATTTCCTGAAGAGTACGCAGACTGGAAAACACGGGAGAACCTTGTGGGAGCGGGCTTGCCCGCGATAGCGAACTGACAGTCAACAGTGATGCTGAATGTGCTGGCCTCATCGCGGGCAAGCCCGCTCCCACAGGGTTTTGTGTCGGCCTAAGTCACTTCGGCATCTCGGCCTTCATGCCTTCCACGTAGTAGTTCATCGACGCCAGTTGCGCGTTGGTCGCGCTCATGCCCGCCGGGATTTTCTCCACGCCTGCCTGGTCCTTGATCGGTCCGGTGAACGGATGCAGCGCACCGCTCTTGATGTCGGCGATGATCTGCTCGGCTTCGGTTTTCACCGCGGCCGGCACCAGATCGCTGATCGGCAGCTCAACCGTGCCTTCCTGCAAACCGCCCCAGTAATCCTGGGATCTCCATGTATGGTCGAGCACGCTTTGAGTCGCCTGAATGTAGTGCGGGCCCCAGTCGTTGACGATAGACGTCAGCACCGCTTTTGGCCCGAAGTGCGCCATGTCTGACGCATAGCCGACGGCATACACGCCGCGACGTTCGGCGGCCTGGATCGGTGCCGGGCTGTCGGTGTGCTGGAACACCACGTCTACGCCCTGATCGATCAGCGCGTTGGCGGCGTCGGCTTCTTTACCTGGGTCGAACCAGGAGTTGACCCACACCACTTTGATCTCGGTGCCTGGGTTGTATTTGTTCAGGGCCAATTGGATGGCGTTGATGTCGCGGATCACTTCCGGGATAGGGAACGAGGCGACATAGCCGATTTTCTTGGTCTTGGTCATCTTCGCCGCGAGGAAACCACCGACGTAGCGGCCCTCGTAAGTGCGCGCCAGGTAAGTGCCGAGGTTCTTGTCCTGCTTGTAGCCGGTGGCGTGTTCGAAGGTCACCTTGGGAAATTGTTTGGCGACTTTCAGGGTCGGGTTCATGTAGCCGAAAGACGTGGTGAAGATCAGGTCGTACTGGTCCTTGGCCATGTTGCGGATTACCCGCTCGGCATCGGCGCCTTCGGCGACGTTCTCTACGTAGTTGGTGGTGATCTGGTCACCGAACTTCTCCGCCAGTGCCTTGCGTCCCTGTTCATGCTGATACGTCCAGCCGTGGTCACCGATCGGGCCGATGTAAACGAAGCCGACCTTCAGCGGGGCGGCAGCGCTGGCGGTCAAGCTGGCGCTCAGACCGATGGCTGCGGCGACAGCGCAAAGTAGCTGCTTCAGCGGACGTTTATGCATGAACGGGAACTCCATTTTGTTGTGAGGTGTGCCAGGGTTAATGCAAATTGCTGACCAACAGGACAACAAATTCCTCGAAATCGAGTAACGGCCATCGCGGGCAAGCCCGCTCCCACATGATTTGCGCAGGTCATGTGGGAGCGGGCTTGCCCGCGAAGAGGCCCACAAGGCCGATAAAAGTGCATGGCCATGCGCAACTGCCATCCACTGGTGCGCTAAGGTGTAACGAAACGTTGGCGCCGCCCTGCAGTCACTAGCTCATCACACCGATTTCGCTCCATTCGGCAAAAAGGCCCGCGATGCTCACACTCCTCAAGCAAGAAAAGTTTCTGCTGCTGGCCTTGCTCGCGGCCTTCGTCGCCTACCCGATGGAGCACTGGCTGCTGCACAGCGGCCAGACCATTGCACTGACCGCCGGCCTGGTGCTGATTGCCTTCATCGTCGCCGCCTCGATGCGGGTCGCCCATCACGCCGAACTGCTCGCCGAAAAAGTCGGCGACCCCTACGGCACAATGATCCTGACCTTGGCCGCAGTGCTGGTGGAGGTGGTGATCCTGGCGATCATGATGAGCAACGAAGCATCAAAGACGCTGGTACGCGACACGATTTATTCAGCGGTGATGATCGATATCAACGGCATCCTCGGCCTGGCCGCGTTGATGGGCGGGCTCAAGCACGGTGAGCAGTCTTATAACGACGACTCGGCGCGCAGCTACAGCGTGATGATCCTCACCGCCATGGGCGTGTCCATGGTGGTGCCGGAGTTCATTCCCGAGGCCAACTGGAAACTCTATTCAGCCTTCACCATCGGCGCGATGGTCGTGCTCTACACCTTGTTCCTGCGCATGCAGGTTGGACCGCACAGTTATTTCTTCAGTTACAGCTACCCGGAAAAACGTCGCAGGAAGCAACCGGACGAGGAGCCCGAGCCGATCAATCTGGCATTGAGCATCGGCACGTTGGTGTTTGGCGTGGTGGTGATCGGCGCATTGGCCGAAGTCATGTCCAAGACCCTTGATCTGGGACTGGAAGGAACCGGAGCACCGCCGGTGATCACAGCGATTCTGGTGGCGGCAATTTCCGCTGCGCCGGAGATTTTGACCGCATTGCGGGCGGCATTGGCCAATCGCATGCAGTCGGTCGTCAACATCGCCATGGGCGCCTCGCTATCGACAGTGATTCTGACGGTGCCGGTGATGGAAGCCATGGCGCTCTATACCGGCCAACCGTTTCAGATGGCAATGACTCCGGTGCAGACCGTGATGATCTTCATCACCCTGATCGTCAGCGCGATCAATCTCAATGACGGCGAAACCAACGCCATCGAAGGCATGACCCATTTCGTGCTGTTTGCGACGTTTATCATGTTGTCGCTGCTCGGGCTCTGAAACACCATAAGCCCCTGTGGGAGCGAGCCTGCTCGCTCCCACAGGGGATCTCGATCGGCTCAGATGCCAGCGATCAACTGCCGAGCCGCCTGGCTGTGATCGGCGATCAAGCCTTTCAGGTCCAGCCCCTCAACCTGCCCATCGATCACCCGCCACTTGCCACCGACCATCACCCGGTCCGCCCGGTCCGCGCCGCACAGCAGCAGCGCCGACACCGGATCGTGGCTGCCGGAGAAGCGCAGCTCATCGAGTTTGAACAGCGCCAGATCGGCCTGCTTGTCCACCGCCAGTTCGCCGATATCGCTGCGCCCGAGCAACTGCGCCGAGCCTTTGGTGGCCCAGCCCAATACGCGCTCCGGGGTGATCTTTTCCGCGCCATAACGCAAACGCTGGATGTACAGCGCCTGCCGGGTTTCGAGCATCATGTTCGAGGCATCGTTGGACGCCGAACCGTCCACGCCCAGGCCCAGTAACGCGCCAGCATTGGTCAACTCGATGGTCGGGCAAATCCCTGAAGCCAGGCGCATGTTCGAACTCGGGCAATGGCAAATACCGGTGCCGGCCGCGCCGAGGCGGGCGATTTCGTCGGGGTTGAAATGAATGCCGTGAGCCAGCCAGGTGCGTGGGCCGAGCCAGCCGACGCTGTCCAGATAATCCACGGTGCGCAGGCCGAAGCGTTGCAGGCAGAAGTCTTCTTCGTCGAGGGTTTCGGCCAGATGGGTGTGCAGGCGCACGTCGAGGGTGTTCGCCAGTTCGGCGCTCGCGGACATGATTTGCGGGGTCACCGAGAACGGCGAGCAGGGCGCCAAAGCGATCTGGATTTGCGCGCCGTCACCACGTTCGTGGTACTCGGCAATCAAACGCTGGCTGTCGGCGAGAATCACTTCGCCTTCCTGGACAGTTTGCTGCGGCGGCAGCCCCCCGTCTTTTTCACCGAGGCTCATCGAGCCGCGAGTGAGCATGGCGCGCAGGCCCAGTTCGCGGACGCTCTCGACCTGTACATCGATCGCGTTTTCCAGGCCCTCAGGAAACAGGTAATGGTGATCGGCCGCGGTGGTGCAGCCGGACAACAGCAGCTCGGCCAACGCGACTTTGGTGGCGAGGGCGAGTTTTTCCGGCGTGAGTCGCGCCCAGACCGGATAGAGGGTTTTCAGCCACGGGAACAACGGCTGATTGACCACCGGTGCCCAGGCGCGGGTCAGGGTTTGATAGAAGTGGTGATGGGTATTGATCAGCCCCGGCAGGATCACGTGTTCGCGGGCATCGAAGACTTGTCCACAGGGGGTGGACGGTTGTTGGCCGGCGCTGAGCACTTCGACGATCAAACCGTCTTGCAGCACCAGACCGCCACGGGCATCGAGCGCGTTGGCCGTGAAAATGGCGAGGGGATTTTTTAACCAGGTACGGGTCGCAGGCATAGTGGCCGGCTCCTCTGAAAGTTGGGTTCAGGGTTGCCAGCTCAGTGTTGCCCTGTCTGCTGATCCAGGGTCGCCGCAGGGGACGAGGTGCGGAGTTTCGAACAGAACCGTGTTACGGGCAAGCCCCACGCGACCAGACAATGCAAAACCCTGTGGGAGCCGGGCTTGCCCGCGATGGTATCACCTCGGTCTTTCAGCGATACCGAGGTGATGCTATCGCAGCGGTGCGGCGATCCGACAAGCCAGCTCCCACAGCGGGCGAGGGTGTTACCAGGGAATGGTCTCGCCCCGGTAGTTCACAAAATGATGTCCACCCTTGCCGGCATACGCATTCACCTGATCGATCAACCCGCGGGTGCTGGTTTCCACATCAATGTCGGCACCTTCGCCACCCATGTCAGTCTTCACCCAACCCGGGTGCAGCGACAGCACGGTAAGTTTTTGCTCGCCCAACTGCGTGACGAAGCTGTTGGTCATCGAGTTCAGCGCCGCTTTGCTGGCCTTGTACAGCGCCAGCTCCGGCGCGTCGGGCATGGTCACACTGCCCAGCACCGAACTCATGAACGCCAGCACGCCGCCTTCACGAATCTGCCCGACGAAACGCTGGGCCAGATTAATCGGCGCCACGGCGTTGGTGAAGAACAATTGACCGACCTCGGCCAGGGTCGCGCCACCCGGCGTCTGGACCTCCGGCCCCTTGACCCCGGCATTCACGAACAACAGGTCGAAGATCTCGCCCTTGAGCTGTTGGCTGAGGGCGATGACCGCTTGCTGATCGTCCATGTCGAGTTTTTCGATCCGCACCTTGCCCAACGCCTGCAAGGCTTCGGCGCTCTTCGGGTTGCGTACGGTGGCGGTGACTTGCCAGCCGTCGGCCAGCAGGGTTTTCACCAGACCGAGACCCAGGCCTCGGGAGGCGCCGATGATGAGTGCGTTTTTTGCCGTGGACATGAATGGCTTCCTTGATGGATGAGAATCACGGATTCAAAGGATACTGACTCGGGCGACTGACATAACGCGGCAACGCTATTACCGATTTCGCCAAGGGTAAAGCCCAGCCGTTGAGCGGTCTTGATGTACAGCCCCGTTGCACCATCTCTGCCGGATAGTCGCGATAACCATTGGCACTGCGTTGCGCCGCGACCAATCCGCGCTGTTCGTAAAAACGCAACGTGTCGCGGCTGACGGCGCTGGCCTGGGCTAATTCACCGATGCGCATCTTGATCTCTCGAGAGGGCTTGACCCTGGAGCATACTCCAGGCTTTAGCCTTGTTGCTCCCTGAATTTATGGAGCAATACCCATGTGGAGTTCAACGCAATATCGTCAATTGGTGCGTGGCAGCGCGTGGTACGACTTGATCGTCACGGCGGCATTTGCCACGCCGTGGAGTTTTGCGGCGTTGCATCGCGTGCTGTCAGGCCTGAGTCAGACTTTCAATCTGCCCGGCGAGCTACCGCCATTCGAGCCGATGCACATGCTGATGGCCAATCTGTTGGGGTCTATTGTGTGCGTGTGGGCCGTGTTGCGGATTCGCGAGCCGCAGCAAGTGTTTGGGCGGTATGACGCGGTCGGAAGATTTCTGTTTTCGGCTTGGCAGCTTTATGCCTTGCTGCATGGTGCCAGCTCATTGCTGGTTGTTTTCTTGATCTTTGAATTGGCGTGGGGCGTTGTTCAAGTGTTGCCGGTTCAGGCCTCATCGCGGGCAAGCCCGCTCCCACAGTGATCATGGGTGAACACAGATTTTTTGATTGACATAAAAACCTGTGGGAGCGGGCTTGCCCGCGATGAGGCCCTTGAAGTCTCCGCTAATGCCCCGCCCGCCACGGCTGCCCCAACGACACCGGCGCATACAACCGTGTGCGCACGGCATCCCGGGAAAGCAGTACCAACACCACAATGGTCGCGACATACGGCAGCATCGCCAGCAGACTCGACGGAATCGCCAGCCCCAATCCCTGCGCCACCAAATGCAGGATGCTGGCGAGACCGAACAAATACGCTCCAAGCAGCAATCGCCACACTCGCCAACTGGCGAACACCACCAGCGCCAGAGCAATCCAGCCGCGACCGGCGCTCATATTTTCCGCCCACATCGGCGTGTAGGCCAGGGACAGATAAGCCCCGGCCAACCCCGCCATCGCCCCGCCGAACAGCACCGCCAGGGTGCGCACGCGCAACACCGGCAAGCCCATGGCACTGGCCGCATCCGGGTTTTCACCGACTGCCTGAATGATCAGACCGACGCGACTTTTCACAACCACCCAGGCCACCAGCGCAAACAGCGCAAACGACAGATACACCAGAAGATCCTGCGCAAACAGCATTCGCCCGATCAGCGGAATTTCACTCAGATAAGGAATCGCCACCGGCTCGAAACCCGCCAGCGGTTTGCCGACCCACGCAGCGCCAACGAAGGTCGACAGGCCCACGCCGAAGATCGTCAGCGCCAACCCGGTGGCCACCTGGTTGGCGTTGAACACCAGCGCCACCAGGGCGAACAGCGACGACAACAGCATCCCGGCAAGCATTGCCAGCAACACACCAAGCCAGAGATTGCCGCTGTTCAGCGCGACGATAAAACCGATCACCGCGCCAAACAGCATCATGCCTTCCTGACCAAGGTTCAGGACGCCGCTCTTCTCGCAGATCAACTCGCCCAATGCCACCAACAGCAACGGGGTGCCGCAGCGGACCATGGCGTAGAAAATGTTACTCAGCAGATCGATATCCATCACAAGGCTCCTGCTTGTACGGCGGTGGTCGAGGTGCGCCGTACCCAGCGCAGGTTCAAACGTGCTCGGTAGAGAATCAGCACGTCACAGGCCAGCAGGAAAAACAACATCATCCCCTGGAACAATTGAGTGATGGCTTGTGGCAGGTTCATGCTCATCTGCGCGCTCTCGCCACCGATGTACAGCAGCGCCATCAACAGGCTGGAAAACAGAATGCCGATGGGATTCAGCCGCCCGAGAAACGCCACAGTGATTGCCGCATAGCCATAACCCGGCGAAACCTGCGGCACAAGTTGGCCGATGGGCCCGGTGACTTCGCAAACCCCGGCCAGCCCCGCCAGGCCGCCGCTGATCAACAGCGCCAGCCAGATCAGCCGCTTCTCGCGAAAGCCGACGAAGCCCGCCGCGCGCTTGTCCAGCCCGAGCACTTTGATCTGAAAGCCGACAAAGCTTTTCTGCAGCAACACCCACACCGCCACCAGCGCGAGCAAGGCGAAATACACGCCCGCATGGACCCGACCGTCCTCCATCAGCAGCGGCAAACGACTGGCATCGCCGAACATCGCCGACTCTGGAAAGTTGAACCCGGCTGGGTCCTTCAGCGGCCCGTGAACGCAGAACAGCAGCAGGTTCAAAGCGATGTAATTGAGCATGATGCTGGTAAGGATTTCATTGGCGTTGAAGCGTGTGCGCAGCCATGCCGTCAGCCCGGCCCACGCGGCACCGGCCAGGGTGCCGGTGAGCAGGATTAACACCAGCGCCCAGCGGCTTTGCAGGCCGATGATGTTTACGGCCAACGCACTGCCGGCCAAGGCGCCGAGCAGCAACTGACCTTCGGCGCCGATGTTCCAGATCCGCGCCTGATACGCCACCGCCAGACCCAATGCGCAGAGCAGAATCGGCAATGCTTTGACCAACAACTCGGAGACCCCGTACAGGTCGCTGATCGGTGCAATCAGCAAGGTGTGCAAGGTCAGCAACGGATCATGGCCCAGCGCGATAAACAGCAATGAGCCGCAGCCCAGGGTCAGCGCAGCCGCCAGCAACGGCGAGCACCACAACATCAGGCGCGATTGCTGGCCACGGGGTTCGAGAGAAAGCAGCATGTGAAACTCCGTTAAAGCGATACGGGTGCAGGTGATTGAGGAGCGTCGAACTGGCCGGCCATCCAGCCTCCGACATCGGTCAGGCGGGTGTCGACAGTGGACTTCAGCGCCGACAGCCGACCACCGCACAAGGCGCCGAGGCGATCGCTGATCTGGAACAGTTCGTCGAGGTCTTCGGAGATCACCAGGATTGCCGCGCCAGCGTCGCGCAGGGCAATCAGCGCTCGGTGAATGGTCGCGGCGGCGCCGACGTCCACGCCCCAGGTCGGGTGCGCGGCCACCAACAATCTGGGTTGCTGAAGGATTTCCCGGCCGAGGATGAATTTCTGCAAGTTGCCACCGGACAGGCTGCGAGCCGGTGCTTGGGCATCGGGTGTCTTGACCCCGAAGCGGCGGATGATGTCTTCGACCAGTGCCTCGACCTTGCCGCGCTGGATCAGCCCGTTGCTGACCAGTCCCTGTTGAAAGGCGGTGAGGAGGGCGTTATCCACCAGGCTCAGTTCCGGCACCGCGCCATGGCCCAAGCGCTCGGCGGGGACGAAGGCCAAGCCGAGTTTGCGTCGTGCATCTGGCCTCAGGTGCGCTACCGGCTGCCCGCCGAAACTGATCTTCGCCCCGTCATTTCCCGGCAGCCGTTCTTCACCACTGAGCAAGGCCAGCAACTCATCCTGGCCATTGCCGGCCACCCCGGCGACACCGACGATTTCGCCGCTACGCACCTCGAGATTAATGTCCTTGAGCGAGCAGCCGAAGGGATCCGGGTTGTGCCAGGACAATCCGGTCACGTTCAGAAACGCATCAGCCCCCCTGACCTTCGGATAGTCAGTAATCAGCTCGGCGGCTTCACCGACCATCAACTGCGCCAGTTGCTGGTCCGAACACTCGGCCGGCACGCAATGCCCGGCCACTCGTCCGCCGCGCAACACCGTGGCGCTGTGGCACAACGCACGCACTTCGCCGAGCTTGTGGCTGATGAACAGAATGCTGCAGCCCTCGGCGGCCAGCCGACGCAAAGTGACGAACAATTCGTCGGCCTCTTGCAGGGGCAGTACCGACGTCGGCTCATCGAGAATCAGCAGGCGGATGTCCTGCATCAGGCAGCGAATGATTTCCACCCGCTGACGCTCACCGATGGACAGGCTGTGGATCAGGCGCTCCGGTTCCAGCGCCATGCCATAGCGTCGGGACACCTCGCGAATTTTCGGTTCAAGCTGCTTCGGTGTGCCGGCCGCCGCCCCCATCGCCAAGGCGATGTTCTGCGCTACGCTCAGGGTTTCGAACAGCGAAAAATGCTGGAACACCATGCCGATCCCGAGGCTTCGAGCCTGGGCCGGATTGCGCATGGTCACGCGCTGGCCCTGCCAGATTATTTCCCCAAAGTCGGCGTGAGTGACGCCGTAGATGATCTTCATCAGCGTACTTTTACCCGCGCCGTTTTCGCCGAGCAGGGCATGGATTTCACCGGGCGCAATGCTCAAGTCGATGGCATCGTTGGCCAGGCAACCTGGGTAACGTTTGCTGATTCTGCGCAATTGCAGGCGGGGTGTTTGATCAGGGATTGGCGTGGGGTTGGACATGACAGGCTCGGGTCGCAAAAGGTTATGCCTGTGGATAAAGCAATTTCCTGGCCATTGAGTCAGGAAATGAGCGAAAGCCTGCTGGCACAGGCGTTGCGGACGCTGCCTCGACCTATTCCAATTCATGGTGAGGCACCACTTGAGGGCAAGCCTTTTGATCAGGCTCCGGTTTTGCGCGCGATGAATTGGTCAAAAAACGAGCAATAGGCTGAAGGCATTGTCAGACATGGGGCTGCGCCAGCCATGAACGGGTTATCCACAGCTTGTTCCACAGTATCTGTGCGCAAGCCGACCGCGTAGGCATAAGCACCGGGGGGCTTTCTTCTAATGGCGATAAACCGCTCTAACTGATTGTTTTTATATGGAATAAATGTCGCAACTGGCGAGTTGGACGAAAAATGAACAAAGCCCGCAAAGCCGCGTGACAGAAGGGTTACAGCAGAATGTGCTCAGGTTATCCACAGCCGGGTGCACAGCAGATGTGGGCAAGTGTCGAGAGCAAAGAAAATCGGGCTGCCCCAAAAGATCGCAGTGTCCACAGGCGCGTAGAGCTACTGAAGGCTGCGATCTTTTGATCTTCAACGCTGCAACAAAATACGCCCGCGACTTAAGTCCGCCAGCTGTGTTTGCAGCGTACTTATCTGCCCGTCGCCAACCGCCAGTTGCAGTTCCACGCCATTGGCCGTGAAAGTTTCCTCCACCACCAAACCACCCAGCTCCGCCACCCGAAGCTTCACCAGCGCCAACTCGCCAAATGCACAGGCACAACTGACCGGCACCCGACTGATCAGCTCGACTTTCGGCGCCCCTTGCAGGCACTTGTTGGCACTGCCGCCATACGCTCGAGCGAGGCCGCCGGTGCCCAGCTGGATGCCGCCATACCAGCGGATCACCAGCACCGCGACCTGATCGCAATCCTGCGCTTCAATCGCCGCAAGGATCGGCCGGCCAGCGGTGCCACCGGGTTCGCCATCGTCACTGCTGCGGTATTGATCGCCGAGCTTCCAGGCCCAGCAATTGTGTGAGGCGTTCAAATCACTGTGTTGCTCGATGAACGCCTGGGCATCGGCTGCGCTGGTGATCGGCGCGGCGAGGGCGATGAAGCGGCTTTTGCGAATCTCTTCGCGGTATTCGCAAAAACCGCTGAGGGTAAAAGGCATGGGTGTCTTAAATAGCTGGCGTCAGGCCGCAGCCTTTGAGAATGATGCGAATCAGGTTGTTGCCAGCGTTTTCCATGTCTTGCTTGGTCAACTTGGTGCGCCCGGTGACACGGCAGATCTGTGTGGCAAAATCGGCGTAATGCTGGGTGCTGCCCCACAGCAGGAAAATCAGGTGCACCGGGTCGATCGGGTCCATTTTGCCGGCGTCGATCCACGCCTGAAACACCGCGGCCCGCCCCTGAAACCAGGTGCGGTAGTCCTGGTTGAAATGTTCAGTCAGGCAATCACCGCCGCTGATGACCTCCATCGCGAAGACCCGCGAAGCTTGTGGCTGGCGCCGGGAGAATTCCATTTTTGCGCGAATGTATCGCGTCAATGCTTCTGCCGGATCGTCCTCGACGATCAGGGTATTGAAGGTGCTGTCCCACAACTCAAGGATGTTACTCAGCACCGCCACGTACAAACCGAGTTTGTTGGTGAAGTAGTAATGCAGATTCGCTTTGGGCAACCCGGCTTTCTGCGCGATGGTGTTCATGCTGGTGCCTTTGAACCCGTGACGGGCGAACTCGTCTTCGGCGGCTTTGATGATGGTCTCTTCGTTCTTCTGACGAATGCGGCCGGCGGGTTTGCCGCCGTGGGCTGGGACTTCAAAGGTCATAGGCACTTCCGAACAGGTAGATGGGTGCAACCAGATGCGTTGATAGCGCACCCGCACGTCTCAGACAAGTCCCGACACGATAAATCCTGAACACCGCCGCTCCCACAGGTTTTCAGCGCGTCGCCGCCAGACTCTCCAAAAAACTCTCCAGAACCAGATGCGGGCGACGGCCCTTGCGTGTAACCGATGCCAGGCTCAGGTCATAAAAGCGCGCCTTGGGTTTCAGTGCACGCAAACGGCCTTGCTGCACCCAGAGGCTGGCGTAGTGATCCGGCAAGTAACCGATGTAGCGCCCGGTCAGGATCAGAAAGGCCATGCCCTCGCGATCCGACGCGCTGGCGGTGCAGTTGAGCGCCTGGTAATGGGCCTGAATCTCGGCGGGCAAACGGAAGGTCGGAGCGATGGCGTCCTGGCTGTTGAGGCGTTCATCGTCCAGTTGTTTGTCGTCGACATAGAACAGCGGATGGCCGACCGCGCAATACAGCAGCGAACGTTCGCTGTAGAGCGGCTGGTACTCCAACCCCGACAACGCGCTGGCTTGCGGCACCACGCCGACATGCAAGCGACCGTCGAGCACACCTTGTTCGACTTCATTGGGGGCGATCATGCGGATCTGGATCTGCACGTCCGGGCCGCGTTCCTTCAGTTGGGCCAGCGCGTGGGTGATACGCATGTGGGGCAGGGTGACCAGGTTGTCGGTAAGGCCGATGGTCAACTCGCCGCGCAAGTGTTGGTGCAGGCCGTTGACCTCGGTGCGGAAACTTTCCAGCGCACTTAATAGCTGCAACGCAGATTGGTAGACCTCGCGGCCTTCTTCGGTCAGGGAAAAACCGGCGCGACCTCGCTGGCACAGGCGCAGACCCAGGCGCTGCTCCAGATCGCTCATTTGCTGGCTGATGGCCGAGCGACCGATACCCAGCACCGATTCCGCCGCGGAGAAGCCGCCGCACTCCACCACGCTACGAAAAATCCGCAGCAGGCGGATATCAAAGTCACTGACTTGCGCCAGCGGATCGGGGCGGCGGGTACTCATAGTTTAGTCCTGGCCTGACTGAAGGTTAGAAAAGTTGGATTTCACCGACTTTATCCCCGTGGCAATTTAGCTGCAAGAACGCTTTTGATCTCCATGCCGCTTATTTGCTCTGCGAGGTTTTGCCCATGAACGTGCCTGAAAACGCCCCGACTTCCCTGGCCAGCCAGCTCAAGCTTGACGCTCACTGGATGCCTTACACCGCGAACCGCAATTTCCAGCGTGACCCGCGCCTGATTGTGGCGGCCGAGGGCAGTTGGCTGACAGACGACAAGGGCCGCAAAGTCTACGATTCGCTCTCGGGTTTGTGGACCTGCGGCGCCGGGCACACCCGCAAGGAAATCCAGGAGGCGGTGGCCAAGCAATTGAGCACCCTCGATTACTCGCCGGGCTTCCAGTACGGTCACCCGCTGTCGTTCCAGTTGGCCGAAAAAATCACCGACCTGACCCCGGGCAACCTGAATCACGTGTTCTTCACCGATTCGGGTTCTGAGTGTGCAGATACAGCGGTGAAAATGGTGCGTGCCTACTGGCGGCTGAAAGGCCAGGCCACCAAGACCAAAATGATCGGCCGTGCCCGTGGTTATCACGGCGTGAATATCGCCGGCACCAGTCTTGGCGGTGTGAATGGCAATCGCAAACTGTTCGGTCAGGCGATGATGGATGTCGATCATCTGCCGCACACCTTGTTGGCGAGCAATGCTTTCACTCGTGGTATGCCGGAGCAGGGGGGGATCGCGCTGGCGGATGAATTGCTCAAGCTGATCGAACTGCACGATGCCTCGAACATCGCTGCTGTGTTCGTCGAGCCATTGGCCGGTTCCGCTGGCGTGCTGGTTCCGCCGCAGGGTTACCTCAAACGTCTGCGCGAGATCTGCGATCAGCACAACATCCTGCTGGTGTTCGACGAAGTGATCACCGGTTTCGGTCGTACCGGTTCGATGTTCGGTGCCGACAGCTTTGGTGTCACTCCGGACCTGATGTGCATTGCCAAGCAAGTCACCAACGGCGCGATCCCGATGGGCGCGGTGATTGCCAGCTCCGAGATCTACCAGACCTTCATGAACCAGGCGACGCCTGAGTACGCGGTGGAATTCCCGCACGGCTACACCTATTCCGCGCACCCGGTGGCTTGCGCCGCGGGCCTGGCGGCACTCGACCTGCTGCAAAAGGAAAACCTGGTGCAGAGCGTGGCTGAAGTCGCGCCGCATTTCGAAAACGCGCTGCACGGTTTAAAGGGCAGCAAGAACGTCATCGATATTCGCAACTACGGGTTGGCCGGTGCAATCCAGATTGCGCCTCGCGACGGCGATGCCATCGTGCGTCCGTTCGAAGCTGGCATGGCGTTGTGGAAAGCCGGCTTCTACGTGCGCTTCGGCGGCGACACCCTGCAGTTCGGCCCAACCTTCAACAGCAAGCCGCAAGACCTTGATCGTCTGTTTGATGCGGTCGGCGAAGTGCTGAACAAGATCGACTGACTTTCCCCTCTATATAAAGGCGTCCTGTCGCGGGCGCCTTTGTACAATTTTTCAGGAGCCCCGCATGAGCCTTATTCCGCATTTGATCAATGGCGAACTGGTGACCGAAGACGGTCGCATGGCCGATGTGTTCAATCCGTCTACCGGTCAGGTTATCCACAAGCTGCCGTTGGCCAGCCGCGAAACCATTCAGAAGGCCATCGACTCGGCGAAGGCTGCGTTCCCGGCTTGGCGTAATACGCCAGCGGCCAAGCGCGCTCAAGTGATGTTCCGCTTCAAGCAACTGTTGGAACAGAACGAAGCCCGCATCGCGCAACTGATCAGCGAAGAACACGGCAAGACGCTGGAAGATGCTGCCGGTGAATTGAAGCGCGGGATCGAGAACGTCGAGTTCGCGTGTGCAGCGCCGGAAATCCTCAAGGGTGAGTACAGCCGTAATGTAGGGCCAAACATCGATGCCTGGTCGGATTTCCAGCCATTGGGCGTGGTGGCCGGCATTACCCCGTTCAACTTCCCGGCCATGGTGCCGCTGTGGATGTATCCGCTGGCGATCGTTTGTGGCAACTGCTTCATTCTCAAACCGTCCGAGCGCGATCCAAGCTCGACGTTGTTGATCGCTCAGCTATTGCTGGAAGCTGGCCTGCCGAAAGGCGTGCTGAGTGTGGTGCATGGCGACAAGACAGCGGTGGATGCATTGATCGAAGCGCCGGAAGTTAAAGCGTTGAGTTTCGTTGGTTCGACGCCGATTGCCGAGTACATCTATGCCGAAGGCACCAAGCGGGGCAAACGTGTCCAGGCGCTGGGCGGGGCGAAGAACCATGCGGTGCTGATGCCGGATGCGGATCTGGATAACGCAGTCAGCGCGTTGATGGGCGCCGCTTATGGTTCGTGCGGTGAGCGCTGCATGGCGATTTCGGTGGCCGTGTGTGTGGGCGATCAGGTGGCGGATGCGTTGGTGGCCAAACTGACGCCGCAGATCAAGGCACTGAAAATCGGCGCCGGAACGACTTGTGGTCTGGACATGGGGCCTCTGGTCACCGGTCAGGCGCGGGACAAGGTCAGCGGTTATGTTGAAGACGGCGTAGCCGCTGGTGCGACGCTGGTGGTAGACGGTCGCGGTTTGAGCGTGGCCGGTCATGAAGACGGCTTCTTCCTGGGTGGCTGTCTGTTCGACAACGTCACGCCAGAGATGCGCATCTATAAAGAAGAGATCTTCGGGCCGGTGCTGTGCGTCGTCCGGGTCAACAGCCTGGAAGAGGCGATGCAACTGATCAATGATCACGAGTATGGCAACGGCACTTGCATCTTTACCCGTGATGGAGAAGCAGCGCGGTTGTTCTGCGATGAGATCGAAGTGGGTATGGTCGGCGTCAACGTACCGTTGCCGGTGCCAGTGGCATATCACAGCTTTGGTGGCTGGAAGCGTTCGCTGTTCGGCGATCTGCATGCTTATGGTCCGGATGGCGTGCGGTTCTATACCCGTCGCAAGGCTGTTACCCAGCGCTGGCCGCAACGGGCAAGCCATGAAGCTTCGCAATTCGCATTCCCTAGCTTGTAAGTAGAAGGGCAGAAGGCTGACCTCCTGAGGTCGGCCTTTGTGTTTTCGGGCTGTTTTGACCTATATGACAGAAATGTGAAATTAGAGGTTGACGGCAGATTCTGGACGTCTATAATTCGCCCCACTTCCGGCGCAGTCGAAACGGAAAACTCCTTGGTAAACAATGAGTTACGAGGTTTTCGGCAGCGGCTGCGCTTCAGTTCATCGAGGTCAGAAGGAGTTGATAAGGCAGAGTGTTGTCGCCTTATTGACGGTTCGATCCTCTCGGTCGAAAGCGGAGAAAAAGAGGTGTTGACAGCAGCGACTAACGCTGTAGAATTCGCCTCCCGCTAACGAGAGATCGGAAGCGCAAGTGGTTGAAGTTGCTGATGTTTCTTACGGGAAACTTTGAAAGCTTCTGAAAATAACCGCTTGACAGTAACAGAGGCTGCTGTAGAATGCGCGCCTCGGTTGAGATGAAAGATCTTAACCAACCGCTCTTTAACAACTGAATCAAGCAATTCGTGTGGGTGCTTGTGGGGTCAGACTGATAGTCAACAAGATTATCAGCATCACAAGTTACTTCGCGAGAAATCAAAGATGTAACCAACGATTGCTGAGCCAAGTTTAGGGTTTCTTAAAAACCCAAAGATGTTTGAACTGAAGAGTTTGATCATGGCTCAGATTGAACGCTGGCGGCAGGCCTAACACATGCAAGTCGAGCGGCAGCACGGGTACTTGTACCTGGTGGCGAGCGGCGGACGGGTGAGTAATGCCTAGGAATCTGCCTGGTAGTGGGGGATAACGTTCGGAAACGAACGCTAATACCGCATACGTCCTACGGGAGAAAGCAGGGGACCTTCGGGCCTTGCGCTATCAGATGAGCCTAGGTCGGATTAGCTAGTTGGTGAGGTAATGGCTCACCAAGGCGACGATCCGTAACTGGTCTGAGAGGATGATCAGTCACACTGGAACTGAGACACGGTCCAGACTCCTACGGGAGGCAGCAGTGGGGAATATTGGACAATGGGCGAAAGCCTGATCCAGCCATGCCGCGTGTGTGAAGAAGGTCTTCGGATTGTAAAGCACTTTAAGTTGGGAGGAAGGGCAGTTACCTAATACGTAATTGTTTTGACGTTACCGACAGAATAAGCACCGGCTAACTCTGTGCCAGCAGCCGCGGTAATACAGAGGGTGCAAGCGTTAATCGGAATTACTGGGCGTAAAGCGCGCGTAGGTGGTTCGTTAAGTTGGATGTGAAATCCCCGGGCTCAACCTGGGAACTGCATTCAAAACTGTCGAGCTAGAGTATGGTAGAGGGTGGTGGAATTTCCTGTGTAGCGGTGAAATGCGTAGATATAGGAAGGAACACCAGTGGCGAAGGCGACCACCTGGACTGATACTGACACTGAGGTGCGAAAGCGTGGGGAGCAAACAGGATTAGATACCCTGGTAGTCCACGCCGTAAACGATGTCAACTAGCCGTTGGGAGCCTTGAGCTCTTAGTGGCGCAGCTAACGCATTAAGTTGACCGCCTGGGGAGTACGGCCGCAAGGTTAAAACTCAAATGAATTGACGGGGGCCCGCACAAGCGGTGGAGCATGTGGTTTAATTCGAAGCAACGCGAAGAACCTTACCAGGCCTTGACATCCAATGAACTTTCCAGAGATGGATTGGTGCCTTCGGGAACATTGAGACAGGTGCTGCATGGCTGTCGTCAGCTCGTGTCGTGAGATGTTGGGTTAAGTCCCGTAACGAGCGCAACCCTTGTCCTTAGTTACCAGCACGTAATGGTGGGCACTCTAAGGAGACTGCCGGTGACAAACCGGAGGAAGGTGGGGATGACGTCAAGTCATCATGGCCCTTACGGCCTGGGCTACACACGTGCTACAATGGTCGGTACAGAGGGTTGCCAAGCCGCGAGGTGGAGCTAATCCCACAAAACCGATCGTAGTCCGGATCGCAGTCTGCAACTCGACTGCGTGAAGTCGGAATCGCTAGTAATCGCGAATCAGAATGTCGCGGTGAATACGTTCCCGGGCCTTGTACACACCGCCCGTCACACCATGGGAGTGGGTTGCACCAGAAGTAGCTAGTCTAACCTTCGGGGGGACGGTTACCACGGTGTGATTCATGACTGGGGTGAAGTCGTAACAAGGTAGCCGTAGGGGAACCTGCGGCTGGATCACCTCCTTAATCGACGACATCAGCTGCTCCATAAGTTCCCACACGAATTGCTTGATTCATTGAAGAAGACGATAAGAAGCAGCCCGAAATTGGGTCTGTAGCTCAGTTGGTTAGAGCGCACCCCTGATAAGGGTGAGGTCGGCAGTTCGAATCTGCCCAGACCCACCAATTTTGTGTGGGAAAACCTGTAGAAATACGGGGCCATAGCTCAGCTGGGAGAGCGCCTGCCTTGCACGCAGGAGGTCAACGGTTCGATCCCGTTTGGCTCCACCACTACTGCTTCTGTTGTTGAAAGCTTAGAAATGAGCATTCCATTGTGATGATGGTGAATGTTGATTTCTAGTCTTTGGCTAGATCGTTCTTTAAAAATTTGGGTATGTGATAGAAAGATAGACTGGATAGCACTTTCACTGGTGTTTATTCAGGCTAAGGTAAAATTTGTGAGTTTAATCGCGAATTTTCGGCGAATGTCGTCTTCACAGTATAACCAGATTGCTTGGGGTTATATGGTCAAGTGAAGAAGCGCATACGGTGGATGCCTTGGCAGTCAGAGGCGATGAAAGACGTGGTAGCCTGCGAAAAGCTTCGGGGAGTCGGCAAACAGACTTTGATCCGGAGATGTCTGAATGGGGGAACCCAGCCATCATAAGATGGTTATCTTGTACTGAATACATAGGTGCAAGAGGCGAACCAGGGGAACTGAAACATCTAAGTACC
The DNA here is from genome assembly GCF_024168645.1 of Pseudomonas sp. GGS8. Taxonomy (NCBI): domain Bacteria; kingdom Pseudomonadati; phylum Pseudomonadota; class Gammaproteobacteria; order Pseudomonadales; family Pseudomonadaceae; genus Pseudomonas; species Pseudomonas sp. GGS8. The sequence goes on along the minus strand of NZ_JALJWF010000001.1, from coordinate 1,063,008 downwards.
CTGAGGAAAAGAAATCAACCGAGATTCCCTTAGTAGTGGCGAGCGAACGGGGACTAGCCCTTAAGTGGCTTTGAGATTAGCGGAACGCTCTGGAAAGTGCGGCCATAGTGGGTGATAGCCCTGTACGCGAAAATCTCTTGGCCATGAAATCGAGTAGGACGGAGCACGAGAAACTTTGTCTGAATATGGGGGGACCATCCTCCAAGGCTAAATACTACTGACTGACCGATAGTGAACTAGTACCGTGAGGGAAAGGCGAAAAGAACCCCGGAGAGGGGAGTGAAATAGATCCTGAAACCGTATGCGTACAAGCAGTGGGAGCCCACTTTGTTGGGTGACTGCGTACCTTTTGTATAATGGGTCAGCGACTTATTTTCAGTGGCGAGCTTAACCGAATAGGGGAGGCGTAGCGAAAGCGAGTCTTAATAGGGCGTCTAGTCGCTGGGAATAGACCCGAAACCGGGCGATCTATCCATGGGCAGGTTGAAGGTTAGGTAACACTGACTGGAGGACCGAACCGACTACCGTTGAAAAGTTAGCGGATGACCTGTGGATCGGAGTGAAAGGCTAATCAAGCTCGGAGATAGCTGGTTCTCCTCGAAAGCTATTTAGGTAGCGCCTCATGTATCACTGTAGGGGGTAGAGCACTGTTTCGGCTAGGGGGTCATCCCGACTTACCAAACCGATGCAAACTCCGAATACCTACAAGTGCCGAGCATGGGAGACACACGGCGGGTGCTAACGTCCGTCGTGAAAAGGGAAACAACCCAGACCGTCAGCTAAGGTCCCAAAGTTATGGTTAAGTGGGAAACGATGTGGGAAGGCTTAGACAGCTAGGAGGTTGGCTTAGAAGCAGCCACCCTTTAAAGAAAGCGTAATAGCTCACTAGTCGAGTCGGCCTGCGCGGAAGATGTAACGGGGCTCAAACCATACACCGAAGCTACGGGTATCACTTAGGTGATGCGGTAGAGGAGCGTTCTGTAAGCCTGTGAAGGTGAGTTGAGAAGCTTGCTGGAGGTATCAGAAGTGCGAATGCTGACATGAGTAACGACAATGGGTGTGAAAAACACCCACGCCGAAAGACCAAGGTTTCCTGCGCAACGTTAATCGACGCAGGGTTAGTCGGTCCCTAAGGCGAGGCTGAAAAGCGTAGTCGATGGAAAACAGGTTAATATTCCTGTACTTCTGGTTATTGCGATGGAGGGACGGAGAAGGCTAGGCCAGCTTGGCGTTGGTTGTCCAAGTTTAAGGTGGTAGGCTGGAATCTTAGGTAAATCCGGGATTCTAAGGCCGAGATCTGATGACGAGTGTTCTTTTAGAACACGAAGTGGTTGATGCCATGCTTCCAAGAAAAGCTTCTAAGCTTCAGGTAACCAGGAACCGTACCCCAAACCGACACAGGTGGTTGGGTAGAGAATACCAAGGCGCTTGAGAGAACTCGGGTGAAGGAACTAGGCAAAATGGCACCGTAACTTCGGGAGAAGGTGCGCCGGTGAGGGTGAAGCATTTACTGCGTAAGCCCACGCCGGTCGAAGATACCAGGCCGCTGCGACTGTTTATTAAAAACACAGCACTCTGCAAACACGAAAGTGGACGTATAGGGTGTGACGCCTGCCCGGTGCCGGAAGGTTAATTGATGGGGTTAGCTAACGCGAAGCTCTTGATCGAAGCCCCGGTAAACGGCGGCCGTAACTATAACGGTCCTAAGGTAGCGAAATTCCTTGTCGGGTAAGTTCCGACCTGCACGAATGGCGTAACGATGGCGGCGCTGTCTCCACCCGAGACTCAGTGAAATTGAAATCGCTGTGAAGATGCAGTGTATCCGCGGCTAGACGGAAAGACCCCGTGAACCTTTACTATAGCTTTGCACTGGACTTTGAATTTGCTTGTGTAGGATAGGTGGGAGGCTTTGAAGCGTGGACGCCAGTTCGCGTGGAGCCATCCTTGAAATACCACCCTGGCAACTTTGAGGTTCTAACTCAGGTCCGTTATCCGGATCGAGGACAGTGTATGGTGGGTAGTTTGACTGGGGCGGTCTCCTCCTAAAGAGTAACGGAGGAGTACGAAGGTGCGCTCAGACCGGTCGGAAATCGGTCGTAGAGTATAAAGGCAAAAGCGCGCTTGACTGCGAGACAGACACGTCGAGCAGGTACGAAAGTAGGTCTTAGTGATCCGGTGGTTCTGTATGGAAGGGCCATCGCTCAACGGATAAAAGGTACTCCGGGGATAACAGGCTGATACCGCCCAAGAGTTCATATCGACGGCGGTGTTTGGCACCTCGATGTCGGCTCATCACATCCTGGGGCTGAAGCCGGTCCCAAGGGTATGGCTGTTCGCCATTTAAAGTGGTACGCGAGCTGGGTTTAGAACGTCGTGAGACAGTTCGGTCCCTATCTGCCGTGGACGTTTGAGATTTGAGAGGGGCTGCTCCTAGTACGAGAGGACCGGAGTGGACGAACCTCTGGTGTTCCGGTTGTCACGCCAGTGGCATTGCCGGGTAGCTATGTTCGGAATAGATAACCGCTGAAAGCATCTAAGCGGGAAACTAGCCTCAAGATGAGATCTCACTGGGACCTTGAGTCCCCTGAAGGGCCGTCGAAGACTACGACGTTGATAGGTTGGGTGTGTAAGCGCTGTGAGGCGTTGAGCTAACCAATACTAATTGCCCGTGAGGCTTGACCATATAACACCCAAGCAATTTGAGTCGAAAGGCCAGATTGCGGTGTGTGAAGACGCAATGAACCGAAAGTTCGCACAACACACAAACTATCGCATACCCAATTTGCTGAAGCGTCGAAAGACGGTTCGGTACCCGAATTTCTTGACGACCATAGAGCATTGGAACCACCTGATCCCATCCCGAACTCAGAAGTGAAACGATGCATCGCCGATGGTAGTGTGGGGTTTCCCCATGTGAGAGTAGGTCATCGTCAAGATTAAATTCCGAAACCCCTATCTGCGTACGCAGGTAGGGGTTTTGTTTTGTCCGCAGGAAAGTTCGTACAACAACATCGGAACGCTCCCGGCTGTCACAGTCTGCCGACAGTGCTAAGGTTCGGCCCTAGCTTTTGTATTTTCCCAAGGAAGCCTTTATGCCGGACGCTACGTCCCTCAGTGCTGGTTTTATGGTGGTTCACGGCAACCGCCTGGACGAGCTGCGCAGCCTGGTGATCAGTTGGATGCGGCGCTACCCGTTGGCTCCCTTGGAAAATGAAATCGCCCTGGTACAGAGCAACGGTATCGCCCAATGGCTTAAGCTGGCACTGGCCGAAGACCCTCAAGATGACGACATGGGCGGCTGCGGAATCGCCGCCGCCATTGATGTGCAGTTGCCAGGCAGCTTCATGTGGCAGCTCTATCGCATGGTGTTGGGACGTGACGAGATCCCAGCCAAATCCCTGCTCGATAAAGCCCCGCTGACCTGGCGCCTGATGCGTCTGCTACCACAGTTGATCAACCAACCGCATTTCGAACCTCTGCAGCGCTTCCTTACGAATGACACCGACTTACGCAAACGCTATCAATTGGCGGAGCGACTAGCGGATCTATTCGACCAATATCAGGTGTACAGGGCGGACTGGCTCGAAGACTGGGCAGAAGGCCGTCACCAATTACGAAATGGCAGAGGCGAAGCCAAAGCCCTGACCCCGGCCAACTGCTGGCAAGCAGAGCTGTGGCGTGCGTTGTTGCTGGATGTCGGTGAGCAAGGCATGGCGCAAAGCCGCGCGGGTGTCCACCAACGCTTTATTGAGCGTATAAATGGTCTCGACATAGCGCCCAGTGGATTGCCTTCACGGGTGATTGTTTTCGGGATTTCTTCACTGCCAGCTCAAGCCCTGGAAGCACTTGCCGGGCTGGCTCGTTTCAGCCAGGTCTTGCTGTGCGTACACAACCCATGTCGTCACCATTGGGCGGACATCGTCGCCGATAAAGACCTGTTGCGGCATCAATACAAACGCCAGGCTCGCAAGCGCGGCATGCCGGTTGTGCTTGATCCGAAAACGCTCCATCAGCATGCCCACCCGCTATTGGCAGCGTGGGGCAAGCAGGGGCGTGACTACATCAATCTGCTCGACAGTTACGACGACCCCAACAGCTATCGCTCAGCATTTCGCGATGGGCGCATCGACCTTTTCAGCGATAACCAGCCACAGAGCATGCTCAATCAGTTGCAGGACGACATTCTGGAATTGCGCCCCCTGAACGAAACTCTCGAGCGTTGGCCTGCTGTCGATCTGATAAAGGACGAATCGATCCGTTTTCATATCGCCCATAGCGCTCAACGCGAAGTGGAGATTCTCCACGATCAGCTGCTTGCACGATTCAGTGCTGATCCAGACCTCAGGCCTCGCGACGTGATCGTGATGGTTCCAGACATCGACACTTATGCCCCCCATATCCGTGCTGTCTTTGGTCAGCTTGATCGCCACGACCCACGCTTCATTCCCTTTACGCTCGCGGATCAAGGCCAGCGAGGCAGGGATCCGCTACTGATCGCTGTCGAGCATCTGCTCAAGCTGCCCGATAGCCGCTTTCCCGTCAGCGAAGTTCTCGATCTTCTGGACGTTCCGGCATTACGCGCTCGGTTTGGCGTAGAGGAACGTGACCTGCCGACCCTGCACCGCTGGATCGAAGGCGCAGGTATCCGCTGGGGAATGAATGCCGAGCAGCGTGCGGGCCTGGGCCTGCCTGAAGAACTGGAGCAAAACAGTTGGCGTTTCGGCCTGCGACGGATGTTGCTTGGTTATGCCGTGGGCAGCGCCAGTGCCTGCGAGGGTATTGAACCCTACGACGAGATTGGTGGGCTGGATGCCGCGCTCATAGGTCCTTTGGTCGCACTGCTGGATGCGCTGGAGATTGCCCATCAGGAGCTCACCCAGCCTGCGCCGCCCAAACTCTGGGGCATCCGTTTGCAAGCACTGGTGCAGTTGTTCTTCCAGGCCAGTAACGAACATGACGACTATTTGTTGGCCCAGCTCGAAGAGCTGCGTGAGACCTGGCTTGAGACCTGCGAGTCGGTAGGCTTGCAAGATGAGTTACCGCTCACCGTAGTCCGTGAAGCCTGGCTGGCCGGCCTCGACCAAGGTCGTCTGTCTCAGCGCTTTCTCGCCGGTGCCGTCAACTTCTGTACCTTGATGCCCATGCGAGCGATCCCGTTCAAACTGGTCTGTCTGCTGGGCATGAATGATGGTGATTACCCTCGCGCGCAGCCGCCGCTGGACTTCGACCTGATGGGCAGCGACTACCGCCCCGGCGATCGTTCCCGACGCGAAGATGACCGCTATCTGTTGCTGGAAGCATTGTTGTCGGCACGGGACCAACTCTATATCAGCTGGGTCGGCCGCAGTATCCGGGACAACAGTGAGCGCCCTGCCTCGGTATTGATAGGACAGCTGCGTGACCATCTCGCCAGTGGTTGGCGGTTGCACGATGACGATGATGATCTGCTTGAGTCCATGACTCAGGAACATCCTTTGCAACCCTTCAGTGCACGCTACTTTCATGAAGGCGATGATTTGTTCAGCTACGCCAGCGAGTGGCAGTTACTTCATCAAGTCAGGGATCTGACGACCGATACTGAGGTTCTCGAACCCTACGTTCAGGACGAACCGCTGAGCTTGGGTCAACTGCAGGATTTTCTGCGCAACCCGGTGCGACATTTTTTCAGTCAGCGGCTCAAAGTATTCTTCGAGGCTGCCGAAGCGCCTCTGGCGGATGAAGAGCCATTTGTACTCGATGCGCTGCAACGCTATAGCCTCAGCGCCAGCTTGCTTGAAGCAGCGCTGGGGCAACCGGGTCAAACCGATCAGGCACTGGAGGCGCAGGCGAAACGCCTGCAAAACAGCGGGCTGTTGCCCATGGCCGGTTTTGGCGAATGCCTTCAGCGAGAGTTGATCGAACCGCTGCCGGATCTGTTGCAGCGCTATCAGCAGCTCCTGGCGTTATGGCCGACCCCGCTCACCAGCGCGTTGCCGGTGAGTCTGGAGCTGCATGGGCTGCGCCTGGAGGGCTGGCTCAGTGCCCTACATCAACGGGCGGACGGTGGTTTGTTGTCAGTCACCACGATTCCCAACAGCATCGGCTCACTCAAGACACGCAAATGGCATCGTCTGACACGACCATGGATCAATCACCTGGTTGCCTGTGCCAGCGGGATGCCGATGACCACCGCGTTGGTGGCCAGCGACGACAGCCTGGTACTGGCTCCGTTGGCGAAGGCTGCAGCACTTGATGCCCTGGGTAATCTGTTGCTGGCCTGGCAAACGGGCATGCGCCAGCCGCTGCCGATTGCCGTAAAAACAGCCTTCGCCTGGCTCGCTCAAACCGATCCGGCCAAAGCCGACGCCGCCGCCCGAAAGGCCTATGAAGGCGATGGCCAGACCACTGATGGCGAGCGCCGCGAAAGCCCGGCACTCGCTCGGCAATACGCCGATTACGATGTCCTGATTGCCGACGAGACCTTCCCCGATTGGTGCGACGCTTTGTATCGGCCGCTGCTTGAGGCTCCCTGGCGCTCATTGACGAGCGAGGAAGCGCGCCCATGACCACGAAAACACCGCTGGCCCTGGCGTTCCCCTTGCGTGGAAGCCAACTGATCGAAGCCAGCGCCGGGACCGGTAAGACCTTCACCATTTCTGCGCTGTACTTGCGTCTGGTCCTTGGCCATGGCGACGAGTCGAGTGGTTTTGGCCGTGAATTGCTGCCGCCGCAAATCCTCGTGGTGACCTTCACTGATGCCGCAACCAAAGAACTGCGCGAACGTATTCGTACACGGCTGGCTGAAGCTGCGCGGTTTTTCCGCGATGAGATACCGGCGCCGGATGGCCTCATTGCTGAGTTGCGGGGGCAATACCTCCCTGAACAGTGGCCAGGCTGTGCAAACCGTCTGGACATCGCCGCCCAGTGGATGGATGAAGCGGCGGTATCGACCATCCACAGTTGGTGCCAGCGCATGCTGCGCGAACATGCATTCGACAGTGGCAGCCTGTTCACCCAGACCCTGGAAACCGATCACAGTGATTTGCTCGGCGAAGTCCTGCGCGACTACTGGCGAATGTTCTGTTACCCGATGCAAGGCGATGCGCTGAACTGGGTTCGCAGCAACTGGGGTGGCCCGGCGGCGTTGTTGCCGCGCGTGCGTGGGTTGTTCGCCAGCGAACGTGACAGCGTCGAAGGTAAAGAACCTGCCGAGTTGATTGCCGAGTGCCTGGAGGAACGACGGGCCGCTTTGCTCGAGCTCAAGATGCCTTGGCGTCAATGGGCCGATGAGTTGCTTGCCATCTGTCAGCAGGGCGTCGCGAGCAAGAGCGTCGATGGTCGTAAGATGCAGGCACGCTACTTCGAACCCTGGTTCGAAAAGCTCCGGGCCTGGGCCGAAGACGAATCTCTCGAACAGTTGGACATTGGCACCGGCTTCACTCGCCTGACGCCCGATGGCATGGCTGAAGCCTGGAAAGGTGAAGCTCCCCGTCATCCCGGTCTCGATGCGATGCCCGTTCTCAAGGCCAGCCTTGATGGTTTGCCGACCCCCGATGCCGCCGTGCTGCAACATGCCGCCCACTGGGTCGGTGCACGGTTCGAGGAAGAAAAGCGTCGCCGCGCGGAAATGGGCTTCGACGACATGCTGCTGCGCCTCGATGCGGCCTTGCAGTCTGATGGCGGTGAGCGCCTGGCAACCCTGATCCGCGAGCAGTTCCCGGTCGCGTTGATCGACGAATTCCAGGACACCGACCCGGTGCAGTACCGAATCTTCGAGAGCATTTATCGCATCGAAGATAACAATCCAGAATCCGGCCTATTCCTGATCGGCGACCCGAAGCAGGCGATCTATGCCTTCCGCGGTGCCGATATCTATACCTATCTGCGCGCCCGGCAAGCCACCACCGGCCGCCTGCATACCCTGGGTACAAATTTCCGTTCCAGTCATGGCATGGTCAACGCAGTGAACCATGTGTTCGAGCGTGCCGAATCTCGCGAGCAGGGGCGTGGAGCATTCCTGTTCCGTGAGAAGAATGGCGAGAACCCGGTACCGTTTCTGCCCGTCGAGTCCCAGGGGCGCAAAGAAGTCCTGCACATTGATGGTCAGGTTGTGCCTGCCCTGAACATCTGGCACTTGTCCGCTGATCAGCCATTGTCCGGCGCGGTGTATCGGCAACAATTGGCCGCCGCCTGCGCCAGTGAAATCACTGCGCTGCTCAATGGCGGTCAGCAGGGGCGTGCGGGCTTCATTCAGGATGGTAAGGATCTCAGGTGCTTGCTGCCGGCGGATATCGCGATTCTGGTGCGCGACGGCAAAGAAGCCCAGGCCGTGCGTGGCGAACTTTCCGCTCGCGGTGTGCGCAGTGTCTACCTGTCGGACAAGGACTCGGTGTTTGCCGCGCAGGAGGCCCATGACTTGCTGACCTGGCTCAAAGCCTGTGCCGAGCCAGATGTCGAGCGTCCACTGCGTGCCGCACTGGCCTGCATCACGCTGAACCTTTCACTGGCTGAACTGGAGCGGCTGAATCAGGACGAACTGGCCTGGGAAGCACGGGTCATGCAGTTCCGCGGTTATCGCGAGCTTTGGCGCAAGCAGGGCGTGCTACCTATGTTGCGGCGATTGCTGCATGACTTTCAGTTGCCCCAGGCGTTGATTGCGCGCAGCGATGGTGAGCGGATATTGACCAACCTGCTGCACTTATCCGAGTTGTTGCAGCAGGCCGCCGCCGAACTCGATGGCGAGCAAGCGCTGATCCGTCATTTGTCCGAGCATCTGGCGTTGTCTGGTCAGGCTGGCGAAGAACAGATCCTGCGTCTGGAAAGCGACGAGCAACTGGTCAAGGTCGTGACCATCCACAAATCCAAAGGGCTTGAGTATCCGTTGGTGTTTCTGCCGTTCATCTGCTCGGCAAAACCGGTGGACGGCAGTCGCCTGCCGCTGCATTACCACGATGCTTCGGGCAAGGCACAAGTGAGCTTGAAGCCGACGGCCGAGTTGATCGCCCTGGCCGATGATGAGCGTTTGGCCGAAGATCTTCGACTGCTCTATGTGGCCCTGACCCGGGCACAACATGCTTGCTGGCTGGGTGTGACGGACCTCAAGCGCGGCAATAACAATGGCTCGGTCCTGCACCTTTCGGCGTTGGGTTATCTGCTGGGCGGTGGTGAGCCATTGGCTGAGTCGGCAGGGCTGCGTTGTTGGCTGGAAGACCTGCAGCAAGACTGTGCGGCGCTGAACTACAGTGAAATGCCTGACGCGACCGCCGAGCATTACCACCCGCCACGCAATGAAGCGACCTTGCTTGCCCCGCTGATACCCAGGCGCAAGGCCAGTGAAAACTGGTGGATCGCCTCTTACAGCGCCTTACGCATTGGTGACAGTCTGAGCGTGGGCAGTGACGAGGCACCGGAGAGCGCGCAAGCTCAAAAGCTCTTTGACGACGAACGCCTTGACCCCGAAGCGCCACGAGAAGTCGCCGCTGGCGGCGCTGATATCCATCGATTCCCTCGTGGTCCGAACCCCGGCACTTTTCTTCATGGATTGCTCGAATGGGCCGGTGACGAAGGTTTTGCCGCTGCACCGCAAACCGTGGAAGACGCCATCGCCCGTCGCTGCAACCGTCGTGGCTGGGAAGGCTGGATCACCACGCTGAGCGGCTGGCTGCAGCACTTGCTCAAATCCCCATTGCACATCGGTGGCGGGCAGGTGCCGGTGGTGTTCGAGCAACTGACTCAATACCGGGTCGAGATGGAGTTCTGGTTCGCCAGTCATAAAGTCGATGTGCTCAAACTCGATGAGCTGGTGCGCCAATACACCCATAACGGCGTGGCCCGGGTGGCCGCCGAACCGGTGCTGCTCAATGGCATGTTCAAAGGCTTCATCGACCTGACGTTCGAGCATGAAGGCCGTTACTACGTCGCTGACTACAAATCCAATTGGCTGGGCGTCGATGACGCGGCCTATACCGAGCAGGCCATGGAGCAGTCGATTCTCGATAACCGTTACGACCTGCAATACGTACTGTACCTGCTCGCCCTGCATCGCCAGCTCAAGGCTCGGCTGGTCGATTACGATTACGACCGACATGTCGGTGGGGCGTTGTACCTGTTTCTTCGTGGTACTCGAGCGGCCAGCCAGGGTGTGTATTTTGCCCGTCCGCCACGGGAGCTGATCGAGCGCCTGGACCGGTTGTTCCAGGGTAAGCCAGAGCCCAAGGCCGAACCCGCCTGGGAACAGGGAGTATTGCTATGAGTCGCACTTTCGCCGATTTACTGCCCACGCCGTTGGCGGCGGAAAGTCTGGCGGACCTGGCCCCGTTGAGTCGTGCTGATGATTTGTTGCTGCTGCTCACGCGCTGGGTCGAACGCGGCTGGCTGCGGGCGCTGGACAAGGCCTTCGTCGCCTTTCTCCATGAGCTTGCTCCCGACGATGATCCGCTGGTGCTGCTGGCCGCCGCGTTGATCAGTCACCAGTTGGGCCACGGCCATGTCTGTCTGGATCTGTTCGAAACGTTGAAAGAACCGGACTTCGCTTTGTCGCTGCCGCCGGAAGGTGATTTGCAAAGCGGTGCGATGTTGCTGCCGTCACAATTGCTTGAGGCGCTGGACGGCGCCCATTGGTGCAAGGTACTGGCGTCCAGTCGTTTGGTGGCTCTGGCCGTCGACGGGCGTGAGGCTGCGCAACACCGGCCGTTGGTGCTGTCGGGTAAGCGCCTGTACCTGCGCCGCTACTGGGCTTACGAACGGCGCATCGACCATGCGCTGCGCCAGCGCCTGGCGGCACACGAAGCAACGCCGGATGATTTGTCCCAACGCCTGACCGGCCTGTTCGGTCCAGCCACGCTTGATGAAGTGATCGACTGGCAGAAGCTCGCGTGTGCTCTGGCTACCCGCAGTGCATTCAGCATCGTCACCGGCGGCCCGGGAACCGGCAAGACCACTACGGTTGTACGCTTGCTCGCGTTGCTCCAGGCACCCGCGGTGGAGGCCGGTAAACCGCTGCGCATTCGTCTCGCGGCACCCACCGGCAAAGCTGCCGCACGATTGACCGAGTCCATCAGCCAGCAGGTTCAAACCCTGAGAGTTGCTGAAACAGTGCGCGAGAAGATCCCGTCGGATGTGACCACCGTGCACCGTTTGCTCGGCAGTCGCCCCGGTACCCGGCATTTCCGCCACCACGCCGGTAATCGCTTGCCGCTGGATGTATTAGTGGTGGACGAAGCCTCGATGATCGACCTGGAAATGATGGCCAACCTGCTTGATGCGTTGCCGCCCCATGCTCGTCTGGTGCTGCTCGGTGACAAGGATCAACTGGCGTCGGTCGAGGCCGGTGCCGTACTGGGCGATCTGTGTCGAGATGCCGAAGCCGGTTGGTACAGCCCGCAGACCCGCCAGTGGCTGGAGGCGGTCAGCGGTGAAAGCCTCGATGCCAGCGGTTTGCGCGAAGACACCCACGGCGCGCATCCACTGGCCCAGCAAGTCGTGATGCTGCGCCACTCACGGCGCTTCGGCGAGGGTAGCGGCATTGGTCAGCTGGCCCGCTGGGTTAACCAACAGCATCCCGAGGACGCGCGCAAGTTATTGGCCGCTGCGAGTCATGGCGACGTATTTTCCCTGCCCCTCAAGGGTGAACAGGACCGGGCTCTGGAGCGCTTGTTGCTCGAAGGCCATGGAGGGGGACCGCAGGGGTATCGGCATTACCTGAGTCTTTTACGCAGTCAGCGACCATCGCTCGACCGCCCGCTCGACGATCCATGCTGGGCGGATTGGGCTCGCCTGGTGCTACAAGCCTTCGACGCTTTCCAGCTGTTGTGTGCCGTACGCAAAGGGCCTTGGGGTGTGGAGGGCTTGAATCAACGCGTGACCGACGCGCTGCTCAAGGCCCGACTGATCGACAGCGACCATCAGTGGTACGAAGGTCGGCCCGTGCTGATGACCCGCAACGACTATGGCCTGGGTTTGATGAACGGTGACATTGGCATTGCCCTCAAGCTGCCGGAGCGTGAGGGCCCCGAGGCCGGGCGGCACGTGCTGCGCGTGGCCTTCCCGCGCAATGATGGGCAGGGCGGTGTGCGTTTTGTCCTGCCAAGCCGACTCAACGATGTCGACACTGTGTATGCCATGACCGTGCACAAATCCCAGGGCTCGGAATTTGCCCATACGGCGTTGATTCTGCCGGATGCTTTGAATCCTGTGCTCACCAAGGAGCTGATCTATACCGGAATAACCCGGGCCAAAGACTGGTTCACCCTGATTGAGCCTCGAGCCGGCGTGTTCGAAGAGGCCGTGCGGCGCAAGGTCAAGCGCTTGAGCGGGTTGATGCTGGAGCTGGAAGAGGGTATCGCGCCGGGTTACTGAAGGAGGAGACGACGGAATCTGTCCGAGGTGCCGTGGCGCGTCGCCTCGCTGGTGTTTCAGCGCTGTGCTATCGTTGCGGCATCATCTTGTTGCGATCGTAGAGAATTCCTGCATGAAGTTGGCTGTCTGGGCGACAGAGCGCGTCGTTGGCTGCAAACAAGTACTGCTTGCCGGCCTCCTCTGTTTGTTGACGGGCGTTGTCTGTGCTGAGTCGGAAGCTATTGTGAGCAAGGCCGACCAACGTGCCAGCTCGGTCACTCAGGTGGTACTCGGGATCCTCAGTTATGCCCGATGGCCTGTTGAGCCCCAACAGTTGCGTCTGTGCGTGGTCGGCCCCACTGAATACACCGACGACCTGGTCAAAGGCTCCACACAAGCCTCGGGGCGACCGGTTACTGTACGACGGTTGCTGGCCGATAACCCGGCCATCGCCAGTGAATGCGATGCGGTGTATATCGGCAAGCTGACCAGCGATGAACGCAGTCGGCTATTCGCCTCGTTGGCGGGGCGCCCGGTGGTGAGCATCAGCGAAGGCGGCGATCAATGCACCGTTGGCAGCCTGTTCTGCCTGCGGGTCGGTGATGAACAGGTGTCTTTCGAGGTCAACCTCGACTCGGTCGCCCGCAGCGGTGTGCGCATTCATCCCAGTGTGCTGCAACTGTCGCGCCGCAAGCCGGCGGCGCCATGAGTCTATTTAACCCTCGTATACGTCCGACTCTCGGTTCGGTTATCGGCCGTGGACATTTGATCGTCGCCCTGGTGGGCGTGGCCATGGCCAGTGTTTCACTGACCCTGCTGGGTGTTCTGGCTTTGCGGGTCTATGCCGATCACAACCTGCATCTGATTGCCCGTTCGATCAACTACACCGTGGAAGCCGCGGTGGTATTCAACGACAAGGCCGCCGCCACCGAAGCGCTGGCATTGATCGCGTCCACTGAAGAAGTGGCCGATGCACAAGTGATGAACGAACAAGGCGAGTTGCTCGCGCGTTGGCAACGACCGGAAACGGGGTGGCTCTCCGATCTTGAAATGCAGATCGCCCGAACGATTCTGGAAAAACCCATCAGCATGCCGATCACCCATCAAGGTCAGGAAATCGGCAGCATCCTGCTCACCGGTCACGGTGAGAGCTTGATGCGTTTCTTGCTCAGTGGTCTGGTGGGAATCGTCTTGTGTACCGCTGTCAGTGCCTGGGTTGCGCTTTATCTGGCGCGTCGGCAATTGCGAGGGATCACCGGCCCGTTGCGCAGCCTGGCTGTCGTGGCTCACGCTGCCCGTAGCGAGCGTGCCTTCGACCGGCGCGTACCGCCCGCCGACATTGCCGAACTCGACAACCTGGGCAACGACTTCAATGCCTTGCTCGACGAGCTTGAGTCCTGGCAGACCCATCTGCAAAGCGAAAACGAAACCCTGGCCCACCAGGCCAGCCATGACAGCCTTACCGGGTTGCCGAACCGGGCATTTTTCGAAGGCCGCCTGATGCGCGCCTTGCGCAATGCGGGCAAGCTGGATGAGGGAGTGGCCGTACTGTTTCTGGACAGCGACCGGTTCAAGGAGATCAACGACAACTTCGGTCACGCTGCCGGTGATGCGGTGCTGATCGCCGTGGCGACCCGGGTTCGTGCGCAGTTGCGTGAAGAGGATCTGGTTGCGCGGCTGGGCGGCGACGAGTTTGCCGTGCTGTTGACGCCGCTGCACAAGGCCGAAGACGCCGAACGGATTGCGGACAAAATCATTGCCAGCATGGAAGCGCCAATCCCGTTGCCGGGCGGTACCCAAGTGCTGACGTCACTCAGTATCGGCATCGCCGTGTACCCGGATCATGGGCTTACGCCGGGGGCGCTGCTCGATGCTGCCGACGCCGCGATGTATCAGGCCAAACGCCTTTCCCGAGGCGCCTACCACACGGCAGGGTCGGAGCACCCTGTCGCCGATGTTCAAACCAGGAGCTGATTTCTGTGTTCTCACTTGCCCAACGTTCCCTGCATCTTTTCACGATCACCTTATTCATCGCGTTGCTGGCATTGACCGGTTGCCAGACGACACCGCAGAAAGGACTGACCCCGGCGCAGATCGCAGTGCTCAAGCAGCAAGGTTTCGAGATGACGGATGAGGGCTGGGCCTTCGGCCTGTCCGGCAAAGTGCTGTTCGGTAGCGATGTCGAACACCTCAACCCCGCCAGTACCCAGATCGTCGAACGCATTGGCAAGGCGTTGTTGGGGGTGGGAATCGAGCGGGTGAGGATTGACGGCCACACCGATTCCTCAGGCAAAGAATCCTATAACGAACAACTTTCCCTACGTCGCGCGAAAAGCGTTGAAAAGGTCTTGGCCTCTATCGGCATAAAAGAACAAAACATCCAGCTGCGCGGCCTGGGCAGCAGCAAGCCCGTCGCCTCTAACGACACAGTGGATGGGCGCACCGAGAACCGGCGGGTGTCGATCGTGGTGAGCGCGGATTAATCGGCGAACACCATCTCCCGGCTTTCCCCCATCAACAGTCCTTGATTCTGCTCGGTGACGGCACGGATGTAGTCCCACAACAAGGTGATCCGCTTGAGCTTGCGCAGGTCTTCCCGGCAGTACATCCAGAACTGCCGGGTGATGGTGATTTCTTGCGGTAACACCGGCAGCAACCGCGGATCCTGAGCCGCCAAAAAGCACGGCAGAATCGCCAGTGACCGTCCTTGCTGCGCTGCCACGAACTGCGCGATCACACTGGTGCTGCGCAGATTTGCACTGGCACCGGGCAGCACATTCGCCAGGTACAGCAGCTCCGAGCTGAACGCCAGATCGTCCACATAACTGATGAATTGATGCTTGCTCAAATCTGCCGGGCGGCGGATCGGTGGGTGCTTGTCCAGATAATCCTGGGTCGCGTACAGCTGCAGTCGATAGTCGCAGAGTTTGCAGCAGACATAAGGGCCATGTTCCGGCCGCTCCAGCGCAATGACGATGTCTGCCTCGCGTTTGGACAGGCTGATGAAGTGCGGCAGCGGCAGAATGTCCACCGAGATCGCCGGGTAGGCGTCGACGAAATGGCTCAGCTGTGGGGTGATGAAAAAGCTGCCGAACCCTTCGGTACAGCCCATCCGCACATGCCCCGACAACGCGACGCCTGAGCCCGAGACCTGCTCGCAAGCCATGTGCAGGGTGCTTTCGATCGATTCGGCGTAACCCAGCAGGCGCTGGCCTTCAGCGGTCAGGACGAAGCCGCTGGTGCGGGACTTCTCGAACAACAGCGTGCCCAACGAGGCCTCCAGCGAACTGATGCGCCGCGACACGGTGGTGTAGTCCACCGCCAGGCGCTTGGCTGCAGTACTGGCTTTGCGAGTGCGGGCAACCTCGAGGAAAAACTTGAGGTCATCCCAGTTCAACGAGCCTAAAGACGTGATGTTTTTTTGCATGATGGACCGGCTTTTATGTGCGTTCTTATTAGAAGTTTGCACATCTATACTCCAAAAACAGTCCGACAACCAATTCGCGACACACGCCTCATCTCAAGGCGACTTTCTCGCCTTGGCTCCCAAGATAGCTCTCTTAATAAGAACAACGTCCCGGAGACCAACATGAACGCATCGCTAGAAACCACCGTGCAAAAGGTCAAGTTGTTGATCGATGGCGAGTGGGTCGAATCCCAGACCACCGAATGGCACGACATCGTCAACCCGGCGACCCAACAAGTGTTGGCCAAAGTCCCGTTCGCGACCGCGGCTGAAGTCGATGCCGCCATCAGCGCCGCCCATCGCGCCTTTCAGACCTGGAAGCTGACGCCAGTCGGCGCGCGGATGCGCATCATGCTCAAGCTGCAGGCGCTGATTCGCGAGCACTCCAAGCGTATTGCCGTGGTGCTCAGCAATGAGCAGGGCAAAACCATCGCCGATGCTGAAGGCGATATCTTCCGTGGCCTGGAAGTGGTCGAACACGCCTGCTCCATTGGCAGCCTGCAAATGGGCGAGTTTGCCGAGAACGTCGCAGGCGGTGTCGATACCTACACCCTGCGTCAGCCGATCGGCGTCTGCGCCGGCATTACCCCGTTCAACTTCCCGGCGATGATTCCGCTGTGGATGTTCCCGATGGCTATCGCCTGTGGCAATACCTTCGTGCTCAAGCCTTCCGAGCAGGATCCGATGTCGACCATGTTGTTGGTGGAACTGGCGATTGAAGCCGGCATTCCGCCGGGTGTGCTCAACGTCGTTCATGGTGGCAAGGATGTGGTCGATGCGCTTTGCACCCACAAGGACATCAAGGCTGTTTCGTTCGTCGGTTCGACCGCGGTCGGCACGCATGTCTACGACCTGGCCGGCAAACACGGCAAGCGCGTGCAATCGATGATGGGTGCCAAGAACCACGCCGTTGTGCTGCCCGATGCCAATCGCGAGCAAGCGCTCAATGCACTGGTCGGCGCCGGTTTCGGTGCGGCCGGGCAACGCTGCATGGCCACCTCGGTGGTGGTGCTGGTGGGCGCGGCCAAACAATGGCTGCCGGATCTCAAGGCGCTGGCGCAGAAACTCAAGGTCAATGCCGGCAGCGAGCCGGGCACTGATGTTGGCCCGGTGATTTCCAAACGGGCCAAGGCGCGGATTCTCGAGCTGATCGAAAGCGGGATCAAGGAAGGCGCCAAGCTGGAGCTGGACGGTCGCGACATCACTGTTCCGGGATATGAACAGGGCAATTTTGTCGGCCCGACTCTGTTTTCTGGCGTAACGCCTGAGATGCAGATCTACACTCAGGAAATCTTTGGCCCGGTGCTGGTGGTGCTGGAAGTCGACACCCTCGATCAGGCCATCGCCCTGGTCAACGCCAACCCGTTCGGCAACGGCACCGGCCTGTTCACTCAGAGCGGTGCGGCGGCGCGTAAATTTCAGTCGGAAATCGACGTTGGCCAGGTCGGTATCAACATCCCGATTCCGGTGCCGGTGCCGTTCTTCAGCTTCACCGGTTCCCGTGGTTCCAAACTTGGCGACCTCGGTCCGTATGGCAAGCAAGTGGTGCAGTTCTACACTCAAACCAAGACCGTCACTGCACGCTGGTTCGACGACGACAGCATCAACCACGGTGTGAACACCACCATCCACTTGCGCTAAGGAGCCGGACATGAAAATCGCTTTTATCGGTCTCGGCAACATGGGCGCGCCGATGGCGCGAAACCTGATCAAGGCCGGCCACTCGCTGAATCTGTTTGACCTCAATCAAACCGTGCTGGCCGAACTGGCTCAACTCGGCGGCACCATTAGCACTTCACCAAAGGAAGCGTCGAAAGACGCGCAACTGGTGATCACCATGTTGCCGGCAGCGGCCCATGTGCGCAGTGTCTGGCTGGGTGAAGACGGCGTGCTGGCGGGAATCGCCAAAGGCGTGCCAGCGGTGGATTGCAGCACCATCGATCCGCAGACGGCGCGTGATGTTGCCGCGGCGGCCGCCAAACAAGACGTGGCCATGGCCGATGCCCCGGTTTCCGGTGGCACTGGCGGTGCAGCGGCCGGGACGCTGACCTTCATGGTCGGCGCCACGCCTGAACTGTTCGCCACTCTGCAACCGGTGCTGGCGCAGATGGGCCGCAACATCGTCCATTGCGGCGAAGTCGGCACCGGGCAAATCGCCAAGATCTGCAACAACTTGCTGCTGGGGATTTCCATGGTCGGTGTCAGCGAAGCCATGGCGCTGGGCAGCGCACTGGGTATCGACACAACCGTGCTGGCGGGCGTCATCAACAGTTCCACCGGGCGCTGCTGGAGTTCGGAGATGTACAACCCGTGGCCGGGCATCGTCGAAACGGCGCCAGCTTCGCGCGGTTATACCGGCGGTTTCGGTGCTGAATTGATGCTCAAGGATCTGGGGCTGGCCACTGAGGCGGCACGTCAGGCGCACCAACCGGTCGTGCTCGGCGCGGTGGCCCAGCAGTTGTATCAGGCGATGAGCCAGCGTGGGGACGGCGGCAAGGACTTCTCGGCGATCATCAACAGCTATCGCAAACCCCAATAACGGGGCGGAATTATGGCTGGTGGGCTTGTCTGTGGTGAGGGGGCTTGCCTGTGTAGAGGGGGCTTGCCTGTGGCGAGGGGGCTTGCCCCCCGTTGGAGTGCGGAGCGCTCCCTTCTGCATCCCTTCAGTCATACCGCGTCGGCAGGTTTGACGACGGCTTCGCCGCCGAACGGGGGCGAGCCCCCTCGCCACAAAAGCCCCTCGCCACGGGTGCGGCGTATTCAATATTTGCCGAGAGACCACGTCGGGTGGTCTCTCGGTTTTTTGCATCAGGCAAACACGAAATACTTGCGTACGGTTTCAACCACTTCCCACGTGCCTTTCATCCCCGGCTCGATGACGAAGATGTCACCGGCGCGCAGGTGGATCGGTGCCATGCCTTCCGGGGTGATGATGCAGTAACCTTCCTGGAAGTGGCAGTACTCCCACTTCACGTATTCCACATACCACTTGCCCGGCGTGCAGATCCAGGTGCCCATGATCTTGCTGCCATCTTCGCTGGTGTACGCGTTGAGGTTGACGGTGTGCGGATCGCCTTCGAGCTTTTCCCATTTGCAGGCGTCGAGCACGGGCAACGGGTGAGTGTCGCGAAGAACGGTAATCGGTGCGGTCATGTGGACTCCGGGCCTTGGAATATAGAAAGTGGTACTGAAGAACTGAAGTCGCACCCTATAGCGCCCATGCTCCGCTCAGTTGTCTGTATTCGACATCGAGCTGTCCAGAAACGCGCGGTACCCTCAAAGACTTTCCAGTGGGCAATCGATTCGGGCCTGCAGGAAGGTGCTCTCGAACTCGACCAATTGCTCGTGTTGATGCCTGAGTGCGGCAATCTTCTCGCTGATTTCGCACTTCTTGGCATCGATGGCCTGCTGCGCCAATGACCAGGGCATCGCCCGGCCTTGATGCCCGGTAAAGATCGCCTGGAGTTCCTTGAGCCTGAAACCCAATTGTTGAGCGCACTTGATGAGGATCAGCAGGTCGACGCTTTGTTGGTCATAGACACGGTATCTGCCTTGCCGTTGAGCGGCCGGCAGCAAGCCGATCGACTCGTAATGGCGGATGCTCTTGATCGTCGTCCCGGAGCGTTGTGCGGCTTGGCCGATGTACATGAAAAGTCCCTTTTTGCGGTGGTAACACCCGGCGCATTATCGGCACACTCAGTGGCTGGCGATAGCCTGGGCTTGCCGTAACCAAGCCTCACGCTGACTGTCGCTTGCGCCGAGAATCGGGCCGAACGTGAGAGTGCGCCGGGGTTCGATGCCGCAGAAGGCGAGGGTGGTTTTACGTATCTGGTGCAGCCCGGGCATGCGGTAGATCCAGCGGTAATACCAGGGTGGCGTGTCCATGGTCACCAGCAGATGCGCGCTGCGACCGCGCAGGAGTTTGTCTGGGAAGGCTTTGCCTTCGCGGTACTTGAAGGCGAAACCCGGCAGGAACACCCGATCGAAAAAGCCCTTGAGCAACGCCGGTACGCCTCCCCACCAGATCGGGTAGACCAGGGTCAGGTGTTCGGCCCACAGAATGTCCGCCTGAGCGCGGCGCAGGTCAGCTTCCAGCGGCTGCACCTGTTGATAACCTTCACGCAGTACCGGGTCGAAGCTCATATTGCCCAGCCATAGCTGGCGCACCTCATGCCCGGCACGCAACGCCGATTGTGCGTAGCGTTCGGCCAGTGCGCCGCAGAAACTGTTACTCGACGGATGACCGAGAATCACCAGAATTCGTTTGCTCACCGTAGTGGTCCCTGAAGATGAAACCTCAAGGGTAAAGTCTGCCCCTCAGGGGAGAGTCAAGGCGCTCAGCAAGGCCTGGGCATAACCGGGCAGAACGGCGAAGTCCCGGGCGCACAACAACAGTTTGCGTCGGGCCCACGGCTCTTCCAGTGCGACGCTTTTGAATGGCGTTTCAGCCGACCAGCGTTCGACCGCCGCCAAGGGCACGATCGCCAGCCCGGCACCTCGGGCGACCATGCGCATCACGCCCTCGAAACCATCGGCGCGGATGCGGACCTGCATCCGCAAGCCGCTGTGCAGGGCCTGTTCTTCCAGGTAAACGGCCAAGGCGCTGTTGGCGTTCAGGCCGACGTAATCGTGCTGCAAAGTGGTGCTGAAACTTAGCGGTCCGGTGTCGGCCAAGGGGTGATCACGCGGCAGAATCAGCACCAGCGGATCGTCACGGAAATAGCGGGTTTGAAGGCCATCGGTATCCACGGCGTCGGACACGATCCCAAGGTCTGCCGCGCCCTGACGTAAAGCGTGGGTGATGCGTGTGCTGGGCAGCTCTTGCAGGTCGATGTCGAGGTTTGGATGGTCACGCAGAAAGTCTGCCAGCAACTCCGGCAGGTACTCGGTGATTGCTGTGGTATTGCACAACAACCGCACTTGGCCTTTGACGCCTTTGGCGTATTCGATCAGATCCTGCCGCATGCGCTCGGCCTGTTGCAGAAGGACTCTGGCGTGCTGCGCCAGGGCCTTGCCGGCTGGAGTCGGGCTGACGCCGCGACGACCTCGCTCAAGAAACTCGATGCCCAGTGAAGCTTCCATCGCGCGGATTCGTGCACTCGCCGCCGCCAGGGACAAATGGCTGCGGGCGGCACCGGCGGTGATGTTGCCGGTGTCGAGGATGTTCAGGTAGAGGCGCAGGTCGGTGAGGTCGAAGTGCATTGTTACAGCCTCGGGAGGTTTGTGGGCTGGGCGGATGTCTTCGTGGGCAAGCCTCGCGCCTACAGGATTTATGTCGTTCTGGCGATCACAGATCCCCTGTGGAGCGAGGCTTGCCCGCGAAGGCGTCAGCAGTTGCAACGAAAATTCCAGCCTCTACCCATTCAAGAGGCAGCCTCAGTATATGGCAGATTTTCAAGGCATCCTTCAGAGCCCACGATAGCCCCATGAATACTCTTGCCGCGTTCTATCAACATCTGGGCTTGGCCTTGTCTTTATTGGTTGTCGCCACTTTCCTGCTGGCCGGGGTGATCAAAGGCGTGATCGGCCTCGGTCTGCCGACCATTGCCATGGGCTTGCTCGGTCTGGCTATGGCACCGTCGCAGGCTGCGGCATTGTTGATCATTCCCGCGACGTTGACCAACGTCTGGCAACTGACCTTCGGCGGTCATTTGCGCGGGTTGTTGCACCGGTTGTGGCCGATGCTGCTGGCGATTTTCATCGGCACAGGCGCCGGCACAGTGTGGGTTGGCATGGCCGGTGGGCATTGGGTGGTGCGGGGGCTGGGGGTGGCGTTGTTGATTTACGCCTTGAGCGGGTTGTTCCTGCCGACCTTGCGCGTCGGCGGTCGCACCGAACGTTGGCTCGGTCCGCTCTGCGGGGGGCTGACGGGCGTGATCACCTCGGCCACCGGTGTCTTCGTGATTCCGGCGGTGCCTTATCTGCAAGCGCTGGGTTTGAACAAAGATGAACTGGTGCAGGCGCTGGGCCTGTCGTTCACCGTCTCGACCCTCGCGTTGGCTGCGGGCCTGTTATGGCGCGGCGCCCTCGGCGGTGGCGAGTTGAGCGCGTCGCTGCTGGCGCTGATCCCGGCGGTGCTTGGCATGTTGCTGGGGCAATGGCTGCGCCAGCGGATCAGCGCCGTGTCGTTCAAGCGCGTGTTCTTCATTGGCCTCGGCGTGCTCGGCGGCCATTTGCTGATCAGCGGCTAGCGGACGATGTGCTGAGCATTTCGATCGGGCGGATATCGAAATCCCGCTCCAGATACTCCATGCGCATGTCGAGAAACTGCTTCATGTGCGGCAGGTTCGAGTGCACGTCCAGATGGGCCTGGGATTGCCAGATCTCGTAGAAGATAAACAGCGTCGGGTCCTGTTTGTCTCGCAGCATGTGGTACTCGATGCAACCGGGTTCGGCGCGACTCGGTTCGACGTAGGCACGGAAGAACGCTTCGAAGGCCTCGGCTTTTTCCGGGCGGGTCTTGGCGTGCAGGATGAAGCCTTGCAGTTCGCTCATCAGAAACTCCTTAACAGTCAGAATCGCTGCAAATCTACTGCAATAATCGCCTGTCAATTCGTGCGTATAGGTCAAATTAGTTTTGCGGATTGGGCGCTTATTCCGCGCGAGGCTGATCGCTACGCTGCCGCCATCGAATTTCAACCTTGCGAGATTTCTCATGAAAAAAGTTCTGTTGCTCAATGGCGGCAAAAAATTTGCGCACTCCGATGGTCGCTACAACACGACGCTGCACGAAGCAGCGTTGAGCGTGCTGGATCGCGGTGGTGTGGATGTGAAAACCACGTTCATCGACGAGGGCTATGACGTCGCCGAAGAAGTCGCCAAATACCTCTGGGCCGATGTGATCATTTATCAGATGCCGGGCTGGTGGATGGGCGCGCCCTGGACGGTCAAGAAGTACGTCGATGAAGTCTTCACTGAAGGCCACGGCAGCCTCTACGCCAGCGACGGCCGCACGCGTTCCGACGCGTCGCAGAAGTACGGCAGCGGCGGCTTGTTGCACGGTAAAAAATACATGCTGTCGGTGACTTGGAACGCCCCGCAGCAAGCCTTCGACGACTCGACCGACTTCTTCGAAGCCAAGGGCGTGGACGCGGTGTACCTGCCGTTCCACAAGGCCAACACCTTCCTCGGCATGACCGGTTTGCCGACCTTTTTGTGTGTCGATGTGATGAAACGTCCGAACATCGAAGCTGATGTGGCGCGTTATGAGCGGCACTTGACCGAGGTGTTTGGCCTTAAGGCATAACGCTCAGCTACTATCGATATCTGAAGCAGGCACCGAATCTGTGGCGAGGGGACTTGTGTGGCGAGGGGGCCCTGTGGCGAGGGGGCTTGCCCCCGTTGGTGCGCGAAGCGGACCCAGAATCTGCCACCGCGGTGGTTCAGACAGTCCGCAGTCACTGATTTTACGACGGCTTCGCCGCCGAACGGGGGCAAGCCCCCTCGCCACAGGCAAGCTCCCTTGCCACAGGTGACCCCCCTCCACACTAGAGCGCCGCAGGACCATTGATAAGGGACACACGTGAAAGCCAGATCCGACGAGTTACAGATTTTCGTCTGCGTGATTGAGTGCGGGTCGATTTCGGCTGCGGCCGAACAGGTCGGGCAAACGCCGTCGGCGGTCAGCCGCACGCTGTCGCGGCTGGAGGCGAAACTCGACACCACACTGATCAACCGCACCACCCGGCGCATGGACCTGACTGAGGAGGGCAAG
The DNA here is from genome assembly GCF_024168645.1 of Pseudomonas sp. GGS8. Lineage (NCBI taxonomy): Bacteria > Pseudomonadati > Pseudomonadota > Gammaproteobacteria > Pseudomonadales > Pseudomonadaceae > Pseudomonas > Pseudomonas sp. GGS8. The sequence continues at coordinate 1,039,513 of NZ_JALJWF010000001.1, read as the reverse complement.
TACTTCTTCGAGCACGCCAAACTGATTCTCGATCAGATGGACGAGCTCGAAGAACGCCTGTCCTCACGCCAGCAAACCCCGTCCGGGCGTCTGCGAATCAACGCCGCCTCGCCGTTCATGTTGCACGCCATCGTGCCGTACATCGATGAATTCCGCCGCCTCTACCCAGACATCCAGCTCGAACTCAACAGCAATGACCTGATCATCGATTTGCTTGAACAAAGCACCGATATCGCCATTCGCATCGGCACGCTGGCTGACTCGACCTTGCATGCCCGCTCCTTGGGTTGCAGCCCGCTGCACATCGTCGCCAGCCCGGCGTATCTGGAACAACACGGCGTACCGAGCGCTGTCGCGGATTTGAGCGAGCACACGCTGCTGGGTTTTACCCATAACGAAGGCCTCAACCAATGGCCACTGCGCTATGTCCACGGTGACCGCTGGCCGATTCAGGCGTCGATCAGCGCGTCGAGTGGCGAGACGGTCAGGCACCTGGCGCTGGCCGGTCAGGGCATTGCCTGCCTGTCGCACTTCATGACCATCGACGACATCCGCGCCGGTCGCTTGCAGGTGCTGCTGGCGGGGTTCAACAGCGGATATCGCCAACCCATCAACGCGGTGTACTACCGCAACTCGCAACTGGCCCTGCGGATCCAGTGCTTTCTGGACTTCATCCAGGGCAAGTTGGCGGCTTATGCGATTGCCGATTTCAGGGGCTGATTCGCCGACCGCGTTATCGTTCATCGCGAGCAGGCTCGCTCCCACATTGGTTCTGTGTTGATCCCATTATTGTGAAGCGACGCAAGTCCATTTTGGGAGCGAGCCTGCTCGCGATTGCGTTTTCGGCCCGCCATTCACTGGCCGGCCCGCCGTCAATTCCGTAACATCCGCGTCCCTCTTTTTCCGCCTGTATTTTTAGGTAAACCATGAAACCCAAACGTCTGCGCGCCGATGTCCTGGCCGGACTCACCACCTCTTTCGCCCTGCTCCCCGAATGTATCGCTTTCGCGCTGGTGGCCCACCTCAATCCATTGATGGGGCTTTACGGCGCTTTCATCATCTGCACCCTGACTGCGCTCTTCGGTGGGCGGCCGGGGATGGTGTCCGGTGCCGCTGGCTCGATGGCCGTGGTGATCATTGCGTTGGTGGTGCAACACGGTGTCCAGTATTTGCTGGCGACGGTGCTGCTGGGCGGGCTGATCATGCTGGCGTTCGGTCTGCTGAAGCTGGGCAAGTTGGTGCGCATGGTGCCGCACCCGGTGATGCTTGGCTTCGTCAACGGCCTGGCGATCGTCATTGCCCTGGCCCAGTTGGAGCACTTCAAGAGCGGTGAAGCCTGGTTGAGTGGTGCGCCGTTGTACATGATGATCGGGCTGGTGGCGCTGACGATGGCCATCGTTTACCTGATGCCGCGCCTGACGCGGGCCGTGCCGCCGGCACTGGTGGCGATTCTGGGTGTCGGGCTGGCGGTTTACCTGCTCGGCCTGCCGACCCGCACCCTGGGCGACATGGCGCACATTGCCGGTGGCTTGCCGGGATTTGCTTTGCCAGACATCCCTTGGAGCCTGGAAACCCTGCGCATCATCGCCCCTTACGCGATATTGATGGCATTGGTCGGTCTGCTGGAAACTCTGCTGACTTTGAACCTGACCGATGAGATCACCGAGAGCCGCGGTTACCCGGATCGCGAGTGCGTAGCATTGGGCGCTGCCAATGTGGTCTCCGGTATGTTCGGCGGTATGGGCGGCTGCGCCATGATCGGGCAAACCGTGATCAACCTCAGCTCCGGTGGTCGCGGTCGGCTGTCCGGTGCGGTAGCCGGGGGGATGATCCTGCTGTTTGTGCTGTTCCTTTCGCCGCTGATCGAGCGCATCCCGCTGGCCGCACTGGTCGGGGTGATGTTCGTGGTGTCGCAGCAGACGTTCGCCTGGGCTTCGCTGCGGGTGCTGAACAAGGTGCCGCTGAACGATGTCTTGGTGATCATCGCGGTCACGGTGATTACGGTGTTCACCGATCTGGCCATCGCCGTGTTGTGCGGGATTATCATTGCGGCGCTCAACTTTGCCTGGCAACAGGCTCGCGAACTGTATGCCGACAGTCACGTTGAAGCCGACGGCAGCAAGCTCTACCTCCTGCATGGCACGTTATTCTTCGCCTCGACGACGCCTTTTCTCAACCAGTTCGATCCCGCCAATGACCCGTCCGTGGTCACCGTCGACTGTCGCCACTTGAGCTTTATCGACTATTCGGCCATCGCCGCACTGAAGACATTGCGCGAGCGCTACACCAAGGCTGGCAAGCAGCTACGCGTGCTGCACTTGTCCGAACGCTGCAAGAAACTACTCAAACGCGCGCGCGAGCATCACGATTGAAATCGATGAGTGATCGTTCCCACGTTCTGGGGGAACGATCAGCGTAGAGGGATGAAAATTCCACTGTCCGATTTTCATAACCCGCGACTTCCCATACCTCTGCACGACATCCCATATCCCTCCACGAAAATTACTTTCACGTCGTTTGAAAGTAACGCATCGAAATGATTTATGAGTTTCATAACCCATTCGACGTGACCCTTTCGAGGAGTACCGCATGACGCTTTCCTTCGGCTATTGGCTGTTGGTTTATGCCGCCATCGCCATCATTGCGCTGATCGTTCTGATCGCCCGTTACCGGATCAATCCCTTCATCGTGATCACCCTGGTGTCCATCGGCCTGGCGCTGTTGGCGGGGATGCCGCCTTCGGGGGTGGTGGGGGCGTACGAGGCCGGGGTTGGCAAGACGCTGGGGCACATTGCGCTGGTGGTGGCGCTGGGCACGATGCTCGGCAAGATGATGGCCGAATCCGGTGGCGCCGAGCAGGTGGCACGCACGTTGATCGACCGTTTCGGTGAGAGAAATGCCCACTGGGCGATGGTCTGTATCGCCTTTCTTGTAGGGCTGCCGCTGTTCTTCGAGGTCGGTTTTGTCTTGCTGGTGCCCATCGCATTCACCGTGGCGCGGCGGGTGGGCGTATCGATTCTGATGGTCGGTTTGCCAATGGTTGCGGGGCTCTCGGTGGTCCACGCGCTGGTACCACCACACCCGGCGGCGATGCTGGCGGTGCAGGTCTATCAGGCATCGGTGGGGCAGACGTTGCTCTATGCGATTCTGATCGGTATTCCGACCGCGATCATCGCCGGTCCGCTGTACGCCAAATTCATCGTGCCGCGCATTCAACTGCCGGCGGATAACCCTTTGGAGCGCCAGTTCCTCGAGCGTGAGCCGCGCGACAGCCTGCCGGGTTTCGGTGTCACCATGGCGACCATTCTGTTGCCGGTGGTGCTGATGTTGATCGGCGGCTGGGCCAACCTGATCTCCACACCGGGCAGCGGTTTCAATCAGTTCCTGCTGTTCATCGGCAACTCGGTGATTGCCTTGCTGCTGGCGACCTTGCTGAGTTTCTGGACCCTCGGCCTGGCCCAGGGCTTCAACCGCGAATCGATCCTCAAGTTCACCAATGAATGCCTGGCGCCGACCGCCAGCATCACCTTGCTGGTCGGCGCCGGCGGTGGCTTGAACCGGATTCTGGTGGACGCTGGCGTGACCGATCAGATCGTCAGCCTGGCCAATGAATTCCAGTTGTCACCGCTGTTGATGGGCTGGCTGTTCGCCGCGTTGATGCGCATCGCCACCGGTTCCGCCACCGTGGCCATGACCACCGCTTCAGGGATTGTCGCGCCGGTGGCCATGGGGCTGGGGTATCCGCATCCGGAGTTGTTGGTGCTGGCGACGGGGGCGGGGTCGGTTATCTTTTCCCACGTCAACGACGGCGGCTTCTGGTTGATCAAGGAATACTTCAACATGACCGTCATCCAGACCTTCAAGACCTGGACAGTGCTTGAAACGCTGATCTCGCTGGTCGCCTTCGGCCTGACCGTAGGCCTTTCTTACCTGCTTTAGTCGGAGCCATCCGCCATGGACATCCTCTATCAGATCCGCGTTCGTCAGGAATCCTTCAGCGCCGGTGAAGGACGTATCGCTCGGCTGATGCTCGACGACGTAGGATTTGCCGCGTCCGCCAGTCTCGATGAGCTGGCGCAGCGAGCAGAAGTCAGCACCGCCACGCTGTCGCGATTCGCCCGTACAGTCGGTTGCCGCGACCTGCGGGATTTGCGCCTGCAACTGGCCCAGGCCAGTGGCGTCGGTAGCCGTTTTCTGGACCCGGCGGGCACGCCCGAACAGTCGGCGTTCTATGGGCAGATCGTCGGCGATATCGAGTCAACCTTACGTCAGCATCTGGCGGCGTTCGATGAATCGCGCTTCGCCGATGCGGTGAAACTGTTGGGCAAGGCACGGATGATTCACGCCTTCGGCATGGGCGGCTGCTCGACCCTGTGCAGCGATGAACTGCAAGTGCGCCTGGTGCGCCTCGGCTACCCGATTGCGGTGTGCCACGACCCGGTGATGATGCGCGTCACCGCCGCCAGCCTTGGCGCCGAACACGCGATCATCGCCTGCTCGCTGACCGGCATCACGCCCGAACTGCTCGAAGCGGTGGAGTTGGCGCGCAGCTACGGCGCACGAATTCTCGCCATCACCCGCGCCAACTCGCCGCTGGCGCAATTGGCCGATGTGCTGTTACCGCTGCAAAGCGCCGAGACGTCCTTCATCTACAAACCCACGGCGGCGCGCTACGGCATGTTGTTGGCCATCGACGTGCTCGCCACCGAGTTGGCGCTGGCCAGTCCTGAAGACAATCAAGAACGTCTGCGGCGGATCAAACTGGCCCTGGACGATTACCGCGGCGGCGACGATCACTTGCCGCTGGGAGACTGACATGACGTACGACACGCTGATCCGCAATGCGCTGATTATCGATGGCAGCAACACGCCCGGTTACCCCGCTGATGTGGCGATTCTGAACGGCCGCATCGAGCGTATCGGCGACTTGCACGACGCTCGCGCCATCGACGAAATCGAGGCCGCTGGCCGAGTGTTGGCACCAGGTTTCATCGATGTGCACACCCATGACGACACGGTGGTGATCCGCCAGCCGCAGATGCTGCCCAAGCTCAGTCAGGGCGTGACCACGGTGATCGTCGGCAACTGCGGGATCAGCGCATCGCCAGTGAGTTTGCGCGGTGATCCGCCGGACCCGATGAACCTGCTCGGCACCGCCGCGGCGTTCGTGTATCCGCGCTTCAGCGACTATCGCGCCGCCGTCGAAGCGGCCAATACCACGCTGAACGTGGCCGCGCTGGTGGGGCACACCGCGTTGCGCAGCAATCACCTGGACGACCTGTTTCGCACGGCGACCGCCGATGAGATCAGCGCGATGCGCGAGCAACTGCACGACAGCCTTGAGGCCGGTGCCTTGGGTTTATCCACAGGCCTGGCCTACGCCAGCGCCTTCTCGGCATCCACCGATGAGGTCATGCAATTGACCGAAGAGCTGACCGCCTTCGGCGCGGTGTACACCACGCATTTACGCAGTGAGTTCGAACCGGTGCTGGAGGCCATGGACGAGGCGTTCCGCATCGGACGCCATGCACAGTCGCCGGTGATCATTTCCCACCTCAAATGTGCCGGCGCTGGCAACTGGGGCCGTAGTCCGCAACTGCTGGCGTCCCTTGAACACGCCGCGAAAACCCACCCGGTGGCTTGCGATTGCTATCCCTACGCGGCGAGCTCTTCGACGCTGGACCTCAAGCAAGTCACCGACGCCCACCGCATCACCATTACTTGGTCCACGCCGCACCCGGAAATGGGCGGTCGGGATCTGATGGACATCGCCGCCGAGTGGGGCACTGCTCTGCTCGAAGCCGCCCGTCGACTGCAACCGGCGGGGGCGGTGTATTACGGCATGGACGAGGCCGATGTACGAAGCATCCTCGCGCACCCACTGTCGATGGTCGGCTCCGACGGCTTGCCGGAAGACCCGTTTCCACATCCGCGCTTGTGGGGCGCGTTCCCACGAGTGCTCGGACATTTCAGTCGCGACGTCGGCCTGTTTCCGCTGCACACCGCCGTGCACAAGATGACCGGACTGTCGGCGGCACGCTTTGGCTTGAAGGAACGTGGCGAGATCCGTGAAGGGTATTGGGCGGATCTGGTGTTGTTCGATCCTGCGACGATTTGCGATGTGGCCGACTTCAACGATCCGCAACGGGCGGCGCAAGGGATTGATGGGGTGTGGATCAACGGTGCCTTGAGTTACCACGATGGGCAGGCGAACGGCAGAAGGGAAGGACGGTTTCTGGCACGGGAAGGGGATTTGCGTAAAGGGTTTCATTGATCGCCGCCTTCGTAGGCGCTACCGAAGGTTCGGGCCGTGTTCGGACGATCTTTTGACTGGCGTCTCATGGTGGCACATTGCAGTTAAAGAAAGCCGTCGCCAAGCCGAAGCGCTGACATCCAGCCCAGCTACACTGGGCTCATTCAGTCAGGGAGTTACCCCATGAGTTTCGGCAAAACCACCCCGATCCTGCGGATTTTCGATGAAACCAAGGCTTTGGAGTTCTACGTTGAGTTCCTGGGGTTCAAGATCGACTGGCAACACCGCTTTGAAGCGAACTTCCCGCTGTACCTGCAAATCTCCCGTGGCGAATGCGTGCTGCACCTGTCTGAACACCATGGCGACGCGACACCGGGCTCAGCCCTGCGCATCGAGACCGATGAGCTGGAGGCGTTTCAGCAGCAATTGCTGGCCAAGGAATATTCTTTCGCTCGGCCACAGATCCAGGCCATGCCATGGGGTAGCCAGGACATGACCGTGGCCGACCCGTTTGGCAATCGGTTGGTTTTTACCAATACGATTAGTGTTTGAGGCAGCAGGAAAAAGCTTAACCCGTGATAGTGTCGTCCGATCAATTCAGCGAGCACAGAGGGCGCTTATGGCCAGCCTTACCATTGGCAATCTTGACCCGCAGATTTATGAGCAATTGCGCAACAACGCGCGCAGCAACGGCAGGTCCTTGGAGGAAGAGGCTCGCTTGATTCTGAGGCGCGCTCTCGATCAGATGGATGGTGCTCATGGATTGGGGACACGAATCAACAACCGATTCAAAACTAGTGGCGGGATCGTGTTGGATCTGCCACATCGCTAGAGTGGGCAGTGAATGCGAAGCAAGGGCTAACCCGAAATAACTTGTGTCTGTTCAAAAGCATTCGCGGGCAAGCCCGCTCCCACAGGTTCAGAGAGTAACCTGTAGGAGCGAGGCTTGCCCGAATGGATCTTTCATTCACCGCAAAGTGAATATCAAACCCGGAAGTGACTCACCATCATCTGTAACTGATTGCCCAATCGCGCCAGTTCAACACTGGAGGCAGCGGTTTCGTCGCTGGCGGCGGCGGTCTGTTCGGACACGTCGCGCACGTTGATGATGCTGCGGCTGATCTCTTCGGCCACGGCGCTTTGTTGCTCGGCGGCGGTAGCGATCTGCTGGTTCATCGATTGAATGTTGGACACCGTGCGGGTGATGTTTTCCAGTGATACGCCGGCCTTGCGGGTCAGCGATACGCTACTGTCGGTCAGGGTGCGGCTGTTGTTCATCACCGCCGCCACTTGTTGAGTGCCGTTCTGCAAGCCGGCCACCAGGCCTTCGATTTCCTCGGTGGATTTTTGCGTGCGCTGGGCCAGGCCACGAACTTCATCAGCCACTACCGCAAAACCACGACCGGCCTCACCGGCACGGGCCGCTTCGATGGCGGCGTTGAGGGCCAGCAGGTTGGTCTGTTCGGCTACGGCCTTGATCACGTCCATGACGCTGCCGATCTTGTCGCTTTCCTGTTGCAGCACGCTCATGGCTTCAGTGGAACGCGCCACTTCGCTGGCCAGCCGCTCGATCTGGGCGATGGCTTCGTTGACCACTTTGTCGCCTTCGCGAGCTTCACCGTCAGCGGCGGCTGCAGCCTGAGAGGCTTCTTCGGCGTTGCGCGCGACTTCCTGCACAGTGGCCGTCATTTCGTGCATGGCGGTGGCGACTTGATCGGTTTCCGCTTTCTGGCTGTTCACACCTGCGCTGGTCTGCTCGGTCACGGCCGACAGTTCTTCGGCGGCGCTGGCGATCTGGGTGACGCCATCACGGATGCCGCTGATCAAATCGCGCAGGGTCACGCCCATGCGCGCAATGCCTTGCTGCAACACGCCGAGCTCGTCGCGGCGCGTCACTTTGATGTCCTGGGACAAATCACCACCGGCGATGCGCTCGACCACGGCCAGGGTATCGCGCAACGGGCCGGTGATCTGACGGGTGATAATCACGGCGGCAATGATCCCCACCAGCAACGCCAGCAGGGTGCTGATCAGTTGCAACGTGCGAGCCTGGGCGCTTTCGGCGTCACGGCGGTCGAGCTGGAATTGATACAGCTGATCGCTCAGGGTCACGATGGCGGCGCCCTGGTCGGTCATTTCCTTGCGCGCCTGCACCGCATCGGTGTTGGCGGCTTTATACGCTTGCAAGGCACTGCGGTAATTGCTCAGCGCGGTTTCCAGCTGACGCAGGGCGTCTTGCTGGGTCTCGGCAAAATGCGCGTTCAGTGATTTCAGGCTGGCGATGGCCGCGTCCAGTTGGGAAACGGCTTTCTGCTCGGTCTCGGCATTGGTGTTGGCGGTGTAGCCGCGCACTTCATAGCGGGCAAGAATGAACGCTTCCTTGGCGGCGGTGATGGCCAGGAACTGTTCGAAATGCTGATCGCTCAGGGGCATTTGCTGTACGCGGATGTTGATTGCATCGATCAGCTTGCCGGCGGTTTCGGCGTTGGCGCCCATGGCGTCGCGGGCGCTGTTGCCGGTGCGGTAGGCGCTGCGCATTTTGTTCAGCGACGTCTGATAAGCAGCGATGGTCGCGGCCTGGTCCTTGAGCATTTTGACGTTTTCAGGATTTTTGAAGCTGCCCAACAGCGCTGTTTGCTGAGCCACAAAGCTGTCCAGGGTGGTTTGCACATTCTGTGCGGCGGTTTCGTCGCCGTTGGTCAGCATGTATTGCAGGCGAACCACGCGCAGCTTGGTCAGGCCGGCATTGAGCTGAGTGATGTCGCTCATCCAGTTGCTGCGGTCAATCAACCCGCCCAGGCTGGTCCAGCCGGTCAGGGCGAGGATGCAGGTCAGTGCCAGCACCAGGCCGAATCCCAGGCCCAGTTTGAGGTTCACGCTGATGTTGCCGAACCAGCTATTCATCAAATTCCTCCAGGAACGTTGCGCTTTAGATCGTCGGTTGGCTGGAAGATTTTTGTTTTTGGGAGCCAGCAAGGTGTGTAGCAGGTATGTATCGGCCGCAATCCCGGGAGCTGAAAGGATTTTGTCGGATGGATTCTGTAACAAGATTTTTAGGCAGGTCTTAAGCTTTTTTTCACATGAGTTTCACCGGCTGCCGACGCGAGACTCTCTACTCTCTCGGTTTTGTATGATTGTGGTGCATGCCGGCGAGGCGGCTAAACGTGGAATTGAGACTGAGTCTGTTCGGGATAAAACGCTCGATCGATCTGAGCCGTTTGGCCCGTTATCGAAACGCCGGGGTCATCGTGGCCTCGCTGCTGCTGGTGATTCCGCTGACCGTGTGGCTGTTACGGCCTGCGGCTGTACCCGATCTGGCCCATGGCAATGTCGAGGGCGCCCGGGCATTGCTTTCCGGCTGGGCCAAGGGCGACATGATCGTGTTGGTACGCCATGTCGAGCGTTGCGATCACTCCACCGCCGCCTGTCTGATCGGCAACGATGGCATTACTGACCGCTCGCGCAGCGTGGCGGCGAGTGTCGGGGCACAGTTTGAACATCTGGGCCTGAACAAGACCGATATCTACAACAGTCCGATCATCCGTGCGGCACAGACCGCCAGTTATATGTTCAACAAGGTCGGCGTCGGTGAAGACTGGTTGATCAACTGCAGAGGCAGCATGTTGCGCGATGCCCTGGCGCACAAGGTGGCCGGGCGTAACCTGATTCTGGTGACCCACAGCGAGTGCATGGCGCAACTTGAAAAAGACCTCAAGCTGCCAACTGTTACTCTAGGCTACGGCGCCTCTCTGTTTATCTCCGCTGAAAAACCTCTGGCGCCCCGCATGCTCGGTTCCATCGAAGCCTCTGACTGGCATTCGGTGACCACTGAATGAGCTTCTTCATCATCCCTCTGGATCTGGACGTACGATGCTGACTTCTTCCCGTTACCGCTTTTACTGGGTGAACTTTGGTATTCCGCTGGCCTGCGCGGTCGCGGTGTTCCTGATGTTTGACATGACCAAAATCGACATCGCTTTCAGCGATCTTTTTTATGACCCGGCTACCCGGCTGTTTCCGTTGGACCATGTCCGTCTGTTCGAGCAGATCACCCATAAATGGGCGCGAATCATCCCGAACTGGACCGGTGAGGTCGCGATCATCGGTGCCTTGCTGTCATTTCTCTGGCCGCGACTGAAGGCTGAAAAACATTCGAAGATCATCGCCTTCCTGGAAAAAATCAAAGTCGCGCCCGTGCTTCGGTTCGCCAGTAAACACCGTCGGGATTTCCTCTACGTGGTGTTCGCGTTTTCCATCAGCACCGGCGTTATCCACTACCTCAAAAGCCACACCAGTGTGTATTGCCCGGTTGAAACCACTCAGTACGCCGGGAAAATCGAGCATAAGGAGTGGTACCAGAATTTTGACCTGCTGAAAGAAGCCGGTGACGGTCGCTGCTGGCCGGGTGGCCATGCGTCGGGCGGCTTCACCATGCTCGCGCTGTACTTCGTGGCTCGCCGCTACCGCTGGCGGTACGCTAAAGCGGTGATGTACGGCTCGCTGCTGCTCGGTTTCGTCTATGGCACGACACGGGTTTTGCAAGGCTGGCACTACATGTCCCACACCTTTTGGGCCGGGATCTTCGTGTGGCTGACGTGTTTGCTGACGGCATTGGCGTTCTATGGACGGGCGCGGCTGGAGCTGCCGTTGCTGCAAAAGGCTGCGCTACCCGTCGCTGAGCCGTCTAAAGGGTTACAAAGTAGTACGCCTGACGCCCCACCTTCATTGTCTTGATCACCTTCAAGGGGGCAGCGGGTACATTTGAGCCGGACATGAGCGCCACGTTGGCCGGTGAGGCGCTCAGAAACTCATGCAGTTGCGCCTCGGTATCCAGGCCTTTGAGTACGCGCCGGGTGTAGAACACGCTGGCGCCGCCCACCCGCTCGTTGGCCTGAAACAACGCAACCTGCTGTCCGCTGGCCTGGAATGCCTGAATTTGCTCGGTCAGCGGCAGGAAGGATAGTGTGCGATCAGCGTGAGGCAGTAGCCATTGTGCGGCAGCGAGGTAGCTGCCGATCACCACCGCCAGTACGCCAATGCCTAAACCGCGACGATGCCGGACAATCAACCCCGGCAAGGTCGACGCACCGGAGTAGGCTTGAAGTCGTTCAAACAGTACGCGCGCATATTCCGCGGCAATCACCGCCGCCGCCGGCGTCATGGACATCAGGTACACCGTGCGTTTGCTCGACGCCAGGGTCAGCATGACAAACTGCGCCAGCAGCCACACCGTGAAGAACAACAGGTAACGATTGGCCATCAGGCTTTTGCGAAAGTGCCACAGCCCCAGGTACACCAGAATGTTCCAGGGCGCGAAGGCCTCCGGCAGCTTGGCCAGGTAGTAGTAGAACGGTTCGTAATGCCCGGCTTCGACGAAGGAGCCACTGAAGCGCCCGACGCTATTGGTCAGCAACACTTCCCCCACGGCATGCGCGCCACCGCGCTGATACAGCACTGCGAGCCAGACCATCAGCGGCACCAACCCCAGCAGCGTCAACAGGCCGGGGCGCAGCCAGTCCGAGGGCTTCAGGCGTTTCTCCATCAAGGTTTCGACCAGCAGATACGTGAAGATCACCACCCCCGGCATCGCCAGCCCCAGCACGCCTTTGCTCAAGGTCGCGATGGCGATCCCTGACGCAAACAGCAGGGCATTGCCGACAGTCGAGAGCCGTGTCCCCTGAAAAAACGCCAGCAGCGCCATGCTCACGCCGAAGGCCAGCAACGCGTCTTCGCCGACGCTGCGCGTGTTACTCCAGTAACTGGCCATGGTCGCCAGCAAAATCCCCGCCGTCCAGGCAATAACCTTGGGCCGGTCGAATCGCCGCAGCATCGCGTACAGCAGCATCACGCTGAACAGCCCGGCAAACGCCGACGCCAGCCGCACCGCCCACGGCGTACCGCCGAATGCGCGAATCGCCCCGGCGTCGAGCCACAAGCTCAAGGGCGGTTTCTCAAGAAATGGCTCGCCGAACAAATGCGGGGTCACCCAGTCGTTATCCAGGTGCATCTCCATGGCAATTCCGGCGACCCGGGCCTCCGTGGAACCTTGTAATTGGTGATTGCTTAGCGCGAAGAAAAACAGCAGAGCGGCGAGCAGAAACAGTGAAGAAGCGGAACGTGACATGAGTTTCTGGCTACCAAGCAGAGGACCGGGAACCCCCAGAATACGAGTTGAATGCTTAACGAAACATGAACGGCCATTGAGAGGTCACGGACGACGTCGGGGCAGCACGAACGGGGGCCATTGCGTAAATTCACACTACAGTAGCAGCGTCCTTCCCGGCGCTGATATTGTCTGGCGTCATGGAGTTTGAATTTAAGTGTGATGCAATGGAGCTTGCGCTGACGGTCGGCACTCACACATTGAGATTGAGCCCCGCCGACCCCGAATGGTGTAAAGCGTTGCAACATGCGCTGAACGACAGTTTTACCGCCCATTGCGAATTTCTGCCTTGGGCCAAACCCTATACCACCGAGGACGAGGCCCGATCGTTCCTCGCACGGGCGGTCGAGGAATTCAAAAGCGAAACCGGTGAGCGGCGGTTGTTTATCGTCGACGATGCCGCGCACGCGATCATCGGCTGCATTGGCTTGAAGCCCCACCGTCGCAACCGGTATGTCGTTGGCTATTGGGTCAATACCGAGTATTCGGGCAAAGGTTATATGCGCACGGCACTTGAAGCGTTGATCAAAAACATGCCCGGTTTCACGTTTTACCTGACCATCGCCTCGGCCAATGTGGCGAGCCAGCGGCTGGCCGAAGCGGCCGGGTTTGGCTTGATCAGACGGTGCTATCAGAGGCCTTGTTTGCAACCGCATGAGGCGCAGGATACGTATTTGTATCGGTTGAAATGATGGTGGGAGCGGTCACTTGAACTGACCGCTAACCAAATCGCAGACAAAAAAAAGCCCGCGGGAGGGCGGGCAAACCGTAGTTTCTTGAATGAGCGAGGGGAATGTACAGGTTGGAGAGAGGCGGTGGGGTGAAGAAAAATTTATGTGGATGGATGGCTTCAGTCGCTCGTAGCTTCACCAAAGGTATGAAATGAAACTGCGTTGTCTCGTATAAGTAACATGCAGCTTCAATTGTCACGCATACAGAACATCTCTACCCATTCAAAGCCCAAAAAGGCACCTGCGATATTCTCGTCAGGTGCCTTTTTGTGTTGGGGGGGCGGTAAAGGCTCCATTCGATCAACGAGCGGGATCACTCAGTGAAGAACGGGAGGCTCGCCCACGGCCACCGACGCGTTCGGATCAAGGTTATCCTTCGCTCGGTTGACCAAAAGCTCGGTCAGCATCGTCAACTGCTGAAGCGCCAGTGCCACATTGCGCTGCGGGCCTTCGAGTCGGTTGGCAAAGTCCAGGGTCATGACGTTGAGGGACGCCAGGGTTTCGCTGGCATGAGCGAGCAGGGTGGGCATGTCGACGTCGGGGCGGACGTTGAAGATGTTCCTGTTCAGGTTGCGCCGGCGGGCGCTGACGGCGTGTTCAGTGGTTTTGGGACGTTGGGTTGGGTCGAGGGTTTCAGGCTGTGAAGTGGCCGGATTTTTCAATGGGATTCGGGTGATCTTTTTCATAAGGGCGTTCCATTGGTTTAGGGATCCTTACGTAATTTCGGCTTATTAAAACCATCCGCAGGGTCGCAGCGAAGGAGGAAGACTATCTTCCAGAAATGTTGTTCGCCAGTTCATGGAAGTCGCTACGGATTGCAGGAAAATTCCCGGGATGACGTGGTCCTAATCTGTCAGAAAACCTTGTTCACTGCGTTTGGTCCTGAGCAACCGCCGGGCCGAATACTCCTCCGTCGCAGTCTCGCTCAGTGTTTGTGCCTGTGATGGATATCGGGAAAGTGCGGATGACTGTGTTGGATGGGCGCGTGGTCGTGTAAATGGCTATGAGGTTCAGTGCCGTCCCACTCAAAGGCATGTTCATGTTGATGGTGTTCATCGTGAATATGCGGATGGTCATGTGTTTGCGGATCGTGTTGGTGTTCGTGAGAGTGGCTCTCGGTCAGGTGTATCCAGACGCCAAGCCCCATCAGGCCAGCAGCCACCCAGAACACCCACGTCACGGCTTCGCCTAACAACAGGATGGAAATAGCGGCCCCCAAGAATGGTGCAGTCGAGAAGTACGCACCTGTGCGGGCTGTTCCAAGCCCCCGCAAAGCCAAAACGAATAACACCAGGCTAACGCCGTAGCCTAAAAAGCCGACGAGTAGCGTTGGCCCCAGTAGAGACCATTCAGGGAGATGCATGCCAAGAGCAATCCCTAACCCGCAGTTGACGACCCCGGCGACCAATCCTTTGATGCCTGCGATGAACAATGCATCCGATGCGGAAACCTTCTGGGTAAGGTTGTTATCGATGGCCCAACAAAAACAGGCAATCGCCACCGCGACCGGGCCAATCCAACCATGGATCTGTGCGGAAGTTTGAGGCCAACCCAAGAGCACGCCACCGGCAACGATTGCGATCATTCCAGCGACGATCCGCCGGTCGGCGTTCTCCTTGAACACCATCCAGGCAAGCAGGGCGGTTAACACCGCCTCAAGGTTCAGCAACAGCGAAGCAGTGGTAGCTGACGTGAGAGTAAGGCCGAACATTAGAGACACCGGCCCCAGAACGCCTCCGAACGCGATAGCGCCAATGAGCCATGGCCATTCGGATAGTGTTAAACCGACAGGCTGCCAACCGCGATCACGGATCAGCCGGGTGACCGTGAGACCCAAGCCACTTCCCAGGTAAAGCAAACCGGCGAGCAAGACGGGTGAAACGTTCAGCCCCAGGACCTTGGCAAGCGGTGTGCTGGCACCAAAGAGGGCTGCAGCGCCCAAGGCGTATAAAACGCTTTTCATCATCTGTTCCGTAGCAAAAGGCATGGTTGAGAAACACGATACCCGTCACGCGTGGATAGCGCATTGAATCGCTGCAGATGCGCTGAAAAACTGGCGGGGGCTGTGAGTAATACTAAGCACACGGGGGCGCAAATCCGCGAGATCTTGGCAGCGGCAGTTTCCACAGCTTATGGCCTCTTGCTTTGTTCCTTTGAAGGCTCGAATTTTACCCCTGATAAGCACTAGCCTTTCTTGCTTTTACGCTCATCTCACGGGCAAGAGATGCGAAAAACTAAGGATTCTCCAGAGGTTCGGGTATGAAACCCTGTTCTCTCAGAGATTTGATTACGCCTCGGATCAGGTAATTGTTTGAAAACCCAATTGTGTACTGTCTGGCTCCAGGATTAAGTGGAAGGAGCATTCCTTGATCGACAAGCTTTTTGATCAGATACGTTCTTTGATTGCTCGACTGATTGGGAAGTACGGCTGCCACATCGGCCGACTTCACGACTTTCGATTTTATTGCAATCGACAACACCGACTCTTCTGTCTCGGTGATCCACTCTCTCTCTCTTGCGAAGGTGACGGCAGGAACGAGAATGTACTTGGTGAGATAGGAGTATTTAGTAAGGCGATCTACCTTTTCTAGCTCGTCGCGAATGCCTTCAAGCACATATGTACACCACTCCTCCAAGCCTTCCTTTGTACCTTTGTCGGCGGTAGCAAGCATTGAGTAATATCGTTCACGGTCGTTGCAAAACACGGCTGTAGGATTCAATACCCTTCCTCCTGTGCTCACGTTGAAACCGTATTTCATTAGGAGAGCATAGGTGAGCAGCCTTACCACCCGACCGTTGCCATTACCAAAGGGGTGTATCCATCCAAATCTGTGATGTGCCAGTGCAACCTTCATGAGGTCATATTTTGGAGAGTCTTCGCGATTCACGAACTCTACCAGTTCCTGCATATAAGCTTGGACCTGGATGAAATCGGGAGGCAGGTGCTCAGATTGGGATATGCGAACGGCTCCACCGCGGTAAGCTCCGGGCGTTTTGTCACCCTCTCTCTGCAGATCATTTACGGTCATTGCGTGCAACTCTCTGATCGTCTGCTCTGTCAGAGGGACGCCGAGCACCATGACCTGCTCGATGTAATCCATTGCTTTTTCAATGTTGGCCACTTCGCGCAATTGATCTGTATCTTGCGCCGTGCCTTCCACCTTGCTCTCTATGTAATCAGCCAGGGTCGTATGATTGCCCTCGATACGAGCAGAGCCAAGGCTTTCAAGAGTGTGAAAAAGCGATTTGAGCTGATAGAACACCTGCGGAGGTGTGTCGCCCTCAAGCCTCAGACGCCTTAGGTGTTCTAGCTCGCTCAGGACATCAACTAGATCAGAGTCGAAGGATGGATTGAGAAGCTCAAGGTCGTGATGGATAAACGTAGGCATATGGAAAAATATCTCAAAGCGGCCGAAAAATTATCTTGAAGGAATCCATGGAAACGCCCGTAATTAAAGGTCTGCGCTTAGCATGCGCTAAACATTATCTTAAATTCGGCTGTGCGCTAAGTGAAAACGGGCGAAAAATTAAGTGAGATATCTCGCTGGTTGGCGGGGTTTCAGCGATTCTTGAGCGGTTTCACTTCCCTGACCTCCGACGCTCAAGCGTTCAGAACATCTCTACCCGCTCAAATCCAAAAAAGCACCTGCGATATTTTCGTCAGGTGCCTTTTTGTGTTGAGCTGCAACGATTTCCTATGCAGGGTTCGTTATAACGCCGAAGCCTGCATCTGTAACCTTCGCCCAATCACATCCAGCAAATCGCAACCATCGCGCAACGAAGTCACCAACACCCGCGCCAGCTCACTGTGCACGCCTTCACTTACAGCGAAGCTCTCCAGCAATTGAGTCGCCGTGCGGATGCGGTAAGCCGCCGTTTCATGCAGCACATCCAGCGGCGCTTCGGTGTCGATCAGCAGCGACGCGATGGTGCAGTCGATGCCGGTGATCGGCATGTATCGATCCATGACAAAACCTCCATTCAATCAACGAACGCGATCACTCAGTGGCGGGCGGGCGTGACGGCCGACACGGGCGAGTCGAGATTATCCAGCGCTCGATTGATCAACATCTCGGCCAGCACCGCCAATTGCTGCATCGCCAAGGCCACGTTGCGATGTGAGCCTTCGAGCTGGTCGGCCAGGTCGGTGGTCATGACGTTCAAGGAGGCCAGGGTTTCGCTGGTGTGACCGAGCAGGGTGGGGGGGGGCGACGTCGGGGAGGATGGTGAACACATGGCTCACGGGATCGGGCTGTTTCGGGTTGCACAAGCGGGCGCTGACGGCGCGTTGGGTGGCTTGGGAGAGTTGGGTCAGGTCGAGGGTTTCCGACTCTGAAAGGGTTGGGTTTTCGAGTGGGTTGGTCTTTTTCATGAGGGAACTCCGAAAGGTTAGGGATCCCTACGCTTTTCGGCCTGTCAAAACCGTCCACTGGGTTGCAGCGAAGACGGAAGGTTATCTTCTCGGATCGTTACTACGCCAGTTCATGGAGTTCGTCACAACTTGAGGGGAATTTCCTAGGACATGGTTAGTTTTTCTTCAGAAAAACTGAGAAGCGTATTTGAAAGAACTTCTCTCTATTACTTGCCCGTCAACTCACAACAATAATCTTCGAAACCAGCTCCGCGCTGTTCTTGGCCTGTAGCTTTTTCATCAGGCGTGCGCGATGGACTTCCACGGTTCTGTGGGAAATCGCCAGTTTTTTTGCCACTTCCTTGCAGGTCAGTCCATTGACGATGTGCATCGAGATTTCTCGTTCGCGGGGCGTGAGGTTTACCGTCGCGTGGTGCGGTCGGTCCAGGCGTTCGAAGTGCCAGACCATCAGTTTGAACGGATCGTCCAGAGTCAGGGTATAGCCGTGGGACCTGGCCCAGAACACCTCGCCGCTTTTATGTTGCATGAAGCGTTCATCGGAGTAGGAGCCGCTCTGGCTGTTGAGCAACCAGTTCTGGCAGCGGTTGCCAATGGCCTTGTAGTCCGCCTGGGAGGGGTAGATCAGCAGGGTCAGATGACCCAGAAGCTCCTCGCGAGCGTAACCGAACAGCTCCAGAAATGCCTCGTTGCAGTCGAGCATCACGCGGTTGCCGGTGATGAGCTGCGGGGCGGGTGACACCTGGAACGCCAGACGTTCAAGGTCTTTGAGTTGCTTTGCGAAGACGGTCATTGGGCATCCTGCCTCGACTTACAATTCCTTGCTAACGATACCGTGGGTCAGTGCAGTTACTTATGCGAGTACGTAGTTGTACGAACTAGCGAGTGATCCGGACGGTAGGTCATTGTAATGAATACCTGATTCAAGCACAGAAGAAAATCACCATGCCCCATTCCGTTTCCATCGTCGCTGCCGCTCACTCCCGTTTTGGTCGTCTGGACGGTTCTACGCTGGAAGACCTTATCGTGCAGGTTACCCGCGAAGCCCTGGCGGATGCCGCCATCGACGCCTCAGAAGTCGACGCCCTGTTCCTCGGGCATTTCAATTCGGGGATGGTTGCGGATGGTTTTCCCGCTTCATTGATGCTGCAAGCCGACGCAGGCTTGCGCTTCAAGCCTGCCACTCGCTGTGAAAACGCCTGCGCCTCGGGCTCGGCGGCGATTCACGCGGGGATCAATGCGATCCGCTCAGGCTCTGCTGAGCTGGTGTTGATCGTGGGCGCCGAGAAGATGACTTCCAACTCTACAGCCGAGGTCACCAAGGCCCTGGCCGGTGCCGGTTATCAGAACGACGCCCAAGAGGCCGGGCTCAGTTTTCCGCAGTTGTTCGGCCTGGCTGCGCAACAGTACCGTGACCGCCACCAGTGCCCGATGGCATCGATGGCCGCCATCGCCACCAAAAACCACTCCAACGCCATGGCCAACCCCTTGGCGCAGATGCACCGGGTCATGGATTTCGAACATTGCAACAATGTGTCCAAAACCAATCCGTATGTGGCGCAGGCGCTGCGTCTGACCGACTGTTCGCTGATCAGCGATGGGGCTGCCGCCATTGTGCTGGCCTCGTCCAGGCGAGCCAGGCAGTTTCGTCGTGAGGTGCTGATTCGCTCGGTGGCTCAAGTCAACGATTTCCTGCCGATTGCCCAGCGTGACATCATCGCGTTTGAAGGCCCACGGCGTGCGATCCATTCGGCTTTGCGCGGGGCTAATGTCACCTTGGGCGATCTGAGTTTTGCCGAGGTCCATGACTGTTTCACCATTGCCGAACTGCTGATCTACGAAGCCATGGGCCTGGCCCCCAAAGGTGAGGGGCACCGAGCGCTGGATGACGGTACTGTGCGGGCGGGCGGGCGTTTGCCGGTGAACCTGTCTGGCGGGCTCAAGGCCAAGGGGCATCCTGTGGGCGCCACGGGGGTATCGATGCACGCTATGGCCTTTTGGCAGTTGACGGGCGAGCCTGTCGGCCTGGCCGTGCCGAACCCCGAGTTCGGTCTGTTGTTCAACATGGGTGGCATGGCGGTCGCCAATTATGCCTCGGTGCTTCAGGCTCACAGGGCTTGAGCATGAACATTGCCAACTGGCTGAACGACGCCGGTCGACGCTGGCCAGAACGTCCAGCGTTATTTGAGGGGCAGCGGCAAGTCGCCGACTACGCCACGTTTGCCGCTCATGTCCGTAGTCGTGCCGCGCAGCTCATAGGCGAGCACGGCATTGCGCCCGGCGATCGTGTGGCGCTGTTCATGAAGAACAGTTGCGAATACCTCGAAATACTCTATTGCGTCTGGTGGATTGGCGCGGTCGCGGTGCCGATCAACTGCAAGCTGCACCCTGTTGAAGCTGGCTGGATCGCCAGTGATGCGCAAGCCCGTCTGATTTTCACCGAGGGCGGCAAGGTGTTCTCGCCCGAGATGTTGCCGCAGGGCTGTCGCGAACTGAATGAAGCGGACAGTGTGGTGTGTGCTTCGTTCGATGCGGCGACGTCGGAAGATCCTTGCTCTCGTGATGCCGATGACCTTGCCTGGCTGTTCTACACCTCCGGTACCACCGGGCGATCCAAGGGGGTGATGCTGTCCCACGGCAACCTGACGGCCATGTCGCTGTGTTATCCGCTCGACGTTGATCCGGTCAGTCCGGATGATGCAGTGGTGTACGCGGCCCCGATGTCCCATGGCGCCGGCCTCTACAACTTTATCCATGTGCGTTGCGGGGCTCGTCATGTTGTCCCCGAATCCCGTGGTTTCAAGGCCGACGAGCTGTTCGAGCTGGCGAGCGGGCTGCGCAATCTCATGTTGTTCGCCGCGCCAACCATGGTCAAGCGCATGGTTGAACAGACTCGGCGCCAAGGCTACGGCGGCGACGGGATCAAAACCATTGTCTACGGTGGCGCGCCGATGTACCTGAAGGATCTGCAAGAAGCGGTCGAGACCTTTGGCGCGCGGCTGGTGCAGATCTATGGTCAGGGGGAGAGCCCGATGACGATCAGCGCGTTGTCGCGTGAGTTGATCGCGGATCGAAACCGTCCCGACTGGGCGTCTCTGGCAGCTTCCGTGGGGCGGGCACATTCGTGCATGGAGATCAGGATTCTGGACCCTGAGCACCGGCCGTTGCCTCCCGGCCAGTCAGGGGAAATCGCCGTGCGTGGTCCCACCGTCATGCAAGGCTACTGGCGCAACGACGCGGCGACTCGCCAGACCTTGGTGGATGGCTGGCTGTTAACCGGCGACATCGGCTTTCTTGATCGCGCGGGTTATCTGACGCTCACCGATCGCTCCAAGGATGTGATCATTTCCGGCGGCTGCAACGTGTACCCTCGGGAAGTAGAAGAAGTGTTGGCGCAGCACCCGGAAGTATTTGAAGTCTGTGTGGTTGGCGAGCCGGATGTGCAGTGGGGGGAAAGGGTGGTAGCGTTCGTCGTTCCCCGTGCAGCAGGATCGCTCGATGAGTCTTTGCTCAACGCATGGTTCGTCGAACGCATGGCGTCATTCAAAAAACCGAAGAAGTACGTATTTTGCACGGAGCTGCCCAAGAACAGTTACGGCAAGATCCTCAAGACCGAGCTGCGCCTCTGGTTGAAGGAGGTCGCGAACGGCACTGCAGTTCCCTGAGTTGTGTTTCCCATGGATAAAATCAGACAGGAGTCCCTCACGTGGGCATTCAACAGAAAAAACCGGCCCGGCAACGGCGTCGGGCGTTTATCGGTGCAACGTCCGGCCACCTGATCGAGTGGTACGACTACGGCGTCTATGGTTTTCTCGCCGTTTATATCGGCAAGGCGTTCTTCGTCTCTGATGACCCGACCACCAGCCTGCTCGCCAGTTTTGCGGCTTTTGCCTTGAGCTTTTTCATCCGGCCTCTGGGAGGGCTGTTCTTCGGTCCGCTGGCGGACAAGATCGGTCGGCGCACAACCCTGATCACCGTGCTGGTGATGATGGCCGGTTCGACCTTCTTGCTGGGGGTGCTGCCGACCTATGCTTCGATAGGGATTGCAGCGCCGATCATTCTGGTGTTGATCCGCTGTGTACAGGGCTTCTCGGCCGGTGGCGAGATCGGCACCATCACCAGCTTCATCTCCGAGTACGCGGGGCCTGGGCGACGCGGCTTCGCCACATGCTGGTTGATGGTAACGGCGGTGCTCGGACTGTTACTGGGCGGTGCCGTGGCCAACGGCATGACCTGGGTCATGGGCGCCGACCTGATGCAAGCCTGGGGTTGGCGCATTCCGTTTCTGATTGCGGCGCCTCTGGGCCTGATCTCGATGTACATTCGCCTGAAGCTTGAAGACAGTCCCGAGTTCCTGGCATTGCAGCGCGCGGGGGAAACCTCCAGGGCGCCTCTGCGAGAAGTCTGGCAGTGGAAACGGGCGATTGCCCTGGTGTTCTTCATCATTACCCTGCACAGCTCGATCTTCTATCTGGTGCTGACCTTTGTCTCGACCTACATGTCGAGCATTCTCAAGTTCGACAGCGGCACGACCTTGCTCTACGTCTTCGTTGCCAGCTTATCGGCCGCAGTCGTCATGCCATTCGGCGGTGCGTTCACGGATAGAAACGGGCGTAAGCCGTTTCTGTTGGTGGTCGGCACCCTGGCCACCTTGGCGATGTACTGGCTCTTCAAATCGGCCCCCACGGCGACGCCTGCTTCGTTTATCTACCCGTTGATGGCGGTGGCCATCCTGTTCGGCCTGTATGCCTCGTCGACTTATGCATTAATGAGCGAGTTGTTGCCCACCCGAATCCGCTCCACCGGTATCGCGGTGGCGTACAACATTCCGGTGGCGGTATTCGGTGGTAGCGCACCGCTGATTTCTACCTGGCTGATCAAGGTGACCGCAGACATTACGTCGCCCTGGTACTTTTACATAGGCACGGGCGTGGTGTCGTTGATTGCGTTGGTACTGTTGCGCAAGGAGGATTTTGTCGCCTGTGCAAGTCCCGTCGAGGTGTCGGGCGTTGGGCGAGCTGACATGGCGTTGGGCCCCGCGCCTTGAGCATGCACGCGATAGACAAAATCCCAGATGCAACAAAGCCCGCGCAAGACGGGCTTTGTTAATGCTTGAGGATAGGCTCGCACAAGAGGGGCGAACCAGATTTCATTGATGGATTTCAGGCACAAAAAAAGACGTCCGTGGACGTCTTTAGATGATGAAGTGGTGGAGCCGGGGGGAATTGAACCCCCGTCCGCCAGTACTCCGCTGTCGGTACTACATGCGTAGCCGTGTCTATTAAGTTAACCCTCAGCGACCCGACGGGCAGGGTGCTTTGGGCGAGTTGTGTAAGTTTTAGCCGCTTCGTCCACAACGTACTGCACGGCGATTCTGTTCTATATGACAATCACTTTGGGTTTACAGACATCCCCTGATGATTGCTGGACCCGAAGGTACCAGGAGGGAAGGGCTAAGGCTGCTTACGCAGCGAGAGCGTATTCCCCGTAGGTTTCGTCATTGGCAACTATAGGAAGTTGCAACAGTGGATTTACGACTTCTGTTACCAAGTCGGCATGCACCTAAAGTTTCGCAACCGGCGTCGAATCCAAAGCGGCCCCGAACCTGCTATGTGTAACCAGCAGGTAAGCGAAGTGTACGCCAATACGCGCGGCGCGTCGACCTTCTGTCCTTACCTGCATGTTATCTGGCCTGGCCCTAATGGCTATTCATGTGGCTTTGAATGTCCTGAAGCGCTTGCTGCGCCAGGGAAACACACTCTCTGTCGTTGTTGGAGGCGTGGGCGGCCTTGGCTTGTTCGGCTTTGGTGACGACGACACCTTTGGTGGCGGCATCCAGCGTGGCAGCGCTGGACAGCTTGCTGTTGACTTCCTGGAGCTTCATTACGCATTGATCGCTATCGTTTGAGGCGTATGCGGAGGAGGCCAGCATTGTTGCAGTGATGAGCAGTCCAGCCAGGGCGGAACGCTTCATGGGTATCTCCTGGAACGGGGTTGGGGATTGGGCCACGCTGATTGGGGCTTAACAAATGGACTGTGAAGGCGTGCAAGGGTTCTGTTTTTGCTGGCGATGGGGTGAAAGATTTTTCCGGGAGGCGGGTGTGAAAAAGGGACAAGAAACGCCTGATGCCAGTCAGTTAAGACGAAATGCAATCTGTTGCAGCTGCCGAGCTCGCGAGTCTGCCCGATGCTCCGCAAGTTTAGGGTTTATATGGCTCTGAAGGCCAACCCTAAGGTTGGCCTTGTGCTGGATTACTTCCCGCCTTTGTTCGCGTTCTTGAGTTGCTGGATAGTTTGTTCGGTCTCGGCTATGCAATCATCAGTCCCTTCCTTGGTGCCTTTTGCCTGATCGGCTTTGGCTTTCGTGACGCTTTCCATTACTTGATCAGTCATCTCTGGAGGCGTCTGTGTCTTGGCATTTTCGATGGTTTTCAAGTTGACCGCACAAAGGTCTTCGGCGGCAAACGAGGGGGAGGCCAGCATTGAGGCAGTAACGAACAGACCTAACAGTACAGAGCGTTTCATGGGTGTCTCCTTGAACTGAGGGTCCAGGCATCGCTGGCCATCAGGACGGGCTGCCAATTTGAGGGAAAGTCCCGCGCTGCGGGACTTGATCAGTGGACTGTGGCAGTACGTCAGGGTTCTATTTTTCTTCAGGTCGCCCTGGGCTGAGTGACCCGATCCACCAGATAGACCAACCCGTGGTAGTCAATTCCACCGTGTTGCGTCAGACCGATCTCACAGGTGCGGCTGGTGGAAATCCCTTCGCTGCATTGCTGTACCGCGTCCTTCAGCGTGCGTAACGAATGCGCGTTCAATTCCGGCGTGGTAAAGCCCTTGTCCCCGGCAAAACCGCAGCAGTGAATGCCTTCCGGAATGACCACGTTTTTACTGCACTTGCGCGCCAGATCGATCAGCGCCTGGCTCTCGCCAAGATGCTGAGTGCTGCACGTGACGTGCACTGCGATCGGTGCTTCCTGCGGGGTAAAGTCCAGTCGGTCCATCAAATGCGTACGAATGAAACGCACCGGGTCGTACAGGTCCAGTCGCACGTCGCCCAGGTCCTGAACCAGCCGCAAGGTGCAGGGGCTGGTGTCGCAGTAGATCGGGTCGAGCCCGCCGCGGCTGGCGTGCAGTAGCGCGCCGATCAGTTCCTGGCGTTTGTGTTCGGCCTGTTCGGCGTAGCCCTTGGAGGCGAATGGCTGGCCGCAGCAGAGGTTGTCCTGATTGTCTGGAGAGACGACCTGATAGCCGGCCTTTTCCAGCAGACCCCGGGTTTTGTCGTACAGCGACATTTGCTCTTTATCACTCGCTGCCGGGCCCATGACCCGCGACACACAGGCCGCGAGATACACCACCCGAGGGCGTTCGTCCGACACGTTTGGGCTGAAGCGAATGGCCTTTTCCGGCTGTGGCATGGCGTTGGTCCATTGTGGGACCTGACCCTTGGATAAGCGCGTCAACCTTGCCGATAGCTTCGCCAAACGTGGCGCCCCCAGCAGCATCCGCGCACCGTTGGCCACGTGCAGGGTGAAGCGCGCGCCTTGTAACGCAGTGGCGAAATTGCCTTCAATCCAGTTGGCGGTTTTCGTATGGGTCGCGTTACGGCCTCGGAGTTTTTTCACCAGCTCGCCGGTGTTGATGCCTACAGGGCAACGTTGTGCACACAGGCCCGTGGCGGCGCATGTATCGATGCCCTGGTATTCGTAGGCCTGTTCCAGTTCGGCGGTGTCTATGCCGGCGCGTTTCTTCGCCTGGATGTCGCGCCAGATCACGATGCGCTGGCGTGGGCTCAACGTCAGGCTTTTCGACGGGCATACCGGTTCGCAGAAACCGCACTCGATGCACTTATCCACAATCTCGTCGGCGGCCGGCAGCGGTTTCAGATGCTTGAGGTGGATCTGTGGGTCGGCGCTGAGCACCACGTCCGGGTTGAGAATGCCGTTGGGGTCGAGCAGGCGTTTGAGCTGCCACATCAACTGGTAGGCGTCGCTGCCCCATTCCAGTTCGACGAAGGGCGCCATGTTGCGGCCGGTGCCGTGTTCGGCCTTCAGCGAACCGCCGAACTCCACGGCCACCAATTGCGCCACGTCGTCCATGAACGCCTGGTAGCGTGCGACTTCTTCCGCGCTATTGAAGCCTTGGGTGAAGACGAAGTGCAGATTGCCTTCCAGGGCGTGTCCGAAAAGGATCGCTTCGTCGTAGTGATGTTTGTCGAACAGCTCGATCAAGCGGTTCACGCCGATGGCCAGTTGTTCCACGGGGAAGGTCACGTCTTCGATGATCACCGTGGTGCCGGTTTTGCGCACCGCGCCGACGGCGGGGAAGGTGTCCTTGCGGATCGCCCAGAGCCGGGCGTTTTCCACCGGGTCTTCGGTGAAGTCGACTTGTTTCTCCACCGGGAAGCCGCTCAGTGACGCCATGATTTGCGCCAGTTGTTCCCGCAGCAAAGTGATCGATGCGGCGCGGGATTCGATCAGCAGGACGCAGGCATTAGCCGACAGTTGTTGTACGAAATCCGGCATGCCGGGCTTGTCCTGCACTGAGCGCAGGCTGCGACGGTCCAGCAGTTCCACGGCCGACACCGGTTGGCTTTTCAGGACGGTGACGGCGTTGCAGCAGGTTTCCACATCCGGGAATACGATCAGCGCCGATGCCTTGTTCGGGTGGTCGATTACCGTGTCGTAGGTCACCGCGCTGATGAACCCGAGCGTGCCTTCGGAACCCACCAGCAAGTGGCTCAAGATATCCACAGGCTCGTCGAAATCCACCAGGGCGTTGAGTGACAGCCCAGTGGTATTTTTCAGACGGTATTTGTGGCGAATTTTCGCAGCCAGTTCAGCATTGGCGCGGGTCTCGCGGCCCAGCGTCGCCAGACGTTCAAGCAGTTCGGCGTGGCTCTCCCGGAACGCGGCCACACTGGCGGCGTCTTCGGTATCGAGACGGCTGCCATCGGCCAGCACCAGACGAATCCCGGCCAGGGTGTGATAGGTATTTTGCGCCGTGCCGCAGCACATACCGCTGGCATTGTTGGCGACGATGCCGCCGATTTTGCAGGCGTTGATCGACGCCGGATCCGGACCGATCTTGCGTCCGAACGGTGCCAGCCAGGCGTTAGCCTGGGCGCCGATCACGCCCGGTTGCAGACGGATTTGCGTACCCTGGCCACGGATCTCTCGACCGTTCCAGTTATCCCCCAGCACAATCAGCACCGAATCGCTGATGGCCTGGCCGGACAGGCTGGTGCCGGCGGCGCGGAAGGTCACCGGGACGTGGTCCCGCTGCGCCAGTTTGAGCAGCGCCACCACTTCATCTTCGGATTCGACGCGAATCACCAGTTTCGGAATCAGCCGGTAGAAACTGGCGTCGGTGCCGAAGGCCAGGGTCGACAGCGGGTCGTCGAAACGTCGTGCTTCAGGAATCAGTTGCTGCGCATCGCGCAGGAAAGCCGCCGGTAGACTCATTGGTCCTCCAGGATCAGCACCACCAGGTCTTTCGGGCCGTGGGCGCCGTAGGCCAGCACTTGCTCGATATCGGCAGTCTTCGAGGGGCCGGACACCAGCAAGGCGTTGGTCGGCATGCCTTGGGCCCATTCGAATTCCTGTTGCACCTGATAGAAGTTGTCGCGGATTTCACTGGCCTTGAGCAGGGCAAAATGCACCGGCGGCACCAGGCTCATCAAGCGCGGTTCTTCCCGCGTCGGCCAGAGAATCAGGCTACCGGTTGCGGCGATCGCGCCGAGGGTGGTGGTCAGGCTGGCCGGGGTGTCGTTGAACAACTCGGCTTTCCATTCCTCGACCGGACGGTTGTAGGCCTTGAGCGCTGGCAGGCCAGGATTTTTCGCCCAATGCTCGGTGATGCGTTGCCCGTGAGGTGTCGTCGGCGCAATCAGCAGGCTCGGTAGTTGGCGATCCCGCAGCAGTTGCGCGAGCAATTCGGGCCACCCCTCTCTGGACGTCAGATGAATCTCGGTGTGCACCGCCTCCATCAGTTTGCGCAGTTGCGAGATGCGTTGTTCCGGCGTGTAGGTGTAGGGCTCGGTCACCAGTTCGACATCGAAGTTGTCAGCCACCGGCGTGGTGCCTGTCAGACTGTTGCGCAACTTGGCGAGGATATTTTGTTTGGCGCTCATCAACGGTCCCCCTGTTTGGCCAGATGCTCGCGGGCCATGTCATGCAGTGAGCGGGCCGCGGGTTTCGGTGCGCTGTGGTTCTGGGTCCATGGGCCGATGTTGCTCGGCGTCAGCGCTCGCAGGCGAGTGGCGAAGAAGCCGAACAGGCGATATAGCGCTGGTGAGCTGTTGAGCTTGGCCCAGGCGTTCCAGATAAACCGTTCTTTGCGCGAATACTTGCTGCCTTGACCGCGCATCACTTGATGCGGGCTGTCCGGCGCTTTGACGTTTTCTTCCCGCAGGCGACGCAGCAATGCAGGGATCGGAATTTTTACCGGGCAGACTTCACCGCAGGCACCGCATAACGAAGACGCACTTGGGTGGTCGGGGACTTTCGCCAGGCCGACCATGTGCGGGGTGATGATTTTTCCGATAGGCCCTGGGTAAACCTCGCCGTAGGCATGGCCGCCGATTCGGGTGTAGACCGGGCAATGATTCATACAGGCGCCGCAGCGGATGCAGTTCAGGGTCTGGCGTAATTCGCTGTCGGCAAACGCCTGGCTGCGACCGTTGTCCAGCAGCACCAGATGCACTTCCTGCGGGCCGTCGAGTTCATGTTCCTTGCGCGGGCCGGAGATCATGTTGACGTAGGTGGTGATCGGCTGGCCGAGGGCCGAGCGGGTCAGTAGTGATAAGAGCGGCACCACGTCGCGCAGGTTTTCCACGACTTTTTCGATGCCAGTGACAGCAATGTGCACCGGCGGCACCGTGGTGGTCATCCGTCCATTGCCTTCGTTTTCCACCAGCAGCAAGGTGCCGGTTTCGGCCACGGCGAAGTTGACGCCGGAGACGCCGATGTCGGCTTCAAAGAATTTCTGCCGCAAGACTTTGCGACCGATCTGAATGAGTTGGTCAACGTCCTTGGTGTACTCCACGCCAAGTTTGTCGTGGAACAAGGACGCGACCTGACCGGCATTCTTGTGGATCGCCGGCATAATGATGTGTGAAGGCTTCTCGTGGTCGAGCTGGACGATGTATTCCCCCATGTCCGACTCAAGGCATTCAATGCCTTGAGCTTCGAGGACATGGTTCATCTCCATCTCTTCGCTGACCATCGATTTGCCCTTGATCACTTGCCGCCCCTCGTGAGCGCGGATGATCGATAAGACGATGCCATTGGCTTCGTCCACCGTTTCCGCCCAGTGCACTGTCACACCGTTGCGGGTCAGGTTCTGTTCAAGCTGCTCGAGCAGGTCGGGCAACTTGGATAATGCACGGGCGCGGACTGCATTGCCCAGCGCTCGCAAATGTTCTCTTTCATGGGCATCGCTGAAAGACGCTGCCCGTTTGCTCATCAGTGAATCCATCGCGCTGCGAAAGTTGTTTCGCAATTGCGTGTCAGCCAAAGCCTTGTGAGCCCGGCTGCGAAAATCTTCTTCTACGGCAACCGTAGGAATAATCGTGGAGCTGCTCATCGGGCACCTCCGGTACGCTGCCAAAGGAAGCTGGCCAGATGCTGACCGCGCAACGCTTCCTGTTGTTTCTCCAGCGAGCCGTTGATGTTCATCAGGCAACCGCAGTCGGCACTGAGTACCTTGTGCGCGCCGGATTCCTTCAACGCACGGGTCTTGTCAGCCACCATCGCACCGGAAATGTCCGGCATACGGACGCTGAAAGTCCCACCAAAGCCACAGCATTCACTTTCGTGGCTGTGGTCGACTCGCTCCACATTGCTCAGTTGCGCCAACAACTCGCGGCCATGCAGGTGGGTGTTCATTTCACGGCGTGCCGAGCACGACGTGTGCAGCGCCACTTTCACCGGTTCACCGCTGTCCTTGAGCTGCACCTTGCAGACAAACAACAGGAACTCGGCGAGTTCGTAAGTTCGTGCCGCGAGGGCCTGAACCTGTTTCAGCGTTTGCGGCTCATCCTTGAACAGGTCGGCATAGTGTTCGCGCAACATGCCCGCGCAAGAACCCGACGGCACCACCACCGGATAGTCCCCGGCAAACAACGCCAGTTGTGAGCGCGCCACGGTCCGGGCCTGTTCGGTGTAACCCGAGGTATAGGCCGGTTGCCCGCAGCAGCTTTGCCCTTGCGGGTATTCGACACGAATACCCTCGCGTTCCAGCAGGTGGATCGCGTCCATCCCGGCTTCGGGGTAGAACAGATCCACCACGCAGGTCCCGAACAGGTACACCCGTGACGGTTTCTCGCTGGGGTATTGCCGAGGTTCGGGCAGTGGCGGGGCGACGCGGGTCGCGTTCGGCACAGCGTTGTAAAAAAGCTCGCTCATCAGGCGTGTCTCCGGGTGGTCCCGGTTATCCGTCCGCTGAGGCTGCTGAATATAGAGAGAGAAGCTTTCAGCAGCCTTGCAGACCCGGTTGTGAATAGCTGACGCCGGGGGCGTAACCCAGCGTCGGTTTTTTCCGTGTGGCGTGTAGTGCTTAGTGCACCAGCATGCCGGTGAACCAGTAAGCCTGGGCCAAGGTGATCAGGCCGACGATCGTTGCAAAGAATAGGCTGTGCTTGAGGGTGAAGCGGAACAGATCCGATTCTTTGCCCACCAGCCCGGTCGCGGCGCAGGCCACGGCGATGGATTGCGGCGAGATCATTTTGCCGGTCACCCCGCCGCTGGTGTTCGCCGCCACCAACAGGGTGTCGTTGACGCCGATCTGGTGCGCGGTGGTCGCTTGCAGCGAACTGAACAGCGCGTTGGACGAGGTATCGGAGCCGGTCAGGAACACGCCGAGCCAACCGAGGAATGGCGAGAAGAATGGGAACGCCGCACCGGTGGCAGCCAATACCAGAGCCATGGTCGAAGACATGCCCGAGTAGTTGGTGACGAAGGCGAAGGCCAGCACCATGCCGATGGACAAAATCGGCCAGCGCAGTTCGTAGAACGTCTCTTTCAAAGTGGTCAGACCAGTTTTAATGTTGACCTTGAGCACCAGCATCGAGATCAGTGCGGAGAAGAAAATCGCCGTGCCGGTCGCGGAAACCGGATCGAGCTTGAACACCGCCGGAATCGCTGTCGGGGTCGTTACGATCGGGGCGACCTTGATCACCATTTGATCCAGGTGCGGGATCGCGAAGTTGAACACCCAGCCATACATTGAGCCACCGGCGGCAAACATCGCCTTGAACGGTTTCAGCGTCCAGATGGTGACCAATACGGTGAGGATCAGGAACGGCGACCAGGCTTTGAAAATTTCCCCCAGGCTGTAAGGCGACGCGACGGTGGTACGCGGTTGGCCGAAACCACCGGCGCTGGCTACCACGGACGCCGAGACGGCGCCGACGATGTGCGCGCCTGCAGCGCGTTTTGGCTGCCAGATTTTCAGGAAAAGT
The DNA here is from genome assembly GCF_024168645.1 of Pseudomonas sp. GGS8. Classification (NCBI taxonomy): domain Bacteria; kingdom Pseudomonadati; phylum Pseudomonadota; class Gammaproteobacteria; order Pseudomonadales; family Pseudomonadaceae; genus Pseudomonas; species Pseudomonas sp. GGS8. The sequence continues at coordinate 1,008,535 of NZ_JALJWF010000001.1, read as the reverse complement.
GTCAGGGAAATCAGGCTGACCAGCGCCGAGGTGATGTCCGGCAGTTCCGGGCCAATGAAGTTCGAGGTGAAGTATTGAGTGATGGCAAAGCTTAAACCGGCCACCAATGCAGCTGGCCAGGTTTCGCGAACGCCGCGCAGGCCGTCCATCATGAACACCAGCCAGAACGGCACGAACAGCGACAGCAGCGGCAGCTGGCGACCGGTCATGGCGCCAATCTTGAAGGCGTCGATGCCGGTGACTTGCCCTGCGACGATGATCGGAATCCCTAATGCGCCAAAAGCCACCGGCGCGGTGTTGGCGATCAGGCACAGGCCAGCGGCGTACAGTGGGTTGAAGCCCAGTCCTACCAGCAGTGCGGCGGTAATCGCTACCGGTGCACCGAAACCGGCGGCACCTTCCAGGAACGCGCCGAAGCAGAAACCGATCAGCAGCACTTGCAGGCGCTGGTCATCGGTAATCGACAGCACCGAGCTGCGGATCACTTCGAACTGGCCACTCTTGACCGTCAGTTTGTAGAGGAACACCGCCGCCACGATGATCCACGCAATCGGCCACAGCCCGTAGGCAAAGCCATATCCAGCGGCGGCGAAAGCCATATCGACCGGCATCTGGAAGGCGAAGATTGCCACGGCAATCGACAACGCCAGGGTGATGCTGCCGGCCACATGGCCTTTGAGGCGGAACACGGCCAAAGCCAGGAAGAAAAATACGATAGGAATGACGGCCGCGAGTGCGGACGCGCCGAGACTGCCGAGCGGGCTGTAGAGCTGTTGCCAGGTTTGCATATGGGGTGGCCCCTAATTGTTGTTGGTCAGGCACTGGTCAGCGTTCTTGGTTAATTGGTAATACCAATTTACAATCGCTGTTGGCTAGGGTAAAAGTCTTGGAGGCGGTGTGTCAATTTGCCGCCCTAAAACTTTTGTCGAATGAGCGGTGCAGAACGCATCTGATCTGTTCGATCAAGTGTCGTCTGGTAGGTGCTGGCGCAGCGCCGATAGGCCAGAATAGAGAGCCCGGCGAGCCGCCGGGACCGTGGAGAATTGAGTGATGGGGTTTGATCAGATTCGGCAGCGCCGTTTGTCTGACGATATTGTCGAGCAACTCGAGGGGATGATTCTCGAGGGCACATTGAAGGCTGGCGAACGCCTGCCGGCAGAGCGTGCGTTGGCCGAGCAGTTCGGCGTGTCACGCCCTTCGTTGCGTGAGGCGATTCAGAAACTGGTGGCCAAAGGGCTGCTGGTCAGTCGTCAGGGCGGCGGCAACTATGTGGTGGAATCCCTGGGCTCGACGTTCAGCGATCCACTGTTGCACCTGCTGGAAAGCAACCCCGAGGCCCAGCGCGATTTGCTGGAGTTTCGCCATACCCTGGAAGCATCCTGTGCTTACTACGCGGCATTGCGCGCCACCGATGTGGATCGTGAGCGACTGACGGCGGCGTTCGATGAGTTGCAGGACTGCTATTCGCGCCACGATGAAGTGAGTCGGGCGGAAGAGGGCGCGGCGGATGCAAATTTTCACTTGGCGATTGCCGAGGCCAGTCATAACGCAGTGTTGCTGCACACCATTCGCGGGCTGTTCGACCTGCTCAAGCGCAACGTGGTGACCAACATTGGCGGCATGTACAAACAGCGCGTCGAAACCCGCGACATGCTGATTGCGCAGCACCGGGAGTTGTATCAGGCGATTATCGAGGGGCGGGCGGAACAGGCGCGAGAAGTTTCCAGTCGGCACATTTTGTATGTGCAAGAAGTGCTGGAAGAAGTGCGTCAGGAAGTGCAGCGCATGGCTCGGGCGGAGCGGCGCAAGGGGATGTGATCGTTCCCACGCTTTGCGTGGGAACGATCAGGCAGGAGAATTATTCTTCCTTGCCCTTGTTCCGCACCGCACGCTGCAATTCACGACCGGCGTCGCGTTCGCGTTCGGTATCACGCTTGTCGTATTCCTTCTTGCCCTTGCCCAGAGCGATCTCGCACTTGACCATGTGCTTGCTCCAGTACCAGGACAGGCATACGCAGGCGTAACCTTTTTGTTGCACGGCAGCGGCCAGCTTCTCCAGCTCGCGCCGATTGAGCAGCAGTTTTCGGGTGCGGGTCGGATCAGCGATAACGTGGGTGCTGGCCGTCGTCAGAGGCGTAATGTGGCTGCCGAGCAGCCAGGCTTCGCCATCTTTGAGCAGTACGTAACTGTCAACCAGTTGCAGTTTGCTTGCCCGCAGACTTTTTACTTCCCAGCCGGCCAGGACCAGACCAGCCTCGAACCGATGTTCGATGAAGTAATCGTGTCGCGCCTTTTTATTTTGCGCGATGGTCCCTGTTGGGTGTTTCTTCTGTTTAGCCATAGGGGCGGCATTATAGGGAGTTGCGCGCGAGTCGGCTACGGTGACGCTACGTGCTTGAGCAGGTTGATTGAATCCCGGACAATGCGGCCTCTTTTTTGAACGCTTGGGCGTGATAACGATGTCGACAGACAAGGTTTCTGTCCACGGCAGTTGGGCTAGCCGCTGGGTCTTCATACTCGCCGCGACCGGTTCGGCCGTGGGTTTGGGTAGTATCTGGAAATTCCCTTACATGGTTGGCGTCTACGGTGGCGGAGCCTTCGTGTTGATGTTCCTGGCCTGTATCGCGCTGATCGGTATGCCCGTCATGCTGGCCGAAACCCTGATCGGCCGGCGCGCGCGGCAGAGCCCGGCCAACGCCTTGAAGGTTCTGGCGCTGGAAGCGGGGCATTCGGCGAAGTGGTCCTGGGGCGCATTTGCCGGGATGATCACCGCGTTGCTGATTCTTTCTTTTTATAGTGTGGTCGGCGGTTGGTCGCTGGATTACATCATCGATATGGGCCGTGGTGACTTCCGGGGCGTGACGGCTGATCAGGTCGGCGCATACTTCGGTAATGTGATCGCCGACCCATGGCGCCTGACACTTTGGCACACGATTTTCATGCTGTTGTCGGCAGTGGTGATCGCCAAGGGTGTGGTCGCCGGGTTGGAGCGCAGCCTGCGGATCATGATGCCGCTGCTGTTCGTGATGGTGATTGTCCTGCTGGGTTACAGCATGACGACGGGGCACTTCATGGAAGGTGTGCATTTCATGTTCGACTTCCATCCGGACAAGGTGCTTGATGGCTTGCTGCCGGCCATGGGGCACGCGTTCTTCTCCCTGAGCGTGGGTGTCGGTTCGATCATGATTTATGGCGCCTACATGCCGAAGCACTCGTCGATTTCCGGAACCGTCGTCGGTGTGGCGCTGCTCGATACCTTTGTTTCGCTGTTGGCCGGCTTGGCATTGTTTCCGATTGTGTTCGCTGCCGGGCTGAACCCGAGCGAAGGTCCTGGCCTGATGTTCGTCAGCTTGCCATTTGCCTTCGGTAACGTAGCGTTCGGCCAGTTGATGGGCGTAGTGTTCTTCGTACTGGTAGCGATTGCAGCCTGGAGTTCGGCGATTTCCCTGCTCGAACCGATGGTGGCTTACCTGGTTGAACGCACGAAAATCAGCCGCGCCTGGGTCACCTTCTGGCTGGCATTCACCTGCTGGTTCGTCGGCCTGGGTACCGTGTTTTCTTTCAATATATGGAAGCAAGCCAAGTTTTTCGTGAACGAAGGCGGGATGTTCCATCTCTACCAATGGGGAGCAGCCGGTGGCCTGGACTTCTTTGGTGTGATCGACTTCTTCACCTCGCGGATCATGTTGCCACTCGGTGGTTTGTGTTTCGTGGTGTTTGCGGGTTGGGTGATGGGGCGTGAAGCGGTGCGCGACGAGTTGTCGATCCGTAGCCCGGTGTTGTTCGCCCTATCCCTGTTTTTGATGCGCTATGTGGCGCCCATCGGCATTCTTGTAGTGTTTGCCGCCCAGCTGTGGAAGTAACGCTGACATGACGACACACATTCAACGTTCGGCCCTGCTGCCGTATCCGGCGCAAGCGCTTTATGACCTGGTCAACGATGTGGCCCGCTATCCGGAATTCCTGCCGTGGTGCTCATCGACCGAAATTCTGGAAAGCTCTCCTGAGTTCATGCGCGCCAGCGTCGGCGTGGCCAAGGGTGGTCTTAGTCAGCATTTTGTAACGCGTAATACCCTGGTGCCCGGGCGTTCGATCGAAATGAACCTCGAGGAAGGTCCGTTCAGCCAGTTGCACGGCGTCTGGGTGTTCAAGCCGTTGGGTGAGAAGGCCTGCAAGATCAGCCTGGACCTGTCGTTCGACTATTCGGGGCCGCTGGTCCGTGCGACGTTGGGGCCTTTGTTTAATCAGGCGGCGAATACGTTGATGGACGCATTCTGCCAACGCGCGAAACAGATGCATGGTTGAGGCGGTGATCAAGGTCGAGGTGGTGTATGCCGCCGTTGATCGTCAGGTGCTGCTGAGCGTAACGGTGCCGGTGGGCGCGACGGTGCGGGATGCGTTGTTCAAATCCGGCCTGAATGACGAATTCCCTGAACTGGATCTGGGCAGCTGTCCGGTCGGTATCTTTGGCAAAGTGATCGCCGAGCCGGCCATTCGCCAGGTTCAGGCAGGTGATCGCATCGAGGTTTACCGGCCGTTGCTCGCCGATCCGAAAGAAGTGCGCCGGTTACGTGCAGCCAAAGCGGCCGAGGCCAAAGCCCGGAATCAGTGATTCGGTTAAACGCCAGACAATAAAAACCCCGGACATGCCGGGGTTTTTATTGCGTCGCAAATTATTGCGGCGAGGTTTCCAGCGGTTCTGGAGTCGGGACTGGGACAGTTTCTACGTTGTCCACGTCCTTCTGGATCTGGTCCAGCAACGAGCCTGGCTTGACCGGTTTTTCTGGCTTCGGCTTCTCGGCGTTTTCTGCCGGTGCGGTCACGGTAGTGCCGCTGTCCTTGCCGAGAATGGCTTCGTCGCGGCTCACGCCTGGCATGAAGTCGCCCGAGAGGCTGACAAGTTGGTCATTTGGGTTGAAGATAACGCTAATGCGTTCCTGTTGGCGTTCACCACCACCCGGTTGCAGGCTATACAGGTAATCCCAGCGATCGGCGTGGAACGTGTCAGCCAGCAGAGGGTTGCCCATGATAAACCGTACTTGCCGGCGGGTCATTCCCGGGCGTAACTGGTCTATCATGTCCTGCGTGACGACATTGCCCTGCTGGATGTCGATTTTGTAAACCCCGGGGAATGAACAACCGGCGAGTGCGAGCAGTCCCACAAAGGTGAAACTGGTTAGCAAGAGCTTGGTGTTTTGCATCGGTGGGCGACTTCCACTATCTTGGCTGGGACAACGTAAACGCCGATCATACCCGCATTAAGAGAAGCTGCGAAGCAGCATCGCGAGAAAGCTGACCATGGTTGAAAATAGCGAACTACGCAAAGCCGGCCTCAAAGTGACCCTTCCACGGGTCAAAATTTTGCAAATGCTCGATTCCGCCGAGCAACGCCACATGAGCGCCGAGGACGTCTACAAGGCACTGATGGAGGCTGGTGAGGACGTCGGTCTGGCCACGGTTTACCGTGTTCTGACCCAGTTCGAGGCAGCTGGCCTTGTGGTGCGGCACAACTTCGACGGAGGCCATGCGGTCTTCGAGTTGGACGACGGCAAGCATCACGACCATATGGTCAACGTCGAGACCAGTGAAGTGATCGAATTCTTCGACGAAGAAATCGAGCGGCTGCAGAAAGCAATCGTCGACAAGTACGGCTTCGAGATGGTTGATCACAATCTTGTACTGTACGTGCGCAAGAAAAAGTAAGCATGTCGCGCGAGCTTCAGGTTCGCGAAACGAACGAAGGCGACCCCAGGGTCGCCTTCGTGCTTTCTGCTCTTCTTAGATTTTTGCGGTAACGACCATTTTCTTCGCGTGAGCCAGGGACTCCTTGGTGAGGTCGATGCCGCCCAGCATCCGCGCCACTTCTTCGACGCGATCATTCTTGCTCAGCTTGGAGACGGCCGTGTGCGTGGCATCTTCGCCGCGGACCTTATGCACAAATAGATGCTGATGACCTTGCGCCGCCACTTGCGGCAAGTGAGTCACGGTCAGAACCTGTCCGCGCTCCCCTAGGCGTCTTAGCAGTTGACCGACAATTTCGGCGGTCGGGCCGCCAATACCTACGTCCACTTCGTCGAACACCAGGGTCGGTACGCGTGAAGTCTGTGCGGTGATCACCTGAATCGCCAGGCTGATGCGTGACAGCTCGCCACCCGATGCCACTTTTGCCAAGGCTTTCAACGGTTGCCCTGGGTTGGCGCTCACCAGCAGTTCTACTTGTTCGAGCCCGTTGGGCAGCAGTTCGTCGCTGCTGTTGGGGCGCAGCTCGATGGTGAAGCGGCCACCGGGCATGCCCAGGCGCTGGATTTCCTGCTCCACGGCGCTGGCCAGACTGCTCGAGGCTTGATGGCGCAGGTCGCTCAACTCCCGAGCCTTCTCCTGATAATGACGGGCGTAGGAGGCCAGCTCATCACTCAGTCGTTCGATGGATTCATCGTTGGCATTCAGGGTTTCGATTTCATCGAGCAGCTTCTGTTGCATCTCGGCGACCTCGGTCGGCTGGATGCGGTGTTTGCGCGCCAGGGTGTAGATCGCGTCGAGGCGTTCTTCCAGGTATTGAAGGCGTGCCGGGTCGGCGTCGAAGTTGTCGAGAAAGCGGTTCAATTCGCCCACGGCTTCTTCAACCTGAATCTGCGCGCTGGTCAGCAGGTTACTGGCTTCACCCAGAGCGCCAATCGAATTATTCACGCTCGATAGGCGATTGAGGCTGGCGGTCAGTGCGTTCAATACATTGCCGGAATCACTTTCGCTGCATTGTTCGACCACTTGCCGACAAATGCCCAGCAGGGTTTCAGCGTTGGTCAGGTTCTTGTGTTCCTGCTCCAGTTGCTCCAGCTCGTTTTCGCCGAGACCGAGGCTTTCCAGTTCTTCGAGTTGATAGCTGAGCAACTGATGACGAGCGCGCTGTTCGTCGCCGGAGTTGGAGAGGCGCTCCAGCTCCTGGCGGGTCTGGCGCCAGCGTTGGGCGGCCAGTTGCACCTGGCGGGCAAGGTCGGTGGCGCCGGCATACTCGTCGAGCAGGCGACGGTGGGTATCGGTTTTGAGCAGGGATTGGTGTTCGTGCTGGCTGTGGATATCAATCAGCAATTCGCCCAAGGCCTTCAGGTCGCCAAGGGGGCAGGGGGTGCCGTTGATATAACCGCGCGAACGCCCTTCGGCGGTAATTACACGGCGCAGGATGCACGGGCCGTCGCTCTCGAGATCCCGCTCGGCCAGCCAGGCGCTGGCTTCGGGGATGTCGATCAGGTCGAAGGTGGCCAGGATGTCGGCCTTGTCAGCCCCCGGGCGGACTACGCCGCTGTCGGCGCGATCGCCCAGGGTCAGGCCGAGGGCGTCGAGCATGATCGACTTGCCGGCGCCGGTTTCCCCTGTGATCACGCTCATCCCGCGATCGAGTTCGAGATCGAGATGTTCAACGATGGCGTAGTTGTGTACGGACAGGTGCACCAGCATAAAGGCCGCTCCCAGGCTTTAGGTCTGGTTATTTATACAGTGTTTTGTTTCTGGCTGACAATGCCCCCTCTTAGGTCGATTTGCTTGATTGAAAGAAATCCTTAGTGCGCTTGGGAATGAAAATGCAGCTGTTTTTTGTAGGGCTAATCATCGGATAGCCCTTGAAGCTGAATTTTGCGGCCCCATATACCGGGGCAGAAGCGTGAGTTGAGCTCGCGGACGATATTGGAAGGAGAAATCTATGGCTGACGAACAGACAGTGGATACGCAAAATCTAGACGCCAACCAGGGCCCCGAGGCTTCGGGTGAAGACCTGGCGGCTCGTGTACAAGTGCTCGAAGAGCAATTGGCTGGTGCGCAGGATCAGGCTTTGCGTGTCGCCGCCGATCTGCAGAACGTCCGCCGTCGCGCCGAGCAGGACGTTGAAAAGGCCCATAAATTCGCGCTGGAAAAGTTCGCTGGCGACCTGCTGCCGATCATTGACAGCCTGGAGCGCGGTCTGGAGCTGTCCAACCCTGACGACGAAAACATTCGTCCGATGCGCGAAGGGATCGAGCTGACCCTGAAAATGTTCCAGGACACCCTGAAGCGTTATCACCTGGAAGCGATCGACCCTGAAGGCGAACCCTTCAATGCTTCGCATCACCAGGCGATGGCCATGCAGGAAAGCGCCGACGTCGAGCCAAACAGCGTGCTCAAGGTATTTCAGAAGGGCTACCAGCTCCATGGTCGCCTGCTGCGCCCGGCCATGGTCGTGGTCAGCAAGGCACCTGCACCGGTTTCGCCTTCGATTGACGAGCAGGCTTGAAATTAGCCGCAAGGCCCCCATTTAGAAGTCAAGCGTTTAAGTGCTACCGCAGTCAGCCACCACTGCTGCGGCATCCAAATCCAAAGTTTCGGGAGAGTGAACATGGGCAAAATTATCGGTATCGACCTGGGGACTACCAACTCCTGCGTCTCCGTGCTGGAAAACGGCAAGGCCAAAGTTATTGAAAACGCTGAAGGCGCGCGTACCACGCCGTCGATCATCGCTTATGCCAACGATGGCGAAATTCTGGTTGGCCAGTCGGCCAAGCGTCAGGCAGTGACCAATCCGCATAACACCCTGTACGCGGTGAAGCGTCTGATCGGTCGTCGTTTCGACGAAGAAGTCGTACAGAAAGACATCCAGATGGTCCCTTACAAGATCGTCAAGGCTGACAACAACGACGCCTGGGTTGAAGTGAACGGCCAGAAAATGGCGCCGCCTCAAATTTCGGCTGAAATTCTGAAGAAAATGAAGAAGACCGCCGAAGACTATCTCGGCGAGCCAGTGACCGAAGCGGTGATCACCGTTCCGGCCTACTTCAACGACAGCCAGCGTCAAGCCACCAAAGACGCCGGCCGCATCGCGGGTCTGGACGTTAAACGTATCATCAACGAACCAACCGCAGCCGCACTGGCTTACGGTATGGACAAGGCGAAAGGCGATCACACCGTGATCGTTTACGACTTGGGCGGCGGTACTTTCGACGTTTCCGTGATCGAAATCGCTGAAGTCGATGGCGAGCACCAGTTCGAAGTGTTGGCCACCAACGGTGATACTTTCCTGGGCGGTGAAGACTTTGACATTCGTCTGATCGACTACCTCGTCGACGAATTCAAGAAAGAAAGCGGCATGAACCTCAAGGGTGATCCGCTGGCCATGCAGCGCCTGAAAGAAGCCGCTGAGAAAGCCAAGATCGAACTGTCCTCGAGCCAGTCGACCGACGTGAACCTGCCGTACATCACCGCAGACGCTACCGGTCCTAAGCACTTGAACGTGAAAATCTCCCGCGCCAAGCTTGAAGCGCTGGTGGAAGACCTGGTTCAGCGCACCATCGAGCCTTGCCGCATCGCCATGAAAGATGCCGGTATCGAGATTGGTTCGATCAACGACGTGATCCTGGTCGGCGGTCAGACCCGTATGCCACTGGTTCAGAAACTGGTAACCGATTTCTTCGGTAAAGAAGCTCGTAAAGACGTTAACCCGGACGAAGCCGTTGCCATGGGTGCTGCTATCCAGGGCGCGGTATTGGCCGGCGACGTGAAAGACGTTCTGCTGCTCGACGTCAGCCCGCTGACCCTGGGTATCGAAACCATGGGCGGCGTGATGACTGCGCTGATCGAGAAAAACACCACGATTCCTACCAAGAAATCGCAAGTGTTCTCGACTGCCGACGACAACCAGGGCGCCGTGACTATCCACGTGTTGCAAGGTGAGCGTAAGCAGGCCGCACAGAACAAGTCCCTGGGCAAGTTCGACCTGGCCGAGATTCCACCAGCTCCACGTGGCGTGCCGCAAATTGAAGTGACCTTCGACATCGACGCCAACGGCATTCTGCACGTCGGCGCCAAAGACAAGGCTACCGGCAAGACTCAGTCGATCGTGATCAAGGCCAACTCCGGTCTGTCCGAGGACGAAATTCAGCAAATGGTTCGCGATGCTGAACTGAATGCTGAAGAAGACCGCAAGTTCGAAGAGCTGGCCAGCGCCCGTAACCAAGGCGACGCCCTGGTTCACTCGACTCGCAAAATGGTCGCTGATGCTGGCGACAAGGTGAGCGCTGAAGAGAAGACTGCAATCGAAGCCGCAGTAGTTGCCCTGGAAACCGCTGTTAAAGGCGACGACAAGGCTGCTATCGAAGCCAAGGTTGAAGAGCTGTCGAAGGTCTCCGCACCAGTGGCTCAGAAAATGTACGCCGACCAGGCTCAGCCAGCTGAAGGCGCGGCACCGCACGACGAAAAAGCTGAAAAAGCTGACGACGTTGTCGATGCCGAGTTCGAAGAAGTCAAAGACCACAAGTAAGTTGTTGGTCGCCCGGTTGACTGCCTTCAGGCGGTGACTGGTAGGATGTCGCCGCGCGGGAGCTTGCTCCCGCGTTGGCGTGTCTGGAGTTAGCGAATTTTTACAGCATGCGACAACGCTCGCGTGTTGGTGGCATGGCCGGGGATGCTCCTGCTTTCCGCGCCGAAAGTGCTGCATCGAATCAAAGACCAGGATCGTTGAATTGACGTGAGTTGGGTCCGGGCCTGTATTGGGGCTCAACGAGTTTGACGAGGCTCAGGAGAGGTTTGTCGAACGTCCTTAAGAGTGCAAAGACTTATGGCAAAGCGTGACTATTACGAAGTATTGGGTGTTGAGCGTGGCTCAAGCGAAGCAGACCTGAAAAAGGCCTACCGCCGCCTGGCGATGAAGCATCACCCGGACCGTAATCCCGATGACAAAGCATCGGAAGATATGTTCAAGGAGGCCAATGAGGCCTACGAAGTGCTGTCCGATTCCAGCAAGCGCGCGGCCTATGACCAATACGGTCATGCCGGTGTCGACCCGAGCATGGGTGGCGGCGGTGCCGGGTTTGGCGGCCAGAACTTCTCCGATATCTTTGGCGATGTCTTCAGTGACTTCTTCGGTGGCGGTCGCGGCGGCTCCCGTGGCGGCGCTCAGCGCGGCAGCGACCTGCGTTACACGCTGGAGTTGAACCTGGAAGAAGCGGTGCGCGGCACAACCGTGAATATCCGTGTTCCGACACTGGTCAACTGCAAGCCGTGTGACGGCTCGGGCGCCAAGAAAGGCTCCTCGCCGATCACCTGCCCGACGTGTGGCGGTATCGGTCAGGTACGCATGCAGCAAGGCTTCTTCTCGGTGCAGCAGACCTGCCCGCGCTGCCATGGCCAAGGCAAGATCATTTCCGATCCGTGCGACTCCTGCCACGGTGAAGGTCGTGTCGAAGAGTACAAGACCCTGTCGGTGAAAGTGCCGGCCGGTGTCGATACCGGTGACCGTATTCGTCTGTCCGGCGAAGGCGAAGCCGGCGCGCAGGGTGGCCCGACCGGCGACCTGTACGTGGTGATCAATGTGCGTGAGCACGCGATCTTCCAGCGTGATGGCAAACATCTGTTCTGCGAAGTGCCGATCAGCTTCGTCGACGCGGCGCTGGGCGGCGAGCTGGAGATTCCGACCCTTGATGGTCGTGTCAAGTTGAAGATCCCTGAAGGGACTCAGACCGGTAAGCAGTTCCGTGTTCGCGGTAAGGGCGTAGCGCCGGTTCGCGGTGGCGGTGCGGGTGATCTGATGTGCCGCGTAGCGGTCGAAACCCCGGTCAATCTGGGTCGTCGTCAGCGCGAATTGCTGGAAGAGTTCCGCAGCTCCCTGGCGGACGACAACAGCCATTCCCCGAAAACCACCGGTTGGTTCGAAGGCGTGAAGCGCTTCTTCGGCGATTTGTAAGGAGTGAGCATGCGACGTATTGCTGTGATGGGTGCCGCCGGCCGCATGGGCAAGATCCTTGTCGAGGCGGTGCAGCAGCGCGCGCCGCTGACCGGTCTGACGGCGGCTATCGTGCGCCCCGGCAGCACGCTGATTGGCGTGGATGCTGGTGAGCTGGCCTCGCTGGGGCGTATTGGTGTGCCGTTGTCCGGTAGTCTGGATTCGGTGGCCGATGAGTTTGATGTGCTGATCGACTTCACGCTCCCGGAAGTCATGCTGAAAAACCTGGCCTTCTGCCGTAAGGCGGGCAAGGCCATGGTGATCGGCACGACGGGATTGGACGTCGCGCAGAAGCAGTTGCTAGCCGAGGCGGGCAAGGATATTCCTATCGTGTTCGCGGCCAATTTCAGCGTCGGTGTAAACCTGTCGCTGAAGCTGCTCGACATGGCCGCGCGCGTGCTGGGTGATGAGGCTGACATCGAAATCATCGAGGCTCACCACCGGCACAAGATCGATGCGCCTTCAGGCACGGCGCTGCGCATGGGTGAGGTGATCGCCAGTGCGCTGGATCGTGATCTGCAGAAGGTCGCGGTCTACGGGCGTGAAGGCCATACCGGTGCGCGTGAGCGTGAAACGATCGGCTTTGCCACTGTTCGCGGTGGTGATGTGGTCGGTGACCATACGGTGCTGTTTGCCTGTGAGGGCGAGCGCCTGGAAATTACGCATAAAGCGTCGAGTCGCATGACCTTTGCCAAGGGCGCGGTACGTGCAGCTTTGTGGCTGGACGGTCGTGAACCAGGCCTCTACGACATGCAAGACGTGCTCGACCTGCGTTAAGATGCAGCCGAAACCGGGTTCAAACATAGCCTTTGAGCCCGGTTTTAAACCGCCAAGCGACGTCCTGTCGCATTCTCCGGCCTTTAGAGCTCATTGGCGGTAGACCAAAAGTGCCTTTTTCTGTAAGCTACAGCTTTAGTGTGTCCACTAAAAGCGCGCAGAATAATTCGATGAAGAAGCGGGGTGACGTGTCCATACGTCACTCCGCTTTTTTACAACCTGCGATCGCCCTTTCAGGCTTTATTTACGGGAGGTCTTCTTGACTAAGCCAGCCATACTCGCCCTTGCTGATGGCAGCATTTTTCGCGGCGAAGCCATTGGAGCCGACGGTCAAACCGTTGGTGAGGTGGTGTTCAACACCGCAATGACCGGCTATCAGGAAATCCTTACCGATCCTTCCTACGCCCAACAGATCGTTACCCTGACTTACCCGCACATCGGCAATACCGGCACCACGCCGGAAGACGCCGAGTCCGATCGCGTCTGGTCCGCTGGCCTGGTCATCCGTGACCTGCCACTGGTTGCGAGCAACTGGCGCAACACGATGTCTCTGTCCGACTACCTGAAAGCCAACAACGTTGTGGCTATCGCCGGTATCGACACCCGCCGCCTGACACGCATTCTGCGTGAGAAAGGCGCGCAGAACGGCTGCATCATGGCCGGTGACAACATTTCCGAAGAAGCCGCCATCGCCGCCGCTCAGGGCTTCCCTGGCCTCAAAGGCATGGACCTGGCAAAAGTCGTCAGCACCAAAGAGAAGTACGAGTGGCGCTCGACTGTCTGGGACTTGAAAACCGACAGCCACGCGACCATCGACGCTTCTGATCTGCCGTACCACGTGGTGGCCTACGACTACGGCGTCAAGCTGAACATCCTGCGCATGCTCGTCGAGCGCGGTTGCCGCGTGACCGTGGTGCCTGCACAAACCCCGGCTGCAGAAGTTCTGGCTCTCAAGCCGGACGGCGTGTTCCTGTCCAACGGCCCGGGTGACCCTGAGCCATGCGACTACGCGATCCAGGCGATCAAGGACGTGCTGGAAACCGAGATTCCGGTGTTCGGCATCTGCCTTGGCCACCAACTGCTGGCTCTGGCCTCCGGTGCCAAGACCCTGAAAATGGGTCACGGTCACCATGGCGCCAACCACCCGGTCCAGGATCTGGACAGCGGTGTGGTGATGATCACCAGCCAGAACCACGGTTTTGCGGTAGACGAAGCGACCCTGCCAGGCAACGTTCGGGCGATCCACAAATCGCTGTTCGACGGCACCCTGCAAGGCATCGAGCGTACCGACAAGAGCGCCTTCAGCTTCCAGGGTCACCCTGAAGCCAGCCCTGGCCCGAACGACGTAGCGCCACTGTTTGATCGCTTCATCAATGAAATGGCCAAGCGACGCTAATCGCTCGCCCTGATGTAGCGAAGCCTGAGGGCGGTCCCGCACCGGCGACCCCCTCAAGGCTTCAGAGATTGAACAAGACGGCTTGCCGACTGACCTGCGGATTTGAGTGACAACCCATGCCAAAACGTACAGACATTAAAAGCATCCTGATTCTCGGCGCTGGCCCGATCGTGATCGGCCAGGCTTGCGAATTCGACTACTCCGGCGCCCAGGCCTGTAAAGCCCTGCGCGAGGAGGGTTACCGCGTCATCCTGGTGAACTCCAACCCGGCGACCATCATGACCGACCCGGCCATGGCCGACGCCACCTACATCGAACCGATCAAGTGGCAGACCGTTGCCAAGATCATCGAGAAAGAGCGTCCGGACGCGCTGCTGCCGACCATGGGTGGCCAGACCGCTCTGAACTGCGCCCTGGACCTGGAGCGCGAAGGCGTTCTGGAGAAGTTCGGTGTAGAGATGATCGGCGCCAACGCTGACACCATCGACAAGGCCGAAGACCGTTCGCGCTTCGACAAGGCGATGAAATCCATCGGTCTGGACTGCCCGCGTTCGGGTATCGCCCACAGCATGGAAGAGGCCAACGCGGTTCTCGATCGTCTGGGCTTCCCGTGCATCATTCGTCCGTCCTTCACCATGGGCGGCACCGGTGGCGGTATCGCTTATAACCGTGAAGAGTTCGAGGAAATCTGCGCTCGCGGTCTGGACTTGTCTCCAACCAAAGAGCTGCTGATCGACGAATCGCTGATCGGCTGGAAAGAATACGAGATGGAAGTTGTCCGCGATAAAAAGGACAACTGCATCATCGTCTGCTCCATCGAAAACTTTGATCCGATGGGCGTGCACACCGGTGACTCGATCACGGTCGCGCCAGCCCAGACCCTGACTGACAAGGAATACCAGATCCTGCGTAACGCCTCCCTGGCGGTGCTGCGCGAGATCGGCGTGGAAACCGGCGGCTCCAACGTCCAGTTCGGCATCTGCCCGAACACCGGCCGCATGGTGGTCATCGAGATGAACCCGCGGGTATCCCGTTCCTCGGCCCTGGCATCGAAAGCCACCGGTTTCCCGATCGCCAAGGTCGCGGCGAAACTGGCCGTCGGTTACACCCTCGACGAACTGTCGAACGACATCACCGGTGGCAAGACCCCGGCGTCCTTCGAACCGTCCATCGACTACGTCGTCACCAAGCTGCCACGCTTTGCCTTCGAGAAGTTCCCGAAAGCCGACGCACGCCTGACCACTCAAATGAAGTCGGTCGGTGAAGTCATGGCCATCGGCCGGACCTTCCAGGAGTCCCTGCAGAAAGCTCTGCGCGGTCTGGAAGTGGGTGTTTGTGGCCTGGACGAGAAGCTCGACCTGAGCAACCCGGAAAGCATGAGCATCCTCAAGCGTGAACTGACCGTGCCGGGCGCCGAGCGCATCTGGTACGTGGCTGACGCGTTCCGCGCCGGTCTGTCGGTCGAAGACATCTTCGGCATGAACATGATCGACCCGTGGTTCCTGGTGCAGATCGAAGATCTGATCAAGGACGAAGAGAAGGTCAAGACCCTGGGTCTGGCCAGCATCGACCGCGACATGATGTTCCGCCTCAAGCGCAAGGGCTTCTCCGACATGCGTCTGGCCAAGCTGCTGGGCGTGACCGAGAAGGCCCTGCGTCGCCACCGTCACAAGCTTGAGGTTTACCCGGTCTACAAGCGCGTTGACACCTGCGCGGCCGAGTTTGCCACCGACACCGCCTACCTCTACTCGACGTACGAGGAAGAGTGCGAAGCAGCCCCATCGGGTCGCGACAAGATCATGATCCTCGGCGGCGGTCCTAACCGTATCGGCCAAGGTATCGAGTTCGACTATTGCTGCGTACACGCGGCACTGGCTCTGCGCGAAGACGGGTACGAGACCATCATGGTCAACTGCAACCCGGAAACCGTTTCCACCGACTACGACACCTCTGATCGCCTGTACTTCGAACCAGTGACCCTGGAAGACGTACTGGAAATCGTCCGCGTCGAGAAGCCAAAAGGCGTGATCGTCCAATACGGTGGTCAAACCCCGTTGAAACTGGCTCGCGCCCTTGAAGAAGCCGGCGTGCCGATCATCGGCACCAGCCCTGACGCCATCGACCGTGCCGAAGACCGTGAGCGCTTCCAGCAGATGGTTGAGCGTCTGAACCTGCGTCAGCCGCCTAACGCCACCGTGCGCAGCGAAGACGAGGCGATTCGTGCCGCCGCCAAGATCGGTTACCCGCTGGTGGTTCGTCCGTCCTATGTTCTGGGCGGTCGCGCAATGGAAATCGTCTACGAAGAAGAAGAGCTCAAGCGCTACCTGCGTGACGCGGTGAAAGTGTCCAACGACAGCCCGGTGCTGCTCGACCACTTCCTCAACTGCGCCATCGAAATGGACGTGGATGCGGTTTGCGACGGCACCGACGTGGTGATTGGCGCGATCATGCAGCACATCGAGCAAGCCGGCGTTCACTCCGGTGACTCCGCGTGCTCCCTGCCGCCGTACTCGCTGCCTGCCCACATCCAGGACGAGATGCGCGAACAGGTCAAGAAAATGGCCCTGGAGCTGGGCGTGGTCGGCCTGATGAACGTGCAATTGGCGCTGCAAGGCGAAGACATCTACGTCATCGAAGTCAACCCGCGCGCTTCCCGTACCGTGCCGTTCGTCTCCAAGTGCATCGGTGTTTCCCTGGCGATGATCGCAGCACGCGTCATGGCCGGTAAAACCCTGAAGGAAATCGGCTTCACCAAAGAAATCATTCCGAACTTCTACAGCGTGAAAGAGGCGGTGTTCCCGTTCGCCAAATTCCCTGGTGTGGACCCGATCCTGGGCCCAGAGATGAAGTCCACCGGTGAAGTGATGGGTGTGGGCGATACCTTCGGCGAAGCCTTTGCCAAAGCCCAGATGGGTGCCAGTGAAGTGCTGCCGACCGGCGGTACTGCGTTCATCAGCGTGCGTGACGATGACAAACCACTGGTTGCAGGCGTGGCCCGTGATCTGATCAACTTGGGCTTCGAAGTGGTCGCCACTGCCGGTACTGCCAAGCTGATTGAAGCCGCAGGCCTGAAAGTGCGTCGTGTGAACAAGGTGACCGAGGGTCGTCCGCACGTGGTCGACATGATCAAGAATGACGAAGTCACTCTGATCATCAACACCACTGAAGGTCGTCAGTCGATTGCTGATTCCTACTCCATTCGTCGTAATGCCCTGCAGCACAAGATCTACTGCACCACTACTATTGCTGCTGGCGAAGCTATCTGCGAAGCGTTGAAGTTCGGTCCTGAGAAGACCGTGCGCCGCTTGCAGGATCTACACGCAGGATTGAAGGCATGATCAAATACCCAATGACCGTCAAGGGCGCTAAAGCCCTGGAAGAAGAACACGCTCATCTGACCAAGGTCGTTCGTCCGAAACTCAGTCAGGACATCGGTACGGCCCGCGAGTTGGGTGACTTGAAGGAAAACGCCGAATACCACGCTGCTCGCGAGCAGCAGGGGATGGTCGAGGCGCGGATTCGTGACATTGAAGGCCGCATGCAAAACGCTGTGGTTATCGACGTAACGACCATCGAGCACACCGGCAAGGTGATTTTCGGCACCACCGTCGAAATCGCCAACGTCGAGACTGATGAAAGCGTGACTTACCAGATCGTTGGTGAGGATGAAGCAGACATCAAGCTCGGCAAGATCTCCGTCGGTTCGCCAATCGCTCGCGCCCTGATTGCCAAGGAAGAGGGTGATGTGGTGGCGGTCAAAACGCCGGGTGGCGTTATCGAGTATGAGATTGTCGAAGTTCGCCACATCTGAAAGAAGGCGCCCGCTGCGTGCGGGCGCCATGCTTTGGCAGCTGACCCAGATGCTCTGGGTTGGCGGCTTGTGGTTGTTGCACATCGGTCTGCTGCCGGTGCTGGGGCAAATCGGCCTGGCGCCGCTGCTGATCGACGAAATTGCAGGCGCGCTGAATACGCTGATGGTGGGATTCGCCACGGCGAGTGTGATTTTTCAGGCTTTGGTGCTGGTACAGGCCGAGGGCCTTGCCAGTCTATGGCGGGATATTCGCGGGCAACTGCTGCTGATAGCGCTGTATGGGTGCGCGATGTATTTCGCAGTACGCTTCGGTTGGCCGCAGGCGCTGCATTTGCAGTTGTTCAGCTATCTTGTCCTGGGCTTTTCCGGGCTGGTGCTGGTGATGCAGCCGGTGCCTGGGTGGAGTGTCAGGGTGCGCGAAGCACACCCTTGACCCTTGCCATCACTTGAAGCGATGGACGTTCGACAGCTGCTTGTTGACGCTGAAGTTCTTGCGGTAAATCAGTGCCATCTTGCCGATGACCTGAACCAGATCCGCTTTGCCGACCTTGCACAGTTCTGCAATGCTCGCCAGGCGCGATTCGCGATCGAGGATGTTGAGCTTGATTTTGATCAGCTCGTGATCCGCCAAAGCGCGTTCAAGTTCGGCTAACACACCTTCAGTCAAACCGTTGTCAGCCACAATCAAAACTGGTTTCAGATGGTGGCCAATGGATTTGTACTGTTTCTTCTGCTCTTGAGTGAGCGGCATAATCTGACCCCTGCGTCTGATCTTGTAAAAAGCGGCGGCCAGTTTACCCGAGCGAGTCCGGGACCGCCCAGTTAATCACGACCCGTTTTATTTTCGAGGTGGCCCGTGGCCCGTTCCAAGACAAGCCTTAAGTGGCTGCAAAGACATGTCAATGATCCCTATGTGAAGCAGGCGCAGAAGGATGGTTACCGCTCGCGTGCGAGTTACAAGCTTCTGGAGGTCCAGGAGAAATACAAGCTGATCCGTCCGGGTATGAGCGTTGTCGACCTGGGTGCGGCGCCCGGCGGCTGGTCGCAGGTCACTAGTCGGCTGATCGGTGGTCAGGGGCGTCTGATCGCCTCGGACATCCTGGAAATGGACAGCATTCCGGACGTGACTTTCATCCAGGGTGACTTCACCCAGGACGAAGTGCTCGCTCAGATCCTTGAAGCCGTGGGTAATTCGCAGGTGGACCTTGTGATTTCCGATATGGCCCCCAATATGAGTGGTACGCCTGAGGTGGACATGCCAAAAGCCATGTTTCTATGTGAGCTGGCTCTTGATCTGGCGGCTCGGATACTCAAGCCGGGTGGTAATTTCGTGATCAAGGTGTTTCAGGGCGAAGGGTTTGATGCTTACGTGAAGGACGCTCGTCAGAAATTCGACAAGGTCCAGATGATCAAGCCGGACTCTTCCCGTGGCAGTTCCCGCGAGCAATACATGCTGGCTTGGGGCTACCGCGGCCGTAGTGAGTAAAACGAGGTTTTTTTGCGGGGTGATAGGTTTTTCGTATTTCGCCCCGCGTGCATAAACGAATATTGTGTAGAAAGTGTTTCACAAAGGGTTACAGACGGCGCCTGCCAGAGCCGTAGGTAATGTAGTAAGTTAGGCCGGTGAATATCATGCGAAGCGCGCGCCATTAGCGGAGCTTGCTTCAGAGGGTAGTTAATTGAACGATATGGCAAAGAATCTGATCCTGTGGTTGATCATCGCGGCTGTCCTGGTGACAGTGATGAACAACTTCTCCAGCCCTAACGAGCCGCAGACCCTCAACTATTCCGACTTCATCCAGCAGGTCAAGGATGGCAAGGTCGAGCGCGTAGCGGTTGATGGCTACGTGATTACCGGCAAACGCAACGATGGCGACAGCTTCAAGACCATTCGTCCGGCAATCCAGGACAACGGTCTGATCGGCGACCTCGTGGACAATCATGTCGTAGTCGAAGGCAAGCAGCCTGAACAGCAAAGCATCTGGACTCAGCTGCTGGTCGCAAGCTTCCCGATCCTGGTGATCATCGCCGTGTTCATGTTTTTCATGCGGCAGATGCAGGGCGGCGCCGGTGGCAAGGGTGGGCCGATGAGCTTCGGCAAGAGCAAGGCGCGCCTGCTCTCCGAAGATCAGGTGAAAACCACCTTGGGTGACGTTGCCGGTTGTGACGAAGCCAAGGAAGAAGTCGGTGAGCTGGTCGAGTTCTTGCGTGATCCGGGCAAGTTTCAGCGTCTGGGTGGTCGCATTCCTCGCGGCGTGCTGATGGTGGGTCCTCCGGGGACCGGTAAAACGTTGCTCGCCAAAGCGATTGCAGGCGAAGCAAAAGTACCGTTCTTCACTATTTCTGGTTCCGATTTTGTCGAAATGTTTGTGGGTGTCGGTGCCAGCCGTGTTCGTGACATGTTCGAGCAGGCGAAGAAGCACGCGCCATGCATCATCTTCATCGATGAAATCGACGCCGTCGGTCGCCACCGTGGTGCCGGCATGGGTGGCGGTCACGATGAGCGCGAGCAGACCCTCAACCAGTTGCTGGTTGAGATGGACGGCTTCGAAATGAATGACGGCATCATCGTCATCGCCGCGACCAACCGTCCGGACGTGCTGGACCCTGCGTTGCTGCGTCCGGGCCGCTTCGACCGTCAGGTTGTGGTTGGCCTGCCGGACATCCGTGGTCGCGAGCAGATTCTCAAAGTCCACATGCGCAAAGTGCCGATGGGTGACGACGTCGCTCCGGCTGTAATCGCTCGTGGTACTCCTGGTTTCTCCGGTGCTGACTTGGCTAACCTGGTGAACGAAGCTTCGTTGTTCGCAGCTCGTGCCGGCAAGCGTATCGTCGAAATGAAAGAGTTCGAGCTGGCCAAAGACAAGATCATGATGGGTGCCGAGCGCAAATCCATGGTCATGTCCGAGAAAGAGAAGCAGAACACTGCTTATCACGAAGCCGGCCACGCCATTGTTGGTCGCGTCGTGCCTGAGCATGATCCGGTCTACAAGGTGTCGATCATTCCGCGCGGTCGCGCACTTGGTGTAACCATGTTCCTGCCGGAAGAAGATCGCTACAGCCTGTCCAAGCGTGCGCTGATCAGCCAGATCTGCTCGCTGTATGGCGGTCGTATCGCTGAAGAGATGACCCTGGGCTTCGATGGCGTCACCACCGGTGCGTCCAACGACATCATGCGTGCCAGCCAGATTGCGCGAAACATGGTGACCAAGTGGGGGTTGTCGGAAAAGCTCGGTCCATTGATGTACGCCGAAGAAGAGGGCGAAGTGTTCCTCGGTCGTGGCGGCGGTGGTCAGCATGCCAGCTTCTCTGGCGAAACGGCCAAGCTGATCGACTCTGAAGTGCGCAGCATCATTGATCAGTGCTACGGCACGGCCAAGCAGATCCTCACGGATAACCGTGACAAGCTTGATGCAATGGCGGATGCCCTGATGAAGTACGAGACGATCGATGCCGATCAGATCGATGACATCATGGCGGGTCGTACGCCTCGCGAACCTCGCGACTGGTCTGGCGGCAACGATACTTCTGGCACGCCTCCAGTGGTGCAGGATGGACGTCCGGAAACACCTATCGGCGGCCCGGCTGCTGACGTTTAAGGTTTGAAATGACTTCTGTTCAGTCCTCGACCCGGTTGCCTTGTGGCAACCGGGTTCTTGATTTGGCCCAGACGCATGTCATGGGCATTCTCAATGTCACTCCCGATTCCTTTTCCGATGGCGGCCGATACAGTCAGCTGGACGCGGCCTTGCGCCATGCCGAGGCGATGGTGGCGGCCGGCGCGACGCTGATCGACGTCGGTGGCGAGTCGACCAGACCGGGTGCCAGGGCTGTTTCACCGCTGGAAGAGCTTGAGCGCGTAGCGCCTATCGTCGAGCGTATCAGCCGTGAATTGGATGTGATTATTTCGGTCGATACCTCCACGCCTGCCGTCATGCGTGAAACCGCAAGGCTGGGGGCGGGGTTGATCAATGACGTGCGCTCGTTGCGTCGAGACGGTGCTCTGGATGCGGCGGCGGCCACCGGTTTGCCGGTGTGCCTGATGCATATGCTTGGCGAGCCGGGCGACATGCAGGACAACCCGCAGTACCAGGATGTTACGAAAGAGGTTGGCGAGTTTCTTGCCGAGCGCATGGTCCAATGCGCGTCGGTGGGTATCCCTGCTGAGCGGATCATTCTTGATCCGGGCTTCGGCTTCGCGAAAACCTTGCAGCACAATCTAAGCTTGTTCAAGCATATGGAAGCCCTGCATGCCTTGGGTCGGCCCCTGTTGGTCGGGGTTTCGCGAAAGAGCATGATCGGGCAGGCGTTGAATCGTCCGGTGGGAGAGCGCCTGCATGGCGGTCTGGCACTTGCGGCGCTGGCTTCGGTCAAAGGTGCGCGTATATTGCGCGTCCATGATGTGGCGGAAACAGTCGATGTGTTGCGGATGATTGCCGCCGTAGAATCAGCCGAATAAGAATGATGGAGTACTTATGAGTAAGAAATACTTTGGCACCGACGGCATTCGTGGTCGGGTCGGTCAATACCCTATCACTCCTGATTTCATGCTCAAGCTGGGCTGGGCGGCAGGCATGGCATTTCGCAGCATGGGTGCCTGCAAGGTGCTCGTGGGCAAGGACACCCGGATCTCCGGTTACATGTTCGAATCGGCGCTTGAGGCCGGGCTGACCTCGGCAGGTGCGGATGTGATGCTGTTGGGGCCAATGCCGACGCCGGCTATCGCCTATCTGACGCGCACCTTTCATGCCGAAGCTGGCATCGTGATCAGCGCTTCGCATAATCCTCATGACGACAACGGCATCAAGTTTTTCTCTGGTAAGGGCACAAAGCTCCCGGATGAAGTCGAGCTGATGATCGAAGAGCTGCTCGATACCCCGATGACGGTGGTTGAGTCGAGCAAGATCGGCAAGGTGTCGCGAATTAACGATGCCTCGGGCCGTTATATTGAATTCTGCAAGAGCAGCGTTCCGGCCGGTACCAGTTTTGCCGGACTGAAGATCGTGCTCGACTGTGCCCATGGTGCGACTTATAAAGTGGCGCCTAGCGTGTTTCGTGAGTTGGGGGCTGATGTCGTTGTGCTTTCTGCCCATCCTAACGGCCTGAACATCAATGACAATTGCGGTTCGACCCATATGGCGCCGCTGCAGGCTGCCGTGCTGGCCGAACACGCCGATTTGGGTATTGCCTTCGATGGTGATGGTGACCGCGTGCAGATGGTTGATCACACCGGCGCTGTCGTCGATGGTGATGAGTTGCTATTCATCATCGCTCGCGACCTGCAAGAGCGTGGCAAGTTGCAGGGCGGTGTGGTCGGTACACTGATGAGTAACCTGGGGCTGGAGTTGGCCCTGGCGGATCTGGCGATTCCTTTTGTGCGGGCCAACGTTGGTGATCGTTACGTCATCTCCGAGTTGCTGGAGCGCGATTGGCTGGTGGGTGGTGAAAACTCGGGGCACATTGTCTGCTTCAGCCACACCACTACCGGTGATGCGATCATTGCTGCATTGCAGGTATTGATGGCGTTGAAGAGGCGCTCGGAAGGCCTGGCTCAGTCGCGTCAGGCGTTGCGCAAGTGCCCTCAGGTGTTGATCAACGTGCGGTTTGGCGGTGGCGTGAGTCCGCTCGAGCACCCGACTGTCAAGGAGGCCAGTGATCGTGTCACTCAGGCGATGGCGGGCCGTGGGCGCGTGTTGTTGCGCAAGTCCGGGACAGAGCCATTGGTGCGCGTCATGGTCGAAGGCGAGGATGAAATACAGGTTCGCGATTACGCCGAAGAGCTGGCGAAACTGGTAACTGAAGTTTCTGCCTGATTTCGGCTTGCCAGCCATGATTGTGTTGGGTAACATCTGCGCCCACTTTGACCGACGAGGTACAGCATGCGTCGCCCTATGGTAGCTGGTAACTGGAAGATGCACGGTACCCGCGCCAGCGTCGCTGAGCTGATCGATGGCCTTCGTCATCTGGCCTTGCCGAGCGGTGTTGATGTCGCGGTGTTCCCGCCTTGCTTGTATATCAATCAAGTGATTGATGGTTTGCAAGGCGCGTCGATTTCGGTCGGTGCGCAGAACTCTGCGATTGAATCCGGGCAGGGTGCGTTGACGGGTGAGATTTCGCCGAGTCAGTTAGTGGATGCAGGTTGTTCCCTAGTGCTTGTCGGGCACTCCGAGCGCCGCCAGATAATGGGCGAACTCGACGGGACACTGAATCGCAAATTTGCGGCAGCACAGGCATGTGGCTTGATCCCGGTGTTGTGTGTAGGGGAGACCCTCGAGCAGCGCGAAGCCGGAAAAACTCTTGAGGTTGTCGGGCGTCAGCTGGGCAGCATCATCGAGGAGCTGGGTGTTGGTGCTTTTGCAAGCGCAGTAATCGCTTATGAGCCGGTCTGGGCCATTGGTACCGGGCTGACTGCTTCGCCGCAACAAGCGCAGGATGTGCACGCAGCCATTCGCGCCCAGTTGGCGGCAGAGAATTCTGAAATCGCACAAGGTGTGCGGCTTCTATACGGCGGCAGCGTGAAGGCGGCCAATGCGGTCGAACTGTTCGGCATGCCGGATATCGATGGGGGGCTCATTGGTGGGGCTTCCCTGAATGCAGATGAGTTCGGTGCGATTTGTCGCGCCGCGGGAAACTGAAAAAATGCTGGAAACAGTCGTAGTCGTTTTTCATCTGCTGGGTGCATTGGGCGTAGTTGCTCTGGTATTGCTGCAGCAGGGTAAGGGTGCGGACGCTGGCGCATCTTTCGGAGCAGGTGCTTCAAATACTGTGTTCGGAAGCCAAGGTTCCTCTACCTTTCTTAGTAAGTTTACTGCTATACTTGCCGCCGGTTTCTTCATAACCAGCTTGGGGTTAGGTTACTTTGCTAAAGAGAAGGCTCACCAGCTGACTCAAGTAGGTTTGCCAAACCCGGCAGTGTTGGAAGTTCCAAAGCAACAACCGGCTTCTGATGATGTCCCGGTGCTTCAAGAGCAAAAGTCGGCTACTCCAGCGACTGACGTGCCTCCAGCTCAAGAGCAGAAGTAAGAAGAGTTTCAAACGTAGTATTGCCGAGGTGGTGGAATTGGTAGACACGCAACCTTGAGGTGGTTGTGCCCATAGGGTGTAGGGGTTCGAGTCCCCTTCTCGGTACCAATTATCAGGAGAGCCCGCTGTTGCGGGCTTTCTTGTAGGTGGAAGGTTACATTGACCCTGTCAGGGATCGGTCGTATACTTCCGCCCCAGCTTTGTCGCGGGGTGGAGCAGTCTGGTAGCTCGTCGGGCTCATAACCCGAAGGTCGTCGGTTCAAATCCGGCCCCCGCAACCAGTTTAAGGAGCCCCTTTTCAGGGGCTTTTTGTTAGCTGGACACTTTCAACGCCGCTATTCGGCGGCGTTTCAAGGATGGGCGTTTCGCCCATTTTTTTATTTTGCATAGCATGCACATACATGCACGAGGGGGTTCAGGTGTCGAGCAAGCTAGAAGAGTTGCAGGCCTTGCTGGCCCCGGTGGTCGTGGCCCTAGGCTATGAATGCTGGGGTATTGAGTTTTCGGCTCAAGGTCGCCACTCAATGTTGCGCGTTTATATCGATAAAGAAGGCGGCGTGCTGGTGGACGATTGCGCCATCGTCAGTCGCCAGATCAGCGGTGTGCTGGATGTTGAAGATCCAATCTCCGTTGAATACACCCTTGAAGTTTCCTCGCCTGGCATGGAACGCCCACTGTTCACTCTTGAGCAGTTTGCAAAATTTGCCGGTGAACAAGTGAAGATCAAGCTGCGCTCGCCTTTTGAAGGTCGACGCAACTTTCAGGGCCTTCTGCGCGGTGTAGAAGAGCAGGACGTCGTGGTGCAGGTTGAAGACCATGAGTTCCTGTTGCCGATCGATATGATCGACAAGGCCAACATTATTCCCAGTTTTGACTGAGACGCGGATCCCGCGGATCCAATGGCTTGCGAAAGGCGAGGCGTACGATGAGCAAAGAAGTACTGCTGGTTGTTGAGTCGGTATCCAATGAAAAGGGCGTACCGGCAAACGTAATTTTTGAAGCGCTGGAGCTGGCTCTGGCCACCGCTACCAAAAAGCGTTTCGAGGACGAAGTTGATCTGCGTGTGGAAATCAATCGCCACACCGGTGCTTATGAAACATTCCGCCGCTGGACGGTCGTCGAAGAAGCAGACCTGGACGATCCGGCTATCGAAACCTGGCCGAGCAAGGTTGCGCAAACGCATCCTGGCGCAAAGGTCGGTGACGTTGTCGAAGAAAAAATCGAATCCATCGAGTTCGGCCGCATTGCTGCACAGACTGCCAAGCAAGTCATTGTGCAGAAAGTTCGCGAAGCCGAGCGTGCTCAAGTCGTTGATGCCTATCGCGAGCGTCTGGGGGAAATCATCTCCGGCACCGTGAAGAAAGTCACCCGCGACAACGTGATCGTCGACCTGGGCAATAACGCGGAAGCGCTGTTGGCCCGTGAAGACATCATCTCTCGCGAAACCTTCCGGGTTGGCGTGCGTCTGCGTGCGCTGCTCAAGGAAATCCGCACCGAGAACCGCGGCCCGCAGCTGATCCTGTCGCGTACCGCGCCGGAAATGCTGATCGAGTTGTTCCGCATCGAAGTGCCGGAAATCGCTGAAGGCCTGATCGAAGTAATGGCTGCGTCCCGTGACCCGGGCTCGCGTGCCAAGATCGCGGTCCGCTCCAAGGACAAACGCATCGACCCGCAAGGCGCTTGCATCGGTATGCGCGGTTCGCGCGTCCAGGCAGTGTCCGGCGAGTTGGGCGGTGAGCGTGTGGACATCGTCCTGTGGGACGATAACCCGGCTCAGTTCGTGATTAATGCAATGTCGCCGGCTGAAGTGGCGGCAATTATCGTTGACGAAGATGCCCATGCAATGGACATCGCCGTTGGCGCAGACAATCTGGCTCAGGCCATCGGTCGCGGTGGTCAGAACGTGCGTCTGGCTAGCCAGTTGACTGGCTGGACCCTGAACGTGATGACCGAATCGGACATCCAGGCTAAGCAGCAAGCAGAAACCGGCGATATCCTGCGCAACTTCATCGACGAGCTGGAAGTCGACGAAGACCTGGCACAGGTGCTGGTAGATGAAGGTTTCACCAGCCTGGAAGAGATTGCCTACGTACCGTTGGAAGAAATGCTCAACATCGACGGCTTTGACGAAGAAACCGTCAACGAGCTTCGCGCTCGCGCCAAGGATCGTTTGTTGACCAAAGCCATCGCTACTGAGGAAAAGCTGGCAGACGCCCATCCGGCCGAAGACCTGCTCTCGCTTGAGGGTATGGACAAGGATTTGGCGATGGAACTGGCGGTGCGCGGCGTAATTACCCGCGAAGACCTGGCCGAGCAGTCTATTGACGACCTGCTCGACATCGACGGCATTGACGATGATCGTGCCGGCAAGTTGATCATGGCCGCCCGAGCCCACTGGTTCGAGTAATTAGGCGCGGCCTGAGGAGAGAAGTGCATGACGCAAGTCACGGTGAAACAACTGGCCGATGAGGTCAAAACACCGGTAGAGCGCCTGTTGCAGCAGATGCGTGAGGCAGGTCTGCCGCACACCGCCGCCGAAGAACATGTGACTGACAGTGAGAAGCAATCTTTGCTGACTCACTTGAAAAGCAGCCACAAGGCGAAAGTGGAAGAACCACGCAAGATCACGCTGCAGCGTAAAACCACCAGCACCCTGCGTGTTGCTGGCAGCAAAAGCATCAGCGTTGAAGTACGCAAGAAGAAAGTCTTCGTGCAGCGCAGCCCGGAAGAAATCGAAGCCGAGCGCAAACGCGAACTGGAAGAACGTCGCGCAGTAGAAAATGCTGCACGTCAGAAGGCTGAAGAAGAAGCCAAGCGTCGCGCCGAAGAAGAAGCGCGTCGCCAGCCTGCTGCTGCGCAAACCGCTCCTGTCGAAGCTGTCGCAGCGCCTGTTGCAGTTGCCGAGCCCGTGCGTGAAAGCGCCCCGGTCGTGGCCGCTGCACCTGCAGCCGACACTCGCAAACGCGACGAGCAGCGTCGTCCGGACAAACCACGTGCCGACGATAGCAATCGTCGTGGCAGTGGCGATGGCGAGCGCAAAAACGCTCCACATCGTGCTTCGGTCAAGGAAAAAGCGCCTGCTCCACGCGTTGCACCACGTACTACCGATGAAGAAAGCGATGGCTTCCGTCGTGGTGGTCGCGGCAAGGCCAAGCTGAAGAAACGCAACGCCCACGGTTTCCAGAGCCCAACCGGCCCTGTTGTGCGCGAAGTGAAGATCGGCGAGACCATCACTGTTGGCGATCTCGCCCAGCAGATGTCGGTCAAGGCTGCTGAAATCATCAAGTTCATGTTCAAACTGGGTACCCCAGCGACCATCAACCAGGTACTGGATCAGGAAACTGCCCAACTGGTTGCCGAAGAGCTGGGCCACAAAGTGACCCTGGTCAGCGACACCGCCCTGGAAGATTCCCTGGCCGAGTCCCTGAAGTTTGAAGGTGAGGCGTTCTCCCGTGCACCGGTTGTGACCGTAATGGGTCACGTTGACCACGGTAAGACCTCGCTGCTCGACTACATCCGTCGTGCCAAGGTAGCTGCTGGCGAAGCCGGTGGTATCACCCAGCACATCGGTGCGTACCACGTTGAAACCGAACGCGGCATGGTCACCTTCCTCGACACCCCTGGTCACGCCGCGTTTACCGCCATGCGTGCCCGTGGTGCCAAGGCGACCGACATCGTGATCCTGGTGGTTGCAGCGGACGACGGCGTAATGCCGCAGACCGTTGAAGCTGTTCAGCACGCTCAGGCGGCTGGCGTACCTCTGGTTGTTGCAGTGAACAAAATCGACAAGCCGGGCGCCGATCTCGATCGCATCCGTAGCGAATTGTCGGTTCACGGCGTGACTTCGGAAGAGTGGGGCGGCGACACCCCGTTCGTATCGGTTTCGGCGAAAGTCGGTACTGGCGTGGACGAGTTGCTCGAAGCTGTTCTGCTGCAGGCTGAAGTTCTCGAACTGAAAGCGACCCCATCGGCTCCTGGTCGTGGTGTTGTGGTTGAATCGCGTCTCGACAAAGGTCGTGGCCCGGTTGCTACCGTTCTGGTTCAAGACGGTACCCTGCGCCAAGGCGACATGGTGCTGGTCGGTTCGAACTATGGCCGCGTTCGCGCCATGCTCGACGAGAACGGCAAGCCAATCAAGGAAGCCGGTCCTTCCATCCCTGTCGAGATCCTCGGCCTGGACGGTACTCCGGACGCTGGCGACGAGATGAGCGTAGTTGCTGACGAGAAGAAAGCCCGTGAAGTGGCTCTGTTCCGTCAAGGCAAGTTCCGCGAAGTCAAACTGGCCCGTGCTCACGCCGGCAAGCTTGAAAACATCTTCGAGAACATGGGTCAGGAAGAGAAGAAGACGCTCAACATCGTCCTCAAATCCGACGTCCGTGGTTCGCTGGAAGCGTTGAACGGTGCCTTGAATGGCCTGGGTAACGACGAAGTGCAAGTGCGTGTGGTCGGTGGCGGTGTCGGTGGTATCACCGAATCCGACGCCAACCTGGCACTGGCCTCCAACGCGGTACTGTTCGGCTTTAACGTGCGTGCCGATGCCGGCGCTCGCAAGATCGTCGAGCAGGAAGGTCTGGATATGCGTTACTACAACGTGATCTACGACATCATCGAAGACGTCAAGAAAGCCCTCACCGGTATGCTGGGCAGCGATGTTCGCGAGAACATCCTGGGTACCGCTGAAGTGCGTGACGTGTTCCGTTCGCCGAAGTTTGGCGCGATCGCCGGTTGCATGGTTATCGAAGGTGTTGTTCACCGTAACCGTCCAATCCGTGTACTGCGTGAAGACATCGTTATCTTCGAAGGCGAGCTGGAATCTCTGCGCCGCTTCAAGGATGACGCTTCCGAAGTACGTGCCGGCATGGAATGCGGTATCGGCGTGAAGAGCTACAACGACGTCAAAGTCGGTGACAAGATCGAAGTCTTCGAGAAGGTTCAGGTTGCTCGCAGCCTCTAACTCGCGCACTTCAAGAGCCGTGATGGCCAGCCGCATGCAATTGCGCGGCGCATCAGTCGGACTCTAAACGCAACGCCCGGTCTGGCTTTTGTCAGGCCGGGCGTTTGCCGCTTTCAGACCCTTCGGGTTTCACCGTGGGGCAGTAACAGGTAACAAGACATGGCAAAAGAATATAGCCGTACCCAACGAATCGGTGATCAGATGCAGCGTGAGCTGGCACAGCTGATCCGTCGTGAAGTCAAAGACCCGCGCGTCGGCCTGGTCACCATTACCGCTGTTGAAGTCAGTCGTGACGTCGGTCACGCCAAGATCTTCATCACCGTGATGGGCCAGGACAGTCGCGACGACATCGCGCAAAGCATCAAGGTGCTCAACTCCGCCGCTGGTTTCCTGCGCATGCAGTTGGCTCGCGAGATGAAGTTGCGCAGCGTTCCACAGTTGCACTTCCATTACGACGAAAGTGTCGTGCGTGGTGCGCACCTGTCCGCCTTGATCGAGCGCGCGGTGGCTGAAGACAATCAGCACCCGGTAGCGGCTGAACCCGAAGACGCCAAGGAGTAATCGGTGGCTCAGGTCAAACGTATCCGTCGTAACGTCAGCGGTATCATCCTGCTCGACAAGCCGTTGGGGTTCACTTCCAACGCGGCGTTGCAGAAGGTCCGCTGGTTGCTCAATGCCGAGAAGGCCGGACACACCGGCAGTCTCGATCCGCTGGCCACCGGCGTGTTGCCGTTGTGCTTCGGCGAGGCCACCAAGTTCTCACAATACCTGCTCGATTCCGACAAGGGTTATGAAACCCTGGCGCAACTGGGCAAGACCACCACCACGGCGGATGCCGAAGGTGAGGTTTTGCTGGAGCGTCCGGTGACCGTTGGTCGCGCCGATATCGAAGCTGTGCTGCCGAAATTTCGTGGGCAAATCAGTCAGATACCGCCGATGTACTCGGCACTCAAGCGCGATGGTCAGCCGTTGTACAAGCTGGCCCGTGCAGGTGAAGTAGTGGAGCGCGAACCGCGTTCTGTTACTATTGCGCGCTTGGAATTACTGGCCTTTGAGGGTGATACTGCGCGGCTTGCGGTGGATTGCAGCAAAGGCACCTATATCCGTACCCTGGTGGAGGATATCGGTGAGCAACTCGGTTGTGGCGCTTACGTGGCTGAATTGCGACGTACCCAGGCCGGGCCTTTCACGCTTGCACAGACCGTCACTCTGGAAGAGCTGGAAGCGGTACATGCCGAAGGCGGCAACGAAGCGGTCGACCGCTTCCTGATGCCATCGGACAGCGGCCTGCTGGATTGGCCACTGTTGCAGTTCTCGGAAGCGAGCGCGTTCTACTGGCTCAACGGCCAGCCGGTACGTGCCCCGGATGCACCGAAATTTGGCATGGTACGGGTACAGGATCACAATGGTCGCTTCATCGGTATCGGTGAAGTGAGCGAAGACGGGCGCATCGCGCCACGTCGACTGATTCGGTCTGAATGACCGAAACCAGCCTGTGTAACAGCAGGTTGGCGAGGGTGGCTGTCAACAGGCACGGTCACTACTCATTTATAGATACAGGGATTTGTCCCTGGCCTGTTGAAACCGTCCCTTGGATGGTTTCCTGATAAAAGGATTGCCTCATGGCTCTCGACGTTCAAGAAAAAGCTCAAATCGTAGCTGACTACCAGCAAGCTGTTGGTGACACTGGTTCGCCAGAAGTGCAAGTTGCACTGCTGACCGCCAACATCAACAAACTGCAAGGTCACTTCAAGGCCAACGGTAAAGATCACCACTCCCGTCGTGGTCTGATCCGCATGGTTAACCAGCGTCGTAAGCTGCTGGACTACCTGAAAGGCAAGGACGTGAGCCGTTACAGCGCTCTGATCGCTCGCCTGGGTCTGCGTCGCTAATAAGCGATTGCGCTAGAGGTTGGTTGTCTGTCGTGCGTCAGCGGGTTTCCCGCCAGCGCATGGCAGGCTCCCAGCCTCAAGTTTTATCTGGATATCTGCTTTGCCTGAGTGATAGCACCCTGGACAATCCTGTCGGGCCGATTCCCGGCGTTGCCCAAGAATTTCGCAAGAAACCAGTTCCCCCAAGAGCCACAAAGAAGGTAGGACACCGTGAACCCGGTAATCAAAAAATTCCAGTTCGGTCAGTCGACCGTTACCCTCGAGACTGGCCGTATCGCCCGTCAGGCCTCCGGCGCAGTATTGGTCACCGTTGACGACGACGTCAGCGTATTGGTGACCGTAGTCGGTGCCAAACAAGCCGATCCAGGCAAGGGCTTCTTCCCTCTGTCTGTTCACTACCAGGAAAAGACTTACGCTGCCGGCAAGATCCCTGGTGGTTTCTTCAAGCGTGAAGGCCGTCCTTCCGAGAAAGAAACCCTGACTTCCCGACTGATCGACCGTCCGATCCGTCCGCTGTTCCCAGAAGGCTTCATGAACGAAGTGCAGGTTGTCTGCACCGTCGTTTCCACCAGCAAGAAGACCGATCCGGACATCGCTGCGATGATCGGTACCTCGGCTGCGCTGGCCATCTCCGGCATTCCTTTCGATGGTCCGATCGGCGCTGCCCGCGTTGCGTTCCACGAAAGCACCGGCTACCTGCTGAACCCGACTTACGAACAACTGAAAGCATCGAGCCTGGACATGGTCGTTGCCGGTACGTCGGAAGCTGTGTTGATGGTTGAATCGGAAGCCAAAGAGCTGACCGAAGACCAGATGCTGGGCGCGGTACTGTTTGCTCACGACGAGTTCCAGGTTGTGATCAACGCTGTTAAAGAACTGGCTGCCGAAGCTGCCAAACCGACCTGGACCTGGGCTCCACAGCCAGAAGCCACTGCTCTGCTGGGTGCTATCCGTGCCGAGTTCGGCGAAGCGATCTCCCAGGCTTACACCATCACCGTCAAGGCCGACCGTTACGCTCGCCTGGGCGAACTGAAAGACCAGGTGGTTGCCAAGCTGTCCGGTGAAGAAGGCCAGCCTTCCGCTGCTGACGTCAAAGCAGCTTTCGGTGAAATCGAATACCGCACCGTTCGCGAAAACATCGTTAACGGCAAGCCACGTATCGACGGCCGCGACACCAAGACCGTGCGTCCGCTGAACATCGAAGTCGGCGTTCTGCCGAAGACCCACGGTTCGGCACTGTTCACCCGTGGCGAAACACAGGCCCTGGTAGTTGCGACTCTGGGTACTGCCCGTGATGCACAGCTGCTGGACACCCTGGAAGGCGAGAAAAAAGATCCGTTCATGCTGCACTACAACTTCCCTCCGTTCTCGGTAGGTGAGTGTGGTCGCATGGGTGGCGCTGGTCGTCGCGAAATCGGTCACGGCCGTCTGGCCCGTCGTTCGGTTCAGGCCATGCTGCCTGCTGCCGACGTGTTCCCGTACACCATTCGTGTAGTGTCGGAAATCACCGAGTCCAACGGTTCGAGCTCCATGGCTTCGGTCTGCGGTGCCTCCCTGGCTCTGATGGACGCGGGTGTGCCGATGAAGGCACCTGTTGCCGGTATCGCCATGGGTCTGGTTAAGGAAGGCGAGAAATTCGCCGTCCTGACCGACATCCTGGGTGACGAAGACCACCTGGGCGACATGGACTTCAAAGTAGCCGGTACCGCCAAGGGTGTGACCGCGCTGCAGATGGACATCAAGATCAAAGGCATCACCGAAGAAATCATGGAAATCGCTCTGGGCCAAGCCCTGGAAGCGCGCCTGAACATCCTCGGTCAGATGAACCAGATCATTGGTCAGTCGCGTACCGAACTGTCGGAAAACGCTCCGACCATGATCGCGATGAAAATCGATACCGACAAAATCCGTGATGTCATCGGTAAAGGCGGCGCGACCATTCGTGCGATCTGTGAAGAGACCAAGGCTTCGATCGACATCGAAGACGACGGCTCGATCAAGATCTTCGGCGAAACCAAGGAAGCGGCTGAAGCTGCACGTCAGCGCGTTCTGGGTATCACTGCTGAAGCTGAAATCGGTAAGATCTACGTAGGTAAAGTTGAGCGCATCGTCGACTTCGGCGCATTCGTCAACATCCTGCCAGGCAAGGACGGTCTGGTTCACATCTCGATGCTGAGCGATGCTCGCGTAGAGAAAGTGACCGACATCCTGAAAGAAGGCCAGGAAGTGGAAGTACTGGTACTGGACGTGGACAACCGCGGCCGTATCAAGCTGTCCATCAAAGACGTAGCAGCAGCCAAGGCTTCGGGCGTTTAATTACCTCCGCGCCTGACCGCTTCAACGTTATAAAAAATGCCTCGCCGTGAAAACGGCGGGGCATTTTTTTGTGCAGGAAGATCTTTCGATTTTGTGGTGCGCGAAGTTGCCGGACCCTGAAGCCAGTGCTAGCTTTAGGCCACAGCCCGTGTAGCTCAGCCGGTAGAGCAGCGCACTCGTAACGCGAAGGTCGCAGGTTCGATTCCTGTCTCGGGCACCACTTTTCCCGCTTATTTCACCTTTCTGCTCAGATCCTCGACGGTGCGCTTGAGCTGATCCATCGTGCGATCCTGATCACTGAGCTCCCGTTTAAGACTGGAAATTTCGCTGTTGTTCGAGCTTGAGCTGGAGCCGCTGTTGCGCTTGAGCTCTTCCACCTGCTTGCCGAGACTGTTCAGGTCGCGTTCCTGTTCATTGACCGTGCGCTTGAGATCATCAATCTCCTTGCTGCTGGAGCTGGTGCTGGAACCGCTGTTGCGTTTGAGTTCTTCGATCTGGCGGGCTTGCTCATTGATGGTGCGCTTCTGGCTTTCCAGTTCGGAGGCATTGGCCTTCACGGTTTTTTGCAGATTTTCCAGATCATCGATGCTGACGCTGGTTCTGACGAGCGTGTCCTTGCCGAGTGAATTGTGGAGGGCGGAGATTTTGTCGGAGTACAGCGAAGGGTCGGAGCTGACTTCGACAGCCGCTTGAGCAGCGCTGGCCAATGTCAGGCTGCCGAGCAGCAGGGTCGCGGTGGCAAACCGGGTAGACGAAAGCTTCGAAAAACTGCGCATCACTGGGGTTCCTCGTGAAGTGCTGATATGGCACATCGCTATGACTTGGGAATTGGATTTATGTTCCCGACGTCCTCAGCTCCTCTTGCACGCAGCTTTTTGTGAGATAGATGTAAAGAGCCGTGTAAATCATCGGCAAAACGTCCTATATTCGTTGCCTGCATGAGCATCGCCCAGCAGTTTTCAGATGATCCCGAATGGTTCTGAAGGCCAGACAAACCGGGCTTCAAACGGTTTTTTGCGTCAGAGAGATCCTTGATGATCCAGATCCATCTTCCATTCCCCAGATCAGCGAGAACGCCATGACCGTTAAAGAATTGACCCAAGAAGCCAGAAACGAAGAAGCACTTAAAAAGTACCTGCTTGAGTCGCCTCAGTTGGCCGAAGAGATCAAGGACTTGCCAGCCGACGATCAGAAAGACCAGATCCAGTGGGCATTCGAGGATGAGGCAGAAGCCCAGGGCTTGCAGCCGTGGGAGCTGACGCTCAAGTACACCTCAACCCCGGAAGAGTTCGAGGCTGCGCGCCTGGCGCTGCACAAGGAAGCGGCCGAGGTATTGGGTGTCGAGTGGGAAGAGTACTGCGAGATGAACAATCTGGTGGTCTGATACAAAAACGCCAGCCTCATCGGGGCTGGCGTTTTTCTTTATGCGAAGAACTCAGAGGCTCAGTCGCATCGACAGGTCTACGGCCTTCACATCCTTGGTCATCGCACCAATCGAAATGTAATCCACCCCGGTTTGCGCAATCGGCAGCAACGTACTTTCGTTGATGCCGCCACTGGCCTCCAGTTTTGCCTTGCCGGCGTTCAGGCGCACGGCTTCGCGCATGTCATCCAGGCTCAGTTCATCGAGCATGATGATGTCGGCCCCCGCCGCCAGGGCTTCTTTGAGCTCCGTCAGGTTCTCCACTTCGATTTCCACCGGTTTGCCCGGAGCGATCTTGTGCGCGGCGGCGATAGCCTCAGGAATGCCACCGCAGGCGGCGATATGGTTTTCCTTGATCAGGAACGCGTCATACAGGCCGATGCGGTGGTTATGGCAGCCGCCGCAGGTCACGGCGTATTTCTGGGCCAGACGCAGCCCCGGCAGGGTTTTGCGAGTATCTAGTAACTTCACTCGGGTTTGGGCGACGAAATCCGCCAGGTACTGCGCGCGAGTGGCCACGCCCGAGAGCAGTTGCAGGAAGTTCAGTGCGCTGCGTTCGCCGGTGAGCAGCGAGCGTGCCGGGCCTTCAAGGTGGAACAGCACCTGATTGGGTTTCACCCGCTCGCCATCGCTCACCTGCCAGTGCACGGCGACCCGCGGATCCAGCTGGCGAAACACGGCATCAACCCACGCAGTACCGCTGATGACGGCGGCGTCGCGGGTGATGATGGTGGCTTTGGCCAGGCGTTCGGCCGGGATCAGTTGCGCGGTGATGTCGCCGCTGCCGATGTCCTCGAGCAACGCACGGCGCACGTTGGCTTCGATTTCGGCGGTCAAATCGGCGAGTCGTAGATTCGGCATAACGGGCTCCACAAACAAAGTGGCCCGATTATAGGGCCATGGCGCGAGGCAACCCAAGGCATCAACAACCATCCCGTCGTTTGCAAACCTGCATTTGGTCGATTAGCGCGAGCAATCGGGGCTAAGCAAGTGTCTTTCATAAGCGTCTATTTCTTTGGGAGGTGCAGAGTCTGCTGGCACAAAAGAGGTCTTTTGCAGATAATTCTGCCTTGTATTTGACGTCATAGCTTTGACGTATCTTTGGGTTCCCGATTATTGAATGACAGCGGGTGGGCGATGTGCCCGCTGAGTGCCGGCTATATGGCCGGCGTGCTCGATCTTTCTTACCGAACCGAAGCATCACCGTTTCAGGAGGCTTGGATGCACAACGACGGGAATGCAGTGCCTTTGCACAAGGCGACTACCGACCAGGCGACTCACTCGCTGCTCGCCCGCCTGCCGGTGATTCTGCTTCAGGTTCGCGACAAGGCTGCTCAACAGCTCAAGCAGGGTCTGCAGGAGCTGTTCGATAACGCCGACGATACCCTGTTCGAAATGGCTGACCGGGCTCGAAACGATGTCGAGCAAAACATCTTCTTCGAAGCCATGCGCGATTTGCGGCTCAAGCGCAAAAATATCGAGCGCGGTTTTCTCGAGCAGTTCCTCGAGGCTTTCCTCAGACTCACGCAGTGCGACACCTCACAGGTTGCCTTGCCTCGGGCATTGGTTTTCGATACCTCGGCGTCGCTATCCCATGACGACATGGAGCGTAATGTGGCGGTGGAAGTCATGGTCGGCAAAGTGCTGAACCGCGACGGTTTCGCCCTCGACCAACTCACCGCCCGACTGAGCACCCTGCTGGGCAAGAAACTGGTCGAACAGCACAATCCCCTGGGGCCGACGCTGCTCTGCGAGTATTTCCTGCAGGCCGGGCGCAACCTGGGGATGGAGATCAAGGTCAAGCTGATCATCCTCAAGTTGTTCGAGCGCTATGTGCTCAGCAACGCTGATCAGCTTTACGCTGAAGCCAATCAATTGCTGATCGCCACCGGCGTGCTGCCGGACCTCAAGCCCGCCCCGGCGCGACGTGCCATCGATCGAGCGGCTGCCAGTGTTCACGCCGACTCTGTCGAGGCCGGGGGGCGCAGCGGCAATCCACAGATTGACGAGGGGGTGCAGGAAGTTTTCGCCGCATTGCAGGAGTTGCTGCTCCATGTGCGCGGCAGCGTTGCGCCGACTCTGGAGGTCAGTGCCCAGACCCAGCCCATCTCCACCCGCGATCTGCTGCGCCTGCTCTCGCACTTGCAGCAATACGTGCCGGCGCTGGCGGTTCAGGACGACTTTGACCTGCGTAATCAGCTCGAACTGCTACTGACCCGGGTCAGTGTCAAAAGCGGCAGGTCGCGGGTGGTCGGGGTGGCCGATGAAGACGTGATCAACCTGATCGCCATGCTCTTCGAATGCATTCTCGATGACCGCAACCTGCCGGACTCCCTCAAGGCGCTGATCGGACGCTTGCAGATCCCGATGTTGAAAGTCGCAGTGCTCGACAAGAGTTTTTTCAGCCGCGGCAGCCACCCCGCCCGGCGCTTGCTAAACGAAATCGCCGCGGCGGCCATGGGCTGGGACGAGTGCGATGACCATGAACGCGACAGTCTGTACCTGCGTATCGAGCAGGTGGTGCAGCGATTGTTGAACGACTTTGTCGATGACCCGGCGATCTTTTCCGAACTGTTGGCGGATTTTCTTGCCTTCACCAATGACGAGCGCCGTCGCAGCGAATTACTCGAGCAGCGCACCCGTGACGCCGAAGAGGGCCGCGCCAGGACCGAACTGGCGCGTCAGCGCGTCGAGCAGGCGCTGAATCAGGCGTTGGTGGGTAAGGTGCTGCCGCACAGCGTGGTGGTGTTTGTCCAGGAGGCCTGGAGCAAAGTGCTGTTGCTGACCAGCCTCAAACACGGTGATCAGTCTGCCGAATGGCACGCCGATGTGCAGACCATGGAGCAGTTGGTCTGGAGCGTGCAGCGCCATGACGAGCCCGACGCGAGCCTGCGCGTGTTGGCGCTGGTGCCGGGGTTGCTCAAGTCGTTGCGCGATGGATTGAACAGCTCGGCATTCGACCCGTTCGCCACCAGCGAGTTTTTCAGCGAGCTGGAAGTTCTGCACGTTCAATTGTTCGAACCTCCGGTCCAGGACAGCGCGCCTGTTGAGGGGCCGATGATGGTCGAAGTGCAGCAGGAAATTGTACTTCGCACCGCTGACGAAGGCCCTGTCGAGACAGCCTCGGTGCGTTTGCCGCAGGACGATGTCGCGCTGCTGCAGGTCGATCAACTGCGCCCGGGGTGCTGGGTCGAGTTTCAGGAAGATGAAGAAAACACCCTGCGCTGCAAGCTGGCGGCGATCATTGAAACCACCGGCAAATACATCTTCGTCGACCGCACCGGGATGAAAGTTCTTGAGCGCAGGCGTACCGGTCTGGCTCTGGAGTTTCGGCGTGGCGCAGTGCGCACGCTGGACGACACCTTGCTGTTCGACCGGGCGTTGGAATCGGTGTTGGGCAACCTGCGGCGTCTCAAACGCGGCAAGTGATCGCGTGCCGAGGGTCTATCGCGGCATACTGGGCACCAACACAGTCGTCGTTGAAGGAACCTGTATGCAGTTGGACCCCGCGAGCGGTTGGTGTCAGGGTGTGCGCATATGCCCCTCGCCCAACTTCAATGCGCGCCCCGAGGGCGAGATCTCCCTGCTGGTGATCCACAATATCAGTCTGCCGCCCGCGCAGTTTCTGACCGGCAAGGTGCAGGAGTTTTTCCAGAATCGACTGGATGTCACGGAACATCCCTATTTTGCAGGGATCGCCGACCTGCGGGTGTCTGCGCACTTTCTGATTGAACGTGACGGCACGGTTACTCAGTTTGTCTCTTGTCTTGAGCGCGCCTGGCACGCTGGCGTCTCGTGTTTCGAGGGACGGGAAACCTGTAACGATTTTTCCGTGGGCATCGAGCTTGAAGGCACGGATGATCTACCGTTCACCGATGCGCAATATGAGACGTTGACGGCCCTTACCCAACAGCTGCAAAGCGCCTTCACGGGCATCACCGCACAACGCATTTGCGGGCATAGCGACATTGCACCCGGGCGCAAGACTGATCCGGGACCGGCGTTCGACTGGGCACGCTATCGTGCGGCCCTGGCAAAAGCCGCTCAGGAAGAAGAGGAGCAACAATGAGTTTTCTAGTGCTGCTGTTAGCGGTCTGGATCGAAAAGTTCTCGGCCCTGCGCCATCGGGTTCAACGTGATGCTGGTTGGGTGCGCGAGCTGAACAAGCTTGAATCGAGCCCACGCATGACTCACCGTCCGTGGCTGATACTGGTGGTGCTGGTGTTGCTGCCGGTGGCGCTGCTGGGGTTGCTGTTGGTGGTGCTGGACCCGGTGGCCTATGGCTTGCTGGCGTTGCCTGTGCACTTGTTGGTGGTGATTTACAGTCTGGGGCGTGGCGATCTGCTGGCCGGCCTCGGACCGTTTCGCGATGCCTGGCGCCGGGAAGACCTGCAGGCCGCCGCCCATGTCGCCAAACGTGACCTGGATATCTGCGCTGACAACGGCGAGCAGTTGCTGGAACGGGTGCAAGGGTATCTGCTGTGGGAGGCCTATCAGAGCTTTTTCGCGGTGATCTTCTGGTACTTCCTGCTGGGCCCGGTTGCGGCCCTGAGCTATCGACTGCTGGCGCTGGCCGAAGAGCATGGTCAGAACCCGGCCGTGGTCGAGCGTGCCGCGCAGCTGCGTCATGCGTTCGATTGGGTGCCGGTGCGACTGCTGGCGGCGAGCTTTGCGCTGGTCGGCAACTTTGTCGCGGTCAGCCGGGTGATGCTGCACGAACTGCTGAACTGGAATATCAGCGCTGCCCAGTTGATCGAGAAGGTCGGGCTGGTGGCCGGTGAAATTCCGGCACCGGTGGTTGGCCCGGACGGCATCAACAGCCTGGACCGGATCTGGGAACTGCTGCTGCGCGCGGCGGTGCTTTGGTATGCCGGGTTTGCGTTGTGGACAGTTTTGCACTAAGCCTGTGGCGAGGGGGCTTGCCCCCGTTGGGTCGCGAAGCGGCCCCCCAGCGCCCTTTCAGTCAGATCGAGTTGTCCGGATTTACGACTGCTTCGCAGCCGAACGGGGCGATGCGGCGTTCCGACAAGCCCCCTCGCCACAAGGGGCTCATCCGCTCCAACAACGGCAACCCTGTAGTTAACCTTAAGTTACAAAACCTCCCTCCGATTTAGGCTATACAGAGGCAGCGCCAATAGTGGCTATCTGCTGTCTCTGCGCGCCTGCCAATAAAAATAAGAAATCAAAGGGAGACTTCACAGTGAAGAGCTTGCTCTATCCCGCCGTCGCGCTGATGAACCGCCTGAGCTTCGGCATGAAGTTCAGCCTGATCAGCGTGCTGTTCCTCGTGCCGATGCTGGTGACCAATTTCTATCTGGTGCGTGATTCCTATCGCGAATTCCAGGGCACCCAGGTCGAGTTGCAGAGCCTCGACCTGTTGGGCAGCGGCCTGAGCCTGCGTCGGGACCTGGAGACCCTGAACAACCTGGTACAGATCAACGTCACCCTGGGCCAGTCCGGCAAGGCCGATCATGTCGAATCGACGATCAGTGCCCTGGAGCAAAGCGTTCTTAGCCGTTTGCAAGGGCTGGTGGCGATGACCACTGACCCGGAGCAAATCACGTTTTTCGATGGCAAACGCGATGAAATGATCGCCGCGTTCAAGGCCCAGCAAGCGGAAAACTCCCTGCAGAGTAAAAGTGCGCTGATCGGCAAGTTGCTCGGCAACGCGCAGATTTTCAGCCAGATCATTGCCAGTCAGGCCGGCCTGAGCCGCGACAGCCAGAGCGACATGCGTCAGCTGAGCGAACTCATTACCAACGTCACGCCGGCCGTTACCCAGATACTCGGCGAAGGCCGGGCGATGGGGGCTTACTCGCTGGGGCAGGGCTTTCTCAATTCGGCCTCGAGCACCCGATTCGATGAGTTGCTGGCGCAGATCGAAAAACTTCAGGCCGAATACGGCCTGAAGTTGAAGGATGCACTGGGCTCCAGTAAAGCCGCGTACGAAACCCTGGCTGCACAGGCAGAAAGCAGCAAGGCCTCCCTGAAAAAGGCCAGTGAACTGTTCGAAGAACAGGTGGTGATGGCCGACACCCTTGATGCGCCGTGGCAGGCCTTTTTCGATCAAGTCACGGGCCTGATGGACCAGACCTATCAACTCAACGAAGCCACCCTGAAGTTTCTCGGCACCCAGTTGCAGCAGCGGCTCGAGCAGCACCGTACCCACATGGTGTTGCAGGCGGTGGCGCTGGCGCTGGTGTTTGTGTTGATTTTTTACCTCTATGGCGGGTTCTACGCCTCGACCCGCACCACCCTCAAGCGTCTTGGCGCGGTGATGGATACGGTGGCGGCCGGTGACATGACTGTGACTTTTAGCGCCAACAGCCGCGATGAACTGGGCGAGTTGGGCGAGGTGTTCACCGGCACCGTGAAGAAAATCCATGACCTGATCGAGCGAGTGGGCCAGACCGTCAGCGAGGTCGAGCGCCAGGCCGGGCAGGTCGAAAGCGTGTCCGCCCAGAGCAACCTGGCGGTGGCGGGGCAGCGTACGCAGATCGAACAGGTCGCCACGGCGATGAACCAGATGTCGGCCACTTCTCAGGAGGTGGCGCGCAGTGCCGCTGCGGCCGTCAGCAGCGCCCACAGCGTCAATGACGAGACCATCAGCGGGCGCGGATTGGTGGAGTCCCAGCAAGGCAGCATCGCTGCACTGGCCAGCGAGATCGATCAGTCGGTGCGGGTGATCAATCAGCTGGCCAGCGACAGTCAGTCCATCAGCCGTGTGCTGGAAGTGATCAAAAGCATTGCCGAACAGACCAATCTGCTGGCCCTCAACGCCGCCATCGAAGCCGCGCGCGCGGGCGAGCAGGGCCGTGGTTTTGCGGTGGTGGCGGATGAGGTCCGGACCCTGGCCAAACGCACCCAGCAATCGACCGAAGAAATCGAGCAGATGATCGCCAAGCTGCACAGCGGTGTCGGTGCGGCGGTCAAGGCGATGGGCACTAGCCATCAGATGGCTAGTGGCACGGTCGGGCAGTCGGAAAAGGTCCAGCAGGCGCTGGAAAACATCGTCGGCGCCGTCGGCATGATCGTCGACCAGAACCAGCAGATTGCCGCTGCGGTAGAGCAGCAGACCGCCGTGGCTCACGATATCGACCAGAACATCGTCGAGATCAACCGCGCCGGCGAGCGTACCGCCGAAGGCGCGCACCAGACCGAGACGGCGAGCCGGGCGTTATCGGCGCAGGTGGTGGAGCTCAAGCAATTGATCAGCGCGTTCCGGGTTTGATGCCACGAACCCGCTCCCACAGGGAATGTGTGTAGCGACTGATTACCAGTTGAACAGCTCACACGCATTGGCGGTGCTGGCGGCAGCCAGTTGTTCGGGGCTGATCGCCATGAGGGCAGCCAGTGCCTCGCAGATCGCCGGCAGATGAGCCGGGCTGTTGCGTTGGCCGGGGAACATGGCGGGAGCCATGTCTGGTGAGTCGGTTTCCAGTACCACCGACTCAAGGGGCAAACCGGCAATCACCCGGTGCATGCGCAAGGCTTGCGGCCAGGTCGCGGCGCCGCCGAGGCCGAGTTTGAAACCGAGCTTGATGTATTCGCGAGCCTCTTCCTGGCTGCCGGCGAAGGCATGAATGATCCCCGCCCGTTTCAAGCGAAACTGTTTGAGCGTGGCAATCACCGCCGCGTGGCTGCGTCGCACATGAATCAACGCTGGAAGGTTGAAGTCCGCCGCCAGTTGCAGTTGGGCATCGAACAGCGTTTGCTGACGTTCACGATCGAGGGTTTCGATGAAGTAATCCAGACCAATCTCGCCCACCGCGCATAGCTGCCGATGGCCCGCTAATCGCGTCAGCCAGTCACCGAGTTCGGTCAAATCTTCAGGGCGATGGTCATCCAGATACACCGGGTGCAAACCGAACGCCGCATGCAGATCGGGATCACGTTGCACCAGCTCCCAGACTCGCTGCCAATTGGCCTGATACACCCCCAGCACCACCATCCGCCGCACGCCGAGCGCACGGCTCTCGGCCAGTAATGCCTGACGATCTTCGTCGAAGTCCGGAAAATCCAGATGAGTGTGGGTGTCGATCAGTTCCACGGGTCAATCCTGACGAATACGCTGCTTGAACGTCCGCGCGATGGCC
Source organism: Pseudomonas sp. GGS8 (assembly GCF_024168645.1). NCBI lineage: Bacteria > Pseudomonadati > Pseudomonadota > Gammaproteobacteria > Pseudomonadales > Pseudomonadaceae > Pseudomonas > Pseudomonas sp. GGS8. The sequence continues at coordinate 965,107 of NZ_JALJWF010000001.1, read as the reverse complement.
AGCACGCCCGGTTGGTAATCGGCCTGCTCGATGGCGGCCACTGCCAGTTCCAGGGCTTTGTCGGCGATCAGTTGATGTTGCTGAGACATAGCGTTGACCGGCAGCGGCAGGAAGTCCAGCAACTGCGTATCACCGAAGGTGCCCAGGCGCAGCGGGCGGGTTTTCAGCGGGAAGTCGTGCAAGGCATCGAATACGCCCTGAAGCAGCACGTAGGACGTGGTCACCAGCGCATCCGGCAAATGGCCCAGGCGTTGAATTAATTCTTCCATCAATTGTTTGCCGCATTCACGACTGAACGACTCGCCGTGTTCGATCAGCGCCTCGCCTTTGAAGCCGTTCAGCGCTTCTTTGAAGCCCGTCGCCCGCTCTTGGCTGATACTCAATTCAGGGCGGGCGCCGAGCAGCGCGATTTGTTTTGGCAGCGGGTCCAACAGGCTGCGGGTCAGGTGCAGGCTGGCTTCACGATCGTCGCTGATCACCGAGCAGAAGTGCTCAGGTTCCATCACCCGGTCGATGGCGATGATCGGAATGCCTTTGGCCTGCAACTGGTGATAGCTGTCGTCGCCGGCCGGCAGGCAACTGGCGACGATCAGCGCATCGCAGCGGCGGGCGCGGAACAGTTGCAGCAATTGCCGTTCGCTGTCCGGCGCATCGTCGGAGCTGGCGATCAGCAGCTGATAGCCGCGCGCCCGGGCGCCTTGTTCCAGCAGTTTGGCGATTCGCGCGTAACTGGGGTTTTCCAGGTCCGGCAGAATGAAGCCCAAGGTGCGGGTGTGCCGACTGCGCAGTCCGGCAGCTTGCGGGTTGGGCGTGAAGCCATGTTGTTCGACCACTGCCCGCACGCGCTCAACGGTGGCGCTGCTGATGCGTTGCTGTTCGGCCTTGCCATTGATGACGTAACTGGCGGTGGTCACGGAGACGCCGGCCAATTGTGCAATATCACTGAGTTTCAACCCGGGTTTTCCTTTTTTATTCGAGTTTGCCCGACATTTTCGCCAATCCTACCCGATTGAGGCAGGCGACCATTGTCGCAGCACATCCGATAATTGGACTTCAAGGATGAGACATTATCGAGTAACGTGCCTAAGATTCTAGATTAAACGTTTCAGCAGGCGTATTTTCTACGTTATAGGTCGCTTTGGCCGGTTCTGCCGCAAAACCGCCAAAACTGCGTCTGAAAAGGTGTCCTCAAACGCCTAAGCTGAATCAATCAAAACAATACCTGGCGTCACACGGCGCCAAAAAGGAGAAAGCATGCTCGAGCTCACCATAGAGCAGATATCCATGGGCCAGTCGGCTGTGGATAAAGCCACCGCCCTGCAATTGCTCGCTGACCGACTCATGACCGATGGCCTGGTGGCTGACGGTTACCTCGCAGGCTTGCAGGCCCGGGAAGCCCAGGGCTCGACCTTTCTCGGCCAAGGTATTGCCATCCCCCACGGCACTCCGGAAACCCGCGATCAGGTATTCGCCACCGGCGTTCGGCTGATGCAGTTCCCAGATGGCGTGGACTGGGGCGATGGCCAGATCGTTTATCTGGCCATCGGTATCGCCGCCAAATCCGATGAACATTTGCGCCTGCTGCAATTGCTGACCCGTGCCCTCGGTGAAACCGACCTGGGCCAGGCCCTGCGCCGCGCCAGTTCCGCCGAAGCCTTGCTGAAGCTGCTGCAAGGCGCACCGCAAGAGCTGGCGCTGGACGCACAGATGATCGGCCTCGGTGTGTCCGCCGATGACTTCGAAGAGCTGGTTTGGCGCGGTGCCCGTTTGCTGCGTCAGGCCGATTGCGTGAGCAACGGTTTTGCCGGCGTCTTGCAGCAGGTCGAAGCGTTGCCGCTGGGCGATGGCCTGTGGTGGCTGCACAGCGAGCAAACAGTGAAGCGTCCGGGCCTGGCGTTCGTTACCCCGGACAAACCCATCCGCTACCTCGGTCAGCCGTTGAGCGGGCTGTTCTGCCTGGCCAGCCTCGGTGAAGCCCATCAGGCGCTGCTCGAACGTCTTTGCGCGTTGCTGATTGAAGGTCGCGGCCATGAATTGGGCCGTGCCACCAGCAGCCGCGCGGTGCTGGAAGTCCTTGGCGGTGAAGTGCCGGCGGACTGGCCGAGCGCACGCATTGCCCTGGCCAACGCCCACGGTTTGCATGCGCGCCCGGCGAAGATCCTCGCGCAACTGGCGAAAAGTTTTGAAGGCGAGATCCGTATACGCATCGTCGATGGCCACGACAGCGCGGTGTCGGTGAAGAGTTTGAGCAAACTGCTCAGCCTTGGCGCCCGTCGCGGTCAGGTGCTGGAGCTCATCGCCGAACCGGTCATCGCCGCCGACGCCTTGCCGGCCTTGCTGGCGGCCATCGAAGAAGGCCTCGGTGAAGAAGTCGAGCCGCTACCGGTGGTGAGCCAGCAACGCGAAGTGCTTGTGGAGGTGGAGGTCGCCGAAGCGCTGATCGCGCCGAAGTCCGGCAGCCTGATTCAGGCGATTGCCGCGGCACCCGGGATCGCCATCGGTCCGGCGCATATTCAAGTGCTGCAAGTCATCGATTACCCGCTGCGCGGTGAGTCCGCCGCCATCGAGCGTGACCGTCTCAAGCAAGCGCTGGCCGATGTGCGTCGTGACATCGAAGGCCTGATCGAACGCAGCAAGGCCAAGGCGATTCGCGAGATTTTCATCACCCATCAGGAAATGCTCGACGATCCGGAATTGACCGACGAAGTCGAAACCCGCCTCAAGCAAGGTGAAAGTGCCGAAGCGGCGTGGATGACGGTGATCGAAGCCGCCGCCAAACAACAGGAAGCGCTGCAGGACGCGTTGCTCGCCGAACGTGCCGCCGACTTGCGCGACATTGGCCGTCGGGTGCTGGCGCATTTGTGTGGCGTCGAAACCCAGGCCGAGCCTGAGCAACCGTACATTCTGGTGATGGATGAAGTCGGCCCGTCCGACGTGGCTCGTCTTGATCCGACCCGCGTCGCCGGCATCCTCACCGCTCGTGGTGGTGCCACCGCCCACAGCGCGATCGTCGCCCGAGCCCTCGGTATTCCGGCATTGGTAGGTGCCGGTGCCGCCGTATTGCTGCTGAAGCCGGGCACGCCGCTGTTGATCGATGGCCAACGCGGCCGCCTGCACGTGGACGCCGATGCCGCGACCCTGCAGCGCGCCACCGAAGAGCGCGACACCCGCGAACTGCGCCTGAAAGCCGCCGCTGAACAACGCCATCAACCGGCGCTGACCACCGACGGCCACCCCGTGGAGGTGTTCGCCAATATCGGTGAAAGCGCCGGCGTCACCAGCGCGGTGGAGCAGGGCGCCGAAGGCATTGGCCTGTTGCGCACCGAACTGATTTTCATGGCTCACTCGCAAGTGCCGGACGAAGCAACCCAGGAAGTCGAATACCGTCGCGTACTCGATGGTCTTGCCGGGCGGCCGCTGGTGGTGCGCACCCTCGACGTCGGTGGCGACAAACCGCTGCCGTACTGGCCGATCGCCAAAGAAGAGAACCCGTTCCTCGGCGTGCGTGGCATTCGCCTGACCCTGCAACGTCCGCAGGTCATGGAAGCGCAATTGCGCGCCTTGCTGCGTGCGGCGGATAACCGTCCCTTGCGGATCATGTTCCCGATGGTCGGCAGCGTCGATGAGTGGCGCCAGGCCCGGGATATGACCGAGCGTCTGCGCCTGGAAATCCCGGTTGCGGACCTGCAACTGGGGATCATGATCGAAGTGCCGTCGGCTGCCTTGCTGGCGCCGGTACTGGCCAAAGAGGTGGACTTCTTCAGCGTCGGCACCAACGACCTGACCCAGTACACCCTGGCCATCGACCGTGGTCATCCGACTTTGTCGGCCCAGGCTGACGGCTTGCATCCGGCGGTGCTGCAACTGATCGACATCACCGTGCGTGCGGCTCATGCTCATGGCAAGTGGGTCGGCGTATGCGGTGAGCTGGCGGCCGATCCGCTGGCGGTGCCGGTGCTGGTGGGTCTGGGTGTGGATGAGTTGAGCGTGTCGGGCCGCAGCATTGCCGAGGTCAAGGCGCGCATTCGTGAACTCAGCCTGACCCAGACTCAAACCCTTGCCCAACAGGCCCTGGCCATGGGCAGCGCGAACGAAGTCCGCGCATTAGTGGAGGCCCTGTAATGGCCAAGATCTTAACCCTGACCCTTAATCCGGCACTGGACCTCACCGTTCAATTGCCGGTACTTGTTCCCGGTCAGGTCAATCGTAGCGACGAAATGCACACCCACGCCGCCGGCAAAGGGGTGAATGTGGCGCAGGTATTGGCCGACCTCGGGCATCAGTTGACTGTCAGCGGATTTCTCGGGGAAGACAACCTTCAGGCGTTCGAAGCCCTGTTCGCCAAGCGCGGCTTTACCGACGCGTTTATCCGCGTCCCCGGCGAGACTCGCAGCAACATCAAACTGGCGGAAAGCGATGGGCGCATCACCGACATCAACGGCCCGGGGCCGCGGGTCAGTGAAGCGGCGCAGCAGGCTTTGCTCGATCGGCTCGATCAGATTGCCCCAGGGCATGACGCCGTCGTGGTGGCCGGCAGTTTGCCCCGTGGCGTGAGTGCCCAATGGTTGCGGGAGTTGATCCTGCGCTTGAAAAAACGTGGCTTGAACGTTGCGCTCGACACCAGCGGTGAAGCCTTGCGTGCTGGCCTGTCGGCCGGCCCGTGGCTGATCAAACCCAACACCGAAGAGCTGGCTGAGGCACTGGATTGCGAAGTGGTTTCCGTGGGCGCCCAAGCCGAGGCAGCGAGCCGTTTGCATGCTCAAGGTATCGAGCACGTGGTGATTTCCCACGGTGCGGACGGGGTGAACTGGTTCAGCGTCGGCTCGGCCATGCACGCCACGCCGCCCAAGGTCAGCGTGGTCAGCACCGTCGGTGCGGGGGATTCGTTGCTGGCGGGCATGCTGCACGGCTTGCTCAGTGCCGATACGCCTGAACAGACCTTGCGCACCGCCACTGCGATTGCCGCCATGGCCGTGACTCAGATCGGGTTTGGCATCGGCGACGCCGCGCAACTGGCGCAGCTCGAACAGGGCGTGCGCGTGCGCCTCCTGACAGAACAATAAGAGGGTTTGCAATGAAATTAGCCATTGTTACGGCCTGCCCGAACGGCATGGTCACCAGTGTGCTGTGCGCTCGTCTGCTCGATGCAGCGGCCCAGCGTCAGGGCTGGAGCACCAGCGTCGAAGTGGTTGACGCAGCCCATCCGGAACGCCAACTGTCGGCGGCGACCCTCGAGGCTGCCGAGTGGGTGTTGCTGGTCACCAGCGCGCCGGTGGATATGTCGCGCTTTGTCGGTAAACGTGTGTTCCAGAGCACCCCGGCCCAAGCCCTGCAAGATGTCGAAGCGGTGCTGTGTCGCGGGGTAGAAGAGGCTGAAGTTTACGTTGCAGCCGCCGCCGTCACCGAGCCTGCATCCGTGGTTAAGAGTGCGCCACGGCTGGTGGCTGTCACCGCGTGCCCGACCGGTGTCGCCCACACCTTCATGGCCGCCGAAGCCTTGCAGCAAGCGGCCAAGCGTCTGGGTTACGACCTGCAAGTGGAAACCCAAGGCTCGGTTGGCGCGCGCAATCCGCTGAGCGCAGAGGCGATTGCCGATGCCGACGTGGTGCTGCTGGCGGCCGATATCGACGTTGCCACCGAGCGTTTCGCCGGCAAGAAAATCTATCGCTGCGGCACTGGCATCGCCCTGAAACAGGCTGAAGCGACGCTGAACAAAGCCCTGGCCGAAGGCAAGCAGGAAAGCGCCGCGACCGGCGCCAAAGGCCCGGCCAAGCAAGAGAAGACCGGCATCTACAAGCACCTGCTGACCGGTGTGTCGTACATGTTGCCGATGGTGGTGGCGGGTGGTCTGATGATCGCCTTGTCCTTCGTGTTCGGCATCACCGCGTTCAAGGAGCAAGGCACGCTCGCGGCGGCGCTGATGCAGATCGGCGGCGAGAGCGCATTCAAACTGATGGTGCCGCTGCTGGCGGGTTACATCGCCTACTCGATCGCTGACCGCCCGGGCCTGGCGCCGGGGATGATCGGTGGTTTGCTGGCGAGCACCCTGGGCGCCGGTTTCATCGGCGGGATCATTGCCGGTTTCATTGCCGGCTATGCGGCCCAGGCGATCAATCGCTATGCGCGCTTGCCGCAAAGTCTTGAGGCGCTGAAACCGATTCTGATCATTCCGTTGCTGGCGAGCCTGTTTACCGGTCTGGTGATGATCTACGTGGTCGGCAAACCGGTGGCCGGGATGCTCGCCGGGCTCACCCACTTCCTCGACAGCATGGGCACCACCAACGCCATTCTGCTCGGTGTGCTGCTGGGCGGGATGATGTGCGTCGACCTCGGCGGGCCGATCAACAAGGCGGCTTACGCGTTTTCGGTGGGGCTGCTGGCATCGCAGAGTTATGCACCGATGGCCGCGACCATGGCCGCCGGCATGGTGCCGCCGATCGGGCTGGGCATCGCCACGTTCATCGCCCGGCGCAAGTTCGCCCAGACGGAACGCGAGGCCGGTAAAGCGGCGCTGGTGCTGGGGCTGTGCTTTATCTCCGAAGGGGCGATTCCATTCGCGGCCAAAGACCCGTTGCGGGTGATACCGGCGAGCATCGCCGGCGGTGCACTGACCGGTGCGTTGTCGATGTATTTCGGCTGCAAACTGATGGCGCCGCACGGTGGATTGTTCGTGATGCTGATTCCGAATGCGATCAACCATGCGCTGTTGTATCTACTGGCGATTGTCGCCGGGAGTCTGCTGACGGCGGTGGCGTATGCGCTGCTCAAGCGGCCGGAAACAGTGGAACTGGCGCTGGAACCGGCCAACGCTTAACAGCGACGCCAAACCCTGTGGAAGCGAGCCTGCTCGCGATGAGGCCATTACATTCAGCATTGATGCTGGCTGTCAGACCGCATCGCGAGCACGCTCGCTCCCACAAAGGATTTGTGGTGTTGGCTGATTTTTTTGTCATGCCTGATTCACACCGCCATGCTTTAGTTTCCCTTTTTCAGGGAGAGCACCATGAGCGAATTCGACCTCGGCCGCCGTCGTGTCATGCAAGCTGTCGGGGCCGGGCTATTGCTGCCCGGCCTGGCTCCGGCGGTGATTGCTTCGGTCAATGATCGGCCGCAACTCACCGACGGTGTGCAGTCCGGCGATCTGTTGGGTGACCGGGCGATGATCTGGAGCCGTAGTGACCGTGCGGCGCGGATGGTGGTGGAATGGGACACGCGCAGCCTGTTCAGCAACCCACGTCGATTCGTCTCGCCGCTGGCCGATGCCCGCACCGATTTCACCGCACGGGTCGAACTCACTGGCCTGCCCGCCGATCAGGCGATTTTCTACCGCGTGACGTTCGAGGACGCCCAGAGCGGTGTCGCCAGTGAACCCTGGTTCGGTCATCTGCGCAGTGTGCCAAGCGCTCGGCGGGATATTCGGTTTGTCTGGAGTGGCGATACCGTCGGCCAGGGCTTCGGCATCAATCCGGACATCGGCGGCATGCGCATCTATGAAGCCATGCGTCTGCGTCTGCCGGACTTCTTTATCCACAGCGGCGACACCATCTACGCCGATGGCCCGGTGCCGGCGCAACTGACCACCGAAAGCGGGCGGGTGTGGCGCAACATCACCAGCGAAGCCAAGAGCAAAGTCGCCGAAACCCTCGACGAGTATCGCGGCAATTACCGCTACAACCTGATGGACGACAACATCCGCCGCTTCAACGCCGAAGTGCCGCAGATCTGGCAGTGGGACGACCACGAAGTGGTGAACAACTGGTCGCCGGGCAAGCAACTGGATGATCGCTACAAGAGCAAAGATATCCACAGCCTGGTGGGCCGCGCGCGGCAGGCCTGGCTCGAATATGCACCGATGCGTTTACAGAGCGCCGACGGTGGCGGGCGGATTTATCGCAAGTTGAGTTATGGGCCGATGCTCGATGTGTTCGTGCTCGACATGCGCAGTTATCGCGGTGCCAACGATGACAACCTCGGTGCTGCCAAGCCGTTCCTCGGTCGCGAACAATTGGACTGGCTCAAACGTGAATTGAAAGGCTCTCAGGCTCAATGGAAAGTCATCGCCGCCGACATGCCCATCGGCCTCGGCGTACCCGACGGCGAAGTCAGCCCTGGTGTGGCGCGTTGGGAGGCGGTGGCCAACGGTGATCCGGGCCCGGCTCAGGGCCGTGAACTGGAGATCGCTGAATTGCTCGGCTTTCTGCGGGCGCAGCAGGTGCGCAATTTCGTCTGGCTGACGGCGGATGTGCATTACTGTGCGGCGCATCATTATCATCCTGATCGCGCGGCGTTCCAGGACTTCGAACCGTTCTGGGAGTTTGTCGCGGGGCCATTGAATGCGGGGAGCTTCGGGCCGAATACGCTGGATAAAACCTTCGGGCCCGAAGTGGTGTTCCAGAAGGCTCCACCGGCGCAGAACACCTCGCCATTTGCCGGGTTTCAGTTTTTTGGCGAGGTGAATATCGATGGGCAGACCGGGGAGTTGAGCGTTGTGCTGCGGGATCTGGATGGGGTGGGGGTGTTTGAGCGTAAGTTGCAGCCGGGTTGAGGCTGGCAACAATCGTTTGAGCAGACATCGATCAAATAGTGTGGGAGCGGGCTTGCCCGCGATTGCGGACTGTCAGCAACATCGATGCTGGATGTGATGGCCTCATCGCGGGCAAGCCCGCTCCCACAGGGATCAACGGTGTCAGTAGACGTCGCGGCGGTAGCGGCCTTGTTCGATCAGACGCTCGACTTCATCCGCACCCAGCACGTCGTTAAGCACCTGATCCACCCCCGATGCCATCCCCTGCAAACTGCCGCAGATGTAAATCACGGCGCCATCGGCCAGCCATTTCTTCAGCTCGCCGGCAGCCTCGCGCAGGCGATCCTGCACATAGATTTTCTCGGCCTGATCGCGGGAAAACGCCAGGTCCAGACGCGTCAGATCACCGTTGATCAACCACTCTTCCAGCTCGGCACGGCACAGAAAATCGTGTTCGCGATTACGCTCGCCGAACAGCAACCAGTGACGCTGTTGCCCGTCGGCAATCCGTGCCTTGAGCAAGCTGCGCAACCCGGCCAACCCGGTGCCGTTGCCCAGCAAGATCATCGGTACCGCCTCGTTCGGCAGATGGAAACCACTGTTGCGCCGCACCCGCAGGCTGATGTGAGCACCTACCGGGACGTGTTCGGTCAACCAGCCGGAACCGATGCCCAGGCTGCCATCGGGGTGCAGTTCCTGGCGCACGATCAATTCCAGCACGCCGTCGGCGGCGATCGAGGCGATGGAGTATTCGCGCATGGCCAGCGGCACCAACGCGTTCACCAGCGCTTGCGCGTGCAGGCCGACCAGATGAGCGCGGTTCTCGGGCAGTTGGCGGCTGGCCAGGGCTTGCTCCAGAGTTTGCGACAGGCCATCGAGTTCAACCGTGGCCCGACCGTCAATCCCCAGGCCATCGAGGAAATGCTCGATCGCCCAGGCGCCATTGCGCGGCAGCACCTCCACCAGATCACCGGCCAGCCAACTGCTGGTAGTGGGGGCAGTGAGGCCCAGCAAATATACGGGCGAACCGCTGCTGTCCGGGTTCATCAGCTCGCGACGGGTCAGGGTCCAGTTGTCGTAACTGGGCGCTTGCCAGGTGTCGACCGGCGCCTGGCCAGTCAGCAGACCGAGTTGCTGTTGCCAGTGACGCAGGGCGTAGGGGTCGCCGCTGTCGACTTCCACCGGGGCGAACAAGGTCTTGCCGCCGTGCTCGCCGAGCCAGGTGTGCAAGCGACGGGCGAAGCCGCAGAAGTGTTGATACTGGCGGTCGCCGAGGCCGAGCACGGCATAGTTGAGGCTTTCGAGGCTCAGCATACGACCCAGCACCTTGCGTTCGAAACCGCGGGCGCTGTCCGGCGCTTCGCCGTCGCCGAAGGTGCTGACCACAAACAGTGCGTTGCTGGAATCTCGCAGGTCCTGTTCGCTGACATTGGCCAGCGGCTGAACCTTCACCGGTAATCCGGCGGCCTGTAATTGCCCGGCAGTCTGCCAGGCGAGCTGCTCGGCAAACCCGCTCTGGCTGGCGAAGCCGATCAGCCATGCCGGTGCGTCGCTACCCGGTTGCTCAAGGCCTTTACGGGCATCCTTGATCTGACGTTTCTTGCGCCGACGGTCCAGGTACAGCAACCAGCCCGTGACGAAAAACAGCGGCATGCTCAGCGCGGCGATGGTCAGGATGATTCGCCCGACCATCCCGAAATAACTGCCGACGTGCAGTGCATAGATGCTGGTCAGCAACTGCGCCTTGAGGCTCTTGTCGCTGTAACGGTCATGACGGCTGATGGCGCCGGTCACCGGATCGAGGGTGATCTGGTTCCGCGCCTGGTCGTGGGGCGAATCCTTCAGCAGGTAGAACACGGTTGCCGGTTGTCCGGCCACTGGCGGCATCCGAACGTTGTAGGACGAAAGACCAGGGCCGGCGGCGCTGTAGATGCTGCTCCACATGGCGGCGTAATCGGCGGTAGGGGCCGGGCCGCTGGGCGCGGGGCCGCGACCATTGCGGACCCGCTCGTTTTGCGGCGAATCGGAAAGCAGCCTAGTCAGGCCTTTGTTGTACCACTCGTACGACCAGGACAACCCGGTCAGCGCCGCCAAAAGGTAGAACAGCAGGCACCAGGTGCCGGCCACTGAGTGCAGGTCCCAGTTGAAGCTGCGGCCCTTTTTCTTCCAGTCCAGCGTCAGCCAGGCGCGCCAGCTTTTCCACTGGCGCGGCCAGCGCAGGTACAGGCCGGACAGGCAGAAGAACAGCAGAATCAGCGTACAGGCACCGGTGATCTGCCGACCGGTATCGCCCATGGCGAGGAAGCGGTGCAGTTGCAGCATCAGGGCGAAGAAGTCCTGACCTGTGACCTCGCCCATGAACTCGGCGGTGTACGGGTCGAAGTAGCGCATCTGCCCGCGACGTTCACCTGGCGGCGCCGTGAAGATCACCCGCGCGGCGTTGCCGCTATCGGTCTCGACCCAGAGCATCGAGACGGTCTTGCCCGAAGCACCTTCGATTTTTTCCACCAGTTCGGCCGGTGGCAGCACGCCGGCGATCTGCTTCTCGGCGTGCAGCACAGAGGGGTTCAGCGCCCGCAGGATTTCATCCTGAAACGATACGGCCGCCCCGGTAATGCCCATCAGGGCCAGGACCAGTCCGGCGCTGATGCCGAAAAACCAGTGCAACTGGAACAGGGATTTCTTCAACACGTCGCTCGCCTTGTTCGTTCAAAAGTCATCATCACGGCGCGCATTATGCCGTGAGTTGTCGAGAAGCATTCTTTTTTACACGCAAAAACCCCGCTCACTTTGATGAGCGGGGCTTTTGCCAGAGAGCTTTGGCCTTCACGCTTCTGTTATCAGAAGTGGAAGTTGGCACTCAGCAGGGCAGTGCGCCCCGGCGCCACATGGGCGTAGTGCGTCTGGAATACCTGGTCGAAGTAACGCTTGTCGGCCAGGTTTTGTACGTTGAGTTGCAGGTCGACGTTCTTGGTCAGGCGGTAGCTGGCCATCGCGTCGTAACGCCAGTAGGACGGGATCTCCACCGAGTTGGCGACGTTGCCGAACTGGGAATCGACGAAGGTCGCACCGGCACCGACGGTCAACTTGTCTGGTACCAGGTCGTAGGTCGACCAGAACGTGAAGTTGTTCCGTGGGGTGCTTGGCATGTGGTTGCCTTCATCGGCGGCGAGGGTGGTTTTGACCACTTCGCTGTCCATGTAGGTGTAGCCGCCGAAGACTCGCCAGTTACGGGTCAGCTTGCCGGTGTAGGTCAGTTCCAGGCCGTTGACCTGCTGTTCGCCGTCCAGCACTTGGGTGGTGCCGCCATCCGGATCGTTGATACGCGCGTTGGTTTTCTCGGTGCGGAACAGCGCGGCGGTCAGCGACAGGTCGTCACCGAAGAAGTCCCACTTGGTGCCGATCTCGTAGTTGCGGTTCTTTTCCGGGTCCAGAGTGCTGTTGTTCGCGGCCAGTTCCAGGCCACCGTTGCCGCTGGTTTCGCCGGCCGGGTTGCTGGACGTCGAGTAGGCGGCGTAGAGGCTGCCATTTGGCAGCGGGTTGTAGACCACGCCGATCTGGTAGTTCAGCAGGTCGCTGGTGTTCTGCCGGGAGAAACTGCCCGCGGGAGCCGTGCTGCTGGCGTTGGCGAAGCCGCTGGATTCGACCTGATAGTTGTCATAACGCAGGCCTAGGTTCAGGGACCATTGCTCGTTGAACTTCAAGGTGTCGAACACGTAGGCCGCAGCGGTCTTGGTGTCGGTGTCGGTGAAGGCGTTGCTGTCGGTGATCGTGCCAATCCAGTTATCCCCAGGCGTCGGGTTGTACAGGCTGGTGCAGTCGCCGGAGTTGAACAGGGCACGGTTGCACCGGGTGCCGCTGGCGCTGGAGGTCAGGAGGTACGGGCGGTTGTGGGTGTCCTGATAGGAAAACTCCAGTCCGCTCACCAGGCTGTGCTCGATGGCGCCGGTGTTGAATTTGGCGCTCAGGTCGGTCTGGTTGATCCAGCCGCTGGACGTTGAATTACGGCTCTTCGCGCCACGGTAGACACTGCCGTTGGCCACGTTGCCCTTACTGTCGTCTGGGTTGGTGACAATGTAATCCAGGGTCGAACGGGACATGCGGAAGCTGTTCGACACGGTCAGGCTATCGTTCAGATCGTGTTCGATCTTGATCGTGCCGCTGTCGTTGCTGGTCTGGCGATAGTCGCGACTGGTGAGGCCGTAGAAGTTGTCGCGGTTAACGTTGGCCGGCTTGTCGACGTTGTACTTGCTGCGGTTGGGGCTCACGGTCAACGGGATGCCGTAGTCGGGCATGTCATCGGTTTCGACGTGGTAGTAGCCGACGGTCAAGCGGGTATCGGTGCCCAGGCCGAAGGCAAAGGAGGGGGCCACGCCCCAGCGGCTGACGTCCACGGCATCACGCCCGGCGACGTTGGCTTCGTGCTTCATCAGGTTCAGCCGGAACGCCGAGGTGTCGGTCATCTGCTGGTTCAGATCGAGGGTGGTGCGCTTGGTCTGGTCCGAGCCCCAGGTAAAGCCGCCGTTGTAGGCGTTGCCCAGCTTGGCGGTCTTGCTCACCAGGTTCAGGCTGCCACCGGTGGAACCGGCGCCGGTGAAGGCCGACCCCGGCCCCTTGCTGACTTCGATCGATTCAACGTTGAAGATCTCGCGGCTCTGGGACGCCACGTCGCGCATGCCGTCGATGAACACGTCGCTTTCGGCGTTGAAACCACGAATGATCGGACGATCACCGGCCGGGTTGCCACCCTCGCCGGCACCAAAGGTGATGCCCGGGGTGGTGCGCAGGGCGTCGACCAGGCTGGTGGCGCCGGTGTCGCGAATCACTTGTTGCGGGATCACGGTGACGCTTTTCGGCGTCTCGCGCAGTGGCGCGGTGTACTTCTTGGAGGCCGAGGTATCGGTCTGGTAGGAGGTGTCATCCTGCTCGCCTACAACGCTGGTGGCGTCCAGGGATATCGCATTGCCGGGTGCTTTTTCGTCGGTCTTCTCGGCCGCGAAAACCATGTGGCCCGCAGAGCCGGCGGTGATCGCCACGCCAATTGCAGACACGAGCAAGCGTGGTGAACTGACCGTTGATTGTGGTTGTTGGCGTGACATGTGAATTCCCCTCCCCAAGGATTTGAGGCCGCGGAATGTAGAGTAAATAAGTATCTGTATCAATTGCGAAGCATTGCTATTCGAGATGAATTTACATTCTTTACAATTTACCTTTACGGTTTTTGCGGTTTCATTCGTCTCTCGGGTTTTACATCGGTAATAAGAATCAATACCATTGGCTCCCCTTTGCCTTCAGGTGTCTTTCCATGTTGCTGCACATTCCCGGCGTGTTCGCGAAAGAAGAAGTGCAGCGCATCCGCGAAGCCTTGGCGCAGGCGGATTGGGCCGATGGCAAAATTACCGCCGGTTATCAGTCGGCAAAGGCCAAGCACAATCTGCAACTGCCTGAAGGACATCCGTTGACCAAGGAAATCGGTGCGGCGATGCTCGAACGGCTGTGGAAAAAACCGCAGTTCATGTCAGCGGCATTACCGCACAAGGTCTTCCCTCCGTTGCTGAACTGTTACACGGCTGGTGGCAGTTTCGACTTCCACATCGACAATGCCGTGCGTCAGCCCAAGGGCAGCGTCGAGCGGGTGCGCACCGACCTGTCGGCGACGCTGTTCTTCAGTGAACCGGAGGACTACGACGGTGGCGAGCTGGAAATCCAGGACACCTTCGGCACCCAGCGAGTGAAGTTGCCGGCCGGCGATATGGTCCTGTATCCCGGCACCAGCCTGCACAAGGTCAACGCCGTCACGCGTGGAACCCGCTACGCGTCGTTTTTCTGGACCCAAAGCCTGGTCCGCGATGACAGCCAGCGTGCCTTGCTGTTCGAGATGGACGGGGCGATTCAACAGCTGACCCAGGACATGCCCGACCATCCTTCGCTGATCCGCCTGACGGGCACCTATCACAACTTGTTGCGTCGCTGGGTCGAGGTATGAGTTATCAATTGCGCCGCGAGGAAGTCCTCGACGGTGATCGCCTCAAGGCCATGCTGGAAGAAAGCCCGGCGCGCGCAGCCCAGGCGATTCTGATCGCCGCCCGTGAAGGTGTGCTGGATGCCCAGGCCTTGCTGGGGCAGATTCTGCTGGATGGGCAGGGCATTGCGCTGGATCGACCGCTGGCCGTGCGCTGGTTCGAAATCGCCGCCCGGCGTGGGCATCTGATGGCGCGCAACATGCTCGGCCGTTGCCATGAACATGGCTGGGGTTGTGCCGCTGATATTGCGATTGCCGCACGGCATTATCGAATCGCTGCTGAAGCCTGTCTCGATTGGGCGATGTACAACTACGCCAACCTGCTGGCGACGGGGCGAGGGGGGATGGTCGATCAGTCGCAAGCCCTGAGGCTGTATCGACAGGCGGCCGAACTGGGGCACGCCAAGTCCATGAACCTGCTCGGTCGTTATCTGGAAGAAGGGCGGTTTTGTGATGCTGACCCTGTGGCTGCATTTGACTGGTATCGACGCTCAGCGGAAGGAGACGATTTCCGCGGGCAGTTCAGTTACGGCTCAGTGCTGGCAGAGGTGGGGCGCATCGACGAAGCCCTTACCTGGTTAGGGAAAGCGATGAGCAAAGGACACTCGAGCTTCCTGCGTGTAAGCAGCGAGGCATTACTTAATGCCCAAAATCCAGCGATTCGACAACTGTCACACGCTTATCGGCAACGAGCGGAACAATTGACTAACGCTCAATCTTGACTGTCCCTCGCTCTCAACCACGCCAGGCACATTCTGGTGTGCCATTAAAACTAAAGTAAAACCACACCCCCGCCGGGATTTTCTAAATCCTGAGGCTGTGCCTGTACCCGAACCAGTAAAATTAATAACCAAGTAGGTTTATAGAGTGAGCGTGCGTCGCATGGCAAGTGTTGGTTATTGCCAAAAATGTTGAAGGGTTAATGTAGCTGATTGTTGGTAGTGTTTGGTTTTAGTTGTGTTTTGGTTCTGTCTTGACTGGCTTTGTTTGTTTTCGGTAGTTTCGATGTGCAGACATTTTGATGCCTGTCATGAGCTTTCTGCATTTTGCAGATATTAAGCCTCGCTCTTGTAATTAATGGAATAATTATGACTGATAATTTATTGTGGGAAGATGCTTTAAAGAACGCGAGTGTTGTACAGATTGCTGAGCTTGCCGCTGTAGTGCCCGTCACCATGGTGAATGCCTCGATCAGTAAGCCGCTGGCAAGATTGGGCAGTATGATGGAAGTCGCGACCCGAGAGTCCGGGCTGTTGTTGACTAAAACGGAAATTGTAAACCTGAGGAAATATGAGGCGCTGGGGTTGCAACTTCCCTATACCCTTCAGGCGGTGATTGATTATTTACGCTTTGGTGCAGGCGAAGATGGCGGTAAAGGATTAAAGGCGGAAGATTTTTTACAAACGTTCTCTACGACCAGAAAACATGCAATGAAATGGTCTGATATTCGTTCGAGAGTTATGTTGACGAGTGAACATCTAAGAGTGTTTGGTGCCAGAATGGGGAACTATGGTATTCAGATGGTTAAGTTTGAGGATGAGTTGGTAGCGTCAGGCGTCCTGAAAGAACATAATATCAAAACACTCGAAGACCTTGATAGGCTTAAGCGCGACCTCGGTGATGATTTTCCTGATCTTTCACTGGGTGAAGATACGATTGTTGATTTTAAGTACGTGTTGAACGAAATAAAAAAAGATATCGCAGGGAATCTTGATAACGTTGAGCAAATAAAAGTAGACCTGGACAGTTTCGGTAATGAACTTCGGCTCACGGTTCTGCCCGAAATCAAGTACCGTCTGGAGTTGATCTCGACTAACCGTTACCCGCAGGATATCAAAGATCTTGATGCCGAGACCTCAAAACTCGCAGCACAGATCGCTGAAAAGAATACACAATACAAAGCGCTTGTCGAAAAGTCGCTCGGTTCTGCAGCAACGCTTAATATATTCGGTTTAGGCATGTCTATCTACTATGGTGTCGAAGCCGAGGCCATACGTAAAGAACGGGACGCCTTGAAAGAGGCACAAAGCCGTGCGCTTGCAGTGTTGGATAATAAAAATCAAACACTCGCCAGGTTGAAAGTGGTAGAGCTTAAGTTACAAGATCTGGACTTTGCTGCTGTGCATGCTGACGTGGCGACCAAAAACCTGAGGCACACGTGGAATGTTCTTCATTTGTATGTCTCCAACTCGCATGAGGCAGCCGGGGAGATCACCGACGCGATGCGATTCCGGATGTTTAACTTGCATTTTGCAAACGTCGTTAGTCCATGGAAGGAAATTGTAAATGACGCACGCTCGTTGAACGAAATTTTTAAGGAAGCGGATGAAGAATATATTGGCGGAATCACTGCAAGGAGCGCAGGAGTAATGGAGATTTTTACTGGGAATACTTATCCGGAGGCTGACCTTGTTTTAATGAAGAGCAGTCTATCGAAGATGAACACTGAGTTGACAACCGCGAAGGCGATTTTTACGCGTCAACAATACCTCCCCGCGTTGAAAGATAGCTGTGTCCAGCTGGTGCGAAATATAGACAGCTGCGGGGAGAAATTGACAGCTGCAGCCCTTCAGGCCTCGAATGAGCTAAAAACCAACCGAAATATGTTGATGGCTATTGAAGCTAACTTGGCGAATGAAGCTGGAGGCGAAAATGATATCGAAATCATCGAAGAGTTTTTGCAGGAGCGAAATCGCCAGCTAAAAAAAGCCATTGTTAAAACGGAAGAAATAACAAAAAATATCCGAAAACAAGCGCGCGAAGTCAGCAGGGTTTTTGACAAAACCACAACGACGGGATACATCGCTGGGTTGGAAAAAGACAAAGAAAGTCATCTGGAAATGATTGAGCAACTTCAGGTTGCGTTAAGTCAATCTCAAAGCGAAAAAAATACTATTTCCGATGCTATCGAAGCGATAGAAAAAGCAGGCATTGAAAAGATCGGCAAAGACGTTGCCTTGACTATCGATAAGCTACTCGAGTTAGGAATGAAACCAACAGAACTTGAATTGGTTAAATTCGCGATTGAAACGGTTAAAAAGGCCATTGAAGATATTGGCGCCGGATTACGATTTATCGACATGATCAGAGGCTCAGACACAGTTCAAGCGAGAATCGATGAGCTTTTAAATCGCATCCAATCCGAAAAAAGTAAACAGACAGCGGCTGATGAAAAGGTCAAATTCATTCAAGCTGCTCATCTCATTGAAGATCAACGCAGCGTATACGTTGCTGAATATTTGAAAGCTGTTCAGTCATTTGAGCTATTTGTAGCATCGATGGGGTTCGATGAGTTTTCCGATGAAGATGACTACAGTGCAGCCTTCCAAAAAGAAGCTTCAATCTTTATCGACTATTTGTCCCCCCTCTCCAAGTCATAACGAGCACGTTATTGCCTTGTGTAAGCGTAGGCATTGCTGAACTGTGCTGTCCGGTGTTTAAACCTGACCGCCACAATGGGTCAGGCAGTTTAGAGTCGTTCGACTGTCTGATCCCCGCACGCATAGAAACTTGGATTGTAGGAGGTGATATGTTTGGTTTTCTACTTCAGCGTCACCATTTTGTATACCTCAAGAATTATTTGGATTTCCTTGTTTTGCTGCCTCCTGTACTGGACCTGATGAATAATGCTTCAGCGACATGGAGACAGCAGGGCCATACATTGGTCGCACCACCCGATGACGCAAAGCTGAAGGTGTTGTCTTCATTTAGTGTGGGCTATTTAAGTAGACTGGCCAGTGAAGTCCAGAAACTTGATCGTCAATGTGACAATGTTATATCTGATGTGAGTGTTTTTTTCGAAGAGTTGCGTACGGCGATCAAAGA
Organism: Pseudomonas sp. GGS8; assembly: GCF_024168645.1. Taxonomy (NCBI): domain Bacteria; kingdom Pseudomonadati; phylum Pseudomonadota; class Gammaproteobacteria; order Pseudomonadales; family Pseudomonadaceae; genus Pseudomonas; species Pseudomonas sp. GGS8. Next base: position 946,736 of record NZ_JALJWF010000001.1, on the reverse strand, counting down.
CGCACCAGGTAAGGGTATGCGAATGCCCGTTAATAGCCTTGATCATCGGAAATTTACATTATTCGCCTCGGATAAGTTTATCGCTCTGCCCCCGACGAATGTCGACGGACTATTGCACGAGTTGGCGCTCCGTTTGATCTATCTTGGGTCCGATGTGGGAGAAGTAAAGAATCAGGTGCGAGAGTTGCACCTGGATATTCATACTATCTTTTTCAATTTTATCGATACGCTGGCATTGGATATGTGTCGATGCCACACAGGCCAGACAAAGCTTGATAATTATAATTTCCGTGGCGGGGTGTTTTTGCCGGGAATGAAACAAATGACACCGAAGGCACAGTGGGTAGAATTAGAGAAGATTTACCGTCAAGCTTCTTCGGCAATCAATAACATGAATGATTTTTTGTTTGGGCTTCGGTATTTTTCGGAGTCCGCTGGCCGAGAGTTGATCGCGCGTAATATGAAAATGAATTTAGGTGGTTTGGTGTTGAAGTTGAGCGGTATTAGCCTCTCTGTCGCAGAGATAGATGTGCTATCCGAGCAGCTTAAAATCTGGTCAAAAGCATAAAAAAAGGCCCATGAGCAATCATGGGCCTTTTTGCGCAAGCGAGTTTGGTTAAACGTAAAACGACTTCAACGGCGGAAAGCCATTGAATTCAACCGCGCTGTAACTGGTGGTATAGGCACCGGTCGACAACCAGTACAAACGATCACCAATGGCCAGGTTCAGCGGCAAACCATACTTGTAGTTTTCATACATGATGTCGGCGCTGTCGCACGTTGGACCGGCGATGACCACTTCTTCCATCTCACCTTTCTTCTCGGTCCAGATCGGGAACTTGATGGCTTCGTCCATGGTTTCGATCAGGCCAGAGAACTTGCCCACATCCGTGTACACCCATCGCTCTACAGCGGTACGGGATTTACGCGCCACGAGTACCACTTCGCTGACCAGAATACCGGCGTTGGCGATCAGCGAACGGCCCGGCTCCAGGATGATTTCCGGCAGGTCGTCGCCGAAGTCTTCCTTGAGGAAGCGGATGATTTCTTCAGCGTAGGTTTCCAGGCTGTTGGTGCGGGTGATGTAGTTGGCCGGGAAGCCGCCACCCATGTTGATCAGCTTCAGGTGGATGCCGTCTTCTTCTTTCAGGCGTTCGAAGATCACTTTGACCTTGGCGATTGCCGCGTCCCAGACACTGATGTCGCGCTGCTGCGAACCGACGTGGAACGAGATGCCGTATGGCACCAGGCCCAGGTCGCGAGCGAGGATCAGCAGGTCCATGGCCATGTCGGTCTGGCAGCCGAATTTGCGCGACAAAGGCCAGTCGGCCGTGGTCGAGCCTTCAGTCAGGATACGTACGTAGACTTTCGAGCCTGGAGCTGCCTTGGCGATGTTGCGCAGGTCGGCTTCGGAGTCGGTGGCGTACAGGCGAACGCCTTTGTCGTAGAAGTAACGAATGTCTTTCGATTTCTTGATGGTGTTGCCGTAGCTGATCTGGTCGGCGCTGACGCCACGGCTCAGCACTTTGTCCAGCTCATAGATCGAGGCGATGTCGAAGCTCGAGCCTTTAGCTTTGAGCAGGTCGATGATTTCCACGGCCGGGTTGGCCTTGACCGCGTAGTAGACCTTGGCGAATTCGAAACCGGCACGCAGGTCGTCATAGGCCTGGGCGATCATCGCGGTGTCGATCACCACGAACGGGGTTTCTTGTTTGTCGGCGAAGGCCTTCATTTTCTGGAAGGTTTCGCGCGCGAAATAGTCTTCGACGTTGATCGACATGCTGGGAACTCCTACTGGCAAACTGAAATTATCAATGGGTGCAAATGAACGCCCTCCGTATCCCCACTTTGGTTCGCCTACTTCCCAAGGCATGTCGCCGAAAGCAAAAAGGCCATGGGAGGCGGTGCTTCCCTTGGCCTTGCTGTCTCGTCGTCAGTACTTGAGCCGGATGGATCGTTTCCAGCATGGACGTTCGGCGCGAACTTTAGGGCGTGAGGGGCTTGAGATCAACAAAAAATGTCGCGTTTTTGCACGCTTCCGTCGTGCGGTCCCTGACAGCTACTGATGTAACCGACCTGCGTGACAGTGTGATGTTCCCCGAATGAGGAATTTTGAAGGGATTTGCACTGCCTTTGTGGCGAGGGGGCTTGTGAACGCCGCACCGCCCCGTTCGGCTGCGCAGCAGTCGTAGAACCAGAGTACTCGGTATATCAGAACAATTACGTTCTCTGGTTTCAGGGCCGCTTCGCGGCCCAACGGGGGCAAGCCCCCTCGCCACAGGGTCATATCAGGCGACAGCAGCCTCGGCAGGCGAAACAATGCTGGTCTTGCCCCCACGGGACTTACCGGAGCTCAGGTATTCGGCAATCGATTCCTGGGTCACTTCGCCAAGGAACACCCGCTCCGCATCCATCACCGGCAGCCACGAGCGGTTGAACTCGTACATGCGCGACAGCAGGATGCGCAAATGCTCGTCGTACGCCGCGGTGGCGTTGAACTCGCGCAGGTATTGCGCGCAGGTGCCTGTCTGGCGATGCAGGTCGCGACGGCGCACGTAGCCCAAGGCCTTGTTCTCGGCACAGGTCACCACCACGTAGCGCCGGTCCAGTTCGTCCATCAATTCCAGGGCTTCGGCCACCGGGGTTTCCGGGCTCACCGACGGCGCGTTGTCCGCCGCATCTTCAGCCTTCACCAGCAACAGGCGCTTGAGCGTGCTGTCCTGGCCGACGAAGTTGCTGACAAAGTCGTCCGCCGGGTGCGCGAGCAGGGTGTCCGGGTGGTCGATTTGCAACAGTTTGCCGGCGCGGAAGATCGCGATCTTGTCGCCGAGCTTGATGGCCTCGTCGATGTCGTGGCTGACCATGATCACGGTCTTGTTCAGCGCCCGTTGCATCTCGAAGAACTCGTTCTGGATCATTTCGCGGTTGATCGGGTCGACCGCGCCGAACGGTTCATCCATCAACAACAGCGGCGCATCCGCCGCCAGCGCGCGAATCACGCCGATCCGCTGTTGTTGGCCGCCGGACAATTCACGGGGGTAGCGGGTCAGATACTGCTTGGGCTCCAGCTTGATCATGCTCATCAACTCGCGGGCGCGGTCATGGCATTTCTGTTTGTCCCAACCCAGCAGGCGCGGAACGATGGTGATGTTTTCCTCGATGGTCATGTTCGGGAACAGACCGATCTGCTGGATCACATAACCGATGTTGCGACGCAGGGTCACGGCGTCGAGGTCGGTGGTATCTTCGCCGTTGATCAGGATCTTGCCCGAAGTCGGTTTGATCAACCGGTTGATCATTTTCAGCGTGGTGCTCTTGCCGCAGCCCGATGGCCCGAGGAACACACAGATCTCGCCTTCATTGACGGTCAGGCTCACCGAGTCCACGGCTTTCACATCTTTGCCGTTGCTTTGAAAGGTTTTGCTGAGGTTTTGAAGTTCGATCATTTCAGGAGTCCTTTTGGAGTCAGCGTGCGTTGCAGCCATTGCAGAAGCAGGTCGGCGAAGATGGCCAGAAGGCTGACCAGCACCGCGCCGACGATCAGCATCGACATGTCGCTGCGGCTGATGGAAGCGAGGATGAGCACACCGAGGCCACCGGCGCCGATGGTCGCGGCGATAGTCATCACGCCGATGTTCATCGCTACGGCGGTGCGGACACCGGCGAGGATCACCGGCACGGCAATCGGCAGTTCGACCATGCGCAGACGCTGGCCGAAGGTCATGCCGATGCCGCGTGCGGCTTCGCGAATGCCCGGTTCGACGCCGGTCAACGCCAGGTAGGTGTTACGCATGATCGGTAGCAGCGAGTACAGAAACACCGCGGTGATCGCGGGCATCGGGCCCAGGCCCTGGCCGAATTTCGAGTAGAACGGCAGCAGCAGGCCGAACAGCGCAATCGACGGCACGGTCAGCAACACCGTGGCGCTGGCTTGCAACGGGCCGGCGAGTGTCGGGAAGCGCGTCATCAGGATGCCCAGCGGCACGCCGACCAGGATCGCCAGCGTTACCGCGATGCCAACCAAGGTTATGTGCTGCCAGGTCAGGTGCAGCACTAGCGGCCAATCGAGATGGGAAAAGGCGTTGAGAAATTCCATGTCTTTTTCTCCTCTGCCTTATTGAACAGACAGCAGTGGATGTTGGCGCAGGAAATCGGCGGCAACGGATGAAGGGCTTTCGTGATCGACATCGACCCGCGCATTGAGCTGGCGCATGGTGGCGTCGTCGAACAGTTCGGCCAGTGGCTTGAGCTCTTCGGCGAGTTTCGGGTGGGCATCGAGGTAGGCCTGGCGCACCACCGGCGCGGCGGTGTAATCCGGGAAGTAATGCTTGTCGTCTTCGAGCAACTTGAGTTTGAAGGCGTTCAAGCGACCGTCGGTGGTGTAGACCAGACCGGCGAACACTTGGCCGTTACGCAGGGCGGTGTAGACCAGCCCGGCATCCATCTGGCGGATGTTGTTGCGGGTCAGGTTCATGTTGTAGAGGTCGACCATGCCGTCCAGACCGTCGGAACGGTTGGCGAACTCGGTGTCCAGTGCCACGAGGTGATTGGTCTTCGCTTCAGCCTGCAACACCGTGTTCAGCTCGCTCATGGTGTTGATCTGCGGATAAGCCTTCGCGGTGTTTTCCGGCAGGGCGAGGGCGTAGGTGTTGCTGAACTTCGACGGGGTCAGCCAGATCAGGCCTTTTTTCGCGTCGAGTTCTTTCACCCGGGCGTAAGACTGCGCGCTGTCGAGCTTCTCGGTGACGTGGTTGTAAGCCACCAGCGACACACCGGTGTATTCCCACATCAGGTCCAACTGGCCACTTTCGTGGGCGCTGCGAGCCAGGTTGCTGCCCAGACCGCCGGTCACCTGAGTGTCGTAACCCTTGGTGCGCAGGTATTGGGAGGTGATTTCCGCCAGCAGGGTTTGTTCGGTGAACACCCGGGCGCCAATGCGGATCACGGGTTTTTCAGCGGCTTGGGCGATTCCTGCGAACAGCAGAACGCAGCCTAAAAATAAGCAGACTTTTTTCATGTTAATTCCTTTGCCGAGGCTTAAGACGGGCGTAGGCCGCGTTCGAGCCAGAGGCGGCTGGCGAGTGTCACCAGACCGTCGAGCAGCAAGGCCAGCAGGGCGGTGCAGGCCGCGCCGAGCAGCAGTTGCGGCTGATTGTTCAGGGCGATGCCGGGGAAAATCAGGCTGCCCAGACTGTTGGCGCCGATCAGGAACGCCAGCGGCGCAGTCCCGACGTTGATCGCCAGCGCTACACGCACACCACCAATGATGATCGGCACGGCGTTCGGCAATTCGACCCGCCACAGCACCTGAGTCGGGGTCATGCCGATGCCGACGGCGGCTTCCTTGAGCGAACCCTGGACGTTTTTCAGCCCTTCATAGGTGTTGCGCACGATCGGTAGCAGCGAGGCCAGGAACAAAGCGAAGATTGCCGGGCCGCTACCAATGCCGAGGATGCCCAGGGCGATGGCCAGTACGGCAAGGGGCGGCACGGTATTGCCGATGTTGAAGATCTGCATGAAGCGTTCGGCGCGTCCAACCATGGTCGGGCGGCTGAGGAAGATACCGGCGGGTATGCCCACTACAAGGGCGGCCAGCATGGAAACGAGGACGAGAATCAGATGAGCTTGCAGGTAAAACAACAAATCGTCGCGGTACTGTTCGATCGTGTTGATGCCAATCCAGTGGACCAGCAGGGCCAGAAGGGCGACGACAACCGCACCTCCTGTCAGCCCTTTGCCATAGCGAATAGCCACAGGCGGACTCCTTTTTTCTTTGTCGGCAAACGCAATCCCGAGTGGCAATGCCATGCCTGGCTGCCGGGAAAATAACGTTCGCGAGAAGCAGCTCTTCATGCTGATGAAACCGCATGAGATAGAGCCATAAGCGCAGCCTCGTCAGGCTAACTTGCTGATTTTTCAGCCCCTGGTACGAGTGCCGTAACAGGGGAGTGGACGCCTCCACCTTTTAAAAGGTTCCATAATTAACAGCATTTAGCCACCCCGCATCCCGTTTTGCCCCTGTAGCAGCCTCGCGGGCTCGGCAGCTGCTACACGGGTGAACGGTGGTCCGTAGATCACTTTTTAAGCTATACTCGCCGCCCTTTTTTGAATCACCGCCAGGCGATTTCCCATGACCAAACAGGCCGCCGAAGTCGCGAAACGCCGCACTTTCGCCATTATTTCCCACCCCGATGCCGGTAAGACCACCATCACCGAGAAGCTCTTGCTGATGGGCAAGGCGATTGCGGTAGCCGGCACGGTGAAATCTCGCAAGTCCGACCGCCATGCCACCTCCGACTGGATGGAAATGGAAAAACAACGGGGTATTTCCATTACCACGTCGGTCATGCAGTTCCCGTATCGCGACCACATGATCAACCTGCTCGACACCCCGGGCCACGAAGACTTCTCCGAAGATACTTACCGCACCCTGACGGCGGTGGACTCGGCATTGATGGTCCTCGACGGCGGTAAGGGTGTAGAACCACGGACCATCGCCCTGATGGACGTCTGCCGTCTGCGTGACACGCCGATCGTCAGCTTCATCAACAAACTCGACCGTGACATCCGTGACCCGATCGAACTGCTCGACGAAATCGAGGCAGTCCTGAAGATCAAGGCCGCGCCGATCACCTGGCCGATCGGTTGCTACCGCGACTTCAAGGGTGTTTATCACCTCGCCGACGACTACATCATCGTCTACACCGCCGGCCACGGTCATGAGCGCACCGAAACCAAAATCATCGAGAAGCTCGATTCCGATGAAGCGCGCGCGCACTTGGGTGACGAGTACGAGCGTTTCATCGAGCAGCTGGAATTGGTGCAGGGCGCCTGCCATGAATTCAATCAACAGGAATTCCTCGACGGCCAACTGACACCGGTGTTCTTCGGTACCGCGTTGGGTAACTTCGGTGTCGATCACGTGCTCGACGCTGTGGTCGATTGGGCACCAAAACCGCTGGCCCGTGTCGCCAACGAGCGCACCGTCGAGCCAGTGGAAGAGAAGTTCAGCGGTTTCGTGTTCAAGATCCAGGCGAACATGGACCCGAAACACCGCGACCGCATTGCCTTCATGCGCATTTGCTCCGGCAAATACGAAAAGGGCATGAAGATGCGCCATGTGCGCACCGGCAAGGACGTGCGGATCGGCGACGCGCTGACCTTCTTCTCCTCCGAGCGTGAGCAACTGGAAGAAGCGTTCGCCGGCGACATCATCGGCCTGCACAACCACGGCACCATCCAGATCGGCGACACCTTCACCGAAGGCGAAGCCCTGGGTTTCACCGGCATCCCGCACTTCGCCCCGGAACTGTTCCGCCGCGTACGCCTGCGTGATCCGCTGAAATCCAAGCAACTGCGTCAAGGCTTGCAGCAACTGGCCGAAGAAGGCGCCACCCAGGTGTTCTTCCCCGAGCGCAGCAACGACATCATTCTCGGCGCCGTCGGTGTGCTGCAGTTCGATGTGGTCGCCAGCCGTTTGAAAGAGGAATACAAGGTCGAGTGCTCCTACGAGCCGATCACCGTGTATTCCGCGCGCTGGATCGAGTCCGGCGACAAGAAGAAGCTTGAGGAATTCACCAACAAGGCCGTGGAAAACCTCGCCCTCGACGGCGGCGGTCACCTGACCTACCTGGCCCCGACCCGGGTCAACCTGGCACTGATGGAAGAACGCTGGCCGGACGTGAAATTCCGTGCAACGCGTGAGCATCACTAAGCGCTGAGTTGCAAACCCCAAAGCCCCGATGCGCGAGCCTCGGGGCTTTTTTTGTCCGGGCTGTGTGCCGCACCGAAGCGACTCGGTTGTCCGGGTATAACAGGGTTCTTCCTTCCGTGCGCAGCGAGCCCGCATCACTTAGTTGATCTGGCTATAGGCATTATTCGAAACCAATCTTCTTTCTCATGGCATTTCCCGACCTTCGTTAGCGTCCTATCTGGAGAATCGCGCTAAATTTCTCTCTGCGCCATTCCGGCACCCATACTTCACCCAAGAAAGGATGGAATCGGCTATGAGCATTGTTCAACGCATAGTATTGCTGCTGAAGGTTTTGGTGATGCTATCCCTCGGCACGTCAGCGGCGTGGGCGGAGTGTACGAACCATGATGAGCAGGCCTGGAGCGGGCAAGGCGTGCACGGCGAGCTGATGCTCGCCGCATCGGAATCGGACAGCTCGGAGGATGACGACTCGACCTCCGACGACTCAGACAGCAAAGAAGACGACACTTGAGCCTGAATGACAGGCAAAAGAAAACCCCGTCTGCCTGACTGATGCGCAATCGAGGCAGAAGGGGTTGGTGAACAGGTCAAATATCCTTGTGGGAGCGAGCCTGGGGGGCTTGCTCCCACATTTTTATGCCGCGCCGTCGAGGAACTGCTCGGCGTAGTGGCAAGCCACCTGGCGTGTGTCGAGCAGGCGCAGGGCCGGCTCTTCGATGGCACAGCGCTCGGTCGCGTACGGGCAGCGCTTGTGGAAAGCGCAGCCGGACGGCGGGTTCAGCGGGTTCGGCAGTTCGCCGACGATCTTGATTTTCGGCTTGTCCGGATCCGGGTGAATGGTCGGCGTCGCCGACAACAGCGCCTGGGTGTAGGGGTGCAGGGGACGGGTGTAGATGTCCTCTTTCGGGCCCATTTCCACCGGGCGGCCGAGGTACATCACCATCACGTGATCGGCGACGTGACGCACCACCGCCAGGTTATGGGAGATGAACACGTAGGCGGTGTTGAATTCCTGCTGCAAATCCATGAACAGGTTCAGCACCTGGGCCTGGATCGATACGTCCAGCGCCGAGGTCGGTTCGTCCGCCACCAGCACTTTCGGTTGCAGCATCATCGCGCGGGCCAGGGCGATGCGCTGGCGCTGACCGCCGGAGAACATATGCGGATAACGCTGGTAGTGCTCGGGACGCAAGCCCACCTGCTTCATCATCGCCTGGACCTTCTCGCGGCGTTCTGCGGCACTGAGGTTGGTGTTGATCAATAATGGCTCTGCAAGCTGATCACCGACTTTCTGCCGTGGATTCAACGACGCGTACGGGCTCTGGAACACCATCTGCACATCTTTGCGCAGTTGCTTGCGCTGAGCCTTGTCGGCGCCGGCGACTTCCTGCCCAGCGATTTTCAACGAGCCGGAGGAAGGCTCTTCGATCAGCGTCAGGGCACGGGCCAGGGTGGATTTGCCGCAACCGGACTCACCCACGACAGCGAGGGTCTTGCCGGCTTCCAGTTCGAACGACACACCGTTAAGGGCGCGCACGGTCGCATGGCCCTTGAACAGGCCACGGGACACTTCGTAGTGACGGGTCAGGTTGCGGGCGGTAAGTACGACGGCCATTACGCCACCTCCTGGTTCAACGGGTAGAAGCAGCGGGCGAGGCTGTTGCTTTTCGGGTCAAGGGCCGGACGCTGGGTGCGGCAATTGTCTTGCACGTACGGGCAGCGCGGCGACAGCAGGCAACCTTGCGGACGGTCGTAACGACCGGGAACGATGCCCGGTAGCGTTGACAGGCGCGCAGCACCCAGGCTGTGTTCTGGAATGGCCTTGAGCAGCGCTTCGCTGTACGGGTGCGCCGGAATGTCGAACAGTTGTGGCACCTGACCGACTTCAACCGCTTGGCCGGCGTACATCACGCACACGCGCTGGGCGGTTTCGGCCACGACCGCGAGGTCGTGAGTGATCAGCACCAGGCCCATGTTCTGTTCTTTTTGCAGGGCCAGTAGCAGGTCCATGATTTGCGCCTGAATCGTGACGTCCAGTGCCGTGGTCGGTTCGTCGGCGATCAGCAGTTTTGGTTCGCCGGCAATCGCCATGGCGATTGCAACACGCTGGCTCATGCCGCCGGAGAGTTGATGCGGGTAGGCGTCCATACGGCTGGCGGCGCCGGGGATTTCCACTTTTTCCAGCAGTTCGATGGCGCGCTTGCGAGCGTCCTTCCGGGACATTTTCAGGTGCAGGCGCAGCACTTCTTCGATCTGGAAGCCCACGGTGTAGCTCGGGTTCAGCGCGGTCATCGGGTCCTGGAAGACCATGGCCAGGTCTTTGCCGACGATTTGCCGACGTTGACGGTTGCTGAGCTTGAGCATGTTCTTGCCATCGAAATTCAGGGCGTCGGCGGTGACGATCCCCGGATGCTCGATCAGGCCCATCAGCGCCATCATGGTCACGGACTTGCCTGAACCCGATTCGCCGACGATGGCCAGCACTTCGCCTTTTTCCACGGTAATGTCGAGACCGTCGACCACCGGAACGGCGTTCTTGTCGCCGAAGCGAACGTTGAGATTCTTGATTTCTAACAGTGACATTTGAATCTCCTCAGGCGGCGTTCTTGAGTTTCGGGTCCAGCGCATCGCGCAGGCCGTCGCCCATCAAGTTGATTGCCAGCACGCTGAGCAAAATGGTCAAACCAGGCAAGCTCACCACCCACCAGGCGCGTTCGATGTAGTCGCGAGCCGAAGCCAGCATGGTGCCCCACTCAGGGGTTGGCGGTTGTACGCCAAGGCCGAGGAAGCCCAGTGCCGCGGCATCGAGAATCGCCGAGGAGAAACTCAAGGTGGCCTGAACAATCAGCGGCGCCATGCAGTTGGGCAGCACGGTGACGAACATCAGGCGAGGCAGACCGGCACCGGCCAGGCGCGCGGCGGTCACGTAGTCGCGGTTCAATTCGCCCATCACCGCGGCGCGGGTCAGACGAACATAGGACGGCAACGAAACCACGGCGATGGCAATAATGGTGTTGATCAGGCCTGGGCCGAGGATGGCGACGATCGCTACGGCCAGCAGCAGGGACGGCAGGGCCAGCATGATGTCCATCAGACGCATGATGGTCGGGCCAAGCACGCGCGGGAAGAACCCGGCGAACAGTCCCATCAGGATGCCTGGAATCAGCGACATCACCACCGATGACAAGCCGATCAGCAGGGACAGGCGCGAGCCGTGAATCAAACGCGACAGCAGGTCACGACCGAGTTCATCGGTACCCAGCAGGAACTGGATATGCCCGCTTTCCAGCCAGGAGGGCGGGGTCAGCAGAAAGTCGCGGTACTGTTCGCTCGGGTTATGCGGTGCGACCCATGGGGCGAAGATCGCGCAGAAAATCACCAGCAGCATGAACATCAGGCCGGCGACGGCCCCTTTGTTCCTGGAAAACGCATGCCAGAATTCTTTGTAGGGCGACGGATACAGCAGGCTTTGATCGACTGCTACCGGTGTAGTGAGAGTGGTCATGGTCTTGATCTCAGCGCTGATGACGGATGCGTGGGTTGGCAAAGCCGTAGAGGATGTCCACTACGAAGTTGACCAGAATCACCAGGCAGGCGATTAACAGGATGCCGTTCTGCACCACGGGATAGTCCCGTGCGCCAATGGCTTCGATCAGCCATTTGCCGATGCCGGGCCAGGAGAAGATGGTTTCGGTCAGGACCGCGCCGGCCAGCAGCGTGCCGACTTGCAGGCCGACCACCGTCAGTACCGGAATCAGCGCATTGCGCAGGCCGTGCACGAACACCACGCGCGCCGGCGACAGCCCTTTGGCGCGGGCGGTACGGATGTAGTCTTCACGCAGCACTTCGAGCATCGATGAACGGGTCATCCGCGCGATCACCGCCAGCGGGATGGTGCCGAGCACGATGGCTGGCAGGATCAGGTGATGCAGGGCATCGAAGAACGCCCCGACGTCGTCGGCCAGCAACGTATCGATGAGCATGAAGCCGGTGCGCGGCTCGATGTCGTAGAGCAGGTCGATCCGCCCGGACACCGGAGTCCAGCCCAGGCTCACCGAGAAGAACATGATCAGGATCAGGCCCCACCAGAAGATCGGCATCGAGTATCCCGCCAGGGAGATACCCATCACTCCATGATCGAACAGGGACCCTCGCTTGAGTGCCGCGATCACCCCGGCCAGAAGGCCCAGGATGCCGGCGAACAACAGGGCGGCCGAGGCCAGTTCCAGGGTCGCGGGGAATAGAGAGCTGAACTCGGTCCAGACGCTTTCACGGGTACGCAAGGATTCGCCGAGATCGCCGTGGGCCAGTTTGCCAATGTAATCCAGGTATTGGGCATACAGCGGTTTGTTCAGACCTAGGCGTTCCATTGCCTGAGCATGCATTTCGGGGTCGACCCGACGTTCGCCCATCATCACTTCCACGGGGTCGCCAGGAATCATGCGGATCAACGCGAACGTCAGCAAGGTGATGCCGAAGAACGTGGGGATCAGTAACCCCAATCGGCGGGCAATAAAACTAAACATCTTGTGTGGTACCTCATCAGCCGGTTAGGCGTGCCCGGCATCGCTGGGGTCAGCGATGCCGAGAGCTTCTTATCTACTTCACCTGGGTGGTGGCGAAGTTATTAGTGGTGAGGGGGCTAATGTGATAACCCTCTACGTTGGTGCGCATTGCAGTGAACATGCGGGTGTGCGCCATGCTGATCCATGGCTGATCCTGATTGAAAATGTCCTGGGCCTGTTCGTAGAGCGCCGTGCGTTCGGCCGGGTTCACTTTCGCCCGTGCTTCGTCGATCAGCGTCTGGAACTTTTCATTGCACCAGCGAGCGTAGTTTTCGCCGTTCTTGGCCGCTTCACAACTGAGCATAGGCGTCAGGAAGTTATCCGGGTCGCCGTTATCGCCTGCCCAACCGGCGGACACCATATCGTGCTCGCCGTTCTTCGCGCGCTTGAGCATTTCGCCCCATTCCATGACACGAATATCGACCTTGATGCCGACCTTGGCCAGATCTGCCTGCATCATTTGTGCGCCGAGCATCGGATTAGGGTTGGTCGGGCCGCCGCCGTTACGGGTGAACAGGGTGAACACGGTGCCCTCCGGCACCCCGGCTTCCTTGAGCAGGGCACGAGCCTTGTCGAGGTCGCGAGGCGGGTTGGTCAGTTTATGGTTGTAGCCCAGCAGGGTGTCCGGGTACGGGTTGACCGCCACCGTCGCATTGCCCTTGCCGAACAGCGCGTTGACATAGGCCTCTTTGTCGAACGCGATGTCGATGGCTTTGCGCACCCGCACGTCGCTCATGTACTTGCGGGAGGTGTTCATGGCGACATAGGAGACGGTCATCGCGTTCAGCTCATCAACCTTCAGGTTGGTGTCTTTCTTGATGCTCGGGATGTCATCCGGTTTTGGATACAGCGCGATCTGGCACTCGTTGGCCTTGAGCTTTTGCAGGCGCACGTTGTTGTCGGTGGCAATCGCCAGGACCAGCGCATCAGCCGGTGGCTTGCCACGGAAGTAGTCCGGGTTGGCCTTGAAACGCACCTGGGCGTCCTTGGCGTAACGCTGGAAGATGAAGGGGCCGGTGCCGACCGGTTTGTTGTTCAGGTCGCCGGTCTTGTTGGCCTTGAGCAGTTGATCGGCGTACTCGGCGGAGTAGATCGAGGAGAAGGCCATGGCGATGTCGGCCAGGAACGGCGCTTCGCGGCGGGTCAGGGTGAACTTGACCGTGTTGTCGTCGACTTTCTCTACGCGTTTGAGCAGTTCCTTGAAGCCCATGCTCTCAAAGTACGGGAAGCCCACGCTCGACAGCTTGTGCCATGGGTGATTCGGGTCCAGCTGACGCTGGAAGCTCCAGACCACGTCGTCGGCGTTCATGTCGCGGGTCGGCTTGAAGTATTCGGTGGTGTGAAACTTGACGCCTTTGCGCAGGTGGAACGTGTAGGTCAGGCCGTCTTCGCTGATGTCCCAGGATTCGGCCAGCGCCGGAATCACTTCAGTGGTGCCGGGCTTGAAGTCCGCCAGGCGATTGAAGATGGTTTCGGCCACTGCGTCGGCTGTGACTGCAGTCGTGTACTGGGCCATATCGAAGCCTTCCGGACTGGCTTCGGTACAGACCACCAAGGGTTTGGCCGAGACGCCAACAGCGACACTCAGCAACGCGGCAGCGATGGCTGCTCGTAGGGGAAGCATTTTCATCAAGAACCCTCTGCAATCGGTTGAACAGGAAAAAACCGAACGGCCGACTCGTCATGAGTCAGCCGCCGGCGTGCGTTTTACAAAATGTTGAACGGGATGGTGGTCACGAGACGGAACTCGTTGAGGCTGCCATCGGCCTGGTTTTCGCTGGCACGGTGCGCGGTGTAGGTCGCGCGGATAGCCGTGGCCTTGAGTGGGCCGCTCTGTACCGCGTACGAAGCGCCGATGCCGTATTCGTAGTGGTGCTCGCCGTCCATCGCCTTCACATCGGTGTATCCGGTGCTGTTGTAGTGAGTACCGTCGATACCCCAGCCGCGAGCCTGGTAGATGTTGAACTTCAGGCCGGGTACGCCGTATTCGGCCATGTTCAGACCATAGGCGATCTGGAAGGACTTCTCGTTCGGGCCGTTGAAGTCCGACAGCAGGGAGTTGGCCAGATAGATGCCGTTGGTTTCGTGCAGGTAGTCGAAGTACTCGTTACCGTTCACTTCCTGGTACGAGAAGGTCAGGCTGTGGGCCTGGTGGGTCAGTCCGAATGACAGGGAGTAGGTGTCGTTGTCGATTTCGCCGAGCTTGGCTTTACCTTCGTCCACGGTTTTGTAGTAGTTCAGGCCAGTGGTCAGGCTCAGGACCTGGCTGTCGCCCAGTATATGGGTGGCGCCGAAGTAGTACTGATTCCACAGGTCTTCGGCCTGGGTGCCCCAGAGGCTGGTGGTCAGGCTGGCGAACGGCTGGTAGGTGATACCGGCAGTATTGACGTGATCGGCTTCGGCATGGGTGTCGCCGTATTCGGAGCGGAACTTGCGCTGGCTTTGTTCGGTACGCGGAGAGTTGCGGTCGAAAGTGCCGAGGTCGAAGGTCAGGTTTTTCAGCTCCTCACTGTGCAGGGTCACACCCTCGAAGCTCGAAGGCAGGGCACGGTTACCGATAACGTCTACCTGCGGGCTGCTGAAGTTCTGGCGACCGGCGGTCAGCGTGGTATTGGAGATACGGGCCTTGACGTTGGCCAGGCCCAGTTTGCTCCACTGGCCGACGGCGTCGCCGCCTTCCTTGGTCAGCGTACGGTTGTTGCCCGCGCCAGGACGCGTGGTCGGCGCACCGCCGTTATTGGAGGCCAGGTCTTTGCGATCGCGATCCAGGGCTATGGCGTTGTAAGCCGCAACTTCGGTGCTGAAGCCGACGGTGCCTTCAGTGAAGCCCGAGTTGTACTTGATGATCGTGCCTTGCAGCCAGTTGATGCGACGGTCAGTCTGGCGAGTTTCACCATTCTGATGGTAGCTGAGTGTCGCGCCCCGCTTGAAGTGCTCGTTGGCGTACCAGTTACGCGTGCTGCCGGTGATCGATTGGCCTTCGACAAAGCCAGTGGCTTCGCTTTGGGCGCTTTTCTCATTCACGGTAACCGGGGTGAACGCCTGACTCTGGGATTCTGCGTAAGCCGTGGCGGTCACGCTGCTGATGGCCAAGGCCAATAACGCGGTGCTGCTCAGTTTCATGTGTGAAGCTCCTTTCTTTCTTTTTTTAATGCCGGTCTTTTTTGGTGATCCGGCTATTTGGTTTAGAACTCATTCAGGCATCGCAAACGTTTGCTGTTGGCCGAATTGACGAATTACGGCAATACGCTTGCGTGAGGGCGGAATCCGCCCCCAGCGTTTCTGGCTAATCGGTTATTGGTCGATACTGACGCCCGAGAACACGTTGCGACCGAAGGGGCTGACCTTGAACCCTTCGACTTTGGCGCTCAACGGCTGGTTGACCGTCGAGTGGGCGACCGGCGTGATCGGTACCTGCTGCTTGAGGTACTGCTGCGCCTGTTTGTAAAGCACGGTGCGCTGGTCGCGGTCGGTGACGACCTTGGCCTGCTTGATCAGCTTGTCGTAGGCCGGATCACACCACATGGAGTAGTTGTTGCCACCAATGGCATCGCAGCTGTAGAGCGTGCCGAGCCAGTTGTCCGGGTCACCGTTGTCACCGGTCCAGCCGATCAGGCTGATGTCGTGCTCGCCGTTCTTGGTGCGCTTGATGTACTCGCCCCATTCGTAGCTGACGATCTTGACCTTGAGGCCGATCTTCGCCCAATCCGCCTGGAGCATTTCGGCCATCAGCTTGGCGTTGGGGTTGTACGGACGCTGGACCGGCATGGCCCAGAGGGTGATTTCGGTGCCTTCCTTCACGCCGGCAGCCTTGAGCAGTTCCTTGGCTTTTTCCGGGTTGTAGGCGGCATCTTTGATAGTGTCGTCGTAGGACCATTGGGTCGGCGGCATCGCATTGACCGCCAGTTGACCGGCGCCTTGATAGACGGCGTTGAGAATGCCTTGCTTGTTCACCGCCATGTCCAGCGCCTGGCGCACTTCGAGCTGGTCGAAAGGCTTGTGCCGGACGTTATAGGCGATGTAACCGAGGTTGAATCCGGGTTTCTCGATCAGTTGTAGTTTTGGATCATTCTTCAGCGCGGTCACGTCGGCGGGGCGCGGGTGCAGAGTGATCTGGCACTCATTGGCCTTGAGCTTCTGCACGCGCACCGAGGCGTCGGTGTTGATGGCAAAAATCAGGTTGTCGAGCTTGACCCGGCTTGGGTCCCAGTACTGCTTGTTACCGCTGTAACGGATGTTGGAGTCTTTCTGGTAGCTCTTGAACACGAACGGCCCGGTGCCGATCGGCTTCTGGTTGATCTCGCTCGGCTTGCCGGCCGCCAGCAACTGATCGGCGTATTCGGCCGAAAGGATGGCGGCGAAGCTCATTGCGATGTTCTGGATGAACGCGGCGTCGACATTGTTGAGCGTCATCACCACGGTCAGCGGCCCGGTCTTCTCGACCTTGGCGATGTTCTTGTTCAGGCTCATTCCGTTGAAATACGGGAACTCGGTCGGATAAGCCTTACGGAAGGGGTGCTGCGGATCGAGCATGCGATTAAACGTGAACAGCACGTCGTCGGCGTTGAAATCGCGGGTCGGCGTGAAGTATTTGGTCGTGTGAAATTTCACCCCCTCGCGCAGATGGAACGTGTACTTGAGGCCGTCCTCGGAAATATCCCAGCGGGTTGCCAGGCCTGGTACAACGTTGGTGGCGCCTTTTTCAAACTCTGCCAAACGGTTGTACAGCGGCTCGGCGGCGTCGTTATCGGTCGCAGTGGTGTACTGCGCGGTGTCGAAACCGGCGGGGCTGCCTTCGGAGCAGAACACCAGGCTGTTATTGGCAGCCTGGCTGAAGGAAGTGGCGGCCAGCAGGCCGGTGCCCAGCAATGCGGATAAAACCAAGGAATGGCGCATGACGCTCCCTCTTTTTGTCGTGTTATTCAATGCGCCGCGATTCCGTCCGGGGACGTTGTGGCGGCATTGAGCTCAAACCAATACGGGCAGCAAACCGATAGCCCACACAGTCACTGGTCAGAACCCGACGGTAGGTGCCGTGGGTCTGGCAGTAAATGCGCTGAGTCCTAAAGACTCGTAGGAAAAGGCAACGCGTCCTAACCCGTGGCTGCGTCAGACAGCGGATTTGGATGTAGGCAGATTCCTAGCTTCTCGGCAGAAAAAGGCAGCGGTGACGCTGAATACGTCGCCGCTGCCTTTTCTTATTTGCTGACGCTGACGCCGTAGAAGGAGTTCAAGCCAAATGGGCTGATCTTGAAGTCCTGCACGTTGGCGCGCATGGGTTGGAACACCGTCGAGTGAGCGATAGGTGTCATTGGAACAGCATCTTTGAGGACGTGTTGCGCCTGTTTGTACAGTTCGGTGCGCTTGGCCTGATCGGTGGTGCGTTTGGCTTCCTTGACGAGGCCGTCGAATTTCTTGTCGCACCATTTGGAGAAGTTGTTGCCACTCAGCGAGTCGCAGCCGAACAGCACGTTGAGCCAGTTGTCCGGGTCACCATTGTCGCCGCTCCAGCCGATGAGCATCGCCTGGTTCTCGCCGCCTTTGGAGCGCTTGATGTACTCGCCCCATTCGTAGCTGGTGATCTTCACGTTCAGGCCGATCTTCTTCCAGTCGGACTGCAGCATTTCAGCCATCAGTTTGGCGTTCGGGTTATACGGACGCTGTACCGGCATCGCCCACAGAACGATTTCGGTGCCTTCCTTGACGCCGGCTTCCTTGAGCAGCTGCTTGGCCTTCTCAGGATCGTACTTGGCATCCTTGATGGTGGTGTCGTAGGACCATTGGGTCGGCGGCATGGCATTGACGGCCAGTTGGCCTGCGCCCTGATAAACCGAGTCGATGATCTGCGGCTTGTTGACGGCCATGTCCAGCGCCTGACGAACGCGCAGGTCGGCCAGCGGGTTCGGCTCGTTGCTGCCCTTGACCTTGTCCATCACGTTGTAGGCGATGTAACCCAGGTTGAAACCGGCCTGGTCAGGCAGCTTCAGATCCTTGTCTTCTTTCAGCGCTTTCAGGTCGGCTGGACGCGGGAACAGGGTGATCTGGCACTCGTTCTTCTTCAGCTTCTGGATACGTACCGACGGGTCGGTGGTGATGGCGAAGATCAGGTTGTCGATCTTCACGTCGTCAGGCTTCCAGTAGTCCTTGTTCCCGGTGTAACGGATGTTGGAATCTTTCTGGTAGCTCTTGAATACGAATGGGCCGGTGCCGATCGGTTTCTGGTTGATGTCGGCAGCCTTGCCTTCCTTGAGCAGCTGGGCAGCGTACTCGGCGGACTGGATCGAGGCGAAGCTCATGGCCATGTTCTGGATGAACGCGGCGTCTACATCTTTGAGGGTGAACTTGACGGTGTGGTCGTCGATTTTATCGATCTTGGTGATGTTGGTGTCCATCCCCATGTCGGTGAAGTACGGAAATTCGGTCGGGTACGCCTTACGGAACGGGTCATCCTTGTTAATCATGCGATTGAAGGTGAACAGCACGTCATCGGCGTTGAACTCACGCGTCGGCTTGAAATACGGGGTGGTGTGGAACTTGACGCCTTCACGCAGGTGGAAGGTGTAAGTCAGGCCGTCATCGGAGATGTCCCACTTGGTCGCCAGGCCAGGAATCACGGCGGTGCCGCCGCGCTCGAACTGGGTCAGGCGGTTGAACATGGTTTCTGCAGAGGCGTCGAAGTCGGTTCCGGTGGTGTACTGACCTGGGTCGAAACCGGCCGGGCTTCCTTCGGAGCAGAACACCAGGTTAGACGCAGCGAAGGCGAAAGGTGCGCTGGCTAACAGGCTTGCGCCGACTAAAAACGGAATGACCGCGTGTTTAAGCATGGTGGCCTCATGATTTGTTGTCATTTTTGGAATTAGAGGACGACCTCGTGAGTCGACCTGCGGATACTTATGCAGGGGCCGTACCCAATGCAAGATCCTGAATGGCCACAAGTCCTAAAGAGTGGCACGAACGTACCTTAATGTCGCATATGTGTAAAAGCTGACGCATTTGACCGTTTGCGCAGGTTTTTTACGGTGCAAAACGTGCACCGAGAAGGAGCAGCCGGGGCGTGTGATGCACCCGGTTGGAGCCTGGTGTTACTTATTTATACCCACGCCATAGAACGGTGTGAGGCCGAACGGGCTGATCTTGAAGTCGCTGACTTCCTTGCGCAGTGGCTGAAACACCGTCGAGTTGGCAATCGGTGTGATAGGTACTTGTTGTTTAAGGATTTGCTGTGCCTGTTGGTACAGTTTGACCCGCTGTTGTTTGTCCGTGGACACCTTGGCTTGCTGCACCAGTTTGTCGTAGGCCGGGTCACACCATTTGGCGTAGTTGCTACCTTTCACCGCAGCGCAGCTGTAGAGCACGCCGAGCCAGTTGTCCGGGTCACCGTTGTCTCCGGTCCAGCCGTAGATCATCGCGTCATGCTCGCCATTCTTGGCGCGCTTGATGTACTCGCCCCATTCATAGCTGACGATGTTGGCCTTGATCCCGACTTTCTCCCAATCCTGCTGGATCATCTGTGCCGACATTCGCGCATTGGGGTTGGAGGCGCGCTGCACGGTCATGGCCCACAAATTGATGGTGGTACCGGGGGCAACCCCTGCTTCTTTCAGTAGCACGCGGGCTTTGGTCGGGTCGTGGGGCGCGTCCTTGATGGTTGGGTCGTACGACCATTGGGCCGGTGGCAAGGCGTTTTGCGCCAGTTGCCCGGCACTCTGGTAGACGGCCTTGATGATCGCCGGCTTGTCGATGGCCATGTCCAGCGCCTGGCGCACCTTGAGCTGATCCAGCGGCGGGTGGGTCACGTTGTAGGCGAGGAAGCCGAGGTTGAAACCGGCTTGCTTGAGCACCCTCAGATTCGGGTCTTGCTCCATCACTTCGATGTCTGCCGGGCGCGGGTAGCCGCTGACCTGGCACTCGCCGGCCTTGAGCTTCTGCAAGCGCACCGCGGCGTCCGGGGTGATCGAGAAAATCAGGTTATCGAGTTTCACGTCCTCGGGTTTCCAGTAGGCCTTGTTGGCGGCGTAGCGGATCTGCGAGTCCTTTTGATAGCGCTTGAATACGAACGGGCCGGTGCCGACGGGTTTCTGGTTGATATCCGCGGCTTTTCCTTCTTTTAACAACTGCGCGCCGTACTCGGCGGACTGCACCGAGGCGAAGCTCATGGCCAGGTTTTGGATGAAGGCGGCGTCGATGTTGTTCAGGCTGAAGCGCACGGTGTGGTCGTCGATTTTGTCGACGCTTTTGATCGTGGTGTTCAGGCCCATGTCGGTGAAGTACGGCGACTCGGCGGGGTAGGCTTTGCGGAAGGCGTTGTCCGGGTCGAGCAGGCGCTGGAAGGTGAACAACACGTCGTCGGCGTTGAAGTCGCGGGTCGGGGTGAAGTAGTCGGTGGTGTGGAATTTCACGCCGTCGCGCAGGTGGAAGGTGTAGGTGAGGCCGTCCGTGGATACCTCCCATTTTGTTGCCAGACCGGGTTCGACTTCGGTGCCGCCGCGTTTGAATTGGGTGAGGCGGTTGAAGACGGTTTCGGCCGAGGCGTCGAAGTCGGTGCCGCTGGTGTATTGGCTGGGGTCGAAGCCGGCGGGGCTGGCTTCGGAGCAGTAGACCAGGGTGGTGGCGGCTTGGGCGGCTTGTGCGAGTGGTGCGGTTGTGGCGAGGGCGAGAGCAAGCAGAAGTGGTTTGACGGTGGTTCTTTCCATGGAGTCCCCGGGATTTGAGCAGCGATATTTTCCTGAGAGTAGCGTTGTTGGCGGGGAGGGCGGAAATATCGTTTTTTGAGGGGGACCCCTCTATCCGGGCATAGTCTGCCGGTCTTTGCGTTGATGGCGGACTGTAGGAGCTGCCGAAGGCTGTGATCTTTTGATCTTGAAAATCAACGTCAAAAGATCGCAGCCTTCGGCAGCTCCTACGCAAAGCGGTGTCAGGCGGGTGTTGTGGGTGAAGTGAATTCCGTTTCACGTTGCTTGAATGAGCGCATGGCTCACGCCGCATACCGGGTCCGACTAAAAAACAGCGCAGCCCCGAGGGCGATAGCATTGGTTGAAACGATGCCCAGATCGAAGCCGGCGATGAAAGGCGGCAGCATAAAAATACTCGAAAACCCCAGAGCGACCAGGGCAATGCCCAACCACTTTCTGAGGCCATAGGATTTCAGATAGAAGAACAACAGCAGGAACACTGCATAAGCCACGGCGTACAGGCCATATTCGTTCATGGTCTCACCCGCCTTGAGTCTTGATGATCATGGACGATCCTGAGTGCTGAGGGCCTATGCCGCCGCTGACCTGTGCATCCAGGCTGACGATGACATCGCCGGCGTGATAAGTCGGCAATGTGCTCAGCGTGAACTCGCGGACTGCCCATCCCACCGGGATGGCCGCAGCGGGCATGAATTTACCTGCCGCCGCGCCGAAAACACCACTGGTGAGGTTGGCGATACTTGTTCGTTGGGCATTGAGTAAATCCCCCTGTTGCCGGGTCAGGGGTTTGGAGATCCCGACCATCATTTGGCAAGGCAAATCCTTGGCGAGCATTTTGTCGTAGAGCTCCACCACCAGATTGCTCACTTCATAGTGGGCGGCTTTCGCTTCACCAAAATGCAGTGTTCTGAGGCTACCCCGTTCACTGGCTGACAGGGTGAAGCGCGATACGTTGAAGACAATTCCATGGTTGCCGGAAAACTGATCCCTTTCAAACTTCAATGCTCGCATCCTTAACGAGTCTGGAAAGGCAGGGAGTTTCTCTTAGCTCCTGGGCTTTCGCAAATGCAAAATCAAAAGCAGCTGAAGCGGCCTGTTTACTCGCGTGTACACCGCCCTGCTGTGTGCGGGCTGGCTCGCGAAGGCTACCTGACAACCGGCCAATCTGTTAATGGATGTTTAAGAAATTAGTCTTGGCCATAGAACTTTCCCACGCATCTTTCAGGTTGTCCGTCGGAAGCGGGCTCTTTAGTCTTTGGCTGTCGCTGCGAAACCAGCGAGCAGGTGTGGAAACCTGAAATGAGTAGGGCGAAAGCCCTCACGACCATAATGGCAAGTGATGGCTCCAATCGAGATTAGGAGCTGTAGATGGACAACGATGATTCCGATTCGAACTTCAACAAAACCAACCCAAACGCCGAAGCTTCGCGCGCCGAAGAATTACTCAACGACCGCGAAGCCATAAAGCGCGCCCTCGACTACTACCTCGATCCCCCGGCGCAATACACCGAAAAGCCCCGTCGTCCCAGTACGATGTTCATGGTCGCCCCGGGTGCCGACACCGAAAGCCTGCTGGCCCACGCCTACGAATCGTTGGCCTCAGCGAGTGTCCTGGCCAGCGATTTCGCCAACAATCTGATCGGCCCGCAGCGCCATACGGCGTTGGCGATCCAACAGGTCATCATGCTGGCAGAGCTGGCGGTGAACCGGGCGTTGGATAACGTCGATCCGGCGTAGACCGCGTTATCGTTCATCGCGAGCAGGCTCGCTCCCACAGGGATTGAGGGTGTACATGGACTTTGTGTACGACACAGATCAAATGTGGGAGCGAGCCTGCTCGCGATGGCGGCAGATTGTTCGCCAAAAAAGCTGACTGGCCTACGACGGGCAATAAAAAAAACGGCGATCACTTCGGTGATCGCCGTTTTTTGTACAGATTATCGAATCACTGCATCAACACTTCAATCGCCCCATCCGCCGTCATGCTGACCTGGCTGGTGCCGGCTTCAACTTCTGGCGTCACTGGCGCGGAGTCCATGCCGGCGGCTTTCATCATCATCGGCCCGCGCAGGTACGGTTGTGGGTAACCGTTGCTGTTGAGGTTCAGGTTGACGATTTTGTAACTCTTGCCGCCCAGTGCGTCGGTTGCCAGTTGGGCGCGGGCCTTGAAGGCGGTCACGGCTTCTTTGAGCAGGGCGTCTTCGCTGGCTTTGCGGGTTGGCGTGGCGATGGCGAAGTCCATGCCGCCCATTTTCAGGTCGGTGAGCAGTTCGCCGGTGAGTTTGGACAGGGCGGCGAAGTCCGAGCTTTCCAGGCGCAGTTCGGCGCGTTCACGCCAGCCGGTGATTTTCTGGCCTTTGGTGTCGTAGATCGGGTAGCTGTTGCGGCTGCCCTGACGCAGGGTGATGTCCTTGACCTGCTTGGCCTGGGCCAGCGCCTTGTTCATGGTGGTGCTGACGTCGGCGGCGAGTTTGGCCGGGTCGGTGTTCTGTTCTTCGGTGTAGAGGGTCACGATCATCAGGTCGCGGGCCACTTCCTGACTGACTTCGGCGCGCAGGGAGATCTGGTTGTAATGCAACTCGTCGACGGCCAGAGCCGGGAGGCTGGCGGCGATGCCAACGCTTAAGGCAAGAAGGGCGGCGCTGCGGCGCAATGTGTGCATGAAAAGCTCCTTGGACGATGCGCAGGGGTTAGGGTCCGAACCTGCGTGAAACCATCAGACTCTAGCTTCAACGATGCGGTTCGCCCAGTTACAACTTCTATACAGATGGAATGCTGCTGACCTGTGGCGAGGGAGCTTGCCCCCGTTCGGCTGCGCAGCAGTCGCAGATCGGCTGACGCGGTTTGTCTGATAAAACACGGTGGCAGGTTTTGGGACTGCTTCGCAGTCCAACGGGGGGAAGCCCCCTCGCCACAGGGTAATTCGTCACAAAAGAGCCTGTGGTCGTTTGCCGCACTTTCGCCTCTCAGGCCCGCGGCTTGGTTATACTCCGTGCGATCCGCCTGGAGCGCTCATCAGGAGAGCTCATGCTCGCCCCCGTACAACTGACTTCCGCCACTCGCCAGAACCTCTGGCGGCTGACTTTCATCCGGATTCTGGTGCTCGCCGCCCAGGCCGGCTCCGTAGGCCTGGCCTACTGGCTCCAACTGCTGCCGTTGCCGTGGGTGCCACTGGCGATGACCCTGGGCTGTTCGACGCTGTTGTGTGTGTTCACCGCCGTGCGCCTGCGCACTTCGTGGCCGGTCACCGAGCTTGAATACGCCCTGCAACTGGCCTGCGACCTGTTTATCCACAGCGCCTTGTTATATTTCTCGGGTGGTTCGACCAACCCGTTCGTCTCTTATTACCTGGTGCCGCTGACCATCGCGGCGGTGACGCTGCCGTGGCGCTATTCGGTGATTCTGTCGGGTATTGCCCTGGCACTGTATACGTTGCTGCTGGCGCGGTTCTATCCGCTGGAAACCTTCCCCATCGCCCGGGAAAACCTGCAGATCTACGGCATGTGGTTGAGTTTTGCCTTGGCCGCCGCCGTCATCACCTTCTTTGCTGCACGCATGGCGGAAGAGCTGCGTCGTCAGGAAGAGTTGCGTGCGATCCGCCGCGAAGAGGGCCTGCGCGATCAGCAATTGCTGGCCGTCGCGACTCAGGCTGCCGGTGCCGCCCATGAACTGGGCACGCCGCTGGCGACCATGAGCGTGTTGCTCAAAGAGATGCAGCAGGATCACCCCGACCCGATGTTGCAGGATGATTTGAAGGTTCTGCAGGATCAGGTCAAGTTGTGCAAGGAAACCTTGCAGCAACTGGTGCGCGCCGCCGAGGCCAATCGTCGTATGGCGGTGGATATGCAAGATGTCACTGACTGGCTCGACGAAGCGCTCAACCGCTGGCACCTGATGCGTCCTGAGGCCAGTTATCGCTTCCAGCGTCTGGGCCAGGGCACGGTGCCGCGCATGGCGCCACCACCGGATTTGACCCAGGCGCTGTTGAACCTGCTGAACAACGCCGCCGATGCCTGCCCGGAAAACCTTCAGGTGACCCTGGACTGGACCGTCGAAGACTTGACCATCAGCATTCGCGACCATGGCGCCGGTGTGCCACTGGCCATCGCCGAGCAGATCGGCAAACCGTTTTTTACCACCAAGGGCAAAGGTTTCGGCCTGGGCCTGTTTTTGAGCAAGGCCAGCGTGACACGCGCCGGCGGCTCAGTGAAACTCTATAGTCATGAGGAAGGCGGCACGCTCACCGAGCTGCGCCTGCCCCGTGTCGCCCGAGGAGACGAACATGAGTGACGAGATCCAAGTCGAAGGCGAAGAACTGCCGCATTTGCTGCTGGTAGACGACGATGCAACCTTCACCCGCGTGATGGCCCGTGCCATGGCCCGCCGTGGTTTTCGCGTCAGCACCGCAGGTTCCGCCGAAGAGGGCCTGACCATCGCTCAGGCCGATATCCCTGATTACGCCGCGCTGGACCTGAAAATGGACGGCGATTCGGGCCTGGTGTTGCTGCCCAAGCTGCTCGAACTCGACCCGGACATGCGCGTGGTGATCCTCACCGGTTACTCGAGCATTGCCACCGCCGTCGAGGCAATCAAGCGCGGCGCCTGCAATTACCTGTGCAAACCGGCGGACGCCGATGACGTGCTGGCCGCGTTGCTTTCCGAGCACGCCGACCTCGACAGCCTGGTGCCGGAAAACCCGATGTCCGTGGACCGCCTCCAGTGGGAGCACATCCAGCGCGTCCTGACCGAGCACGAAGGCAACATCTCCGCCACCGCCCGCGCCCTGGGCATGCACCGCCGCACGCTGCAGCGCAAACTGCAGAAGCGCCCGGTCCGTCGCTGAACGAGGGCTGAACGGTTATCGCCAGCCCTCGCGAACACACGAGCCGATCATCTATGATCGGTTCGTGTGTGTTCTTTTCTTTATTGAGCCTTTTCCATGAATCAGAACGCTGAATATTCCGCGGTCAACGATGCTGTGCGCGGGCAGTTTTTTCGCAAAGTGTGGGCGATGACCACGCCTTACTGGCGCAGCGAAGAGAAGGGCAAGGCCTGGACGTTGCTGATCGCCGTGATTGCGCTGTCGCTGTTCAGCGTGGCGATTTCGGTGTGGATCAACAGTTGGTACAAAGACTTCTATAACGCCCTGCAAAAGAAGGACGAAGCAGCGTTCTGGCAGCTGATTCTGTATTTCTGCGGCATCGCCGCCGTGGCGATTCTTGGCGCGGTTTACCGGCTTTATCTGACCCAGATGCTGACCATTCGCTGGCGAGCCTGGCTCACCGAAAAGCACTTCGCCCGCTGGCTAGGCAGCAAGAATTACTATCAGCTGGAGCAGGGCGGTTACACCGATAACCCGGACCAGCGGATTTCCGAAGACCTCAATAAGTTCACCACCAACACCTTGGGCCTGGGCCTTGGGCTGATACGGAACATCGTCAGCCTGGTGTCGTTTTCGATCATTTTGTGGGGCGTGTCGGGCAGCATCGAAGTGTTGGGCTTCACGATCCCTGGCTACATGTTCTGGTGCGCACTGGTTTACGCCGCCGTCGGCAGCTGGCTGACGCATGTGATCGGTCGTCGCTTGATCGGCCTCAACAACAACCAGCAACGTTTCGAAGCCGACTTGCGTTTCTCCATGGTGCGGGTTCGCGAGAATGCCGAGAGCATTGCGCTGTACAACGGCGAACCCAACGAGAACCGTCGTTTGAGCAGTCGCTTCGGCCTGGTCTGGCACAACTTCTGGGACATCATGAAAGTGTCCAAGCGCCTGACCTTCTTCACCTCCGGCTATGCCCAGATTGCAATCATCTTTCCATTCATGGTC
Source organism: Pseudomonas sp. GGS8 (assembly GCF_024168645.1). NCBI lineage: Bacteria > Pseudomonadati > Pseudomonadota > Gammaproteobacteria > Pseudomonadales > Pseudomonadaceae > Pseudomonas > Pseudomonas sp. GGS8. The sequence continues at coordinate 919,937 of NZ_JALJWF010000001.1, read as the reverse complement.
GCTGCGCCGCGTTACTTCGCCGGCAAGATCGAGCTCGGTGAGCTGATGCAAATCAACTCCGCGTTCGGCAATGTGCAGGAGAACTTCAGCTGGTTCATCAGCGCGTACCAGGACCTCGCCGAGTGGCGCGCCACCTGTGATCGTCTGCTGAGTTTCCGTCAGGCCATGACCGACAACGAAGAGCGCGCGCCGGCTATCGACGTGCAGAATCAGGGCTCGGCGCTACGGGTGCATAACCTTGGCCTCGACCTGGCGGATGGTCGTCACCTGCTGACCAACGCCGACATGACCGTGGAGGAGGGCGAGCGCGTCATGCTCAGCGGTCGTTCCGGCAGCGGCAAGTCGACCTTGCTGCGAGCGATGGGGCACCTTTGGCCAGCCGGCCACGGCAGCATTCGCCTGCCGACGGCGCGTTATCTGTTCCTGCCGCAAAAGCCCTATCTGCCGATTGGCAGCCTGCGTGAGGCGTTGAGTTATCCACAACCGGGCGACACCTACCCGCACGAGCGCTATGTTCACGTGCTGGAAACCAGCCGCTTGCCGCACCTGGTTTCGCGTCTGGATGAAGCCAATCACTGGCAGCGCATGCTTTCGCCGGGTGAGCAGCAACGTCTGGCCTTCGCCCGTGCGCTGCTGTATGCGCCGCAATGGCTGTACATGGACGAAGCCACTTCGGCGATGGACGAAGAAGATGAAGCGTCGCTGTATCAGGCGTTGATCGATGAGTTGCCGGGCTTGAGCATTGTCAGCGTCGGCCATCGCAGCAGCCTGAAACGTTTCCATCCACGGCATGTGCGCATCGAGAATGGCCATCTGGTGGACCAGGCCGTCACCGCCTGAACCTGTGGGAGCGTGGCTTGCCCGCGATGGCCTTGACGCGTTTTTTGACCAACCGCGTTATCGTTCATCGCGGGCAAGCCACGCTCCCACAGGTCAACGGTGATCGTACAACCCGCATGCGCTATGATGCGGGTTCAGCCGCTTTTTTCGAGACAGACGTTCACCATGGAAAACCCGATCGACGTACCTCGCCTCCCTCGCAAGCGCCGCAGCCTCGCACAGGAACTGGTTACGGTGCTGTCCGAGCAGATCCGCGACGGTCAGCTCAAGCGTGGCGACAAGTTGCCCACCGAGTCGGCGATCATGGATGCCCATGGCGTCAGCCGTACCGTGGTGCGCGAAGCGATCTCCCGTTTGCAGGCCGCAGGGCAAGTGGAAACCCGTCATGGTATCGGCACCTTCGTGCTCGACACCCCGAGCCCGAGCGGCTTTCGTATCGACCCGGCGACCGTGGTGACCTTGCGCGACGTATTGGCGATTCTGGAACTGCGCATCAGCCTGGAAGTGGAATCCGCGGGCCTTGCCGCACAACGTCGCAGCCCTGAGCAGTTGGCGTTGATGCGAGCGGCGCTGGACGCGTTGAATGAAAGTGTCTCCCACGCCAGCGACGCGGTGGCTTCGGACTTCCAGTTCCACCTTCAAATCGCCCTGGCCACCGGCAACCGCTACTTCACTGACATCATGACTCACCTAGGCACCAGCATCATTCCGCGCACACGCCTCAACTCTGCGCGCCTGGCCCACGACGATCAGCAGCACTACATGAATCGCCTGAGCCGTGAACACGAAGAGATTTACGACGCGATCGCGCGACAGGATTCCGATGCGGCGCGGGCGGCTATGCGGTTGCATCTGACCAATAGCCGTGAGCGGCTGCGCCAGGCGCATGAAGAGGCGCAGGCGCAGAGGGGCTGAGCGTCGCCAGAAAGGACGCCATCGCGGGCAAGCCCGGCTCCCACAGGTTTTATGTCGATTACAACAGTGTGAACACACACAACCTGTGGGAGCCGGGCTTGCCCGCGATGGGGCAGTAGCCTTCAATTAATCTTTCAGATTGTCTTCAAAATGCCAGATAAGCGCTCCACCCCACCAATCATCCACGGTGGCGGTATCGTTCAAGTTGTTGACGTCCTTGCGCCGCAGCACCTTGCCACCCTCGCCACCCTCGCCACCCTCGCCACCCTCGCCACTGATCGTCATTGCCATTGCGCACATTGAGGCCGAACTTACTGTCTTCGTCGTGCATGAAACGGCCATCGCGTAGGCCAGATCCAACCACTTTTCATTTCCACTCTTCCGACAACGTATGTCCGAGGGCCTCATAAACCTCGTGAGGCTGTTGACCGTCCTCGATCACCTGATTGACCGCAGCGATTTCCTTTTGCATCACCCCAAGAATCAGCTTCGCCTCGGCGTTTGAGGGGGCAGTACTGCCAGGGAGTTGAAGGCGTTGTTGAAGCGCTGGATTCGATCTGCGGGGGTAGCGCCTTCGTTCAAATTTCGAGGGCAGCGATGAAATGCAGTTGACGGTTGTATTTTAAGTTGTACGATGACCTACAACTTCGGCGAAGGCTGAACGGTTTTCTCACACAACGTTGCTACCCAGGGTGTTCGAATAATGAATCCACAAGAACTGAAGTCCATCCTCTCTTCCGGCTTGCTGTCGTTCCCGGTCACCGACTTCAATGCTCAGGGCGACTTCCATCGCGCGGGCTACATCAAGCGTCTCGAATGGCTGGCCCCATACGGCGCCTCGGCATTGTTCGCCGCGGGCGGCACCGGTGAGTTCTTCTCTCTGGCGGCCAGCGAATATTCGGAAATCATCAAGACAGCGGTCGACACCTGCGCCAGCAGCGTGCCAATCCTCGCCGGCGTCGGCGGTTCGACCCGCCAGGCTATCGAGTACGCTCAGGAAGCCGAGCGCCTGGGCGCCAAAGGCCTGTTGCTGCTGCCGCACTACCTGACGGAAGCCAGCCAGGACGGCGTTGCCGCCCACGTTGAAGCCGTGTGCAAATCGGTAAAAATCGGCGTGGTGGTCTACAACCGCAATGTCTGCCGCCTGACCGCGCCGCTGCTGGAACGTCTGGCCGAACGCTGCCCGAACTTGATTGGCTACAAGGATGGCCTGGGCGATATCGAGTTGATGGTGTCGATCCGTCGTCGCCTCGGCGATCGTTTCAGCTATCTGGGCGGCTTGCCGACCGCTGAAGTCTACGCCGCGGCCTACAAGGCTTTGGGCGTACCGGTTTACTCCTCGGCGGTGTTCAACTTCATCCCGAAAACCGCGATGGATTTCTACCACGCCATTGCTCGCGAAGATCACGCCACCGTCGGCAAGATCATTGATGACTTCTTCCTGCCGTACCTGGACATCCGCAACCGCAAGGCCGGTTACGCGGTAAGCATCGTCAAGGCCGGGGCAAAAATTGCCGGCTATGACGCAGGCCCGGTGCGTGCACCGCTGACCGATCTGACGGGCGAAGAGTACGAAATGCTCGCCGCGCTGATCGACAAGCAGGGCGCGCAGTAACACTCGATAAAACCAGGGCCGCTGAGCGATCAGCGGCTTTTTGCGTGAGGAGATTTGTTGTGGCAGATGCAAAGCGTTTTGATAACTACATCAATGGTGAATGGGTGACGGGCAGTGATTACTGCGCCAACATCAACCCGTCCGAACTGAGCGATACCCTCGGCGACTATGCCAAGGCTGACCTGGCGCAGGTCCATGCCGCCATCGACGCCGCTCGCGCCGCGTTCCCGGCCTGGTCCACTTCCGGCATTCAGGCACGTCACGATTCCCTGGATAAAGTCGGCACTGAAATCCTCGCCCGTCGCGAAGAGCTCGGCACGTTGCTGGCCCGAGAAGAGGGCAAGACCCTGCCCGAAGCCATCGGCGAAGTGACCCGCGCCGGCAACATCTTCAAGTTCTTCGCCGGTGAATGTCTGCGCCTGTCCGGTGACTACGTGCCGTCGGTGCGTCCGGGAGTCAATGTCGAAGTCACTCGCGAAGCGCTGGGCGTGGTCGGTCTGATCACTCCATGGAACTTCCCGATCGCGATCCCAGCATGGAAAATCGCTCCGGCGCTGGCCTATGGCAACTGCGTGGTTCTGAAGCCTGCCGATCTGGTGCCGGGTTGTGCATGGGCGCTGGCAGAAATAATCTCCCGCGCGGGTTTCCCGGCCGGGGTGTTCAACCTGGTGATGGGCAGCGGTCGCGTGGTTGGCGATGCGCTGGTGCAGAGCCCGAAAGTCGACGGCATCAGCTTCACTGGCTCCGTGGGCGTGGGCCGGCAGATCGCTGTCAGCTGTGTATCGCGTCAGGCCAAGGTGCAGCTGGAAATGGGCGGCAAGAACCCGCAGATCATTCTCGATGACGCCGACCTCAAGCAAGCGGTCGAACTGTCGGTACAGAGCGCGTTCTACTCCACCGGTCAGCGTTGTACCGCGTCGAGCCGTCTCATCGTCACCGCCGGGATTCACGACAAATTCGTCGAAGCCATGGCCGAGCGCATGAAGTCGATCAAGGTCGGCCACGCCTTAAGGTCCGACACCGATATCGGCCCGGTAGTGTCGCAAGCGCAGCTTGAACAGGACTTGAAGTACATCGACATCGGCCAGTCCGAAGGGGCTCGTCTGGTCAGCGGCGGTGGTCTGGTGACGTGCGACACCGAGGGCTATTACCTCGCCCCGACGCTGTTTGCCGACAGCACAGCTGCGATGCGCATCAGCCGTGAAGAGATCTTCGGCCCGGTGGCCAACATCGTTCGCGTAGCGGATTACGAGGCAGCGCTGGCCATGGCCAATGACACCGAGTTCGGCCTGTCGGCGGGCATCGCCACCACGTCGCTGAAGTACGCCAACCACTTCAAGCGCCACTCCCAGGCCGGGATGGTGATGGTCAACCTGCCGACCGCCGGTGTGGATTACCACGTTCCGTTCGGTGGGCGTAAAGGTTCATCCTATGGCTCACGTGAGCAAGGTCGCTATGCGCAAGAGTTTTACACGGTCGTAAAAACGGCCTACGTCGGTTCCTGATACACCGCAATACCTGTAGGCGCCGGCTCCCACAAAAGCCGGCGCCTACAAAAAAATCGTTATTACCCGCATAAAAATAATCAGTGGGAGTACATCTACAATGCAATCGACCAAGCCGACTCACGTCCGCTATTTGATCCTGCTCATGCTGTTTCTGGTGACCACGATCAACTACGCCGACCGGGCGACCATTGCAATCGCCGGTTCCAGCCTGCAAAAAGACCTCGGCATCGACGCGGTCACCCTCGGTTACATCTTCTCCGCATTCGGTTGGGCCTACGTGGCCGGGCAAATTCCCGGTGGCTGGCTGCTGGACCGGTTCGGTTCGAAAAAAGTCTATGCCCTGAGCATCTTCACCTGGTCGCTGTTCACCGTGTTGCAAGGCTATGTCGGTGAGTTCGGGCTTTCCACCGCCGTTGTCGCGCTGTTCATGCTGCGCTTTCTGGTAGGCCTGGCCGAAGCGCCATCCTTCCCCGGTAACGCACGCATTGTGGCAGCGTGGTTTCCGACCGCTGAACGCGGCACTGCCTCGGCGATCTTCAACTCGGCGCAATACTTCGCCACCGTATTGTTCGCTCCGCTGATGGGCTGGATTGTTTACTCCTTCGGCTGGCAGCACGTGTTCATCGTCATGGGCGTGATCGGCATCATCTTCTCGGGGATCTGGCTCAAGGTTATCCACAGCCCGCGCCAACACCCGATGATCAATGACGCCGAGTTCAAGCACATCGCCGACAACGGCGGCATGGTCGACATGGACCAGGACAAGGGCAAAGGTAAAAAGGTCGACGGCCCGAAGTGGGACTACATCCGCCAGCTGCTGACCAACCGCATGATGCTCGGCGTGTACCTGGGCCAGTACTGCATCAACGGCATCACCTACTTCTTCCTGACCTGGTTCCCGGTGTACCTGGTGCAGGAGCGCGGCATGACCATTCTCAAGGCCGGTTTCATTGCCTCGTTGCCGGCGATCTGCGGGTTTATCGGTGGGGTGCTCGGCGGGGTCATTTCTGACTATCTGCTGCGCAAGGGCCACTCGCTGACCTTCGCTCGCAAAGCGCCGATCATCGCCGGTCTGCTGGTTTCCAGCAGCATCGTGGCTTGCAACTATGTCGATATTGAATGGATGGTAGTCGGCTTCATGGCCCTGGCCTTCTTCGGCAAAGGCGTGGGCGCATTGGGCTGGGCGGTGGTGTCCGATACCTCGCCGAAACAGATCGCCGGTTTGAGTGGTGGCCTGTTCAACATGTTCGGCAACATCGCGTCGATCACCACGCCGATTGTCATTGGTTACATCATCAGCTCCACCGGCTCGTTCAAGTGGGCGCTGGTGTTCGTCGGTTGCAACGCGCTGGTCGCGGTATTCAGCTACCTGGTGATCGTTGGCCCGATCAAACGTGTGGTACTCAAAGAGCCGCCGGTCAGCGGTCCTGAAACGAACAATAAGTTATCGGAAGCGCATTCCTGAGGAGCGGCGTCATGCAGTTGATTGAACATTCCGACTCGCCGCGCTACATCCGCCTGCACGAGCGGGACAATGTGGTGATCGTGGTCAACGATCAGGGCGTGCCGGCCGGCACCGAGTTCCCCGATGGCCTGGTCACCGTGGATTTCGTGCCGCAGAGCCACAAGGTCACCCTCGAGGACATTCCCGAGGGCGGTCAGGTGATTCGTTACGGCCAGACGATCGGCTACGCGTTGCAGCCGATCCCGCGCGGCAGCTGGGTCAAGGAAGATCAACTGCGCATGCCCACCGCGCCACCGCTGGACAGCTTGCCGCTGTCCACCGAAGTGCCGGCCGCGCAGGCACCGTTGGAAGGCTTCACCTTCGAGGGGTATCGCAACGTCGACGGCACCGTGGGTACGCGCAACATTCTCGGCATCACCACCACCGTGCAGTGCGTCACTGGCGTGCTGGATCACGCAGTAAAACGCATCAAGGACGAGTTACTGCCCAAGTACCCGAACGTCGATGACGTGGTGGCGCTGACCCACAGTTACGGCTGTGGCGTGGCGATCACCGCCACCGACGCGTACATCCCGATCCGCACTGTGCGTAATCTGGCACGTAACCCAAACCTGGGGGGCGAGGCACTGGTGATCAGCCTGGGCTGCGAGAAATTGCAGGCCGGGCAGGTGATGCACGAGAACGACAGCTCGGTGGATTTGAGCGAGCCGTGGTTGTACCGCTTGCAGGATTCGAGTCACGGTTTTACCGAGATGATCGAGCAGATCATGGCGCTGGCCGAAACCCGTTTGAAGAAGCTCGATCAACGCCGCCGGGAAACTGTGCCGGCGTCCGAGCTGATCCTCGGCATGCAGTGCGGCGGCAGCGATGCGTTCTCCGGAATCACCGCCAACCCGGCGCTGGGCTATGCCTCGGACCTGTTGCTGCGGGCCGGTGCGACGGTGATGTTTTCCGAAGTCACCGAAGTGCGCGATGCGATTTACCTGCTGACGTCCCGCGCCGAAACCCAGGAAGTCGCCGAGGAACTGGTGCGCGAAATGGACTGGTACGACCGTTACCTGGCCAAGGGCGAAGCGGATCGCAGCGCCAACACCACGCCGGGGAACAAGAAGGGCGGGTTGTCGAACATTGTCGAGAAGTCCTTGGGCTCGATCGTCAAATCCGGCAGCAGCGCGATCAACGGCGTGCTTGGCCCTGGCGAGCGGTTCAAGCGCAAAGGGCTGATTTTCTGTGCGACCCCGGCCAGTGATTTTGTTTGCGGGACGTTGCAGTTGGCGGCGGGGATGAACCTGCATGTGTTTACCACCGGGCGTGGTACGCCTTATGGGTTGGCGATGGCGCCAGTGGTGAAGGTGTCGACTCGCACAGAACTGGCGCAGCGCTGGCCGGACCTGATCGACATCGATGCCGGGCGGATTGCCACCGGGCGGGCGTCGATCGAAGACCTCGGCTGGGAGTTGTTCCATTACTACCTGGACGTGGCCAGCGGCAAGAAACAGACGTGGGCGGAGCAGCACAAGCTGCATAACGACATCACCTTGTTCAACCCGGCACCGATCACGTAAGACCGCGTTATCGTTCATCGGGGGCAAGCCCCACAGGGGATCTTCGTTGTTGCCCAAATGGTGCGAACACCGAAGATCACTGTGGGAGCGGCGGTGCGACGATTCGACTTGCCCGCGAAGGGGCGATGGAACTCACCGAAGGTTTCAAGAATGTACCCATAAATAAAAAGGCCGCGATCCAGGTTGGATCGCGGCCTTTTTATTGGCATCGACTAACGCGAATCAGACCGCATCCAGCTCCGGCTCGTCCGCTTGCACGTTGACGGTTGCCCGCACTTCATCGTGGCGACGGATGTACTTCCAGTCCGCTTCGTCGATGTAGATGCCGTTCGGGCCGCTGCCGCCTTCCAGGTCGATGGCGACACTGGCGCAGACTTGCGGCTTCACACTCGCCAGGATCGGCACGAAGCCCAGTTGCAGGCTGGTTTCCAACAGCGCTGCCTGGTTCTTCTCGTCGATGTCCGCTGCCTCGTCGAGGTAGTACGGCAGGCGCACGCGACCGGCCTGGTCGCGGTCCATCAAGTGCAGCAACAAGTACATGTTGGTCAGCGCCTTGATGGTCATGGTGGTGCCGTTGGAGGCCGCGCCGTCGATGTCGGTGTGGATCACCGGTTGGCCATTGACCTTGGTGATCTCGAACGCCAGCTCGAACAGATCCTTGAGACCGAGCTGGTTGTGGTTGGCTGCCACCAGCCGCGCCAGGTATTCCTTGGCTTCTTCGTTCTTGTTGTCCTGCTCGGCGCTTTGGCTCAGGTCGAAGACGGAGAGGGTTTCGCCTTCTTCGTACTGACCGGCGCTGTGGATGATCTGGTCAATGTGCTTGAGCGCTTCCTTGTTCGGTGCGAGCACGATACGGAAGCTCTGCAGGTTGGAGACCTGACGTTTGTTGATCTCGCGGTTGAACAGCGCCAGTTGATGCTCGAGGCTGTCGTAGTCGCTACGGATGTTGCGCAGGGTCCGAGCGATATCGGTGACTGCCGCGCGGCGCGCCTTGCCGAGGGTCAGGGCTTCATCGGTGCGGTGTGCGTACGCGTTGATCAGCAGTTGCAGGCGACGTTCCATATCGTCTTCGCTGTCGAACTTGGCCACGCCCTTCAGGCGAACCTGCGCGTAGAGCGCGTCGATCTGCCCGTCGGCGCGCAGCAGGCCTTGCCAGCTGTCCTGATAGTCATTTAGCAATGGCAGCAGGTTGTCCATGGAATCGTCGACCGGGTCCATGAACGGCGTGCCGAACGGCAGGTCGGCCGGCAACAGCTGACGGCGGCGCAGGGCGTCGTCGAGGGTGCGTTGTTTGGCTTCCATGTCGCCGATCTGCCGGCCGACCAGTTGCAGCTTGGCCGACAGTTGCTGGACGCGTTCGGTGAAGGCATCGCTGGAGCGTTTCAACTCGTCTTGAGCGGCTTCCATCTGCGCCAATTGCTCAAGCTTGTCGCCTTCTTCGGCGCTCAGGGTTTGCGCGCGACGGAAATCTTCCAGGGCTTTCTGCGCATCCAGCACTTGCTGATACAGGGCTTCGGTCTGGGTCTTGCTGGCCGCGCGGTCGGCCGCCACGGCTTGTTGGGTTTTCAGTTGCTTGAGTTCTTTGTCCAGACGCTCTTTCTGATCGCGTAGCGCGGCGCGGTCGGCCAAGGCTTGCAGGGCTGGGGGCTCGATGTGCGAGATGTCGATGGACAGGCCCGGCACTTCGAAACGCTCACCTTTGAAGCCATCCAGGATCAGTTCCATGGATTTGACCCACTGACCTTCCTCGTCCAGCGTAATGCCGTGTTCGCCCAGCGGCAGGCTGAACAGCGCGCTGTTGAACAGCCGCATCAGGCGTTCGACGTCCTGCTGCGAGAACTCTTCGCGCAGACGAGCGTAGCTGTTGTTGTCGGCGTGATCGAGTTGTTGCTTCACCGATTTGAGGCGTTTTTCCAGATCCCGCAGACGCTCTTCCAGGTCTTCGGCCGAGAACTGCCGCGACTGGGCCAGCGCACCGGCCAGTTCGTCATGCGCATCCTTGGCCGCGAGCAGTTGTTGCTCAAGGACTTTGACGTCATCGACCAGGGCGAAGCGATGCTTGAGCACCGACAACTCGCCGAGCCAGCGCTGGATGCCGGTGATTTCCCGCTCCAGGCGCATCAGCTCCTGAGTGCCGCCGCGTTGATCGTTTTGCAGGGCGTCCTGCTCGTTGCGGTAATGCTCGGCCTGAATCGTCAGTTCTTCCTTGCGCGCGCTGGCGTAATCCGACCAAGTGCCGAGCAGGGAGTCGAGCAGGGGCGACAGGCGATGCAGTTTGCCACGCAGGATATCGCGCTGTTTCACGCCGTTGGCCAAGGCTTCAACCAAGGGACCGGCCGCGACCAGCGAGTTGTAGTCCTGCTCCATGCGGCGTACATCGCGGAACGCTTCTTCGCACGCGGCGATGTAATCGACACTGCCGGAGCGCAGGCTGTGTTCGAAGGCATCGAGGAACAACTGCTTGAGCTTGGCTGCAGTGATTTCGCGCATGTGCAGCAAATTGATGAACAGGGCACGGAAGGTCTTCAGGCTCTGCTCGCTGGTGGAGCGCAGCGGGATCAGCGTCAGGTCGAGCGGAATCGAGGTGTGGCCGCCCACCAGCAAACGACGCAGTTCATCCGGCTTGAGTTCGTAGGCTTTCAGGCCTTCGCGCTCAAGATTGGTGAACAGCTCTTTCTGCCGCAGGCAGGTGTCGTCTTTCTGGTAATGGGCCAGGTCGAGTTTGCCGGCGTAGGCAAAGAACTGATGGCCGAAACCGCCGCCCGGGCCGCGACCGACCACGCCGATCACATGTGGGCCGTGGGGCAGGGAGACTTCGACCAGGATGTAACTGGTGTCCGAGGCGAAGTAGAACCGCCGCGACTGCTCCAGGCTGTACTTGCCGAAACTCATGTCCGACATGCGCGCCAGAATCGGGAACTGCAAGGCGTTGATCGAGGCGGACTTACCAAGGTTGTTCGCGCCGTAGACCGACAGCGGTTCTTCCAGCGGGAACAGGCCGAGGCTGTAGCCGGCGGTGTTCAAAAGGGCAAAGCGGCGAATGCCGTAGCGTTCCTTGCTCATGCGTCGGTCTCCTGTTCTTCGGCAATGGCGCGGGCCAGGGCGTCTTCTTCGCTTTCACCTTCGAATTCACTGAGGTCCAGCGGGTCGTCGGTCTGCAGCAGTTTTTCGTCGCTGTCTTCGTCGATCAGCACCGGCGCCGGCAACGGCAGCACGCTGTGCAGGCTGGCGGCCAGGTCACGGTCTTGCTGGACCGACAGGCACACGTCGAGGAAACGGTGCATCGGCGGCAGGAAACGGTAGACACCGTTTTCTTCGCCGGCGAAACCGAGTTGGGTCATGCGGCGCATGATCTTTTCTTCGAGTTCTTCGACGGTCTGCACTTCGGCCTGGATGAACAGGTCGCGGTACTTCTCCAGCAACGATGGCAATTCATCGCGACCGAGGCTGCCACCGTCGAGCACGGCGATCGGGTCGCGGCCCTGGTCGGCCAGGTGTTCGACGAGGATGAAGGTGAACAGCGCCAGACGCTGGGCAGTCTTGTTCACGGCGGCGGCGGCCAGGTCTGGGACGAAGTAATAGAAACCACGGGTGTCGCACACCAGTTCAAAACCCAGCGCCTTGAACAGGGTGCGGTACTGGTCCTGGAAGTTCGACAGTTGGGCGTACAGCTCGGGGTCGCGGCGGCTGACGTGGTAGCCCTTGAACAGCTCGCGAAAGATCGGCGCCAGCTGAGACAGTTCGGATAGATCAAGATGCATGAGGAGTGCTCGCGGAATTCTCGGGCGCGTCATCGCGGGCCGAGAGCAGGGCGAAGGAGCGCAGGCTGACCTGGTGCTCATGAGTGTGGTAATCGCGGCGTTCCAGACGCTCGCGCTTGAAGCGTTTTTCCCGCGACAGGCGCGAGAACCAATAGAGCAATTCGTCGGTGGCGCCGTCCGGCTCCTGCTCCAGCAGCCAGCTCATCAGGTCTGGCATCGGCAGGGCGTCTTCGCAGCGTTCGAGCATTTCCCGAACCGTGCGTGGCGCACGCGGGGCTTCGCCTTTCTGGGTCTTGTGGGCCTTGGGGAAACGCGCCGGTTTCGGCTCGAAACGGGCCAGGGCGTAGACATAGGCTTCGACCTGGCTGGCACTGCCGAGGAAGGTGCTTTGCGGGCGGGTGAACAGCGGCATCGCGGCTTGCGGCACCGCATCGATACCTTTACGACGAATGGCCGACAGCGCCAGGGCTGCGCCACGGGTCACGGCGTTGTGCCGGCGGGCTTCTTCGCGCAGCGGCAGCAGCAGTTCGCGGGCGTGACGCAAGGTCAGCTGGGCGCTGGTCTGCATTTCGAGGATGCGCGCGTGGGTGCGCAGCAGCATGTCGTCATCGACCAGATGGCCGAGGCGCTGCTGTTCGGTGAGCATGCGCAACAGCACGTTCTCGACCTTGCGCACGCCTTGTTCGAAGGCGCCGTCGGCATTCACCAGCTGGATCATCGGTTCGACGTATTCGTCCCAGGTCGCCAGCACTTCAGCATAACGCTGACGCAGCGGAATCTGCCGGTCGCTGGTCTTGGCCCGTTCGGCGACGGCCACCAGGGCCTGTTCGTCGTTGGCGAGTTTCTTCAGCACGTCCCGCACACGCATGTCGAGCAGGCGCAACTGGCGCGCCAGATCGTTGCCGTCGCGAATGTCGAAGGCGTCCTGGATGTAACCGGCCAGGCGCTCGAGGTGGCGCAGATAGGCTTCGATTTCCAGGCACAGGCCCAGACGGTGCTCACGGCGCAGGTAAGCGAGGAAATCGTGAATCTGCGCGTTGAGCTCGAAACGGTTCGGGCTTTTCGCCACGGGAACCAGAATGTCGAGGCGGATCCACACGTCCAGCAGGCTGGTGATGTCCTGCGGTGTGCTGTCCAGTTGCTGGGCGGCCAACTGTGAACGCAGTTCGTTGAGGCTCAGGGTGCCTTGGTCGAAGTGCTCGCACAGTGGCTCCAGAAGTGCCCAGTGTTCAGCGAGGGCGCGCAAGACGCGCTTGGGTTCGATCATCGGAATGGCCGGCTGGTTGGCGATTAAAAGCCGCGATTGTACTTCATCACAGCCGTGTCGATTCACTCTGGGGATGGGCTGTCGGTTTTCTATCGATCAAGCGTGGGCGATCTTGAGCGAAGGGCGGTAGAATCACCGCACTTTAGTTATCCACAAGTGGCCGACCTTTGCTTATCGAGTCCCGTCGCCGCGCTTATTTGACCGCCATGCAGGTGGTCAACTGGCTGCCGCGCACCGAATTGCCCTTTGCCGCGCCATCGCGGCCCGAGCTGCTGGAGACGCCTGAGCCGTTGGTCGTCACCCCGGTTACGCCTGTTCCGGTGGCGCAGGCGCCTGCGGAGCCTGCGGCCAAACCGGCCGAGCGGGTGAAAATCGAGGTGCCACGTCCGTCGTTGGCCAGCACGCGTACGAACGCCAAGGTCGAAGAAGAGGAGGCCCCGGTCGCGGTCAAGGCGCCGGTTGTGCCTCCACCGCGCTTCGCCCTGCAATTGCTGCGCGCCGGTCGTTGCCTGCTGCTGGTGGAGTTACCCACAGGTGAAACCTTCCAGACCCGCGATCCCGCTTATCTGTTGCTCAAAGACATGCTGCGCGCCGCCGGTCTGCCGGACAGCCCGCAGATCGTCGGCGAGCCGGTGCGCTGGCCGCTGCTGGCGCGCGGCACAATGGACCAAGGGCCGGAAGCGGCTCGGGATTTCGTACAAGGTTTTCTGTCGGCCCGCCTGGAAGACGCACCGTGCGTCTGCCTGTGGCTGATCGGCCTGCCGGCGGTGCGTTTTGCCGGTGAGGCCAACGCCGAATCCTTCAACCGTGAACTTCAGGTCGAAGGCCTGGGTTCGGTCTGGGCCTTGCCAGGCCTGGAGTTATTAATGGAAGAGCCACAGCGTAAGGCTGATGTCTGGCAAGCCATGCGTCGGCTGATGGCGCGTTGGAAAGAATCGAATGAGTGACGCTGTATCGTTCCGCCCGATGACCGAGGCGGACCTGGAAGCTGTACTGAAAATCGAATACGCGGCCTACAGCCATCCCTGGACCCGCGGGATTTTTCTCGATGGCCTGGGCAAGTACCAGATCTGGCTGATGTTCGAAGGGCAGCAGCAGGTCGGTCATGGCGTAGTGCAGATCATCCTTGATGAGGCGCATCTGCTGAACATCACCGTCAAACCGGAAAATCAGGGTCGCGGCCTGGGTTTGACGCTGTTGGAGCATTTGATGTCGATTGCCTACAAGGCTGAGGCGCGGGAATGTTTTCTGGAAGTGCGCGACAGCAACCGGGCGGCGTTTCGGTTGTATGAACGGTATGGTTTTAACGAGATCGGGCGTCGGCGGGATTACTACCCGGCGGTTGGCGGGCGAGAAGATGCAGTGGTGATGGCCTGCACCTTGGTTGATTGATCGTTTCTAAAGCCTTCGCGGGCGAGGCTTGCCCGCGAAGGCGTCTTCACTGACGCCAACAATCAAGGCTTGCCGTCCAACGGATCGCGCTGGGCCAATTCCGCCTCATCCAGCCCGTCGCCGCCGCCGATGTCGTCTTCATCGACAATGCTCAGATCCCAATCCGCCTGGCCACCTTCACCCGCTTCGTGGGCATCCCGTGCGCCGTCTTCACGGATCAGGGTTTCCGGGGTCAAGTCATCGTCGGTGGCGTCATTGTCATTGGTCGAGCCCCCAGTCATGCGGGGTTTACGGACGCGCGCGTCGGGCATCTGCTGTGCATGCTCGTGTTCAGGTGTCAGGTCGCCGATTCTGGTGCCGGGTTCTTCCTCGTCGAAATCCAGCTCATGCACCGAGCCCATGCGGTCTTCATCGTCGTCGATGGGCTCGGGTTGCTCCTTATCGAACGGACGTCGTGAATCAGTCATGGCTATTCCTCATACTGTAGGCCCTACTACAATTGACCCACTGGACTGCCGAGAATTCCCGCGGGCATGGAGCGCCAGCTAGCCGTTACATACATCAGGGCATCAGGGGGATCTGCATCTCGTGCGTGACCCCGACGGGCGGTTGTCTGTCAAAGCAGTGCATCATTCTCGAGGCTTCATTGCATGAACGACTTACAAGATCTGATTGATAACAACGAGCGCTGGGCTGATGCGATCACCCGCGAAGATCCTGACTTTTTTGCCAAGCTAGCCCGTCAGCAAACCCCGGAATACCTGTGGATCGGCTGTTCCGATGCGCGCGTGCCAGCCAACGAGATCGTCGGCATGCTGCCGGGTGATCTGTTCGTGCACCGCAACGTGGCCAACGTGGTACTGCACACCGACCTCAACTGTCTGTCGGTGATTCAGTACGCGGTGGATGTACTCAAGGTCAAACACATCCTGGTGACCGGCCACTATGGCTGCGGCGGTGTACGCGCCTCGATGCAGGATCGTCAGTTGGGCCTGATCGACGGCTGGCTGCGCTCGATTCGTGATCTCTACTATGAAAAACGCGACGAACTGGCCAAGTTGCCCACCGAAGAAGAGCGGGTCGACCGCCTCTGTGAGCTCAATGTGATCCAGCAGGTGGCCAACGTCGGTCACACCAGCATTGTGCAAAACGCCTGGCACCGCGGGCAGAGCCTGTCGATCCACGGCTGCATCTATGGCATCAAGGACGGTCGCTGGAAGAGCCTGAACGCCACCATCAGTGGTTTTGAGCAGTTGCCGCCGCAGTACCGTTTGCGCCCGGTCGAGGCGTTGTAAAAGCCTTTCAGCCGAGACTTCGCCGACGCCAGTGTTGAAAGAACTGTTCACCATTGGCATTCGGTGACTCATCGTAGCCGATGATCCAGCCACGGCAGCAGGGACAACCGCAGCGGCAGGCGAACTGCCGCAGCAGCTTGTCTTCTGTCGCGGCGAAATCCATCGTCAGTCGGTCACCCTTTTTGATGTCTTTGAGCGCCCATAACCACAGCTCGCTCATATCGAGAAAGACGTTGGGGTCGCAGGAGTGACTCAGCAGACCACTGAAGCACGGATCGTAGACATGGATTCCGGGCGCCAACTGCCGGGTGTGTCGGCAGCGATAGGGCAATAGATGTCCGGAAACCCGGCAGATTCGGCTGATGCGGGGGAACTCGCGCAGTGCCGCGACCGCCATTGCCGAGCCCTGAGCGTTATGGATGATTTCAAAGTCGTCTTTGGAGGGGAATCCAAGGCGAAGGGGCAGCTCTACAAAGGGATAGATGCCATTGGATGGCGGTGGGGTTATTTCTTGTTCGGCACGGGCTCTCATAACAATCCTTGTCGGCTGGGTGCTACGACGTCCTTCAGCTGACCTCCTGTCAGCTCTGCAGCACATGGGTACGCCCCCAAGCCTCTCGCAAATGACACAACTGGTCTACTGTCAGATATGACAGGCGTAAAAAGCTCTTTCCCGCGTCAGCCATGGCTCACGCGGGAAAGACTTTCATCGTTTTACAAGTGTGGGGCAGATGCGGAGGTCACAAGGGCCGGGGCCTGGAGCTGTTTCAGCTCAGATATGACCGGCGCTGTCGCGCACTTGGCCACCGCCTGCTCAGGTGTCAGGTTGCGAATCGAGGTGTAGAACAGTTCGCAGGTTTTTTCTTTCTGGGTCACTTGCCAGGTTTTAGTGCAACGTTTCAGCTGATCGGCAGGGTCGCTGTCCGGTTTACTGCCCATCCCGGCTTGCCAGCACGCGGCACTCAAATCCTGCCCCATGACTTTCAGCCCCGCGGCGTCGGCCTTGGCCTGTGCATCGTCGCCGCTATAGGCTTCGGGGTCGGCGGCGTACCAGATGTAGCTCGGGTGGTTGGAACCCAGTACGGGGACCGCCACACCCTTGCTCGGGATGATGGTTGCCAGGCCCAGCACGTCCACGGTCTGCCCGTATTGTTGCTTGATCCAGTTACGCACCGGTGAACCAAAGGCGACCATGGGCAATGCAGCGCCTTTGGCGTTCTGGCTGACTTCCTTGACCATGGTGGTCTGGTAGTCCGTGAAGTAGTTGTAGACGCCTTCCAGGTCCTTGCCAGCGGTGGACGGCGCGGCAATCGGCGCGATGTCGATGATCGTCTGATAGGCCGGTGTCTGGTCGGCGGGAATGTTGTTGGCGGTCAGCAGCGCGGCCCAGCGGTCGGTGGTCTTGGACTCCAGATAGTCCTGGGCCTGGGTCAGGGAATAATCTGGCGGGAAGTGCAGCAGTTCGACGCTTTTGCGGTTTTCCAGCGCCATGCCCAGCGGCAGGAACAGGTACCAGTTATAGGTCCATTTGCCATCGGCACTCAGCTTGTTGGCGCCGTTGTAGGCCAAATCCCCAGCATTGAGCAGCGCGGTCAGTGGCTTGTCATAGCCTTTGGGCACACCGCTGATATGGGCGTGGAGCTGGTTGTTGTCGGTTTTAACCAGCACTTTTGCGGTCTTGTAGCCATCGCGCTGTACGCTTTGGGTCAGGTAATGCTCGACGGTCTGCTCCAGTGTCCAGTTGCGGAAGCAGATGACATTACAGTTGTTGGGGTAGGCGAACAGCCGGGTGACGCGTTCGGTACTGCCCAGATTCAGATCGACATCGGCGTGGGCGGCGGCACTCAGGGTGAGTGCGGCGAGGGTGAATCCTGCGAGTTTGAACATGCTCAGATCCTTTTCAGCGTGAGCCCTCGGAGGTGGGGCGGGTACATACTGAAACTAGTTGTGTCGAACGGTCTAGTACCCAAGTGAAAAGATCGCCAGTCAGAGCACCTCCTTCATCCGGTAAAGTGCAATGCATTGCTCAAGTCGCCCATGGGTTTCTGGCCACGGGCAATCATCGCATCGTCGCGCTGCCTGAGCCCATCGAGCTTTTCAAGCTGAAATACCCGGGTGATCAACCGCAGAATCGAGCCAGTGTCATAGACCGTGTGATCCACCATGCCCTTGCGCGCAAACGGCGAAACCACCAGCGTCGGTACCCGCGAGCCCGGCCCCCAGCGGTCGCCCTTGGGCGGTGCGACGTGATCCCACCAACCGCCGTTCTCATCGACCGTGACCACGACCACCATGTTTTTCCACTGCGGGCTTTCCCGCAGCACTTTCAGGGCGCGGACGATGTGCCGGTCGCCGGACGCTACATCGGCGTAACCTGCGTGCATGTTCAGGTTGCCCTGGGGTTTGTAGAAGCTCACCGCCGGCAGCCTGCCCGCCTCGGCATCGGCAAAGAACTTGTTGGTATACGACTCATCGCCCAACCCCGCATCCCGTAGACGTTTACCGCGTTCCAGCGAGTTTTCCGGCCCCTGCTGCTTGAAGTAGTTGAACGGCTGGTGGTGATACTGGAAGTTCGGGATTTTCGGAATGCCGCCGGAGTCCTTGTACTGATCCAGCGTCGCCTGCCAACCTCCGGCGTACCAGGCCCAGTCGATGTTTTTCTTCGAGAGCTTGTCGCCTATGTGCTCGTGAGTCTGGGGAACAATGACGTTCGGCAGGTCTGGTTTGGCGTACGCCGGGCGCTCGGGGTCGCGAATCCAGGTCGGCCAGTACGGAGGAGCCAGCGTGTTGACCCCATAGCCGTCCGGCGTCAGCGCACTGGGGCCGAATTGGGGCGGGCCGGTCATGGCACTGGCCGGGGATTGTTCCAGAGGCTTGAGGCGTGGGTCGGCCGGATCATCGCTTTGCAGCGTGGCGATCTGTGTCTTGGCCACCGAGTTCACGGCGTCCGGATAGAACGGCGCGGTGGCGCTGATCAAGTATTGGTGGTTGAGAAACGAGCCGCCGAAAGCCCCCTGGAAAAAGTTATCGCAGAGCACAAACTCTTGGGCAACGTCCCACAACCGCAGGGAATATCGACTCTGGGCGTAATGCCCCATGGGCAGGCCACCGGAGTCGCCCCAGGCGACAAAGCCGTCATTTTTGCCGCCATTGATCTGCATTTGGTTCTGATAGAACGCATGCCACAGGTCGCGCGTCACCAGGCCGAACGGCAAGTCTTCTGCGTTCGGACCTTTGAGGGCAAAAGGCGCGTTAGGCAGATGTTCCTGAAACTGGGTTGCGCTGGGGTAAGTCACGCCATCGAGGGTTTGCGGGCCGATCTGCAGCACGCCGCCCCAGACTGGCGGCAGGGTCTGCAACAGGCTGCCATCGCGATCGCGCTGCTGATATTCGACGGGCTTGAGGCCCGAGAGCGGTTTCTCGACGCCAGGGAAGTCGCCGAACAGGTTATTGAAACTACGGTTCTCGGCGTAGATCACCACCACGGTTTTCACTTGGTCGCGTAGGGCTTTGTCCAGTTCGACAGGTGAAAGGGGGCGTTCGACCGGTTTACCCGACTCATCGCCATGACTGCCACAAGCGCTGAGGGTCGCGCCGACACCGAGTACCGCCACGCCACCCAAGAAGCGGCGGCGACTGGTGTCAGTGGGCGTATCTGTTTGCGGGGAGGGGGCGTCGTTGCGGTCTTTTTCGTCGTTCATGGCGAGTTCCGTCTTGCTTAGTTGTTTCAATATGTTTCGGCGGGACGCTAGCAGCGAGGTGTGACAGAGGGGTTACGATTGTAAAAACAATGAGTCGCCAGTGTAGGAGCAGCCCGCTCCCACACTGGATCAATGGTGGATTGACGATCGGGCGTCAAGGCATCACCGGCGCCATATACGCAAGCGTTGTCCCTAGCGCCCACAGCAGAAATAGCACCAGCGGCGCGTGCACCAGCAATTGCACGAACGAAAACCCGATCAGATCCCGGGCCTTCAACCCGAGCACGCCCAGTAGTGGCAGCATGTAGAACGGGTTGATCAGGTTCGGCAGGGCTTCGGCGGCGTTGTAGATCTGCACGGCCCAGCCCAGGTGGTAGTTCAGGTCGTTGGCCACTTGCATGACATACGGCGCTTCGATGATCCATTTGCCGCCACCGGACGGGATGAAGAAACCGAGGATAGCCGAGTACACGCCCATCAGCAGGGCGTAGGTGTCGTGGGACGCAACTTGTACGAAAAAGGTCGAAATGTGGTGGGCCAATGATTGTCCGTCAGTGCCCTTGACCACCGTCATCAGGGCGGCGATCGAGCCGTACAGCGGGAACTGGATCAGCACGCCGGTGGTGGTCGGCACCGCACGGGCCACCGCATCAAGGAAACTGCGCGGGCGCCAGTGCAGCAGCGCGCCGAGCATCAGGAACAGGAAGTTGTAGGTGTTCAGTCCGGAAATCGCGCTGATCGCCGGTTTGGTCGCAAACTCATGGAACAGCCATCCAGCCGCCAGCAATGCCAGCATAATCGTCAGCAGCGGGCTGTATTCCAGCCATTCACCAGGGCGGGTACGTGGTGCTGGCGCCGGCAGACTGAAACCCGGATCGATACCGCAGGCTTTGGCGTCGCGAGCTGTCGCGGGGCCGGGTGCGGTGGCGTAGGCAACGATCAGCGAGACCACGGTGAGCGCCAGCAACAACACGCCCGACTGCCAGAGAAAGATCGTTTGGGTAAAGGGAATGACGCCCGTGATCGACAGAATCGACGGCGGCAGGCTGGCGGGGTTGGCCTGCAATTGTGCCGCAGACGACGACAGACCCAAGGCCCAGACCGCGCCCAGACCAAGATAGGCGGCGGCACCGGCGGCACGGTAATCCATTTTCAGATCGGTACGGCGGGCGAGGGCGCGTACCAGCAGCCCGCCGAATACCAGTGACAGCCCCCAGTTCAGCAACGACGCGACCATGGAAATCAGCGCCACCCAGGCCACGGCGGAACGGCCGTTTTTCGGGACCCGTGCCAGGCGATCGATCAGCTTCACCGCCGGTGGCGAACTGGCGACCACGTAACCGCCGATCACCACGAATGCCATCTGCATGGTGAACGGAATCAGGCTCCAGAAACCGTCACCGAAGGCCATGGCGGCGTCGGTGGGTTTAGCGCCCATGACCATGGTCGCCACAGCGACGATGATCACTGCCAGCGCGGCGAATACCCAGGAGTCGGGAAACCAGCGTTCGGCAAAGTTTGAACAATGCAGGGCAAAGCGCGCATAGCGGCTATCTTCGATATCAGCGGCCACGGGAGTACCTCGTTTTTATGTTTATTGTGGTGTACAGGGCGCAAGGCGGCCCCTCCAGTCGGTGCCAACAGTAAATCAATCGGTCTATTGCGGGGGCGCTGTTTTGGGCGATTGGGATTATGGTCTAGCGGGGTGTCCACTAGCGCGATTGTTTACCTGCCATCAGTAGCGCGGCGTATTTCGGCGTGCGAATGCCGCAAGTCGGACGCTGTGCGGTGGCGGGTGCGGCATGAGGCGGTTTGTGCGGCCACTATTTTTGTAGGACAACCCTGAAAAACTCTTCAGAAAATACCCGCAAAGCCGATGGTTAGGCTGTAAGCCGCTTTTTATCTCTGTCCATCGGTGCTTTCCCATGTTCAATAAACGCTTGAAGCAGGAGCTGTCGGCTCTTCGCGAAGAACTCTCCAGCCTTCTGCAAGTCAAGGAGAGTCTGGAAAGCGAGATGCTGGTTCTGACCCTCGACCCCGATGGGCGGATTCAATCGGTCAACCAAAACTTCATCGGCGAGATGCTCTACAAAAGCAACGACCTGATCGGCCGGCACGTCGAAGACCTTTTCCCGGTCCACGTGAGGTCGGATGAATTCCATCACCGCTTCAAGGCCGCCCTGACCCGTGGCGAACACTTTGCCGGCGCGGTCCGTTTGCTGCGCGGCAACGGTGTCGAAGCCTGGTTGCGTTCAATCATGCAGCCGGTGCGGTCCTCGGACGGCCGGATCAAGAACTTCTCGATTTACTCCAGCGACCTGACCCGTACCATCGAGGCGTCCCGTGAGCATGAGAACCTGATCGGCGCGCTGGTGCGCTCGACGGCGGTCATCGAGTTCGACCTCAATGGTAACGTGCTGACGGCCAACGACCGCTTCCTCAGCGGCATGGGTTACAGCCTGGCGCAGATCCAGGGTAAACATCACCGTACCTTCTGCGAGCCAGAGGAATACAACAGTGCCGAGTATCAGAACTTCTGGCGTCGCCTGAACGCCGGCGAGTTCGTGGCCGAGCGTTTCAAACGCATCGACAGCCACGGTCGCGTGGTCTGGCTGGAGGCTTCCTACAACCCGGTGGTCGACGCCAACAACAAGCTCTACAAAGTGGTGAAGTTCGCCACGGTGGTTACCGATCAGGTGCATCAGGAGCAGGCTGTCGCCGAGGCGGCCAACATTGCCTACAGCACTTCTCAGCAAACCGACCAGAGTGCACAGCGCGGTACTGCCGTGGTGACCCAAGCTGTGGACGTGATGCGTGACCTGGCCAAACACATGCAAACCGCCGGCGAAGGCATCGAAGCACTGAACGAGCAATCGTTGGTGATCGGCACCATCGTCAAAACCATCAGCGGCATCGCCGAACAGACCAACCTGCTGGCGCTCAATGCGGCCATCGAAGCGGCTCGCGCCGGTGAACAGGGTCGCGGGTTTGCCGTGGTGGCGGACGAAGTCCGGCAATTGGCCTCACGCACCAGCCAGGCGACCGATGAAATTGTCGGCGTCGTGCGTCAGAACCAGGACATGGCGCGCAACGCCGTGGCCCTGATGACCGACGGCAAACTGCAGGCTGAACAAGGTCTGGCGCTGGCGGCGGAGGCGGGCACGGTGATCGTCGAGATCCAGGACGGTGCGCAGAAAGTGGTGAACGCGGTCGGGCAGTTTGCCAATCAACTATCGACTTGATGCTATCTATTCCGCACGGGTAGTCCTCAAAAAGGCCTACCCTGCCCGGTAAGCCTTTTCTCGTTCCTGCGTACGACTCAATCCCCCAGCGCTTCCCCCTCACGCCGTGGATCAGCCCCGCCAGCCAACGTCGCTTTCCCTTGCGCATCCTTAATTCGAACAATCGCCTGAGTCCCGCTGGTCATGTCGATCTCGCTCACGCTGTGCCCTTTGTCCTTCAGCGCCTGAATCAGTGCCGGGCTGAACTGACCCTGTTCCAGTTCGGTCGGGCCGTTGCGGCTGCCAAAGTTGGGCAGGTTGATGGCGGCTTGCGGGTCGAGGTTCCAGTCGAGCAGGCCGATGGTGGATTTGGCCACGTACTCGATGATCTGCGAGCCACCGGGAGAGCCGACAGTGGCCAGGAATTCGCCGCTCCGACGGTCGAAGATCAGCGTCGGCGCCATGGACGAGCGGGGGCGTTTGCCGGGTTCGACGCGGTTGGCGACCTTTTGCCCGTGCTCTTCGGGGATGAATGAGAAGTCGGTCATCTGGTTATTGAGCACAAAACCCTGGACCATCAAGTGCGAGCCGAATGCTGCTTCCACGGTGGTGGTCATGGACACGGCGCCGCCCTCGTCATCGACCGCCACCACCTGCGAGGTAGAGATGCGCAGCGGCGAGCGGTCCGGCGCGTAGGCGACCTGAATGCCCGGCGGGGTGCCGGGTTTGGCCTGGCCCATGCTGCGGTCGCCAATCAAGGTCGCGCGGGTCGCCAGATAAGTCGGGTCGACCAACCCTTTGACCGGCACGGGTACGAAGTCGGTGTCAGCGACATATTGCGCGCGATCGGCATAAGCCAGACGCTCGGCTTCGGCGATCAGGTGCACGGCTTCAGGGGCTGGCTCAATGCCCGCCGGTGTGCTGGTCTTGACCGGTTTGAGTGGTGCCAGGGCAAAACGCGGATCGCGGGTTTCCAGGGCCTGCAAGGTGCCGAGGATTTGCGCCACGGCGATCCCGCCCGACGACGGTGGCGGCATGCCGCAGACCTGCCAGCGTTTGTAGTCGGTGCACAGTGGCGCGCGTTCCTTGGCCTTGTAACCCTGGAGATCGTTCAGCGACAGGCTGCCGGGGTTGGTATGGCTCTGAACCTTGGCGACGATCTCTTTTGCGATCGGGCCTTTGTACAGTGCGTCCGGACCTTCCTTGGCGATGCGCTTGAATACTGCGGCGAGTGCCGGGTTTTTCAGTTGCGTACCGACGGCTTTCGGGCTGCCATCGGCATTCAGAAAGTAGGCGGCCATGTCTGGTGAGCGCTGGATAAACGCGTCTGCCGCGATCAACTGATGCAGTCGTGGCGAGATGGCGAAACCTTGCTCGGCAAGTTTGATGGCGGGTTCGAACAGCCTCGCCCACGGCAGGCGACCGTGCTTTTGATGGGCCAGCTCCAGCGCCCGCAACACACCTGGCGTACCCACCGACCGCCCGCCGATCTGCGCCTGGGTGAACGGCATCGGTTTGCCATCGGCTTGCAGGAACAGTTTCTCGGTGGCACCGGCCGGGGCGGTTTCGCGACCGTCGTAGGTGCGCGCAGCCTTGCCATCCCACAGCACAATCAACGCGCCACCGCCGATACCCGACGATTGCGGCTCGACCAGCGTCAACACCGCTTGCATGGCAATGGCTGCATCAATCGCCGAGCCGCCCTCGCGCAGCATCTCCCGCCCGGCGTCGGCTGCCAGCGGATTGGCGGCTGCGGCCATGTGTCTGGAGGCGTGCCGCGTCTGCAGGTCGGTGCGATAAGCAGAGGCGATTTCCGGCGCGACCGGTAAAGTCGAGACCGAAGGCGAAGAGGGTGGGGCGTTACACGCGGCGAGGGTTAAAGCGGTGGCGATCAGCGAAAGGGCTGACAGGCGATAGCGACTCAAGTGGAAGGCTGAGAACACGTGGGGCACTCCGTCCATGGGATAAAAGGTCTGGGGACTTTATCGGCCGAAGGAGTGGTACGCAAATCAGGGTTCGCCCGTCACTTTTCTTGAGGCATAAAAAAGCGGCCTACCTTTCGGTAAGCCGTTTTTAGTACTTGGTGGTACGTAGTCATTTTAGATCGACGGTTAATCTAATAATTTACAAGATGTTTCATGGAATCGAAGAATCCCAAGCCATGCACACAGGCATCAAGCTCATCCGGATGTATCCGGGGGATAATGTCGGCGGGAATTCTTGAGGAATTGGAAAGATTGTAGACGTGGAATCGATCACTGATTATTTTCCTCGCTACTATCTCGAACGACGGCAAAATCCTGGTGTGAAAATGCTGATCCAGCCCACAAGGAGAAACTACGGTGCTTTTCTCTTCATAAAATCGGCTGGCAGCTTGATTAAGATCAACCCCCACCATCACCACTTTGTTGAAGCCCGCATGATAGGCGATTTGCAGAGCTAAATAGGCAACAGTGCGCGCATCGAAGAAGCCTCGTTTCAGGTTTTTACTGAAACCGATGCGCCGATTGCGACGCTTGAGAAAATTACGATTTCTTATCAGCTCTTTATCTGCACCAACAAGCGCGCCCCAGGAAAGCTTTGGCGCCTTGTTCAGCAAAAACACCTTCCCCTTGGGCGCAATCGATAGATTCTGAACATGGTCCTCCCATAAGGCGACTCGCTCACTAAGACGCATGGCTTGGGAGAACAATTCAGGTTGCTGCTCGGGAAAATCTTTATCGGTACAGGCATAGAAAAAAGGCTTCACGCCGGTCCCGATAAACTTTGAGATTGCCCCATTCATTGTAATCATAGGGACGTCAGCGAACTCCTCAGGATGAAAGTCTTTGGCAGACCCTCCCGAGGCGACGATAAAGACAGCACCTTTATGAATATTGCGACACTCGTCCAAGTCACGAATATTAATTTTGGCACTCATTCCTAATTACGTCCTGTTGTAATGATCATTTGTGTTCGGCAGCAAACGATATTTCTGAAGCGTTCTGTGCAAGGCAGATCGTCTCACCCTCCTTGGAATCTGTTCGCTATCGATTGTACTAAGATCAATCTCTTGCGCTCATGGTCTTCAGCCTCCTGTGAGACTGCTCGAATCCAGTGTGCGCTGCATTTTATTCTGTATGCCAGATTCAATTTTTTCTGGCATACAGGGTGGAGAAGACTGTCAGGGCATTCGGAGAAATGAAACGAATGCCCCAGACACAAGAAAGCCCGCACTAGGCGGGCTTCTTGAGGTTGTTTATAGACTCATGGAGACATCTGTAAACAGGTACTTGGTGGCTACACAGGGACTTGAACCCCGGACCCCAGCATTATGAATGCTATGCTCTAACCAACTGAGCTATGTAGCCAAGTGGCGCGCATTATTCACCTGGAACGACGATGCGTCAAGCGTAAATCTAAAATATTTCTCCACACTTTCAACCGCTTATCCCGCTGACCCGAAAAATCGGCTCAGCGGAGGGCATCAACTGAGCTGAAATCTCCCGGTATTCGCACTCAAGGCCATGCTGCCCTGGCTCAAGGTGTCTGCGGCGAGGTTCACCGCCCGCGCGCCTTCGAGCAAGCGTACCGCCGCCTGATCGACTTGCTGGATGTTGCCGCTGACTTCATCGGCGGTGCTCGCTTGCTCTTCGACGGCGGTGGCGATTTGCGCCAGGGTGTCGGTGACGCTTTGCACCGCGCTGGCGATTTCCCCCAGGCGTTCGCCGAGACCGGTGACGGCTTGCGCATCCGATTGCGCCTGGTCGCAGGCGGCTTCCATCAGGCTGACCGCTTCGTTCACGGTGCTGCGCAGGCTGTCGACGGTGCCGGCGATCTGCGCGGTGGAGGACTGGGTGCGTTGCGACAGGCTGCGCACTTCATCGGCCACCACCGCAAAGCCGCGACCTTGCTCGCCGGCCCGTGCGGCCTCGATGGCGGCGTTGAGGGCCAGCAGGTTGGTCTGCTCGGCCACGCCGCGAATGGTATCGACCACCAATTGAATCTGCTGCCCTTGCTCGCTGACCCGACCCAGTGCCGCCGCGGTGTCGTTCAACCGTTGATTGAGCTGCTGAATACTTGCTGTCGTGCGTTGGCTGTCGCGGCTGCTGTCGGCGGCGATGCGCTGGGTGTGCTGAGCGCTGCCAGACGCCTGTTCGCAACTCTGAGCGACCCCTTGGGAGGTGGCGGCCAATTGCGTGGCGGCTGCGGCAATCTGGCTGATCTGCAACTGCTGGGCTTCGACTTCGCCAAGGGCACCGCTGGAGTGATCGTTGAGCGTGCGCACCGCGTTGCTCAACTGCAGGGTTTCGTGATCGACCCCCAGCAAACTGTTGCGCAGTTGTACCACCGCGACGTTAAGCGAGGTGCTGATCGCCGCCAGTTCGTCGCGGCCCTGCACCGGGACTTGCAGGCTCAGATTGCCGTCACGCAGTGCTTCGGCCAACAGAGTGATACCGCTGGTGCTGCGACGGATCGAGGCCTGTAGACAGATGAACAGGTACAGCGCGGCCAGCAGCAGGCCGCCAAAAACTGTCGCCACCAGGATGAACTGGCGGATGGCTGAGCCGTGGTAATAATCCAGCCGTTGATCCAGCGAAACCAACGATTGCTGGCGCAGCGAGGCAAGGTTACCGAGGAGGGCGTCGAGACTGCGTTCGAAGTCTTCGGGTTTTAGGTTGATGCTGCCACCGAAGACGCCGTCGTCCAGCACTTTCAAAACGGCATCCAGCTGCTTGAGGCTGTCGTGGTATTGCCCTGCCCAGGTTTCCAAGGCGCTGGGCAGGCGCGCTTCCAGCAGGCTGCCAGTTTTCACCAGCTGTTCCCGAGCGTCACCGATGCGGCTGCGCAAGTCCCGCAATTGCAGGCGGCTTTGCAGGGTGAACTGCCCGGACACCACCGACGCCTGACCAACCGCGGCGAGGCGACCAACCCGTTCGATCAGGTCCGGTGCGTGTTGAGTGGAGATCTGCGTCAGCAGATAAGTTTCCAGCCATGACGCGAGGGTCAGGCGATTGTCCATGGCGATTTGTTCGCGCAAGGCTTGCAGGGCGCTCAAGGCATTGGTGAAGCGATCGTAGCCGTCCGGCCACCAACCGACGCTGCTCAGGCTTTTCGAATCCAGGCCGCTGAGGGCGCTTTGCAGGGCTTGATAGCGGGCGAGGGTCTCGCCCTCGGCACCTTCGGTTTTCAGGGCATTGCCCAAATCCGTGGTGGCTTGGGCCACGGCCGGCTGAACCGTGTCGAACGCTGCCATCGCCGCGATGGTTGCGGGTGTCGGCTGGCGATTGGTTTCGGTGGCGCGCCAGCGAGCGGCGCGGTCACGCTGGGCGGCGAGCAAGTTGTCGAGCGCATCCAGGGCAATCAATTGCCGGACCCCGGCGCGTTCGCCGGAGATCAGGTTCAACTTGTCACGATAGTCCTGGCCGATCATCCACAAGCTGCCCGCCAGCGGCAGGATAAACAACAGAAACAGCAGCTGAAATTTGCGCGCGAAGCCGAAACGCCCCAGCAGCCCGATCCCCGGTGATAAAAAAGCCTGCATGCCCCATGACTCCTCTGGACATCACGCACCATCGGCGTGCGTCGAGGCCGTTGCGACCGCGACTGATGTCCTTCTAAAAGGCCTCGAAAGTTCACCTTGGTCCGCTCTGTAGGCCGACTCTGTAGCGAAACTTCCCATTCTCGGTCCCCTTTGTAAGGGGCCGCGTTGAAGCAGATAAGCAAGGCAAGATTCAGACCATGGCTTTGCGCTATCAGCTTTTTGAGGTCGTTAGCAGGCTAAGGGGATGGCGTGACTGCAGCGAAAAATGGCACATTGACCGACCTGCCTGTGCGCACCCATCCGCAGTACGGAAACTCTCATGGCCATCAGCAACGCTCAGTCCGCCGCGACATCGACGCCCGCTCCTTCACAAAGCAGTCCGCTGGTCATGCGCATCCTCGGCGCGGTGGCGCTGGCGCACTTGATCAACGACCTGATTCAGGCGGTGCTGCCGTCGATCTATCCGATGCTCAAGGCCAACTATGGCCTGACCTTCACCCAAGTCGGCCTGATTACCCTGACCTTTCAATTGACGGCCTCGTTGTTGCAGCCGTGGGTGGGTTACCACACGGATCGCCATCCCAAGCCCTGGCTGTTGCCGGCCGGCACTGTCTGCACATTGATCGGCATTCTGATGATGTCGGTGGTCGGCAGTTTTCCGATGATTCTGCTGGCGGCGGGGTTGATCGGTATCGGCTCGTCGACCTTTCACCCGGAAGCTTCTCGCGTCGCACGACTGGCCTCGGGTGGGCGCTTCGGGTTGGCACAGTCGACGTTTCAGGTCGGTGGTAATGCGGGCTCGGCCTTCGGGCCGTTGCTGGCGGCGGCAATCATCATTCCGTACGGTCAGGGCAATGTGGCCTGGTTCGGCGTGTTCGCACTGTTTGCGTTGTTCGTGCTGTACCGGATCAGCCGCTGGTACGCCAATCACTTGAACCTGTTCAAACTCAAACAAGGTCAGGCAGCGACGCATGGCTTATCAAAAGGCCGGGTGATCAGTGCATTGGTGGTACTGGGGTTGCTGGTGTTCTCCAAGTATTTCTACATGGCCAGTCTCACCAGTTACTTCACGTTCTACCTGATCGAGAAATTTGACCTGTCGGTGGCCAGCTCTCAGCTGCATCTGTTCCTGTTTCTCGGTGCGGTAGCGGCGGGGACCTTCTTCGGCGGGCCGATCGGCGACAGGATCGGGCGCAAGGCGGTGATCTGGTTCTCGATCCTCGGCGTGGCGCCGTTCACGCTGCTGCTGCCCCATGTGGACCTGTTCTGGACCAGTGTGTTGAGCGTGGTGATCGGTTTCATTCTGGCCTCGGCGTTCTCCGCCATCGTGGTGTATGCGCAAGAACTGGTGCCGGGAAATGTCGGGATGATTGCCGGGGTGTTCTTCGGCCTGATGTTCGGTTTCGGCGGAATTGGCGCGGCGTTGCTCGGGCATTTGGCGGATATTCGCGGCATCGAGTATGTGTACTTCCTGTGTTCGTTCTTACCGCTGTTTGGGGTGTTGGCGATCTTTCTGCCAAGAACCAAAAAAGTCTGAACCAACACCCCTCGACTGTGGGAGCCGGCGAGCTCGCTAAGCTCCCACAGTGTTACGCAAGTGGGGCCGCTGATTCTGTTCGGCCCAAAAAGTCCGCCTCAAAAAATCCACATCGGCAGATTCGCCACCAGGCGGACCTCGTCGTAGCTTCCGTCGATCTGCCCGCCCGTGGCCCGATGGTTGTAGACGATGGTGCGAAACACCGCGTTTTTCAGTGTGCCGGATTGCACCACGTACGCCACCATTAAACCGTTTTCATCGTGTTTGGCATTGTCCAGCCCCCGCACGTTGTAACCGGTATTGCGCCCGTTACGGTCGCCGCTGTAATGGGTGCCATCGATGTCCCAACCCTTTGCGTGCCACAGACTGGTCGTCAGGCCCGGTACCCCTAAAGACGCCAGATCCAGGTCGTAGCGCAGTTGCCAGGACTTCTCGTTCGGGCCGTTGTAGTCCGAGTACAACGAGTTGGCCATGTAATTGCCCGTGGACTCCCAGACGTAATCAAAATACTCGTCGCCAAACACCTGCTGCCAGGCCAGAGTCAGGCTGTGGGCCCGGTGCGATGCGGTGAACGCCAGGCTGAAGGCGTCATTGTCGATGTAGCCCAGGCGCTGCTCGCCCTGATCCTCGGTGTGGTAGTAATTCAGTGCAGTCTTGAGCGCAATCTCGCGTCGATCCCCGATCAACTGGGTCAATCCCAGATAGGTCTGCTGCCACATGTCCTCGAAGCGTGAGGCGTAGAGGCTGACGTCCAGACCGTAAGGGGTTTTGGCCATTCCTCCGAGGTAGGAAATACGCGACCCCGAATACGCCCGGTTACCGAAGGTGGTGGTGAGTTTTTCGCTGCCGGTACCGGTACGTGGAATCGCCCGTTCGAAGCTGCCGGCCTGCAATGACAGCCAATCGAGTTCGTTGCTGAACAGGCCTACGCCCTGAAAGCTCGAGGGCAGGGCGCGATTGTCCTTGTAACGCAGAATCGGGTTGTCGGTGAGCAAGCGACCGGCCTTGATTTCTGTGCTGGAAAAACGCAGCCGCAGATCACCGACACCCAAACGGCTCCAGGTCGGTAGCGCATCGCCATCGCTGTCCACCAGCACCCGATCGCCACCATTGGCGACACGCCCATGTCCACGCTCCAGGTTGATGGCGCTGAACAATGAAGCGTCCAGCCCGAAGCCGACCGCCCCTTGGGTATATCCGGAGCTGTAGTTGAGCATCGCGGTTTGCACCCAGGTTTCACGGATGCGGGTCCGCTCCAGGCCATCTTCTTTCTTGATCCCCAGGTAGGTAGAATGTCGGGTGTGTTGGTTGGCATAGTAATGGCGCAAGTTCAGCCCCAAATGGCTGCCGTCGACAAAACCCGGGGCCTGGGCTTGAGTGGTCGGCGTTTCATCCGCAGTCACAATCAAAGGGCTGCCGACGGCAATACCGGCCATCAGAAGTACACGAAAATCCATTTCGATAAGTCTCTAGACAAAAAAACAGGCACACGCTGCTAATGCCTGTCAGTTAAGAAATTTGAGCAACGAAAATCCTGTGGGAGCGTGCGGTGCGGCGATCCCACAGGGCTATAAAATGCTTTGGCGAGACGGCGGGCTGGGCCAGTGCCGAATCGTGCCGCGCCAGTTTTCATAGGCCTTGCCGAGCCGAAGCAACCACTGGTCTGCGAAGCGCGGAGCGATCATCTGCAGGCCGATTGGCATGCCTTGGTCGGTAAAGCCGCAGTTGATTGACAGGGCTGGCTGCTCGCCCATGTTCCACGGCACAGTGAAGACGATGTGCTCGAACGGCAGGCGCGGGTCATTGGTGGGCGAGGCCCATTCAGCCGCAAAGGCACTGACCTGGTTGGTCGGCGACAACACCAGGTCGACATCATGAAAGACCTCGGCTGCCCGGCGCCGGATTTCGAACGTCTGGTTGAACCCCTCAACCGCCTGCACGGCGCTCAGGTTCTCGGCCGCTGCCGCCCAGTCGCGAATGTAGGGCAAGACCTGATCGAACCGCTCGGGGCTCAGGGCCTGCAACTGACTCCACTGTCGCGCCTGCCAGAATTGATCCAGGCCCTGGAGCACGGCTCGGTCCATCAGTGGCTTGATCTGACGTACCTGGGCGCCCTGGCTTTCGAATAGGCGAGCCGCTTCCCGAACCGCCGAGCACACCTGTTCGTCTGGTTGAATGCCACAGCCGGGATCGAGCATCAGACCGATTTTCAGCCCTTGGATCGACAACTGTTCCAGGGCCCAATCGCCTTGTTCCGGTAGCAGGCTGGTGGCATCCCGCGCATCGGGGCGGGACAGGTAGCGCATCATCAGTGCACAGTCATCCATGCTGCGGGTCATGGGGCCGGCACAACGGCCGGTGTAATACGGGTCGATGGGGATGCGCCCGAGTGTCGGCTTGAACCCCACCAGGGCGCACCAGGCTGCGGGCAAACGGACCGACCCGCCGATGTCGGTGCCGACATGCAGCGGCCCATAGCCGGCCGCTGCTGCCGCCGCCGCGCCGGCACTGGAACCACCGGGATTGTTCGCCAGGTTCCAGGGATTGCGTGTCACGCCGTGGAAACTCGACAGCCCCGACGACAACATCCCGTAGTCCGGAACCGTTGTCTTGCCCAGGACTATCGCTCCGGCCTCACGCATCCGCGCCGCCGGTGGTGCGTCGGCTGTGGCCGGGATCAACTCGGTCGCGGCGCAGCCCAGGGGAATGCAGTCGCCTTGCGTCGCTATCAACTCCTTGAGCGTCACGGGTAAACCATCGAGCAGACCACGGGGTTGGCCCCGGCTCCAGCGCTCGCTGGCGGCGGCCGCCTGTTCCCGGACCCGTTGCGGGTCAAAGGCGTACAAGGCATTAAGATGGGGTTCCCAGTGCTCGATGTGGGCCAGCAAATGGTCGTAGTACTCCAGCGGTGACAGCTCCTTGCTGGCGAACAACACCAACAGTTGCACCGCCGATAGATCATGCAAATCGTTGACGCAGCTCATGCCGATTGCCGTCCTTTGGTATTCAGGGGCAAGCGCCGCGACCGGCGGCGCGAAAAGGTCAGGCTCAGGCGCCTGGAACCACCGAAACGTCAGCCACCGACGAGGAGCGAAAGCCGAAGAACAACGCCATGAGTGCCCCGACGGCCCCCATGACCACGCAATAGCCTACGCAGACCCAAGGGCTCCACGGCATCAGTCCGATCAGCAGAAGCGGCGTGGTACTGGCCCAGAGTGCGTAGGCAATATTGTAGGTAAAGGAGATACCGGACACCCGGATCCGGGTCGGAAACAACCCCACCATTACCGAGGGCACCGCACCCACTACGCCGCAGGTCAGGCCGGCCAGCGCATAGGCCACGCTGATCAAGTAGCCACCACTGATCAGGCTGGCGTAAAGCACCGCGGTCCCCACCGGCAGCAGCAGGCTATAAACCAGTACCGCGCGCCAGGCGCCGATCCGGTCCACCAGTAATCCAGCCAGTACACAGCCGATATTCAGGAACACAATGCCCAGGCTGCTCAGCGCGAACGTATGGCTGGCACTCATGCCGAAGCTTTTCTGCATGACAGTCGGGGTGATCACCACCAGCACCACCACCGCCGATGTCAGCACACAGGTCAAAAGCATCGCCGGCAGGATGGATTTGCGGTGATCGCGCAATACTGTCCGTAATGGCAACTCCGCATCCAATTTACGTCGCGCCTGCAAGGCCATGAACACCGGGGTTTCACTCAGCCAGCGCCGCAGCCAGACCCCGATCACCCCGAATACACCACCCAGCAGGAAGGGGAGGCGCCAGGCGAAGTCGAGGATCTCGGCGGGGCTATAGAGCCGCGCCAGGAGGGTTGCGGTCAGTGCCCCCAGCAGATAGCCAAACGTTAATCCGGCCTGCAGCACACCCAGGGCATAGCCACGATGCCCGACCGGGGCATGCTCGGCCACGAACACCCAGGCGCTAGGCACTTCGCCGCCCACCGCGGCACCTTGCAGCACCCGCAACAGCAGCAGCGTCAAGGGTGCCCAGTAACCGATCTGTTCGTAGGTCGGCATGATTCCGATCAACAGGCAGGGCAAAGCCATCATCAGGATGCTCAGGCTGAACACCCGCTTGCGCCCCACCCGGTCTGCGAAATGCGCCATCAGGATGCCGCCCAGCGGACGTGCCAGATAGCCGGTGACGAAAATTCCGAAACTTTGCAGCAAGCGCAGCCACTCAGGCATCTCTGGCGGAAAGAACAACTGGCTGAGGGTCAGGGCGAAGAACACAAAGATGATGAAGTCGTAGATTTCCAGCGCACCACCCAGCGCCGCCAGGCCCAGGGTCTTGTAGTCAGACCGGGAAAAGCGACCGGGTTGTGGATCAATGTGGGCCGTCATAAAGGGACTCTAAACAGGAACTCATGAAAACTCGCGACTGAAACAGCATTCGAAACCACGCCCTTGAACAGGCAGTGCCGTTCGAATGAAGCCATCAGGTACATAGCCGGTAATGGTCCATCCAATTACCGGGCGGGACAACCAGACAATGCATCTGGGTTGCTTTTTAGGGCAAATCTGTACATTGAGTTTTTGCGTGTTTAACCAATAATCGGGCACTTCCTAACCCTGGATATTGAGCGCAACATGGAAGAAATTCAGCGTAATTTCGACGATTTTAATCACCCGGACGTTGAAGCGATCGCGATTATCCGCGGTCGCGTGCTGCAGGCATTGCAACAATATTTGCTGGAGCGCGACTTCAAGCAGCTGATGCCCATTCTCATGTCGCCCATCACTGACCCCTTGAACCATGCGGTCTACCCCGCTGAACTCCAGTATGAAACGCGGCGCCTGAAACTGACCGCCAGCATGATCTTCCATAAACAGCTGGCATTGACTGCCCGAGGTCATGACAAGATCTTTATCGTGGCGCCGAACATTCGTCTGGAAAAAGCCGAGATCAAGGATTCGGAAAACCACTTGCTGGAATTCTCCCAGTTCGACTTCGAAATACGTGGCGGCAACATGCACCAGGTCATGGCGCTGATCGAAGGCTTGATCAAGCACA
The DNA here is from genome assembly GCF_024168645.1 of Pseudomonas sp. GGS8. NCBI lineage: Bacteria > Pseudomonadati > Pseudomonadota > Gammaproteobacteria > Pseudomonadales > Pseudomonadaceae > Pseudomonas > Pseudomonas sp. GGS8. The sequence continues at coordinate 885,299 of NZ_JALJWF010000001.1, read as the reverse complement.
CCTTCGCCGAGGTCAGGCAACACTGCTCGGCCCAGCTGGCCCACCTCAATCGCCAGCTGCCGCACTACGAGACGCACTTTCCGATGTACAGCTCGGACGAGTTGCGCGCCGAGTATGGCGACGACTTCGAGAAGATCATGTCGGCCAAGGCCCACACGCCGTTCTTCGTCACCAACTACCGCCGGGAATTCTATGATCGCGAAACACCCGGCAAGCGCGGCCAGTACAACAACTACGACCTGATCTATCCCGACAGCTATGGCGAAGCCCTGTCGGGTGCCGAACGAGAGTTCGAGTACGAACAGATCATCTACCGCATGGAAGAGTTGTCGATGGACCTTGCGCCCTTCGCCAATTATCTCCAAGTCGCCAAGCGCGGCCTGCTTCATCCGAGCGCCGGCGGCGGGCTGGGGATCGAGCGACTGCTGAAGTTTATCTGCGGCAAACGTCGCATCCGCGATGTTGCGCTGTTCGACCGCACCGTCGGTACCAGCTTCCTGTTCTGACCCACCGTCACTTTTGCGCTGCCCCGCTTTCAGGCGGCGGCAGGCGCTGCTCTGGAGAAAAACCATGCCCGCGTTGCGTATCCACTGGTGCTCACCGCTCGACAGCGGTCAACAAAAGGCTTCCGAGAAATACAACACTGGTGCCCTGGACTTTGCCGGTATTGTCGACTTCGCTCAGGAAGCCGATGAGTTGGGGATCGACTCGTTGCTGATGGGTATCAGCTACCACATGCCTGACCCGCTGCCAATGATCGGCGCCCTGGTCCGAGAGACCAGCCGAGTCAAATTCATCCTGGCGTATCGCCCCGGCCTGCTGCCGCCGACGCTGTTCACGCAGATCGTCAATACCGTGTCGTGGATGTCCGACAAGCGTATTGCATTGAACCTGGTCGCCGGTATTTCCCCCGATGAACAAGCCTTTTATGGCGACTTCGTGGCCCACGACGGACGTTATGAACGCACCAGCGAATTCCTCGAGATCTTGCATCGTTTCTGGAAAGGCGAAACGCCCCTGACCCATCACGGCGCTCATTACCGTATCGAGCAAGCGCAATTGGGACTGCCTTTCAAGGACAACGAACGTCCACACATCTATCTGAGCGGCGCTTCGGAAATCGCCCAGCAGATCGCCGTGAAACACAGCGATTGCTGGTTACGCTACGGCGACACGCCGCAGGGTATCGCCGAGGCCAGCCGGGCAGTGCTCGAGGCGGGTTGTTCGGTGGGGATTCGCATGCATGTGCTGGCTCGGGAAACCCGTGCGCAAGCCCTGTCGGCCGTTGAAAGCATGATGGAAAACCCGGATGAGCAGCATCGCGAATGGGTACGTCAGTTCGTCGGGCGTTGCGACTCCGAGGCCGTCAAGACTTCGTTCCGTCTGGCCGACAAGGCTGAGCATGACTGGCTGTCGCCAATGCTCTGGTCCGGAGCCGTGGCCTACCGTGGCGGCCCGGCGCTGTGCGTGGTCGGCAGCTATCAGGAAGTGGCTGAATATCTGCTGGAATACAAGAAAGTAGGGGTCAGCGAGTTCATCTTTTCCGGCTGGCCGACCCGTGACGAAATGCGCGGTTTCTGTCGCCATGTGTTGCCACGCCTGCGCAAGCTCGAGGCCGAACTGGAAAGCCAGCATGCATGACACAGCCCGGCTGCGGCGTTTCGGTGCCGGCCTGCTGTTCGCTCTGTTGGCGGAACAAACGGTGCTGTTCGCAGTGCCGTTGATGATCTTCCAGCTCACCGGCAATGTCCGTTACTCCGGAGTGGCGTTCGCTCTGGAGTGGCTACCGGCACTGCTGGCCTATCCGTTTGCCGGACTGCTGGCGGACCGCTTCGGCGGGCGTCTGCTGTTTCGCCACGCCAATACCGCGCGAGCGGTGAGCCTGGGGTTGACTGCCGGGGTCTGCTGGTATGCGCCAATGCTTACGGTCTGGGCCCTGATCGGCAACGGCATCGTGCTCTCGCTGCTGATGGCGCCGGTGCGTATGGCGGTGGAAAAGAGCGTACCGCTGATCGCCGGTCCCGAACGCCTGGCCCACTGCCAATCCCTGGTGCAGAACATGGAGCTGCTGGCCATGGCGCTGGGCCCGGCGCTGGCGGCACTGCTGGCGATGTACGCCGACAAGCGCCTGCTTCTGGGGCTGGCGGCGCTGGCATTCGCCGTGGCGGGTGTGTGTTGGAAAGGCCTGCCCAATACCCAGTCGGCCAGCCCGCCGAAGAGCATCCGCAAGGACCTGGTCCTGGGCTGGAGTCTGTTATCGAACAATCCGCCGGTCTTATCCCTGGCGCTGCTCAATTTCACCATCAACCTGGCCTTTGCCTGCGTTCTGAGTGCCAATGCCTTTGTCATCAGTGGCGTGTTCGGTGCCGCCGACGGGGTGTTCGGCCTGATGAACGCCGGTGCCGGTGCACTGGGCTTGCTCAATTTCATTCTGGTGCCGCGGCTGCTGGCGCGGATGTCGATCTACCGCCTCGGTACATTGGGTTTTGCCTTGCTCTGCCTGGGCCTGATCTGTATGGGAGCGGCCAGCGGTGTAGCGCTCTATGCCATCAGTTTTCTCCTGGCGATGGCCGGCTGTGCCTTGTTCAACGTGTTCAATCGGACTCAGCGTATCAAGGCGATTGCCGCCGACCACTTGGGCAAGGTGATGGGCCCGTTCTACCTGGTCAACCTGCTGTCCTACCCATTGGGCGGCCTGCTGACCGCCAGTATCGGCCATGAGTACGGGGTCCAGACATTGATCCTGGCCCTCGCGCTGCTGCTCATCATCCCCGGCGCCTTGCTGTTCAACCTGACCACCCGGCGCTTTCGCACCGCCCTGGACTTTTCCCCCTCAGCCATGGAGGCAACGCAATGAAAGGATCGCAAGACTGCCTGATTGCAACCGTCGAATCGGATTCGCACATGTGGAATCTGGTTTATCTGCAGCTGTGGTTGGCGGAGCACGGTTTCAACGTCAAGAACCTCGGCAGTTGCACCCCGGTGGAGGTGGTTCTCGCCACCCTTGAGCTGCGGCGCACGCAATTGTTGGTGGTCAGCAGCGTCAACGGGCATGGACATTTCCAGGGGCTGGAGCTGATTCGTCAGGTGCGTCAACACCACCCGGATCTGCATTGTGTCATCGGTGGCAAGTTGACCACCTCGGAAGACCAGACGCGGGCGGTTCGCCAGGAGCTGCTGGCCGCCGGTTTCAACGAGGTGTTCATCGGTCCCGACGCCATCGAGGACTTCGAAAACTACCTGAACACCCTTGAGCGCTCGAAACCTGCACTCGTCCTGGGTACCGGCACGGCGCCGTGCTGGACCTGAGTCCAGCCTTCTTTTTTTTCACAGGATCGAATCGATGCATATCGTTATCGTCAATCGCTGGCCGCGTTTCCAGGACTCAAGTCGCTGGGACAATGAACTGACCCGCTACGAAGAGTTCTTCGATCATCAGCGACATCGGATCAGCTATGTGGTCGACGGCCTTGGCGCCGAGGGCGTACTGGCCCCCCGGGAGCACATCGCCCATCTGGTACAGGTCGATGACGTCAATCAGTACCCTCAGTTGTTGGCAGGCGTTCAGGAAATCATCGATCGCGTCGGTCCCGTGGACCAATTGATCGCGCTGTCGGAGTTCACTCTGGAGATCGCGGCGTGGGTACGACAGACCCTGAACATTCCTGGTCACGGCCTGGAGCAGGTGGCGGTTTACCGCGACAAGGCACGAATGAAAGAAGTCCTCCGGGAACACGGCCTGGCGGTGCCACCGTTCATTCGCTGCAGTGACGTGGAACAGGCGCTGGAGTTCGCCGATGCCGTCGGCTATCCGGTGATCGTCAAACCGGTGGATGGCGCCGCCAGCATCGGCGTCGCCAAGGTCGAGGACGCCCAGGCCCTGCGCGTGATACTCAGCGAAGTGGACCTGAGGCGCTATGAGGTCGAGGCCTTCATCCAGGGCCAGACTTATCACATCGACGGTTTCACCGATGACAGCGCCGGGGTGCCTTTCCAGGTGGTGTCGCGCTACATCAACAGCTGCCTGGATTTCACCAACGCCAAACCGCTGGGTTCAGTGATCCTCCAGTCTTCGGAGTTGCGCACCCGGATCGAAGTCTTCAGCGAGTCCTGCCTGCGGGCATTGGACCTGCGCAACAGCGCCTTTCACCTGGAGATATTCGTCGAGGCGGATGAATCGCTTGTGTTCCTTGAAGTGGGAGCCCGGGTGGGCGGCAGCGAAGTGCCACATCTGATCAACAAAGTCTTCGGTGTGAACCTCTATGAGCATTGGCTCAAAGGCCTGGCCGGTGAGCGCGTGCCCTTGCCGACGATCCAGGCGGATCCCAGCGGTGGCTGGCTGGTCGTCCCCAAACCGGCACAACTGCCATGCCGGGTAATCGAGGCGCAAACGCTGCGCCCGCACCTGAACTCGCTCTGGCGAGAACTGCTGCCCCGGCCCGGACAGATACTTGAAGCCGGCGGCAGCTACGACGCCCTGCACAGCGGTCGCTTCATTTTCACCGACGCGAGCGAAATGGATATCGAGAGCGACATCCACCACGCGATCAAGAACTTTCACTTCCAGGCCGAACCGATATGAACATTGCCATTACCTCTGAAATGGCCGACGCCCCCTTGCTCGGCGAGTTGAATCGCTACCTCAGTGCGGTGGACCGACGTGCCGTCGCCACCTTGGGGGAACGGTTGATCGATGCCGCCGGCGGTGTTGACGGGCTCGCGGACTACAAGCTGATGGTGGCCTATGGCGGCGGCAAGGACAGTTCCTACACCGTGTCGCTGATCCGCGCCGTGCAACTGCACCTGAACGTACTGCATGGCCGTACCTTCTTCCTGCGCATTGCCAACATGCGTCACGCCGGGGTCCCGGATGCGGTCATGGCGAACATCGACCGGGTCTATCGGGCCCTGCACTTGTATGACGATCCTCGGGTCGAGATGCTGGTGGTCGATCACCAGCAGATTCGCCCGTTCGAACGTCACTTGCCATTCCCCGGGCAGGTGCGCGCGATGAACCGCTTCGATGTGCTGATGAACGGCCATCGTACCGCTGGCGACGGCCGCCCGACGTTCTGTAACAGTTGCAACCTGGCGGTCGCCGACTTCTACGGGCGTGCGGCCTGGTGGCAAGGCGGTGTCGACGCGGTGGTCACTGGTGATTCGCGCAAGGAACAGAAGCATTACTTCACTTGGATCATGCGCCTGGCCCAACGTTTGGGGCTGAACGTCGACGAGTGTCGGCGCCAGGGATTTCGCGGCCTGCTCCAGGCCCTTGATGGGGTGGCCCAGGTGTATTTCGTCGAACTGTTCGGTGAGGGCTTCGACGAACAGCGGGCTGAACGTAGGGTGGCCAGCGGCAGCGAAAGCGCCGACCCGGACTTCATCAGCATCTACGACCTGGTGAGCTACCGGGTGGAAGACCACTGGGAGTTGATTACCGAGTTTCTCGATTTCCGCTTCGAAGAACTGGCGTTCAGTTTCACCGAATCAGACTGCGCCAACCCAATGCTGATGGCGCACTTTCGCGGGCTCAAGGCGCAGTACGTACAGGGTCGTCACTACCATGACGGTATCAGCGAATACCTGGAGCTGGCCCAGGGCTTGATGCGCAAAAAGGAAATGCCCCAGCGCCTGATCGACCTGGCACTGTCGGCCTACGCCGGGGCCGAAGGCAAGGACGCTCGTCGGGCGCTGGCGAATCGTTTCGCCAACGAGGCGTTCGGGCTCGACGAGATACAACTGACTTGTCTGCAGTTCGCGCCCTTCGTCGAGCGTGGCCGCGAGCTGTCGAGCTTCATCACGACCTGTCACCCTGAGCGTCTGGCAGATCTGGAGGACCTTCACGGTGTCCTGGCCGGTAGTCGCCAGGACAGCGCTCTGAGCCTGTGGCTGAACCAGGTCAGCGGCTTGCCGTTGCCAGCGCTACGCAGTCTGTACGCCCATCAGCAGATCGATTTTGATAGCGACAGCAGCCTGATTGCCCGGGTTCGCGCCGGTGATCCGCATAAGGGCCGGATAACCCGTTTCGACCCGGCCACGGGTGAAAACGTGGTTGAACTGGTGTCGGGGCGCTGAGTGATGGACATGACAGGAGGTCATTTCCAGCGTTTCATCGAGCAGGCTCGGGAACGGCGCGAACTGGTGGTGCAACCGCGCATGGGCTTCGGCGGATTGGCGCCGATGCGCGCCGGGTTGGCCGCGGTGGCCGGGTTACCCTGCGCCACCATCGGAACCATCACCCTGGACAGCTACACCCGGGTCGGTGACTACCAGAGCGCGCTGCAGTGCCTGAACAGCGACAGCCCGCTGAACGGTTTCCCGATCATCAGCCATCCGCTGGAAGCGGTGCGTGGCATGCTCGATGGGCTCTACGGCCCGTCGTTCCCGATCCAGGTCCGCCATGGCACCGCCCAACCGCAGAATGTTTTCAAGCGATTGGCGGCCCTCGGGCTCGACGCCACCGAAGGCGGCCCGGTGTCCTACTGCATGCCTTACAGCCGTTTGCCTCTGGCGCGGGCAATCGAGGCTTGGGCGCAAAGTTGTCAGTTGCTGGCCGATGCCACTGCGCATGGTCATATAGAGAGCTTCGGCGGTTGTTTGCTGGGTCAGCTGTGCCCGCCGTCAATGCTGATCGCGATGACCTTGCTTGAGGCTTTGTTCTTTCGCCAGCAAGGCATTCGCAGCGTCTCGTTAAGCTACGCCCAGGGCACGTCCATGGCCCAGGATTTCGGAGCTTTGCAGGCCCTGCGCGAACTGGCCGCCGACTATCTGGACGGCGTCCATTGGCATGTCGTGGTGTATTCCTACATGGGGGTCTTTCCCACCACCGGTCATGGTGCTCGCCGCCTGATCTATGACAGTGCGCGCCTGACCCAGGCTGCCGGCTGCGAGCGATTGATCGTCAAGACCGTTGCCGAATCCCGGCAGATTCCATCGGTTGCGGACAACCTCGAAGCCCTGGCGATGGCGGCCGAAGCCGCCGCGGGCGACGCACTGGAGATCGATCCGGTCAGTGAAGGCTATCGCCAGGAAGTGTTGTTCGAGGCGCGGCAACTGGTGGAAAGCACGCTGGACCTGCACACCGATATTGGCGTCGCGTTACTCCAGGCTTTCGCCCGTGGGCGGCTCGACATTCCCTACTGCCTGCACCCCGATAACCCTGGCTGCGCCACGACCCGCATTGACGACCACGGTGCCTTGCGTTGGGGCAATGTCGGTGGCCTGCCGCTGCCCCAGAGTTGCGGTCTTTCTTCGATCGGACCGGGTATTACCTCGTCCGAATTGTTCCAGATGTTGCATTACACGGTGAACCGTTATGACCAACCCTTGCACTGACTACACTTTGGCGCCGCTGATTCTGGTCGACGCCTATTCCACCGGCGCTCTGCTGGCCCAGGCTTTGGCGGAGCATCGCCCACTGCTGCATGTGCGTTCACGCAACGACATGCCACCGGCCTTTGCCGCGAGTTGCCCGCAGACCCTGTTCCGCGCGCACTACGGCGTGCATGAGGAAGGCCTTGAACCGTTGCTGGAAAAGCTCGCGGCCCAGGCGCCAGCAGCGGTGTTGACCGGCAGCGAATTCGGTGTCGAATTGGCGGATTTGCTGGCCGCCCGTCTCGGCCTGCCCGGTAATGATCCCGAATACTCTGCCGCCCGTCGTGACAAATCGCTGATGGCCGAACAGGTCGCTGCTGCCGGATTACCGGTGGCTGCGCAACTGCGCACCGCCTCCAGCGCAGAGGCTTTGGCCTGGTTCCAGGCTCGTGGCGAATCGACGGTGGTGGTCAAGCCACTGGACAGTGCGGGCTCCGATAATGTGTTCATCTGCCACGATGCCGGGCAACTGCACGCGGCCATCGACTGCATTCTCGGCGCTACTAACCTGATGATGCGCAGCAACCGGGCGCTGTTGTTGCAGGAATACCTGGAAGGCGACGAGTACGTTATCAACAGTGTCAGCCATCAGGGTGAGCACTGGATCACTGATGTCTGGAAATGCACCAAGACGCTGAGCGTCGACGGTCGCAAGATCTATGACCGTGAAGACCTGCTGCCCGCCGATGCGCCGGAGCTTGATGGGCTGATCGATTACGTCGAAGGCGTGCTCGATGCCTTGGCCATCACCCACGGTCCGGCCCATACCGAAGTGATCCTCACGGCTTGCGGCCCGCGCCTGCTGGAAACCGGTGCCCGTCTTTCCGGGCTGGCCAACCCACCGGCGCTGCAAGCGGCTACCGGCAACGACCAGGTCGCGCTGACTTGCACCAGCTATCTGGAGCCGGCCCGACTGGCATCGTTTCCCAAGCGCTATCGCTTGCAGCAGCACGCCCGCGGACTAAACCTGATCGCCCGCCATAGCGGCGTCTTCGCCCAACTCGATGTACGCAAGCGCCTGGAGGCTCTGCCGAGCTTTTATAACGCGCGCTTTCGTTTCACCGACGGTCGCCCAAAAACGCCGACCATCGACCTCAACAGCTCGCCGGGTGCCGTATTTCTGGTGCACCCGAGCGCCGACAGAATCCGCCAGGACCATGAAACCTGGCGTGAATGGGAGAAAGACTGGTTGTAGTGACAGACGCCCCCTCCCCGGGGTTTTCAATCATCACAGGAAGACACTTATGAGCGCTCATACCCGTACTAAACGATTGACGGTTCCGCAACTGGTCGCGATGAAGGGCCAACAGAAAATCGTATCCCTGACGGCGTACTCCAGCTCTATTGCCAGGTTGATAGACCCAATCGTCGATTTCATTCTGGTCGGTGACTCTACTGCTATGGTCGGCTACGGTCGGGCCTCGACGCTGAGTATGCAGCTCGAAGAAATCATCGGACACACCCGGGCCGTGGTCGACAGCACGCGCCTGTCTTGCGTCATCGCCGACATGCCTTTCGGCAGCTATCAGGAATCTAACGAACAGGCCTTTCGCAATTGCGCGCAGGTCCTGGCGCGCACCGGTTGCGATGCCGTCAAACTGGAAGCCAACAAGGCCCTGGCGGGTACCGTCGAGTTTCTGGTGGCACGCGGCATTCCGGTCATGGCCCACGTCGGGCTGATGCCGCAGTTCGTCAATGTCATGGGAGGGTTCAAGGCCCAGGGCCTGACCGCCGAAGCCGGTGCGATGATTGCCGAGGACGCTCGGGCCAACCTCGAAGCCGGGGCCTTCAGTCTGCTGCTCGAGGGGGTGGCTGAAGGCGTGGCCCGGCAAATTACCCTGGATTCGAAAATGCCCACCATCGGCATTGGCGCCTCACCGGCCTGCGACGGCCAGGTGCTGGTGACCGAGGACGTGCTGGGTCTGGGCGGTGAACAGGTGCCGCGCTTCGTCAAGCAGTACGCTGATGTCGGCGCGGTGATTCGCGGCGCTTGTGAGCGTTTTGCCGAAGAGGTGCGCGATGGCCGCTTCCCTGAATCGCGGCATTGCTATGGGCTCTAGGCATGGCTATGACTCTTCGCTGATAGCCTGGGCCAGTTTCTTCAGGGCCTGGGGAATATCCTTGCTCCAGTCGAGGGTGTAGCTCAGGCGCACGTGATGCCGCCAGGCCCCCTGCTGGCTGAATATTTCCCCGGGGGCGATAACGATGCGCTGGGCCAGCAAGCGCTCGAACACCCGCCGCATGTCCACCGAGTGCCTGGCCTCGAGCCAGAAGGTCGCTCCGCCTTGCGGGGCGACAACCCGTAGCTGGCCATCGCCGTGCGCCTCCAGCAAGGCCTCCATCCGTTTCATCCGGTCCAGCAGCATGGCCCGCAGCACCATTAGATGCTGGTCGATGCGCTTGGAGCTGAAGAGTTTGGCGATCGCTTTCTGACGGATCGGCGACAGACGAAATGCCCGTTCCAGAAATAGCCGATGCAACTGAGGCCCGTGTCGGCGACACAGTACATAACCATAGGGCGCTTCCGAGCCGATGATCTTGTCGAAGGTTGAGAACACCAGCAGCTTTTCCGGATCGGCAAAATCGCGATAGCGCGCGGGTTTGGGAGAGAAATAGAACTCGCCGTAGCTGTCGTTTTCGAACAGCCAGACATCCCGCTCCGCCAGCCAGCGACAGATTTGCTGTTTATCCTGCGCCGGCATCAGCTTGCCTTGGGGAATATTCACGGTCGACGACAGCACCGCCAGCCGGATGGGCTCACGCCTGAGCAACTCACTGAGCGTGGACAGATCGAAGCGTCCATCCTCGCCGAGCGGGACTTCGATCACGCGAATCTTGGCTGCCTGCAACTGACGCAGGATCGCCCATGAGCAAGGCGACTCCACCAGCGCCACAGTGCCACCCAGATTCAAGGCACTGAGGGACAACTCCAGCACACTGCGCAGGTCCGAGCCGATAAACACGTGCTCGGCCTGCCAGTAGCTGTGGGTGGAACGGGTGTAGCGGTCGGCCAGGGCGCCGCGTAACTCAGGCTCGCCGAACGGCTGATAGAGTGGCGCATGGGAACGCGGGTATTGCCGGGCCAATTCGCGCTCCATCATCAACAACGGGTTTTCCAGCGACAACAACATCGCCGGCGCGTCACTGCTAAGGGCCAGCATCCCCGGCTGGCGCGCGTTGGAGAATACGTTGTCCAGCAGATTGGGCGAGCCCTCGTTCAATAAGGGGGCCGGCATCGCCTTGGTGAAATAACCGAACTTGGGTTTGGCATAGATCCGTCCCTCGTCTTCGAGAAGCGAATAGGCGTACTTGGTCGTCGACACCGACACATTCAGGCGCCGGGCCAGTTGCCGCAAGGACGGCAATTTCTGTTCACGTTCCGAATTGGCGGTTTCGATCAGCTCGACCAGATAGCGGTACACCGCCTGATAGGCGAAAGAGGCGTCTTTGATTGTAAGCAGGCTCACTTGCTGAAATTCCTGTGTGCCCACTGCACGAAAACGCTGGCGACCTGGAGCGGCAAGCCTGAGGTATGTTTTTCCAGGTGTTCAAGTCCAGCGATGATCTGGGATCTGATGGCAATAACATCAAGCAAAACCAGACGACGTTCGAAAGGAAATGGCATGCTCTTCATCCCTGTAGTGATTGCCAATAAAACTATTCTTGCATAACTGGGCAGCGTTCCCGCGTTGCCGGACAGGCTGCGGAGGGAGGAGGGGGGTGGTCCCAATATGCAAAATCCCCGTATCAGCGAGTGATTACGGGGATTTTGTGTCTATCGAGGTCCGTGGAAATCCACGGTTCCTATTACCTCTAGGTAAAGCCCTCTAGCATTGTTGATGCGGTACAGCTTGGCTTTGGGCTTGGCAGCCCGGCAGTGAGCGTCCGTAAGCATCCAGGCACTGTCTCCTTCCGGAAAATTGCCATCGTATCCACCTAATCGAGGGCTGTCCAAGAACCGTATACACCGGTGTAGTCGTTTTTTCTGCATGCTGCTGCAATCTCATGCATGCCATAGAAACGCGAAAGCACCCATATATGGGGCTTTCGGGATGATTAAAGGACTGTCTCGCAACCCTAAGCAATCACCTGCAATGCCAGCTACAAATTTAGATGCTGTGCTGGCTGTTCAAGACCCTCGACGATGCCGGCTACCCTTCGGTCACGCGTCATTCCCTGTGTTGGTGGCTTTGGTATCAGGGGTGGTGATGCTTATATTCTTGGCTCAGGCCGCCATATCCATACGCACTGGCCCTGCAATCGATGACATGGATATTGGAGTGTGGGTGCAGGTTGCCGATTTCCCCGGCCAATAGCGCGTAAGCCTCATGTTGAAAGCGCGCTTTCTGCGCTTTGGTGTTCGTCTCATCCGTGATAGTGACCTCCAGGCGGAATGAGTTGTATCCAAGTTCGGCCAGCGAGCAACTGTTGATGAACCACTGCTCATGAGGCACGAAATGCACGATCACAAGTGTCTGCTCCGGGCGTTTCTCCAGCACATCACAGGTTAGCGCGGTGAGCTGGGAGACGATCCCCTGGACTAGTGCAAGGTCAGGTTGGCCAGAGATTTTGAGTGTGATGCCGGGCATGTTGGAGTCCTCGTAGGAAGCTAATGTCTGGCTCAGAGTAAGGAGTGAGTTGAGTGCTGAAAAGCCGGAAGATATGATCATATCCTTCGGAAAAACAGCAGGATGAGCATGCGCCCCTTTGACCTAGAACTTTTGCGAGCCTTCGCGGTTGCGATGGAGTCAGGCAGCCTCTCGGAGGCCGCGCCTAAGTTGTGTCGGTCGCAATCGGCGTTAAGCGAGCAATTGCGCAAGCTCGAGGCCTTCACCGGGGTTACGTTGCTGGAGCGGGGTAAAAAAGGCGTAAGGCCGACACCGGCTGGCGAACGTTTATTGGTACATACACGAGACATGCTTGCCTTGAGTGATCGTGCCCTTGAAAGCGTGCGTGGTGTGACTTTTGTCGGCGAGTTGCGGCTCGCCATCACCGATTACTTTCTGCCCAGCTCGATCGCCGACCTACTGAAGAAACTGCGAGTACGCTATCCGCACCTTCGCCTGCATGTGTCGGTACGCAAGAGCATGCAAATCGAGAGCGGGGCGGATTCGGGTGAATTCGATATCGGCCTTTCAATGCGAATTCTCGACGGGCGCAGCCTTCCTGAGGGCTTGCCGGTTCGACGAGAGGCGTTGCGTTGGGTGTCGGTCGAGGGGTTCGAGGCTGAGCTAGAGGAAAATACTCCGTTGCCACTTTTGGTTCTGCCGCAGGGATGCAGTCTACAGCGCCTTGCCAGAGAGACCTTGGAGGCCCATGAGGTGCCTTATGTGGTTGCGCATTCGGCGTCCGGAGTCGCGGGGCTGCAATCAGCGTTATTGGCAGGGTTGGGTGTCGCTTGTCTGAATGCATCCGCTGTACCGATGGGGGCGGAGGTCTGCCGGTCGGCGCAACATTTACCGGTATTGCCGGATGTTGAGTTCAGTCTGTTGCCCCCTCGTCCTGGCGAGTCTCACTTGGTCGGTGCCGTACGGGAAATGCTTGCGAGCCAGTTTAGTTAATCTTCCGAGCATCCAGCAGCGCAGCTATGGAACCACTGGGCCGTTGCGACTCTGCCTAGCACGTCAGTGCATGCACTGCTTTAGGGATTGGCACCGAGAAACCGATGCATAAGCTCTGCTTTGTCTGGCACTGACGATTCGGACCTCTTAGTCGGAGTTTATGAAATGGAAAGGGTAGTGACTATGTATAAGCCAGTAAGCTCGGCAAGTGCTTATCGCGTCGTTTTACTCAGTCAACCCATCGGGTTAAACCCGTGTTGGAGCATCAAAGGCTTTGATTTTCGAGGCGTCGTTTAAAAGCGCCGAGCGCAGTACCAATCAGTGGGCCCATCACCGGGTCGGTGGCAATACTCTCGGCGCTCGATCGGTTGGACAGGAGGTTAACAGTAATTGACGCTTCCTCGATGATGCGAGCTGACATCGTCTCTAAGACCAGCCGCAATGCGGCTTGTGCGTGACTGGCTCTGGGGGAAGCGTTGAAAAGCGCGACAGGCTTGCCTGGGAACTCTTCATTGCTCACGAGCCAATCGAGCATGTTTTTGAATGAGCCGGGAATACCTCGAGCGTACTCGGGGCATGAAAACAACAGCCCATCCGCCTGCCCGATAATTGAGCATAACTCTATGACTGCCTCGGGGGGATCCTCGAGTAGGTCCGGGTTGAAGTGAGGCAATTCACCGATGCCCTCGTAATGCGCGACCGATATCCCTTCGGGGCATAGACGCTCAGTTGCTCGTAGCAAAATTGAGTTGGAGGAGGCCTGACGCAGACTTCCCGAGATAGCAAGCAAACGCACCATTTCAACACCGTACGTGATTCGTAAGTCGGTGAAGTTTCGCACGAGCCGGACTTCACGCACCATTGCTGCATAGCAATGCTGCAATGGACATTTTTTCCCATTTTTCCGGTACGAACGAATGCAGGTAGTAGACCGTGTGAGCTTCTCCGCCGCCGCACGTGATCTGCACCTCGCGCCCAAGACGGTGAGCAAGCAGATCGCCCGTCTTGAACACGCGTTGGGTACCACCTTGTTCGAGCGTAACACCCGCAATTTCCGGATTACGGACGAAGGCTGTGCCATCGCTGAGCGGGCACGGGTCGCCCTGACGGTGTTAGAAGAAATACAGGAACTGGCAACCGGGGGCAGCCAGGAACTCAGCGGCACCATTCGCTTGACGTCGGTTATCAGCCACTCGCCGCGCTACCAATCGTGAATCGGCCAGTTCGCCCATGCGGATCGCTAAATCCAGATCACCGCTGTATAGATCTTGCACCAGCCGGCTGATCTTGAGCAACACAACTGCCTGGTGTTCGCCTATCCGGGGTTGTTGCAAAATACTTGGCCGCTGCGCAACGGGCAGCAAGAAGCAGCAACTGTGGTCAGTGGCACCCTTTGCAGCGACAGTGGCGATGCGCTGCATGAGTGGTGCTTAGCTGGGTCAGGTATTTCGCTGCGCGAGACTTGGGATATTCACGAGGAACTACGCGATGGGCGGTTGCTGCGGGTTTTGCCGGATTGGGAGGCGCAACCCTTGAAGATCAGCATGATCCGGGCACGCCGCGACCCGGTGCCTCGGCGACTGACGGTATTCAGCGATTTTCTTGTTGAGCGATGGCGTAACGCGCCTTGGGACCTGATTGAGTCGAACAGTCGCTCCGATACGGGATTTCAATGCAGTGTGCTTGGCTGAACAGGCGCCCAGCTGTAGGGGCTACAAGCCTATGAATCGCCATCGTTCATGGCGTCGACAGGCACACGAGAATAAGCACGGGTTCAGCGCCTTGGCGATGGTGATCCTTCTACTACGAGCTGTCTGCGGGCGAGATCTTCAGGAATAGAACTTACTGACGCAGCTGTTTTGGGGATGTATTCATCAGGCGGCGCATAAGTCGCCGTAGGGCCGTGGCGTCCTGGTATCCCACCTGCTCGGCGATAGATTCGACGGAGAACCTGCTGGTTTCCAGTAGGACGCGGGCCCTGTTCAACTGTACGCGTTGGATCAAATGTCGGGTTGGAAGGCCGGTCGCTTTTCGAACATGTCGGGACAACGTTCGCTCGGACATGCCGACGTACGCCGCAAGACTCGGGACGCTGGGTGGATGGGGCAGCCGTGCTTCTATATATGCGGTGAGGTTGGCTACCAGCGTATTGCCTTGGGCCATGATCGCGGGGTTGATGAACGGGGACTGCAACTGTCGGCCATCGAGTAGAAGGGCCTTGCCCACATAATCGGCAAGTTCAGGTGATAGGCGCCTGCGCAGCAGATGAAGCATCAGGTCGGTTTGCGCGAAGGCTGCGCCAGCAGTCGTAAAGGGTGGGTCGCAGAGAACCATGACATTTGGATCGACAAGGCATTTAGGTGCAATGCTTGACAACTGAGGTGCGAGCCACCAGGAGGTCGTAACCTGTCGACCATCCAGCAATCCAGCGGCATGTAGAAGAAAGACCGCCGAGCATGAGGCTGCAATGTCCTTGCCTTGGCTCACATGTGCCGTCAGCGCTGGCAGCGTCTGAAGTACCCAGTCTTCCTCAAGACGATTGAGCAGCGACTCGACATCGCTGATACCAAGTCCCGGAATCACCCAGCAGGAGTGGTCCTCTGCGTCTGTCGTCAGTTCGTCGACCTGCAGTAGCATGCCTTGCCCAAGCGCAATCAGTCCTGACTGTGGTCCACACACTCGCCAGCGTGGCACGGCAAGGCCTCGCCGCTGCGCAAGTGTTGCAGCGGTGGAGAGGATATCCAGAGTGGCCGCGACACTTGAGGCGAACGCTCCGGGAACGACTAGAACAGTGAAGTCATGCATTGTCCGATTATGCCCGAAAGAGGGTGGATCGGTCGCTTTTCGAGGGGCGTGATAACTGGCCAAATGGTACCTCCAGTTAACAACGAGGTTTCGTCATGCCTAATATCCTGATCAAGGTGCCTACCGGAGCTTTCAATCAGACCCAGCGCCAACAACTACTTCGAAGCGTGAGCGACGTAGCGATGGCTAATGAACATCTGGGCGATGCCCCTCAGCAGCGTGCTTTGTGCTGGGTGCTCATCGAGGAAGTTCAGGCCGCTGAATGGTTGTGCGGAGGCCAGGATCCCCATGCGCGGGTTGTCCCATGCATTGTCATCGTCAAGGTGCCTGCCGGTGTACTTGATGCACCGATGCGTCAGCGCTACGTACGTGAATTGCATGCTGCAATAAAATCGAGCCTTGCAACGGACGATCTGCGCCAGTTGTTGAGCTCAATACAGATTCAGGATGTTATTGATGGAACGTGGGGGGCGAATGGTGATGTTTGGCATTTGGCCGACTTCACCCGAGCGGCAGGATATGGACACCTCACTCAGCATGAGAGCGGCATTCCTGAAAGCGTAAGGTTGTATTAAATCGAGAAGAGCGAAAGGCACGTGTTCTTATTAATATTCTGTTCGAACCCCCTTCATCTATCGGTTGAGTCCACGAACCAAAGCGGACACATTCGGGTGAATTCATCCGCGGATAAAGGCCCTGTCACTAGGGGTTTTATCCGCTTTCATGCGTGGCTCCGAGCAGTGTGTCGAGAGGCTGACCCTCACTCATGCATGCCATAGAAACGCGAAAGCCCCCATGTATGGGGGCTTTCGGGATGCTTAAAGGACTGTCTCGCAACCCTAAGCAATCACCTGCATGCCAGCTACAACTTACACGTTAAACCGGAAGTCGAGGCTGCAGGGGCCGTGGCTGAAGGGATGTTTGCGCTGGAATCAGAAATATAGTCACCCCCGTATACACTTTAATGTTGGCTACTCTTTTTTCAGGTCTTGATGCGCAGTTTGTCCCGCTTCCTGTAGATAAGTCATCCAGAGAGTGAATCACGGACCCGTTCCCGCAGGCGGCGCATGCCATCGGCCGTCGCGCAAGAAAAACGCAAGAGTGACTGGAATCGTGCATTTTTAATCATTTTTAATCATTTTCATTTTTTAACTATATATATAGTAGTTGCTTCCATAGCGAATTCTTTGCGCCATATCGAATCTACACCAAAAAGGAATTTACATAATGATCTCTAACGAAAGAGGGTTTTGGGCTAGCGCTGCGCGTCATGTGAAAGGAAAAGATTTTATTGATGCAGTCCAGGTCAAACAATGGATCAAGAACTTAGTGGTTTCGCTGCTCGGCTTGGCCATGTTAGATACGGGAGCGGAACAGCAAATGAAAGCCTGAACATTCTTTTCGTATTCTGCGCATTTTGTTTGGCCGCCTCGTCAAATTACGGTTCCTGCAATCGACGATGTTTTTTGTAGTCAAATCCAACTGGAGAAGTAATATGTCCGTCAATCTCGTCATCAGCTTTAATGTAAAAGAAGAAAAGCTGCAATCGTTCAAGGACATCATGAACGACGTGAAGATCAATCTGCCGAAGGTGGACGGTTGCCAAACGGTCAAGATCCTCAACCACTTGGAGGATCCTCTCGCGTTCACGCTAGTGGAAGCCTGGAATTCGCGTGAAATGCACGGCACCCACGTCGACCAGATGATCTCGAGCGGTCAGTGGAGCGTCATCGTCGAGCATCTGAGCAGTGCGCCGGTCAGCGGCTACTTCAGCGAAGTTTGATGCCGTAACGTCAGCGGCAGGGCGCGTGCGGCGAGTCCGGCCGCGCCTCCGGCGCCATCTCGGGCATACACGCGCTATTTGCTGTTATGTATTTTCTGCTATTTTCCTGGATACCCTCTTCCGTCCCGAACGTCCTACACGCTTGGGCAGTAGCATGTCGCGCTGCTGGATACCGTCCTGTCCAAATGGGGCGGCCAATTTGTTGAGAAGCCATAGCAATGACACTCGAAGTAGTACCGGCGGCGCTTTATTCGATGCGCAACGTAAAGCCTATCCTCGCTGACGGTAGCTCGTCCATCCTCCATAAAACGCTTGAAACGAACCTGGAAAACAAGGCGATCTATATCGCCACGCCGTTGATCGTCTACATCAAGCAGGGCAAGCAGATTATTCGCGACTATGACGCCATGGCCAATGTCGTCGACGAGAATCATTTGATTTTCCTCTCCAAAGGCGTTTACACGGTATCGGACTACGTCACTGGCAGCGATATCTTCGAGGCGGTGCTGCTGTTTTTCGACGACAAGCTGATCGCCAAATACCTGTCGCGCGCGGCCGGCACAGGTAATTCGCATACGGACGGCCTGCAGAAAAACATGCACGGCACTTATACCCTGCACGCCAATGAACAGATTCAGCGCTATATCGATTCGCTGAATTATGTCTACAAGGGCGCGGAGGGCTCCGACGCGCTGCTGGAATTGAAACTGCTCGAACTACTGCACCTGATCGCCATCCAGGACAAGTCCTTCCGTTTCCTGCGCGAGCTGTCCTGCGGCGGCAGCCGCAAACGCCGCCTCATCACCGACTTCATGGAGCAGTACTATTCGCACAAGCTGAAGATTGAAGATTATGCCCTGCTGACGGGACGCAGCGTGTCGACCTTTATCCGCGACTTCAGGCGCAGCTACAACACCACCCCGAACCGCTGGATCATCGAAAAAAAAGTCGACATCGCGCATCAGCTGTTGACGGCTAAAAATTATTCCGTCACCGACGCGGCTGCGGAGGTGGGATATGAAAATACCTCCCACTTCATCAAGGTCTACAAGCAACGGTACGGTGTCACGCCGAAGAAAGCCAAGACCTTCGCAGCAGAACTGTAGCGCGACAAGGCCCAAGCCCCCCGCTGCCGCGACAGGGTGTTGTTGGGCGTGGTTGTAGACGCCGACTAAATTTTGACCCGGGTGGCCGATTCTGGCTGACCCAGGCTGAACCCAATCCCAGAAAAAGATTTCGGCTTAACCAATAAACGAGCCTGCTTAATACCTCGAGCTGGAGAGTCTGCTTTTGGCCGATTCTGTTGAAAAAGTCGATCTGCCCAAACTGCCCGATCATTGACTGGTGAAAACGCCTTTTTTGCACGCTGCTACGTAAAATCCGACTCCGGAGAAGCCTCTGCCAAAAGTAAAGATTTCAATCCCGGACGCGTACTTTTTTGATGCGAAACCATGACCAACTGTTTTCAACAGAGTCGGTCGATTCCGGCCTGTCACAACAGGGGGTTCCTGACCGAAAGCCCTCATCCATAATGCACGCGGCTGACTGCGTCAGAGTGTTTGGATGCGCTATTGGGGCAAGCCATTGCTCACGTTGAAGTCGAACGTATTCCCAGGGAGCGGATACCCAGTGCTGCGACCGCTGTATGACGTTTTGTCAGTCAATCTGTATCTAACGTTCCCCCTTTGACCACCCTACTATCGCAGCCTTGGTCTTGGCGGTTCCCTATGCGTATGACGCGCTGCGACTCGGCTGCGCGCGCTATCTGCTCTACCTTGCCTGGCAAGCGGTCGAGTCCAACACGCCGACCACGGCAGCATGCTGGCGCAATCCATCGTGCTTGGTTTTACGCAGATCGTCATTAGCGTGAGCGTCAACGCGCTGATTGCCGTCATGGCTGGCCCCATCGCGACATTTCTCGCCAGCAGGCTCGTGTGGCAGATCGTGCAACGCTGGCTGATGGGGACGGTCCTCGCGGGCTGGCCGTGCGCATGGCCGTAGAAGGGCGGCGCTGAACCGGGCTGTTTGCGGTTGGCGCGGCGCGGTAAACCTGCGTCATCCGGATTTGAGAGCGGCCCCTGTGCATCGCGCCAGGCGCACTAGAAAAAGATCCGAGCGGGTTATCGAAAGCCCCTGACCAACCACCCTGAACGATAAGGACATGAAATGTTGCGCATATTGGGTAAGGCATCGTCGATCAATGTACGAAAGGTACTTTGGGCATGCGCCGAGATCGAAATCCCCTTTGAGCGAGAGGATTGGGGGTCTGGCTTCAAGTCGACGCGCACGCCCAAATTCATTTCGCTGAACCCCAACGCAACGGTGCCGGTGATCCTGGACGATGACTTCGTGCTCTGGGAGTCAAACTCGATCATTCGGTATTTGGCGTCTCGCTATAACGGAGGTCATTTTTACCCGGTCCAACCGAGAGCAAGAGCGCGGGTGGACCAATGGATAGACTGGCAAGCGTCGGACCTCAACAAATCGTGGACGTATGCCTTCATGTCGTTGGTCAGGCATTCGCCTGACCATCAGGACAGCAGAGCCTTGGCAGCCGCTTGCAGCCTGTGGTCAAGGCACATGGAGATCCTGAATCGACAACTCGAATCAACAGGAGCCTACGTCAGTGAAGACGGGTTTTCTCTCGCAGACATACCGATAGGCCTGTCGGTTAACCGGTGGTTTGAAACACCGCTCGATCATCCAGACTTTCCTGCTGTAAGTGCCTATTACGAACGGTTGAGTCGTCGACCTGGCTACCTCCTGCATGGAAGAAACGGGACTCCGTAATAGTTCAGCAGGGTGTCAGGCGGCGCCAGGGACATTTGTTCCCATGCTCGACGGCAGAAACGGCCGAATTTTCTTTCTTTATTACTCCAGTCGGCACCATGTGCCACCCGCCTTGAAAGCGTTCATCGAATTCATCAGGGCGGGTGACTTGCGAACCTGATTCAGAACCATCGCGACCGGCAGATTCACGCCCCGAGGAAGTCAGTCAACCTAAATCGAGGTTCTTCAGGAACGGTGAACCGCGCTTCCTCAAGGCATTCAAATAGGTGGTTTCTTGTTATCCTGACCGCCTTCTTTCATGGACGAATACCGAGACAAGCCATGGCTAACTTCACCCCGTCACGCCTCGGGAAGATGCTTCAGGGGCTGCTCTTTGCCCTGATTGGTATCGGCTTGTTGGGCATTGCCGTCAATCTCACGCTTGAACGACGCGAATTCCTCGCCCACGCACAGACCGCCGATGGCATCGTCAGCCACTTGAATGCCGGTGGTTCGCATCCCGAGATCGCCTTCACCACCAGCAGTGGTGAAAAGATTTCATACCCCCAGGGCGGCTTTATTTTTGGCTATCGGCAGGATCAGCCGGTGCGGGTGTATTACCTGCCCGAGCAGCCGGCCAGTAGCGCCGTGGTCGATACCCCTGCCGCACTGTGGGCCACTCCCGGGGTTCTGGGTTGTATTGGTCTGCTGTTCACCCTTGCCGGCCTGTTAAGGGTTATCCGCCAGTGCGGTCGCGGCGCAGTTCATTCACATAAAGGACTTTGAACGATGAGCTACAACATCCCGATCCCGCTCAATGAGAGTCGCTGGCAGTATCAGACCGCCAGCGGTGGCGGTCTGACCGTAGCCCTGGTGGCGGGCAGTGGCGGTTCAATCATTCTGCGTTCGCCCCAGGGCGAGAACGTCAGCTACCGCTACGGCGGCGTCGGGTTGGGGGTCGGATTTGGCGCGCGCCTGCCGCGTTTCGGCAAGATCAATATCCAGCTCAAGGGTAAGAGCGTAGGGGCAGCCGGTGCGGCGGAGGCTTTTCCCAGCACTGGCAAGGTGTTTGTCAGCGACGCCCTGGTCAGTCGTGACCTGACCAGTGACGACATCACCGGGCCTTGTCTGTATACCGAAGTGGGGGCGGGGCTGGTGGTCGGCGGTTCGGCCACGGCCCTGTTGTTCGGGCTTGATCCCAAGCTGCTGGCGTTGGCGGCGGTTCTGAGCTCCAACCCGGCGACCTCGCTCATTGCCTCCTCCACGGTCAACCGGCAGTTGCTGCAGTCGGCCAAGGGGGCGGTGGTCATGGCCGGCATGAACGCTGGTGTGCAGGCCGGTGGAGGCGCCGCGATCTACATGGGCTATCTGTTCTAGTCGCGCATAGCAGGTCGATATAACGCCCAAAAAAAAGCCGCGAATCAACGCGGCTTCTTCGATGCCAACAACGCTACACGTTGAAACGGAAGTGCATCACGTCGCCGTCTTTAACGATGTAGTCCTTGCCTTCCAGGCGCCATTTACCGGCTTCTTTGGTGCCGGCTTCGCCCTTGTACTGGATGAAGTCGTCATAGGCGATGACTTCGGCGCGGATGAAGCCTTTTTCGAAGTCGGTGTGGATCACGCCGGCGGCTTGCGGTGCGGTAGCGCCGACGCGGACGGTCCAGGCGCGGACTTCTTCGACACCGGCGGTGAAGTAGGTCTGCAGGTGCAGCATTTCGTAGCCGGCGCGGATTACGCGGTTCAGGCCGGGCTCTTCGAGGCCCAGGGCTTCGAGGAACATGTCTTTCTCTTCACCGTCTTCCAGTTCGGCGATTTCGGCTTCGATCTTGTTGCAGACCGGAACCACCATGGCGCCTTCTTCTTCGGCGATGGCCTTGACCACATCCAGCAGCGGGTTGTTCTCGAAACCGTCTTCAGCGACGTTGGCGATGTACATGACTGGCTTGGTGGTCAGCAGGTGGAAACCGCGAATCACCTGCTTCTCATCGGTGCTCATGTTTTTCATCAGGCTACGCGCAGGCTTGCCCAGGGTGAAGTGAGCGATCAACTGCTCCAGCAGGCCTTTCTGGACCACTGCGTCCTTGTCACCGCCTTTGGCGTTACGAGCGACTTTCTGCAGTTGCTTCTCGCAGCTGTCGAGGTCGGCGAAGATCAGTTCCAGGTCGATGATTTCGATGTCGCGTTTCGGGTCGACGCTGTTGGAGACGTGAATCACGTTCTCGTCTTCGAAGCAGCGGACCACGTGGGCGATGGCATCAGTCTCGCGGATGTTGGCGAGGAACTTGTTGCCCAGGCCTTCACCTTTCGAGGCGCCGGCCACCAGGCCTGCGATGTCGACGAATTCCATGGTGGTCGGCAGGATACGCTTGGGCTTGACGATGGCCGCCAGGGCTTCCAGACGCGGATCCGGCATTGGCACGATACCGCTGTTGGGCTCGATGGTGCAGAAGGGGAAGTTCTCGGCCGCGATCCCGGACTTGGTCAGGGCGTTGAACAGGGTGGACTTGCCGACGTTAGGCAGGCCGACGATGCCGCAATTGAATCCCATGGTGTTTCCCCTCGGGTAAGAGTCAGGCCTTCTGGCTGTGCAGGTTTTTCATCGCGCGGTTCCATTCCCCGGCGAGGATATCCGGCAGCACGCCGAGGGCAAAGTCGATGCTGGCATCGAGTTTTTCCTGTTCGGCGCGTGGCGCACGACCCAGGACGAAGTTTGAAACCATACTGGCAACGCCCGGGTGGCCGATGCCAAGCCGCAGGCGGTGAAAGGTATTCTGATTGCCCAGTTGCGCAATGATGTCGCGCAACCCGTTATGACCGCCATGGCCGCCGCCCTGTTTGAGCTTGGCAACGCCCGGAGGCAGGTCGAGTTCGTCATGCGCCACCAGAATCTCTTCCGGCGTTATGCGAAAGAAGCCGGCAAGTGCCGCTACGGCCTGGCCGCTGCGGTTCATGTAGGTGGTGGGAATCAGTAGACGAACATCCTGACCCTGATGCGAAAAGCGCCCGGTCAGGCCGAAATATTTGCGATCGGCCACAAGGTTGACACCCTGTGCTTGCGCGATGCGCTCAACAAAAAGGGCCCCTGCGTTATGCCGGGTCTGTTCGTATTCAGCGCCTGGATTTCCCAGGCCAACGATCAGTTTGATGGCAGTCACGATAGGGGCCCTTCCTTGAAGTGGTGGATAACATCGCCGCCATCAGGGAGTGCGGCGAAAGTGGACGACAAGTGCTCATTTACCATTATGTAAACTCCGCGTTCTCGCCCGCTTTCTCGCTACGCTCTAGTCCGCGATGTTTCCGTTCACTCCGGCGTACAGAGTGAAATTACTCTGCAGCGCCTTCTGCAGCTTCTGGAGCAACACGTGGAGCGTGAACGTTGGCAACAGCCAGGTCGTTACCGTGAGCCAGAGCAACAAATTCAACGCCTTTAGGAGCGCTGATGTCGGACAGGTGAATGATCGAGCCGACTTCGGCGTTAGCCAGGTCAACTTCGATGAATTCAGGCAGGTCTTTTGGCAGGCAGGACACTTCGATTTCAGCAACAACGTGCGAAATCTCGCCGCCTTTCTTCACCGGAGCAGCTTCGTTGATGAAGTGCACAGGAACGATAGCGGTCAGCTTTTGGCCAGCAACTACGCGTACGAAGTCAGCGTGCATCACGTGGCCTTTGGCCGGGTGACGCTGCAGAGCCTTGATGATTACGTTTTGCTTGGTGCCACCAACGTTCAGCTCGATGATGTGGCTGTAAGCCGCTTCGTTTTCGAGCAGTTTGGCAACTTCTTTAGCCAGCATGCTGATGGATTCAGGGGCTTTTTCGCCACCGTAAACTACAGCTGGAACCAGGCTTGCGAGACGACGCAGGCGGCGGCTCGCACCTTTCCCCAGGTCGGAACGCACTTCAGCATTCAGAGTAAAATCGTTCATGTTGTATCTCCAAAATAACCACATTCGCCCCAGCGTTTGCGACCAGCGCTAAAGGCGATATGGGCAAAAAAGCCCCGCCCCGACAGGAATGCCGGGGCGGGGCGCTTTTCGTCAACAGGATGTAATGAAAAGGGCAGGGCCCTTAACGGAACATCGCGCTGATCGATTCTTCATTGCTGATGCGGCGGACCGCCTCGGCAACTACCGGTGCGATATCCAGTTGGCGGATACGCGCACAGGCTTGTGCTGCAGCGGACAGCGGAATGGTGTTCGTCACCACCAGCTCGTCCAGCACGGAATTTTCAATGTTTTCGATCGCCCGACCCGACAGCACAGGGTGCGTGCAGTAGGCGAAAACCTTGGCAGCGCCATGCTCTTTCAAGGCCTTGGCCGCGTGGCACAGAGTGCCGGCGGTATCGACCATGTCATCGACCAGAATACAGGTACGCCCTTCGACATCACCGATGATATGCATCACTTCAGAGTGATTGGCTTTCTCACGGCGTTTGTCGATGATCCCGAGATCCACGCCCAGGGATTTGGCAACAGCCCGTGCACGCACGACGCCGCCAATGTCCGGGGACACGATCATCAGGTTTTCGAAGCGCTGATCTTCAATGTCATCCACCAGTACCGGGGAGCCGTAGATGTTATCTACCGGAATATCGAAGAAACCCTGGATTTGGTCAGCATGCAAATCAACCGTGAGAACACGGTCGATGCCGACTACGGTAAGCATGTCAGCAACGACTTTCGCGCTGATAGCCACACGTGCGGAACGCGGACGGCGATCCTGACGGGCATAACCAAAGTAAGGAATAACAGCAGTGATACGAGTAGCCGAGGAGCGGCGGAAGGCATCAGCCATCACTACCAGTTCCATCAGGTTATCGTTGGTCGGAGCGCAAGTCGGCTGAATAATGAAAACATCTTTACCGCGGACGTTTTCATTGATCTCTGCAGTAATTTCGCCGTCGGAGAACTTACCGACAGAGATGTCACCGAGAGGGATATGCAGCTGACGTACGACACGCCGAGCCAGATCGGGGTTAGCGTTCCCCGTAAAGACCATCATCTTGGACACGCGCAGTACCTGAAGGCTGAGGGTAACCTGGATGAGTATAGGAAAATGGCAGGGGCGGCTGGATTCGAACCAACGCATGGCAGGATCAAAACCTGCTGCCTTACCGCTTGGCGACGCCCCTGTATCTGTTGCAACGAGTACCCAGTACCCGATTCCTTTTAGAGCAGACTTTGCAGCTTGCGATGCAACATCGAAACGTTGCTTCCTTTTGCCACAAACCCTGTAAGGGTCTCTGTAAGAAGGGCCGAGACTTTATCAGCTTCAGCTTTGCTTGGGAAGCCCCCAAACACACAACTTCCAGTTCCGGTGAGTTTTGCCTCGGTAAAATTACCTAACAAATTCAATGCGTTACGTACCTCTGGATAACGCCTTGCCACCACCGGTAAGCAGTCATTTCGACTGTTTCCCTTGGGAACGGGGCGCACTTTAATGGGCGGAGAGTTACGTGTCAACAGCGGATCTGAAAAAATTTCTGCTGTACTTACAGATACTTGCGGCACCAGCACCAGATACCACGGTTCCTCGGGTTCTACAGGCGTGAGTTTCTCCCCCACGCCCTCGGCGAAAGCTGCGTGGCCACGCACGAAAACCGGGACGTCGGCACCAAGCGTCAGGCCCAGCGCGGCCAGCCTGTCGTCATCCCAACCCAGTCGCCAAAGATGATTGAGACCCAGCAATGTGGTTGCCGCATTCGAACTGCCGCCACCGATTCCGCCGCCCATGGGCAGGATTTTTTCGATCCAGATGTCGATGCCCAGCGAACAACCGGATTGCTCCTGGAGTTTTTTCGCGGCTTTGACAATCAGGTTGCTGTCGTGAGGGACGTCGGCGAATTCGGTGTGCAACCGAATCACGCCATCGTCGCGAACGGCGAAAGTGATTTCATCGCCGTAATCGAGAAACTGAAAAATCGTCTGCAACTCGTGGTAACCGTCTTCACGGCGACCGAGGATGTGCAGCATCAGGTTGAGTTTGGCGGGCGAGGGCAATGTCAGGCGCGGGGCAGTCATCTTCATTGCCCCAGTTTGCGCGGTTGCCAGTCCTTGATCACCAGTGTGACATCAAGGTCGGTGCCGTGCAGTTTGATCCGCTCGGGCAGCCAATAGCCATTTTGCTCGGCATAACTGAGGTACTCGACCTGCCAGCCATCCTGTTCGAGATTGGCCAGGCGACTGTCGACGTCCAGGGTCAGGCGACTTTTGCTGTCCGGGGCCGGGAGACCGCGAACCCACCACGCCAGATGGGACACCGGCAATTTCCAGCCCAGTTGTTCTTCGACCAGGGCTTCCGGAGTCGACGCGTCATAACGGCCCTGATTGGCCACTTCCAGCGAGACTTTGCCGGGGCGTCCGGTCAAGCGGGCCGCGCCACGACCCAGTGGGCCGGAGAGGCGGATGTCGTAGTAATCCTGGCGCTGCAGCCAGAACAAGGTGCCGCTGCCCGAATCTTTCGGTGCGCGAATGCCGATCTTGCCGTTGATCTGCCAGCCGTCGAGGCTGCTCAGTTGTTGTTTGTGCTCGCGCCATTGGGCTGGGTTGCCGTGCCCCCCGACCGATTCACGGGCGCCGAAGCCCGCGCAACCGGCGAGCAGAGCGATGAAGCTGAAAACGATGATGTGGCGCAAAAACATAATCTTAAAGAGTCTCTGATCCGGTCAGGCGCTTGATGGTGCCGCGCAGGGTAGGGCTGTCGGGCTGTTCCTTGAGGAACTTGCTCCAGACTTGTTTGGCTTCGCGTTGTTTGCCATTGGCCCACAGGACTTCGCCCAGGTGAGCGGCGACTTCCTGATCGGGGAAGCGTTCCAGCGCCTGGCGCAAATAACGCTCGGCTTCGTCGAGGTTGCCCAGGCGGAAATTCACCCAGCCGAGGCTGTCGAGAACGGCCGGGTCTTCCGGGTTCAGTTGGTGCGCCTGTTCGATCAGGGCCTTGGCTTCGGCGTAACGCGTGGTGCGGTCGGACAGGGTGTAGCCGAGGGCGTTCAACGCCATCGCATTGTCCGGGTCGCGCTTGATGATCAGTCGCAGGTCTTTTTCCATCTGCGCCAGATCATTGCGTTTTTCCGCCTGCATGGCTCGGGTATACAGCAGATTCAAATCATCCGGGGATTTCTGCAGGGCTTGCTGCAAGACGTTCCAGGCCTTGTCGCCCTGTTTGTTGGCCGACAAGGTTTCGACTTCGATCAGGTACAACTGGATCGCGTAATCGGGTTGCTCGTCGCGCTGGGCCGCCAGACGGTTTTGGGCTTCGGCGGTCCTGCCGTTGTTCATCAGAATATCGGCCTGACGCAATTGCGCTGGCAGGTAATCGTTGCCCGGCCCGACCTGGGCGTACTCGATCAGCGCGCCCTGGGGATCGTTGCGCTCTTCAGCGATACGCCCAAGGTTCAGGTGTGCCGAGTCGACATGGCTTTCCCGGGCGATCAAGTCTTCCAGATAACCCTTGGCCTCGTTCCAGGCCTTGGCTTCCAGGCAGACCAGGGCCAACGAATAGCGCAGTTCGTCGTCTTCCGGGTATTGCTGCACCAGGCTCGAGAACTCGACCTTGGCGTCGTCCATGCGGTTCTGTTCGACCAGCATGCGCGCGTAGGTCAGGCGCAGGCGTTTGTCGTCCGGGTATTTCTTGATGTTTTTTTGCAGCAACGGCAAGGCTTCATCGCCACGGCTGAGCCCTTGCAGCAGGCGCGCGCGCAGCAGAATCGGCGCTATTTCACCTTCGTCCGGCGGGTTGTCTTCGAGCAGGGTCAGCGCACCTTTGGCGTCGCCATCCTGCTGCAACAGCAAGGCCTTGCCGAAAATCAGCTGGTTGTTGTGCGGGTGGCGCTGCAACAAACGGTCAAAACCTTTCATCAGGCCGTTGCGGGTTTCCTGGTCGGTATCGGCCGCGGACAGGGCGAGGAAGTCAAAATGCGTGTCGCCTTTGCCTTGCAGGACTTTCTCCATATAGACCATGGAGTCGTCGTAACGCCCGGCGCGGGCGAGTTGCACGGCTGCCGCCCGTTGTGCCTCGAGATCGTTCGGGGCGTTTTTTGCCCAGATCAGCGAGGTGTCGAGGGCCGCTTGATCGGCGCCCAGGTATTCGGCAATGCGAAATGCCCGCTCGGAGATGCCCGGATCCTGGGTATTGATGGCCTGGGTCACGTAGTTGTCCAGGGCAATGTCGTAACGATTGCGCTGGCCAGCCAGTTCTGCGCTCAACAGGCTGAAGATGGTTCCTTCACTGAACGAGCTGTAAACCTTGGGCTTTTCAGGCGCCGGAGTGCTGTCTTCGACCGGCGGCGTACCGTCCGACGAAACGGGTGCCAAGGCCTGGCAGCCGCTGAGGAAGACAAAAGCAAGGAGCAACGCGGAAGATCTATTCATATAGGGAAGAGGACGACTAACCTGCGGTCGGATCATCATGACACAAGCCTTCGGCCAAACATAACCGCCCGGCCAATTTACCCGCGCACGCAATCCCGGCAAGCCCGGCGCCGAGGTAAGCGAGAACGTATCGCATCTTCGTCAGCGTTAACCGGGACGATAGATATCGAGTGGTTGTTCTGGCTCTGTCGAAGTAGGACAATTGTCGGCTTCACGTCACCATCAGCGACCTTGAATGGCCTTCCTTGCACTCGGTATTAACCACAAGACTGCTTCAGTAGACGTCCGCGAGCGCGTGGCCTTTACCCCTGAGCAGCTGGTTGAGGCCTTGCAGCAGCTCTGCCGACTCACCGACAGCCGCGAAGCTGCGATCCTCTCCACCTGCAATCGCAGTGAACTGTATATAGAACAGGATCACCTTTCGGCTGACATCGTGCTGCGCTGGCTGGCCGATTATCATCATTTGAGTCTCGATGAGCTGCGCGCAAGCGCTTATGTGCACGAAGATGATGCGGCAGTTCGTCACATGATGCGGGTCGCCTCCGGGCTCGATTCGCTGGTGTTGGGTGAACCACAGATTCTCGGCCAGATGAAATCGGCCTACGCCGTGGCTCGCGAGGCGGGCACCATCGGTCCGCTGCTCGGGCGTTTGTTCCAGGCTACGTTCAATGCGGCCAAACAGGTGCGAACCGACACCGCTATCGGTGAAAACCCGGTGTCGGTGGCGTTTGCCGCGGTCAGCCTGGCGAAACAGATTTTCAGTGATTTGCAACGCAGCCAGGCCTTGTTGATCGGCGCCGGCGAGACCATCACCCTGGTCGCCCGCCATCTGCATGAGCTGGGCGTGAAGCGAATCGTGGTCGCCAACCGCACCCTGGAGCGCGCAAGCACCCTGGCCGAGCAGTTTGGCGCCCACGCGGTGTTGCTCTCGGACATCCCGACAGAACTGGTGCGCAGCGACATCGTCATCAGTTCCACCGCCAGCCAGTTGCCTATTCTCGGTAAAGGCGCGGTGGAAAGCGCCTTGAAATTGCGTAAGCACAAGCCGATTTTCATGGTGGATATCGCAGTCCCTCGGGATATCGAGCCGGAAGTCGGCGAGTTGGATGACGTTTACCTGTATAGCGTCGACGATCTCCACGAAGTGGTCGCCGAAAACCTCAAAAGCCGTCAGGGCGCCGCCCAGGCGGCCGAAGAGATGGTATCGGTCGGTGCCGAAGATTTCATGGTTCGCCTGCGCGAACTGGCGGCGGTGGATGTGCTCAAGGCTTATCGTCAACAAAGCGAGCGCTTGCGCGACGAAGAATTGCAGAAGGCCCAGCGTATGCTCGCCAACGGCAGCAGTGCCGAGGACGTGCTGGTGCAACTGGCCCGTGGCCTGACCAACAAACTCTTGCATGCTCCAAGCGTGCAATTGAAAAAGCTCTCTGCCGAAGGCCGCCTCGATGCGCTGGCCATGGCCCAGGAACTCTTTGCCCTCGGTGAGGGCTCATCGGATAGCTTTTCGGATAAGAAACCGCAATGAAAGCGTCACTGCTCAATAAGCTGGACATCCTCCAGGACCGTTTCGAGGAATTGACCGCCCTGCTTGGCGATGGCGAAGTCATTTCCGATCAGAACAAATTTCGCACCTATTCCAAGGAATACGCGGAAGTCGAGCCGATCGTCGACACCTATAAACAGTTGCTCAAAGTGCAGGGCGACCTCGAGGGCGCGCAGGCACTGCTCAAGGACAGCGATCCGGACATGCGTGAAATGGCCGTGGAAGAAGTCCGCGAAGCCAAGGAGCGATTGATCGAGCTCGAAGCCAGCCTGCAGCGCATGCTGCTGCCCAAGGATCCGAACGACGGTCGCAACGTGTTCCTGGAAATCCGCGCGGGCACCGGCGGTGACGAAGCGGCGATTTTCTCCGGCGACCTGTTCCGCATGTATTCGCGTTACGCCGAGCGGCGTGGCTGGCGGGTAGAGATTCTCTCGGAGAACGAAGGCGAACATGGTGGCTATAAAGAAGTTATCGCCCGTGTCGAAGGCGAGAACGTCTACGGCAAACTGAAGTTCGAATCCGGCGCGCACCGTGTGCAGCGGGTTCCGGCCACTGAATCTCAAGGCCGTATCCATACTTCGGCCTGCACCGTGGCGGTGTTGCCCGAGCCGGACGAACAGGAAGCCATCGAGATCAACCCGGCGGATCTGCGGGTCGACACCTATCGCTCCTCCGGTGCCGGTGGTCAACACGTCAACAAGACCGATTCGGCGATCCGTATCACGCACTTGCCGTCCGGTATTGTCGTCGAGTGCCAGGAAGAACGTTCTCAACACAAGAACCGCGCCCGGGCGATGTCCTGGCTGTCAGCCAAGCTCAACGACCAGCAGACCAGCGCCGCGGCCAATGCCATCGCCAGCGAGCGTAAATTGCTGGTCGGTTCCGGTGACCGCTCCGAGCGGATCCGTACCTACAACTTCGCCCAAGGCCGGGTCACCGACCATCGGGTCAACCTGACGCTGTATTCGCTCGACGAAATTCTCGCGGGCGGCGTGGATGCGGTGATCGAACCGCTGCTGGCCGAGTACCAGGCCGATCAATTGGCAGCGATAGGTGAGTAAATGACGATCATTGCCAGTTTGCTGCGCGCCGCCGATTTGCCGGATTCGCCCACTGCGCGTCTGGATGCCGAATTGCTGCTGGCGGCGGCCTTGGGCAAGTCCCGCAGCTTTCTGCACACCTGGCCTGAGCGTATCGTCCCGAGCGAAGCAGCACTGAAATTTGCCGAGTATTTGCAGCGCCGCCGCAGCGGTGAGCCAGTGGCCTATATTCTGGGGCAGCAAGGCTTCTGGAAGCTTGACCTGGAAGTCGCGCCCCACACGCTGATTCCACGTCCCGACACTGAATTGCTGGTGGAAGCTGCGTTGGAGCTGTTGCCGGCCACCCCGGCCAAGGTGCTCGATCTGGGCACCGGCAGTGGTGCCATCGCCCTGGCGCTGGCCAGCGAGCGTCCGGCCTGGAAGGTCACCGCCGTGGATCGCGTGCTGGAAGCCGTGGCCCTGGCCGAGCGCAATCGTCAGCGCTTGAACCTGGACAATGCCACGGTGTTGAGCAGCCATTGGTTCAGCGCCCTGGAAGGCCAGCGTTTTCAACTGATCATCAGCAATCCGCCTTACATCGCTTCGACCGATCCGCATCTGGTGGAGGGCGATGTGCGCTTTGAGCCGGCCAGTGCCCTGGTGGCGGGTGTCGATGGGCTCGACGATCTGCGTCTGATCGTCGCCCAGGCACCGGATTATCTTGAAGCGGGTGGTTGGTTGATGCTCGAACACGGTTACGATCAAGCCTGTGCGGTGCGCGATTTGCTGCTGAGCCGCGGCTTTGAAGAAGTCCACAGCCGCACCGATCTGGGCGGTCACCAACGCATCAGTCTGGGGCGCTTGCCGTGCTGAATGATCAGGAGTTGCTGCGTTACAGCCGGCAGATTCTGCTGCAACACGTCGACATTGACGGCCAGTTGCGACTCAAGGAAAGCCGGGTATTGATTGTCGGCCTCGGCGGCCTTGGCTCACCGGTTGCGCTGTATCTGGCCGCGGCCGGGGTCGGTGAGTTGCATCTGGCGGACTTCGACACGGTCGACCTGACCAATCTGCAACGCCAGATCGTTCACGACACCGACAGCGTCGGCCTGAGCAAGGTCGATTCGGCGATCCGTCGCCTGACCGCGATCAATCCAGAGATTCAACTGATCGCCCATCGCACCGCGTTGGATGAGGATTCACTGGCCGCCGCCGTTGCTGCGGTGGATCTGGTGCTGGACTGTTCCGACAATTTTTCCACCCGCGAGGCGGTCAATGTCGCGTGTGTGGCCGCGCGCAAGCCGCTGGTCAGCGGTGCGGCAATTCGGCTGGAAGGGCAATTGTCGGTATTCGACCCGCGTCGTCCAGAGAGCCCGTGCTACCGCTGTTTATACGGGCACGGCAGCGAAGCCGAGTTGACCTGCAGCGAAGCAGGCGTCGTCGGTCCTTTGGTCGGGTTGGTCGGCAGCCTCCAGGCACTGGAAGCGCTGAAACTGCTGGTGGGGTTCGGCGAGCCGCTGGTGGGACGCCTGTTATTGATCGATGCCTTGGGCTCACGCTTCCGTGAATTGCGGGTCAAGCGTGATCCGGGCTGCAGTGTCTGCGGGGCGCGCCATGCGTGAAGCGCCGATTGGCGTATTCGACTCCGGTGTCGGCGGGCTGTCGGTGCTGGCCGAGATCCAGCGCCTGCTGCCCAACGAGTCTCTGTTGTACTTCGGCGATTGCGGGAATATTCCCTACGGCGAGAAAACCCCGGCATTCATCCGCCAGCGCTGCAGTGTCATGGCGCAATTCTTTCAGCAGCAGGGCGCCAAGGCTCTGGTGCTGGCTTGCAACACCGCGACGGTGGCTGGTGTTGCGGACTTGCGGCGCGATTTCCCCGAGTGGCCCATCGTCGGCATGGAGCCCGCGGTCAAACCAGCCGCTGCGGCGACGCGCAGCGGTGTGGTCGGTGTGCTCGCCACCACGGGTACTTTGCAGAGTGCCAAGTTTGCTGCCTTGCTCGATCGTTTCGCCACCGATGTACGGGTGATTACACAGCCGTGCCCCGGGCTGGTGGAGCTGATTGAAAATGGCGATCTGCACAGCGAGACATTGCGTCAGTTGCTGCAAGGTTATGTCGAGCCGCTGCTGGCAGCAGGTGCAGATACAATCATTCTGGGCTGCACGCATTATCCCTTTTTAAAGCCACTGCTTAAGCAGATGCTCCCGCGGAGCATCACTCTGATCGATACCGGTGCTGCCGTGGCGCGGCAACTTCAGCGTCTGTTGGCCGAGCGTGATTTACTGGCTGAGGGGCCTCCTCGTGCTGCACAGTTCTGGTCAAGCGCCGATCCTGTGCACTTCAGAAATATCTTGCCGATACTGTGGAATATGTCTGGGGTTGTGCGAAGCTTCGAAGGGTAGAGATGCGTAGCAAACGAATAATTGGGGTGAGCTTCTGATTAAACGGGGACCTTTATAGCTTTGTTTGTTGAGCAGTATAAAAACCAAACCAAATTGTTCGGAAAAGGATGTTTCTAATGAAGCGACTATTCTGTTTGGCCGCGATTGCGACCGCATTGATGGGGCACAGTTTTACCGCGCAGGCGGCAGGGGTGGAGTTCGGGGTCGGCCAGACCAGCGATTCGACCATGACCTACCGACTGGGTATGCAGTTCGATTGGGACAAGAGCTGGTTGCAGAGTGATATTGGTCGCTTGACCGGCTACTGGAGCGGCGCTTACACCTACTGGGAGGGCGACAAAACAGCCAGCAATCAAAGTTTGTCGTTCTCGCCGGTACTGGTGTACGAGTTTGCCGGTCAGACCATCAAACCCTACGTCGAAGCGGGCATCGGTATCGCGGTGTTTGCCAACACCGAATACGAAGATAACAAGCTCGGCAGTGCCTTTCAGTTCGAAGACCGTTTCGGCTTTGGTCTGCGTTTTGCCGGTGGACATGAAGTCGGGATTCGCGCCACCCACTACTCCAATGCCGGGCTCAGCAACCCGAATGACGGTGTAGAAAGTTACGCATTGCATTACACAATGCCGTTGTAAGCCTGCAATGTTTGGATGTGGGAGCTACCTGTGGCGGGGGCTCTCACATGGCATCGGGTGACTTCGATCTCACCGATACGCCGTCGCAATCCCCTGGCGTTCGGTGATGCATTCCGGTGCGCCCATTTCGAACTCCCGGCAGATCAGCGGACGCTTTTCATAGATGGTGCACATCATGCTGTTGCGATCCAGCGCGGCGCACCAGCCGTCATCCAGTCGCAGCATGACTTCGCCACCCCAATCATCGGTATCGATAAAACGTTCGGGCACGCCGGTGTCAGTGATCAGCATCACTTCAAGCTGGCAGCAGCAGGCTGCGCAGGTCGAGCAGGTGACCGCAGGCTCGGCGACTTGCGTGTGGGGAATGATTTTCATGGCGCGCAGTGTAAGGCAGTGGGCCCACGCTGTGTAAAAGGCCTGACAGACGCTCAGGCTTCACGGCAAATCCTCGATCGGTGGCTTGTTTCGCGCTTGTTCGTCGATTGCCAGTCCCGTCCGGTCGGGTTGTTGCGGCAGGGGCCAAAGAACAGGCATGAGCAGCTCCGGCAAGGAGAATTCCAGTGGCCGATGCTTGATCATGTCGAGGAGGTATCGCGCGGCTTGGCCTGCCGACCAGTTGAGATGTATCGGGACGCCGTCGTTCAGAGGCGTATCGATAAGTCCTGGGCTGACCACGGTCATTTCGATGTTTTCCGGTGTCATGTCGATGCGTAAGGACTCGAATAGATGACGCAACCCGGCCTTTGAATCGCTATAGGATTCGGCCCATGGCAGGGGGAGCCAGGTCACCGAACTGGCCATGCCCACCAGATGCGGTGCCGTGCCGGCCTGTAGCAGGGGCCGGGCTGCTGCGATGCAAAAGCTGCTGGCAAGCAAGTTGGTGCGCACGATGTGCTCGATGATCGACGAGTCGAACTGATTGGCGTCGACGTATTCGCAAGTGCCGGCGTTAAGGATCATGGTGTCCAGAGAGCCCCATTGCTGCGCAATCTGCCCACCGATTTCGCGCACTCTTTGCCCGTTGGTCAAATCGCCCGCGACTACCAGCACTTGACCAGGATAGCGCTCAGACAGGGATGTCAATGACTCCGCCGAGCGCGAGCTGACCGCCAGATGGGCACCGGTTTTCAGTATTTCTTCGGCTAGCGCAGCGCCGATACCATTGCTCGCGCCGGTCAACCAATATCGCCTTGGAGGTGTACGACTCATCCCGATTCCCTTTTTGACCCAATATTTTCCTGGCTCAATTGCGTGTTCATAATGCAACGCCGCGGCATCAATTTAATTACGGTGGCGATAAACCCTGTTGCGATGGCAGGTTCTTGAACGCGGCCAAGGCCCGCTCGCGGGAGGCGTTCAGGTTGACGATGGGGGATGGATAATCCCTCACGCCGAACAGGCCGTCGAGACTTGCCGGGTTGTGCAGGTCTTTTTTGTGCAGCCCGCTGAGCTCCGGCAACCAGTGCTTGATGAACACCCCTTCGGCATCGAATTTTTCCGACTGGCTCAGTGGGTTGAAAATCCGGAAGTAGGGCGCTGAGTCGGTGCCGGTGGACGAACTCCATTGCCAGCCACCATTGTTCGCCGCCAGGTCGCCATCAATCAGATGCCGCATGAAGAAACGCTCACCTTCACGCCAGTCGATCAGCAGGTTCTTGGTCAGGAACATTGCTACCACCATGCGCAGGCGGTTGTGCATCCAACCGGTTTCCAGCAACTGGCGCATGGCGGCGTCGATGATTGGCAGACCGGTGCGGCCTTGCTGCCAGGCCTTGAGTTCTTCCGGGGCGTCACGCCAAGCCAGGGCTTCGGTTTCCGGGCGGAAGGCGCGGTGCCGGGATACACGTGGATAGCCCACCAGGATGTGTTTGTAGAACTCGCGCCACAGCAGCTCGTTGATCCAGGTGACGGCGCCGACCTTGCCGCTTTCGAACTCACCCTGATTACTTCGCAACGCGGCGTGCAGGCACTGACGAGGGGAAATCACCCCGGCGGCGAGATAGGCCGAGAGCTGACTGGTGCCGGGTTTTGCCGGGAAGTCGCGTTCGCTGTGGTAGTAGTCGATCTGGGCGTCGACAAAGGTGTCGAGACGGCGCCGGGCTTCGGTTTCACCGGCTGGCCAGAGGGCACGCAAGCTGTTGTTGGGGGAATTGAAGCCCTCGACGCAGGAGGGCGGTTCGTCGCTGCCGATAGGCAGCGGAGCCTGGAGGGCGGGTGCAGCGACCAATCCGGGCAGTGACGCGTGCAGGCGTTCGTAGCAGACCTTGCGGAACTGGCTGAAGACCTGGAAGTAGGTTCCGGTTCTGGTGAGCACGGTGCCTGGCTTGAACAGCAACTGATCGAGGTGGCTGTAAAAGTCGACGCCCCGGGCTTTCAGCGCTTGGGCCACCGCCGCATCACGGCGAGTTTCATGAATGCCGTATTCCTCGTTGACGTGCACCGCGTCGATCTTCAACTGCTGGCACAGTTCGAGCAGAACCTTGGGTGCCTCATCCCAGCGGGACGCCTGGCGAATCAGCAGCGGGATGTTCAGGGCGTCCAGCGCGCGGCGTAATTCGCCGAGGTTGCGCAGCCAGAAATCCACTTTGCACGGCGCGTCGTCATGCGCAAGCCATTGCCGCGGGCTCAGCAAATACACCGCCACACACGGGCCACGGGCAGCGGCGGCCGAGAGGGCGGTGTTGTCGTGTAGACGCAAGTCGCTGCGCAGCCAGATCAATTGCATGGTCGTATCCGTACGATTCATTAAAAAAGCGCCATCAAATGAGCCCGCGCTGAATCAAGTCCAGATGGGCCGATAACGGGTTATCGGCCAGGATCAAATCAGCAATGGCGGTGTTTTTTGCGGTCAAATCGGCGTGGTGGATGCACACCGTTGGTCCGGCGATCATTTTTGGGCAACTGACACCATTCAAAAGTTTCGACAATTTTGCAAGGTTCATGGCTTTGCTGGAATACAGCAGTACGCCGCGGGCTTGCAGGTGATCGACCGCCAGCGTCAGTTCGCCGGCAGGGAGTGGCCAGTCGAAAACTTCCACCGGGCAATCGGTGCTGCTGATCAGCCAGGCGGTGAGCCATAGATGAGGCTCCAGTGGCAGGTCCGAGTGATTGATCAGCAGCAGCGGCGCGGTGCGCAACTGACGGTTGTTGTGATAGACCCTTGCGCCGAATTTGCTGCGCAACCAGGAATAGACAAACACCCGCTCCATCTGCGCGCCGAACTGGCCTTGCCAGCGTTGTTCCAGTTCCGCCAATAACGGCATCAACAAGTGTTCGCACAAGGTGCGTGGCGGATAAAGCGCCATCGCCTGGTTCACGGTGTCATCAAGGGTGCGTTCGGCCAGTTGGGTGACGGCATGCAGCAGTGTCTGGCGCAGCACCCGCCAATCGTTTCCGACGGGCTCGGCAAGTACCTGAGGCGTGTCGAGCAGTTGCTTGACCTGACCGACCGCCACACCGCGATTGAGCCAGGTGAGGATCGTCAGGATTCGTTGAACGTGTTCGGCACAGAACAGCCGATGCCCCTTGGGTGTGCGCTGAGGCACGATCAGCCCGTAGCGCCGCTCCCAGGCGCGCAAGGTGACGGCGTTGACCCCGGTCTGCCGAGCCACTTCACGAATGGGCAACCAGCCTGCGTCCAGGGCTTTTTTGAAGTCGGTGCCGAGGTCTTCGCTGGCGCTGGTGTCCGGTGGGGTTTTCATTAGATTGCGTTTCGCAGGTTGAGGTTTTCCGGGTGCGGTTGCAGGTAGACCTGTTGCGCAATGTACGGATCCGGGTGTTGGCGAAAGTAGTGTTTGAGCAATGTCAGCGGTACCACCAGCGGCACGATGCCGTGACGATACTGGCTGATGACGTGCTGCACTTCCTGTTTGTCTTCAGTGCTGATGGCCTGTTTGAGGTAGCCGCTGAGGTGTTGCAGGACGTTAGTGTGGGTGCGGCGCGTGGCGCATTTTTTCAAGGCGGCCATCAACTCGCTGAAATAGCGCGGGCCGATGACTTCGGGATCGGTGCGGCCCATGTTGCCGAGCAGGTTGCCCAGGGTTTTGTATTGCACCGGGTTGTGGGCCATTAACAGGTATTTGTAGCGCGAGTGAAAATCCGTGAGGCTGCGCCGGGTCAGGCCGGTTTGCAGCAACTGCTGCCAGGCGCTGTAGGCAAATACGCGGGTGAGGAAGTTTTCCCGCAGCACCGGATCGTTGAGCCGACCGTCTTCCTCCACCGGCAAATCGGGGTGCAGTGCGCAGAAGATCCGGGCGTAAATGCCACGGCCGCCGCCGTCCACCGGCGCGCCGTTGGCGTGGTAGACCTTGACCCGCTCCAGGCCGCACGAAGGGGATTTCTGCATGAAGATATAGCCGCAGATGTCGCCCAGTTCCAGCGCCATTTTCTGAGCATACTCGGCCAGCGGCCGGGTGACGTTGTTCTCAGGGTTAATCGTGCCGACCGCCTGTGGATGCTCGGGGTTGCCGACCAGTCGAATCGGTTCGCGAGGGATTCCCAGGCCGATGGCAACTTCCGGGCATACCGGGACGAAATCGAAATAATCAGAAAGGATGCGA
Organism: Pseudomonas sp. GGS8; assembly: GCF_024168645.1. Lineage (NCBI taxonomy): Bacteria > Pseudomonadati > Pseudomonadota > Gammaproteobacteria > Pseudomonadales > Pseudomonadaceae > Pseudomonas > Pseudomonas sp. GGS8. The sequence goes on along the minus strand of NZ_JALJWF010000001.1, from coordinate 846,475 downwards.
CTGCACAGCTGTGACGTTTTGTGCCCGCCGTTGTAGCGCACCTCGGCCCCCATCAGACAGGCGCTGATGGCGATTTTGGGTGGGGTCGCTGATTGTGCGGGCATCGGAGCACCTCGAATCCAGACTTGTACGGATGATTAAACCTGTACAACATCTGTTCATCATAGATTCAAAGGTGTACAAGTCAATTTTTCTGTATAAGTTTTTTGCAGGGCTGCTGTCCATGTCGACAGCAGCAATGTGTTCGAGTCGAGGCGGTTTACTGCAGGTGTTCGTGCAGACGGCGGGCGGCTTCCTGGCCACTGAGCCAGGCGCCTTCGACACGGCCGGACAGGCACCAGTCGCCGCACACATACAAGCCTAGATCAGCATCGGCCAGGGCTCCCCATTCATGGCTGCTGGCCGGACGAGCGTAAAGCCAGCGGTGAGCGAGGCTGAAGGTCGGTGCAGGCATGGCGTCGTGCAGCAGTTCGGCAAAGGCACCATGCAATTGCTCGATCACCGCCTCCTTGGACAGATCGATATGCTGCCGGCTCCAAGCGCTGGTGGCGTGCAGCACCCAAGTGTCGAGGGTGGTGTCGCGTCCCGGTTTGCTACGGTTGCGCGCCAGCCAGTCGAGGGGGCTGTCTTGCACGAAGCAGCCTTCAATAGGGGTTTCCAGTGGCGTTTCGAACGCCAGGGCGACCGCCCAGGTGGGCTCCATTTTTACTCCGGCGGCGGCTCCGGCAAGTTTCGGTGCGGCAGCCAGCAGCGCGGTCGCCTGAGGGGCGGGCATGGCGATGACAACATGACTGAACGGGCCGTGAGTGAAACCCTCGGCGTCTTGCAGATGCCAATGTTCTTCACCGCGATAGACCTCGGTGATGCGGCAGGCGAAATGCACTTCCAGATCCCCAAGCAGGCCGCGTGTGATCGCGCTCATGCGTGGCGTACCGACCCAGCGTGTCTGTTCGTCCGGCGAAGGTTTGAGCTGGCCGCCGTGGAAGGTATAGAGCTGCGGCGTCCACACGGCGACCCAACCGTTGGCTTGCCAGCGCTGGACTTCGGTGACGAAGCGACGGTCGCGGGCGGTGAAATATTGCGCGCCCATGTCCAGGGCACCCGCATCGCTGCGCTTGCTTGACATGCGTCCGCCGCTGCCGCGGCTTTTATCGAAAAGTTGAACGACATGCCCGGCCTCCGTGAGGGCCTGGGCGGCTGAGAGTCCGGCGATGCCGGTGCCGATGATTGCGATAGGTACAGTCATAGGGGCCTCGTTTGCCTTTCTGTACAGACTACGCCGTGGTTCAAACCTGTACAATATTGTTTTTTGGTATAACTTTTAGCGTTCTCGTTCTGAGAGCTTGGCCTATTGTTAAACACAGAGCCTGCCCGATACCAAAGATCCCTGCTTATAAAAATAGACTAGTGATCCGGGTAAAACGCCACGCGAGGAAGAAGTCATGCACATATTGCTGACCGGCGGTACTGGTTTGATAGGACGTCAGCTCTGCCGATACTGGTCAGGTCAGGGACATCGCCTGACAGTGTGGAGCCGCACACCTGCCAAAGTCGCCAAAATCTGTGGCGCTCAGGTACGTGGAATCGCACGGCTGGAGGAGCTGGGGCCAGAACCTGTGGATGCAATTATCAACCTTGCGGGTGCGCCGATCGCGGATCGGCTCTGGACCCATAAACGCAAAACGCTGTTGTGGAGCAGCCGGATCACCCTGACCGAAACCCTGTTGGCCTGGCTCGAAAGTCGTGAGCAGAAACCGCAGGTGCTGATCTCCGGTTCAGCGATCGGTTGGTACGGCGACGGCGGTGAGCGGGAGTTGACCGAGAAATCGCCACCGGTCATTGATGATTTCGCCAGCCAATTGTGCATTGCCTGGGAAGAAACCGCGCAGCGCGCCGAAGCCTTGGGCGTTCGCGTAATCCTCATTCGTACCGGGCTGGTGCTGTCCGCCGAGGGCGGCTTTTTGTCGCGGCTGTTGTTGCCATTCAAACTGGGGCTGGGCGGGCCGATCGGCAACGGTCGGCAGTGGATGCCGTGGATTCATATCGAAGATCAAATCGCCCTGATTGATTTTCTTCTGCATCGCAATGAGGCCAGCGGTCCCTATAATGCCTGCGCGCCGAAGCCGGTGCGCAATCGCGAATTCGCTAAAACGTTGGGTGACGTGTTGCATCGTCCGGCGTTCATGCCGATGCCGACCCTCGTCTTGAAGGTCGCCCTGGGCGAATTGTCATTGTTGTTGCTGGGTGGTCAGAAGGCCATGCCGGCTCGCTTGCTGGAAGCGGGTTTCACTTTCCGGTTCACTGATTTGCGCGCGGCGTTGGACGATCTGTCCAGCCGCCTCTGAAATAGGACGTTGCATGACCGATCACGCGTTGCTTCTGGTCAACCTGGGTTCACCCGCTTCCACCTCGGTGGCGGATGTGCGCAGCTACCTCAATCAATTTCTGATGGACCCGTATGTGATCGATCTGCCGTGGCCGGTGCGGCGTTTGCTGGTGTCGTTGATTCTGATCAAGCGCCCGGAGCAGTCGGCCCACGCGTATGCGTCGATCTGGTGGGAGGAGGGCTCGCCACTGGTGGTGCTCAGTCGTCGCTTACAGCAGGCCATGACCCGGCAGTGGACGCATGGGCCTGTTGAGCTGGCGATGCGTTACGGCGAGCCGTCCATTGAGTCCGCGCTGGTGCGGCTGGCTGCCCAGGGGCATAAGAGAGTGACCCTGGCGCCGCTCTATCCGCAATTCGCCGACAGCACCGTGACCACGGTGATCGAAGAAGCCAAGCGCGTGGTGCGGGAAAAAAATCTCGACGTGCAGTTCTCGGTTCTTCAGCCGTTCTACGATCAGCCGGAATACCTCGATGCGTTGGTGGCCAGTGTCAGGCCTTATCTGCAACAGGATTTCGACCATCTGCTGCTGAGCTTCCACGGTTTGCCGGAGCGTCACCTGAAGAAGCTCAATCCGGGGCACAGTTTCGAAGGCGGCGGCGATTGCTGTGCCGGTGCGCCGCCGGAAGTGGTCGCGACCTGTTACCGCGGTCAGTGCCTGCGCACGGCCGCAGAGTTTGCCAAGCGCATGGGCATACCGGACGGCAAGTGGTCGGTATCGTTCCAGTCGCGTCTGGGCCGGGCCAAGTGGATCGAACCCTACACCGAAGCGCGCCTCGACGAGTTGGCCAAGAGCGGTGTGAAGAAAGTCCTGGTGATGTGCCCGGCGTTCGTTGCCGATTGCATCGAGACACTGGAAGAGATTGGTGATCGTGGGAAGGAGCAATTCCGCGAAGCGGGAGGGGAGGAGTTGGTGCTGGTGCCTTGCCTTAATGATGAGCCGCAATGGGCGCGGGCGTTGAGCGCTTTGTGCGAAAGGGCGCCGTTGGCGCTTTAAAAGCATCGTCGGAATGCCGCCCAGACCAAGCCTCGCTCCCACAGGTTTTGCGCTGACCTTGTAGGAGCGAGCGGTGCGGCGATCCGACTTGCCCGCGAAGGCATGCTTGCGACCGCTTACAACAACGGCTCATCCGCCTTCTTGTGCTTCCAGCTGTCATTGCCCGGCAGCAACAGGTTCAGCGCAATCGCCACCACCGCGCACAGCGCGATGCCTTTGAGGCCGAAATCGTCCGGGCCGTTACCGGTGCCGACCAGCATGCCGCCAATCCCGAACACCAGCGTCACCGAGACAATCACCAGATTGCGTGCTTCGCCCAGGTCGATCTTGTGGCGGATCATGGTGTTCATCCCCACCGCGGCAATCGAACCGAACAGCAGGCAGAGAATCCCGCCCATCACCGGCACCGGGATACTTTGCAGCAGCGCGCCGAACTTGCCGATGAACGCCAGGCTGATGGCGAAGATCGCCGCCCAGGTCATGATTTTCGGGTTGTAGTTTTTGGTCAGCATCACCGCGCCGGTCACTTCGGCGTAGGTGGTGTTGGGTGGGCCGCCGAACAGGCCGGCTGCAGTGGTGGCAATGCCATCGCCGAGCAGGGTGCGGTGCAAGCCGGGCTTCTTCAGGTAATCGCGACCGGTCACGCTACCGACCGCGATCACGCCGCCGATGTGCTCAATAGCCGGGGCGAGAGCCACCGGAACGATAAACAGAATCGCCTGCCAGTTGAATTCCGGTGCAGTGAAGTGTGGAATTGCAAACCACGGTGCCGCGGCAATCTTTGCGGTGTCGACCACACCGAAATAGAACGCCATGGCAAAGCCCACCAGCACACCGGAGATAATCGGCACCAGGCGGAAAATACCTTTGCCGAACACCGCGACGATCAGGGTGGTCAGCAGCGCTGGCATCGAAATCATCATCGCCGTCTGGTAATGAATCAGCTCAGTACCGTCGCCGGCCTTGCCCATCGCCATGTTGGCGGCAATCGGCGCCATGGCCAGGCCGATGGAGATGATCACCGGGCCAATCACCACCGGAGGCAGTAAACGGTCGATAAACCCGGTGCCTTTGATCTTCACCGCAAGGCCGAGGAAGGTGTAGACGAACCCGGCCGCCATCACACCACCCATGGTCGCCGCCAGGCCGAATTGGCCCTTGGCGAGAATGATCGGGGTGATGAAGGCGAAGCTCGACGCCAGGAATACCGGCACCTGACGCCCAGTGACGATCTGGAACAGGATCGTCCCTAAACCTGCGGTGAACAACGCCACGTTAGGGTCGAGGCCGGTAATCAGCGGCATCAACACCAGGGCGCCGAAGGCCACGAACAGCATCTGCGCACCGGACAGTACCGTGCGCCAGAGCGGATCGTTGAACGCTTGCTGCATGGTCACGCGTCCTTCTGCTTGGTGCCGAAGATCTTGTCACCGGCATCACCCAAGCCTGGGATGATGTAACCGTGTTCGTTCAGTTTCTGGTCAATGGAAGCGGTGTAGATGGTCACGTCCGGGTGAGCCTTCTCCACAGCGGCGATGCCTTCAGGAGCGGCCACCAGGACCATCGCGCGGATGTCCTTGCAGCCGGCCTTTTTCAGCAAGTCGATGGTGGCGACCATCGAGCCGCCGGTGGCGAGCATCGGGTCGATGATCATCGCCAGGCGCTCGTCGATTTCCGGCACCAGTTTTTCCAGGTAGGTGTGGGCTTCGAGGGTTTCCTCGTTACGGGCCACGCCCACCGCGCTGACCTTGGCGCCGGGAATCAGGCTCAGCACGCCTTCGAGCATGCCGATACCGGCACGCAGGATCGGCACCACGGTAATCTTCTTGCCGGCGATTTTCTCGACCGACACCGTGCCGCACCAGCCTTCGATGTCGTAGCTTTCCAGTGGCAGGTCTTTGGTGGCTTCGTAGGTCAGCAGGGCACCGACTTCCTGAGCGAGCTCACGGAAGTTCTTCGTGCTGATGTCGGCGCGACGCATAAGGCCAAGTTTATGACGGATCAGCGGATGGCGGATCTCACGGATGGGCATGGGGAAAGGCTCCGGCGGCGGGCAAAAAAACCGGTCTAGATTAATCTATCCGAGGTTGTTGTCCTATAGACATACAGTACGTTAGTCCACAAACGCTTGATCTGGCCTCGCTTGATGCGTACCTTTGCCCGCCTTTCGTGACTACAACCCCCCCTTGGAGAGCGCCATGTCCGCTGATCTCGAGCATATCCGTCAAATCATGCGAGAGGCTGACTGCCTGTACACCGAAGCTGAAGTCGAGGCGGCCATCGCCCGCGTCGGTGCACACATCAACGAACAACTGGCTGAAAGCAATCCGGTGGTGTTCTGTGTGATGAACGGCGGCCTGATTTTCGCCGGCAAGCTGCTCACCCATCTGCAATTCCCGCTGGAAGCGTCCTACCTGCACGCCACTCGCTATCGCAACGAAACCAGCGGCGGCGATCTGTTCTGGAAGGCCAAGCCGGAAGTTTCGTTCATCGACCGTGACGTGCTGATCATCGACGACATCCTCGACGAAGGTCACACCCTGGGTGCGATCATCGACTTCTGCAAGCACGCCGGCGCCCGCAAAGTGCACACCGCCGTGCTGATCGACAAGGACCACGACCGCAAGGCTCGCCCGGACCTGAAAGCCGATTTCGTCGGCTTGCCGTGCGTTGACCGTTACATCTTCGGTTATGGCATGGATTACAAAGGCTACTGGCGTAACGCGAACGGGATTTTTGCCGTAAAAGGCATGTAAGCAGGGTGGCTGTCCGGGGGCGGTTTTTGCCGTGCGAAGTTCGCTTGAACTGCGCGTTCAGTCCTGCCCGGCGAGCCAGCGTTCGCTTTTGCGTCGAGCCTGTTCCAGATTGTTCACGTAAGCCAACTGACGCTGTTCCCGATGGATACCCGCGCGCCTGAGTTTCAGGCGCACGCGCGCAGCCGTCCCGACCAGAATCAGGCCGATGCCGTCGGTGCGGTAATCCCTGAGGATATTGTCGAAGGCCGCCAGCGCCGTCATGTCCAGCATGGACACGGCACTCATCTCGACAATCACCACTTTGACCTCCGGGCTGAATTTGCGCAGCACGCCCAGGGCTTTTTCCGCCGCACCGAAAAACAACGGCCCGCGTATCGCATAGCAACGAACATGCTCCGGCATATCCTGTAAGGCTTGATGGAACTCTCGAGGCAATTCGGCGGTGTCGGTGAGGTCGCTCATGCGCTTGATGAACAACCCGGCGGCCAGCAACAGCCCAACGGCAACGGCCAGCACCATGTCGAACAGCACTGTCAGGCTCAGACAGGTCAGCAAGACCAATACATCGCTGCGTGGTGCGATGCGCAAGGTGTGCACGACATGCCGGGCCTCGCTCATGTTCCACGCCACCATCACCAGTAATGCCGCCAGTGCGGCCATCGGCAAGTAGCTGAACAGCGGGGCGAGGGCGAGTATCGCCAGCAGTACCACTGCGCTGTGGATAATTGCCGCCAATGGCGAAAACGCCCCGCTGCGTACGTTGGTGGCGCTGCGGGCGATCGCCGCGGTGGCGGTAATGCCGCCGAACAGTGGTGCGACCAGGTTACCAATGCCTTGACCCAGGAGTTCTGCGTTGGGGTCATGTTTGCTGCCCGTCATGCCATCGGCCACCACCGCGCACAGCAACGATTCGATGGCGCCAAGCATGGCAATGGCGAACGCTGGCGCCATTAATTGGCGGATCAGGTCGTAAGACAAATGCAGCGGCTGGCCGTTGGGCCCCGGCAGATTCCACGGCCAGTCGAAGCTCGGCAGGAACGGCGGAATCCCGGGGTGACTGACGCCGTCGACGACATAGCTGAAGCGTTCGCCCAGCGTCGCAATCGGTAATCCGCCGCCTTCCAGCGCCAGCCCCAACAATGCGCCGACGGCCAGTGCCACCAGATGCCCCGGAATCCGCGGCACAAAGCGCGGCCAGACGATCAGAACCGCCAGGCACATAACACCGATGATCCCATCCCCCAGGCGGGCGCTGGGCAATGCCTGGAGCAGCGCACCTAATTGCTCGATGTAATGTTCGGCATGCCCGGTGGTACTCAGGCCCAGCAAATCCTTCAATTGAAGGGTGGCGATGACAATGCCGATCCCGGCGGTAAAGCCCAGGGTCACCGGATAAGGAATGTACTGAATCAGCCGTCCGGCCCGAATCAGCCCCAAGGCAATCAGGATGGCCCCGGCAAGCATGGTGCAAAGCAGCAGGCCACCCAGACCATATTGCTGGGTGATCGGCAGCAGTATCACCACGAATGCGGCTGTCGGCCCGCTGACGTTGAAGCGCGAGCCTCCCGTCAGCGCGATCAGGGGGGCTGCAATCAGCACCGTATACAAACCTTGCTGGGGCGCTACTCCCACCGCAATCGCCAGGGCCATGGCCAGGGGAATAGCGATGATCCCTACCGTCACCCCGGCACTGATGTCGCCGCGCAAGCGTCTGAGGCTATAACCTGCGTGCAGGGTCTGACGCCAGGCGGCGAATAACGGAGGGATGGAGAATGACATGGGGACTCCACAGTAGACGGCGCGCCGTCGAAATAGGGCTGAAGGCTCTTTCAGTATGCCCAGCCTTGTCTTCCAGAGTATTGATCTGGATCGGTTATTCGCTCGATTGATCACATGTTAGAGTGCTCGGCCTCGTCCCTGGAGCCTGTCATGAGTCTTATGATCCGCAGCTGCGCCGCCCTGATGTTGGTCTTTAGCCTGCCCCTGGCCGCCGCCCCGGCACCGATGCACGTGCAGTTTCTGCCCCCGGACGACTTGACTCTGCGTGACGCGGAACCCGAGCAGCAACAACTGTTGCAGGTCACCGAGTATTCGGTGGTCCTCGGCAGCCAGCGTCAGTCCAACCAACAACCGATCCCGGTCACGTCACCGTTGCTGATCCGCCTCAAGGGCAAGCCCTTGAACAAGGGCGCGACCATCAGCCAGGTGTTGGTCAACTTCGATGGCGAAAGCAAAAGCCTGAAAAAGCCGATCTACGACAACAAAAGCAAAACGCTAACGCTCTATTACCCGTTGGCCCAGTACCGGGTGGTGATCGACTTGTTGCGAAACGAAACGGTGTATTGCCAGTTTCTGAGTTACGACAATGGCCATATTTGGGCCGATCTGCACACCGGCAGCGTTCGTCCGCGTTGAGCCCCATGGCCGTGCGGGGGTAAACTGCCCGCCCTGTGAAATGTCTGCGAGCTGGAGTCGGCAATGCGTAAAGATAAGAAGCAAGTGATTGGTGACGAGATCGGCGATGCGCAGATCAAACTGTTCCTCGATTTCGAGCCGGTCGACGCCACTTCGCCGTCGCTGCACAAACTGATCAAGGCGTACCGCGGCCTGCGTATCGATGACTTCGAGCGTTTTCTGACGTTCTTTGTCGAAGCCGGCTACGATCTGGACGGCAAGGATGAGCACGGCAATGACTTTGTCGCTCTGATCAAGGATCAACGCAACGCGGCCGAGTACATCGAGTTGATCGACAAGGCTCGCGGTTAACGTCAGGCACACTGGAATTTGTGGCGAGGGAGCTTGCTCCCGTTGGGCTGCGAAGCGGCCCCAAAATGCCGCGAATGGCGGAGATTTTGTGAGTGCTGCGCACTGGTGCGCCAGCCCGGTCAAGCGGGAGCAAGCTCCCTCGCCACAAAGATTGTTTCACCGCACATAAAAAAACGCCCCGCCCTCAATGAGGACGGGGCGTTTTTCATGGAGTTGAATCAAGCGTAGCTTTGGGTTTCGCTGCTTGCTTCAACCAGTTCCAGCGCGACGTTGTTCTGCGCATTGATCTTGCGATACAGCGCAGCGTCGGTTTCCAGGACCTTTTCCCGAGCCGGGAAGATTTCCGCCAGTTTGGCAGCCCATTCGCCGGAGGCTTTGTTCGGGAAGCATTTCTCGATCAGTTCCAGCATGATCGACACCGTCACCGAAGCGCCTGGCGAGGCACCGAGCAGGGCGGCAAGGGAACCGTCCTTGGCCGCGACCAGTTCGGTACCGAACTGCAGAACGCCGCCTTTCTTCGGGTCTTTCTTGATGATCTGCACCCGTTGGCCGGCCACTTCCAGGCGCCAGTCTTCGGCTTTCGCTTCAGGGTAGAAGCGACGCAGGGATTCCAGACGCTGCTCCATCGACTGCATCACTTCGCTGACCAGGTACTTGGTCAGGTCCATGTTGTTTTTTGCCACGGCCAGCATTGGGCCGATGTTGCCGGCGCGAACCGACATCGGCAGGTCCATGAACGAACCATGCTTGAGGAACTTGGTGGTGAAACCGGCATAAGGCCCGAACAGCAGGGACTTCTTGCCATCGACCACACGGGTGTCCAGGTGCGGCACGGACATCGGTGGCGAACCGACCGCGGCCTGACTGTAAACCTTGGCCTGGTGGTGCTTGACCACTTCCGGGTTGTCGCAACGCAGCCACTGGCCACTGATCGGGAAGCCGCCGAAGCCTTTGCTTTCTTCGATGCCCGACGCTTGCAACAGCGGCAGTGCCGCGCCGCCGGCGCCGAGGAAGACGAATTTGGCGTCGACTTCACGGGTGTTGCCGCTGTTGACGTCCTTGATGCTGACGGTCCAGCCGCCGTTGTTACGCTTCAGGCCGGTGACCCGTTTGCAGTACTTGACCTGGGCATCGGGCGCGCTGGTCAGGTGCTTGAGCAATTGGTTGGTCAGGGCGCCGAAGTTGACGTCGGTGCCGTTCATCACGCGGGTGGCGGCGAGGACTTCGTCGGCCGGACGGCCTGGCATCATCAGCGGCATCCACTCGGCCATCTTGGCCTTGTCTTCGGTGTATTCCATGTCGGCGAAGGCGTGGTGCTTGCTCAGCACCTTGAAGCGTTCCTTGAGGAAGGATACGCCTTTGTCGCCCTGCACGAAGCTCAGGTGCGGCACCGGGCTGATGAACGATTTGCACGAACCGAAGGTGCCTTTCTTGGTCAGGTAGGACCAGAACTGCTTAGACACCTCGAACTGGGTGTTGATGTGCACGGCTTTCTTGATGTCGACGGTGCCGTCTGCGGCCTGCGGCGTGTAGTTCAGCTCACACAGCCCGGCGTGACCGGTACCGGCGTTGTTCCACGGATTGGAACTCTCCGCGGCACCGGAATCCATCAGCTCGACGACTTCCAGCTTGATCGCGGGGTCGAGCTCTTTGAGCAGTACAGCAAGGGTGGCACTCATGATGCCGGCCCCAACCAGTACTACGTCGACTGCTTCGTTATGCGCCATTTAACGCGTCTCCAAAATCTGCAGCACCAAATTGTCGGCATAGCTGCCAGGCGTTCCGGGGCGTGTCAGTGATGCCCCAGGTACCCATGGCCAGGATCGCCATGTCCGAATCTTCGCAATTTTTCGCAACTTCGACGGATGCATGCGGCCTGGCCTCAAGAGTCACATGAACTCATTTCGACGCGCGGCTGGCAATTCGACTTATGGTCGAGACATCCGTTTGTGCAACCAAATCCGTAGCGGACAGGCTTCAGGCCCCGGTATTCGAGGCGTACTCGGTCCTGTGTCGTTGGGCTGTTGTAGACGCTAATGGTGCATGTTCAGACGCAAAACTATTCATTTGCTCGCCACACTCTTGTGAAGTTGTGAAAACCCGTTTTTTTCACGCTCTTTTGAAGACGTGAACCTCAAAAAAGGGCTGTCCCAGCCTGGCACCGCGCCCGGATGGATTGCCGCCATGGGATACATGACAGGCAAAACGGGCAAACAGCTCAGTAACCGAGCGTAATGACAGCTCTGCAGATTCGCGAAAAGTGGGGGTTTTGCTTGAGAAACAGCAAGCGCACCAGCTTCACTCGATCTGTGTGGGCGGCTCTCTGTGGGCGGTGCGGGGTGTCAATACCGAGGCATTGAACGATGCTGCGAGGCCCGATCAGGAGACGTCCTTATAATCGGGGGGAGATTGTAACGAAGAAACGCAGGGAAATGGTCGTGTTTAATGACTTTTATTAGGTGCCCGGTCAGGTGGCCAGCAGTTGTTGCGCGCGTGCACGTGGCGGGTGCTGGCTGACACGGGCGCTGGCGGGCAGGGGCTGGTGCAGCCAGTTGAGGCGGATTTCTTCGATTTCGACCCAGCCATCACCCATGGGCTGGAGGCTGCACTGCTTGAATGCCTGGCAGTGGCCATTACGGTCGAGCAGGGCGAAGCTGCGGTGTAGCGGGCGTGGCGCGAACATCGAGATGAGAAAACGCATGGCAAAGTACCGTGTGGATAGCTGCCGTGAAGGTTGCCAGCGGGCGATGACGTGCGCGTGTCCGGGCGGTGACAAAAGTGTGACAGGAACCGCGCTGTGCCGGGTTTGTCAGAGATTTCAGTAATCATTGCGCGAAGCTAGTTCGCCGCAGTGGCGCACCGCTATACTGCAGGCACTGTTAGTGCCTGATTCTGGAGAGAAGAGCATGTTGCAACGCCTGTTGTTCGGTTTGATCACTGTGACCAGTTTGACCCTCGTCGGCTGCGCCCACAGCCCGCAACAACTGAGCCCGGAACCCAAGCTGACGGCTCAGCTGGCGCCGGTCGGCCATGGTCAGCCGGTGGTGGTGCGTGTGGTGGACGGTCGTCCGTCGCCAACCCTGGGGACCCGTGGCGGTCTGTACCCGGAGACCAGTGCGATCACGGTGCAGGGCGCGCAGATTCTGCCGAAGCTGCAAGCCCAGGCTGAGGCCGCCGTGCGGTTGCTGGGCTTCACGCCGACGGCCAATGCGCTGAATGCACCGCAATTGACGGTGACCCTGGCCGAGCTTAAGTATCAGTCGCCTAAAGAAGGTTTGTATGTGACTGAAGCAACGATTGGCGCGACGTTCCGTTCGGATGTGCAGAATGCCAACCGTCGTTACAGCGGTCGCTACGGCGCGTCGCTGGATCAGCGTTTTGGCATGGCGCCGAATCAGGAAACCAATACCAAGCTGGTCAGTGATGTGTTGAGCGATGCGTTGACCCGCTTGTTCAAGGACCCGACGATTGGTCAGGTGCTTGCCGAGTAACGGTTTGCGGCTTGTTTAAAGAACCCGGTGTCAGTGATGGCGCCGGGTTTTTTTGTGTCCGCAGATTCACCTGTAGAAGCGAGGCTTGCCCGCGAAGACGGCCTGACAACCGACCAATCCCTCGCAGATGCACACGATTCAATTGTGGGAGCGAGCCTGCTCGCGATGGCGGTGTGTCAGGTGACATCCATGTTGAATGTGAGAATGCCTTCGCGGGCAAGCCTCGCTCCTACAAAGGAATCAAGCCGCTTCCGAATAGAAGTCCAGAACACTCACTCCTGTCAGCAAATCCGTCTCCGGCAAATCCGCATGTTGATGCCCGCCCAACGCGCAATACACCAGCCAGTGGCGGTCCTGAACGTTGAAGGCGAGGCTGCCGACTAAGGTTTGTTGTTCGTCGCTTTGGGCAATGAGGTAGAGGCGGTCCTGGTTTTCGGCGTGGAGCATGACGCGGTCCGTGTCGGTTTCGAGGGGCAACAGACTGGCGGATTCAGATGACGGCGCCGTGACACAGGACAATAATCGGCTAAATGGTTTCGTTATTTGTCGGAAAGGGGGGGCAGGTCAGGGCGCTTTCGGTAGAATCCGCGCCGTGGTCGTCGGTCCCGGCGTCTGTTACACCGGTTTGCCTGAGGTTTGTGATGTCGCTGCAATTGATTTCGCTCTTTACCGCTCATCCTGCCAAATTGATCAACCTGCTGGCTTTGGCGTTTGCCTGCCCGGGCGGCTGGTTGCTGCACGCCACCCGTCGTCGTGAACAACGTGCATTGGCCAGTATCGAAGCCCAGCGCCAGAGTCGACCCAGCGAAGAGCCAACGCTCGATTGGGCGACCTTGCGCATGAACCGGTTTTTCTACCGCTTCGGTTTTGTCTGCCTCGGGATGGCGTTACTGGTGTCGTGGGTCAGTACTCGCGTCTGAACATCTGACACAAGCCCCTGTGGCGAGGGGGCTTGCCCCCGTTGGGCTGCGAAGCAGCCCCAGAATCTGCAATCGCTGTTCTTTCAGATCACGACCACCGACTTTACGGCGGCTGCGCAGCCGAACGGGGGCAAGCCCCCTCGCCACAGGGCGCCGTTGTCGTATCCAGCCATTACCCTACAGCGGCAATCCGGCCTTGACCCGATACTGATTACGCACTGGCGTCGCATATTGCAGCACCAGGAACGGACGATGTTCCTCAGGGCAAGCCTCCAGCCGACGCTGCCATTCTTCCTGAGCCTTGGCCAGTTCATCAGCCGCAAACAGCTCGGCCGCTTTTGGCACCTGCAATTGCGGGTCGGCGTCTTTCCACTGTGCATACGCCAGGTAGTGCACCGGGAACAACCGGTAACCACCAAGGATCTGCTTGTCCATTTCGATCGCCAATTGCTTGGTGTCTTCGAACAGTTCGGTGATCGGCGCGGCGAAGTTCACATGAACCCGGCCCTTGTAACCGGTGATGCCCTTGGCGATGCTCACGTCATCCTCGCCCGGTGCCTTGGTGTAGCTGCCGGTGGTGGCGCGAATATATAGCTCGCGGGCCTTGGCCTGGTCGCAGGGGTCGTATTCGTAGCTGATCGACACCGGGGTAAGATTCAGCGAGCGGATGACTTCGCCGAACGGCTCGTCCTTGCGGCTCATGTGGAACATCTTGAGGATCGCCGATTCGGTGCGGTCGTCGCCGTCCTTGGCCCGGCCTTCAGCCTGAGCAATCCAGATCGAGGCGCAATCGTTGCGGATCGAGTGATTGATGTAGGCCGACAACAATTGATATGCCGCCATTTTCTCGCGACGACCGGTGATCGAACGGTGCACGATAAAGCTCTTGTTCAGGCGCATCAGGTCGCTGACAAAAGGCTTTTGCAGCAGGTTGTCGCCAATGGCGATGCGCGGGGTCGGCAAGCCAGCGTGGTACACGGCGTAGTTGACGAAGGCCGGGTCCATCACGATGTCGCGGTGGTTGGCGATGAACAGGTAGGCGCTGCCGGACTTGAATTGCTCCACGCCAGTGTAGGTCACCCCGTCCGTAGCGCGCTCGATGGTGTGGTCGACGTAAAACTCGACTTTGTCCTGCAAGGTGGCCACCGACGTGACGCCGGCGAACTCACGACGCAGCCGATGCGCTATAAGAGGTTTGAGCATCCAGCCGAAGGCACCGGCAAATCGCGGGAAGCGGAAGTGGGTGAGGATATCTAGAAACGCCTTGTCGCAGAGCAGCCGTGCCAGCACCGCTGGGACTTCGCTGTCGTCGTAAGGTCGGATGGCATCGAATTCGCCCATCATGCTCTCTTGTTAGAAACGGCTAGGGTAAGTAAAGGTTTTGATCGAAAACCAACGGGGCATGGTCTGAAAGGTAGTCAGACGAAAATAGCCCTGCAAATAGACCGGCGATTATACGCACAAGTCACCTGGGAGACCGCGATGCTGGAAACCGAGCGCTATGAATGCCCGTATTGCGGTGAAGAGTCCGAGGCGGTTCTGGACTTGTCCGGTGGCGATCAGACCTATATCGAAGATTGTCCGGTGTGTTGTCGTCCGATTACATTTGTTCTGCAAACCGACGGTCAGGAATGGTTACTCGAAGTTCATAGCGAAAATGAATGAAAGGGGTCACCCATGCAGCGAATCTACGAGCCGGAAAACCTGATGGAAGGCGAATTGCTGCAGAGCATGCTGGCCAGCGAGGGCATCGAGGCGCATCTGGTGGGCCGGGACTTGATCGGTGGCACCGGGGAATTGCCGATGTTCGGCCTGCTGGGTTTATCGGTTGATAACGACCAGGCGCAATACGCTCGTGAGCTGATCACCGCGTACAATGCCGCGCTGCCGCTGTCCGGCGATGAGCCGGACAGCTTTCCCGGCACGCTGGTCTGTTAGGCTGACGTTCGTTTGATCAAGAGTCGTATTGCCCCATGTGTGGACGTTATGCCCTGTTTCGCTGGAACCCCGCCTTCGCGGCCCTGCCCGGTTTTCCCGCCGATCAGCAGGCCCAGTGGAATATTTCTCCCAATGATTCGGTGTTGATGCTGCGTGCCGGAGTCGACGGCCAGCGAGCGTTGGCCCGCGCCCGCTGGGGCCTGACGCCGCCGTGGCTGACCGACCTGTCCCGCACGCCAGCCCATGCCCGCGCCGAAACCGTTGCCGAGCAGCCGATGTTTCGCGAAGCCTTGCGCTTGCGTCGCTGCCTGCTGCCAGCCAATGGTTTTTACGAATGGCGCGGCACCACACGCAAACGTCCGTACTGGCTGACCCCGGGGGAGGGTTCGACGCTGTTTTTCGCGGCGATCTGGGAGGCGTATCCGGTGCAGGAGCAGGTGTGGCTGAGCACGGCGGTGATCACCCAGCCTGCTTCGAGTCAGCGTCGGCCGTTGATTCTCGATGCGGCGGGGCAGGAAGCCTGGCTCAACCCTGAAACCCCATTGCATGCCTTGCAGGCGCTGCTGGCCAGCGAACCCGCGGCGTTGCGTGAGCGGGTGCTGGCGAACATGGTGAATGATCCGAAGCTTAATGGGCCGGAGTGTTTGACCCCCGGCTGATGAGTTGTCTGGGCTTGCCCGCGATGGGGCCCTATGATCAAACCTTGAACTGATTGATCAACCGCCGCTGCTGTTCCGCCAACTTGGTCAAATCCGCACTCGCCGCGCTCGATTCATCCGCGCCACCGGCCACTTCATTGGCCACTTGCCCGATATTGATCACGTTGCGGTTGATGTCGTCGGCCACCGCGCTCTGTTCCTCGGCGGCGCTGGCGATCTGGGTGTTCATGTCGTTGATCACCGATACCGCCTGGGTAATGGTTTCCAGCGCTTGGGCCGCTTTCGCCGCGTGCTGCACGCTTTCGTCGGTGCGGTTCTGACTGTCTTCCATGACCCGCACCACATCGCGGGTGCCTTGTTGCAGTTGCTGGATCATGGTCTGGATTTCTTCCGTGGCCTTCTGGGTTTTCTGCGCCAGGTTGCGCACTTCATCGGCCACCACCGCAAAACCCCGACCCTGTTCACCGGCGCGCGCTGCTTCGATGGCCGCGTTCAAGGCCAGCAGGTTGGTCTGCTCGGCGATGCCGCGAATAGCGGTCAGGATCGCGTTGATGTTCTCGCTGTCCTTGGCCAGGGTCTGCACCACGCCGACGGCCTTACCGATTTCCACTGCCAGAACACCAATCGAATTCGACGTATCCCGGACGATTTGCATGCCCTGTGCCGCCGCCTGATCCGCATGGCTGGCGGCTTGCGCGGCCTGGGTGGCGTTGCGCGCCACGTCCTGGGCGGTGGCGGTCATCTCGTGTACGGCGGTGGCGACCTGATCGATCTCGGCCATTTGTTTGTGCACACCGATGTTGGTGCGAATGGCGATGTCGGCAGTGTGTTCCGACGAATCGCTGACGCTCTGCACCGATGTCACCACTTGAGTAATCATCGCCTGCAACTTGGCCAGGAAGGTGTTGAAGCCCTTGGCGATCGAGCCCAGTTCGTCGCTGCGGTCGCTGGTCAGGCGGCGGGTCAGGTCGCCTTCGCCCTGGGCGATGTCATCGAGCATGGTCACCATCTGCTTCAGCGGCCGGGCAATGCCGTGCCCCACCAGCCAGATCACCAACAAGCCAATGCCGGCGATCAGCAGGCCGACCATGGCCATGCCAAACGTGTCGGACTTGCGCTGTGCGTTCAGGTCACCCTGAAGTTTTTGCAGGTCGGCCATCACCGCGTTCAGCGGCAGTTGCAGCATTAAGGTCCAGCGGGCGTCGGTCTGGCCGATGCCGAAGGGCAGGTACAACTCGATCCGGCCCTGGGCCTTGTCGACGGTGTAAGTGACTTCGCCGCGCTTGAGATTGGCCATGTTGGCAATCTGCTTGCTGTCGAGGATGTCACTGACCTTTTCGCCGAATTTGCTCGGGTCTTTGGTGTAGGCGACGATCCGGCTATTGCCGCCAATCAGGGCCATTTCCCCGGCGCCGCTGTACAGTTTTTGGTTCGCCCCCAGGAGCATTTCCTGGATGAAGTTCACCGACAGGTCGGCGCCGACGATGCCCTGGAAAGCGCCGTTGAGCATGATCGGTTCAATGAAGGACGCGAGCATGACGATCTTGTCGCCGACCTTGTAGGGCGCCGGATCGATCACGCAGGCTTTTTTGGTTTCTTTCGAGCACAGGTAGTACTCGCTGGCGCGCACACCGGTGGACAGGGTTTTCTGGTCGTCGACGTCCACCAGTTTGTCCAGGCCCAGGCTGCCGTCTTCGTTGCGGAACCACCACGGCAGGAAGCGCCCGTTGCTGGCGTCGATGCCGACCACTTTGGTGTCGACGTAGGCCGCATCGTTGTGGTCGAGGGCGTTTTTTTCCCAACCGATGTAGGTGCCGAGAATTTTCGGGTTCCGGGCGACGTTTTCCTTGATCAGGCTGATCAGCTGCTCGCGACTCAGGCTCAGTTGCGGTTGACCGTCGATGCCCGGCGTGCCGATCAATGCGTTGACCCGCACCAGCCCGCCGGCAATCAGCAGCGGCGCTTCGAGTTCGCGCTGGATTTGGCTGACCTGGGTCTGAGCCAGCGACGTCAGGCGCTGTTCGATGACTTGCTCGAACTGCGCCTGAGTCCGTTGCTGGACCATGTCTTGGGTCCGGGCGCCGGAAAACAGCGTGTACAGCACCAGGGCTGCGACAACGCTGAGCACAATGGCCCCGGCCAGGGCGGCAACGGAAAACTGGATCGACTTGAATTTCATGGGTGCTCCGCACGCAAGAGGACGTCTGCAGAGCTGTATCGGCATGGGGCCTGAGGGGCATGAGCGAGGAGTGATGAAATGGCTGTTTTAGAGTGCTGGATGTCGTAAATGAATCATTGCTGACCGTGATCGACCGGGGCGGGCGCTGTTGTGTGAATTTTTTCCTACGGGGATCGGGGTTTTGTCTGAAATGTGCGTGCTACACGTCCGTTGTATCTGGCGCTGATACAAATCCCCACCTAGGATACGCGGCATGTTTCCAGGGAGCTTTTTGATGAATAAGACATTGGTATTGTGTGCACTGAGCGCAGGCCTGCTGCTCGCCGGTTGTCAGTCGGTCAACACCACCAACGGTGGCGCCGTGGGTGTTGAACGCAAGCAATACATGTTCAGTATGTTGTCGACCTCCGAGGTCAACCAGATGTACGCCCAGTCTTATCAACAGACTATCGGGGAGGCGAGCACCAAAGGCGTGCTGGACAAATCCAGTAACGACGCGAAGCGCGTCCAGGCGATCTCCAATCGGTTGATTGCCCAGGCACCCGTGTTCCGTCCGGATTCGGCCCAGTGGCAATGGGAAGTGAACCTGATCAAGAGCGACGAGCTGAATGCCTCCTGCGGACCTGGCGGCAAGATCATTTTCTACACCGGGCTGATCGACACCCTGCAACTCACTGACGACGAAATCGCCGCCATCATCGGCCATGAAATCGCTCACGCCTTGCGCGAGCACGGTCGCGAAGCAATGTCCAAGGCTTACGGTATCGAAATGGCCAAGCAGGGCGCCGGTGCGTTGCTCGGTCTGGGGCAGGACAGCCTGGCCCTGGCAGACACCGTGGCCAAATACGGCATGACGTTGCCCAACAGTCGCGAGAACGAAAACGAAGCCGACTTGATCGGCCTCGAACTGGCCGCCCGCGCCGGTTACAACCCGAACGCGGCGATCACTCTGTGGAACAAAATGAGCAAAGCCTCGGAAGGCGCACCGCCGGAGTTCTTGAGCACGCACCCGGCGTCGGCCAGTCGGATTGCTTCGTTGCAGGCGGCGATTCCGAAAGTGATGCCGTTGTACGAGAAGGCACGGAAATCCTGATAGATATGGGTTGATACCGCTGACGCCTTCGCGGGCGATCCGACTTGCCCGCGAAGAACGATGACGCGGTCTAACGACCTACCGCGTCAAACCCACCCACTGCTCTGCATCGCCTTGTACACCGCGACAATCGCCAGAATGAAGAACGCCGACGCCGCCAGGCGACGGATCAGGGTCAAGGGCAGTTTGTCCGCCGCAAAGTTACCCGCCAGTACCACCGGCACGTTGGCAATCAACATCCCGGCGGTGGTGCCGAGGATCACCAGCCACAGATCCGGGTATTGCGCGGCAAGCATCACGGTCGCGACCTGAGTCTTGTCGCCCATCTCTGCGAGAAAGAATGCAATCAGCGTGGTCAGGAACGGTCCGAACTTGCGGGCGGTGCTGGCTTCGTCTTCGTCCATCTTGTCCGGCACCAGGGTCCACAGCGCGGTGGCGGTGAAGCTCGCAGCGAGGATCCAGTGCAGCGTCGCATTTGAGAAGAAACTGCCAAACCAGGCGCCTACCGCACCGGCCGCCGCGTGGTTGGCCAGAGTCGCGGCGACGATGCCGGCAATGATCGGCCAGGGTTTGCGAAAGCGTGCCGCGAGAATGAGCGCGAGCAGTTGCGTCTTGTCGCCGATTTCGGCCAAGGCAACGATTGCGGTGGGAACGAGTAGAGAGTCCAGCATCATCAGGGTTTTCCTAAGGGGCGGGTCGACACGGCTATGACACGTACAGCCTTCCCGCCCCGGGTAAGGTGTTCGTGTCATAGGTCTTGTCAAACCCTGCGATCCGTCTGGTGCGGACGCTTGGGTCGCATACGCCATGGTCTGAGGACCAAGTATGTTGACGTATGCCGGACGAGCATGGCGCTCGTGGGAGACTACTCCCCTAGGACGGAGCGGATTCTGCCTAGGCAAATCCGATTGGGCAAGCCCCAATGTCGGTAGTTAATCCGCAGAACCTGTGGGAGCGGGCTTGCCCGCGAAGAAAACACCGCGGTTTTTCAGGCCTTACGCGTCATCGTTCTTCGCGGGCAAGCCACGCTCCCACAGGATCCTCGTCGTTCCAGGGCAAGCCCTGTTTTTCAAAAGTGTTTTCAGCCGCGCTTGGCCCGGTAGATTCGGAAACCCTGTCCTTCAGCCTTGATTGCACATACGCCCAGGTGCTCTTCGATCAGCGGCTGATACTTCAGGAAGCTGTTCGCTACCAGGCGTAGTTCACCGCCATTTTTCAGATGTTTGGCCGCTTTTCGCAGCAGGTTCTCTGTAGCGAAGTAGTCGGTGTGTACACCGACATGGAACGGTGGATTGCTCAGAATCGCGCTCAAACCCATGGGCGCGGCATCGATGCCGTCACCGGTCATCACCTCTGCTTCCAGACCGTTGGCGGCCAGGGTCAGGCGACTGCTGGCAGCGGCAAACGCGTCGACATCGAGCAGAGTGACCTGATTGTGCGGATAACGCCGTTTGACCGCAGCCCCCAACACGCCTGCGCCGCAACCGAAGTCCAGCAAGTGGCCGCTGGGCAGTTTGTCCAGATGTTCCAACAGTAGGGCGCTGCCGCGATCCAGTCGACCGTGGCTGAACACGCCCGGCAGGCTGATGACTGTCAACGGCCCTTCGGCCAATGGCAGTTCATAGGTCTGGGCCAGGCTTTCCAGCGATTTGGCTTCTGGCGCATTGGCCACGGTGACCTGCCAGAGCTGGCAATGCCGTGCGCTGTCGAGCTTGCGTGGTTTGCCGAAGGGGGTCAGCTGCTTGGCTGCGCCTTCGATGCCGCTGCGTTTTTCGCCGACCAGGTACAACTCACGCCCGGCCAGACGAGAGGCGAGGGCGTTGAGGATATAGTCGGTCAGGTCTTTGGACTTGGGCAGAAACACCACGGCGGCGTCGAATTCGCGTTCGGGGGCATTCACGCCAAAATGGCTGCGCTCGGCGAAACGGGCGTCCAGTGCTGCTTGATCGCCGGCGTGCCAGCACCAGCCGTGGGCACCAGGCAGGCGACCCAGCAAGTCGTCGGCGGGCAAACCGGCCAGCAGCACCGAACCCTGGAACAACTCGGCCTGACGAAGCAGTACTTCACTGCGCGGATCCATACTCTGCTCCTTGAAAAAAAGTGCCGCAGTTTATCAACTGACGACCCGTAGCGCTTTACCGCTGAAGTAAGCCTGAGCGTTTTCCGTCAACTGCCCAACGATTCGCTGCCGCGCCTCGCGACTGCCCCAGGCATTGTGCGGGGTGACGATCAGCCGTGGAATGTCCCGGGCCAACAGCGGGTTGCCCGCGCTCGGTGGTTCGACGCTCAACACGTCGGTGGCCGCGCCACCCAGCTGACCGTTGCGCAGGGCGTCGGCCAAGGCCTGCTCGTCAATCAAGCCACCGCGCGCGGTGTTGACCACGAAAGCACCGGGCTTCATCGAGGCCAGTTCACGGGCGCCGATGAAGTGGCGGGTGTGTTCGTTAAGCGGGCAGTGCAGGGTCAGGGCGTCGATTTGCGGCAGCAGTTCACCCAGAGGCAAACGATCCGGGCGGGCAGGGCGGCCCGGAATCTGCCCCAACAAGACGCGCATGCCGAACGCTTCGGCCAACCGTGCCACGGCACTGCCCAGTTCACCGTGGCCGAGCAGGCCGAGGGTTTTACCTTCGAGTTCGACGATCGGGTAATCCAGCAGGCAGAACTGTTTCGCCTGCTGCCAGCGACCTTCGGCGACGGCTTTTTGATAGTCGCCCAGGCGCGTCGCCAGGTTCAGCAACAACATGATCGTGTGTTGAGCCACTGACGGCGTGCCGTAACCCTGGCAATTGCAAACGGTGATCCCATGGGCGCGGGCGGCGGCCAGGTCGACGTTGTTGGTGCCGGTGGCGGTGATCAGGATCAGCTTCAACTCGGGGCTGGCCGCCATGGCCGCCGCATCAATCAGGATTTTATTGGTGATGGCGACAGTGGCGCCTTTGAGGCGTTCGATCACTTGCGCAGGCGTGGTCTGGGCGAACAGTTGCAAGTCGCTGAAGCAGTTGCGCAACGGACTGAGGTCGAGATCGCCGAGGTCCAGAGACGGATGGTCAAGGAAAACGGCGCGGCGAGAGTTCGTCATCAACTGTACCTTTTGTGCATTGAACTGAGGGCGTAATCTGCCGAGCCTACCAGATGAATGTACTGCCTGGTCTGGCACAAAACCTGTGGCGAGGGAGCTTGCTCCCGCTGGGCTGCGCAGCGGCCCTAACTCAGGCGACCGAGTATTGTCAGGCATACCGCGTTATCCGGTTTGCGGCTGCTTCGCAGCCGAGCGGGAGCAAGCTCCCTCGCCACAGATACGAAACGTGGCAAAAAGGTGAGGTTTGCCTCGAAGATTTTTATTGATCGACCTGCCCAAAAGGAGCCCCCATGTACTGGACAGAATTCTTGACCGTTGCCCTGATTCACCTGCTGGCTGTCGCCAGCCCCGGCCCGGACTTCGCCGTGGTGGTGCGTGAGAGCGTGACCCACGGGCGCCGCGCCGGCACCTGGACGGCATTGGGTGTCGGCTCAGCGATTTTCCTGCACGTCGGCTATTCGCTGCTGGGGATCGGGCTGATCGTGTCTCAGTCGATCGTGCTGTTCAACGCCTTGAAATGGGCCGCTGCCGCGTACCTGCTGTACATCGGCTATAAGGCTCTGCGTGCGCAACCGGCCTCACCTGCGGCCGACGATCTGCACCAGGAAGCCGGCGAACGCACCGCGCGGGGTGCCTTCACTTCAGGGTTCGTGACCAATGGCCTGAACCCGAAAGCCACGCTGTTCTTCCTGTCGCTGTTCACTGTGGTGATCAACCCGCACACGCCACTGGCGGTACAGGCCGGTTACGGGATCTATCTGGCAGCAGCGACGGCGGTCTGGTTTTGCCTGGTGGCGATGTTGTTCAGTCAACAGCGCGTGCGTGCCGGTTTCGCCCGTATGGGCCACTGGTTCGACCGGACCATGGGCGCGGTGCTGATCGCCATCGGCGTGAAACTCGCGTTCACCGAGATGCATTGATCGCGCTGAGTGTCTATGGGGGATTGAGCGCGCTCAATTTGTTCAGCGCGTTCAGGTATTCCCGAGGGTTTTCCCCGAGCAAACGGCGAAACATCGCGCTGAACGCCCGAGCACTGCCGTAGCCCAGATCGCGCGCCA
Organism: Pseudomonas sp. GGS8; assembly: GCF_024168645.1. Taxonomy (NCBI): domain Bacteria; kingdom Pseudomonadati; phylum Pseudomonadota; class Gammaproteobacteria; order Pseudomonadales; family Pseudomonadaceae; genus Pseudomonas; species Pseudomonas sp. GGS8. The sequence continues at coordinate 823,155 of NZ_JALJWF010000001.1, read as the reverse complement.
CGCTCTGCACGCTTTCCCCGGCGAGCAGGCGCGGCAGGGCTTCCATCAGGCGCAGTTGCTGGCGCCAGGCATTGAAGTTCATCTTCAGTTGTTGCTGGAACAGCCGCGCCAAGGTTCGAGAACTGGCGCCGACCTGCTGTGCCCAGTCTTCCAGGGTGTTGGAATGCTCCGGTGCGCGCATCAGCGCCAGGCAGATGCCCAGCAGGCGCCGATCTTCGGGCATTGGAATGTGTAGCGGAAGGTTTTCCAGGCTGGCGATCTCTTCCAGCATCAGCTTCTGAATCAATGAGTTTTCCGCGTGTCGCGGACCTTGCACTGCGCGCAGGATCAGCTCGCGCAGCAGCGGTGTGACGGCCAGCACACAGCACTGTTGCAGAGTTGACGGCGACAGTTCGGGGGCAATGAACAGCGAACGCATGCGCACCGCGCCCGACATGAAAATCTCATGTGCCACCAATGGCGGAATCCATACGGCTCGGGTCGGTGGAATGACCCAGGCACCTTGCTCCGTGACCACTCGCATGGTGCCGCAAACGGCGTACAGCAACTGCGCTTCGCGGTGTTGATGCAGCTCCTGGTGAGCGCCGTCCACGTAATCTCGCGGATAGGCGCTGACCGGCCCGTGCAGGAAATGGCTGATTAACATGTCAGATCCAATGACTTTGTTGTCAGGAATGCTCTTTTTCGCCAACTTAGCATAAGCCGCTCACTACAACGTAAGCGTGCCGCGATGAACCAGACTAGAAATGTCCTCCGCTACATCAACGCAGCCCATGTGATCGATCACATGTTCATGCTGATTTTTCCCGCCGCCATTCTCGGCATGACCCAGGCCTTCGCGCTGGACTACGCCACGCTGATCGGCCTGTCCCTCGGCGGTTTCATTGCCTTTGGCGCCTGTTCGCTGCCGGCCGGTTGGCTAGGGGATCACTGGAGCCGACGGAAAATGATGCTGGTGTTTTTTTTCGGCATTGGCGCCTCGGCAATCTTTACCGGCGTGAGCAGCAGTGCACCGATGCTGGTACTCGGCCTGACGCTGATCGGGATTTTCGCCGCGATCTATCACCCGGTAGGCACCGCGATGCTGGTGGCTTACGCGCAGCATCGCGGTCGGGAAATCGGTATCAACGGTATGTGGGGCAACCTCGGCGTGGCATTTTCGGCGCTGATCACCGGGTTGCTGGTGGCGCAGTTCGGCTGGCGTTCGGCATTCATTTTGCCCGGCGTGGTAGCGATTGTGCTGGGCATCGGTTTCGCGTTTCAGGTGCGCGAAGAACCGATCCCGAAGCGTGCGCACATGCCGCTCAAAGGTGTGGCTGGCCAGCGGATTTCCATGTTCATGGTGTTCGGCGTACTGGCCTTGGCCACCGCGACCGGCGGTGTGGTGTTCAACGCCACGACCATGACCTATCCGAAACTGTTTCAGGAGCGCCTGCACGATTTGTTCGCTTCACCGCAAACTCTTGGCGTCGTGGTCAGCCTGGCGTATGCCTTCGGCGCCGCGGCGCAGTTGAGCATCGGTCGGGTCTTGCATCATTTCAGTCTGAAATGGCCGTTTATGGTGTTGACGCTGTGCCAGGCGCCGCTGTTGTTCGGGTTGGCCTATGTCGACGGTTGGGCCGTGATAGCGCTGGGCGCGGCGTTCATGTTCGTGGTGTTTGGCCAGGTCACGGTGAATGATGCGATGGTCGCCAACTTCGTCGCGCCGCAATGGCAGTCCCGAGTCTTCGCGCTGCGTTACTGTTTATCATTCGGTGCCAGTGCTAGCGCCATTCCGCTGATTTCGTTCGTCGAACCGCGCCAAGGTTTTGTAGGCCTTTACCTGATATTGGCGGGTTTTGCGGCGTTGACCTTCGTGGCAGCAGTGGTTTTCCCTCGGACACCATCCGAGGCGGCCGTAGGAAAAGCGGTGTAACGGCGATGAATTCCTGCAAGTAATGGCGCAAAGCTAGCATTTGTACGGCTCTGCAAATCATACCTTTGGCTGATTTGACTGGCGTTCAAGGCCACTAGAGTGCTTAGCTTTAGCAGCCAAGACTGTGCAGTCAAAAAGGGACTCTTATGTTGCAGACTCGCGTTATTCCTCCAGCCGAGGGCGCTTACCGGTATCCGCTGTTGATTAAACGGCTGCTGATGTCCGGCGCCCGTTACGAAAAAACTCGCGAGATCATCTACCGCGATCAGTTGCGCTATAGCTATCCGACCCTGATCGAGCGGGTCGCGCGGCTGGCCAATGTGCTGACAGAGGCCGGCGTGAAGGCCGGGGACACCGTGGCGGTGATGGACTGGGACAGCCATCGCTACCTGGAGTGCATGTTTGCCATCCCGATGATCGGCGCGGTGATCCACACCATCAACGTGCGCCTGTCGCCGGAACAGATTCTCTACACCATGAACCACGCCGAGGACCGCTTTGTGCTGGTCAACAGTGAGTTCGTCGGTTTGTACAAGGCGATTGCCGGGCACCTGACCACGGTGGAGAAAACCCTGCTGCTGACCGACTTGCCGGAAAAGACCGCCGAGCTGCCGAACCTTGTCGGCGAGTACGAGCAACTGCTGGCCGCGGCGAGCCCGCAGTACGACTTCCAGGACTTCGACGAAAACTCGGTGGCCACTACGTTCTACACCACCGGCACCACCGGTAACCCCAAAGGCGTGTATTTCACCCACCGGCAACTGGTGCTGCATACCATGGGCGTGTCGACCATCATGGGCGCCATCGACAGCGTGCGGCTGTTGGGCACCAACGACGTGTATATGCCGATCACCCCGATGTTCCATGTGCACGCCTGGGGCTTGCCGTATGTGGCGACCATGCTCGGGCTCAAGCAAGTCTATCCGGGCCGTTATGACCCCGAGTATCTGGTGGAGCTGTGGCGCAAGGAGAAGGTGAGCTTTTCCCACTGTGTACCGACCATTCTGCAAATGATCCTCAACTCCAAGGCGGCGCAAAACGTCGATTTCGGTGGCTGGAAAATCGTCATCGGCGGCAGTGCGCTCAACCATGCGCTGTACGACGCCGCCAAGGCCAAGGGCATCCAATTGACCGCCGCTTACGGCATGTCGGAAACCGGGCCATTGGTATCCTGCGCCCACCTCAACGATGAGCTGATGGCCGGCACTGAAGACGAACGCACCACCTACCGGATCAAGGCTGGTGTACCGGGGCCGTTGGTTGAGGCGGCAATCATCGACACCGACGGCAACTTCCTGCCTGCCGATGGCGAAACCCAGGGCGAACTGGTACTGCGTGCGCCGTGGCTCACCGAGGGTTACTTCAACGAGCCGCAAAAAGGCGCCGAACTCTGGGCCGGGGGCTGGCTGCACACCGGCGACGTGGCAACCCTGGACAGCATGGGCGTGATCGACATCCGTGACCGGATCAAGGATGTGATCAAGACGGGGGGCGAGTGGATCTCTTCTCTGGACCTGGAAGACCTGATCAGTCGCCACCCTGCGGTACGCGAGGTAGCAGTAGTGGGTATCGCCGATCCGCAGTGGGGCGAGCGCCCGTTTGCGCTGCTGGTGGTTCGCGAAGGGCATCAGATCGGGGCCAGGGAACTCAAGGAGCACCTCAAGCCGTTCGTTGAACAGGGGCACCTGAGCAAGTGGGCTATCCCGAGCCAGATCGCCATTGTTACTGAAATTCCCAAGACCAGCGTCGGCAAGCTCGACAAGAAGCGTATTCGCGTCGACATCACCGAATGGCAAGCTAACAACAGCACCTTCCTCTCGACGCTTTAAGCGTCATCTGGCGTGCCCGAAAGGGCGCGCCAGAGCCACCAAGCAAGCGCTTGGCTTGTTAAATTCGAATTTTCAGCCATCCTTGCCGTGCCGACATGTGTCGGACTGGCGAAAGGACTGTTCCAGAGTGGCCCGCAGTTGCAAATCACACTTTAGAGGGATCAAGCACTACTACCTGCTGGCTATAGTCCGCTCACGGATTTTTAAGAACGGAGCTCACGTACTAAAAGGGGCGATGCAACTTTGGAGTGACTTCGGACCGCCTGGCTTCCGGTCACCCACAGCGTTTTTAAAAGTACTCAGCCATAACAATAATGCACATGGAGTAGCGTCGATGACATCAGTAAACCAGTTCTGGCGCCGGGCGAAACTGCCCCTGGCGGTCAGTCTTGCTTCTTCGCTCGCCGGGCCTGCATTCGGCGTCAGTTTCAACGTCGGTGAAATCGAAGGTCAATTCGACTCATCCCTGTCGATCGGAGCCAGTTGGTCTACTCAGAGTCCCAACAAAAACCTCATCGGCGTCAATAACGGGGGCCGTGGCCTGTCCCAGACGTCCGATGACGGTCACGCCAACTTCAAGAGAGGCGAAACTTTCTCGAAGATCTTCAAGGGTATCCATGACCTTGAATTGAAATACGGCGACACTGGCGTCTTCGTCCGGGGCAAATACTGGTACGACTTCGAACTCAAGGATGAAAGCCGCGAGTTCAAGGACATCAGCGACAACAACCGCAAGGAAGGCGCCAAGTCCTCCGGCGGCGAGATCCTCGACGCCTTCGTCTACCACAACTACGCCATTGCCGATCAGCCGGGCTCCGTGCGTCTGGGCAAGCAGGTTGTGAGCTGGGGTGAAAGTACTTTCATCGGCGGCGGCATCAACTCGATCAACCCGATCGATGTCTCCGCGTTCCGTCGCCCCGGCGCCGAGGTCAAGGAAGGTCTGATCCCGGTCAACATGTTCTACGTGTCCCAGAGCCTCACCGACACGCTGTCGGCCGAAGCCTTCTATCAGCTGGAATGGGACCAGACCGTCGTCGATAACTGCGGCACCTTCTTCTCCCAGCCCGACATCATTGCCGACGGTTGCGACAACAACCTGCGCGTGTTGAACAAGCGTTCGACCGTTCCGGCCGCCGCCCTGCCTACATTGACCAGGCTGGGCGTCGACGTTAACGACGAAGGTGTGCTGGTGCGTCGTGGCCCGGATCGCGATGCACGGGACAGCGGCCAGTGGGGCGCGTCTCTCAAATACATGTTCGATCCGCTGGATACCGAGTTCGGCGCCTACTTCATGAACTACCACAGCCGTGCGCCGATTTTCAGCGCTACGGGGGCTCCAGCATCGGCCTATGCGCAGGCAGCGGCCTTGCCGGGGGCGCTTCGGGCTCTGGCGCCGTTGGTGGTCGCGGGTAACTCGAACTACTTCGTCGAGTACCCGGAAGACATCCGCCTGTATGGCTTGAGCTTCTCCACCACGTTGCCTACCGGTACGGCGTGGAGCGGCGAGATCAGCTACCGTCCGAACGCGCCGGTGCAGCTCAACTCCACCGACATTCTGTTCGCCGGCGTGCGTCCATTGGGCGGCGCTCTGACCAATGCTTCGCTGCTTAATGGTGTGCCGGGTCAGGACTTGCACGGCTATCGCCGCAAGGAAATCACCCAGTTCCAGACCACCCTGACGCACTTCTTCGATCAGGTCATGGGCGCCAATCGTCTGACCCTGGTGGGCGAAGTGGGCGTGACCCATGTGGGCGGCCTGGAAAGCACCTCTGACGTCCGCTATGGCCGTGACCCGGTCTATGGGCCTGGCGAACTGCCGTCCACCGGTGGCCTTGATACCTGCTCGGCGATCCTCAACACCAGCACCATCAATGGTGCCGGCGCAGGTGCCGCTACCAACAACCGCAGCCGCAATTGCAACGACGACGGCTTCACTACGGCCACTTCGTGGGGTTATCGCGCCCGGGCCATTTGGGAATACCCCGACGTATTCGCCGGTGTGAACCTCAAACCAAACGTGGCCTGGTCCCACGACGTGAGCGGTTATTCGCCTGGCCCTGGCGGCAACTTCGAGGAAGGTCGTAAAGCGGTAAGCCTGGGGCTCGATGCCGAATACCAGAACACCTACACCGCGAGCCTGGCGTACACCAACTTCTTCGACGGCAAGTACACCACCGTAGATGACCGTGACTTCGTTGCGCTCAGCTTCGGCGTGAACTTCTAAGCACTGCATTTTCAGGACGAACACATTTATGAAACTAACAAAGAGTCTGTTCCACGTTGGTGTTCTGGGGCTTTCGCTGTTGGCGACCGGTGTCATGGCGGCGGTCCCTGCGGCCGAAGCGGACAAGCTGGGCAAGAGCCTGACCCCGATGGGCGCCGAGATGGCGGGCAACGCCGACGGTTCGATCCCGGCCTGGAAACCCATGCCGAAAAACGCCGGTAGCGTGGACAGCAAGGGTTTTCTGTCTGATCCGTACGCGAGTGAAAAACCGCTGTTCACCATCACCGCGCAGAACGTCGACCAGTACAAGGACAAGCTCGCGCCGGGCCAGTACGCGATGTTCAAGCGCTACCCGGAAACCTTCAAGATGCCGGTCTATCCGTCCCATCGCGGCGCCACCGTGCCGGATGAGGTGTTTGCCTCCATCAAGAAGAACGCTACCAACACTAATCTGGTGTCCGGTGGTAATGGTCTGGAGAACTTCGAAACCGCGATCCCGTTCCCGATTCCGAAAAGTGGCGTTGAAGTCATCTGGAACCATATCACCCGTTATCGCGGCGGCAGTGTGACCCGTCTGATAACCCAGGCCACGCCGCAGCCGAACGGCTCGTTCAGCCTGGTGTACTTCGAGGACCAGTTCGTGTTCCGCGACAAGATGAAGGATTACGATCCGAAGAACCCGGGCAACATTCTGTTCTACTTCAAGCAGAAAGTGACCGCGCCGGCTCGTCTGGCCGGTGGCGTGCTGCTGGTGCATGAAACCCTCGACCAGGTTAAAGAGCCGCGTTCGGCGTGGGTCTACAACGCCGGGCAACGCCGTGTGCGTCGTGCGCCGCAAGTGTCCTATGACGGGCCAGGTACCGCTGCCGATGGCCTGCGTACCTCCGACAACCTGGACATGTACAACGGTGCGCCGGATCGCTATGACTGGAAGCTCGAAGGCAAGAAAGAGATGTACATCGCCTCCGACAGCTACAAGCTCGATTCGCCACAACTGAAGTACGCTGACATCATCAAGGCCGGCCACATCAACCAGGACCTGGCTCGCTATGAACTGCGTCGGGTCTGGCATGTGGTCGCGACCCTGAAGGAAGGTCAGCGTCACATCTACGCCAAACGTGACTTCTACATCGACGAAGACACCTGGCAGGCGGCGGTGGTCGACCACTACGACGGTCGCGGGCAACTGTGGCGTGTCGCCGAGGCTCACGCCGAGAACTACTACGATAAGCAAGTGCCGTGGTACGCCCTCGAAACCCTGTACGACCTGCAATCGGGCCGCTACCTGGCGTTGGGCATGAAGAACGAAGAGAAGTCGGCGTATAACTTCGGTTTCACCGCCGGCACCGCCGACTTCACCCCGGCCGCGTTGCGTCAGGAAGGCGTTCGCTAAAACGTTGTAACCCCGAGGCCGCATCCTCGAAAAAACGCCCCGACTGGTTCGGGGCATTTTTTTGGATGTTCATAAAGAGCGTCGTCCGGTGTGGCTGTCCGGTTTACCGACATCTTTGGTTGTAGTCTTTTTGTAGCCATTTGTAGCAATAACCTTCAATAGCTCTTCGTTTACCGCTAGGCTGCGGACATCTGCAACGCCGCCATCAGCCTTTCGAACAAGAGCCGGCCATGACTGATCTGTCCCCACTTCCGGACCCTGCAAGCGTTGCCGTCGCGGCACTGGACGGGCGCTTTTTCCGGCCTCCGCTGCCCGCCGGCCATGTGCTGCGGCCGCGTCTGTGCGAGCGCTTGGGTGCAGGTCTCGGTGGCAGGCTGTTGCTGGTCAGCGCACCGGCAGGGTTCGGCAAGAGTTCATTGGCGGTGGAGTTTTGTCAGGGGTTGCCGGATCACTGGCAAAGCCTGTGGTTGGGCTTGAGTCTGCGGGACAGTGATCCCGGCCGTTTTCTTGAGCGCCTGCTCGAAGGTCTTCGAGACTACTTTCCACAACTGGGCAGTCAGGCGTTGGGGCTGCTGAAGATGCGTCAACGCCATCAACCGTTCGCCTTTGAAGAATGGCTGGACGGTTTGCTCGATGAGCTGGCCGTGCACCTCTCACCCAACACGCCGCTGCTGTTGGTACTTGATGACTATCATCTGGCCCAGGGCCCGGTGCTTGATCGTTGTTTGCAGTTTTTCCTCAATCATTTACCCGATGGCCTGCTGGTCATGGTCACCAGCCGGCAACGTCCGGACTGGCATCTGGCGCGCCTGCGGCTGTCGCGGCAACTGCTTGAGTTGCATGAGCAGGATCTTCGGTTGACCCATGATGAAGCCCTGAGCCTGCTTGATCGACACAGCATTTCATTGCGTGGCGAGGCGCTGGAGAATTTGATCCAGCGCAGCGAAGGCTGGGTGGCAGGGCTGCGTTTCTGGCTGCTGGCGGCCTCCGAGGTGGGCCGCGAGGGGGCATTGCCTCAGTCGCTGTACGGTGGGGAAGGGCTGATTCGCGATTACCTGCTCGAAGAAGTCATCGATTGCCTACCCGCCGAGGTGCAGTCATTTCTGTACGACACCGCGCCTCAGGAGCGCTTTTGCAGCGAGCTGTGTGACGCCGTGCGCGAGGCCCATGACAGCGCCGAGATCCTGCGTTTCCTGCTGGCGCATCAAGTGTTTCTGGTGCCGTTGGACGAACACGGTCACTGGTATCGCTATCACCACCTTTTTTCCGACCTGCTGCGCAGCCGGCCCACCGCCCAGGCGATGGTGCCGACGGCCAGTTTGCATCTGCGCGCCTGCCGCTGGTTCAACGCCCAGGGTCTACTCGATGAGGCGGTGGAGCAGGCGTTGCGCGCCGGGCACCTGGATGTCGCGGCAAATTTGGTGCAAAACCTTTCTGAAGAGCAACTGCTGGCTGAGCAGAACGTCGGCATGTTGCTGCGCTGGAAAATGGACTTGCCCGATAGCTTGTTAATCAGCACGCCTCGGCTGATCGTGCTCTACAGCTGGGCGTTGGGGCTAGCCTGTCAACTGGACGCCGCCGAGGAGTTGGCCAGTCACCTGAGCCGCTTCCTGCCGGCGCCGTCGGCTACTGCGCAAAAATCCATGCTGGCGCAATGGCTGGCCCTGAGCGGGATCATTGCCCGGGGGCGAGGCAATCGTGAGTTGACGTTGCTGTACTGCAGCGAAGCGCTGGAGAGCCTGCCGGCCAAACGGTATGGACAGCGCCTGATGTGCCTGTCGACATTGTCCAGTCTGGCGATTGCCGATGGCGACCTGTGGCGTGCACGGGGGTTGAATCGTGATTCCCTTGAGCTGGCACAACGGGTCGGCAATCCGTTGTTCGAGGCCTTGGCTCATTACGACCGCGCCCGGGTATTACAGGCGCGAGGGGAGATCCTGCGTTCACTGGATGAAGTCCGTCAGGGGCTGCAACGCCTGCAAGGTTTATCCCCACAACGGCTTTATGCGGTGCGCGCGCGCCTGATCTTGTACGAGGGTTTTTTGCTGGCGCTGCGCTTGCAACCCCAGGCCGCACGGGCACGTTTGCAAGCGGGGTTGGGCGAAGCCCGGGCCTGTCGCGACATCAGCGTATTGATCGGTCACTGCGTGATTGCCCGGCTGGAGGGCAATAGCGGCGAATTCGCGAAGGCCTTCGCCGAACTTGCCGAGGCCGAGCGTCTGATGCACATCTGGGACGTCCCACCGATTTACTATCTGGCGATGATTACCCTGGTCAAATGTGAACTCTGGCTGATCCAGGGTCGTATCGATCTAGCCGAAGCGTGGCTCGCGCGATTGGGGCAGACCTACAACGGCGAGCACCCGGCGGCCCCCCCGGAATTCCATCCACAACTACCGCTGCACATTGAGTTGCAACAGGCCGCACTGGACATGATGAAGGGCCAGCCCATGCTCGCCGAAGGGCGCCTGAATGCACTGCATGAACACGGTCAGCGCAGCGGTCGGCAGATGCTCAGCGTGATGGCGCTGAATCAGAGCGTTACGTTGTTGTTGGCGGGCGGACGCGAGGCCGAAGCCCGCAAGGCGCTGGCCCAGGCTTTGGAAGCGGCCACCGGAGGTGCCCTGCAACCGTTTGACCGATTACTGGCCGAGCACCCGGACTGGCTGCGTGGGCAACTTCAACTCTGTGCACCGACGGCCGTTGCGCAGAGCCTCTCGGAAAAACTTCCTGCGATGGCCTCCCGTCTGGTGGTGGAGTTATTGCCCGCTGCCGAACAACTCAGTACGCGTGAGTTGGCTGTCCTGCGACTTATCGCGCAGGGGTGTTCGAATCAGGAAATCAGCGACCAGTTGTTCATTTCGCTGCATACCGTTAAAACCCATGCCAGCCATATCAACAGTAAGCTTGGGGTTGAGCGCAGGACCCAGGCGGTGGCGCGAGCGAAGGAATTGGGGATGTTGGGGTAACGCATTTTTACGATGCGAATAGGTGTAAATGGATTAATGCGATTTTGTGCCAGAATTGGCCATTCCTGTTTTCCGAGCGTGCCCGATGTCTCAGCAACCCACCCTCATCCGCGAAACCTTCCCCGTCGGCCCCCTCCAGTGCAACTGCACAATCATCGGCGACCCCATCACCAAAAAAGCCATCGTCGTCGACCCGGGCGGCAATCACGAGCTGATCCTGGCGCGGCTCGACGCCTTGGGCCTGAAGGTAGTCAGCATCATCCACACCCACGCGCACCTCGATCACTTCCTGGCCTCCGGCCAGTTGAAGGAGAAAACCGGTGCGACGCTGCACCTGCACAAAGAAGATCAATTTCTCTGGGACAACCTGGAAATGCAGTGCCAGATGTTCGGCGTGCCTTACACCCCGGTGCCATCGCCGGATCGCTGGTTGGACGATGAAGAAGAGCTGGCTTGCGGTTGTGGTGTGGCGTTGCACACGCCGGGTCATACACCGGGTTCCATGAGCTTTTGGTTTTCTGAAGCTAAGCTGCTGATTGCCGGTGACACGCTGTTCAAGCGCGGGGTAGGACGCACGGATTTGTGGGGCGGCGATCAGGCGACGCTCGTGCGGTCGATCAAGCAGCGGTTGTATACCCTCGATGAAGAGGCAACCGTGGTGGCCGGGCATGGTCCGGACACCTGTCTGGGCGATGAAATGCGCGGTAACCCCTTCGTGCGAGCTTGAATGGCACTGACGGAATTTTTGTCGTTGCCAGTGATCCAACGCCCGCAAAGGTTCATTGCTTAAGTCCGTTGCACCACAGAATGCAAAAAAAGTAGGAGCTCCTCCATGTTCACCTCGCGTCGTTTGATTGTTGTCGCTACTGCAGTGGCTCTGTTGTCCGGTTGTGCATCGCCGAACCCTTATGACAACCAGGGTCAGGCCGATGGCAGCTCCACGGGCATGAGCAATACCGCCAAATACGGTGGCCTCGGCGCCCTGGCCGGTGCGCTGGCCGGTGCTGCCATCAGTCACGATAACCGTGGCAAGGGCGCGCTGATTGGTGCCGCCGTGGTGGGCGCTTCCGCCGCCGGTTACGGTTACTACGCCGACCAGCAGGAGAAAAAGCTGCGGGCCAGCATGGCCAATACCGGGGTTGAAGTGCAGCGTCAGGGCGATCAGATCAAGCTGATCATGCCGGGTAACATCACCTTCGCTACCGATTCGGCGAACATCGCGTCGAGCTTCTATCAGCCGCTGAACAATCTGGCGGGCTCGCTCAAGGAGTTCAACCAGAACCAGATCGAAATCGTCGGCTACACCGACAGCACCGGCAGCCGCCAGCACAACATGGACCTGTCCCAGCGTCGTGCGCAGAGCGTAGCGACTTACCTGACCTCCCAAGGTGTCAGCGGCGCCAACCTGTCGGCACGTGGTGCCGGGCCGGATAACCCGATTGCCAGCAACGGTGATACCAATGGCCGGGCACAGAACCGCCGCGTCGAGGTCAACCTGAAGGCGATTCCGGGCCAGCAGTATGGCGGTCAGCAACAGCAAGGCACTGTGCAGCAGTACCCATAAGAGGCTGACCTCTCCTTGAAATGAAAATGCCCGATCCTTAAAGGATCGGGCATTTTTTGTGCCGCTTGTTCAGGCGATGAAAACTTCAGAATAAAAAAAGCCCCCGGACAATCACTCGTCCGAGGGCTTTTTGTGTCGCGCGAGACCTGATTACTTCTTCAGGCCGTAATGCTCATCGAGCATACCCGGCGCGTTCGGGGCTTTGGGGGCGTAATCGCGAGGAGGCTCCTGATCGCGCGGCGGCGTCAGGCGCTCCCGTGGAGCCTGCCCCGCATCGGCGTGCAGGGCAGCCAGCAAGCGTTGGCGAGTCTGCTCGTCCAGGGCCAGGCGGTTGGCGCCCTCGGCGAGATGATCCTGCACTTCCTGGTAGCTCTGAGTCAGTTTCTTGACCAGTGTTGCAGTGCTGTTGAAGTGGGTGACCACTTCGTTCTGATACTTGTCAAAACGTTCCTGAATATCATCCAGCTGACGTTGCGTGCTGCTCGGAGCGGCATTCGGCACCAGGCGAGCGATCAGGAATCCAATGGCGACACCCACAACCAGGGCAAGAGTCGGCAACAACCAAACTAAGAGCGAGTGTTCCACGAGTCCTTCCTCTATAAACGGCTTTGCTTTACGTTAACGGCTCGAACCTGCGCTGTATACCGCGATTCACTCGCAATAGATTTGGCACAGACAATTTGCTAGACGAGTCGACCCGATTCGAGGTCACGGAGTTCCTTCCTTGCTTATGCGCGAAACCCCTGTAGTGATTGATGGCCCGGTGGGCCAACTGGAAGCTCTTTACCTGGACAATGAGCAGCCCCGCGGCCTGGCGCTGATCTGCCATCCGAACCCGGTGCAGGGCGGCACCATGCTCAACAAAGTCGTCTCGACCCTGCAGCGCACCGCGCGGGACGCCGGTTTGATTACCTTGCGTTTCAACTACCGTGGCGTCGGCGCCAGTGAAGGCTCGCACGACATGGGCTCCGGTGAAGTCGACGATGCCCAGGCCGCGGCCGAGTGGCTGCGGGCCAAACATCCTGAATTACCTTTGACCCTGTTCGGTTTCTCCTTCGGCGGTTTTGTTGCAGCCAGTCTCGGCGGACGCCTGGAGGCCAAGGGGGAGCAGATCAAGCATCTGTTCATGGTCGCGCCGGCGGTCATGCGTCTGGGTGATCAGGATCAACTGCCGCAACAAGGTACATTGACTCTGATTCAGCCGGAAACCGACGAAGTGATCGATCCGCAACTCGTTTACGATTGGTCTGACGCACTCGATCGTCCCCATGAGCTGCTGAAAGTGGCAGAATGCGGACACTTTTTTCATGGCAAGCTGACCGATCTCAAGGATCTGATCCTGCCGCGTCTTTCGAATTGATTGCAGTCTGACAAGCGATTACCCATGACGACTCGTACCCGCATCCTCACCGGCATTACCACCACCGGCACGCCGCACCTGGGCAACTACGCCGGGGCTATCCGACCGGCGATCATCGCCAGCCGTGACAGCAATGCCGATTCGTTCTACTTCCTGGCCGACTACCACGCCCTGATCAAATGCGATGACCCGCAACGCATCCAGCGCTCGCGTCTGGAAATCGCCGCGACCTGGCTGGCCGGTGGCCTGGACGTGGACCGGGTGACCTTCTACCGGCAGTCCGACATCCCGGAAATCCCGGAGCTGACCTGGCTGCTGACCTGCGTGGCCGCCAAGGGCCTGCTCAACCGCGCCCACGCCTACAAGGCGTCGGTGGACAAGAACGTCGAGAATGGCGAAGACCCGGATGCGGGCATCACCATGGGTCTGTACAGCTACCCGGTGCTGATGGCCGCGGACATCCTGATGTTCAACGCTCACAAGGTGCCGGTCGGTCGTGACCAGATCCAGCACGTGGAAATGGCCCGTGACATCGGCCAGCGCTTCAACCACTTGTTCGGCCAGGGCAAGGAGTTTTTCACCATGCCCGAAGCGCTGATCGAGGAAAGCGTCGCCACGCTGCCAGGCCTCGACGGTCGCAAGATGTCGAAGAGCTACGACAACACCATTCCGTTGTTCAGCAGCGCCAAAGAGATGAAAGACGCGATTTCGCGGATCGTGACTGACTCCCGTGCCCCGGGCGAAGCCAAAGATCCGGACAACTCGCACCTGTTCACCTTGTTCCAGGCCTTCGCTACACCGGCACAATCCGACGAATTCCGCAGCGAATTGCTCCAGGGCCTGGGTTGGGGCGAGGCGAAGAATCGCCTGTTCCAGTTGCTGGACAACGAGTTGGGCGAGTCCCGCGAGCGTTATCACCAGTTGATCGGCCGCCCGGCAGACCTCGAAGACATCCTGCAGATCGGCGCCAAAAAGGCCCGTGCCGTGGCCACGCCGTTCCTTGGCGAGTTGCGTGAAGCAGTCGGCCTGCGTTCTTTCGTTGCCCAGACTCAAGTTGCTGCCACCACCAAGAAGAAAGCCGTGAAAGCCGCGCGTTTTGTCAGCTTCCGTGAAGACGATGGCAGTTTCCGCTTCCGTCTGCTGGCGGCTGATGGTGAGCAGTTGCTGCTATCGCGCCACTTCGCTGATGGCAAAACCGCAGGTCAGGTGACCAAACAACTGCAGTCCGGCCTGCCATTGGACGTGCGCAGTGAAGACCTGAGCTTCAGCGTCTGGCTGGAAGGCGAGTGCGTAGCCGACAGCCCGGCCTTCGCTGACAGCGCTGCTCGCGATGCTGCCATCGGCGCATTGCAGGTTGCGCTGACACCGGTTCAGGAATAAACAACGGCTCGGTCCGACCAAGGGCCGATTGCCATTCCCACGGGCCGTCGCTACAGTGACGGCCCGTTTTTGTTGCCTTGCTAACGAATTATGACGCCCCTAGAACGATACCAAGCTGATCTGAAACGCCCGGAATTCTTCCACGATGCTGCGCAGGAAACGGCAGTGCGTCATTTGCAGCGCCTGTACGACGATCTGGTCGCGGCCTCGCAGAGTAAACCGGGCCTGCTCGGCAAACTGTTTGGCAAGAAAGACCAGTCACCGGTCAAGGGCCTGTACTTCTGGGGCGGCGTGGGTCGCGGCAAGACTTACCTGGTCGACACCTTCTTCGAAGCGCTGCCGTTCAAGGAGAAGACCCGCACTCACTTCCACCGCTTCATGAAGCGCGTGCATGAAGAGATGAAAACTCTAGGCGGCGAGAAAAACCCGCTGACGATCATCGCCAAGCGCTTTTCCGACGAGACGCGAGTGATTTGTTTCGATGAATTCTTCGTCTCGGACATTACCGATGCCATGATCCTTGGCACGCTGATGGAAGAGCTGTTCAAGAACGGCGTGACCCTGGTCGCGACCTCGAACATCGTGCCGGACGGTCTGTACAAGGACGGCCTGCAACGTGCGCGTTTCCTGCCGGCCATTGCACTGATCAAGCAGAACACCGAAATCGTCAACGTCGACAGCGGCGTCGATTACCGTCTGCGTCACCTCGAGCAAGCGGAGCTGTTCCACTTCCCGCTGGACGAAGCCGCCCAGGAAAGCCTGCGCAAGAGCTTCCGGGCCCTGACGCCGGAATGCACGGCAGCCATCGAGAACGACGTACTGGTGATCGAGAACCGTGAAATTCGTGCCGTGCGCACCTGCGATGACGTGGCCTGGTTCGACTTCCGCGAACTCTGCGACGGCCCACGTAGCCAGAACGATTACATCGAACTGGGTAAAATCTTCCACGCTGTGTTGCTCAGCAATGTTGAGCAGATGAGCGTCACCACCGACGACATCGCCCGACGTTTTATCAACATGGTCGACGAGTTCTACGACCGTAACGTGAAGCTGATCATCTCCGCCGAAGTCGAGCTTAAAGACCTCTACACCGGCGGTCGCCTGACCTTCGAGTTCCAGCGCACGCTTAGCCGCTTGCTGGAAATGCAGTCTCACGAATTCCTGTCCCGGGCGCACAAGCCGTAGGACATTTCGGAAAATAAAAAAGGCCTGCGATGCAGGCCTTTTTATGTGGGTCAATTTTGAAACCGGATGTCCTCTTTGAGGTAGCGCGCCAGCTCAGTTTGTCGCCCGCAGCCAACGAGTAGCCAAAGTAGAATCCTGGCTTTGCGCGGGCAGAGAAATCCAGCCATCAATGCACCTTTACGGATCAGATCCATTTCGCTGCCGATAAAACCATAGGTCGATTGAGCAGTGGAGCCGGAACCGGCCCGGGTCGCGATGATGACAGGGATTTTCTCTGCGATTTTTTCCAAGACGTCAGCCCAGCTTTCTGAGACGTGTCCTGCACCGAAACCCGCGATTACCAGCCCGTCGTAGCCCAGTTCGAGGATGTTTTCCAATAACAGCGTGTCGGCGCAGAATGATGCTTCCAGCAATGCAATCTTCTGTGTGGTCTGTTGTGGCAAGGGTAAACGCATCTGTCGGGTCCGCTGGCGGAGATAGCGGACAGTGTCTTCCACGAGCGTGCCTGCGGGACCAACGATGGGAGAGGAAAACGCCTGCAATGCCAATGAATCGGTCTTGCGGATGCTGCATGCCTGGTGAATCTGCCCGTTCATGACCACTTGAACGCCTCGTTGCCGGCTGTTTTCGGCGAGCGCGACTCGGCAGGCATCCAACAGATTTGCCGGACCATCGGCTCCAGGCTGAGCGGCTGAGCGCATGGCACCGGTGATGATCAACGGTTCGCTGCAGTCCCATAAATAATCAAAGAATGTTGCTGTTTCTTCGAGAGTGTCCGTGCCTTGTGTGATGATAACGCCAACAGCGCCTTGCTCAACCTGGTATTTCGCCCAGGAAAGAACGCTCAATAAACACTCGAAATTCAGTGAAGCACTTGGCAGCAGCCCGAGTGTTTCAACGGTGAACCGAGCCAGTGTCGTCAGGTGCGGTACCGATGCCAGCAGGGTTTCACCACTGACGGTCGGGATAACACCTTCACCGGCAATCCTGGTTCGCATGCTCATAGTGCCGCCGAGCGCCGCAATGGCCAGTTTGGGCAGGTCCATGGGATACCTCGCTTGCTTGTGGTAAGAAGTCGGCTGTATCCGGAGCTGAGTTCGTGATACAGCCCGATAGCGGCATTTGTCAGTCGGCTATCAGCAGTCCGATAAACGGAATGATGAGCAGAGTACTGATGGCCATAGACAGGACATTACCGATGAAGGGATGCATGTCGGCCGGTAACCGCTTGGCGATTGCGCACGCCAGCGGTGGCGCAATCAGCGCCCCCAGCAATGCGCTTGAGGTGATGACCTGCCAACTGCCGCCGTACGTCAGAATGGCTGCCGGCACGACTGACACCAGCGGAACGTAGGTGGGATACCAGCCATGCAACATCCATTGTCGACGCCAGATCATCACCCCTAGCGCGGAGGTCAGCGCCTGCGCGGCGATCAGTTGTGGCAGCAAGCCCGTGCCGTACACTGGGCTCGTCGGGTTCAAGGTGTAAGCCACCAAGGCACCCGCTATCAAGCCGAGGCTGGCCCATTCATTGCCAAAGAACGGCGCTTCCGAAAAGTCCGCCAAAATCCGGCGCAGGCTCCAGAAGATACCGTAGTCAGGTGTCTTGGTGATGGCGGATGCGGACGGCGACTCCGATGGCTTTTCGGGTGAGTCGGACTTCACCAGGCTCGGCAGGTAACGGCAGAGTAGAAACGTGCCGACGCTGGCAATTGCCATACCCGAGACATTGCCGATCACGGCTGGCAAGCCGAGTGGATTGCAGACGTAGTTGACGATCAGCAAACACATTGGGGTGACTAACACGGCGCCCATGATTGCGCCGTTGATCGTGACCTTCCAGCCTGCGCCAAACATCAGCACCATCGCTGCCGGCAATGAAACGAAGGCTGCAAATGTGGGTTGCCAACTGGTGGCTGTGACTGTCCAGCCCCACAGCAGGTTACTCAGCAGCAGTCCAAGCAGTGAACTGGTAATCAGCCACGGCCATAATCCGCTGCCGTAGGAAATGGTAAAGCCCTGCCACGCTTTTCCCGTTCGATTCGCCCAGTAGGCCAGATAGGCTCCAGCCAGCAGCCCGATCGAAGCGAACTCGTGTTTGTAGAACGCCACCTCGCTGATGTCTCCCAGGACCCAGCGTAACCAGGCATTCGGTTCCGGAAGGCTCGACACCATGTGACTGTAGTCTGGCCAATGGGCTGACCAGGATGAGCGGTAGGTGAACGAAAGCCAGATGATCAACAGTGTGGTGCCGAGCATCAGCCAGATGATCGCCATATCCAGCGGCGATCTGGTGGTAAGCCGGTTTTTCGGTTTTTCGTTTGTAGTTTCCATTGGTCATGCCCCTTATCAGCGTGGAAGACAAGGGTGCTGGGTGTAACCGAGCATCTGATCGTAGAGATCGACTCGACGATCGCGGTGCAAATCGTTCAAGTTGTTCCAGATGGGCGCGCTGCGCGAGCTGGTGAGGTCGATATCGGCAAACAGGATTTCCTGCTTGTCTGCTGAAGCCACTGCGCCAATCGGCCAGCCATTGGTGCCCGCGATCACCGAGCAGCCCAGGTAACGTGCACCTCGCTCTTCACCGATCCGGCTCGCCGCTGCAATAAACACATTGTTAACGTGAGCGGCCGTCATCGTCAGGTACGAAGCCATGCACTTGCCGGCGTCATCGAACAGAGGTGGCGGCGTCCAGACCCAGTTGTTCAGACTGCAAATGATGTCCGCGCCTTGCTGACTCAAAATACGCGGTACTTCCGGGAACCAGATATCCCAGCAGATCAACAACCCTATGCGACCTATCGGGGTGTCGAAAACCGGAAAGCCCAGATCACCTGGCGTGAACCACATTTTTTCCAGGTTCCACAAATGGGCTTTTCGATACTTGCCGATAAAGCCCTCGGGCCCGACAAGAACACCGGTGTTGAACAGCTGCATGCCGTCGCGCTCGCTCAAACCGGCGACCAGATAAACCTTGTGCTGGCGGGCGAAGTCCATCCAGCTTTGCACGCTCGGCCCGTCGGGAACCGCCTCCGAATGTTTGAACGCATCCTGCCGGTTGCTGAAAAAATAACCTGTACTTGAAAGCTCGGGCAGGACGATGAGATTCGCTCCGCCGTTCACCGCCTCCATAGCCAGTTCCAGGCTACGACGCAGATTCTTTTCACGATTCTCCATGCCGACTTGTGGATCGAATTGCACGACTGCTACACGAACAGGGCTTGTTGGCTCGTTCATTCCCGAAACCTCTTTTTATTGTTATTCACGCGGTTAAATTGCGTATTCATAAGAGGTGAAACAGGGGCAGGGAGTAAGTCAGCTGTTTCCGTTTAGGTTGTAGTCCGTATCCCAAGATAAATGGGCTCGACACTTGACTGGCGGGGAAGGAAGGAGCCAATGCGCCTCGTGCACGGCTCCAGAACAGGGACGGCCGTCAGGTTCCGACTTTATAGTGCGGATAGTCGCTCATCGAAAAACCGCCATTGAAGGTCGCGGCGGTTTTGTTGCAGATATGAATGGCCGCATCGACGGCGCCCCGAAAGCAAGGCTCCGTCCAGCCGGCATCGACTGAAAATGACTCGCCGGAAAAATACAGGCCTGAAACATGCGCGAAGTCCCGGTTGTACTTCATCAGGCCGACGGCATCGTAGTAGGTGCCAGGGCGGTATAACTTCGCACAGCCCAGCGAATTTTTATCGGTTATCCAGCGTTGAACCACCGCTTGATCAAGGCCGATATAGGGAGAAATCCTCTCCTGGATATTGGCGGAGTTCATCAGGATTCGGTCCAGCTCTTTGGCACATTTTCTCACCAGTTCCTTGTCGGTGAATGAGGCGAGTTTGGTGGCGTCATCCTCCCATGTGTAACTTAAAAGGATGCAGTCATAACTGTAGTTTTCGTTGTAGCGGTAGGTGTAGACATCGTGAATGAAACTGTCTGTGACGATGGCTTGCGGGATTTTGCTGTTTTTCGAAAGGAATGTTTTTTTTAATGGCGCGAAGACCTTGCAACTGGTTTCCCAGTGCGCCGTTTTATAGGCATTGATCGTCTCGAAAGGCAGCATCTGTGGTGTGAAGTTCTCAAGCGTGATGCGAGTTTCAATCAGCCAGGAGGGAAGGGTCATGATGACTGAGTCAAAGTCATCGGAGCATTCTTGGGTTTGCTCGGGTTGGCTGTGGATGCGGTTGTAATAGACGCGTGTTTTCTGATTGGTCAGTTTTTTAAGTTTTGTAACGGACGAGTCCATGAGCAAGCCGTTGTTCCGTTCCCGGCAGTGTTCGTAGAAGGACTTTCCGGTTTCGGCGGTTTTCATGAACAGCAGGCATTCGTCCAGCGCGGCGAGACCGATGTAGCGGGGCCTGTCGAAACTCCGCCCGGTCGAGTCAAAGACCACATCGTTGTGCAGGTAGGGTGAATCCAGCGGATCGCCAGTTGAGTCCACCCGGCCATGGATCAGTTGCAGCTGGCTGCTGAATCCAAAAATGGCCGTGCGCAGTGGGTAAAGAGAGCACACATCGTAAAAGGCTCCCCAGCTACCGTCGCCGATGCCAATGGCATAGAAGATTGCGGACTCCTCTGCGGACATTCCCATTCCGCCAAAATCCCCCGGTGAGCGTTTATCCCAGGCTTGCACCGTGGGCATGCTGACCAGATCGCGAAACGAAACGCTCTCGTATTTTTCGACGATGGCGGCCCACATGGCTTCCCATTCTTGACTGGCGTAAACCTCGGCGACGTGCCGGGTCATGCGATCGGCAAAGACTTTCCACTTGGTATAGACCTTTTGCAGTTCCTCGCCGGGAGGCGGTGTCTGGCCGTCTTCATTTTTCCAGATCAGCATCTGCGGAGTCGATCCGCCGCCCATGCTGCCCTCTCGAAGATAGATGCCCGTCGAGCGGACCCATTGGCTTCCGGGATTGGCGAAATCCGAAAACGCCAAATCAAACGCCTTGGTGTAGTAAGCCATCAGCGACCGGCCCTCTGTCGGTGGCTCGTCCGCCCGGTTGAAGAAGGGCATGCGCATGGCGCCCATTTCAAACGGTGTGTGGCTCATCGTGGAGGGGCTGCTTCCAGAGACGGTCAGGTGTCTGCCGCCTATACGTCTGGATTGTTCTATGAGGGTGATATGGGTGAACCCGCAACGATAAAGTTCTCTAGCAGCAGTCAGTCCGGTGACACCGGCGCCAATAATGCAGATTTTATGTTGCGGGTCAGTTGCCTTGGAGATGCCGTTTTCCTGTTCAACCAGTGCTCGGTAGTCGAAGCACAAGTCTGGTGGATTTGGAAAGCGAGTCGCCCATTTGTTTTCAGTTGAACGTTTGCTTCGAACGACATCCTTGGGAATGTCAGAGGGGTAGTTGTAGCTTGATCCGATAGTCATTTTTGATCTTCCCTGATGGCGTTTGCAGGGGAAGATGTTGGAGTTTTTAAGGGGCTGCGTATGTGAGTCGAATCGGGTGCGCTGGCGCTCTGCATTCCGCTTTTTGCGTAGGAAAATACATTGCGAAGAAAACCTGTATTTGCTGGTGATGCCAGTCAGTCAAGCCATGGAGCCTGTGGGCGCGGGCCTGCCCGCTCCCACAGTTGATTTGTGTTGTTTTCTAGGGGCTATGCCGCCTGCTGAAACTGCTGCCGATACTGGTTCGGCGACAACTCCGTATGCTGCCGGAACAGCCGGGCGAAGAAGCTTGCATCGTCGTAACCGACTTCATAACTGATGGTCTTGATGCTCTTGCGACTGCCGGATAACAAGCCCTTGGCGGTCTCGATGCGCAAGCGTTGCAGGTAATGCAGCGGTTTATCGCCAGTGGCGGTCTGGAAGCGCCGCATAAAGTTACGGATGCTCATGCCGTGTTCGCGGGCCACGTCTTCGAAGCGGAATTTGTCGGCGAAGTGTTCTTCGAGCCAATGCTGGATCTGCAGGATGATCACGTCCTGGTGCAGTTTCTGACCACCGAAACCGATCCGCCCCGGCGCATAGCTGCGCTGCACTTCATAGAGAATGTCGCGGGCCACGGCCTGGGCCACGTTGGCGCCGCAAAAGCGCTCGATCAGGTAAATGTAGAGGTCGCAGGCCGAGGTGGTGCCGCCGGCGCAATACAGGTTGTCGGCGTCGGTCAGGTGTTTGTCCTGATTGAGATGAACCTGCGGGAAGCGCTCGGCGAAGGCATTGAAGAAGCGCCAGTACGTGGTCGCTTCCTTGCCGTTGAGCAGCCCGGCTTCGGCGAGCCAGAACACTCCCGTGGCCTCGCCGCAAAGCACGGCACCACGGGCGTGTTGTTCGCGCAGCCACGGCAGGACCTGTGGATAACGTTTGCACAGGGTGTCGAAATCGTCCCAGAAGGCGGGGAGGATGATGACGTCGGCATTTTCCAGGCGGCCGTCCACCGGCATGATCACGTCGCTGAAGCTGTTCACCGGTTTGCCGTCGGGGCTGACCAGCCGGGTTTCGAATGCCGGTGTCAGGCCGTGGCCCAGTTGTTTTCCATAGCGCAGGCTGGCCAGATGGAAGAAATCCTTGGCTTGCATGAGGGTGGAAGCGAAAACCCGGTCGATAGCCAGGATACTGACGCGCCGCAAGGGCGTGGAGACATGATTAGACATAATTCAACTTTATTCTTATAGGGGAAAGTGGTCACCAGACGGCTGGATCGTCTTATTTTTTGTCGGATGTGTCCAGTGTCCCGTATCGGAAGCGAGGCTTAGTCTCTGAAGATCAATTCCGTCTGACAATAACGACAGGTGACGCATGATCCCCAGAACCTTGTTCAGCCCCGAGCACGAACTTTTTCGCGACAGCGTGCGAGCGTTCCTCGAAAAAGAGGCCGTGCCGTTCCATGGGCAATGGGAAAAACAAGGCTATATCGACCGCAGTCTCTGGAACAAGGCGGGGGAGGCGGGGATGCTCTGTTCGCATCTGCCAGAAGAATACGGCGGGCTGGGGGCAGACTTTCTCTACAGCGCTGTGGTGATCGAGGAGGTCGGTCGTCTGGGGCTGACCGGGATCGGCTTTTCTCTTCATTCGGACATTGTTGCGCCTTATATCCTGCATTACGGCAGTGAGGCGTTGAAGCACAAATACCTGCCCAAGCTGGTATCCGGCGAGATGGTCACTGCGATTGCCATGACCGAGCCGGGTGCCGGCTCCGACCTGCAAGGGGTGAAGACTACAGCGGTGCTGGAGGGCGACGAATACGTGATCAACGGTTCGAAGACTTTCATCACCAACGGCTTTCTGGCTGACCTGGTGATCGTTGTGGCCAAGACCGATCCGAAGGCGGGGGCGAAGGGCACCAGCTTGTTTCTGGTGGAGGCCAACACGCCGGGTTTCGCCAAGGGCAAGCGTCTGGAAAAGGTCGGCATGAAGGCTCAAGACACCTCGGAGCTGTTCTTCCAGGACGTTCGGGTGCCCAAGGAAAACCTGCTGGGCCAAGCCGGGATGGGCTTCGCATACCTGATGCAGGAGTTACCGCAGGAGCGCTTGACGGTCGCGGTGGGCGGCTTGGCGTCAGCCGAAGCGGCGTTGCAGTGGACGCTGGATTACACCCGTGAGCGCAAGGCGTTCGGCAAGGCCATCGCCGACTTCCAGAACACCCGCTTCAAGCTCGCTGAAATGGCGACCGAGATCCAGATCGGCCGGGTCTTCGTCGATCGCTGCCTGGAGTTGCATCTGCAAGGCAAGCTCGATGTACCAACCGCGGCGATGGCCAAGTACTGGGGCACCGATCTGCAATGCAAGGTGCTCGACGAATGCGTGCAGTTGCATGGCGGTTACGGATTCATGTGGGAATACCCGATCGCCCGGGCATGGGCGGATGCGCGGGTGCAGCGGATCTATGCCGGGACCAATGAAATCATGAAGGAGATCATTGCGCGGTCGCTTTGATTGGCGTTGCGTGTGCGGACGCCATCGCGGGCAAGCCCGCTCCCAGACTGATCCGCGGTTGATCACAAATTTGTGATCAACATAGAACCTGTGGGAGCGGGCTTGCCCGCGATTGGATCTGAAGATCAATCAAGGTGCAGGATTCGGATGATCCTGGTGAATGGCCTCGATCCCTGCCAGCACTTCATCCGACAGCTTCAAGTCGAAGCTGGCAATGTTGCTGTCCAGTTGCTCAAGCGTCGTGGCGCCAATGATGTTGCTGGTCACGAACGGTTGCTGTGTGACAAACGCCAGTGCCATCTGCGCCGGATCCAGGCCGTGTTCACGAGCCAGTGCCACGTAGCGACTGCACGCTGCTTCCGACTGCGGGTTGAAATAGCGGCTGAAGCGGCTGTAGAGGCTCAGGCGACCTTTGGGCGGACGCGCGCCACCTTCGTACTTGCCCGACAGAAAGCCGAACGCCAGTGGCGAGTAGGCCAGCAAGCCACACTGTTCGCGGATGGCAATTTCCGCCAGGCCGACTTCGAAGCTGCGATTGAGCAGGTTGTAGGGGTTTTGGATTGATACCGCGCGCGGCCAGCCGCGGGCTTCGGCGAGGGCGAGGAAGCGCATGGTGCCCCATGGGGTTTCGTTGGACAGGCCGATATGGCGGATCTTGCCGGCCTTGACCTGCTCGTCCAGTGCTTCGAGCGTATCTTCCAGTGGCGTCAGATTGGCTTCGATCTTGTGTTTGTAACCGAGCTGACCGAAGAAATTGGTGCTGCGTTCCGGCCAGTGCAACTGGTACAGGTCGATGTAGTCGGTTTGCAGGCGCTTGAGGCTGGCATCCACGGCTTCGCTGATGTGCTGGCGGTTGTGCCGCAGGTTTTTGTCGCGAATGTAATCGATGGTGTTGCCGGGGCCGGCGATCTTGCTCGCCAGGATCCAGTCGGCGCGATCTCCGCGACTTTTGAAGTAGTTGCCGATGTAGCGCTCGGTGGTGGCGTAGGTGTCAGCCTTGGGGGGTACCGGGTACATCTCGGCGGTGTCGATGAAATTGATCCCGGCGCCTTTGGCGCGTTCGATCTGGGCGAAGGCTTCAGCCTCGCTGTTTTGCTCGCCCCAGGTCATGGTGCCGAGGCAGATGGCACTCACATTCAGATCGGTACGGCCTAGCTGGCGATAGTCCATCGGGTGCTCCTTGGGCAAAACAATCATAAAAGCAGGTTGAAATATTTTTCGCAATCTGCATAATTGCGCACCTCTTTCTGCAGTGGAAGTGATGCGCCGCCGCCGAAGAATCTTGCCGTTGAACGGACGCGCCGACCCGAGCCCCCGAAAGCGTCTGTATCCGGCTGCCTTTGACTTGTCAAAGTACGCACTATTCAGTAAGATCCGCCGTCTAATTTACAGGGCGGCCCCTGAGGCTATAAAGAATGAAAACTTTTACTGCTAAACCGGAAACAGTAAAGCGCGACTGGTTTGTCGTCGACGCTGCTGGTCAGACCCTGGGTCGTCTGGCCACTGAAATCGCGAGCCGTCTGCGTGGCAAGCACAAGGCTGAGTACACTCCTCACGTCGACACCGGCGACTACATCGTCGTAATCAACGCTGAGCAAGTACGTGTTACTGGCGCTAAAACCACTGACAAAATGTACTACTCCCACTCCGGTTTCCCGGGCGGCATCAAGTCGATCAACTTCGAAAAGCTGATCGCTAAAGCCCCTGAGCGCGTGATCGAGACCGCGGTCAAAGGCATGCTGCCTAAGAACCCGCTGGGTCGCGACATGTATCGTAAGCTGAAAGTCTATGCGGGCGCTGCTCACCCTCATACTGCTCAGCAGCCCCAAGAACTGAAGTTTTAACGGAATAGTTCATTATGTCGGCGACTCAAAATTACGGCACTGGCCGTCGCAAGACTGCAACCGCACGCGTTTTCCTGCGTCCGGGCACTGGTAACATCTCCATCAACAACCGTTCGCTGGATAATTTCTTCGGCCGCGAAACTGCCCGCATGGTAGTTCGTCAGCCGCTGGAATTGACTGAGACTGTCGAGAAGTTCGACATCTACGTCACCGTGATCGGCGGTGGTGTAAGTGGTCAAGCTGGCGCAATCCGCCACGGCATCACTCGCGCTCTGATGGACTACGACGAAACTCTGCGCTCTGCTCTGCGCAAAGCCGGCTTCGTAACTCGCGATGCACGTGAAGTTGAACGTAAGAAAGTCGGTCTGCGTAAAGCGCGTAAGCGTCCGCAGTACTCGAAGCGTTAATTCGTTTCACGTTCAAAAAGAACGCCCAGTTTCCTCGCGAAGCTGGGCGTTTTTTTATGGGCGCGATTTATCAAAGAATTACGCTGTGACAACTTGCCACATCCGCAGAGCCCCTATACTGCAAGGCTTGGCAGTGGGGCCCTTCGGTAATTACCTTGTCAGAATTGGGGCTTTTCATTACCATTCGGCAAAATTTTTATAAGTTCAGATTTTTACTTAGTAGACGCCTGATTTAACAGGCCACAAAGCTGATGGGAGAGGACTGAATGAGCAATGACGGCGTGAATGCAGGCCGGCGTCGCTTCTTGGTAGCAGCCACATCCGTGGTGGGTGCTGCAGGAGCGGTGGGGGCTGCGGTCCCGTTCGTGGGGTCATGGTTTCCCAGTGCCAAGGCGAAAGCTGCAGGTGCACCGGTGAAAGTGAATGTCAGCAAAATCGAGCCAGGCCAGCAAATGATTGCTGAGTGGCGCGGCCAGCCGGTGTTCATCGTCCGCCGTACCGAGGAAATCCTGGGGAATCTGAAAAAGATCGAGGGCCAGTTGTCTGACCCCACCTCCAAGAACTCGACACAACCGGCTTATGTCGACCCGCAAACGCGTTCGATCAAGCCGCAAGTCCTGCTGCTGATCGGTATCTGCACTCACCTGGGGTGCTCACCGACCTTCCGTCCGGAAGTGGCACCTGCCGATCTGGGCAAGGATTGGGTAGGGGGCTATTTCTGCCCTTGCCACGGTTCCCACTACGATTTGGCTGGCCGCGTCTACAAGTCGCAACCCGCGCCTTTGAACCTGCCAGTTCCCCCGCATTCCTATGAGACCGATGACATCATTGTCATTGGCGTCGATACGGAGAAAGCGTGATGAGCAAGTTCATGGATTGGGTTGATGCGCGCTTTCCCGCGACCAAAATGTGGGAAGACCATCTCAGCAAGTATTACGCCCCGAAGAACTTCAACTTCTTCTATTTCTTCGGCTCCCTGGCGCTGCTCGTTCTGGTCAACCAGATCGTTACCGGTGTCTGGCTGACCATGAGCTACACCCCGTCGGCGGAAGAGGCTTTTGCTTCCGTTGAGGGCATAATGCGTGATGTCAGTTACGGCCCAATCTTGCGCCTGCTGCACGCTGTCGGCGCTTCGATGTTCTTCATCGTGGTCTATTTGCACATGTTCCGTGGTCTGCTCTACGGTTCGTACCAGAAGCCGCGCGAGCTGGTGTGGGTGTTCGGCATGCTGATCTACCTGGCGCTGATGGCTGAAGCCTTCATGGGTTACCTGCTGCCGTGGGGCCAGATGTCCTACTGGGGTGCCCAGGTGATCATCTCGCTGTTCGGTGCGATCCCGGTCATTGGTAACGACCTGACCCAGTGGATCCGTGGTGACTACCTGATTTCCGGTATTACCCTGAACCGCTTCTTCGCCCTGCATGTGGTGGCCTTGCCGATCGTGATCCTCGGTCTGGTGGTGCTGCACATTCTGGCGTTGCACGAAGTCGGTTCGAACAACCCGGACGGCGTGGACATCAAGAAACACAAAGACGAAAACGGCGTACCGCTGGACGGCATTGCCTTCCATCCGTACTACACCGTGAAAGATATCGTTGGCGTGGTGGTGTTCCTGTTCATCTTCTGCGCGATCGTGTTCTTCTTCCCGGAAATGGGTGGCTACTTCCTCGAGAAGCCGAACTTTGAAGTGGCGAACGCCTTCAAGACCCCTGAACACATCGCTCCGGTCTGGTACTTCACGCCGTTCTACGCGATTCTGCGGGCAGTTCCGGACAAGCTCCTGGGTGTTGTTGCCATGGGTGCTTCGATTGCCTTGCTGTTCGTCCTGCCCTGGCTTGATCGTAGTCCGGTGAAATCCATGCGCTACAAGGGCTGGCTGAGCAAGATCTGGCTCTGGGTGTTCTGCATCTCCTTCGTGATTCTTGGCTGGCTGGGTGTCATGGCACCTACCCCGGAACGTACGTTGCTGTCGCAGGTATGTACCTTCCTGTACTTCGCCTACTTCATTCTGATGCCGTTCTACACCAGGCTCGAGAAGACCAAACCGGTTCCGGAAAGGGTGACTGGCTGATGAAAAAGCTATTTGCTGTACTGATTCTTGCGGCGATGCCTGTGCTGTCTTTTGCAGCCGAACACGGTGGGCCCGAGCTGGAAAAAGTCGATATCGACGTTTCCGACAAGGCCGCCATGCAGGACGGCGCACGTACATTCGCCAACTACTGCATGGGCTGCCACAGTGCGAAGTTCCAGCGCTACGAGCGTGTTGCCGATGACCTGGGCATTCCTCACGAGCTGATGCTCGAGAAGCTGGTGTTCACCGGCGCCAAGATCGGTGATCACATGAGCACTGGCATGCAGCCAGCTGACGCCAAAGCCTGGTTCGGTGCGGCGCCGCCCGACCTGACACTGGTGGCGCGTGTTCGTGGCACTGACTGGCTCTACGGCTATCTGCGTTCCTTCTATGAAGACCCGTCGCGTCCTTGGGGCGTGAACAACAAGGTGTTCCCGAACGTCGGCATGCCTAACGTTTTGGTCGGCCTGCAGGGTCGTCAAGTGGTAGGCTGTAAACAAGTTCAAATCGTCGATGACGGCAAGAAGCAATACGATCCGCTGACCGGTACGGCTTTGACCCATGAAGCCTGCGACCAGCTGACGGTATTGCCGAAAACCGGCACGCTGAACGAAGAGCAGTTCGACGAGAAGGTCAAGAATCTGGTGACCTTCCTGGCCTACTCGGCCAACCCGGTGAAGCTGCAGCATCAGCGCATCGGTACCTATGTGTTGCTGTACCTGGCGTTCTTCTTCGTATTCGCTTACTTGCTCAAGCGTGAATACTGGAAAGACGTCCATTGATAAAGCGGTAAGCCATTGCTGTTAATCGCGCGCGCCCAGGGGCGTCTCTGAAGGTGTAACGAGTCTGGTGAGCCAGGCGTTACGGGAGGCGCCCTCTGGGCGCGCGTGTTTTTCCGTTTCCGATAATTTCAACAAGCGAGGAGGACCGCCATGGGCGTGACCAATCGGTTGGCCTGTTACTCCGACCCCGCCGACCACTATTCCCACCGAGTGCGCATCGTACTTGCAGAGAAGGGTGTCAGCGCCGAGATCATTTACGTGGAGGCTGGTCGTCAGCCGCCTAAACTGATTGAAGTGAATCCTTACGGAAGCCTGCCCACCCTGGTCGATCGTGACCTGGCGTTGTGGGAGTCGACCGTGGTGATGGAATATCTGGATGAGCGTTATCCGCATCCGCCGCTACTGCCGGTTTATCCCGTGGCGCGTGCCAACAGTCGTCTGCTGATTCATCGTATTCAGCGTGACTGGTGTGGTCTGGTGGATCTGATTCTGGATTCGCGGACCAAGGAAGCAGCTCGCGTAGTGGCTCGTAAAGAGCTGCGCGAAAGCCTGACAGGCGTGTCGCCGTTATTCGCCGACAAGCCGTTTTTCCTCAGTGAGGAACAAAGTCTGGTGGATTGCTGCCTATTGCCAATACTCTGGCGATTGCCGATTCTGGGTATAGAACTGCCGCGGCCTGCCAAGCCGCTGCTTGATTACATGGAGCGCTCGTTTGCGCGTGAGGCTTTCCAGGCAAGTCTGTCTGGTGTCGAACGCGATATGCGCTAAGGCTTAAGGAGCCGCTATGAACTCCAGTCGACCTTATCTGGTCCGCGCGCTCTACGAGTGGATTGTGGACAACGATTGCACCCCGCACATGCTGGTCAATTCCGAGTATCCGTCGGTGCAGGTGCCTCAGGGTTTTGCCAGTGACGGGCAGATTGTCCTGAACGTATCCCCGGCAGCCGTGCGTCATTTGCACATGGATAACGAGGCGGTCAGTTTCGAGGGGCGCTTCGGTGGCGTGCCACACACACTGTACGTGCCTATCGCGTCGATCCTGGGCATTTACGCTCGGGAGAACGGCCAAGGCATGGTGTTCGATATGGAATCGCCTCTGGAGGACGAGGAAGATATCGAGCCGGATGATGATATTCCGCCACCCGACAGCGAGCCGCCGCGTCCCAGCGGTCGACCGAGCTTGAAGGTGGTGAAGTAATAAAAAAGGCGATCCGCAAGGATCGCCTTTTTTATGACTGTAGGAGCCAGGCTTGCCGGCGAAGGCGATCTCCAGAACGCTATCGCCGGTAAGCAAGTATCAGTCGATGTACTCAAACAACTTCACAATCTTCTGTACGCCAGAAACGCCTTGCACCAGATTGGTCGCTTGCGCCGCTTCCTGCTTGGTCAGCAGGCCGAGCAGATAAACGATGCCGTTTTCAGTCACAACCTTGATGCGCGAGCCCGGGATGGAGGGGTCGGTGAGCATCTGGGTCTTGATCTTGGTGGTCAGCCAGGTGTCGTTCTGACGCGCCAACAGCGAGGAGGGCTGTAGGACTTGCAGTTCGTTATGCACCTTCTTCACGCGCTGAACGGAGGCGGCGACCTGTTCGGCCTTGGCCTTGAGGTCGGCGCGCGGGGTTTGCCCGGCCAGCAGCACCACGCCGTTGAAGCTGGTGACGACGATGTGCGAGTTGTTGTCCAGGTCCGGATCGGCCTTGGCGATGTTTACACCGGCCTTGGTTTCGATCAGGGAGTCGTCGATTTTGCTGCCGAAGGTGCGGGTGCCGCGGTCATCGTCGATTGGCGCTTCGCGGCTGGCGTTAACCACCGAGGTGCAGCCGCTGATGCCGAGGCACAGGGTCAAGGCCAGAAGGCCTAGGCGATTAGGGGTCATTCTTCACTCCCGAACAGTTGGCTGTCGATCAGATCGCAAAGGCAATGGATCGCCAGCAGGTGGACTTCCTGAATACGTGCAGTGACATTGGCCGGTACGCGAATCTCGACGTCCTCCGGCAAAAGCAGTGACGCCATGCCACCGCCATCACGGCCCGTCAATGCTACGACAATCATTTCGCGATCATGTGCGGCCTGGATCGCTTGAATAATGTTCGCCGAGTTGCCGCTGGTGGAAATAGCCAGCAATACGTCACCCGGTTGACCGAGGGCACGGATCTGTTTGGAGAATATTTCATTGTAGCTATAGTCATTGGCGATCGAGGTGATCGTCGAGCTGTCGGTGGTCAGCGCGATGGCCGGCAGGCTCGGGCGCTCGCGCTCGAAGCGGTTGAGCAGTTCGGACGAGAAGTGCTGTGCGTCACCGGCGGAACCGCCGTTGCCGCAGGACAGCATTTTGCCCTCGTTGAGCAGGGCGTTGACCATGACCTGGCTGGCTTGCTCGATGTGCGGTGCAAGTACGTCCATCGCCTGTTGCTTGGTGTCGATACTGGCCTGAAAAAGCTGGCGAATTCGCGATTGCATGTCCATCTGTGTGACCTTAATTAGCGCGGCTACTCGGCACATGAATGTGCAGCCCGCAAAGCAAAGAGCAAAAGTGTTGGGTGAAGGTGTCCTGTTCGGGCGCAAGCAGTCAGCTATCGAAGGCATTCTGCAACCAGTTCAACTGATCAAGGTTGCTGTCGATGGCAACCACGTCGAAGCGGCAAGGGGAATTGGCCCAACGCGACTCGCGCTGAAGAAAATACTGCGCGGCGAAAATCAGTTTCTGCCGTTTGCGCCCATCGATGCTATCGAGCGCGCCACCCCATTGGGTGTTTTTTCTGTAGCGGACTTCGACGAATACTACTGTATCGCCATCAAGCATGACCAGATCAAGCTCGCCGCGTTTACACAGCCAGTTCTGCGCCAGCAGGCGCAGACCCTGTTGCTGAAGATGCTCGAGCGCATGGCGCTCGGCATCCTTACCGCTTTGCTGGCGTGACCTGTCGGGCATCAGCGCGAGGTGTCCGGCAGGCGTTGAACCTGCCCGTTGACGAACTCTGCCCATGGCAATTGACGCACGACCCGTTGATTCTGAGTCATGCCCAAGCTGCCCGATAGGCCTTCGATGCGGCTGTCTGGCAAGGCCTTGAGTTGCCCCAGGCGTGGTGCCAGGCGATAGGCGTCAACGCCCATTGCGTACAGGCGGCCAAGGCTGCCGCCGGCTTGTGGCCATTGTGCTGTGACCTGTTTGCGCAGTGGGTCGTTGGCATCCAGCAGCCATGGGGTTTCACAGAAGCGAATACCGTTCATGTCGTTGTACTGGTTTTGGTCGCCGCTGGCGCTGAACACGTGAGAGGTGGCGTAAACCGGCACATCGCCTGCGTATTGGAAGTTCAGGGTCGGTTTGATTTGTTGAGCCTGTTGTGGCGTGGCGGCCAGGAAGATGAACTCGATATCCTGGCGACGTGAAGGCTGGGCGGCTACCTGTGAGCCAACGGTGCTTTGCAGGCTCTTGGCGCGGCCTTCGCTCTGACGCAGCTGGAACATCTCGGCAATTTGCTGGGCCAGTTGCACCGGTTGGTCAACGCGCTCCATCGCGACGATGCTGCCGCCGTTGGCTTGCCAATCCTGGCTGAACGCCCTGAGTACGCGGTCGCCCCATTCGCCTTTTGGCACCATGATGGCGGCGCGATGCAGGCCGTCGGCGCGTGCACGACGGGACACTTCGCGCGCTTCGTCTTCAGCGGCTAGGCCGAATTGGAACAGCTGGGCCGGACCTTGTTCGCCTTCGCTGTAGTTCAGGGCCAGAGTGGTGATCGGCAGTTGCGGGCGAGCACTGAGCTGTTTGACCAGCGGTTTTTCCAGCGGTCCGACCACCAGTTGCACGCCGTCGGCCTGGGCTTTGCGATAGAACTCGTCGAGGGAGGTCAGGCGCGCGCTGTCATAGAACTCGATGGCTGGCGGCTTCTGCCCGGCTTGTTGCGCCTGGTAGTGAGCAGCCATGAAGCCTTCGCGCAATGCTTTGCCGACCGAAGCCAGTGGGCCGTCTTGCGGCAGCAGCAGGGCAATTTTGCTCAGGGGCTGGCTGGCCAGCTCCTTGAGTTTGGTCAGTGGCAACGGCAACTGGATGGCGGCCGGGTGCTTTGGATTCTTCGCACGCCAGTTGTCGATCGCGGCTTGCTGCTGTTCCAGGGTGCCGGCAGTTTTCACTGCTTGGGCCAGGCTCAACCAGCCGCCGAGGTCGTCGTCGGTGGTCGGCTGCAATTGCTCGGTCGGCAGCGAAGAGATCAGGGTCCAGATCGCCTCGTGGTTTTTGCTCGCGGCTTGATCGTTCAGCATGGGGGCGATGAAAATGCGCTCCCGTGCGGCGGCCAGGGTCTGGCCATCGGCCTCAAGGGCGCGCGCATGAACGGTGCCGGTGCGGACCTGTTGTTCGACTGGCAGTTCGCTCAGGCGTTGCAGGCTCGGATGGCTCAGGGCCGTCAGCGCCGCTTTGGGCTGATTGCGCACCATGGCCAATTCAGCCGCCAGGGTACTGGCGAAGACCTGTTGACCAGGCTTGAGTTGTTCCATCGGTACTTGTTGCAGAATTTGCGCGGACTGGCCGGCATTGCCCTGACGATAAGCCAGGTCAGCCGCGCTCAGGCGCAGCAAGGCTGCCTTGTCCGGCGTTTTACTTTGAGCGGCCTGTTCGAGCAGTTGCTCGATACTGGCATCCGGGGTGCGTGGAAGTTCGCCAAGGCTGGAGGAGGGCGAGCTGGCGCAAGCCGCCAGCAAGGCAGCGAGGCAGAGGGCAGAGAACAGCCGCAGGCAAGCGATCATGTAAGTGTTCCTGATACTCGATCAAATAGGCGTGGAATTGTACCCAAGCGCTGGCCGGGGCGCGATGTTACTGGCGTGAATCGATCAATTTAGCTCATGCAAATGTTGCAGTACGGCACAAAAGGCTGGAAAACCGAGGGTTGCTTGCAGGTATCGCGAATGTCGCTACGCGCTACAATGGCGGTTTTTACCGATCATGAGGTGTGCGCTTTGACTGCTCCAGGTGCTTTGAATTCCGCTGCTGGCTCGCTTTATGTGGTGGCGACGCCCATCGGCAACCTGGACGACATCAGTGCGCGTGCGCTGAAGATCCTGCGCGAGGTTTCATTGATTGCTGCCGAAGACACTCGCCATTCCCAGCGATTGATGCAGCACTTCGGTATCCCTACGCCGCTGGCGGCCTGCCATGAACACAACGAACGGGATGAAGGTAGCCGCTTTATCACTCGCTTGCTCGCTGGCGACGATGTGGCATTGATCTCCGATGCCGGGACGCCGCTGATTTCCGATCCGGGTTATCACCTGGTGCGTCAGGCCCGTGCCGCGGGGATCAATGTGGTGCCGGTTCCGGGTGCCTGTGCATTGATTGCGGCACTCTCGGCGGCGGGGTTGCCGTCGGACCGTTTCATCTTCGAAGGGTTTCTACCGGCCAAGGCTGTCGGCCGACGCGCTCGCCTGGAACTGATAAAGGAAGAACCGCGCACGCTGATTTTTTATGAGGCTCCACACCGCATCCTCGAGTGCCTCCAAGACATGGAGCTGGTATTCGGCGCCGATCGTCCAGCATTGTTGGCGCGCGAACTGACTAAAACCTTCGAAACCCTCAAAGGCTTGCCGCTGGCCGAGTTGCGCGAGTTCGTTGAATCGGACAGCAACCAGCAGCGCGGGGAGTGCGTAGTGCTGGTCGCTGGCTGGTCTGCTCCCGAAACTGAGGAGGCTGTCAGCAGCGAAGCCATGCGTATTCTCAACCTGCTGCTCGAAGAAATGCCGCTCAAGCGTGCGGCGGCATTGGCGGCGCAAATTACCGGCGAGCGCAAGAATGTGCTCTATCAGGTGGCGCTGGATAAGCAGAAGGGCGAGTAAAAAAGCGACGCGCAACGCCGGGCAGAGGCTTTTAGCGCTTGTTCTTCGGCCGCTCTGCCGTTAACCTTCGCGGCGGAGAGTCGATCGGACAGTCGCTGCCCTCTATGAAAATTAGGGGGGGGAGGAAAGTCCGGGCTCCATAGGGCGAAGTGCCAGGTAATGCCTGGGAGGCGTGAGCCTACGGAAAGTGCCACAGAAAATAACCGCCTAAGCGCTTCGGCGCCGGTAAGGGTGAAAAGGTGCGGTAAGAGCGCACCGCACGTCTGGCAACAGTTCGTGGCTAGGTAAACCCCACTTGGAGCAAGACCAAATAGGGTCCCAAGGCGTGGCCCGCGCTGGGACCGGGTAGGTTGCTAAAGATGTCCAGTGATGGCCATCGTAGACGAATGACTGTTCAAGACAGAACCCGGCTTACAGATCGACTCTCCACCTTTTTTCTTCTCTGCTTCAATCATTGGCAGCGATATGCGTAATGGCAATTCCCCTCCCTGCTGAATCAATAGCAGAAGCGCTTTTGTAATACCGAAAAAATCTTACTCTTAACAAACTACTTTAACTTCTGAACGCAGCCTTCTGTGCTGATTCAAGTTATTGAACAAATTCACCCGTCAGATTCTCGTTTCCCCTCCTTTTACGCTCCTAAATCTCCGTTCTGTAAGGCTTTTCCTTCTATCCGCGCCTTGACGGTGTGGTGGGCGCATTCCTATAGTGTGCGCAAGTGGCGGAAAGTGGCATGAAGTGGGTTTTTTGAGCGCAAAACGCTAATATTTGGAGAAACGCTGACGTGTTTCGCGGAGCTAACGCTATCAGTCTCGATGCAAAGGGCCGTCTCGCCATGCCGAGCCGGTACCGTGACGAGCTCGTTTCGCGTAGTTCCGGTCAATTAATCGTCACCATCGATGCCGTTGATCCGTGTTTGTGTGTTTATCCCCTCGATGAGTGGGAAGTTATCGAAACAAAACTGCGCGCGCTGCCTTCGCTTCGCGAAGAAAACCGCCGCCTGCAACGTTTACTGATTGGTAATGCCGTCGACCTCGAGCTCGATGGCAGTGGTCGTTTTCTGGTTCCGCCGCGTCTTCGCGAATATGCCAAGTTGGATAAGCGCGCAATGTTGGTAGGCCAACTGAACAAGTTCCAATTGTGGGACGAGGATGCCTGGAATGCGGTTTCTGCCGCTGACCTGGCTGCTATTCAACAACCGGGCGCCATGCCTGATGAACTGCGTGATTTAATCCTGTGACTATTGATAGCGGCTTTAACCACATCACCGTACTGCTTGACGAAGCCGTCGAGGCTCTCGCCGTACGTCCTGATGGCTGCTATCTGGACGGCACGTTCGGACGCGGCGGACACAGCCGGTTGATCCTCAGCAAGCTCGGGCCTGATGGTCGGTTGCTCGGGTTCGACAAGGATCCTCAAGCGATTGCCACCGGGCAAACGCTAGCGGCCGAAGACGGCCGCTTTGTCGTTGTGCAGCGCAGCTTTGCCGAGCTCGGTTCGGAAGTCGCCGAACGCGGTCTGGCCGGCAAGGTCAGCGGCGTTCTGCTTGACCTCGGCGTCTCTTCGCCGCAGCTCGACGACCCTGAGCGCGGTTTCAGCTTTCTCAACGACGGCCCGTTGGACATGCGCATGGACCCGTCCCGCGGGATCAGCGCCGCCGAGTTCGTCAACACCGCGCCGGTGGAAGAAATCGCCCGGGTGTTCAAGGAATACGGCGAAGAACGTTTCTCCGGCCGCATGGCGCGTGCCGTGGCCGAGCGTCGCGACATCAAGCCGTTCGAGCGCACTGCCGATCTGGCTGAAGTGTTGAAAGTCGCCAACCCAGCGTGGGAAAAGGGCAAGAATCCGGCTACCCGTGCATTCCAGGGGCTGCGTATTCACGTCAACAACGAACTGGGCGATCTGGAAACCGGTCTCGAAGCCGCGCTGGAATGTCTGGAGGTCGGTGGTCGCCTGGTGGTGATCAGTTTCCATTCGCTGGAAGACCGCATCGTCAAACTGTTCATGCGCAAACTGGTGAAAGGCGAAGCCGACAACCTGCCGCGCAACCTGCCGGTACGTCACGTTGCCTTCGAACCGAAAATCAAAGTCCATGGCAAAGCGCAGTCCGCCTCCGAGGCCGAACTCAAAGCCAACCCACGTTCCCGTAGCGCCATCATGCGCGTCGCGGAGAAGCTGCGGTGAGTAAGCTTTTCGCCAAGCCACTTCCAGGCGGAAGCTTTTTCATGCTGCTGCTATTTATCGGCGTGCTCGTGTCGGCCATTGGCGTGTCCTATAGCGCGCACTGGAACCGTCAGCTGTTGAATTCGCTGTACAACGAATTGAGCGTGCGCGACAAGGCGCAGGCGGAGTGGGGGCGGTTGATTCTCGAACAGAGCACCTGGACTGCCCACAGCCGTATCGAAGTGCTGGCGACCGAACAGTTGAAAATGCGCATTCCTGGCGCCGCTGAAGTGCAGATGGTGGCGCCATGATGAAACTTGAAGGTGCACTTTTTCCATGGCGGTTCCGTGTGGTGCTGGGCTTGCTCGGCATCATGGTGGCGGCGATTTCCTGGCGCATCATTGATCTGCAAGTGGTCGACCGTGACTTCCTTAAAGGTCAGGGCGACGCGCGCAGTGTTCGTCATATTCCGATTCCGGCTCACCGTGGTCTGATCACCGACCGTAACGGCGAGCCGTTGGCCGTGAGTACCCCGGTCACCACTCTGTGGGCCAACGCCAAGGAAATGCAGCTGGCCAAAGAGAAATGGCCAGCACTGGCGGCCGCGTTGGGGCAGGACCCGAAGGCCCTGGCCGAACGTCTCGAAGCCCAGGCCAACAAAGAGTTCATTTATCTGGTGCGCGGGCTGACGCCTGAGCAGGGCCAGGCTGTGCTCGATCTGAAAGTACCGGGGGTTTATGGCATCGAAGAATTCCGGCGTTTCTACCCGGCCGGTGAAGTCACCGCCCACATGGTCGGCTTTACCGATATCGACGATCACGGACGCGAAGGCGTCGAGCTGGCCTACGACGAATGGCTGGCCGGGGTGCCCGGCAAGCGACAGGTCATCAAGGACCGGCGCGGCCGGCTCATCAAAGATGTCCAGGTCACCAAAAACGCCAAGGCCGGCAAGCCCTTGGCGTTGTCGATTGACCTGCGTCTGCAATACCTGGCCAACCGCGAACTGCGCAACGCGATCATCGAGAACGGCGCCAAGGCCGGTAGCCTGGTGATCATGGATGTGAAGACCGGCGAGATCCTCGCCATGGTCAACCAGCCGACCTACAACCCGAACAACCGTCGCAACCTGCAACCGGCGATGATGCGCAACCGCGCGATGATTGACGTGTTCGAGCCGGGTTCGACCATGAAAGCGATTTCCATGAGCGCCGCGATCGAAACCGGGCGCTGGAAACCGAGCGACACCGTCGAGGTGTACCCGGGCAGCTTGCAGATCGGTAAATACACCATCAAGGACGTGTCCAAGACCGAAGGTCCGGTGCTCGACCTGACCGGTATTCTGATCAACTCCAGTAACGTCGGCATGAGCAAGGTCGCGTTCGATATCGGCGGCGAAACGATTTTCCGTCTGGCACAGAAAGTCGGCCTCGGCCAGGACACCGGCCTGGGTTTCCCGGGCGAGCGCGTTGGCAACCTGCCGAACTACCGCGAATGGCGCAAGGCTGAAACCGCCACGCTGTCCTACGGCTACGGTATTTCCGTGACCGCGATCCAGTTGGTCCACGCCTTTTCGGCCCTGGCCAACAACGGTCGTCTCGCACCGTTGACCCTGATCAAAACCGACAAAGCGCCGCAAACCACTCAGGTGCTGCCGGAAGCCGTCGCGAAAACCATGCAAGGGATGCTGCAACAAGTGATCGAAGCGCCGCGCGGCGTATTCCGTGCGCAGGTGCCGGCGTATCACGTGGGTGGCAAGTCGGGTACCGCGCGTAAAACGTCGGTCGGAACCAAAGGCTACGCCGAGAACTCCTACCGCTCGCTGTTCGCCGGTTTCGGCCCGATGAGCGACCCGCGTTACGCGATCGTGGTGGTGATCGATGAACCGACCAAGGCCGGTTACTTCGGTGGTCTGGTATCGGCGCCGGTGTTCAGCAAAGTGATGTCCGGGACTCTGCGCCTGATGAACATCACCCCGGACAACCTGCCAGCCACTCAACAAGCGAACGCCGCACCGGTCGTTCCGCTGAAAGCTAATGGAGGGCGCGGCTGATGTCGCTGAGCCTGAACAAGATTTTCGCCCATGCCGGTCATGATCTGTTGATCCGCGAACTGGCGCTGGACAGCCGTAACGTACGGGCAGGCGATTTGTTCCTTGCGGTCCCAGGCGGCAAGTTTGACGGTCGTGCGCACATCGCCGACGCCTTGCAGCGCGGTGCTGCCGCCGTGGCTTATGAAGTCGAAGGCGCGACCGTGCTGCCGATTACCGACGTGCCGCTGATTCCGGTCAAAGGCCTGGCGGCGCAGCTGTCGGACATCGCGGGGCGCTTTTATGGCGACCCGAGCCGTCACTTGAACCTGATCGGCGTGACCGGCACCAACGGTAAAACCAGCGTGACTCAATTGGTCGCGCAGGCACTCGACTTGCTCGGGCAACACTGCGGCATCGTCGGCACCTTGGGCTCCGGTTTCTACGGCGCGCTGGAAAGCGGCCTGCACACCACGCCGAATCCGATTGCAGTGCAAGCGACCCTCGCCGATCTGAAAAAGGCCGGTGCCAAAGCCGTGGCCATGGAAGTCTCTTCCCATGGGCTGGATCAGGGCCGCGTAACCGCGCTGGCCTTCGATGTGGCAGTGATGACCAACCTGTCGCGCGATCATCTGGATTACCACGGCACCATGCAGGCCTATGGCGAAGCCAAGGCCAAGTTGTTTGCCTGGAATGATCTGAAGTGCCGGGTGGTCAACCTCGACGACGATTTCGGCCGGCAACTGGCGGCTGATGAGGGCGAGTCGCGGCTGATCACTTACAGCCTGGAAGACTCCAGCGCTTACCTGTATTGCCGCGAAGCGCAGTTCAATGACGAAGGCGTGCGCGCCACGCTGGTTACGCCCCAAGGCGAACACCATTTGCGCAGCACCTTGCTCGGCCGCTTCAACCTGAGCAACGTGTTGGCCGCAGTCGGTGCCTTGCTCGGTCTGGACTATGCGCTGGACGAAATCCTCAACGTGTTGCCCAAGCTCGAAGGCCCGGCCGGTCGCATGCAGCGTTTGGGGGGCGGCTCTCAGCCGTTGGTGGTGGTCGATTACGCCCACACGCCGGATGCGCTGGAAAAAGTCTTGATGGCCCTGCGTCCTCACGCCAAAGGGCGGTTGCTGTGCCTGTTCGGTTGCGGTGGTGATCGCGATCGCGGCAAGCGTCCGCTGATGGCTGAAGTGGTCGAGCGTCTGGCCGATGGTGTACTGGTCACCGACGACAATCCGCGCACCGAAGACCCCTCCGCGATTTTCGACGACATCCGCGCCGGTTTCACCGCTGTGGATAAAGTCACCTTCGTTGCCGGCCGTGGCCAGGCGATTGCCCAGCTGATCGCCAGCGCTTCTGCGGATGACGTGATTGTTCTGGCCGGAAAAGGTCATGAGGACTATCAGGAAATCAACGGCGAGCGCCACGCCTTCTCCGATTTGGTCGAGGCCGATCATGCCCTGACCGCGTGGGAGGTGGCCCATGCTTAAAGCCTTGAAACTGAGTGAGCTGACCGGTGCACTGAATGCCCGTCTGATCGGCGCCGATGCCAGCTTTGACGGTGTCAGCATCGACAGTCGCGCGATCAAGCCCGGCCAGCTGTTTATTGCGCTGGCCGGCCCGCGTTTCGACGGTCATGACTACCTGAATGACGTCGCCGGCAAAGGCGCCGTGGCTGCCCTGGTCGAGCGTGAAGTGGCTGACAGCTCGCTGCCGCAACTGCTGGTCAAGGACACCCGCCAGGCCCTCGGCCAGTTGGGTGCGATCAACCGTGCCGCGTTCACTCAGCCGGTCGCGGCCGTTACCGGCTCCA
This sequence comes from Pseudomonas sp. GGS8, assembly GCF_024168645.1. Lineage (NCBI taxonomy): Bacteria > Pseudomonadati > Pseudomonadota > Gammaproteobacteria > Pseudomonadales > Pseudomonadaceae > Pseudomonas > Pseudomonas sp. GGS8. The sequence continues at coordinate 782,522 of NZ_JALJWF010000001.1, read as the reverse complement.
GCGGCAAGACCACGGTCAAGGAAATGCTGGCGAGCATCCTGCGCACACGCGGTCCGGTGCTGGCGACCCGTGGCAACCTGAACAATGACCTCGGCGCACCGCTGACCCTGCTCGAACTGGCGCCGGAGCACACCGCCGCCGTGATCGAACTCGGCGCTTCGCGCATTGGCGAGATTGCCTACACCGTCGCCATGACCAAACCCCACGTGGCCATCATCAATAACGCCGGGACCGCCCACGTTGGTGAGTTCGGCGGGCCGGAAAAAATCGTCGAAGCCAAGGGCGAGATTCTCGAAGGGCTGGATGACGATGGCATCGCCGTGCTGAATCTTGACGACAAGGCCTTCGACATCTGGAAAACCCGTGCCGCCGGTCGAAAAGTGCTGACTTTTGCCCTGAGTAACGTCAAGGCCGATTTCCATGCCAGCGATCTGGACCGCGATGCCCGCGGTTGCCCAGCGTTCAACCTGCACAGCCCTGAAGGTGTGGAACGGGTTCAGCTGAATCTGCTCGGCACCCATAACGTCGCCAATGCCATGGCCGCTGCCGCTGCCGCGCATGCCTTGGGTGTGTCGCTGTTCGGCATCGCCACCGGCCTTGGCGCGGTGCAACCGGTCAAGGGCCGCACCGTCGCGCAATTGGCGCCTAACGGCATGCGCGTAATAGATGACACATACAACGCGAACCCCACCTCTATGTGCGCCGCCGTTGATATACTCGCCGGCTTTTCCGGTCGCACCGTTTTGGTGCTCGGGGATATCGGCGAGTTGGGCGCGTGGGCAGAGCAGGGGCACCGCGATGTGGGCGATTACGCCCGCGGCAAGGTTTCCGCGCTTTACGCCGTCGGGCCAATGATGGCTCACGCCGTGAACGCTTTCGGCGAGCAGGCCTTTCACTTCAGCACACAGGCTGAACTGATCAAGGCCCTGGAAGCCGAGCAGGACACAAACACCACCATTTTGATCAAGGGTTCGCGCAGTGCAGCGATGGAAAACATCGTTGCCGCTTTGTGCGGGACCAGCCTGGAGAAACATTAATGCTGCTGCTGCTAGCGGAGTATCTGCAACAGTTCTACAAAGGCTTCGCGGTCTTTCAGTACCTGACCCTGCGCGGGATCCTCGGTGTGCTGACCGCGCTGGTCTTGTCGCTGTGCTATGGCCCGTGGATGATCCGGACGCTGCAGAACCGTCAGATCGGTCAGTCCGTTCGTAACGATGGGCCGCAATCGCACCTGTCGAAGTCGGGCACCCCGACCATGGGCGGCGCGCTGATTCTTTCCTCCATCGGCGTCAGCACCTTGCTTTGGGCTGACCTGACCAACCGTTACGTTTGGGTCGTGTTGTTGGTGACCCTGCTGTTCGGCGCCATCGGCTGGGTTGACGACTACCGCAAAGTCATCGAGAAAAACTCTCGCGGCCTTCCGAGCCGCTGGAAGTATTTCTGGCAGTCAGTGTTCGGCCTGGGCGCCGCGATCTTCCTTTATATGACTGCCGCGACGCCGGTGGAAACCACCCTGATCCTGCCGATGCTCAAGGACTACAGCATTCCGCTGGGCGCAGGCTTTATTGTTCTGACCTATTTCGTGATTGTCGGCTCGAGCAACGCGGTCAACCTGACCGACGGCCTCGACGGTCTGGCGATCATGCCTACCGTGATGGTCGGCGGTGGCTTGGGGATCTTCTGCTACCTGTCGGGTAACGTGAAGTTCGCCGAATACCTGCTGATTCCTTACGTACCGGGCGCGGGTGAGCTGATTGTGTTCTGCGGCGCCTTGATCGGTGCGGGCCTGGGCTTCCTCTGGTTCAACACCTATCCGGCACAGGTCTTCATGGGCGACGTTGGCGCGCTGGCGCTGGGCGCGGCCCTGGGCACCATCGCGGTGATCGTCCGTCAGGAAATCGTCCTGTTCATCATGGGCGGTGTGTTCGTGATGGAGACCTTGTCAGTCGTGATTCAGGTTGCGTCCTTTAAGCTGACCGGTCGCCGCGTGTTCCGCATGGCGCCGATTCACCACCACTTTGAACTCAAGGGCTGGCCCGAGCCACGCGTGATCGTCCGTTTCTGGATCATCACCGTGATTCTCGTGTTGATCGGCCTTGCCACCCTGAAGCTGAGGTAGAACGAGTGTCTCTGATCGCTTCTGACCACTTCCGCATCGTTGTCGGCCTCGGCAAGAGCGGCATGTCCCTGGTTCGCTTCCTGGCGAACCGGGGCGTGTCGTTTGCTGTCGCCGATACGCGGGAAAATCCACCGGAACTGGCCACGCTCAAGCGTGACTATCCGCACGTGGAAGTGCGTTGTGGCGAGCTGGACGTCGAATTCCTGTGCCGCGCCGACGAGCTCTACGTGAGCCCCGGCCTGGCGCTGGCGACCCCGGCCCTGCAGGCTGCCGCCGCCCGTGGCGTGAAGATGTCCGGCGACATCGAGCTGTTCGCGCGTAACGCGAAAGCGCCGATTGTTGCTATTACCGGTTCCAACGCCAAAAGCACCGTCACCACCCTGGTCGGTGAGATGGCAGCTGCGGCCGGTAAACGTGTTGCCGTCGGTGGCAACCTTGGCACGCCGGCGCTGGATTTGCTCAGCGATGACGTCGAGCTGTACGTGATGGAACTGTCGAGCTTCCAGCTCGAAACCACCGATCAGCTCAACGCTGAAGTGGCGACCGTGCTCAACATCAGTGAAGACCACATGGACCGCTACAGCGGTCTGCCGGCCTATCACCTGGCCAAGCACCGGATCTTCCGGGGCGCCAGGCAGTTTGTGGTCAACCGTCACGACGTCTTGAGCCGTCCGCTGATGGGCGAAGGTCAGCCGTGCTGGACCTTCGGTTTGAACAAACCCGACTTCAAGGCCTTCGGCATTCGGGAAGAGGATGGCGAGAAATACCTGGCCTTCGAATTCCAGAACCTGATGCCGGTGCGCGAGTTGAAAGTTCGTGGCGCGCATAACCAGTCCAACGCCCTCGCGGCATTGGCGCTCGGCCACGCCGTCGGCCTGCCATTCGATGCCATGCTTTCGGCCCTGCGCACTTTCGCCGGGCTCGAGCATCGCTGCCAGTGGGTCCGCGACCTCGATGGTGTGAGCTACTACAACGACTCCAAAGCCACCAACGTTGGCGCCGCTCTGGCGGCCATCGAAGGCCTGGGCGCGGACATCGACGGCAAGCTTGTGCTGATCGCCGGTGGCGATGGCAAGGGCGCCGAGTTCAAGGATTTGCGTGATCCGGTGGCGGCCAACTGCCGCGCCGTCATTTTGATGGGCCGTGATTCCGACAAGATCGGTGAGGCCATTGGCGTTGCCGTGCCACTGATTCGCGTCGGCTCGCTGATCGAAGCGGTCGAGCAATGCCGCAACATCGCCGAAAAGGGCGATGCGGTACTGCTGTCGCCGGCCTGCGCCAGTTTCGACATGTTCAAGAACTATGAAGACCGTGGTCACCAGTTCGTCCGCGCCGTGGAGGATCTGGCATGAGCTTGAGAAACATCATCAAGCCGTATCCATCGCCGCTCATTACCGGGCGCGGTATCGACCTCGATTTCCCGATGCTCGCCGGTTGCCTGGCACTGCTCGGCCTGGGACTGATCATGATTGCCTCGGCATCGACCGAGGTGGGGGCGGTGCAGTCGGGCAGCGCCCTGTACTACATGATTCGCCACCTTATCTACGTTGTGCTGGGCCTGGGTGCCTGCATCGTCACCATGATGATTCCGATTGCCACCTGGCAACGCCTGGGCTGGCTGATGCTGATTGGTGCGTTCGGCTTGCTGGTGATGGTGATTGTTCCGGGGATCGGCCGCGAGGTGAACGGTTCGATGCGCTGGATCGGCTTCAGCTTCTTCAACGTTCAGCCTTCCGAGATCGCCAAGGTGTTCGTGGTGATCTACCTCGCCGGTTATCTGGTGCGTCGCCAGAAAGAAGTGCGTGAAAGCTGGATGGGCTTCTTCAAGCCGTTCATCGTGCTGCTGCCGATGGCGGGGCTGTTGCTGATGGAACCGGACTTCGGTGCCACCGTCGTGATGATGGGGGCGGCTGCGGCGATGCTGTTCCTCGGTGGGGTCGGACTGTTCCGTTTTTCCCTGATGGTGGTCCTGGCCGTCGCAGCGGTGGTGTTGTTGATTCAGATGCAGCCGTATCGAATGGCGCGTCTGACCAACTTCGCCGATCCGTGGGCCGACCAGTTCGGTGCCGGCTATCAGCTCTCCCAGGCATTGATCGCTTTTGGTCGCGGCGAATGGCTGGGCGTCGGCCTGGGCAACAGCGTGCAGAAACAGTTCTACCTGCCGGAAGCCCACACCGACTTCGTGTTTTCGGTGCTGGCTGAAGAACTGGGTGCCGTGGGTTCCCTGTGCACGGTGGCGCTGTTCGTCTTCGTTTGTATTCGTGGCATGTACATCGGCCTGTGGGCCGAGAAAGCCAAACAGTTTTTTGCCGCCTACGTTGCCTACGGTTTGTCGTTCCTGTGGATCGGCCAATTCCTGATCAACATCGGCGTGAACGTCGGCCTGCTGCCGACCAAAGGTTTGACCCTGCCATTCCTCAGTTATGGCGGCAGTTCGTTGGTGATCTGCTGTGCCTGTCTTGGCTTGTTGCTGCGCATCGAGTGGGAGAGTCGAACCCACCTGGGCAGCGAAGAGATGGAATTCCATGAGAGCGACTTTGCCGAGGAGCCGAACCATGGGCGCTAACGTACTGATCATGGCCGGCGGCACCGGGGGCCACGTGTTCCCGGCACTTTCCTGTGCTCGCGAGTTCCAGGCCCGCGGCTACACCGTGCACTGGCTCGGCACGCCCCGCGGGATTGAAAACGATCTGGTGCCGGCGGCCGGTATTGAATTGCATCGGATCCACGCCAGCGGTTTGCGCGGCAAGGGCAAATTGTCTCTGCTCAAGGCGCCGGTCATGTTGCTCAAGTCGATCTGGCAGGCGCGGGCGATCATTCGTCAGCTGCGGCCGGTCTGTGTGGTCGGTTTTGGTGGTTTTGTGACTGGCCCTGGCGGCGTTGCAGCCAGACTGGCCGGCGTGCCGGTCATCGTTCACGAGCAGAACGCCGTGGCCGGTACCGCCAATCGGTTGCTGGTGCCGTTGGCCGCCCGAGTCTGTGAAGCGTTCCCCGACACCTTTACCCTGTCGGACAGCCGTCGGACCACCGGTAACCCGGTGCGCACCGAGCTGTTCCTCGAAACACCGCGACCTGCCCTGGCCGGTCGCAAGGCGCGTTTGTTGATCCTGGGCGGAAGCCTGGGCGCAGAGCCGTTGAACAAGTTGCTGCCTGAAGCCCTGTCGCAAGTCGCCCCCGACCTGCGCCCGGACGTGTTTCACCAGGCCGGCAAAAACCACGATGAAGTGACTGCAGAGCGCTATCGCGCGGCTGGCGTCGAGGCGCAAGTGCAGCCTTTCATCAAAGACATGGCCCAAGCCTATGGCTGGGCCGACCTGGTGGTGTGCCGCGCAGGAGCGCTGACCATCAGTGAACTGGCGGCCGCCGGTCTGCCCTCGATGCTGGTGCCTTTGCCCCACGCGATCGACGATCACCAGACCCGCAACGCCGATTATTTGGCCCGTGAAGGCGCTGCCTTCCTGATGCCGCAAAGAACGACTGGCGCAGCGGATCTTGCTGCACGCCTGACAGAGGTCCTGATGCAACCGCAACGACTCAACGACATGGCCAGCGCGGCGCGCCGCCTCGCCAAACCCGATGCAACCCGTAACGTGGTCGATACCTGTCTGGAGGTGGCTCATGGTTGAGAATCAGAAAGCCATGCCGCAACCGGAAATGCGCCGCATCCGTAAAATCCACTTCGTCGGCATCGGCGGCGTGGGCATGTGCGGCATCGCTGAAGTGTTGTTGAACCTGGGCTATCAAGTGTCCGGTTCCGACCTGAAAGCGTCGCCGGTGACCGAACGCCTGGAATCTTTTGGTGCGCATATTTTCATCGGCCATCGTGCCGAGAACGCCGCAGCCGCCGACGTGCTGGTGGTGTCGAGCGCCGTCAACACGTCCAACCCGGAAGTCGCGACCGCGCTGGAACGCCGGATTCCGGTGGTGCCGCGTGCTGAGATGCTGGCCGAGCTGATGCGCTATCGCCACGGCATCGCCGTCGCCGGGACCCACGGCAAAACCACCACCACCAGCCTGATCGCTTCGGTGTTCGCGGCCGGTGGTCTGGACCCGACGTTCGTCATCGGTGGCCGTCTGAACGCCGCGGGCACTAATGCCCAGCTCGGCACCAGCCGCTACCTGATCGCCGAAGCCGACGAAAGCGATGCCAGCTTCCTGCACTTGCAGCCGCTGGTGGCCGTGGTCACCAACATCGACGCCGATCACATGGCGACCTACGACGGTGACTTCAACAAGCTGAAGAAAACCTTCGTCGAGTTCCTGCACAACCTGCCGTTCTACGGTTTGGCGGTGGTATGCCTGGACGATCCGGTGGTGCGTGAAATCCTGCCGCTGGTGAAACGTCCTACGGTCACCTACGGCTTCGGCGATGACTGCGACGTGCGTGCCATCAACGTACGCCAGCAAGGCATGCAGACTTTCTTCACCGTGCTGCGCCCTGACCGCGAGCCGCTGGATGTCTCGGTGAACATGCCGGGCAACCACAACGTACTGAACGCGCTGGCGACCATTTGCATCGCCACCGACGAAGGCGTCAGCGATGAAGCCATCGTCCAGGGGCTGTCCGGGTTCCAGGGTGTTGGCCGTCGCTTCCAGGTGTACGGCGAACTGCCGGTCGAAGGCGGCAACGTCATGCTGGTGGACGACTACGGTCACCACCCGACCGAAGTCGCGGCCGTGATCAAAGCCGTGCGCGGTGGCTGGCCGGAGCGCCGTCTGGTGATGGTCTACCAGCCGCACCGTTACAGCCGCACCCGCGACCTGTACGACGATTTCGTCAATGTGCTGGCCGACGCCAACGTGCTGCTGCTGATGGAAGTCTATCCGGCCGGCGAAGAGCCGATTCCGGGCGCCGACAGCCGCAAGCTGTGCAACAGCATCCGTCAGCGCGGTCAGCTCGACCCGATCTACATCGAGCGCGGCATCGACCTCGCGCCGATCGTCAAGCCGCTGCTGCGTGCCGGCGACATTCTGCTGTGCCAGGGTGCCGGTGATATCGGTGGTCTCGCACCCAAACTGTTGAACAGTCCGTTGTTCGCCGGGGCCGTAGCCGCACCGGTAGAGGGGAAGTTGAAATGACTGCTGCTTACGCCAACCTCGTCTCCACTGTCGTACCGAAAGATTTCGGTCGCGTCGCCGTGCTGTTCGGCGGCAAGAGTGCTGAGCGTGAAGTGTCCCTGAAGTCGGGTAACGCGGTGCTCCAGGCACTGCAAAGCGCCGGTGTGGACGCGTTCGGCATTGATGTGGGCGATGACCTGCTGCAACGCCTGCTGAGCGAAAAAATCGACCGCGCTTTCATCATCCTCCACGGCCGTGGCGGTGAAGACGGCAGCATGCAGGGCCTGCTCGAATGCGCAGGGATTCCGTACACCGGCAGCGGCATTCTGGCCTCGGCACTGGCGATGGACAAACTGCGCACCAAGCAAGTCTGGCATAGCCTCGGCATTCCGACGCCACGCCACGCGGTACTGAGCTCTGAGGCCGATTGTATTTCGGCGGCCACGGAACTGGGTTTCCCTTTGATCGTCAAACCGGCCCATGAAGGTTCCAGTATCGGGATGGCCAAAGTGACTTCTGCGCCCGAGTTGATCGAGGCGTGGAAAGCGGCCAGTACCTACGATTCGCAAGTGTTGGTAGAACAATGGATTCACGGTCCGGAGTTCACCATCGCCACCCTGCGTGACCAGGTGTTGCCACCGATTGCCCTGGGCACGACGCACAGTTTCTACGACTACGACGCCAAGTACATCGCCAACGATACCCAGTACCGCATTCCGTGCGGCCTGGACAGCGACAAAGAAAAGGAACTCATGGACCTCACGGCCAAAGCCTGTGAGGCGCTGGGTATTGCCGGTTGGGGCAGGGCGGACGTGATGCAGGACGCCGACGGGCAGTTCTGGTTCCTGGAAGTCAACACCGCACCGGGCATGACAGATCACAGTCTGGTGCCGATGGCGGCGCGTGCCGCCGGCCTGGATTTCCAGCAACTGGTTCTGGCGATTCTGGCCGCAAGCATTGAGCCGCGAGGGTAAGACCATGCAAGGCGCACAGCTGAGACATCAGCCCTCCGCACCACCCGGCCGCAAGCCGGTGCCGCGGGGTGCCAGCCGAATGGTGGCCAAAGAGCCGATGTCCGTGCGTCTGCCGAAAGCCAACTTCGGTTTTCTGAAAAGCCTGTTCTGGCCCGTGCTGCTGGTGGCGTTGGGGTTCGGTACTTATGAAGGCGCACAGCGTTTGCTGCCGTACGCCGACCGGCCGATCACCAAAATCGCCGTGCAGGGCGATTTGAGTTACATCAGCCAGCAAGCCGTGCAGCAGCGGATCGCCCCGTACGTGGCGTCGAGCTTCTTCACCATCGACCTGGCGAGCATGCGCACCGAGCTTGAACAGATGCCATGGATTGCCCACGCCGAAGTGCGCAGGGTGTGGCCGGATCAGGTAGTGATTCGTCTGGAAGAACAACTGCCGGTGGCCCGTTGGGGCGATGAGTCGCTGTTGAACAACCAGGGACAGGCGTTCACCCCGCGCGAGCTGGCGAACTACGAACACTTGCCACAGCTGTTCGGCCCGCAGCGGGCCCAGCAGCAAGTGATGCAGCAATACCAGGTGCTGAGCCAGATGCTCAGGCCATTGGGCTTCTCGATTGCACGCCTGGAGTTGCGTGAACGAGGCAGCTGGTTCCTGACCACCGGCGCCGGCAGCGCGGGTCCGGGAATCGAACTGCTGCTGGGACGCGGCAACCTGGTGGAAAAGATGCGCCGCTTCATTGCCATCTATGACAAGACGCTCAAAGAGCAGATTACGAACATTGCGCGCATCGATCTGCGCTACGCCAACGGCCTTGCTGTTGGCTGGCGGGAACCTGTAGCGCCGACGACAGCCCAACCCGCTGTCGCAAAGAATTAAGAAGAGGCAGGACCCATGGCAAACGTGCAAAGCGGCAAAATGATCGTCGGTCTCGATATCGGCACCTCCAAGGTGGTGGCGCTGGTCGGCGAGGTTGCGGACGACGGCACGCTCGAAATCGTCGGGATCGGTACACATCCGTCCCGCGGCCTGAAAAAAGGCGTAGTGGTGAACATCGAGTCCACCGTTCAGTCGATCCAGCGCGCTATCGAAGAAGCGCAGCTGATGGCCGGTTGCCGGATCCACTCGGCGTTCGTCGGCGTGGCCGGCAATCACATCCGCAGCCTGAACTCCCACGGTATCGTGGCGATTCGTGATCGCGAAGTCAGCTCCGCCGACCTTGAACGCGTCCTCGACGCCGCCCAGGCTGTGGCAATCCCGGCTGACCAGCGCGTGCTGCACACCCTGCCGCAGGATTACGTGATCGATAACCAGGAAGGCGTTCGCGAGCCCCTGGGCATGTCCGGCGTGCGTCTGGAAGCCAAGGTTCACGTGGTTACCTGCGCCGTCAACGCCGCACAGAACATTGAAAAATGCGTGCGCCGCTGCGGCCTGGAAATCGACGACATCATTCTCGAGCAACTGGCCTCGGCGTATTCGGTGCTGACCGACGACGAGAAAGAACTGGGCGTGTGCCTGGTGGACATCGGTGGCGGCACCACCGACATCGCGATCTTCACCGAAGGCGCGATCCGCCATACCGCGGTGATCCCTATTGCGGGCGACCAGGTGACCAACGACATCGCCATGGCGTTGCGCACCCCGACCCAGTACGCCGAAGAAATCAAGATTCGCTACGCCTGCGCCCTGGCCAAACTGGCCGGTGCCGGCGAAACCATCAAGGTGCCGAGTGTCGGCGACCGTCCACCGCGCGAACTGTCCCGCCAGGCCCTGGCCGAAGTGGTCGAGCCGCGCTACGACGAGCTGTTCACGCTGATCCAGGCCGAACTGCGTCGCAGCGGCTACGAAGACCTGATCCCGGCCGGCATCGTGCTGACCGGCGGTACGTCGAAGATGGAAGGCGCGGTCGAACTGGCCGAAGAGATCTTCCACATGCCGGTTCGCCTGGGCGTGCCCCATGGCGTCAAGGGCCTGGACGACGTGGTTCGCAACCCGATCTATTCCACCGGCGTTGGTTTGTTGATGTACGGCCTGCAGAAGCAGTCCGACGGGATTTCGTTCTCGGGCATCGGCAGCCGCGACAGCTATAGCAACGACGAACCGAAAGCCGCTCTGCTCGATCGCATCAAGAGCTGGGTACAAGGCAATTTCTAAAGCTTTACCGCAACACCGCTTCAAAAGCAGTAGGCGAAAAAACTAGAGAATGTAAGGAGAGGGAAAATGTTCGAACTCGTAGACAACATCCCCGCAAGCCCGGTTATTAAAGTTATCGGTGTTGGCGGAGGCGGCGGCAACGCTGTCAATCACATGGTCAAGAGCAACATTGAAGGCGTTGAATTCATCTGCGCCAACACTGATGCCCAGGCGCTGAAAAGCATCGGCGCGCGGACCATCCTGCAACTGGGCACTGGCGTGACCAAAGGTCTGGGCGCTGGCGCCAACCCTGAAGTGGGTCGTCAGGCCGCTCTGGAAGACCGTGAGCGCATTGCCGAAGTCCTGCAGGGCACCAACATGGTGTTCATCACCACCGGCATGGGCGGCGGTACCGGTACCGGTGCTGCGCCGATCATCGCCGAAGTGGCCAAGGAAATGGGGATCCTCACCGTTGCGGTGGTGACTCGTCCGTTCCCGTTCGAAGGCCGCAAGCGTATGCAGATCGCCGACGAAGGTATCCGTCTGCTGTCTGAAAGCGTCGACTCGTTGATCACCATTCCCAACGAGAAGCTGCTGACCATCCTCGGTAAAGACGCAAGCCTCTTGTCGGCTTTCGCCAAGGCCGATGATGTACTGGCCGGTGCCGTTCGGGGTATCTCCGACATCATCAAGCGTCCGGGCATGATCAACGTCGACTTCGCCGACGTACGTACCGTGATGAGCGAAATGGGCATGGCGATGATGGGCACTGGCTGCGCCAGCGGTCCGAACCGTGCGCGCGAGGCCACCGAAGCGGCCATTCGCAACCCGCTGCTCGAAGACGTGAACCTGCAAGGTGCACGCGGCATCCTGGTGAACATCACCGCCGGTCCTGACCTGTCTCTGGGTGAGTACTCGGACGTGGGTAGCATCATCGAAGCCTTTGCTTCCGAGCACGCGATGGTCAAGGTCGGTACCGTTATCGATCCGGACATGCGCGACGAGCTCCACGTGACTGTGGTTGCTACCGGTTTGGGCGCTAAAATCGAGAAGCCTGTGAAGGTCATCGACAACACCGTTCACACCTCGATGGCTTCCCAGCCACAACAACAAGCCCCTGTTCGTCAGGAACAGCCTGCGGTGAACTACCGTGACCTGGACCGTCCGACCGTCATGCGCAACCAGGCTCAGGCCGGTGCTGCGACTGCCGCGAAGATGAACCCGCAAGATGATCTGGACTACCTGGACATCCCGGCTTTCCTGCGTCGTCAGGCCGATTGATGAAATGTATCAGGGGTATTAGGGTGATTGGTGTTCAGCAAAGGTCTGGTCTGCTATCATCGCCAGCCTTTGTTGATACCAGTTCGCAATTTGCGCTGAAGCGGCCCATGCCATGATTAAACAACGCACCCTGAAGAATATTATCCGTGCCACAGGTGTCGGCCTGCACTCCGGGGAGAAGGTCTATCTGACCCTCAAGCCAGCGCCTGTCGACACCGGCATTGTGTTTTGTCGTGCTGACCTCGACCCTGTGGTGCAGATTCCTGCCCGCGCGGAAAACGTTGGCGAAACCACTATGTCGACCACGCTTGTTAACGGTGACGTCAAAGTGGACACGGTGGAGCACCTGCTCTCGGCCATGGCTGGCCTGGGCATCGATAACGCCTACGTCGAGCTCTCCGCGTCCGAAGTCCCGATCATGGATGGTAGCGCTGGACCCTTCGTATTCCTGATTCAATCGGCCGGCCTGGAAGAGCAGGACGCCGCCAAGAAGTTCATCCGGATCCTGCGGGAAGTGACAGTGGAAGACGGCGACAAGCGCGCCACTTTCGTCCCTTTCGAAGGTTTCAAAGTGAGCTTCGAGATCGATTTCGATCACCCGGTTTTCCGTGACCGCACACAAAGTGCAAGCGTGGATTTTTCCAGCACTTCGTTCGTAAAAGAAGTTAGCCGCGCCCGTACCTTTGGTTTCATGAGTGACATCGAGTACCTGCGCAAGCACAACCTCGCACTCGGCGGCAGCGTTGAAAACGCTATTGTGGTCGACGCGGATGGTGTACTGAACGAAGACGGCCTTCGCTATGAAGACGAGTTCGTGAAGCACAAGATCCTCGATGCAATTGGTGACCTCTACCTGCTGGGCAATAGCCTGATTGGTGAGTTCAAGGGCTTCAAGTCCGGACATGCATTGAACAACCAGCTGCTGCGCAAGTTGATTGAGCAGACAGATGCTTGGGAAGTCGTGACTTTCGAAGACGCCAGCACTGCACCGATCTCTTACATGCGTCCTGTTGCGGCCGTGTAAGCAAAAACCTCTCTAGTTTTTAAAGGCTACCTTCGGGTGGCCTTTTTTTATGCCTGCGGGAAAGAATGGGGTGCCTGATCTGGCGCCTTCGTGGGCAAGCCCGCAATGGGACCAGCCGTCACACCGCAGATTTCACTGCGCAACGACCACCCGGTTCCGCCCGTTTTCCTTGGCCTGATACAGCGCCTTGTCCGCCGCAAACAGCAACTGTTCCAGGCTGATGTCGGTTGCCGTCGTCCAGGTACTGATACCAATACTGACAGTAATTGGCGACGCATCACCCCCCACCAACGGCAATTGCTCCACCGCTATACGGATTTTTTCGGCAATCTGTCGTGCGCCGGCGCTGTCGGTTTCAGCCAGGATCACCGAAAATTCCTCGCCACCATACCGGGCGACCAGGTCTGCCGGCCGGCGAACATGGGTGTCGATCACCTTGGCCACCGAGCGCAAGGCATCATCGCCGGCCTGGTGGCCGTGGCGATCATTGAACGCCTTGAAGTGATCGATATCGATCATCAGCAGTGACAACGGCTGACCGGAGCGTTGGGCACGGAACCACTCATGGTGCAGGGCCTGATCCAGACTTCGGCGATTGGCCAGACCGGTCAAGGGGTCGGTGGCGGCCAGTTGTGCCAGTTCCTGTTCGGCACCTTGGCGCCGACGCAGCTCCCGGCAGAGCAACCAGGTCAGCCACAGCAGGCTCGCGCACAGGGCAATGGTCGCAGAAATGACCACCACCGCGGTGCGCTTCCAGGCCGCAAAGACTTCATCGCTGGACAGCGCAACGATGACAATCAACGGCAAATTCCCGACCTTGGAGAAGGTGTACAAGCGCTCGTCCTTGTATCGACTGGACATGCCGGTGAAGCTGCCGTTGCCTTCTTTGACGATGCGCTGAAAATTGGGGCGATTACTGAAGTTCTTGCCGATCAGTTCTTCGGCCAGACGGGGTTGCTGAGCCAGAAGAGTCCCGTCCTTGCTGATCAGATTGACCGTGCTGTCGCGGCCGATGCTCAAACTGTTGAACAACTGATCGAAATAACTCAACCGCATGGCGGCTTCGGCCACACCGAGGAACTCGCCCTGGGGGCCGTTCATCCGTCGGCTGAAACTGATACGCCAATCCTGTTCGGGCGACCTGGCTCTGTAGGGGCGACTGATGAACATGCCCGGGTCCGGGTTGTTCACGTGAGACTGGAAGTATTCGCGATCGGCATAGTTGCCCTGCCTGGGCTCCACCGAGGCCGAGTCGGTGATGACGTCGCCCTTGTTGTCGAGCAATAAAATGTTGCCCTTGTACGGCGCGGCAGTGGCGCGGTCGAAATAGGCAAGGTGGCGAATGGTTGGGGAAACGTTCTTGAGGTCTTCCCGCTGGGAAGCAGCGATCAAACCCAACAGAGACACGTCATAGAGTTCGACATTGCGCAGCACGTCGGCGTCGATCAATTGCACGATATTGTTGGCGGCGCGAGCGGCGGACAATTCGGCATTGGCGCGTTCGCGGATCAGCAGGAACGCGACGATGCTCAGTATTGCAATCACCAACAACACACTACTGAGAACCAGAAGCCGCTCCGAGCGTGTCGAATAGATCGGATCACGGGATTTCGCACTGTTCACACTCATGGTTCTGACTTCTGCAAATAAGGCGTTATGAAAGTGCTTTTACAAGAATCGGGCAGAGTCCCAGAAACCGGTCGCGTCCAGCGCGTCTGTATAAATCCCGGATACAAAAAAGGCCAGCAAAACATGCTGGCCTTTTGCTAATTGAAGCTTAGAAGACATTCAGCGGGTAGTCGACAATTACCCGGTATTCATCCGTGTCCTGACCCATAACGAAGAAAAGCCGCTGATAGCAGCGGCTTTGAAGACAACTTTTCAAAGGGAAGAGCCGATGAAAAGTGTCGAGGGAAACAGAGCGATATGTACGGATCAGCTGTCTTTCTCAACCCGCGGTTGAGCTTGAGTGCTCGATGCTTGAGGGGGTTGCACAGACTCTTGGGCCTTGGCTGTCAGCTCGCTTTGATACTGTTCGTAGGCCTTGGCGCGTTCGGCATTTTGCACCACGAATGTCTGTGATTCTTCAGCCATGGCGAACGGAGACAGTAACAAAGAGGACAAAACGAAAGCGCTGGCAATACCCATGCTGTTGGACATCTTGAAACCTTCTTGCTTGGCAAGTGCTGTTTGATGGGGCAACGATAAGGGGCTTGGGCGAGGGGAAAAAGACCAGATTGTTGAAAGGACTATTGCGGTAAAAGTAACAGTCTTTGAGCGGAGAAAGACATCCTGTGCGATCAAACCGGGAGGTGAATGCCGAAGGTGTTCATCCCATGATCACTGCGCACAAACACATCCCCGCCATGCATCAGCGCAATCGCCTTGACGATCGCCAACCCCAGGCCATGGTTGTTGCCACTGTTACTGCGTGATGCATCGACCCGGTAGAACCGTTCGAACAGGCGCGGTAAATGCTCACTGGCAATCGGTGACCCCGGGTTGGCGACCCCGATGCTCACCTGATGCTCCTCGACTTCGATCCGCACCTGAATCACTTGCCCAGGCGCTGTATGCTGCACTGCGTTGCTCAGCAAATTGATCAACGCCCGGCGCAGGTGAGCAATCTCTATTCGCACCTGCGCGTCGCCACTGACCTCGACCTGAACCTGCGCATCCTCAAGAATGAAATCCAGGTATTCCAGCGTCGTCGCCACTTCATCAGCCAGCGAGGTGGACGTCAGTTGAGTGGCCTTGCTGCCCTGGTCGGCGCTGGCAAGGAACAGCATGTCATTGATGATCGAGCGCAGTCGTTCGAGCTCTTCGAGGTTCGATTGCAGCACTTCGAAATAGTGTTCGGCTGAACGCCCGCGTGTCAGCGCAACCTGGGTCTGGCCGATCAGGTTGGTCAGCGGCGAGCGCAGTTCATGGGCCACGTCGGCGTTGAACGATTCCAGCCGCGAGTAAGCCTGTTCGACCCGTTCCAGCGTGGCGTTGAACGAGCTGACGAACTGATCGAGTTCCGGTGGCAATGGCGACAGTTGCAGGCGCCCGGACAGCCGTGGTGGCGCCAGGCGCTGGGCTTCCTGGGACAATTTGATCAGCGGCTTGAGGCCGATCCGCGCCACCCAATAACCGAGCAGCGAAGCCAGCAATACACCAATGATCGCCAGGCTGATCAGGGCGATCAGCAAGTGGTGCTGCGTCTCGTAAAAGGTTTCGGTGTCGATGCCGATCATGAAGCGCAGCGGTGGGCGCTGGTCCTTGGCCGGCAACTCGGTTAGCAGCACTTTCAGCGGGTACGGATGGTCGGGCAATACCATGTCGCGCATGCCCAACGGGCCCTGGGCGAACGCGCGGATCGACGCGTCGGGTTGGCCATATTCATAACCGGGATTTCCGCTGACCACCCAAAAGCGAATGCGTTTGTCTTCTTCGCTCAGCAGCTTGAGCTTGGCGTTGATTTTCACCCAATGCTCGGGCGTGCCGTAACGGTTGAGCGCCGATTCGAGCACGCTGTAGCGGGCGTCGAGTTCGGCTTCGGGCAGCAGGCCCAAGCCCTTGTCGACCTGTT
The DNA here is from genome assembly GCF_024168645.1 of Pseudomonas sp. GGS8. Taxonomy (NCBI): domain Bacteria; kingdom Pseudomonadati; phylum Pseudomonadota; class Gammaproteobacteria; order Pseudomonadales; family Pseudomonadaceae; genus Pseudomonas; species Pseudomonas sp. GGS8. The sequence goes on along the minus strand of NZ_JALJWF010000001.1, from coordinate 766,364 downwards.
GATACAGGGCGCCGCCGATCAGCAGAAACACCAGCAGCGCCACCAGCGTAAACATGCCGCTCAGGCGCAGCGCGATGGAGTTACTGGACACCACGGCTCTCCAGCACATAACCCATGCCACGAATGGTGTGCAGCAGTTTTTCGTCGAACGGCCCGTCGAGCTTGGCCCGCAGGCGTTTGATCGCGACTTCGACCACGTTGGCGTCGCTGTCGAAATTGATGTCCCAGACCATTTCGGCGATGGCGGTTTTCGAGAGGATTTCCCCTTGTCGCCGCGCCAGCACACTGAGCAGCGAGAACTCCTTGGCGGTCAGGTCCAGGCGGGTGCCGGCGCGGGTGGCCTTGCGGCTGATCAAATCTATCCACAGGTCGGCGATGCTCACTTGCACCGGTTCATGACCGCCGCTGCGACGGGTCAGCGCTTGCAGGCGCGCCACCAGTTCGAGGAAGGAAAACGGTTTGCCAAGGTAGTCGTCGGCGCCATCGCGCAGGCCTTTGATGCGGTCTTCCACCCGCTCGCGAGCGGTGAGCATGATCACCGGGGTTTGCTTGCGCGCACGCAAGGCCCGCAGCACGCCGAAACCGTCCAGGCCCGGCAGCATGACGTCGAGGACAATCACCGCGTACTCGCTTTCCAGCGCCAGGTGCAGGCCTTCGATACCATCGCGGGCCACGTCCACGGTGTAGCCCTGTTCCGTCAGACCTCGGTGCAGATAGTCCGCGGTTTTTTCCTCGTCTTCGATAATCAGAACGCGCATGACCCCGCCTCAGTCTGTGGTCGCCAGCACCGGCTGCTGTGCTGGTGTGGGTCTATGGAATATCCGCTCAAGCCACAAGTATATGACCGGCGTGGTGAACAGCGTCAGCGCCTGGCTCACCAGCAAACCGCCAACCACTGCGATGCCTAATGGTTGGCGCAGTTCGGCGCCGGTGCCGTAGCCGAGCATCAACGGCAAGGCACCGAGCAGGGCGGCAAGCGTGGTCATGATGATCGGCCGGAACCGTGTGAGGCAGGCCTCATGGATCGCCTCTAGCGGTGACAGGCCACGGTTGCGCTGGGCATCCAGCGCGAAGTCGATCATCAGAATACCGTTCTTCTTGACGATACCGATCAGCAGAACCAGCCCGATCAGCGCCATGATCGAAAAGTCCTGGCCGCAGATCCACAGCATGATCACCGCCCCGAGCCCCGCCGAAGGCAGGGTCGAAATGATCGTCAGCGGATGCACGAAGCTTTCGTACAGCACGCCGAGAATGATGTACACCGCCACTAGCGCCGCCAGAATCAGCCACGGCTGGCTGGCCAGCGAACTCTGGAACGCCTGGGCCGCGCCCTGGAAGTTACCGCTGATGGCCGCTGGCATACCGATTTCAGCCTTGGCCTGGTTGAGCATGATTACCGCATCACCCAACGCCACGCCGGGCGCCAGGTTGAACGACAGGTTGGCCGCCGGGAACATCCCGTCGTGAGCGATGGACAACGGGCCGATGGTCGGCGCATCGAATTTCGCCAGGGCCGACAGCGGCACCATTTCCCCGCTCAGAGGCGAGCGCAGGTAGAAATAGTTGAGGCTTTCGGCCTTGCCGCGCTGTTTGGTGTCCAGTTCCAGAATCACGTTGTATTGATTGGTCTGGGTCTGGAATTCGTTGATCTGCCGTTGACCGAAGGCGTCGTACAACGCTTCGTCGACATCGCTGGCGGTCAGGCCGAAACGCGCCGCGGCGCTACGGTCGATGCTGATGTGGGTGATGCTGCCGCCCAGTTGCAAGTCGTTGGAAATGTCACGGAACGCCGGGTTGCTGCGCAGTTTTTCTGTCAGGCGCTGGGTCCAGGTACTCAGGAGGGCGCCGTCGTTGCTCTTGAGCACATATTGGTACTGGGCGCGGCTCGGGCCGGAACTGAGGTTGATGTCTTGCCCGGCGCGCAGGTACAGCACGATACCCGGGACTTTCATCAGTTGCGGGCGAATCCGGTCGATGAACTGGCTGGCGGACACATCGCGGTCGCCGCGTTTTTTCAGCGAAATCCAGAAACGGCCGTTGGCGATGGTCTGGTTGCTGCCCGAAACGCCAACCGAGTGGGAGAACGTTTCGACGGCAGGGTCGGCGGCGACGATTTCGGCCATCGCCAAGTGCTTTTTCACCATGTCGCCGTAGGAAATGTCCGCAGCTGCTTCAGTGGTGCCGAGGACGAAACCGGTGTCTTGCACGGGGAAGAAACCCTTCGGAATGAAAATATATCCCGCGACCGCCAGGCTGAGGGACAAGCCAAACACACCGAGCATCAATTTCTGATGGGCGAGGGCGTGGCGCAGGCCTTTCTCGTACCACGCCAGCAAACGTTCGCCGAAACCCGGTTTGCCATGAGCGTGATGCACCGGCGCGCGCATAAATAGCGCGGCCAAGGTCGGCGCCAGCGTCAGGGACACCACCACCGAAATCATGATGGTCGAGGTCGCGGTCAAGGCGAACTCCTTGAACAGCCGCCCGACCACGCCGCCCATGAACAGCAGTGGAATGAACGCCGCCACCAGCGAGAAACTGATCGAGACCACGGTAAAACCGATCTCGCCGGCGCCTTTGATCGCCGCCTCGCGCATGCCGTCGCCGGCCTCCAGGTGCCGGTGAATGTTTTCCACCACCACAATCGCATCGTCGACCACAAACCCGACGGACACCACGATCGCCACCAGCGTCAGGTTATTCAGGCTGAAGCCCATGATGTACATCAGGGCGAAACTGGCAGTCAGCGACACACCGAGCACCGCTGTCACGATCAGGGTCGCCGACAGTTGCCGCAGGAACAGCGCCATCACCGCCACCACCAGCAGGATCGCGATCAGCAGGGTGACTTCCACTTCATGCAGCGAGGCGCGGATGGTCTGGGTACGGTCGATCAACACCTTGACCTGCACCGAGGCCGGCAACATGGCATTCAGCGTGGGCAGGGCCGCTTGAATGCGATCAACGGTCTCGACAATGTTGGCCCCCGGTTGCCGGAAAATTACCAGGTTCACCCCCGGCTGGCCATCAGCCCAGGCCTGGATGTAGGCATCTTCCGAACCGTTGACCACTTTGGCCACGTCCTTGAGATGAACCGGAGCACCGTTCTTGTAGGAAACGATGAGTTGGCTGTAATCCTCGGGGTGGAACAACTGGTCGTTGGTGGACAGGGTCGAAATGCTCGACTCGCCGTACAACGCACCTTTGGCCTGGTTGAGGCTGGTTTGCTGGATCGCCAGGCGAATGTCCGCCAGGGTCAGGCCAATGGCGGCGAGTTTGTCCGCCGAGGCCTGCACGCGAATCGCCGGACGTTGCTGACCGGTGATATTGACTTGGCCTACACCGTCGATCTGGCTGATCTGACGGGCGAGCAGGGTTTCCACCAGATCGCTGAGTTCGGTGCCGGGCATTTGCGGTGAATTGATGCTGAGAATCAGCACTGGGCTGTCGGCCGGATTGACCTTCCTCCACGTCGGCAGGTTCGGCATGTCTTTGGGCAGTTTGCCGGCGGCGGTGTTGATTGCGGCCTGGACTTCCTGGGCGGCGGTGTCGATGCTTTTGTCGAGGGTGAATTGCAGGGTCAGGATGGTCGAGCCCAAGGCGCTGCTTGAGGTCATCTGGGTCACGCCGGGGATGGCGCTGAATTGCACTTCCAGCGGCGTGGCCACCGACGAGGCCATGGTCTCCGGGTTGGCGCCGGGCAGCTGCGCGGCCACCTGAATGGTCGGGAATTCCGCTTCCGGCAGTGGCGCAATCGACAGTCGCGGGAAGGCGATGACGCCGAGCAATATAAGGGCGAAGGTCAGCAGGACCGTCGCCACCGGATGATCGATGCACCACGCGGAAATCGAACCGTGGCCCTTCATGGTTTTGGCTCTGACTGGACCACTTGCGATGGCTCGCTCAGTACCTGAACCGTCGAGCCGGGTTTGAGCCTCGATTGGCCGTCGCTGACCAGCACATCGCCCGGTTTAACGCCTTTGAGGATGTCCTGGCCGCTGCCTTGATAGACCATCTGCACCTGGACGGCTTCGACCTTGTCGCCATTGACCCGGTAGACGAAATGTTGATCGAGCCCGCGTTGTACGACGGTGGGCGGCACCACCAGCGCGTTTTTATCCAGTGCTGTCTGAATCTTTACCGTCACCAGCAGGCCCGGCCAGAGTTTCTGTGTGGGGTTGGCGAATTCGGCCTTGGCGCGGATGGTGCCGGTGTTGGCGTTGATCTGGTTGTCGATCAGGGTCAGGTGGCCTTCGCCCAGCAGGTTGCTGGTTTCGCCGTCGGTGTCGGCACCGATGTAAGCCTTGACTGGCGTGTGCTGTGGATCGTTGATCAGGCCTTGCAGGGTCGGCAGCATTTGCTGCGGCAGGGAAAACTCCACGGCGATCGGGTCGATCTGAGTCACCGTGAACAGGCCTTGGGTGTCGGTCATGCGTAGGAAGTTGCCTTCGTCCACCGTGCGAATACCAACGCGGCCGGTGACCGGGGAGCGAATCTGTGTATAGGAAAGCTGCACCAGAGCAGCGTCGATCGAGGCCTGATTGCCTTGGGCGGTGGCTTTGAGTTGATTGACCAGGGCTTGTTGCTGGTCGTACGTCTGCTTGGACACGCCGTCGTCGACACTCAGCAGTTTGTAGCGTTTGAGGTTGACCTGGGCCACTTGCAGTTGCGCCTGGCTTTCGCCCAGTTGCGCCCGGGCCTGATCGAGGCTGGCGCGGATCGAGCGGTCATCGATGGTGGCCAGCAGGTCGCCCTGGTTCACCAGTTGGCCTTCCTTGACTAACAGTTTGGTGAGGATGCCGTCGATTTGCGGGCGTACGACCACGCTGTGCAAGGACAGCACCGAGCCGATGCCGCTGACGTAACGGGGCACGTCTTTTTCAACAACGCTGACCACCCGCACGGGAATGGCGGTGGGGGCGGCCAGTTTGGCGGTGACGGGTTTGGTGGCGTACCAAACGCCCGTCGCTGTCAGGGCGATCAGAAGGGCGGCGAGCAGGGCGGTTTTTTTCTGAATTCGCATGCGAGTGAGGCGCCGGGCTGAGTGGTCTGGTTTTATCAGGTTTATACCTTCCTTTATAAACCTGTTCGCCGGTCAGGAGCGTGACTGGTAACTGACGGCGCTGTCAGTTTTGACCTCTTTGGGTTGCTGCTGATTCCCGTGATCAAAAGCGGCAGGCGAGCTAATGAGTGGTGAGGGACGAGTGCACACCGCTCCCACAGGGCTATCGTCGTACGGGGATTTTGTGTACGACACCGATCAACGGTGGGAGCGAGCCTGCTCGCGATGGCGGTTGGTCAGTCAGCATAAAACCCGCATGACCCGCTGCAGCTTGCAGCCCTCGACACAGGTATACTGCCGCCTTTCGCGGCTCGCCTACCGGGCCCGACTCTTTAGCATCACCCGGAGCTTTCATGACTTCCCCGACACAACCGCCGGTTGCCGACGCTTTGCGCGACGATCAGGCAGACCTGCCCGACAGCGTCGACTCCAGCGCCGACAGCGAAACCAAAGCGGCGATCCCGGCGTTCAAGTTTCCGTTCAAGCCGGGCGAACTGGCCGCCGCGAAGAGTGCCAGTCAGCCTTGGTACAAGAATGGCGCCAAGAACGGCCACACCAAGACCCCCGGCGCAGCGCCTCCCGGCACTCGTCGTTCGATGGGTAAGCGCTGAGCTTCTAACTCTGGTGCCTGATCTGCCGTCATCGCGAGCAGGCTCGCTCCCACAATGGATTTTCGTCGTACACAACATCTGTGTCATGAAGATTCAAGGTGGGAGCGAGCCTGCTCGCGATGAGGCCTTCACCTACAACACACCCTCTGGCTCAGGCCGCCCGCAACGAAATAAACGCATAGTTCAGCGGCGCTTCAGTCGCAACCTGCGCCCCGGCGGCCAGCACTTGCCCGGCGATGTCATCGCCAGACACATGAAACACCCATTCACTGCCCGAGCCCGCCGGCGATTGCTGCGCCACCTGATCGATAATCATGGCAAACGCGGTCATGTCCGGCAGATAAGCGGTAAACCCATCGCCCTTCAGCGCTGTCGTCCGAATTCCCAATAGCGCGCATATCGCATCTTTGGCCTGAATCTCATCACGATCCGCTTGGCGGGAGCGCTGGATCAATCCCGCCAGTTCCTGATCGACCAGTTCACCGCCAACAATCAGATCCGGGCCTTTGTCCCATGACTCGGGCGGGCATTCCTTTACCGCCGGGTTGAGCGGGATGTGCGGGTTGATTTCCATCGGATAGATACGGCACACCAGCGGTCGGCGTTCGTAAATACGGCAGAGGTTGTTTTCGTCAAGATTCCGGCAAGGACCGACGTTATAGGCGGCAAAGGTGATCGCCACGTGCGCCTCGCAGGTGCCGCTACGAACCAGCATCGAACGGCGTTCGGCGTGTTCGCGTTGTTGTGTTGGCAGGCCCAGGCCATTGGCGAGAAAGGCTTCCACCAGCACGATCACCTGGCCGCCATCGGCCGCCCACATGCGGGCTTCGGCCAGTGTCAGGGGAACATGGTGGTCGTTGCAGCATTTGCCACAACCTACGCAGGAAAACGGTGTATTCATTGAACGGCCAGTGACCTGTAAGGGCTTGAAACGGCGACAGAAAGCACCGCAAAGGCCAGTGCCGAAGCAAGTTATGCGCCAGTCACTGCGCTTTTGCCGTTGGACGGATGGAGTCCCATTCGGTGACGTAGGCGGTTTTGCTTTTTTTGTTGTAGAGGCACAGCTCGGTGCCTTGCTGGCCTTTCATGTGTTTTTGCGGGTACTGGCCTTGCAGCAGGAGCGCGGTATAACCGACCCGGTCATCGAACTGCGCGGGGTTGCCGACGGGTTGGGGGTTTTTCAGGCCGCTGGCCTTGGTGCAACTGGCGAGCACGGCTTTGTCGAAGGCAGCCCAGGCGTCGGGGCTGGAGGCGTAGGCCTGGGTGGCGAGGGTGGTGAGACAGAGGAAGGTCAGGGTGGTGGCTTTCATGATCAGGCATCCTTGGGCTGGTGTTGGCCAAGATGTGAGTATGCCTGATGGTTTGAGGTTGAATATTTCAGCCCCATCGCGAGCAGGCTCGCTCCCACATGGACGGTGACATCCTGTGGGAGCGAGCCTGCTCGCGATGACGGTGTGTCAGATTGGAATCAACTCCCGCCGGACCACATACATCCCGGCGCTTTCGTACAAACGCTGCGCCCGAAGGTTGTCTTCCCGCACCTTCAAATCCACAAATCCTTCGCGGCGCTGCGCAAACACCTTGAAAGCATGAAGCAGCAGCGCACGGCCAAGTCCAACGCCTTGAGCGCGCGGATGCACCACCAAATCCTTGATATAGGCACTGGTCCAGCACTGGGCGACGCCGACGATGCCTTCGGCATCCAGAGCGATGAAGCACAAGGCCGGATCGTATTCGGGATCGGTTTCAAACCGCTGTTGCCAGATTTTCAGCGCCGGTACGCGGCCGCCGCCATCCCGATAACCCAGTTCCATCAAGTGATGAACGGCTTCGGCGAGTTCGGGGCGGTATTCGGTCAGCTCAATGCCATTTGGCCAAGTAAAAAGCGGCACACCCTCGGCGAGGTTGCGCCGCATCAGAAAGCAAAAGTCCTCGGCCAACACTCAGTGACCTTGTTCGGCGACGACCCTGGCCGCCTCGATCAGGCACTTGGTCAGTTCTGGCGAGGAGAACTTGGTCAGTACCCCGTTGGCCCCGGCCAGTCGAGCCTTCTCGCTGTTCATCGCGCTGTCCAGCGACGTGTGCAGCAACACGTAGAGGTGCGAGAAGTCCGGGGTTTCGCGCAAGGTGCGGGTGAAGGCATAGCCGTCCATCTCCGACATTTCGATGTCCGAGACGATCAGGTTGATCTGCTGGGCGGTGCCTTGCAGGTCCAGCAGGCAGTCGATGGCTTCCTTGGCGCTGCGCGCGGTGTGGCATTGCAGGCCGAGGTTGCGCAGGGTGTGCACCGATTGTTGCAGGGCGACCTGGCTGTCATCGACCACCAGAATTCGCGCATTGCCCAGTACTTCAGCCTCTTCCATGCTCAGTTCGGTCGGGGCCATTTCGATCTGCGCCGGTGCAATGCCGTGGATGACCTTTTCGATGTCCAGCACTTGCACCAGCGTGCCGTCGACCGAGGTCACGCCGGTGATGTACGAGCGCACGCCGCCGGAGCCGAAGGGTGGTGGGCGGATGTCGGTGGTCAGGCAGTGGACGATCTTGCTCACCGCCTGAACGTGCAGGCCCTGTTTGGAACGGCTGACGTCGGTGACGATCAGGCAGCCACCGTTCGGGTCTTCCAATGGTCGTTCACCGATGGCGCGGCTCAGGTCGATCACTGACAACGACGCGCCGCGCAGGGTGGCGATGCCTTTGACGTGAGGGTGCGACTCCGGCAGCCTGGTCAGCGGCGGGCAGGGGATGATTTCGCTGACTTTCAGCAGGTTGATCGCCATCAGCTTGCCGCTGCGCAAGGTAAACAGCAGAAGCGAAAGTGAATCTGCGCGGGCTTTGTTGGAGGACATAAAAACCTTCTGTGGAAAGGTGATGGGCGATTATAAACATCGCCAACAGCTATCGATGCCGGGTTATCGACTTGTTGGGGGCTGGCTTTAGGGGAAATGCCCATTGCCAGCCAAACGGTGACCCTTGTGGCGAGAGAGCTTGCCTGTGGCGAGGGGGCTTGCCCCCGTTCGACCGCGAAGCGGTCGTGAAACCAGCGATGAAGCTCTAGCTGGAAAAAGCGGGGAGCGCTTCGCACTCCAACGGGGGCAAGCCCCCTCGCCACAAAGATTCCGCCCAACATAATAACCGCGTCATTTCATGCCCAACCGCTTCGCCATCCGCCCCAGGTTCGCCCGATCCAGGCCCAACTCCCGCGCCGCGCTGGCCCAGTTATGCTGGTGCCGTTCCAGGCAAGCACTGATCAGTTGGCGTTGATAGTGCTCGGTGGCTTCACGCAAATCCCCCGGAACCAACACAGCCGCTGGCGCAGCATCCACCGGTTCTGGCGCGGGTACAACGCCGCCATTGGGCAAATCCAGATCCGCCGCGCTCAAGCTGAGAATCTTCGGCCGTTGCGTGCAATTACCCAGCGCCTTCAACGCACTGCGGCCAATCAAGTGCTCCAGCTCCCGCACATTCCCCGGCCAACCATACGCCAACAATGCCGCTTGGGCATCGCTGGTCAGGCGCAGGCTATTGAGGCCCATGCGTGAGCGGTTTTGCTCCAGGAAGTAGCCGCTAAGCAGCAGCACATCCCGACCGCGATCTCGTAAAGCGGGCACCAGCAGCGGGTACACGCTCAGGCGATGATAGAAGTCGGCACGGTAGCGACCGCTGCGCACTTCTTCGGCCAGGTCGCGGTTGGTCGCTGCGATCAATCGCACGTCGACCTGATGTTCCTTGTCTGAGCCCAGGCGCTGCAATTGCCCACTCTGCAGCACCCTGAGCAATTTGGCCTGCACCGCCAGCGACAGTTCGCCCACTTCATCGAGAAACAACGTGCCGCCATTGGCCAGTTCGAACTTGCCGCGCCGATCGTTCGTCGCCCCGGTGAAAGCACCGCGCACATGACCGAACAGTTCGCTCTCCACCAGCGTGTCCGGCAGGGCGGCGCAGTTGAGGCTGATGATCGGTTTGTCGGCCCGGGGCGACGCGGCGTGGATAGCCTGCGCCACCAGCTCTTTGCCGACCCCGGTTTCGCCGGTAATCAGCACCGTAAGATCACTGCCGCCGACCAGGTTGATCTCTTCCACCAGTCGTTTGTAAGTCTTGCTCTGGCCGATCATTTCACGGTTCTGCTGGCCGCTGGCCTGACGGTATACCTCGGCGCGCTGATGTTCGTCTTCGGCGCGACTGGCCAGCCGTTCGATGCGCTCGGCGGCGTTGACTGTGGCGGCGGCGAGGCTGGCGAAGGCTTGCAAGGCGTCCAGTTCGATCGGTTCGAAGCGCTCAGGGTCAAGCGCGTCGAGGGTCAGCAAACCCCACGGACGCTCGTCGATAAACAGCGGGCAGCCCATGCAATCGTGAACTTCCAGGTGCTCGTGCAGACCATCGACCAGGCCGTCATACGGATCGGGCAAGTCGCTGTCGGCGGCGAAGCGGGTCGGGCCGGGGCTGCTGAGCAGCACTTCGAAGCGCGGGTGTTCGCTGATCTTGAAACGTCGGCCGAGGGTGTCGGTGCTCAACCCGTCCACAGCCAGCGGCACCAGCCATTCACCGTCGAGTCGCAGCAGGGCGGCGGCGTCGCAAGGGAGCAGGGCGCGCATGGCTTCGAGCAGGCGCCGATAGCGCTCGCCTTCGGGCAGTTCGCGGGACAGGTCGGAGACCAGGGGCAGCAGGGTCGTGAGCAATAATTTTGCAGTCATAATGACTCCGTGTAGTCGGTGTGACTATAAAGTCTCTGGTGTCGATATGACTACTGTGTTTTTAACTGTTTGATTTGTAAGGTTTTAATTGTTGGCATGGAAACTGATAAGCAAAGGGTATTCATATAAAGCCCAGGAGTTGCTCTTATGCTTAGCGTTCAAGACCGTGCCATCGTCAAATCCACCGTGCCGTTGCTGGAAAGCGGTGGCGAAGCGTTGATCACTCACTTCTACCGCATGATGCTCTCCGAATACCCGGAAGTCCGCCCGCTGTTCAACCAGGCCCACCAGGCCAGCGGCGATCAGCCTCGCGCCTTGGCCAACGGTGTATTGATGTACGCGCGGCACATCGACCAGCTTGATCAGTTGGGCGATCTGGTGGCGAAAATCATCAACAAGCACGTGGCCCTGCAAATTCTTCCGGAACATTATCCGATCGTGGGCAGCTGCCTGTTGCGAGCCATCTCTGAAGTGCTGGGCGACGAAATTGCCACGCCTGAAGTGATGAGCGCCTGGGGCGCGGCCTATAACCAACTGGCCGAGATCCTGATCGGTGCCGAAGCCAGCATCTACGACCAGAAAGCCCAGGCACCGGGCGGCTGGCGCGGTGCACGGGAATTCATCGTGGCGGCCAAGGTCGAGGAAAGCGCGGAAATCACCTCGTTCTACTTCGAGCCAGCCGACAAAGGCCCGATTCTCGCGGCCGAGCCCGGTCAGTACATCGGCATGAAACTGATCCTCGAGGGAGAGGAAATCCGGCGTAACTATTCGCTGTCGGCGCTGGCGAACAAGGGCCAGTACCGCATCAGCGTCAAGCGCGAAACCGGTGGCCGCGCTTCCAACCATTTGCACGATCAATTGCACGTCGGCGCGAGCATCATGCTGTTCCCGCCAGCCGGCGACTTCACCCTGACCGCCAGCGACAAACCGTTGGTGCTGATCAGTGGCGGCGTCGGCATCACCCCGACGCTGGCGATGCTCGAAGCGGCGCTGGCAACCGAGCGGCCGGTGCATTTTATCCACTGCGCGCGCAACGGCAGCGTTCATGCCTTCCGCGACTGGATCGACGGGCTGGCTGAGCGTCATCCGCAGCTCAAGCGTTTCTATTGCTACGCCGAAGATGATGGTGTCAGCCCGGCGGCGGACAAGGTTGGCCTGTTGAGCCAGGAGCAACTCGGCGAGTGGTTGCCGCAGCAGCGCGACGTGGATGCTTATTTCCTGGGGCCTAAAGGCTTCATGGCGGCGATCAAGCGTCACCTCAAGGCCTTGGGGGTGCCGGAGAAGCAAAGCCGTTACGAGTTCTTCGGGCCGGCAGCGGCGTTGGAATAAGCAGTTGCGGCGATTCGGGTAGACCGAGTCGCCTTCATCGCGGGCAAGCCCGGCTCCCACAGGATAGATGTCGTACACAACATTTGTGATCGACAACAATCCTGTGGGAGCCGGGCTTGCCCGCGATAGTCGCACCACGGTCCCGATTCGTAAAAAACGCTTAAAACTTAATCCGTTCTTAACCGGTTTATCGTTTATTCCCCGATGCTGATGATAGGCGCTCGTTCGTTTACATGATCAGGATCGCCCCATGACTCACATCACTTTCTCCCGCCGTCTAACCCTGGCCGGTCTCAGCCTGACCGCTGCGCTGCTGGCGAGTCCGTTTGCCTCTGCCGAACCGGCCTTGCTCCAGCCCCAAAGCCTGATCGTCGATCAGAGCCTGCCCAAGACGCAACGCGATGCCATGGAGTTGGCCGCCCGGCGTTACGGCAGCTTCTGGAACTCCGGGGAGGAGGCCTTGGCCAAGGCGGCCTTGTCGGAGCAGTTCGTCGACAAGACCCCGCCCGAAGGCCGGGTTCAGGGGCCGACCGGGCCGCTGCTGGCGTCGAAGTTCTTTCGCACGGCGGTGCCGGACCTGAGCTGCGAGATCGAGCAAATGATCATCGCCGGTGATCGGGTGGTGGTGCATCTGCACTTTCGCGGGCACTTCACCGGCCCGTTCAAGGCTCTCAAAGGTCAGGGCCAGCGTGTAGACTTCCGGGCAACCGATATCTATCAGATCGACAACGGTCGCATCGCGGCCAATTGGCATATCGAAGACAACATCAGCCTGATGCAGCAGCTGCAAGCGCAGCCGCCGGCGAGCTGATCCACGGACACAGAAGGGAAACGCGATGAGCGAGGAAACAATACGGTTGGGACGTGAACGGCGCTATCTGGTGTTGCTGGGTATCATCTGCCTGGCGCTGATCGGTGGTGCGCTGTACATGCAAGTGGTGCTGGGCGAGGCGCCGTGCCCGTTGTGCATCTTGCAGCGCTACGCATTGTTGCTGATCGCGCTCTTCGCGTTTATCGGCGCGGCAATGCGCACCCGTCGCAGCATCACGCTGTTCGAGGCATTGGTGGTGATCAGCGCCATCGCGGGCGTCGCGGTGGCCGGGCATCACGTCTATACCCAGTTGTACCCTGAGGTCAGCTGCGGCATCGATGTGCTGCAACCGATCGTCGACGGCCTGCCGTTGGCGAAGATCTTCCCGCTGGGCTTCCAGGTCGACGGTTTCTGTTCCACGCCGTACCCGCCGATCCTTGGTTTGTCCCTGGCACAGTGGGCGCTGACGGCGTTCGTGCTGGTCGTGGTGCTGGTGCCGCTGCTCACTTGGCGTAACCGCAAAGCATTGCGCTGAGACCGTCCGCCATAGCGTTTCCTGAAACAAAAAACGCCTCGGTCCTCGCTAAGAGGCCGGGGCGTTTTGCCTATTCAGGGGGGCACGCAAAATGACCTTGATGCGCGACAAGGAAGGGTGCGACACGTCTGCGACATGTTGTCACAGCTTGAGTGGCGCAAGTCATTTCAAGACGCTGAATCGGAGCACCTCCAGGCACCAAAATTGGGCTCCGCAAGCCACTGCCGGTTCCAGCGCCAATCAGCTGAAACAGGCAGTTTTAACAGGGGCTGGCGAATTGCCAAAGCCCTTGTCACATAGGGGGTAGAGCAGGGTCTGAGGCGAGCGCAGAGCCCAGGAAGCTGTCTGAACTTCGCGCGGTACACCTACATTTTTTGGTGTTTTTGTTGAGAATTAATTTCGATACCATGGCCCACTTTTGCAAAAACCGTGAATGATTGTTGCTGGAACGGATAAAAATTATTTCGGGATGAGACATGGTTTATGAATCGCTACATATCTACAATCGCCCGCACTGAATTCCCGGCACTGCTCATCCTGACTCAGGCGTATGAGTAGAACAGGGCGTCGAGAAGCCTGATGGCTTCATGCGACCCCCATTTGTCGGTGCCTTCCGACGATCCGCACCAAATGGAATTGGTCTGTAACAAGGCCCTTGACCACGAATTCGAATAAGAACACACCGCAGGCCCAGCAATAGTCGAACTGCGTCTGACGCGCGACGGGCAGGCCCTTATTCAATCCAAGAAAAATGCCAACCCTTGGCAGGGTGAAGTGTTGGCGATCAAAACCCAACTGCATTGCGCAAGCTGCTTTAGAGGTCGTGAGATGAGTAAAAACAGGTACCCCAGACTACTAGGCTTATTGCCGCTGCTCGGCACGTTGTTGCTGGGAGGCTGCAACATGACCTTGCTCGATCCCAAGGGCCAGGTCGGCCTGGATGAGCGAAACCTGATCATCACCGCAACGCTGCTGATGCTGTTGGTCGTCGTGCCGGTCATCGTCATGACGTTCCTGTTCGCCTGGAAATACCGCGCTTCCAACCAGGACGCCGTCTACACGCCAAAATGGTCCCACTCCACCAAGATCGAAATCGCGGTGTGGACTATTCCGGTCCTGATCATCATTGCCCTGGGTTACGTCACCTACAAGTCGACCCACGCTCTGGACCCTTACAAGCCGCTGGAATCCGACGTCAAGCCGATCACCATTGAAGTGGTTGCGCTGGACTGGAAGTGGCTGTTCATCTACCCGGAACAAGGCATTGCCACGGTCAACAAGATCGTGTTCCCGGCGCACACCCCGATCAACTTCAAGATCACTTCCGACGCCGTGATGAACTCGTTCTTCATCCCTGCTCTGGGCGGTCAGATCTACGCGATGGCGGGCATGCAGACCAAACTGCACCTGATCGCCAACCAGAACGCTGAAATGGACGGTATCTCCGCCAACTACAGCGGCGCGGGTTTCACCGGCATGAAATTCAAAGCTATCGCCACTTCTCAGGAAGATTTCGACGCCTGGGTAAGCGAAGTCAAAAAGGCACCTAAACAGCTTGAACAAGCTGAATACGCAGCCCTGTCCAAGCAGAGCCAGAACAACCCAGTCGAGCTTTACTCCTCGGTCACGCCGAACCTGTTCCAGATCATCGTCGACAAGTACGAAGGTATGAAACCGGGCAAGCCGATGCACCACGAGAAGAAAGAGCACGAAATGGCCGCCATGGAAGGAATGGACATGAGTTCGCATTCAGCTGCCGGGGCAGAGGAGTAAACGATGTTTGGTAAATTAAGTTGGGAAGCGGTCCCGTTCCACGAGCCGATCGTGATGGTGACCATCGCCATGATCGCGCTCGGCGGTCTGGCACTGTTCGCTGCAATCACCTACTTCAAGAAGTGGACCTATTTGTGGACCGAGTGGTTGACCTCGGTCGACCACAAGAAAATCGGCGTGATGTACATCGTCGTCGCCATGGTCATGCTGCTGCGTGGTTTTGCCGACGCCATCATGATGCGTACCCAGTTGGCCATGGCCACCGAGGGTTCGCCTGGCTACCTGCCACCTGAACACTATGACCAGATCTTCACCGCTCACGGTGTGATCATGATCATCTTCATGGCGATGCCATTCTTCACCGGCCTGATGAACCTTGCAGTGCCGCTGCAGATCGGCGCCCGTGACGTTGCCTACCCGTTCCTGAACTCCCTGAGCTTCTGGCTGCTGGTGTCCGGCGTGGTGCTGATCAACCTGTCCCTGGGCGTTGGCGAATTCGCCAAGACCGGTTGGGTTGCCTATCCGCCGCTGTCGGGCCTGCAATACAGCCCGGGCGTGGGGATGGACTACTACATCTGGGCGCTACAGCTATCCGGCCTAGGTACGACGCTGACGGGGGTCAACTTCCTGGCCACCGTGCTGAAAATGCGTACCCCGGGCATGAAGCTGATGGACATGCCGATCTTCACCTGGACCTGCACCTGGGCCAACGTCCTGATCGTGGCTTCGTTCCCGATCCTGACCGCTACCCTGGCTTTGCTGACGCTTGACCGCTACATGGATTTCCACATTTTCACCAATGAACTTGGTGGCAATCCGATGATGTACGTCAACCTGTTCTGGGCCTGGGGTCACCCCGAGGTGTACATCCTGATTCTGCCAGCGTTCGGGATCTTCTCCGAAGTCATCTCGACCTTCACCGGCAAGCGTCTGTTCGGCCACCACTCGATGGTCTACGCATCGGGTGCGATCTCGATCCTGGGCTTCATGGTCTGGCTGCACCACTTCTTCACCATGGGTTCGGGTGCCAGCGTCAACGCCTTCTTCGGTCTGGCGACGATGCTGATTTCGATCCCGACGGGTGTGAAGCTATTCAACTGGCTGTTCACCATTTATCAAGGCCGTCTGCGTTTTACCAGCCAGGTTCTGTGGACCCTGGGCTTCATGGTGACCTTCGCCATCGGCGGCATGACCGGCGTACTGCTGGCCATCCCGGGTGCTGACTTCGTGCTGCACAACAGCCTGTTCGTGATCGCGCACTTCCATAACGTGATCATCGGCGGCGCGGTATTCGGTTACATCGCAGGTTTTGGCTTCTACTTCCCGAAAGCGTTCGGCTTCAAGTTGCACGAAGGTTGGGGCAAGGCAGCATTCTGGTTCTGGATTTCCGGCTTCTTCGTCGCGTTCATGCCGCTCTATGTACTGGGCTTCATGGGCATGACCCGTCGTCTGAACGCCACCACCAACCCTGAGTGGGTACCGTACCTGTACGTGGCCATGTTCGGTGCGGTGATGATCGCTGCGGGTATCGCCTGCCAGCTGATCCAGCTGTACGTGAGTATCCGTGACCGCAAGCTGCCGCAGAACATGTGCGAGCACGGCGACCCGTGGAATGCCCACACCCTGGAATGGTCGACCTCCTCGCCACCACCGTTCTACAACTTTGCCGTGCTGCCAAAAGCAGAAGGCATCGACCCGTTCACCGAAGCCAAGGAAAACGGCACCGCGTACAAGGCTCCGGCCAAGTACGAGCCGATCCACATGCCAAACAACACCGCGACCGGTCTGGTCATGGGTGCTCTGTTGACCGTGTTCGGTTTCGCGATGATCTGGCACATCTGGTGGTTGGCCATCGTTGGTCTGGTTGGCACCGTGGGCTACTTCGTGATCCACGCTGCACGCGATGATCAAGGCTATATGGTGCCGGTCGACGTGATCGAGCGCATCGAAGCCGAGCAGCACAAGCGTCTGGTAGCGGCCGGGAAAATTCCAGCCACCGCCACCCGTGTTGAAACCTCGTTGGAACAGGCTTAAACCATGTCGAACTTAGTGACCAATGCTGGACACACCCATGTCGATGGACATGGGCATGATGACCATCACCACGACTCGGGCGAGATGACCGTATTCGGTTTCTGGCTCTACCTGATGACCGACTGCATTCTGTTTGCGTCGATCTTCGCGGCGTACGCGGTACTGGTTAACAACGTAGCGGGTGGCCCGTCGGGCCACGACATCTTCGAGCTGCCATACGTACTGGGCGAAACCGCTCTGCTGCTGTTCAGTTCGATCACCTACGGCTTCGCCATGCTGGCGTTGTTCAAGGGCAAGAAGAACCAGGTCCTGGGCTGGCTGGCCCTGACCTTCCTGTTCGGCGCCGGCTTCATCGGCATGGAGGTCAACGAGTTCCACAAGTTGATCTCCGAAGGCTTCGGCCCTAGCCGCAGCGGCTTCCTGTCCGGGTTCTTCACCCTGGTCGGCACCCACGGTCTGCACGTGACCAGCGGTCTGATCTGGATGGCGATCATGATGTATCAGGTGCAGAAAAACGGCCTGACGGCGACCAACAAGACCCGTCTGAGCTGCCTGAGCCTGTTCTGGCACTTCCTGGACGTGGTGTGGATCTGCGTATTCACCGTTGTTTATCTGATGGGGACTATGTAAATGGCTAACGCTCATTCCCACGATAGCCACGACGCCGGCCACGGCAGCGTCAAGTCCTACGCTATCGGTTTCATTCTGTCGGTGATCCTGACCGTCATTCCTTTCGGCCTGGTGATGTACCCGTCGCTGCCTAAAGCCATGACTCTGTGGATCGTACTGGCCTTCGCAGTCATCCAGGTGCTGGTGCACCTGGTGTACTTCCTCCACCTGGACCGTTCGGCGGCGCAGCGTAACAACGTGATTGCGTTTGTTTTTGCCGCGATCGTGATTGTCCTGTTGGTAGGCCTGTCGCTGTGGATCATGTTCAGCATCCACACCAACATGATGGCGCACTGAGGAAAGTCCGGATGTCCTTTAAGCACTTTATCCAAATCACCAAACCGGGGATCATTTTCGGTAACGTGCTTTCTGTGGCAGGCGGATTTTTCCTGGCCTCCAAAGGGCATGTCGATCTGGCCATTTTCCTGGCCGCGATGATCGGCACGTCCCTGGTGGTGGCTTCCGGTTGCGTGTTCAACAACTGCATCGACCGCGACATCGACCTGAAGATGGAACGCACCAAGAACCGGGTGCTGGTCCAGGGCTTGATCTCCCTGAAACTGGCCCTGGCTTATGCGACCGTTCTGGGTGTCGCCGGCGTTGCGTTGTTGTACAAGGTGGCCAACCCATTGGCCGCACTGTTCGCGGTGATCGGTTTTGTCATCTACGTCGGCTTCTACAGCCTGTACCTCAAGCGCAAGTCGGTTCACGGCACGCTGGTGGGCAGTTTGTCGGGGGCGATGCCGCCGGTGATCGGTTACGTCGCCGTCAGCAATAACTTCGACATGGCCGCACTGACGTTGCTGGTGATGTTCAGCCTGTGGCAGATGCCGCATTCCTACGCCATTGCGATCTTCCGCTTCAACGATTACCTGGCCGCATCGATTCCGGTGCTGCCAGTGAAGCGCGGCATTGAAGTGGCTAAAAAACATATCCTGCTCTACATCCTGGCCTTCCTCGTGGCGACCTTGATGCTGACCTTCAGCGGCTACGCCGGCATGAGCTACCTCGCCGTCGCCGCGGCCATGGGCATGTACTGGCTGTACATGGCCTGGACCGGTTACAAGGCAGTGGATGACACGGTCTGGGCACGCAAGCTGTTCGTGTTCTCGATCTTCACCATTACTGCGTTGAGCGTGATGATGTCGCTGGACTTCAAAGTGCCGAGTGAGCTGTTGCTGACGTACGCGCCTTAAGCGTCGGATGCTGTAAAGAAAAGCCCCGCCTTCGAGAGAAGAGCGGGGCTTTTTGTTGGGGCTTTTCTGGTGGACCGTGGTGAGACCATCGCGAGCAGGCTCGCTCCCACATTAGTTCGGTGTTGCCACCAACTCCAAGTCCGACTCTGACCCCCTGTGGGAGCGAGCCTGCTCGCGATGGCAACAACTCGGTTTATCAGAAAAACTCAGCTATCAAGCAATCGGAAAAACCGTTCGCGCACCTGTGGGCTATCGCTGTGCGCGACGTTGAAGCGCAGGAAGCTGCTGGCATCAGCCGCTTTGCTCAATAAGGTGCCGGGTGCCAGGACGAGGTCGTTTTCAAGACCTTTACTGGCCAGCGTCTCGGCGTGCAATCCTTCGGGCAAACGGGTCCAGATAAACAGGCCTTCACCTGGTAGCGAAGACACTGAGCATCCGGCCTCCACCAACCAGCGTGCCACGCGGCTGCTCGATTCGTAGAGGCGATCGACTGTGCGGCGAGTGTGTTTGGTGTAACTGCCATTACTGAGCATCGTGCAGATAATTTGTTCCGCCAGCTCTGAGGTCACACCGCCGCAGCTCATCTTCAAACGGATCAAGCGTGCTGCCAGTTGCGGCGAGAGCACCGCATAGCTGACCCGGCTGTTGGCGGTCAGGGTCTTGGAGAAACCGGAGATGTAGCTGACGTTGTCCAGACCACTCGCGGCCAGTCTCGGGGTGCGTCTTTGCTGAAGATCGCCATAGAGGTCATCTTCCACGATGTGGAAACCGTAACGGTGACTCAGCTCCAGCAAACGATAAACCTGGGCGGCGGAGAACGAGTGCCCGGTCGGGTTGTGCAGCGTGCTGTTGGTCATGTACAGCACGGGGCGATAGGCAATCAGCAATTGCTCGAACGCCTCCAGATCCAGGCCCTCGCAATCGCGGGCAATGGTGATGACTTTGGCGCCATGCAACGACAGGTTGGCGTGCATGTTGAAGTAGCACGGATCGTCCAGCAGTACCGTGTCACCGGGTTTGATCAACAGGCGCATCAGCAGGTCAATGGCTTGCACAGTATTGGCGGTGGTAATGATCTGCCCCAGCGGCACGTCGATGCCGACGGTCGACAACTTCACCCGCAACGCCTCGCGCAGCGGCAGGTAACCGCCCACCTCACCGTATTCGCCCATGCGCAGCGCGGTCGCACGAAGGGTGCCGCGTACGGCTTTGAGCAGTTCTTCGGCGGGCAGCCACGAACCGGGCAGGAATCCACAACCAGGACGCAGCGCGCCATTGTTCAACAGCAACGCACGGCGGACCCGACTGAGAATATCCTGGGGTTGCAGATCCAGGCTCGCCGCAGTCGGTGGCTGACTGTTGGCCCGTTGGGCGTAGTGCCCCGAGCCCTGGCGTGAAACCACCAGCCCCTTGGCGCGCAATCGGTCCAAGGCATCGACCACCGTGGATTTGCCGACGTTCATCAATTCGGAAAGTTCGCGAATCGGTGGCAACTTGGCCCCGTGAGGCAAGCCACCCTGGCTGATTGCCACAGACAGCTGATCGACAATCTGCTGCACCAGCGGAACTCCCGGCTGGAATTCGATGGCGGCGATCACTGCGCGCTGAGCCTGCATTTTACTGGTCTCTCTGGCAGTAAAGTTCGCTGGATTCTATACGAACTTGCTCTGATCAACGCGAACGTCTGTCTCTACCATCATCTGCGCGGTTCGCATGATTGACCAAAGGGGTCCAATAGATGATTCAGCAGATAACCCGCGATGAACGTTTCCTCGCGATGGCGAAAGAACTCGGCTTTGATATCTACGACGAGAACGCCGCCGGGGGGCACTATGCGCCGCTGCTTCGGCACGGCGATGAGGTGTATGTCAGTGGCCTGGTGCCGCGCATGAACGGCGAAGTCCAGTACCCCGGCCGTGTCGGGTTGGAACTCAACATGGCCGATGCTCAAGAGGCCGCCAGCATCAGTGCGATACGCGGGCTGGCGCTGATCCGAGGGGCTATTGGTTCACTGGATAACGTCAAGGCGCTCCTTCGCATCACGGTGTATGTGAAGTCCACACTCGATTTTGTGGACCTGAGCGAAGTGGCCAACGGTGCATCGGATGTTCTCACGCATGTATTGGGCGATGCCGGTCGACATACGCGAACGACTGTCGGTGTTTACCAGTTGCCGAAAAATGCCCCTATCGAAATCGACATGATCGCGGCGCTGCATCCGTCGGTGTAATCAATCCAGCGAGCAATAAAAAGCCCCGCTTCCGAGGGCGGGGCTTTGAGGTGTGGCGTGTTACTGCGCGGCGATACTGTAGCCGTCGAACGCGGTTTGCTGCTGAAGCGCGGTGATGATGTTCTTGCGGTTGACCGCTTGTTCGGCCCCGGCATTGTCCAGGAACGTTTCGCTTTCCAGCTCCGCTTCTTCGCCTTCGCCGACGAAAGTGAAACCCAGGAATTCCAGCGCTTCACGATCAACGTTCAGGCGCGAGCGCGGGGTGCGCAGGGGCAGGGTGACGCTGATGCCGTCCTTGCTGATGGTGAACACTTCAACTTCTTTTTTGGCGCGAGCCGCTTTGCTCTTGCCGCTGCTCGGGTTGCTGATGGCTTGGTGAGTCTGGTTCAGCACTTTCAGCGCCAGGCCATAAACGATTTCCTGGAACGCCGGGTCATCCTTGAAGCTGGACAGAATGCGGCTGATCGGGAATTTGCTGCTCAGGTCTTCCAGGGCGGCAATGTCTGCGGCTTCGGCGTCTTTCAATTGCTTGAGTTCGCCCATCAATTCGTAGGCTTTATCGTCATCGAAGCTGTCGTGAGCTTGGCGAATCGCGGCGCGCAGTTCGCGGATCTGGTCGCTTTCCCGGGTGGATTGAAAAGCGTCCAGAACCATCTCGCTGATGGTCTTGGCCTGAGGCACGTGCTGTGAAAGATTGATGGAGTTTTCGTATTCCGCTTTGGACGACAAGGTGACTACGGATTCAGCGGTATTGGAATCGGACATTGAAATTTCACTACTTCTTTAACTTGGATTGAGGCGAGAAAGCACAGGGCCTTTTCAGGCCGCCTAATCTATTGGACCCGCGCTGCGTTGTCACGGATGAACAGGTGGCTGGTCAGTATTTTTGGTGAGAGGTTTTAGACCGAACCACCCACTGCTCTGCCGTTTGCTCATCCACCGGCAAGGAGAAGCGAAAAGTCGCGCCGCGTCCCGGCACATCGATCAGCTCGATCTTGCGACCGTGCAATTGCAGGATCCGGTGCACGATCCGCAATCCCAGTCCGCCATCGCGCCGTGCGCCGCCAATGTTGAATGGACGCAGAAACAGACCTTCGCGTAATTCGGGGGCGATGCCGGGGCCGGTGTCGCTGACGGTCACTTCGATAAAAGACTCTTGAGGGCGGAGACTGAGTTCGATTTCTCCCCCTTGGGGGGTGTGGCGCAGGGCGTTGTCGAACAGGTTGGTCAGCACTCGCTCGATCAGCCCCAGGTCGGCGCAGGCCACCGCGACGTTGGGAGCGAAAGTGGCCTTGAGTTCGATCTGGCGCGCTTCGGCGCTGAGTTCGAATTTCTGAAAAATATCCTGCACCAGATCGGTCAGGGAGAAGCGCTCCAGCACCGGCTGCACGAAACCGTGTTCCAGCCGCACCAGCTCCAGCAACGATTGCGCCAGACCGCCGACCTTGCGGCTCTGATCCAGAGCGATTCCCAGATAACGACGGCGGTCAGCGGGGGACAAGGTGGCGTCCTTGAGCGACAGGGTTTCCAGGTAACCGTGTAGCGAGGCCAGCGGTGTGCGCAGGTCGTGGGAGATGTTGGCCACCAGTTCGCGACGCTCCTGATCCTGACGGGTCAGCGAGCGCCATTGTTCACCGAGGCGCGCTTGCATCTGCCGAAAGGCCGCGTCGAGTACGGCTATTTCATCGTGGCTGGCAGCTTTTTCTAAAGGCTCCGGCTCAGGTTCGGGCGAAGCGGTTGGAACGCCGTTGATATCGAATTGACTGACTTTCTCGGTCAAACGGCGCAATGGCCGGGTGATCAGGGCAAATGCCGTGAGGCCGGCAATCAGGCACAGCAACGCCACCAGCCCAATGGACAACAATGCGGTATTGAGCGCCGCGCTGGTGGCCCCGCGTTCGGCGAAGCGGTCGTGTTCTTCGCTAAGCAGCACCACATACAGATAACCGGCCGGCTGACCGTTGACCCGTAATGGCGCGGCGCTGAACACCTTGCGACCATCGACGCTGCGCGGATCGTCACCCAGAATCGGCAGGGCCTCGCCTTTTAGCAAACGCTGGATCGGCACCAGATCGACCTGCTCCCGATGTATTCGGCCTTCGGGCGCGGCGCTGCCGACAATCCGGCCTCCGGTGTCCAACAGATAGACCTCGACACTGGGATTGACCAGCATCAGTTGGCTGAACAGTTCGCGCACGGCATTGGGCATCGGGCCATTGCGGTCCATCAGCACGGTGTCGTGGGCGATGTGTTGCGCCAGATCCCGCGACAAACCCTGCACCACTTCCAGTTCATGCATTTGGTTGGAGCGCACCTGCATCCATACCGATGTGCCGCAGCACACCAGCAACAGCACGGCAAACACCAGGGACAGGCGTTGCGTCAGGGGCAGCCTCATGGCTGCTCTCCGCTTGCTGCGAATTTGTAGCCACGGCCCCACACTGTGAGGATGCGCGCCGGTTGCGCCGGATCGGCCTCGATCTTGGCCCGCAGGCGGTTGATGTGGGTGTTGACCGTGTGTTCGTAGCCTTCGTGACTGTAACCCCACACTGCGTTGAGCAGGTCCATGCGCGAGAAGACTTTGCCAGGTTGTCGGGCGAAGAAATACAGCAGGTCGAACTCCCGTGGCGTGAGGTCAAGGCGACGGCCATCGAGGGCGACTTCACGGGTGATCGGATCGATGGACAGGCCGTCCGTGATCAAGCTGCCGGCGTCCATTTTCAGATTGCGGGCCATGGCGTCGACCCGTCGCAGCAGTGCCTTGACCCGTGCCACCAGCTCGAGCATCGAAAAGGGTTTGGCCAGGTAATCGTCGGCGCCCAGCTCCAGCCCCAGAATCCGATGCACTTCGCTGGAGCGCGCACTGGTGATGATGATCGGGGTGTAGCGGGCCATGGCCCGGGCGCGACGGCAGATTTCCAGGCCGTCGACGCCGGGTAGCATCAGGTCGAGAATCAGTGCGTCCCAGCTTCCTTGCTGCAGCAGCCGCATGCCCTCATCGCCGTCGGCGCAGTGCACCACCTCGAACTGCTCATCGCGAAGATGCAGGCAGATAAGGTCGGCTATGTGCAGGTCGTCCTCGACCACCAGCACGCGTTTGGTCTGTTCCATGGAGCTCAGTCCTTTGTGACGCAATGAACACATTGTGCGGGTTTTCCTGAGGTTGAGTTATCACGAATTATTTAACTCCTCGTGAGGATTTGGCGATCAACTCAAGCCTAGGCTGTGTTCCATGCAAGGCACCTGGAATTTTGGAGAAGGCCATGTTTTCACGGCGACAGTTTCTTGTAGCGAGCGGCGGGCTGGGGGCTGCAGCCCTGGTGATCGGTGTATTGCCAAAATTTTCCACAAGCGTCGCGCTGGTCGATGAAGCCCGCGCGGAGGAGGTTTTCGAGGTGACTCGCAGCGACAGCGAATGGCGCGCCCGGCTCAGCGCCGAGCAATACGAAATACTGCGCGAAGAGGGCACCGAACGGGCCTACAGCAGCCCGCTGAACAATGAACACCGCAAGGGCGTTTTTGCCTGCGCCGGTTGTGATCTGCCGTTGTTTTCTTCCGACACCAAGTTCGACAGTCGTACCGGCTGGCCGAGTTTCTGGGCGCCCCTGGACAACGCGGTGGCCACCCGACAGGACCGCTCCTTCGGTGTATTGCGCGAAGAGGTGCACTGTCGTCGTTGCGGCGGTCATCTGGGGCATGTCTTCGAGGATGGGCCAAAGCCCACCGGTTTGCGCTACTGCATGAACGGCCTGGCGCTGACCTTCAAGCCCCAGGCGTGATCCATGGGCACTTCCTTTCACTCACTTGATGCAGGTCGACGTTATGTGGCTTCTGGTCCTCGCTTATCTCGGTGGTGTGCTGACGATTGTCAGCCCATGCATTCTGCCGGTATTGCCCTTTGTCTTCGCTCGCACCGGGCAGCCGTTTATGAAGAGTGGCTTGCCGTTGCTGGCGGGGATGGCGCTGACCTTCGCGCTCGTCGCCTCGTTGGCGGCGGTGGGCGGCGGTTGGGTGGTGCAAGTCAATCAGTACGGTCGCTGGCTCGCGTTGCTGTTCGTTGCACTGTTCGGGCTGACGCTGTTGCTGCCGCGGTTGGCCGAACGCCTGACGCGTCCACTGGTGGCGGCCGGCGGTCGGCTGTCGGAAGCCGCGGGCGCCGATACTCGGCCGCGTCCCGGCGCTTCATTCCTGATCGGCGTCGCCACGGGCCTGCTCTGGGCACCCTGCGCCGGGCCGATTCTGGGGCTGCTGCTGACCGGTGCGGCGCTGCAAGGGGCAAGCATCGCGACCACTCTGTTGCTACTGGCTTACGCGGCCGGTGCCGCCACTTCTCTCGCCGCGGCACTGCTGCTGGGCGGTAAGGTCTTTGCCGCGATGAAGCGCTCGATAGGCGCTGGCGAGTGGCTACGTCGTGGCCTGGGCGCCGCGATGCTGATCGGTGTGGTGGCAATTGCCCTGGGGCTGGACACCGGGATTCTGGCGCGGGTTTCAACGGCGTCCACCGGCGGTATCGAACAGGCGTTGGTCAACCGGTTGGCCAGTAATACACCGGCTAACAGCGGAGCGATGATGGCGCAGATTCCACGGGCCGACGATCAACCTGCTGGCAGCATGATGGCCGCTGGCGACACGATGAAAGTGACTGCGAATACACCGAACACACTGCCGATAGAAGGCAACCTTCCATCCCTGGACGGAGCCGTGCAATGGCTCAACTCGCCCCCACTTACCGCCCAGGCGTTGAAGGGCAAGGTCGTGCTGGTGGATTTCTGGACTTACTCCTGCATCAACTGCCTGCGCACCCTGCCGTATATAAAGGCCTGGGCCGAGAAGTATCACGATCAGGGGTTGGTGGTGATCGGTGTCCACGCGCCCGAGTTTGCCTTCGAGCGGGATGTGGGCAATGTCACCAAAGCCATGAAGGACCTGGGTATCACCTACCCGGTGGCCATTGATAATGACTACAAGGTCTGGCGTGCTTTCAACAACGAATACTGGCCGGCCCATTATTTTGCCGATGCTCAGGGACGCATTCGTTATCACCACTTTGGTGAAGGCAAGTACGCCGAATCCGAGCAAGTGATTCAGCAGCTGTTGCGTGAGGCTGGGGCGGCGAAAGTCGCGGACGGGCTGATCAATGCCAACGCCCAGGGTGTTCAACTCGCCCCGGATATGAATGAGGTGCAATCGCCCGAAACCTATGTCGGCTACCGGCGGGCGGAGCATTTCGCCCCTGAAACCGGCCTGGTACCGGACAAGGCGACTGCCTATAGCCCACCGTCACAACTGGCCCTTAATGACTGGAGCCTGGACGGTCAATGGGCTGTCGGTCCGGAGCGGGCCGTCTCGATTGCAGCGGACAGTCGTATCGTCTATCGCTTTCACGCTCGCGACCTGCACTTGGTGTTGGGCCCCGGTGCCGACCGCAAACCGGTGCGTTTCAAAGTGTTGATTGACGGCAAGCCCCCAGGCGATGCCCACGGTATTGACGTGGCGCCCGATGGCAGTGGCAGCGTCACCGAGCAGCGGTTGTATCAACTGGTACGCCAGAGCGCAGGTGTAAAGGACCGGACGTTCAGCATCGAGTTTCTCGATCCGGGTGTGTCGGCGTATGCGTTTACCTTTGGTTGATCGCCACCCATTCATTCAGGAGACAGCCCATGAAAACCCCATTCAACTGGCGTCGCACCTTACTGGGTCTGGCCGTCGCCAGCGTTATCGGCCAGTGCTCTGCGTTTTCTTTCGCAGGCGCTGAAGACGCGGTCGTCATTCCAGCGCCGAAGCTCGACGAAACCACCCAGGCGCACAGCGAAACGGCGGTTTTTGCCGGCGGTTGCTTCTGGGGCGTCCAAGGCGTGTTTCAGCATGTCAAAGGAGTGAAGAATGCGGTTTCCGGTTATGCCGGTGGCGCAGCCAGCACCGCTCAATACGAGCGGGTCAGCGAGGGTGACACCGGCCATGCGGAGTCTGTCGAAGTGACCTTCGATTCCGCTCAGGTCAGTTACGGAACCCTGTTGCAAATCTATTTCTCGGTGGCCCACAACCCCACCGAACTCAACCGCCAGGGCCCGGACCGAGGCACTCAGTACCGGTCGGCGCTGTTCCCGAAAAGCACCGAACAGCAACGCGTCGCCCAGGCCTACATCACCCAGCTCGACGCTGCCCATTCGTTCAATAAACCGATTGTCACCAAGCTGGAAAGCTACAACGGTTTCTACCCGGCAGAGGAGGAGCATCAGGACTTCCTGACCGAGCATCCGACGTATCCTTACATCGTGATCAATGACCTGCCGAAAGTGGCGCAGTTGAAGCAACTGTATCCGGATCGGTATCAGGAAAAGCCAGTGTTGGTGAAAGCGGGCATGTAGGAAGACAGCGGGCCTCAACCCGAAATCAGATTCTTGCCCGCGATCTTCGACCGATACAGCGCCTGATCAGCCCGGGCCAGCAACCCGGTCTGTTGTTCTTCTTCAAAGCGTTGCACCACGCCAAAACTCATGGTCACTTGATAGTCCCCGACCGGCAGCAGGCTTGCCAGGCCATGACGGATTCTTTCAGCGAGTGACCTGGCGTCGGCCAACAAGGTGTTAGGCAGGATCATGATGAATTCATCCCCCCCCCAACGCGCCAACAGATCGCCTTCGCGCACACAGTGCTTCACACTCTCGACCACCTGCACCAACGCCGCATCACCCAGGGCATGACCGTAGTGATCGTTGATGTTTTTGAAGTCATCGATGTCCATCGCGATCAGTGACAGAGGCTGGCGAAAGCGTTGGGCGCGATCGCATTCCTGAGGCAAGGCTTTTTCCAGGCGATAGCGATTGGCGATGGAGGTCAGCACATCGGTTTCCGCCAGTTTGCGGTTTTCTTCGAGTTGAATTTGTAGCTGTTGATTGACCCGGGACAACTCCCGAGTGCGTTCTTCGACGATGGCTTCGAGGGATTGATTGTGCCGTTCCATTTCTTCGAACAGGCGCTTCTTGTCTTCGATGCTACGGTGCGCGCCGATCATTCGCGCCACCGAGCCGTCGGCATTACGTGCCAATACGTAGCCGCGATCTTCGATCCAAGTATAAGTGCCATCGCGCATGCGGCAGCGATACTCGGCCTGATAACCGGGGGCGCGCTGATCCAGGTAGTCATCAAACAACGCCATGACCCGCGAATAATCGTCGGGGTGGATCACGTTTTCCCAGGTCAACACATTGTTATCCAGGGAATGAGGCGAATAGCCGAGCATCTCGTACCACCCGGGGTTGCGGTAGACGAACCCGGTGTTGGCGTTCCAGTCCCAGATGCCATCGCTGACCAGTTCCAGAATGGTGTGCAGCATGTCTTCATTAAAATCTGACAGATCGAACTTCAACGGCTCGATTTTCGATGCCTCACCCATCATCGGTCTCCCTGCCGTCCTGATATCAACGTGACTCGTCAGTCGAGGAGATTAGTTCATGGCGTATTGCCCCGGCTAGTGTTTGCCCCACCACTGCAGTGCAAAGTCGACGAAGCTGCGCAATTTCGGCAAACGGTAGCGGTCCTGGGCGTACACCAGGTTCATCGGCCGACTCGGCAGTTGGTAGTCCTGCATCAAGGCCACCAGTTTTCCATCTCGCAGGTCTTGCTCCACCAGCGCATCGGGCACCATCACGATGCCCATGCCGGTTCGCGCCGCTTGATGCAGGCCCGCCGAACTGTTGATCAGCATCGGCCCGCTGACCTCCACCATGACTTCGCCTTCTGGTCCCTTCAGGCGCCATTGTTTGGCTACCGAGTGCCAATCATCGCCGGCCGGGTAGGCGAAGGCCAGGCAGTCATGGTGTTGCAGGTCGGCGGGTTTTTCCGGTGTACCTCGACGCGCCAGATAATCCTTCGATGCACACAGGGTCATCGTGTAGTCGATGAGCGGGCGAGAAATCATGTTGGATAGTTCGGTAGTGCCCAGACGAATCGCCACATCGAAACCGTTATCGAGCAGGTCCAGGCGCTGGTTGGTCAAAACGACGTCGAGTTTGACTTGCGGACAGCGCAGGGTGAATTCACTCAGGGCCGGCGCGAGCCGTTCGGTGCCGAAGGTCAGCGGTGCGGTGATACGCAGAGTGCCGCTCGGCTCGTCGAGGGTTTGTTCGGCCAGGCGTTCGGAGTCAGCCACCAGCCCCAGCACTTCGAGACACCGCTGATAGTACGCCGTGCCAAATTCCGTCAAACGCTGACGCCGTGTCGTACGGTTAAGTAGGCGCACACCCAAGCGTTGCTCCAGAGCCCGCAGGTGATTGCCGACCATGGTCGTGGACATTTCGCACTGCAAAGCGGCGGCGGTCATGCTGCCCGCTTCCACCACTCTTACGTAAACCGTCATTGCCTGGAATAAATCCATTATCAAGCTCAGCTTTAAAATGATTGAAGTGTTGCAGTATTTATCCAGCTCAGGTGGCTAACCATACTGCAAAAACACCGACTATTGATGGAGCTTGATGTCATGACCGCCACTTGCCTGATGAGCACTTACCAACCCTTGGCCTTGAGTTTCAGCAAAGGTCTGGGCACGCGCCTGTGGGATCAGGCCGGTCGTGAATACCTGGACGCGGTGGCGGGTGTGGCGGTGACCAACGTCGGCCATTCCCATCCGCGAATCGTGTCGGCCATCAGCGAACAGGCTGGGTTGCTGTTGCACACTTCCAACCTGTACAGCATCGACTGGCAACAGCGGCTGGCGCAGAAACTGGTTCGGTTGTCGGGCATGGAGCGGGCGTTCTTCAATAATTCCGGTGCCGAAGCCAACGAAACCGCGCTGAAGCTTGCGCGGCTTTATGGCTGGCACAAAGGCATCGAGCAGCCGCTGGTAGTGGTCATGGAGAACGCATTCCACGGCCGGACCCTCGGCACCTTGTCGGCCAGCGATGGCCCGGCGGTGCGCCTGGGTTTTAACGAGTTGCCGGGGGATTTCATCAAAGTGCCGTTCGGCGACCTCACGGCGCTGGAGGCGGTGCAGCAAGCCCACGGCCCACGCATCGTGGCGATCCTGATGGAACCGATTCAGGGCGAAAGTGGTGTGCAAATGGCGCCGCCCGGTTATCTCAAAGCGGTGCGCGAACTCTGCGACCGGCGCGCCTGGTTAATGATGCTCGACGAAATCCAGACTGGCATCGGCCGTACCGGCCAGTGGTTTGCATTTCAGCACGAAGGCATCATCCCGGACGTCATGACCTTGGCCAAAGGCCTGGGTAACGGAGTGCCCATCGGTGCCTGCCTGGCGCGGGGCAGAGCTGCGGATTTATTCACGCCCGGCAGCCACGGCAGTACGTTTGGCGGCAATCCGCTGGCGTGTCGGGTGGGTTGCACCGTGCTGGAAATCATTGAAGAACAGGGCCTGTTGGAAAACGCCAGACTTCAGGGGGAACGTCTGCTTGCCAGGTTGCGCGTCGAACTGGCTGACGACCCGAACGTTCTGGCAATCCGCGGACAGGGTTTGATGATCGGCATTGAACTGGTCCAACCGATCCGCGATCTGACCCTGATTGCCGCGCGGGATCACGGTTTGCTGATCAACGTGACACGGGGCAAGACCATTCGCCTGCTGCCACCGCTGACGATCGATGAGCGGGAAGTGGAGATGATTGTCAGAGGGGTGGGGCGGGCGGTGAAAGCGGCCTGACACGTTCTGGATATACGCCGTTTCCCCTGTAGGAGCTGCAGAAGGCTGCTCCTACAGAACCGGTGTCTCCGTCAGTGGGATAAACTCCCCAAAAAATGGCGAGGCCAATCAGTCGGTTGGTTGCATTGCGCTGACGAAAGCCGAGAGTTCAACCCGGCTCATCAGTTGGCGTTTCCAACCGCTAAACCCTTCAAACAAGCGCTGATGCGCGGCAAATCCGCTGGACCCTTCGCGAGTGCGGTAGCTACCGGCCCAGTCGAGTAACGCTATCAGCAACTCTTCTTTCTCGTCCCGCGTCGCTTCTCGCTGGCGAATGTTGTTTACACAGTCTTCGTCGTCCAGGCACAACCAGATCAGCGCAGTGGCCTGCTCCAGAAGTTCGCTGACCATCCAGCCGTAAACACCTTCGATCACCCAGCGCTCTTCACTCGCCGCCACCCGCGCCATTCCCAGTGCTTCGTTGCGGGGCCGGGCGATGCTGTGTTCATCGGATACCCAGTGAATCAGGTCTAGATCGGTCCAAGGCACTTGCAGGTGCTCGGCCAGTTGTTTGGCCAGCCAACTCTTGCCCGAACCGGAGTTGCCGATGATCAGGGTGCGAGTGAGGTTCATGGTGGCCGGGTAATGATTGCTCATGGCATTTCGGGCAAAGTCAGTCTGCCGTTTCGGACGCTTCAGGCGCAATCATTCGCGTCTTCGGCGCTCCATCCGCATTGAATTGATAAATAGCCTGTGGCTGGCCCTTTTCATTGAAGAACACTTGGC